>NZ_OZ034715.1:0-1369153 GCF_964026985.1 Wolbachia endosymbiont (group A) of Ischnus inquisitorius | reverse complement strand
ATCTATTCTATTTATTCTTTTGTATATTAAAGTATAGTAATAATAATAGTTCTATCAATAACTTGTTACTAACTTAAAGTTCAGTAAAAATTGGCGTTGTTCAACTTGTGGATAAATATGTGAGTAACTTTCGTATATTATTGATTTTCTGTTATGATTTATGTGTATAAGTAAGGTGTTTAGAGTGTTAGTAATTTTCTTTTATGGAAAATACTTTACCATCATGCATTGTTACACAACTATGTATATGTTGTTGAAAAAGTTGTTGATCAATTGTTGGTATTTTATATCAACAAATAATTCACAAATTAATTTGACATTATTCACATGCTTATTAAACATTTAATAACAGTTTTCTTGATAAATCTAATCTGAAAACGTTTTTGCCATTACAGGGAATAAATTGAGTAAAAAAAGAACCTTAGTAGAAAAAATAGCATATAGAATTTTTCTCTTCCTTTTCAAAAAAGCTTCTGTGTTGAAAAAGTGTGCGACTGAGGCATTAATGAAAGATCTGCCAGAACTTAATATATTTAATGGTCTATTAAAATTCCGCGATTGTGGTATAATGGATATAATGACTCCACGTACAGAGATATGCGCAGTAGACATTGAGTCAAGCGAGCGTGAAATAATAAAGAAGATAAAAAACACTTGCCACACTAAAATACCAATTTATAAAAATAACTTTGATAACGTAATAGGCTTTTTTTATGTAAAAGATGTTATTTTTAATAGGGATAAAAATTTTAATCTGAAACATATTATACAAAGCGTAATATTTGTTCCACCCTCGATGAAGACAACTAATCTTTTTGTTAGGATGAACTCTTCTAAATCATGCTTAGCTATCGTATTGGATGAATATGGTGGAACTGATGGTTTAATTTCAATGACTGATCTTATAGAGGAACTAATACCAAACATTGATAGTGAAAACGAAATAAATTCAGAATATACCATTACTGAATTGTCTCAAAATAAGTTTGAAGTATCAGCAAGGGCTCTTATAAAAGATATAGAAGAGGATCTAAAAATAGAATTACGTGACCCTGAAGAAGACTATGTTACACTTGGTGGTTTGATTCTTTCGATTGCTGGTAAAGTGCCTTCTGTAGATGAAGTCATTAAATATAAAAATGGTATGAAGTTTATCATCAAAGATGCAAATGAGCGCTACATTAATAAAATAGTACTAGACTTAAGTGATTACAAAAATTAGATTTGGTACCCCTTGTCGGGGAATGCCTTGACACGAAGAAAAAGTTGTAATAACCAAATATGCAACTCAAGTTATAGTTAAACCTATTTCCAGCAAATTATTTTCGCAAGTATAATGCATTTCAGTGTTATAGTACTCTAATAATAAAGAGGTCATATAGATATTAATATCTTTTGTATTTAAATTAGTGTCATTTTTTTTGATTAATTTGTCTACTAATGATTTGCTTATTGGTTTGTGTTCATTTAGAATTTTTATAGTTAATAGCATTTTATCTTCTGTTTGACTCAGTAAAACAGATACTAGTTCAACTTCCGCCACTGCACTGGCTATAGTTAGCACCATATTAGAAATTATCTTATTTATCTTTTCAATTAAATCTTCCTTATTTTTTGCAGAGTATGCGTCTATTTTCCACGTAAGCTTTACTTTTTTTTTTTTTTTAATAAATAATTTTCGATATTAGATTTGGTCTTATCAAAGCTATAATTATCCATTGAAGAAGAATATGCCTGCTTCATAACTTTATGTTTATATATTAAATCATCGGAGCTTTCTTTAAGAAACAACAACGCTTCCTTCTGCGCATCAGCATCATTCTTATCTATTACTTCAAGCTCTTCTACGCCAAACGTTATTCCATTCATAGAGTTAGCAAAGTCATGAAGCAGCCGTCCTGATAGCAGTTCCGTTATTAACAGTATGTTTTTGGTATTTTCGTTCATTGGATAATTATAAATGATTTAAGTTACCCTATATTGGTAAGTATATAATAGTCAATTAAGAGAAAGTTTCGTTGCACTTTTTATATCAAGGCATTAATATAGTATTAACAATTTTAAAATTTATAAAAGGATTATGAATACTTATACCAGATCAGGAATAGATATTGAACTATATAATAAGTTAATAAAAGAAGTCAAGCCTATTGCTCAAGAAACTACTAGAGAAGAAGTAATCAGCGAAATAGGTTCATTTTCTGCGTTATTTGATTTTGCTGCACTAAGTAAGAAGTATGACCATCCAGTACTCGTTTCCTCAACTGATGGAGTAGGTACGAAACTGTTGATAGCTCAAGAAGTGAATAAACATGATACTATAGGTATAGATTTAGTTGCAATGTGTGTAAATGACTTACTTGCACAAGGAGCAACGCCTTTGTTTTTCCTTGATTACTTTGCAACAGGCGTTTTGACCAAAGATGTTTTATTATCTGTGGTTAAGGGCATTGCAGAGGGGTGCAAGCAAGCTAAAATAGCATTGGTTGGTGGGGAAACTGCAGAAATGCCTGGAATGTATGGTAATAATCACTATGACCTTGCAGGGTTTGTGGTTGGTGTAGTTGATCGAAAGCAAATTCTTCCAAACTGTAGTATGATGAAAGCAGGTGATTATATAGTTGGCTTAGAGTCAAGTGGAATTCACTCAAATGGGTTTTCTTTAGTGCGCCATGTTTTCAAAAGCTTAGGTATAAATTATAACGATACATCTCTATGGAATAATAAATCTTGGAGTGAAATACTACTTGAACCAACAAAAATATATGTTGATTCTTTGCTGCCTATCATGTCACAAGTAAAAGGTATTGCGCACATCACGGGTGGTGGTTTGGTAGACAATATTCCGCGAATTCTTCCAAAAAACTTATTTGCAAACATAGACATTAATTCCTGGAAATGGCCAGATATATTTTTATGGCTAACAAAGGAGGGTAAAATAGAGAAGAAAGAAATGCTAAAAACATTTAATTGTGGTATTGGTATGGTATTGATCGTAAGTTCTGAGAATATGCAAAACGTGAAAAATCATTTCCAAAAACGTGGAGAAAAAATTGAAATTATTGGAAAACTTGATGAGGCATGTAACCCTCCACTTGATAGAGTAGTATTTAGTTAACCTAACTTTACTGACAGTCTTTTTGCAACTTCTAGGTATGCTTCCTTTAAATCTCCTAAATTCAAACGAAAGACATCTTTATCTAGCTTTTTATAAGTATTTTTATCCCATAATCTGCAGTTATCAGGGCTAATTTCATCAGCTAAAACGATTTTAGTACTGTCATTTATTAATCTGCCAAATTCTAACTTGAGATCAACTAAATATATACTTGCATTTGAAAATAGGTGAACTAATATTTCGTTGATTTTTAAAGTTGTAGTTTTAACTTCATCCATTTCTTTGCTAGATAGCCAATCAAAATACAGTATGTGATTTTCACTTACCATTGGGTCGGCTAGGTCATCATTTTTGTAAAAAAAATCGATTATAGGAGATGCAAGCCTCTCACCTTCTTTGATATTAAAACGTTTGCAAAAGCTGCCAGCTGCGACATTTCTAACTACTACCTCAAGAGGTATTATCTTGAGTTTTTTGACTAGCTGTTCTCTTTCGTTTAGAGTTTTTATAAAGTGTGTGCTAATTTCTGCTTTCTCAAGCTTTTCCATGATAAAAGCACTAATATGATTATTAATTATTCCTTTACCATCGATTATTTCATATTTTTCCTTATTGAATGCTGTAACATCATCTTTAAAGTGCTGTATGACAATTGATAAGTCTTCAGTTTCAATAATGGCTTTCGCTTTACCTTCGTATATCGTTTTATTCAGTGACATGTTTAATTTAACTATATATTATATCAATTTACTATTCTTAGAGTATAGCCCCAAATAACTTAAAATAAACCTTAATGGCATTCAATGTTACAATATTAACCATATTCCCAGAAATGTTCCCGGGGTTTTTGAACTATTCTCTTGCCGGAAAAGCGTTAGAAAAAAAAATATGGAACCTTGAAGTAATAAATATTCGTTCTTTTGCGAAAGATAAACATTCAACTGTGGATGATGTTCCATATGGAGGTGGAGCAGGAATGGTTATGCGTTCTGATGTAGTTGGTGATGCAGTAGATAGTATGCTCTCTGTTCATAAAAACACTAAGTTTATTTACATGACTCCATCTGGAACTAAGTTTAATCAGAATATTGCCAGAGAATTATTAGAGTTTCCTCATATAACAATATTGTGTGGTCGATTTGAAGGTATTGACCAAAGGATAATTGATGCGTATACTCCTTATGAGTTAAGTATTGGAGATTATATACTTTCAGGAGGTGAGCCAGCTGCAATGGTGGTTCTTGATGCATGCATTAGACTTCTTCCAGGTGTAGTAAATAATACCGATAGTATTACTGAAGAAAGTTTTAATTATGGTGGTGGTGTACTTGAATATCCTCAATATACTAGACCTGAGCAGTGGAAGGGATATAAAGTACCTGAGGTTTTGTTATCTGGCAATCACAAAAAAATAAGTGATTGGAGGCAGAAGCAGTCTCATGTTATAACAAAAAAGCGTAGGCCTGAATTATTGAGTGGAGAGATAAATGACAAATTTACTTAAAAAATTTAACGAACAGCAAATGCAAGTGTTAGCTAAAGAAATACCAGAATTTCGTCCTGGCGATGATTTGAAGGTCACTTTTAAAGTAGTTGACGGTACAAGTGAACGTATACAGATATTTGAAGGTGTATGTATATCAAAAAGGAACCGCGGGTTACATTCTTCTTTTGCAGTCAGAAAAGTGAGCCATGGAGAAAGTATAGTGTCTCAGTTTTTTGTTTATTCTCCTGCACTGGTTTCAGTGCAAGTGACAAGAAAAGGAAAGGTTCGTAGAGCAAAACTGTATTATCTGTGCAAACTATTTGGAAAAGCTGCAAGGATCAAAGAGCGTACTACTTATGTTAAAAAGAAATCTAAGTAGATACAATAGGGAGTGATGTCAATTGTGTCATCTCAGAACTCTCTCTTGTCATCCCAGTGTGTGACACACAACTGTACGAACATTGTGTTTGCCTCCCGCTGTGGTGTCATCCCAGTGCTCCGACACTGGGATCCAGCATTCATTATTCTCCTTTTGGTTTGTGCTTTCATGGAAAATGTAAAAATTATTTGCAGGCAAAGCCTGCTGGATCCCAGTGTCAGCTACTTGCATGACAAAAAAGGGGAAAGTTTTTTCAAATCCTCGTGTAAAGAAAAGTAAATGAGTATAAAGAAAAAATTCCTTAAATTACTTCAGTCAAGGCGTGTACATGCTCGTATAAAAAGGAAAAATAAAAAGAACAGAGCGCTACGCTTTTGTTCTTTCACGGCACTAGTTATCTCACTTGGCTGTCCTGTGTGTATATTGTTGAGTATATTAGTTAACTCTTACAGTGCCTTAACAGTAACGAAAATTTTATTGCCAGTTGAAATAAATGCTGATCTTGCTTTGGCGAGTAATCCTAGTGATTTGCGGTATAAGTCCATTGGCTTACTCAACGATTCTTTACGTAAGGTGTTTGGAGGAACTGATTTTAAAGACGGTGACGAAATTTTAAGTCGTAATTCTTACAAAGAACTAGAGAAATTTTTTCGTAAGAAAGTAAAAGATAGTGGTGAATATGAGATCTGGTTTACCGCGTCAAGTATAATTAATTCAATAAATAAAGATAAATATTTGAATGATCGTTATGCTAAATTACTTGATTGGCTAAAAGAAAAGAGGAGAGTGAAAAAATTTTTTAATAAGTCTTTATTCCTTAAATCTGACTCTCGTGAACCTGAGAATGCAGGGATTTTAGGGGCATTTATCGGTTCATTAATGACAATTATAGTGTGCCTAGCATTAGCATTACCAATAGGAATTATGTCGGGCATCTGTCTTTACGAATTTATGCCTAAAAATAGGCTAATGACTAATATTGTAGAAATTAGCATGAATAATCTTGCTGCAGTGCCTTCAATAATATTTGGTGTAGTGGGCTTAACTCTCTATCTTGGCATATTTGGGCTACCACGCTCTTCACCACTTGTTGGTGGAATGACTCTTTCATTTATGATGTTACCTAATATTATAATTGCAACAAAAAATGCCTTTGCGAATGTTCCTATTACGATAAAAGATGCAGCGTTTGCGCTCGGTGCACCTCACATCAAGGTGATATTAGATCACTCTTTACCGATTGCGTTACCAAGAATAATACATGGTACTGTGCTTGCAATTGCAAGGATTTTAGGTGAATCTTCTCCTTTACTTATGATGGGTATGGTGGCATTTATTGCTGATACACCTACGTCCTTTTTCGATCCGGCAACTGTTCTACCTGTGCAAATATACATATGGTCAAGCAATCCTGAAATTGCATTTGTTGAACTTGCTGCTATCGCAATTATAGCTTTATTATTGATGTTATTTGCGTTAAATTTAGTAGCAAATTTTGTAAAAAGGAAATTCGAATTTTTTAATTTTTAGCAATTCATGAAAATCACAGTCCTATCTGGTTATGGCTTAAATTGCGAAAAAGAAACTGCATTTGCATTTATGGAATGCAGCAGAAAACTTGGTATTGGTAATATTGAAGTAAAAATCGTTCACATTAACGATATCATAGATAATCCAGGTGAACTGAAATTAAGCAATATACTTGCAATTCCAGGGGGTTTTTCCTATGGTGATGACACTGGTGCTGGTAATGCGTTTGCTTTACGTATTAAAAACAACTTGTTGGATGAGTTTCAAGAGTTTTTATCTCAGGACAAGCTGATTATAGGAATATGTAATGGTTGTCAGATATTAGTAAAATTAATTCCAGAATTCTCTAGTCTAGCTTTAATCCATAATGATATAGGCAATTACCAATGCCGCTGGATTAGAGTGAGAGTTAATCCGCAGAGTAATTCTGTTTGGCTACGGGGTCTGAGTGAACTATATCTCCCTGTTGCTCATGGGGAAGGCAAATTTTTTATGGATCAAGATATTTTGAACCAATTGATTGAGAGCAATTCCACCGCATTACGTTACATTGATAAAAATGGCAACTATGCTAACCTACAATTTCCTTACAATCCGAATGGATCTACATACGACCTAGCAGCTTTATCAGATAAAAGTGGAAGAGTGCTAGCTTTAATGCCCCATCCAGAAAGGGGAATATTTTTTACCCAGCAAGATAATTGGCCCCTTGAAAAAGAAAAGAGCAAGCGTTTAGGTGTTGCTGTGCCAAAATATGGCGATGGAATGCTTATATTTGAAAATGCACTGAAGTATTTTTGTTAAAATTTATTGATAGGGATTTATGGTCGAAATTATCCCCTGATATTGCAAAAAACTTGCTTGACAAGCCTTGCCAGTCCCCTTATCATGAAACTGAGGCTATTTATTTATCTTCGCAATCTGTGCAGGTTAATGACAAAAAACTTAGGGTATTTGGCGTCTCATGTTTAATTTTTCGCACTACGTGCATCGCATGTCTTTAAAAATTTCTGGGTTTTTACCTATATAAGCCGAAACGCGCTTACAAAGCGTTTAAGACAGCGAAAAACGTCAAATTGACAAGGGAGAATTTGAATGCTAGCTACTACGGGGTTTCTTTGCCTTTTTTCCTGCTTAGTAAATTTCTTAAACACTTGCGGTGTAGGTTAGTTGCAAGTTAAAAGCAGCTAAATCGCTCTTAATCAAGCGTTTTAGAATAAAAAAAACGCCGATATTTTAGTACATAGTGAATAGCCAACCACCACGGGGCTTCTTTTGCCTTTTTTTTCGTTTGGTAAATTTCTTAACATTTATAGCTAAACAATAACCGTCATCCCGCTACGTGTTAGCGGGATCTAGAGATACCGTGACGGTATGACGGTCTGCGGCGGTATGACGGTTCGCGGTGGCATGACGATAAGCCTCGTCATCCCGCTACGTGTTAGCGGGATCTGCCGAGATACCGTGGCGGTATGACGTCTCGCTTGCAACCTATAGCCTTGTCATTCCAGTGCTCCTTTTTTTGTCATCCCAGCGTCACGCGCTGGTTTCAACATTATATCATGAACTTTCTAAAATTCATTGAGTTATGCTTTCAAACGGTAGTGCCGGGGTGTGAGTATAATAATTATCGGTACATAAAAGTCATAGCAGATAGGCTGGAAGCAGCGAGCGCTGGTGAAGTGAAACGAATAATATTCAATATGCCTCCGCGCTCGATGAAGTCCATATGTGTAAGTGTTGCGTGGCCCGCATGGATACTGGGAAATCAGCCAACTGCAAGAATAATATAGCATTTCTCATAATAGTCCGAATAGGTCATAGGAAGGCAGAATCAACAGCACGACGAAAGGATTCGAATAGAGGAATGTTTTTCCTGGCTCTGTTTTTTATAGCAAACCAATGATGCTCAATTTTGTTAAAATCTGGAGAATAAGGCGGCAGATACAAAATTTCTGCACCGACTCCTTTAGCGAGCTTGATAAGCTTATCAGACTTATGAAAAGTAGCATTATCAAGAATGACAGTTTGTCCAGGTTCTAAGATCGGTGCCAAAAATTGCTCAAACCATCCATTAAAAATATCCATATTACAGTGGCCTTCAAATGTTAATGGAGCAACTATCTTTCTTCTACTTAAGGCTGCAACCATGCTGATTCGTTGAGTTTTTTTTCCAGATTTTAGGGCATAAAATCGCTGTCCTTTCTGGCAATACCCATATGGATAGTCCTCCGTGTTATCAATCCCAGACTCATCTATATACACTAAGTTTTCTGGTTCTTTTGTTGCTATAATTTTTAAGAATTCAGCACGTTTTTCTTCGTTCCTTTCCTTGTATCCATATGTCTTTTTTTGCGCGTAAATCCAATTTTTCTGAGAGCTCGGTGGATCGTTTGGATACTAACGTTGCCCCAAAGTTTAGCCATTTCCGACAGAGTTTTTCTACCGTGTTTTTTAGCAAATTCGATAAACTTATTCCAGTCGATAATTTTCTGATTGTAACCTCCATTACTGAGTTTTTTTGACTGAAAGTCGCCTGTTTCTTTTTTTCTTTGCTGCCACTCCCACAAAGTAGTTCGTCCAATTTTAAATCTTGCTGCCACTGCTTCTCTGCTTTCCCCTTCGTCTAGTGCTTCCATTGCTTTTTTTCTTAAATCATAACTATATGCTGCCGGCATCCAACCTCCTTATCGCCATCTATCCTTAATCTTATCATATCCGGACTTCTGTGGAAAGAGCTATAGTTGCAAGCTACTCTCGGCTGCTTAGCGAAAAGCACTCGCTCGATACAAGATGCATAATGCAGTCTAGTTGGTATAGAGAGCTGTTTCCAGAGGTAGAACTATCCAAAGATCAGAATACCAAATACAAATTTCAAACAGTGCAGAGAGGATACAGAATCGCAACGTCAGTTGGAGGGACGTTAACGGGTGAAGGTGGTGATTTCATCATCGTGGATGATCCACTGAGTCCCGCCCAAGCTTTGAGTGAAACGTTTAGAAAGCGTGCTACAAATTGGTTTGACCAGACTTTAGTAGCCAGGCTCAACAATAGAAAAAAAGGAGTAATTGTTCTTGTGATGCATAGGCTCCACCTGGAAGATTTGACCGGACACCTTCTCTCCAAACCGAAAAGCATATGGCATCATATTTGTTTACCAATAATAGCTGAAAATAAGGAGATTACTTATTCAATCAAAAAGCCAGCGCCTCCTGTTCCTGTCACCAGAATAGCTTGGTCAACTATAAATGAGTACACCAGAAATAAAACAGCATTACCTGCAAAAATACTATACTTAAGAGAAGAAGGTCAGTTGCTATACCACCTAGATGGAGGAAAAGAAGAAGTTGAGATGATAAAGGTTGAACTTGGAAGTTACGCTTTTGCTGCACAATATCAACAAAACCCTCTGCCACTTTCAAGTGGTATAATTAAACGAGAGTGGCTGAAGCGCTATAGAAATTTTTCTGATAGTCTCTCATATGTCACTCAGAGCTGGGACACTGCAGTTTCAACAAGCAGCATGAGCAACTTTAGCGTCTGCACCACCTGGACAAAAGTGGGCAATAAATTCTATTTACTCGATGTATATCGCGCAAAGCTTGAGTATCCAAAGCTTAAAGAGCAAGTTCTGTCACTAGCTGCAAGATGGACACCGCACGCAATTTTAATCGAAGCAAAAACAAGTGGTCAGCAATTGGTGCAAGAGCTAAAAACAAACAGTGATTTACCAATTATCGAAATAGTACCACATGATGACAAACTCACTCGATTTTATCAAATTGTTCCGATTATAGAGTCTGGCAAGGTTTTTCTGCCGCACCAAGCAGTATGGCTGAACGATTTTGAGTATGAGATTTTAATGTTTCCTGAAACTCGACACGATGATCAAGTGGATAGTACCGTGCAATATTTGCAGTGGGTGAGAGATAGTAGCTCTAGGGTCGCAGCTTTACGGGCATTGTGATTTAAGCCTACCAGATCCAAGTAGTCAGCTACTTGCATGACACCCTGACAACCGTCATCCCGCTACGTGTTAGCGGGATCTAGAGATACCGCGAATGAATCGCGGTATGACGGTTCGTGGTGGTATGACAGTTCGTGGCGGTATGACGGTTCGCGGTGGCATGACGATAACTTCGTCATTCCGCTATGTGTTAGCGGCTAAGAGATACCGCGGCGGTATGACGGTCTGCGGCGGTATGACGGTTAAGCAATTCGTCATCCCGCTACATGTTAGCGGGATCTCTTGTTAGCGGATGAGATACCGCGAATGAATCGCGGTATGACGGTTAAGTACGTGTTAGCGGCTAAGAGATACTGCGGCGGTATGACGTAGAGCTCGCGTTAGCTATAAGATTAGCTAACATTTTGCACGTCCATAAAAAACAAACCTTCTTTTTCGTCTTGAACGCTAATAATAGCGTGAGTGTTAAAAGGTAAAGGATCATTTGTATGTCCATGGCCTACCCCTTTCATAGTAAATACAGGAAAGTTAACACTTTTTGCAAACCTTTCTTTTACAACTTCAACAAGGTTATCGTTATAGCAGTTAACGAAATCCCCAAAGATTACTGCATGTACTCCATCAAAGATGTGAGCTTGTTTTAGGTGATCTAAACTGCGCTCTATTGCGTATGGGTAGACTCTTATGTCCTCTAAAAATAGAATTTTACCTTTCGCATTTATTTGCCAAACAGTTCCTATACTGTTTTCAACTAAAGTCATATTACCACCGATGATTTTAGACTCTAATCTGCCATCTTTTAGTCTAATGCCATTATTTATCGTCTTTAGGTTATCAAATCTGATAGAATCCCGCTTGTTAAGAATTAACTCTTTCAATTTTTCAACAGAGCTTTCAGAAACGGAGTTATTTACTATCATTTCCAACATGGTGCCGTGAAGAGTTTGCCAATCATATTTAGCTTGTAGATGGATGTGCAAGGCAGTTATATCGCTATAGCCTATGAGGATCTTTTTGTTTTGAGCAATCCTTTCTTTTTTATCATTGGGTAACTTTTCTAGATAGGGAATTAACCGAGAAGCCCCTTCTCCTCCTCTGATACACCAGATTATTTTACTATCACCGGTTAGTGCACTAATCAAATCATTTGCTCTGAATTCATCAGAGTTGGAATAAAATGGATTATCATTACTATATATTTTCTCCGAAATATGGGGATTAAAATCCAAAGCTTCTACATATTCTTTTATAGTAGTCAGATCTGATTCTTTTCCCTTCGAAGAAGGAGCAATAATATCAACTTGGTCGATTGCATGAATACCTGTGTTAGCACATAAAGTGAGAATGAAATATAAAAGGTAAACAATCATTAAAATATCTTATAAAACTCTTTTTTTAGTATATCATCCAATTCAGAGAGTGGAACTTTCACTCCTAGTTCTTCCATTGACGTGACGCCATAACCTTGCAACCCACAAGGAATAATACCCTTATAGTGAGAGAGGTCTGGAAAGACGTTAAGCGCTATGCCATGATAAGTTACCCATTTTCTTAAGCGAATACCAAAAGCTGCAATTTTTTTTTCTACTCCGTTATGGTTTACCCAAATGCCTATTCTATCTTCTCTAAACTCTCCAAGTATATTAAATTGCTTTAAAACATTTATGATCCACTTACTTAGATCTCTAATATATAGCTTTATATCGCATTTGTTTCTTTTTTTAAGGTTTAACATTAAATATATAATGCGCTGTCCTGGACCATGATATGTGTGTTTACCACCCCTTCCTGTTTTATATATGGGAAATAGTTTTTCAACAATATCATCAGCTGTTGCACTGATTCCTGCAGTGTAAAGTGGAGGGTGCTGGAGTAGCCATACCAATTCGTCTGCTGAATTATTGTGAATTTGTTGAATTTTCTCTTCCATAGATTTTACAGCGCAGTTATAATCAATAAGCTGATTAGATATTAGCCATTCTATCATGTTCTATTTCTTTTTTTTTAGTATAGCAGTGCGTTCTTTTCCTGTCACCCAAGTGCTTTCCTTCCGTCATCCCAGTGCGTGACACTGGGATCTATGTCTTAGTTTAACTACAGAATCTAAAACACTTTTAACTTTTAAACATCTTTCATGAGGCATATATGAATCTCAATATTTTTCAAAGAAAAAAAAGCGCAGTATTTACTAAATATTCTGCTTTGCAGCTAATGATGGAGCCAAGTTGGAGTAAGCGTGATTATGTAAGTTTTGCTGAGGAAGGTTACATAAAAAATGTTATTGCCTTTCGAGCAATCAATATGATTGCAAGTGCTGCATCTTCGGTACCTTTTACTCTCTGCCAGCTTACTGATCAGGGAAAATCACAATTAAAAGCCCATCCATTACTGAAATTACTTTATTCTCCTAATCCAATGACATCAAAATCGGAATTTATTGAGGGGATTGTAACTTATCGGTTAGTTAACGGCAATTCTTATATATTGATGGTTGAGTCGCAGAACAATAGAAAACCACCAACAGAGCTTTATCTTCTGCGCCCCGATAGGGTTGAAATTGTTCCAGGGAGAAATAACGTTCCTTATAACTATCGTTATGCCATAAATAACAACAGTTATGACTTTAAAGTTGATAAACTAACCGGACGTTCAGCAGTGTTGCACCTAAAGACCTTTAACCCTTTGAATGATTGGTATGGGCTATCACCAATTGAGGCAGCTGCGTATAGCATAGATCAGCATAATCAGGCGGGTGCTTGGAATCAAGCGATGTTGCAAAATGGGGCAAGACCAAGTGGTGCAATAGTTGTGAAATCAGCGAAAGATGGAAGTGGTGGAAGTTTAAGTCAAGAGCAGTACCAACGCTTAAAAGCGCAGATAAATGATCATTATTCAGGTTCTATAAACGCTGGAAGACCGATATTGCTTGAAGGAGGCTTGGAGTGGAAGGAGATGAGTCTTTCGCCGAGGGATATGGATTTTATTGAGTCCAAACACAGCTCAGCTCGTGATATTGCGCTAGCTTTTGGCGTTCCACCGCAATTGCTTGGCATACCGGGTGATAACACTTATAGCAATTTAGTCGAAGCACGCTTATCCCTCTGGGAGCAGACGGTTTTACCAACGCTAGAAAATATTATCTGTCACCTGAATTCTTGGCTAACACCAAAATTTGGTGAAGATCTGTGCTTGTCGTATGACAAAGATGCAATAGAAATTCTCATGGAAAAAAGACAAAAGTTGTGGAAATACGTAGAAAACGCAAGCTTCATGACGCTCAACGAAAAGAGAGAAGCATTTGGCTTGCCACCATTGCCGGGTGGTGATGAGTTAGGTTAAGTTTGTATCCGTTCAGATGAGTTCATTGTCCCCTAAACCGTACGCCTAAGTAAATCAACCATTTCTCTTGCTGACTAAAGCGGTGAAGATTTGGTCTACATCAAAACTCATCTTAGGACGCCAAATAGGGCCATCCAAATGCATATCGATATAGATTGGATTACTATAATTTGGTGGTATGAAAAAGAACCTGAATATAGAAGCTAAAGCGAAGTTAGATAAGGTTAAATTAGAAGAGATCGATCCTGATGCTTGATCAATCCCGAACTGTAAACTAGTTGAACATATACCACTCTTAATACTTGCTTTTCCGCTAATATTTTCAAAAAATGTCTTGCCATTATATATATCAACATAAGCAAGTGTGGAAATTTCAGATTTATTCTTACTGCTTAACAAATTAGTGATAAATGAATTGAAATCTACATTAGTAACTTCTATTCCTTGCGCTTGTAAGTTTACATCTCCTGATAAGTTACTAGCCCAATCATGAAAACTTTTTCCTTGAGTTTTGATTTCACTATTTAAGCTTACCTGACCATTTACATTGTCAATTCCTATAACCTTACCAATCTTTTTAGTGTCCAAATTTACAATAGAAAACCTTGTATTTATTGAGTCTGATCTTAAATAACCCTGAAAAAACACTTGCCCGCGTTCTAATACGTAACTTGCCTGCCTGATAGTGATAGTGTTGTTTCTCATTACCGCATCCAAATTAAAATCTTTCAAAACATTATGCTCGGTTTTAAATTCTGCAGTATTGATTTGCACATTTGCATCAAAGCCTTCTTTGTCATCCAAAAAATCAAGCTGCTTTGTTGACCATTGAATTTGATCTATCTCATTTCTTGAATTTCTTTTCGTCTCTACTAAATTTGGTAATGTAATAATTTTTCCATTAAATTTACTGCCCGTAAGGTTAACATCTAATAAAGGTTTGGCGTATTTTTGATCTGCTAATATTTTTGCATTACCGGTAATATCGAAATCTTCTCCAGATAGTTTTATTTTATCTGCAACTAGCTTACCTTTTTCCATTTTCAGCAAAAAATCCAAATTTTTAATTTTCGTATCATTCAATGTAAGGTTATTAACACGGGCCTTTATATTTGTATCATACTGAAAATTTTTCAGCCATTGCATTTTAGGTAAACTGCTAAATAATGAATGATCATATTTATCTGCATCAAGATTATGCATGCTAAATTCACCATCGATCACACTGCGTTTTTTTGTGTGGCTTACTCTAATTGATCCTTGCAAGGATTCCTTATTATTTAGCAGTCTAATGTCTGAGATAGATAATATTCTTGGTGCAAGGTGCAGTTTAGAACTTAGTGTAAATTGATTTTTCTGGTTTTCTTTCATCTTTATAGAAGGGAAAAAACATGAAATGAATGACTCAAAATCATTTCCTTCGACTAATAAATCACCGTTGAATTCAGATAGGACATTATTGTTTGAGATCTCTCCTGATAAGTAAGATATATTATTGATTCCAGGAAATTTAAGAAGCGTATTAACTTTTACTTTGCCATCAGTGGATTTTAGTACAGCACGGAAATTGTCCAATATTTTGTTTTGATATTGAATGTTAGAAGCTTCCATATTAAAATTTAAGCTCAAGTTCTTTGGCACAACTGCTCTAAAACATTCCAGAAGATCCTTCATATTCATTGTTCTTTGTGAATCATTTTGTATGGAATCTAAATCAACTTTACTGAAGCTAATATTGAAATTAGTGTGATTGCCTTTTCTATCATTTTGTATTGTACCGCTGGCTTGCATGCTTTTGGAATCAATTTTTAAGTCAGTTGCCGTAAACTCACTTTCATTAAGACTTATATTGGATGATATCTTGATATTTTCGCTAGGAATAACACAAGAGAGAAAGCTAAGATTAATGATTTTTGCTAAATCACTCACAGAACCGGAACTGTTATTAATTGTTAATGTTAAATTACCCTGGAGTTCTTCTTGATTTCTATTACCTGTAAATAGCAAATTTACAAAATTTGATTCAACACTAATGTGTACATTCCTTTTTGTGATATTAACCTTTCCTGAAAAATCGTAATTATTATCACCTACCTTTACTTTACCAAAAAACTGCTTATTTTTTTTTACAGCAACTTCCTTTATGTTAACAATATCAGCGAAATCATTCTTGAAACTTACTTGGCTGTCTTTTATTACTATATTGACTGTGTTACCACTGGCGTTTGTATTTATAATATTAAGTAAATTTTCTTTGTTGCTTTTCATGCCAAACAATGTGATTGACTTTGGTTGCAACGAAAATAAAAACAACGATAGGAACGATGGCCTTATTTCAATTTTTCTTACACTAATTAAATCTGACAACTTTTGCTCTTTATTTTCGTTGTATTGTACGTATACATTATAAATAGTGAGCTTTGGGGTAATCAACGAAACTTTAATTTTTCCCCCAATATGCACTTTAGCATCATACGTCTTCTCTAACTCTTTTATGATATATTTCCTGTAGCCACTCCAATCCTTAAAAGTTGCAGCAACATGCATGAGAATTAATAGCAGTGAGATTGATAATATAGCATATAAAGAAAGTCTCATAATTTACACATGCTTAAAGTTTCCCTTAAATATTAAATAGAGAATACCAAAATAAACAATAACACTCAAAGCTATTAAAGTCGTTAAATAAACAATACGAGCCAACATTTTATCAAAAAATAATCCTGCCAACAAAGAATTAAAAATATAAAGGGCTATTGACATGACTGCCGTTGCTACAAAAATTTTCATGACATTTAACAATAACGCTTGGCTAACCTTATACATTTTATTTATTGTTAAATAACTAATTAATAGAATAGAGTTTATCCAAGTGGAAACGGAAGTAGCAATAGCAATCCCCGTATGCTGATACTCGTTCATTAACAAAAGGTTTAGCACTACATTAATTCCAAGACACATTAGCGAAAATATGGTTGGTATTTTCAGATTGCCTTTAGCAAAAAATGTAGGTAGCAATACTTTATTTATAATAAATGCAGGTAAAGAAAGAGAAAATGCTATTAAAGTGGGAACAGTTTGCTGCACTGCATAATGATCAAACCGGCCGTAAGAAAAAAGCGTAAGTAAAATTATGTCGGGAATAATGATAAAGGCAGCAGTTGTTGGCATAATTAACATTAATCCTATGTTGAGAGCCTTGTTCTGTATTTTGACTATATTTTCAGTATTATCCACCTGTTTTGAAATTAAAGGAAGAAGCACTGTACCAATTGCAGTACCGATTATTCCCTGCGGTAGTTGATTTAGTCTATCGGCATAATATATATAGGACACCGCATTTGGTATAAAACTCGCCATGATTGTATCAATCCATAAGCTTATTTGAGTTACACAATTGTTGATAATTGCAGGTATCACACGCTTAAAAAATAACCTTACTTCATTGCTTAATTCAAGGCTAAAAGAAAAAGCTGCCTTTAACTTGTATGCACTAAATAGTATCAAAAGTAGCTGGAAAATTCCTCCTATAAGGACAGCTATAGAAAGGTTGTGCGCTGGAGTTTTTACGTAAGGCACAAACAAACTGATGATTAAACAGAGATTCAAAACGATTGGTGCAATAGCTGTTGAAGCAAAATGCTGCTTTACTTGCAGCATTCCACCAATAAGTGATGCAATTGAAACAAAGATTATGTAGGGCATCATAATTCTTGATAAAGTAACAGTAAGGGTAAACTTACTTTGGTCAAATCCAGGAGCAAAAATTTGAATCATATAAGGGGAGAAAGTTTGCATGATAAGGCAAAAAATTACTAAGGTAATAAACGTAATGGATATTACACTACTTGCAAAATTAAATGCCTTTTTATTATCATATGATTCTGTCGAATATAATGGTATGAATGAGGTAGTGAACGCTCCTTCTGCAAAAAATGCTCGAAATAGATTGGCAAAACGAAACGAAGAAAAAAATATGTCTGCAAGAGAGTTCGCACCAATAACCGTAGCAATCAATACATCTCTTATTAACCCTGAGATCCTTGAAATAGCCGTAAAAAAACTAAATGTGAAAATACTTTTAAACATACCACTACTTCATTAGTGTCAATACAATTAACTATAATGGTAAAAGTATCAATGAAAATATTTATTGGCTAAACTTAAAACCCTCTGCAAAAGGAGAGTTAAATAATCAATTGACTATTTGCGCTCTTATGTTAGAAATTTTATATCTTGGCGGGCGTAGCTCAGTTGGTAGAGCGTCAGTTTGTGGTACTGAATGTCGCCAGTTCGATCCTGGTCGCTCGCCCCACTAAAACCCGATAATTTGAAAAACCGTCATCCCGCTGCTTGTTAGCGGGATCTAGAGATACCGTGACGGTATGACGTGAGTTAGCCATACATTGGCCACTGATGATTGAAATAGTTAATTACTGTAAAATTTGACATTAACCGCTAATAGTTAGAATATTAGTAGAGTAAGAATTACTCAAGAAGGCATGCATAAATATGATGTAGTAGTAGTAGGTGGTGGTCATGCAGGGTGCGAAGCTGCTGCTGCTGCAGCTCGCCTTGGTGCAAACACGCTGCTTATAACTCATAAAATTTCAACTATAGGGGAAATGTCCTGCAATCCAGCAATCGGAGGAGTTGCAAAGGGCGTTGTAGTCAGGGAAGTTGACGCTCTTGATGGAATAATGGGAAGAGCAATCGATCAAGCAAGTATACACTCAGTCATTTTAAATAGCAGCAGAGGTGCGGCGGTGTGGGGACCACGTGCACAGGCAGACCGAAAATTGTACAAGCAAGCAATACAGGAAATTATTCTAAATTATAACAATTTGACGGTAAAAGAAGAGTCGGTTGACGATTTCCTTATAGAGAGTAATAACAATGGAGAATTGTGCATTAAAGCTGTAATAACAAGCTCAGGGGAACATATACTAACAGGTAAAGTTGTTTTAACTACGGGAACTTTCCTGCAAGGTGTAATTCATATAGGAGAGCAGGTAACTCCTTCAGGGAGAATGGGAGATAAGCCTGCAGTAGAACTTGCAAATACGTTGAAGAAATATAATTTTAAATTAGGTAGATTGCGCACCGGAACTCCGCCAAGGCTTGATCGTGGCACTATAAACTGGTCAATATTGCAAGAACAAGTGGGTGATAATCCACCTGTGCCGTTTTCTTATCTCACAGAAAAAATTAACCAACCTCAGGTATCATGCTTTATTACCCATACTAATGAAAACACGCATAAAATAATTAGAGAGAATCTGCACAGGTCAGCTTCTTCTTATTTGGATGATATTATAGCACCAAGATACTGCCCATCCATTGAAACTAAGGTTAAAAAATTTGCAGAAAAAAGTAGTCATCAAATATTTTTAGAACCAGAGGGCTTGAATGATGATACTATATACCCGAACGGAATTTCAAATTCATTGCCTATTGAAGTGCAGTGTGAAATGATAAAGAGTATCAAGGGACTTGAAAATGCAGAAATACTAAGACCTGGATATGCAGTTGAGTATGACTATATTGATCCACGAGAACTAAGCCATACTCTTGAAACTAAGAAAATTAAAGGCCTATATTTTGCTGGCCAAATTAATGGCACTACTGGATATGAAGAAGCAGCAGGGCAAGGAATTATTGCCGGAATTAATGCAGCACTCTCTGCATCTGAAAAAAAAGAAAGCTTTGTTCTTCATCGCACAGACTCATATATCGGCGTAATGATAGATGATCTAGTCACCAAAGGGGTGATCGAACCTTATAGATTATTTACCTCACGTGCAGAATATAGGCTAGCTATCAGGTCAGACAATGCAGATAGAAGATTAACACAAAAAGGTTATGATATTTCCCTTGTTTCGCATGAGAGATACTCTGTTTTACAGAATAAACTTGAATCCATTAAGCAGCTTGAAGAGAAGTTAGGGAGTCTGACGATTACTCCTGAGCAGCTTAGGTCTTATGGTATCAAAATATCTTATGATGGGATAAGAAAAACGGCACTAGATTTACTTAGCTATCCAAACATCGACTGGAATAAATTACAAGAAATATGGCCGGAGTTAAGCAGCATCACACGCTGGGATGGCACCGCAATGGGTAGCATAACTAAGAATGAAATATGCGAAGCGGTTGAAATTGAAGCAAAATACAAACCTTATCTAATAAGACAAGAAGCGGATATGAAGTTTTTACGAGAGGAAATTAACACTCAAATTCCAATTGATTTTAACTATTCACAAGTTAAAGGCCTGTCAAGTGAAGTAATAGAAAAGTTGCAGACGATAAAACCAGCGACGATTGGCATTGCAAAGCAAATACAAGGCATCACTCCTGCAGCGATAGTGAGCATATTAGTGTATTTGAGAAACAGGAAAACGAAAGTGGCTGCTAATTTTGTATGAGGTGTTCTATGTCAAAAATCGAAGAATTTCGTTCTTTTATGCACGAGATAAACGTTGATGCATTTATGTTGCATACTAAAGATGAATATTTAAATGAGTATTCAGAGGAGCTAACAAAGCTGTGTGGCTTTACAGGAACAAATGGGCTACTTATCGTTACAAAAGACAACAAGTGCCCATTTTTTACGGATGGACGCTATATCACACAAGCTCGCAATCAGCTCGATCGGGGCAATTTTCAAGTATATAATATACAAGAAGAGGATCCACGCGAATGGATAAAAGCAAACTTAACATCGACTGCCTCACTAGGTTATTATTTGCAATATTTTACCATAGAAGATATAAGAAAGTATGAGAATATCTGTAAATTAATACCCTGTTTAGCTGGAAAAAAAAGTGACTGTCGAAAACAAGCAGTGGTTTTACATTCTATTGAATATGCTGGTGAAAGTAGTAAGGACAAATGTGAAAAAATAGCTAAAAGCATAGATAAAGAAGCTGAAGTAGTGCTTTTAACTGATCCAAATTCAATTTCGTGGTTATTAAATTTAAGAAATGAAAATGCTAAATATACTCCATGTATATTGGGCCGTGCTATATTGTATAAAAGCGGTAATGTTGGTTTGTTTATTCAAGATAAAGAACATTCAACTATAGAAGCAAATTTAGGCAATCATATAAATATTTTTGATATTAGTGAGCTAGAAAATTCGCTGCACAAGCTAAATTCAATAGTCATGGATCCAAGCACAACTCCAATGAGTATCATGGCTGTAATAAAAGATAAACAGGTAGCTGAGAGAGAAGATCCTTGTCTAATTTATAAAGCAGCAAAAAACCAAACTGAAATAGCTGGGGCTATAAATGCGCATATCAGAGATGGAGTGGCAGTTACAAATTTTCTATATTGGCTTGAAAATAATGTTGGTACAGAACTTGAAGCTGAAGAAAAGATTTTAGAATACAGAAAAGAGCAGAATTTGTTTAAGCAACTAAGTTTTCCAATAATTTCAGCATTTAATGAGAATGGGGCAATAATTCACTATCGTGCAAGCAGTAAGACGAATAAAGTAATTCAGAAAGATGGACTGTATTTGATTGATTCTGGTGGCCAGTACCTTGACGGCACAACTGATGTGACAAGAACTGTAGCAATTGGCAATCCAACTGATGAACAAATAACCCACTATACAATAGTACTCAAAGCTCACATTGCTATAGCAAGTGTCATCTTTCCTCCTGGCACTACTGGTGGAGAATTGGATATATTAGCACGTACGCATTTATGGAAATTTGGAATGGACTATATGCATGGTACAGGGCATGGAGTAGGAAGTTACCTATCAGTACACGAAGGACCACAAGCAATATCAAAAAGTAATAAAGTGAAACTCACGCCAGGGATGATACTTTCCAACGAACCTGGCTATTACATTCCGGGAGAGTATGGAATAAGGATTGAAAATCTGATGTATGTCAACAGACAAGAAAACGGCTTCTTAAACTTTAAACAACTGACCTCTATTCCATATGATAGAAGACTAATAAATGTGCAAATGCTTACTAAGGATGAAATTGAATGGATAAATGGCTACCATCAATTTGTCTATAAAAACTTAGAAAATAGCGTAAAAGATAAGGAATGGTTAAAGAAGGTATGTGACCCTTTATAAGCAAAGGAGCATTTTTTATTATTTAAAAAGTATTAATGCAATTGTGACAGGTATTTTGTATTGTTTTTAATTTTAAAATAATATATAATAAAGAACACGTATTTTTAGGTAGGTTATAATTATGATAGACAAAGGGCAAGAAGATGAATTTATGAAGCAGTATATGGATACTTGCAAAGAGCAAATAGAAAAATTAGCCAAGGATCCTGAATTGCTTAATCAGACTTTAAAACCACTTATGCAAATGTCTCAGCAGCTTATGGCTGGTGGTATGTTAGAAGGGGCTATGCCTGGCATGATACCTGATTTGGGCAGTATGGATGTTAACAAGATGATTGCTCAGATGAAGAAAATGATTGACTACATAAGAGGTAACTATAAGGAACTAATGAAAGAGCACAGCTCGCAGATTCAAGAGCTTGATGAATCCAGTAAAAAGCTAAGAGGCTTAGTTAAAAAATTGATAGAAAAGATCGAAAGTAAGTAAATAACATCTGGATTTCTGTCATTCTATATACAACTTTCTAGTTGGACGGTAAGTCGAGGTCAATTATTGATGCCATGAAAGTAGCTGACACTGGTTCCTTTATGACGGCAGTGCCCAGAGGTGTCATCCCAGTGCTTGACACTGGAATCCAGGAAACTTAACTTTACACCAGGTAATAAGAACTGGATTCCAGTGTCAGCTACTTTCATCTGCCACGCGAATTGCCTGCAAATTGCAATGTTCATACAGTTATGAGCTAGTGTACATAATTGCACATGGGTTTTTACAAATTTGAAAATTAGTGTTAAATAAAAATATAAATGCAAAAGGAAAAGAAATGATTGAACTTAAAGGCCCAGAAATTTGTGCAGGCGGAAATAAGAAAAATTTGATTATTTTTTTACATGGTTGGGGCTCAAGTGGCGATAATTTCATTCACCTTGCTAAAGTTATGAGCAAGTTTTTACTGGGTTCATATTTTGCAGTACCCAATGCTCCGTTTGAAAGAGAAATAGGTGATGGTTATCAGTGGTTCAGCTTGGAAGATCGTAGTGAGGAAGCGCTATATAATGGAGTAAAAAATGCTACATCAATTGTAAATCATTTCATTGATACAAAATTAAAGGAGCTTAATTTAAAAGATACGCAACTTTCTTTAGTTGGATTTTCTCAAGGAGCAATGCTTGCAATACATACAGCTCTCACCCGCTCTCAATCCTGTGCATCAGTTGTTGCATACTCTGGTAGATTTCTTTCACCTTCAAAAACTGCACCAGAGATCAAGTCAAAACCTAACATATGTGTTATCCATGGTGATGCTGACGACGTGGTACCTTTTTCGTCCCTCGACTTAGCGGTTAAAGCTCTGAAAGAAAATGGAGTAAATGTTGAAGGACACCCAATTCATGCATTAGGGCATATTATTAATGAAGAGGGAATAAAATTAGGAGTAGAATTTATCAAGAAGAATTTTAAAAATTAATTTTCATGCACTTGTTTTGCTTTGGTTATGGATATGTAGCTAAATTTTTATCGAAAAAATTACTGAACTTAGGTTGGAAAGTCAGTGGCACATCAAGAAGTAAAGATATACAAAATGTAATCCTCTTTAATTATGAGAAGGTTAGCCAAGATCTGCTTAAAAGCGCAACGCACGTTTTAATTTCTATTCCTCCAGATGGTGATGATGTTGTGGAGAGATACGGTGATTGCCTGCAAAATGTTAAATGGTTTGGTTATTTGTCTGCAACTAGCGTCTATGGTGATCACTCTGGTAATTGGGTGAATGAGGAATCTGAAACAAAACCTATAGAAATCAGAGGAGAAAAGCGCCTTAGATCTGAAAGGAAGTGGCTGAATAGCAGATTGCCTGTACATATTTTTCGTTTAGCTGGAATATACGGTCCTGGTAGGAACGTGTTAATTGACTTGCAGCTTAGCAAAGCAAGAAATGTGAAAAAAGAAGGGCATTTTTTTTCTCGTATTCACGTTGAAGATATATCGAATATTTTATTTTCTTCCATGCAAAACATAAAACCTGGTGAAATATACAATTGTTCAGACGATTTACCCACTACACAATCTGAAGTGATAATGTATGCAGCCAAACTTCTCAATGTTAGCCCTCCAGAGCCAATTGAGTTACCAGATTATGCACAGAGTTTTTATTTAGGATCAAAAAGAGTAAGTAATGTTAAAATTAAAAAAGATCTTAATGTCTCTCTAATTTATCCTAACTACAAGGTGGGATTAGAGAGTTTGCATGTAAAAAAAACTGAAATCACATCAGAATGATAGATAGGCTTATTGTCACTGCCATTAAGTTAAGGAAAGAATGGTTAAAAACTGAACTAAAAAGTCAGAAATAATTAAGGATTTATGACAAATGCTGAAACAGAATAGAGTAAACTTTAAAGCAGATAAACTCTGAAGTGTAAATTAGAGGTTGTCCGGAAACAAGTAAAAGGCTATAATATCTGAAATTTTAGTACGGGGTAAAGATGAGAAAAAAGTATCCAACAGATCTAAGCGAAAGGGAATGGGCAAGAATAGAAAAACACTTCAGAGTATCATACAAGAAAGGAGGAAGGCCGCAAAAGTATAGCAAAAAAGAAATATTAGAAGCAATTTTCTATGTATTGCGTACAGGGTGTCAATGGCGGTATTTACCAAATGATTTTCCGCTATGGAAGACTGTGTATGAGCAGTTCAGGCAATGGAAGAAGCAGGGAATTTTTGAGAAAATGAATTATGAAATTACAAAATATAGTAGAAGAAAAATAGGAAGGAATGAGCAGCCGAGTGCCTGTATAGTAGATAGTCAATCTGTAAAGACTACAGAAAAGGGGGGATCAAAGGCTATGATGGAAGTAAAAAAGTAAAGGGTAGAAAAAGGCATATAATTACAGACACTCAGGGTTTTATACTAGGTTGTTACGTAGGCGCTGCTAACGAAAATGATAGAGATGGTATTAAAATAGCATTAAACAATATGAGAACAAAATATACTAAAGTTAAAAAAATGTGGGCTGACATGGGATACCAAGGAAGAAATTTAAAGAATCACATAAAGGAAGAATATGACATAGATATTGAAATTGTTAAAAGGCCTCCATGTAGATTTTGGGTGCACAAAGATACGCCACCTGAGCTACTACCAACAAGAGAACAAGGGTTTAAAGTACAGCCAAGAAGATGGGTTGTAGAAAGGACTTTTGCTTGGGTTAATAGGAATAGAAGGCTATCGAAGGAGTATGATTTACTCACAACATCCACTGAGAATTTCATATACCTAGCTATGAGTAGGGTTATGTTAAAGAGGGAATATGCTTGAATTTACTAGTTTCCGGACAACCTCTATAGCATTTCTCATAATAGTCCGAATAGGTCATAGGAAGGCAGAATCAACAGCACGACGAAAGGATTCGAATAGAGGAATGTTTTTCCTGGCTCTGTTTTTTATAGCAAACCAATGATGCTCAATTTTGTTAAAATCTGGAGAATAAGGCGGCAGATACAAAATTTCTGCACCGACTCCTTTAGCGAGCTTGATAAGCTTATCAGACTTATGAAAAGTAGCATTATCAAGAATGACAGTTTGTCCAGGTTCTAAGATCGGTGCCAAAAATTGCTCAAACCATCCATTAAAAATATCCATATTACAGTGGCCTTCAAATGTTAATGGAGCAACTATCTTTCTTCTACTTAAGGCTGCAACCATGCTGATTCGTTGAGTTTTTTTTCCAGATTTTAGGGCATAAAATCGCTGTCCTTTCTGGCAATACCCATATGGATAGTCCTCCGTGTTATCAATCCCAGACTCATCTATATACACTAAGTTTTCTGGTTCTTTTGTTGCTATAATTTTTAAGAATTCAGCACGTTTTTCTTCGTTCCTTTCCTTGTATCCATATGTCTTTTTTTGCGCGTAAATCCAATTTTTCTGAGAGCTCGGTGGATCGTTTGGATACTAACGTTGCCCCAAAGTTTAGCCATTTCCGACAGAGTTTTTCTACCGTGTTTTTTAGCAAATTCGATAAACTTATTCCAGTCGATAATTTTCTGATTGTAACCTCCATTACCGAGTTTTTTTGACTGAAAGTCGCCTGTTTCTTTTTTTCTTTGCTGCCACTCCCACAAAGTAGTTCGTCCAATTTTAAATCTTGCTGCCACTGCTTCTCTGCTTTCCCCTTCGTCTAGTGCTTCCATTGCTTTTTTTCTTAAATCATAACTATATGCTGCCGGCATCCAACCTCCTTATCGCCATCTATCCTTAATCTTATCATATCCGGACTTCTGTGGAAAGAGCTATAATTTACAATAAATTCATGTAGCCATTTCGAATTTAGTCATTTCAGTGTTGGCTACTTGGATGACACCACCTGCTATGCTGCAAATTGCAACGTTCGTACACTAAAGTATAGTGTGTTACTAACAAAGGCAAACAAATATCTGCTTTATGAAAACGTTAATATTTTTCATTGAAATAATACATAAATACTAGAAAAACCTTGGCAGGTTATTCGCGTTTGATTATCATAGAGAATTATATAAATTAATAAATGATCTATGGCAAGTAACCCAGAAGAAAGAAATAGTGATAAACAAAAAGCGCTAGATAACGCAATAAGCCAGATTGAAAAAGCATTCGGTAAAGGTGCAATAATGAAGTTGAAGCAAAACCCTGTAGAAAAAATAGACACAATATCCACAGGATCAATTGCGCTTGATTCGGCTCTAGGTGTTGGAGGTCTGCCAAAAGGGCGTATAATTGAAATATTTGGCCCCGAGAGTTCTGGTAAAACCACTCTTGCCTTGCACGTGATTGCTGAAGCACAAAAAAAAGGAGGATCATGCGCATTTATCGATGCAGAACATGCATTGGATGTCTTATATGCTCGTAAACTTGGGGTAAGCACTGATGATTTAGTGATTTCACAACCAGACACTGGAGAGCAGGCGTTGCATATTGTTGAGTATTTAGTGTGTTCTGGTGCGGTTGATGTGATAGTTATTGACTCTGTCGCAGCATTAACTCCAAGAGCTGAAATTGAAGGTGATATGGGTGATCAACATATGGGGCTGCAAGCAAGGCTTCTAAGTCATGGGCTACGGAAACTAACCTCTGCCGTTTCAAAAGCGAACTGTATATTGATATTTATTAATCAAATTCGTATGAAAATAGGAGTAGTGTATGGAAATCCTGAAACTACCACGGGTGGAAATGCATTAAAATTCTATACTTCTGTAAGGCTTGATATAAGAAAAGTTGGTGTAATAAAAGACAAAGAAAATATTACAGGTAATGAAACAAGAGTTAAAGTTGTAAAAAATAAAGTTGCTCCTCCATTTAGAGAAGCGAAATTTGATATAATGTACAATGAAGGTATATCAAAACTCGGAGAAATAATAGATATGGGAGCAAAGCTTGGTGTGCTTGAAAAAGCAGGCGCTTACTATTCATATAACAACACACGTCTTGGGCAAGGAAGAGAGAATGTAAAAACTTACCTAAAAACAAACAAAGAAGTCGCAAATGAAATAGAAACGAAAATCAGAGATTTACTCAGAAATCATGATAATTCTATCATAATAGACGAGGATAGTGAGCAACTTTTAGAAGAATCAGTTTTCTGATCTAAACTTAGGCATTAGATTTTGTGTTGGACGGGTTGTTACAGTATGACGGTAATTCTATGTGCTAATATAACAATCTGTAATGTTACCTTGTATCAAAAAGACTTTGCTGAAGCAGTTAAAAAAAGCTTTTCATGAGAAATTATAAATGATAAATTGTTAACAATAGGTTATTGTTAATAAGATTATGTGTTTTGGTTTACCTAATATAAACAGGGAAGGTTATTCATTTATAGTAGTTTCCTTTATAGTAACGTGTATAGCATTCTCTATATCTTGGGGGTTTGGCGTTACGTGCTTGTTTCCGACATTATTGTGTACTTATTTCTTTCGTGATCCAGCAAGAGCTGTGCCAAACAATAAGAATCTTATATTAAGTCCTGCTGATGGTGTGATTTCAAAAATTGAAGAAGTTAATTATCCTTTATCAGCAGAAAACGGAGAGGAGAAGAAGTTTACGCTTGTTAGCATATTTTTAAGTGTTTTGAACGTCCATGTGAACCGTATACCAATATCTGGTACGATAAAGGAAATGAGTTATAAAAAAGGCAAGTTTGTATCCGCAATGAGCAATAGGTCTAGTAATGAAAATGAAAAGCAGGTTATTGTAATTGAATACGAAAAGGGGAAAGAAATTATTGTGGAGCAAATAGCTGGATTAATTGCACGTCGTATCGTTTGTAATTTAGGAATATCCCAGAACGTAAAAGCAGGTGAAAGGTTTGGAATTATAAGGTTTGGCAGTAGAGTGAATATCTATGTTCCTGCTGATACAGAAGTCAGAGTTTCAGAAGGGCAAACTGTTATTGGTGGTGAAACAATTATAGCAAACTTAAATAAGGAAAACGTTCAAGAGAAGCTTACTTTTGACGTTATATGAATAACGATGGAAGTAACAGTAGATTCTTACCTATTACTAAATTATTCCCAAACTTTATAACTTTATTGGGTTTATGTTCTGGTCTCACTTCACTTAAATTTACATTTAATGAACAATGGGAATTCTCAGTAATTTTTATCATCATTGCAGCAATAATAGATGGAATGGATGGCAGAATAGCTAGAATTCTAAAATCAACTAGCGATTTTGGAGCCCAGCTTGATTCTTTTGCAGATTTTCTAAATTTTGGTGCAGCGCCTGCATTTCTTTTGTATTTTTGGAAGCTAAACGAAATCAAAGTCATAGGTTGGATTTTAGTAATGATATACGTAATCTGCATATCAATAAGACTTGCAAGATTTAATGTTTCGCTACACTCAGAACAACCATACTGGGAAAAATTTTTCTTTTCTGGTGTTCCAGCTCCAGTGTGTGCTTTACTTTCTTTGTTACCAATAATTATTACCTTTCAATCTCATGAGAGTGAATACTTACTTCTCATAGAGCGATTTTTTAACACAAGAAACGTAGCTTGTTACTTTCTGGCCATTTCATTTTTTTCGATAAGTCACATTCCAACTTTCTCTGCAAAATATATTTATATTCCCAAAAGCCTATCCTATATATTTGTGTCATTTTTTGGAGTACTTATTGTATTTTTCATCAGTAAGCCCTGGATGACTCTACCAATTTTAGGTATAGTGTATACACTTACTATTCCAATAAGCATCGGGTTTTACATATATTTTACATATAAAACTCGTTAGCTAACAAAAAATAGAAAACTGCATGATTTTGAAGATAAGTGAACTATTAAATTCATTTCTGTATATAAAGATATTCAACATTCCATTTATAATTATTTGGGTAATTGCAACTGGAATCTTTTGTACTGCCCAGTTCAAATTCATTAACTTTAGGTTACTTAAATATGGAATACAGACGCTATTCAATCTAAAGTGTAATAACAGCAACAATGGCATAATCACTCATATTCAAGCGTTTGCAACAGTAATTTCAGGAACAGTTGGTCTTGGAACAATATCAGGAGTTGCAATAGCTATCACAATAGGGGGCCCAAGTGCAGTTTTTTGGATGGTAATTACCGGAATACTTGGTATGTCGATAAAGTTTGCCGAGGTGGTGCTTGCATTTACTTATCGCTCTGAAAATACAACTGGCGGGGCTTTTTATTACATGAAGTACGGGCTTGCAAAAATTGGATTTGCAAAAACTGGTAGATTTCTTGCCTTCACTTATGCGATTATGCTACTTATTGCAATGATTTTGGGCGGTATACCATTTCAAGCAAATCAAATAGCAGCACTATCAAATAACCTCCTAGAATACAACGCATCCATTATTATATCCCTGCTTGTCTTTATTGTAATATTGGGAGGAATAAAGCGCATTGCTTTCGTTTCAACGAGCTTAGCACCAATTATGATAGTGCTATATGTGGGTATGTGTATATATTTAATTTATGTAAACGGAAGTAATTTGCTGAATGCTCTATCCATAATATTCCAAGATATCTTCAATAAATCAGCTATAGGAAGCGGAGTATTGAGCGGATTAATAGCCGGAGTGAGAAGATCAGTGTTTGCTAACGAAGCAGGTACCGGAACAGCAGCTATAGCACATTCAGCTGTAAAAGAAGAAGATCCAATTAAAGTTGGGTGCGTTGCAATGATTGCACCACTTATAGACACAATATTAATCTCATTTTTGACTGGTATTGTGATAATTATCACTGGTATGCATAGCACTGATAACGTGGGTGATATTACACTAATTAGTTCGATATTTTCAACAGCTTTGCCCTTGTTCAGCAAGTTAGTTTTTCCGCTAATGATGTTTTCCTTTGCATTTTCCACAATAATAGCTTATTGTTACTACTGTGAAGTTGCTTTGCTGTATTTATTTGGTAGTAAAAAAATGCTGATACCGTTCCAAATTCTTATAGTGGTTTCAGTGTATATCAGCTGTATGTCAAAGAATATAGAATTTATATCTTATCTAGGTGACAGTTTGTTTATGTGCCTTATGATTCCAAATGCTGTTGCAATATATCTACTAAGAAGGGAAGTTTTGAATACAATAGATTCTTATTACAATTCTAAAGGGTATTAACATGATTTATAGATTGCTTTGTATGGTGTTATTTTGCCTATTGTTTAATGATGTGTACGCTGCTTCAGGTTTTTACGAAAGTTATGACGCTGTGTTGAATGGAATAAATAACTTCATGAATGAAGTACTGTTTTTCAAGATCCTTTACGTGCCATTTATAATCCTTCTACTAGTTTTTGGTTATGTGTTTCTAACATTACGTTTTGGATTTCTCAACATAAGAATGTTTAAGCATGCGTTTGCTATTTTATGTGGAAAATATGACACGAATCACCATGATGGTCATATTACGCATTTTCAGGCATTTATGACTGCACTTTCAAGCACAGTAGGCCTTGGAACTGTTGCTGGAGTCGCAATTGCAGTTTCAATGGGTGGACCAGGAGCGGTGCCTTGGATGATGATTACAGGTTTTTTTGGTATGTCAGCAAAATTTGCTGAGGTAACGTTGGCGTTTAGACATAGAACAGAAGATCAGGACCAATTGTTTAGTGGTCCCTTTCAGTATATAAGGAATGGTCTGGAGGAATTTGGATTTAAAAAACTTGGTATTGTGCTGGCTGCCATGTATGCAGTATTCTTTGTATTATCAGGTCTTGGTGGAAGTGTAGCGTTTCAAACCAACCAAATGGTTTCAATATTATCTGGCTATTCAAGTTGGGTAGATGGTCACTCTTGGTTTCTTTCTTCCATAATTTCTGCGCTGCTTGCTCTAGTGATTATTGGCGGAATTAAAAGGATAGCTAGAGTATCTTCTGCACTAGTGCCTATTATGTCACTTATATATATCTTTAGTTGTATTATTATTATTGCATTTAATATTCATAACCTTGGTTATACGTTGAAAATATTATTTTCCACTATGATAGATTTCAATGCTGTTGGCGGAGGGATGGTAGGAGCATTTGTTGCTGGAATTCAAAGGGCAATCTTTGCCAGCGAAGCAGGTGTTGGTTCTGCTTCAATTACTCATGCAACAACTAAAGATGAAGAACCAGTAAGAACTGGACTAGTCGCTATGATAGAACCATGCTTTGACACAATGTTAATTTGCTGTTTAACAGGAATAACAATAGTAATAACAGGTGCATACCAAACAGGTGTTGGTGAGGGAATATTAATTACTCACAAAGCATTTGAGACAGTTTCTCCATGGTTTCCTATCCTTCTAACAGTAGCTGCTCCTTTGTTTGCATTTTCTTCAGTAATTTCGTTTGTATATTGTTGTGAAATGGGGTGGCTATATTTATTCGGTGCAAAAAGTATAGTGATATACCGCATAGCGGTAATAATTGTGGCGTTTTTCTCTGGTCTTTCTAAAGATATAATGGCTATTGCCAATATCGGTGGAACTTTATTCTCTTGTTCAGCTCTCATCAACATGACAGCGCTTATACTGTTTAGTAATCAGATTAACGATGAAGTTCAGTGCTACCTAAAAAGGCTGAGGAATAATAAAATTAATTAGGTTCTTGGTATAATGGAAAAGTATGTAGTTCTTATACTGTCCTACATACTCGGTTCAATACCGTTTAGCTTAATCATTACAAGAATAAAAGGGATAAACTTAAGAGAAGTAGGTTCAGGAAACATTGGTGCTACAAACGTTGCAAGGACGGGAAATAAATTTCTTGCTGCTTTGGCATTATTTCTGGATTCCTTTAAGGGATTTATTGCCGTTTATATAGCACAACAATTTTGTGATAATAACGATTTTTATATATATGTATCTGCAATTTTAGCAGTTTTAGGACACATGTTTCCTATTTGGCTAAAATTCAGTAGAGGAAAGGGCGTTGCAACCACTCTAGGGATACTGATAGCATTTAACATCGATATTACTTTAGTATTCGTAATAATTTGGATAATAGTCTTTCTTGCCTTTAGATACTCTTCCCTTGCTTCACTCAGTGCTACTTCAACGGCTGTAGCATGGTCCTTTTTTTTTCAGAGGAATTTGTTCTTAACATTACTAATTATAGGAGCACTGGTCTTCCTAAAACACCACAGAAATATTGTGAATCTTCTGCAAGGTAAAGAGTATAAATTTTATAGATAATGTACTGCCAAATTATTGACACTTAAACTATGAGACAAATTGCTTGACGGTATGATTTTGTCCTCTTTGTTTAAGTCTATGATTTTTGCTTTTGTTATATTCTCTACTTCTTGAGGTGTTAAAAGACCATCTTCAATGAATTCCTTTTTTGTTTCTCTTATTTTTTCATAAAGTTGAGTAACGTGATCTTTATTTCCTTCATATACACTTTCAATTTCTAACTCTAGCTTATGTGAAGCTCCTTTTTTTAACATTTCATCCATTGCTGCTTTTGTTACTTTTAACCTTTCTTGCAAAATTTTCTTTATTTTTTCCTTATCATTTTCGTTATTTTTACTGAGTTCTACATATACCCTATAACATCTTTTTTCTCTTGGGAGCATTCTTAACCCATCTAACATGCTAATTATCTGACCTGCAATAGTCTTCTCAGCCTTTAATTTAAATTCTGCTACTTCTTCTTCTATTATCTTATTAGCTATTCTCTTAGCTCCATCCAAAGATGAATCCTTGAGAGAAAAATCTGTCTCGAGTAGATCTCGATTTAATAGCTCTAAGAATACTTTTTTTCCGATGTTTTCGAGTAAACTTTCTTGGTCATCTAAATCATGCTCCTGCAGTTTATTTCTCATGTGCTGAACCAGCTCACAACATTGTAATTTATTTAACTTTATAGAGCTAATATTTTTCATTAACGTCAGCACAATTTGTTCACTATATTGAGAAGTAATACTCAATAATTTTCTCATTAAAGGAATACTTACTTCTGAAATAAAATCATCAACTATTTTTTGACTTTCATCGTCTTCATAACCATTTTGAACGTCATACCAAGCCTTAAGAATTTCTTTATTGTTTTTCTTGTTTTTTAACCTGTCTAACATAAACTCACGTGCTTTATTTTGTGCTTCTGAGAGCAACATTTCCCTTGGGGGAGTAAATCTAATTTCTGGATCAGGATGAATACCCTCTAGCGTGCTTAACATTCTATAGATAATACCGGTGAAGCAAGTGTTAGGAATTCGCTCTTTTCTAGAGAAAGTTTGGCTATCAATTAAATTAGAAATCAATGCATCCTTTTTACTCTTAACGGCTTCTCCGTCTCCATCATTGCAAGCCCTTAAAACTAAAAGCAGAACCTGCCCACCTGTAAAGCCGGAGCTATGCTTTTGATCATCTTTGCAAAAGTCATCTAAAAATGCAATTACTCTTCCTTTATCCTCATCACTAAACTCATATGAATTGTTTATATATCCAATGAATTGAATATATTCATCATTTTTGATTACGTCTTCAGGTACTTGTTCACTATACTTACCTTTTAATTTATCAATATTTTTAATGATATCATCATTTAATTGATGGGGCAGTAAATGTTCAAGCTTAACATCAAAACTATTAACCATACCACGTAAATTCTCTTTTATACCTTCCAAAAAGAAATTTATAGAAGCTTTAAGCAGCGTAAATGGGTTAAAATCTTTTGGCCTTAGTTCACTCTGCAATAAAATTAATAGCATTGTAAGTGGTATAGTTCCCAGTAACGAAATAAGCAAGAAAGTGGTAGTGAAAGTTAGATATGTTATGAAAGCAGAAAACAAGAGGAAGGCTGCTACCTTGATTGTATTGTTTTTAAAAAATATTTCCCAATATTCCCTTTTGCTCATTTTTTGCTGTTTTGCCGTTTTTATTTCTTTGTAGATATAAAGAGTTTTAATTTCAGACCTGAAGAACATAGTACCAAGAGAAAAAAGAACATTAACAGGATTAGTGATAATGCTTAACGAGACAAAAGCTCCAAAGTAGCTAACAAATTTTAGCTTACTAGAATCCTTTGAAGGAAATTGTATTTGAGAAATACCTATCATAGCTTACCTTCAACATCATTACACTCTAGTAATAGCATAATAATTTAAAACGTCAATGTTTAAGTATCTTATTATCCGCACACTCATCGTATTCGATCTCGACTGTAGAGTGTGCTATCTCGAACTTATCTAGCAATATTTTTTTTATTTCATATAAAACATTGGTGTGCTGCACATTTTGCTTTATTTTAGCATGCATGGTAATTATAAAATAATTATCAGACAGCGACCATGTATGTATGTGGTGCACATCTATCACTTCAGGTAATTCTGATGTGATCTTACTTTTTATCTCTTCAGCAGACATACCCTCAGGCGTACCTTCAAGGAGTATATGGCAAGAATTTTTGAGAATTTTATAGCCGCTATTTAGAATTATCACACTAACAAATACTGATAAGATTGGATCTACTATTTGCCATCCAGTAAGCATGATAATTATAGATGCAAGTATAGCAGCTACAGAACCTAAAATATCTCCTATAACGTGTAGTACAGCACTTTTTATGTTTATATTGCTCTCGCATTTACTATGTAATATAAAAAAGACTATTATGTTAGAGACAAGACCGAGTGTAGCAATTATTAACATTACTTTCCACTCAACATTGACTGGAAAAATAAACCTCTTTATTGACTCAATTATAATGATTACTGCAATGAGGAATAGAGTTAAACCATTAACAAATGCTGCAATTATCTGCAACCGATGATATCCGTATGATCTCTGCAAATCGGATTTCTTAGCTGAAAACCTATGTGCTAACCAGCTTAAAACCAAGGCAAAGAGGTCAGTGAGCATATGCCCTGCATCTGATAATAGAGCAAGCGAATGTGAAATTATTCCACCTACTATTTCCATAAACATTGTTATCGCAACTATTATTATGGAATAGATTAAGCGCTTGGACTGCGCTGCTGAGTGTTTACCGTTATGCACTGCTGTCATATAAAATCTTTTCATAAACAAAAACGTGGGTAACACTGGGTTCGAACCAGCGACCGCTTGCACGTCAAGCAAGTGCTCTACCAACTGAGCTAATTACCCATCGTGGTTTTAGTATAGTGCTTTGGTGGAATGAAAGTCAATAAACCACTTTGCTTTTGTCCTTGTCCAATGTGATTCCGGAATATAGCTGTATAGAATTTCAGCCATATTCTAAATTTTACATATTAAGTTAACTATCTATACTTTATTTATTAAGATATAAATTATATTAATACAGGGATTTACGTTTTTTTTAGGGAAATTACTTTATGCTTGATATTGAAAGATCAGCAAATTAGAGGTTAAAATTATGACAATTAGTCAACAAGTAAATAAAAATATAACTAAAGCAGAATATTTCAACAATAACGGCAAAGGGTTTAATTCGCCACATGTTATAGAAGTTGAAGATTTAAATATTAAAGTAGAGGTTTATTCTCACAATTTAAGAGCAAGTAAAGTTGCTAACATTGAAAGTGAGATAAGAGAAACAGCTACTAATTTTAAAAACGCATTCGAGTTAGAACGCGGCAGTTCAGAACAAACATTTAAAATTTACATGTTTGATGACAAGGATGATTACACTCACCTTGGCGGAAGCGAGCGTTTCGGTTCTTACCTTGGAGACGAAGGTGGTAAATGTTACTACAAAGGGAAAGCTGACGTTTTTGCTGAAATGTACGTCTACCAGCAAGGTGGCATTCATAACCTTCAGCATGAATTTGCACATGGTTTAACTTACTTGGCTACAGGAGGCAAATCTTTACCTACAGTATTAATGGAAGGAATTGCAGACTACTTTGAGCATCATTCAGATCATAAATTCAATTCTCAAGGATCAAGTATCGACAAAACTGAAGCTGCAAATTTGGATTTAGATAAAATTTTAAGTTTAGAATACTCAAAGGACAGTGAAGCAAATAGCTTGGTTTATAAAACAGGTCATGCGTTGATAATGTACTTACAGGAAAAAGATCCTAGTTTATTAAGAGACTACCTAGATGCTTTACGTCAAGGTAACTCAGATGAGTCAAAAAGTTTCTTGAAAGACATAAAAGGACACGATACTGACTTCAAAAGTTGGCTTGCTGAGAATGATACAGAAACTGCAATGGAACATCTCAACGCTTTGCAAGTTACAAAAGGAGATTTCATAGCAATTGGTCAAGAAATAGTGGGTGGAGAAATTAAAAACGTATCCTACTATAAAGCAAATATAGAAAAAATGGATGGAGAAAACGTTGGAAGTTTTTCTCCTGTAGAACACGTTGCATTTTATGATGTTGCTCGTGCTATAAATAGGGCAACAAATGATACACTTGATATATCAAAGGAATATCATTTCCTCAAGGTATAGCTCTTTCCACATAAGTCCGGATATGATAAGATTAAGGATAGATGGCGATAAGGAGGTTGGATGCCGGCAGCATATAGTTATGATTTAAGAAAAAAAGCAATGGAAGCACTAGACGAAGGGGAAAGCAGAGAAGCAGTGGCAGCAAGATTTAAAATTGGACGAACTACTTTGTGGGAGTGGCAGCAAAGAAAAAAAGAAACAGGCGACTTTCAGTCAAAAAAACTCAGTAATGGAGGTTACAATCAGAAAATTATCGACTGGAATAAGTTTATCGAATTTGCTAAAAAACACGGTAGAAAAACTCTGTCGGAAATGGCTAAACTTTGGGGCAACGTTAGTATCCAAACGATCCACCGAGCTCTCAGAAAAATTGGATTTACGCGCAAAAAAAGACATATGGATACAAGGAAAGGAACGAAGAAAAACGTGCTGAATTCTTAAAAATTATAGCAACAAAAGAACCAGAAAACTTAGTGTATATAGATGAGTCTGGGATTGATAACACGGAGGACTATCCATATGGGTATTGCCAGAAAGGACAGCGATTTTATGCCCTAAAATCTGGAAAAAAAACTCAACGAATCAGCATGGTTGCAGCCTTAAGTAGAAGAAAGATAGTTGCTCCATTAACATTTGAAGGCCACTGTAATATGGATATTTTTAATGGATGGTTTGAGCAATTTTTGGCACCGATCTTAGAACCTGGACAAACTGTCATTCTTGATAATGCTACTTTTCATAAGTCTGATAAGCTTATCAAGCTCGCTAAAGGAGTCGGTGCAGAAATTTTGTATCTGCCGCCTTATTCTCCAGATTTTAACAAAATTGAGCATCATTGGTTTGCTATAAAAAACAGAGCCAGGAAAAACATTCCTCTATTCGAATCCTTTCGTCGTGCTGTTGATTCTGCCTTCCTATGACCTATTCGGACTATTATGAGAAATGCTATAAGAGGTTGTCCGGAAACAAGTAAAAGGCTATAATATCTGAAATTTTAGTACGGGGTAAAGATGAGAAAAAAGTATCCAACAGATCTAAGCGAAAGGGAATGGGCAAGAATAGAAAAACACTTCAGAGTATCATACAAGAAAGGAGGAAGGCCGCAAAAGTATAGCAAAAAAGAAATATTAGAAGCAATTTTCTGTGTATTGCGTACAGGGTGTCAATGGCGGTATTTACCAAATGATTTTCCGCTATGGAAGACTGTGTATGAGCAGTTCAGGCAATGGAAGAAGCAGGGAATTTTTGAGAAAATGAATTATGAAATTACAAAATATAGTAGAAGAAAAATAGGAAGGAATGAGCAGCCGAGTGCCTGTATAGTAGATAGTCAATCTGTAAAGACTACAGAAAAGGGGGGATCAAAGGCTATGATGGAAGTAAAAAAGTAAAGGGTAGAAAAAGGCATATAATTACAGACACTCAGGGTTTTATACTAGGTTGTTACGTAGGCGCTGCTAACGAAAATGATAGAGATGGTATTAAAATAGCATTAAACAATATGAGAACAAAATATACTAAAGTTAAAAAAATGTGGGCTGACATGGGATACCAAGGAAGAAATTTAAAGAATCACATAAAGGAAGAATATGACATAGATATTGAAATTGTTAAAAGGCCTCCATGTAGATTTTGGGTGCACAAAGATACGCCACCTGAGCTACTACCAACAAGAGAACAAGGGTTTAAAGTACAGCCAAGAAGATGGGTTGTAGAAAGGACTTTTGCTTGGGTTAATAGGAATAGAAGGCTATCGAAGGAGTATGATTTACTCACAACATCCACTGAGAATTTCATATACCTAGCTATGAGTAGGGTTATGTTAAAGAGGGAATATGCTTGAATTTACTAGTTTCCGGACAACCTCTAAGAGGTTGTCCGGAAACAAGTAAAAGGCTATAATATCTGAAATTTTAGTACGGGGTAAAGATGAGAAAAAAGTATCCAACAGATCTAAGCGAAAGGGAATGGGCAAGAATAGAAAAACACTTCAGAGTATCATACAAGAAAGGAGGAAGGCCGCAAAAGTATAGCAAAAAAGAAATATTAGAAGCAATTTTCTATGTATTGCGTACAGGGTGTCAATGGCGGTATTTACCAAATGATTTTCCGCTATGGAAGACTGTGTATGAGCAGTTCAGGCAATGGAAGAAGCAGGGAATTTTTGAGAAAATGAATTATGAAATTACAAAATATAGTAGAAGAAAAATAGGAAGGAATGAGCAGCCGAGTGCCTGTATAGTAGATAGTCAATCTGTAAAGACTACAGAAAAGGGGGGATCAAAGGCTATGATGGAAGTAAAAAAGTAAAGGGTAGAAAAAGGCATATAATTACAGACACTCAGGGTTTTATACTAGGTTGTTACGTAGGCGCTGCTAACGAAAATGATAGAGATGGTATTAAAATAGCATTAAACAATATGAGAACAAAATATACTAAAGTTAAAAAAATGTGGGCTGACATGGGATACCAAGGAAGAAATTTAAAGAATCACATAAAGGAAGAATATGACATAGATATTGAAATTGTTAAAAGGCCTCCATGTAGATTTTGGGTGCACAAAGATACGCCACCTGAGCTACTACCAACAAGAGAACAAGGGTTTAAAGTACAGCCAAGAAGATGGGTTGTAGAAAGGACTTTTGCTTGGGTTAATAGGAATAGAAGGCTATCGAGGGAGTATGATTTACTCACAACATCCACTGAGAATTTCATATACCTAGCTATGAGTAGGGTTATGTTAAAGAGGGAATATGCTTGAATTTACTAGTTTCCCGACAACCTCTAATTCGTCATCCCGCTACGTGTTAGCGGGATCTATGTTAAGAGATACCGCGAATGAATCGCGGTATGACGGTTAAGTAGGGTGTCATTCCAGTGCTCCTTTTTTTGTCATCCCAGCGTCACGCGTTGGTTTCAACATTATATCATGAACTTTCTAAAATTCATTGAACTGTGCTTTCAAACGGTAGTGCCGGGGTGTGAGTATAACGATTATCAGTATATAAAAGTCATAGCAGACAGGCTGGAAGCAGCGAGCGCTGGTGAAGTGAAACGAATAATATTCAATATGCCTCCGCGCTCGATGAAGTCCATGTGCATAAGCGTTGCGTGGCCCGCATGGATACTGGGAAACCAACCAACTGCGAGAATAATAGTTGCAAGTTATTCTCAGCAGCTCAGCGAAAAGCACTCGCTCGACACCAGGTGCGTGATGCAGTCTAGTTGGTATAGAGCGCTATTTCCAGAGATAGAACTATCCAAAGACCAGAATACCAAATATAAATTTCAAACAGTGCAGAGAGGATACAGAATCGCAACATCAGTTGGTGGAACACTAACTGGTGAAGGTGGTGATTTTATCATTGTGGACGATCCGCTCAGTTCTGCTCAAGCTTTGAGTGAAACGCTTAGAAAGCGTGCCACAAACTGGTTTGATCAGACTTTAGTAACCAGGCTGAACGATAGAAAAAAAGGAGTCATCGTTCTTGTAATGCACAGGCTACACCAGGAGGACTTAACTGGACACCTTCTCTCCAAGCCAAAAAACATATGGCATCATATTTGTTTGCCAATGATTTCTGAAAATAAGCAGGTTATTTATTCAATCAAAAAGCCAATGCCTCCCGTTCCTATCATCCGAGTAGCTCAGCACTGTGCGACCAGGCGATTATATAATAAACCAGCGTCACCTGTAAGGATATTATATTCAAGAGAAGAAGGTCAGTTGCTATATCCCCTCGATGGAGGAAAAGAAGAAGTTGAGACGATAAAAGTTGAACTTGGGAGTTATGCTTTTGCTGCGCAATATCAACAAAACCCTCTGCCGCTTTCAAGTGGTATAGTCAAACGAGAGTGGCTAAAGCGCTATAAAAATGTTCCTGATAATCTCTCGCATGTAACACAAAGTTGGGATACTGCGGTTTCAACAAGCGACATGAGCAACTTTAGTGTCTGCACCACCTGGGCAAAAATAGATAATAAATTCTATTTACTTGATGTATATCGCGCAAAGCTTGAGTATCCAAAGCTTAAAGAACAGGTTTTGTCACTAGCTGCAAGATGGACGCCACACGCAATTTTAATCGAAGCAAAAACAAGTGGTCAACAATTGGTGCAAGAGCTAAAGACAAACAGTGATTTACCGATTATTGAAATAGTGCCACATGATGACAAGCTCACTCGATTTCATCAAATTGTTCCGATTATAGAGTCTGGCAAGGTTTTTCTGCCACATCAAGCAGTATGGCTGAACGATTTTGAGTATGAGATTTTAATGTTTCCTGAAACTCGACATGATGATCAAGTAGATAGTACCGTGCAATATCTCCAGTGGGTGAGAAACAGTACCTCCAGGGTTGCAGCTATACGAGCATTGTGATTTGAGAGCAATTTCCACAAGGGAGGATGTCATCCCAGCGCTCCTTTTTTTGTCATGCAAGTAGCTGACACTGGAATCTAGCTTCTCGTTGCTGCTGCGATCATATACTATTGTAATGAGCCTTCAAAGTCACTTAAAAATAGCAACGTCCAAGGGTTTTCTGAAAAGGTCCCACAACCCGGTTCGTAAAATTCACAAGAACCATTAAAATATTTTTTTACTTTTCATTGTATATTTCTCAACATATTATCTTTAAGTACTAAAATAATTAACAATATGGCATTATTAATAGTTGAATCACCTGCGAAAGCAAAGACAATAGGTAAATATTTGAGTAAAGAGTTCAAAGTAGCTGCATCCTTTGGACATGTGAGAGATCTTCCAGCAAAAAACGGTTCTGTCGATCCGGATAATGATTTTGCTATAAAGTATGAAACCATTGAAAAAGCAGAAAAGTATATAAAAGAGTTAGTAAAAGCCGCAAGCAAAACATCAGATATATATCTTGCAACAGACCCAGACAGAGAAGGGGAAGCAATGGCTTGGCATGTGATAGAGACATTAAAAGAAAAGAAAGCAATCAGTAATGAAAACAACATTTATAGAGTAGTCTTTAATGAGATAACAAAAAGAGCAGTACAAGAAGCAATAAAAAATCCACGTGAAATTAATATGGATTTAGTGCGTGCACAACAAGCACGTAGAGCTTTGGATTATCTAGTTGGATTTAGTTTGTCACCACTGCTGTGGACAAAATTGTCGGGAAGCAAGTCTGCAGGGCGAGTGCAGTCTGTTGCATTAAAGATTATATGCGAACGAGAAGATGAAATTAGTAAATTTATAACACAGGAGTATTGGAGCATAAAAGCAGAAATGCAAAATAGCAAAGATGAGGCTTTTTTTGCTATGCTAAGCCACTATGACAATAAAAAGCTAGAAAAATTTGATATTAAGAATGAAGAAGAAGCAAAGAACTTAGTCAGGGAGATTGAATCAAGGCAATATGCTGTAAGCACAGTAGAACGCAAGCAAGTTAAGAGAAACCCGCTTCCTCCGTTTATTACTTCAAGTCTTCAGCAAGATGCAGTGAATAAACTGTATTTTAATGTGAAAAGTGTTATGCGCATAGCGCAAAATTTATATGAAGGTATCGATATTGGTGGTGAAACTGTAGGGTTGATAACTTACATGCGTACAGATGGGTTTCATATTGCAGATGAGGCTATAAACTCAATTAGAGGGTCAATTAAGTCATTATATGGTGATAAATATTTACCGCAGTCTCCTCGTAAATATGTAAAAAAGGTCAAAAATGCTCAAGAAGCACATGAAGCAATTCGTCCAACTGATATCAATAGAACGCCGGGTAGTATTAAGGATTACTTAACGCCAGAGCAATTTAAATTGTATGATTTAATCTGGAAAAGGACCATTGCAAGTCAAATGGAGTCGGCGATTCTTGATCAAGTGGTAGTCGAAATTAGTTCTACTGACCAGAAAGTAATTCTGCGAGCAAGTGGATCAAGTATATTCTTTGATGGTTTTTATAGAGTCTACCAAGATAACATAGAAGCCGAAAATGAAGGCCTGCTACCTGCCATGAAGGAAGGGGAAGCGTGTAAGCTGATTTCAGTTGAGCCAAAACAACATTTCACTCAACCGCCACCTCGTTATAGTGAAGCAAGTATCGTAAAAAAAATGGAAGAAATCGGTATAGGTCGACCATCAACTTATGCAACAATTATTTCGGTATTACAAGATCGTGAGTACGTTTCATTGGATAGCAAAAGGTTTATTCCAAGCAGCCGCGGTAAAATCGTTACTATATTTTTAGAAACTTTTTTTCAGCGTTGTGTAGAGTATGATTTCACAGCACAAATGGAAGAGAAGCTTGATTTAATTTCAAATGGACATGCAGATTGGAAAAAAGAATTAGGCCACTTTTGGGTGCCATTTTTTGGTCATGTAAACTCTGTCAAGCAAATGACGCATGATGAAGTTTTCAGCGGCATTCACGATTTGGTAATCGATTGGTTTTGTTCAGAAGAAGGAAAAAAAGAGGTGAATACAAAATGCCCTGCTTGCTCTGATGGCATATTGAAATTGAACTTTGGAAAAGCCGGGGTGTTCCTTGGATGTTCTAACTATCCTGAATGCAACCATACAAAAGAAATTACGGGCAGTAACGACAATTCAGAATATCCAAAAAGTTTAGGTATAGATGATATAACAAACCAAGAAGTGATGATCAAAAAGGGTCCTTTTGGACTTTATCTGGAGTTTAATAACGAGTTAAAAAAGAAAAAAACGGTTTCCATACCAAAAGATATAAATGTTAATGAGATTGATCTGAGCACCGCTACTCAGTTACTTTCCTTGCCAAAAGTAATCGGAGAACACCCTGAAACCGGAAAGGAAGTAAAAATAGGCCTTGGACGATTTGGGTACTATATTTTCTATGATGGTAAATACTTTTCTCTTAAGAAAAGCTCCAAAGAGGTGCTGAATACAGAATTGAGCGAAGCTGTACAAATTATTGCAAACAGTCCACGCAAAGAGTTAAAATCTCTCGGGGTTAATGAAAAGGGAAAAGAAGTTTTTATCTGCAACGGTAGGTACGGATTCTATATAAAATGCGGTAAAACAAACGTTGCTTTGGGCAAGAGTGCAGATATTGAGAGTATAGATCTGGAGAAGGCTTTAGAGTTGATTAAGGGTAAGAAGTAGACTTCTTGCATAACCATATGCTCTTTATTGTCATTCCAGCGTGTGACGCTGGAATCTAGAAAAAAAGAACCTGGATGCCAGTGTCTGGGCACTGGCATGACACCCTTTCTGGTAGAGGTTGCTCTCAAATCACAACGTGCATACAACTGCAGCAGTATGATGTTTTATTTATTATAGCTATAACACTGAAGTTTACAATCAGAACAAACCACTTGGCCACGTGGAACTGATTTCAGTTTATCAGTTGAAACTTGATTTGAGCAGAGTATGCATTTTATTGTGTTGCTTGGAGTAAGTGAGTTATCAACAGCAATTCTATCATCAAAAACAAAACACTCACCCTCCCAATTATCATTTTTATTATGAGTTTTTTCGAGGTAAGAAAGAATGCCGCCTTTCAGGTGGTACACATCGTTAAATCCAAGATTTTTCATGTAAGCTGTTGATTTTTCGCATCTAATCCCACCAGTGCAGTACATAGCCACTTTCAGGTCTTTACTCTCTGAGAAAGACTTTGCCCACTCAGGAAAATCGCGAAAACATTGTGTGTGTGGATTAATTGCATTTTTAAACTTGCCTAATTTCACTTCATACTCATTTCGTGCATCTATTACTAAAACGTCAGGTTGAGAAGTAAAATCATCCCAATGCTCTGGATCAACATATTTACCCTTAAGGGAAATATCAAGATTGCTTACACCAAGATTCACAATCTCTCTTTTTAATTTTACCTTCATCTTGCTAAATGGTTGATATTCTGCTGCACTCTCTTTCCATGTAAGGTCCCTTAGCCTATAATCAGAACGTAGAAAATCGAATATTTTATCAATTGCGTTTCTTTCACCAGATATTGTTGCATTAACACCCTCTTCTGCAAGGAGTATAGTGCCCTTTAACTCAACGTTGTTGCATGTAGCTTTTATTTCGTCTTTCATGTCATAATAATTAGAAAGTTCTACAAAATGATAGAAAGTTGCAATGACGAAGCTCATGATTATTCACTTATCAACTAAAAACATGATATACAAAATTATAAAGATATTCAATAGTACGGCTGTTAATTACTGGATATCTTCAGTTTTTACATATAACATTTTAATATAAAATATAGATTCAAATTAATGTTTTTAAGAGTATTTAAAAATATATTCTTATTTCTAGTAAGTATATTATTCGTCTGTCCAATATTATCATTAATATCAATTCTATTTACAGATACAGCAAATTCCGGATGGGTAATCAGCACACTTTTCCCTGAATATATACTGAGTACGTTAATTTTGATGGTAGGAGTAGGGGGAATATCTTTCATATTTGGAGTAATTCCAGCTTGGCTCACCACATTTTTTTCATTTCCTGGAAGTAAAATTTTTGAGATTGCTTTGTTCTTTCCGATATCGATTCCTGGATATATAGTAGCGTTCGTCTATGTAAATACGCTAGAGTTTTCAGGTCCGGTGCAGAGCTTATTAAGAGACATTTTAGATTGGAGCAAAGGTGACTATTGGTTTCCTGAAATAAAATCCCTAGGTGGTGGAATATTAGTAATGGGATTCAGCCTATATCCATACGTTTATATGTTAGTCCGCTCAAGTCTAAAGAATGTTAGTAACTCAGTCACTATTGCGTCAACACTTGGGTTCTCCTCATTGAAGAGCCTGTTTTCTGTCATCATACCCTCCATACGCCCATCAATTATAGCTGGGTTGTCTTTGGTACTAATGGAAGTAATTACAGATTTCGGCACACCACAGTTTCTTGCTATCGATACTTTCACAACAGGAATATATCGCACCTGGTTTTTACTGCATGACAAATATTCAACTACTGTTTTAGCAGTTGCAGAATTGATTTTCGTTGTAACACTAATAGCTATCGAAAAAAAACTACAAAAAAAAGGAATATCTTACTCTTCAATCAACACTAATGCAGATTATCACAACAAACGGGGTGTAAGTGGTGCTATACCGTTAATTTGCACTTATATTATGTGTGCATTACCAATATTGATAGGTTTTGCTTTGCCAGTGATCCCACTTATATATTGGAGCATAGAGAAGGGGTTGTTCATATACGAAGCAAGATTCTATAACATAATAGCAAATAGCATTAGTTTATCAGTTATTACCGCACTAATCTCAATTAGCATTGCAATAATGATTGGATATACGGCGCGTAAAAATAAGGTAATCAATAATGTAGCACGTCTCATTTCTTTAGGCTACGCAATTCCAAATGCAATTATCGCAATTAGCATAATAATATTTTTAAGCAGAATATCCTCTTTCATTACTCAATATATTGTGGAAATTAGCTTGGTAGGAACTATTGGCGCATTAGTTTACTCATATTTATTTCGTTTTTTTGCTATATCTTTCAAGGCGGTAGAGTCAGGGCTCAAAAAAACACCAAATGAAATTGAGTGGACTGCATATACTATGGGTCATGGACCTATTTCCACATGTTTGAATGTTCATATCCCTCTCATCAAGAAGAGTATATTATCGGGATTTTTGCTCGTATTTATGGATACTATCAAAGAGCTCACAGCAACACTTATTATAAGACCATTTAATTTTGAAACTATATCAACTAGAATATATGAACTTGTAAGCGATGAGCGCTATAGAGAAGCTGCCCCATTTTCGTTAATAATAGTTATAATAGGCTTAATCTCTACAATAACCTTATTTACACTTGATGATAAGGATAAAAAATAAACGTAACCGTTCACAGATTTCCACTTAATTCTTCAATCTCACTAATAGAAAGGCCAGTAAACTTGACAATAGTGTTGACATCAACATTATTAGCCAGCATTGCTTTTGCGACTTCAATTTTCCCTTCCTCTTTACCAATTTTTTTGCCTTTTTCAGTAGCAAGATCAAGTCTGTATTCAAGAATGGCTTCTTCTTTCCGTAGATCCATTATCCTTTCTTCGTAAGCTACTAAATCTTTTTCGTTCCAACGAAACTTGTCTAATTCATCATATGCTAGCTTTATTATTGGCGCTTTTTCTGCTATCTCTTTTAAGTCCTCTTCTGTTGTTTCTTCTGCGTATTTAAAAAAGAAACACCACCTTTCTACTATACTTTCTAACTGCTCTACTTTATTTTTTGCGAATTTAGGCAACTCAATAAAGACAAACTGAAAATCTTTTAAGTAATGGCCGTTAGTTTTTATATCACGTATATTGTGAGTAGAAATATAATCAACTTCTTCAGGAAGTAAGTTACAATTTGATATAGCAATAAAGAAGACTTTCTTTAAATCAATGTAGTTGCCAGATTTATCTAATTGTCTTGAGTAGGCTTTAGCGGCATATAATTGAGCGCGTTTTTCGAAGCCCTTGTCTCTAGCGAGCTGGTCAGGTAAGGAAGCAGTATTACTACTACCCCCTCCCTTAGAAACGCAGCATGCAGGTTTCCCAACACTACGCTTGAGCCCCTTATCTAAGTTCTTCTTTTCTAGAACCGGCTTGTCCTTCATGATTCCTCAGGAAACATCATTCTTAATGGTGACACCAACAGTAGAGAACCTTCTCTTGAGAAAGAGCTTGCTAACATTCTTGTTCGTTTCACTCTCTCATCAAAATACTTTTTCCATTTTAAGTCAAGGGGATTTGCATCCGCTCTGATTTTAACATGTCGTCTGATAGGTATATCAATCAGCTTAAGCAGTCTTAAATACCGTATCTCTTTTGGTTTGTTCTTGCATAGGGGTGCAGCAAAAACCCATTGGCGTTGACCCATTACTTTGAAGTAACGATTCTTTATCCAACGTAATCCTTTACGAGGATGTCTTTTCTTTGCCCATTTCCATAAACTATGCCAAATTTCATTGTCGATCTTTCTAAACGCTTTTTTAGCACACACATGGTGATAGTAATTTCCCCATCCTCTCAGTAGAGAGCTGAGTGACTTAATTACTATAGCCTGAGTGTTCGCTATATTTGCTTTTATCAATGTACGTGCTTTATTAAGAAGTCTTTTAATACTTTCTTTCGAAGGTTTAATAATTAACTTCTTATTATATCTACGTACATTACAACCAAGAAAGTCAAACCCTGTTGTGATAGATGTAATCTTTGTCTTCTCTTCTGACAGAATTAAACCTCGCTCATGAAGAAAAGATGATACTAAAGGCTTAACTTCCTTTTCCAGTACTTCATGTGTGAAACCTGAAATAATAAAGTCGTCTGCGTATCTGATTACATTCACTCCACTTCTGATTTTGTTTCTTTTTCTACTGCCGAGTTTACCAAATCGACTTTCCAATAACTTTTCAAGTCCGTTTAAGGCTAAATTGGCTAGTATTGGAGAAATTATACCACCTTGCGGGGTACCTGCAGTTGTGGGATACAGAGTTTTTGATTCTAGGAAGCCAGCTTTTAACCAACTATGCAGAATTTTTTTCTCCATAGGAATATGCTTCATAAGCCATTCATGATTAATGTTGTCAAAGCATCCTTTGATATCACCTTCAAGTATCCATTGTAGTTGATTACGACTTGCCAGTAACAAATGACAAGCTACTGTAGCATCTGCACAGGATCTTTTAGGTCTAAAGCCATAGGAGTGACGATCACTGATCGTTTCAGCTATCGGTTCCAGAGCAAACAGATATAATGCTTGCATGGCTCTATCTTTTATCGTGGGTATTCCAAGAGGTCTTCTTTTGCCATTAGATTTACTGATATAAATCCGTTTTAGCGGAGAAGGTTTATATCCTCTTTGCTTTAACTGCTTTATTCCTTGAAATTTAGCATTGCAAGTTGACCATAGTTGACGATCTACACCCGCTGTGTTTTTTCCTTGGTTTTCAGTTACTCTCTTAACAGCCAAAGCTTTTCCGCTAAAAGAGCGTGTGAGAAGATGTTGTAAAGTTTTTACCTTACCCCATCTTCCTTCTTGGACAGCCTTAACAATACGTCTTTGTAGCCTCACAATAACTTTCTGGCATTTCTTCCATGGCAACTGCTTCCATGCTTCAAAGCTTTTGGTAGATGCACTTACAGGTTTACTTGTAATCATCTGCTTTCCTACCTTAAGTGGTTAACAAAGTTTCTTGTCACGAGGGACCAAACGGAAGTCTGCTCGTTTTCACGCGAATTAATGTTACAAATTCTATCCATTTCGTTACAAAATGGCATTCGCTTTCTCCATTCTCCTTTACCTGCACTTCCATCAGCATTCCTTGCGGTTTGCTTGCCATGTAGGCGAAAATACAGGCTTACCCTGTTTCTCCAGTCATACAATAGTGGGTTAGGTGGCTTCTCTATACCGGTGGAGTTATTATTTGCGTACATCTAGAAATGAAAAATGTAACTTATCCACATTACCTTTTGGTCAGAGCTTATCAGCATCTTTAGCTCTTTCATCGTATCGGTACTTATAAAGCTTCACTTACGTTCACCATACCACTAGCCTAGCCCTCCAACCACATGATGCTTGCAGTTTATGCCCCTCTCACGATTGAGCATCTTCTTTTTCAAGAGGAGGTTCATTGTCCGCATCGCTTGGCACCAACCGGTTGCCCGATTCGCACTGATGCGTAGACTCAGACGGCAAAACATCTGGTTTAATAAGTTTTAGAATCCTTTCAGTTTCTTTCTGAATGAATTCCTCTCCTTTTAAACAATATGACCGAAGACTTTCAGGTCGCACCATTTCAATCACATACCTAGCCCCACTAGAGTCCCTGCAAAGAACATCAACTATACTTTGCTTATCAGAGGCAATTTCAGGATCCATTATAGTACTGAGGAATTCCACTTCTTGTATAGTATTTATCTCGGTAAACCCTAAAATATCATTCAAAAAATGTATGAGAATATTCTTATTTTTTTCAGTGCCAAATATTTTTTTGAAGGTTAAATCCAGCTTAGGGTCGAGAAACTTAGATAAAGCCATAGCCAAAGTGCTTAAAAATATTAATAATTATACACTATTATTAACAATTATTCAACCATATTTTTGAAGATAGCTATACCGCCGCGGTATCTCAGCCGCTAACAAGAGATCCCGCTAACAAGCAGCGGGATGACGAGCTTATCGTCATGCCGCCGCGAACCGTCATACCGCGATTCATTCGCGGTATCTCGGCATAGATTCCGCTAACTAGTAGCGGAATGACGATTGTGTATCGTGTTTTGCTAAAAATCACAGAATGCAGTCTGGTTACATTACTCTAGCTATACGCAACAACTTTACTTTCAACAATTTTGTGAGCAATAATACGACTTTCATAATCAATATTTATTATATCAGATAGTGAATTAATATCAGTATAACTACCAAAACTTTCCATTGTTGATTCCACTACCTCTACTATTTTTAAAAAGCCGATTCGTGACTTCAAAAATTCATTAACAGCTATTTCATTTGCAGCATTGAGCACAATACTGTTTGTTTGTGGAGCAGAAGAGTTTAACACTGCCATGCTAAGCTTTAGAGCAGGAAAACGCTTATGGTCTGGTTCTTGAAAGGTCAATTTTCCTTGCTTTGTTAAATCTAATTTACGATTTAAAGCTGATCTTTCCGGCCAAGATAGAGCATATGAAATAGGAATTGCCATGTCAGTTTCTGCAAGCACAGCAAAGTTGAACCCATCCTTATAAGTTACAATTCCATGTACTATTGACTCAGGATGCACTATTGCTTCAATTTTATCCGGGCTGATATTAAACAAGTTATGTGCTTCTATTATCTCTAGTGCCTTATTCATCATTGTTGCGCTATCAACCGAGGTTTTCTTTCCCATATTCCAAGTGGGGTGACTAAGCGCCTTATCTACCATAACATTTCTTAATTGCTCAAGGCTATAATTTAAGAATGGTCCACCAGAAGCAGTAAGTATGATCTTTTCTACGCATTTGTCGTCATTTTGCAAAATTTGAAAAATTGCATTGTGCTCAGAGTCAATAGGGATTATTTGTACATTTTTTTCTTTAGCTTTTTTGAGTAATAACTTTCCACCGCAAACAATGCTTTCTTTGTTTGCCAATGCAATGACTTTGGTACCGCTTTCTATAACTTCCATAACTGGCCCAAGGCCTGCAATGCCAACTATTGCAACAACTGAGAGATCAACAGGTATGGTAGCAATATTTGTAGCACCAATTGCTATTTTTACATCTGTACCAAGTAAACTTTCTTTCAAATCTTTGTAAAGCCTTTCATCGGAGATAGCAACATATTTTGCATTTAGCAGTTTTGCTTGGTGTGCCAGTAGAGCAAAGTTCGAATGGGCACTTAGTGCTTCCACTTGGTATTCTTCTTTTCTCTTTGAGAGCAAATCTACAGTCTTTTTTCCAACACTTCCTGTTGACCCTAAAACTGAAACCTTTTTCACTAAGACAAACTCATGTTAATTATAACAACAGCAACTTTTCTTATTAGGCCTTCTCGCATACTATTCAGCAGTTTTTAAGCGTTTAACCAAGTTCATGCCCGTGGTCATCACCAACAGATGGTGAAGGACCAGGTGAAAAAGATTGACCATGGTGATCACCTGCATCATGCATGTCTTGCAAACCATCAGCATTATGAGCCATTTCATTATTGGCATGAGGGTAATCATCTGAGTGAGGTCCCTCATCACCATGAGCCATATCCATTCCTTCTGATGGCATATCTTCCCCACCTCCACCTGAAAAATATTCTGCAAGGCCTTCAAGAAATTTTATGCCAAACATATTACCTGATTTTCCAAACAGCGTTACTAGACTACTACCACTCACCAAACCTTCAAACACGTTACTATAAGCAGCAATTGCTCCTTCATGAAAGTTGAACAACCATTTCATTCCATCCACGACTGTTGAAACAGAGTCACTATGACCAAGACCAAAACCACTTTTCTCACCAGCAGCCTCTTGGTGTTGCTGCTGCGCTTGCCATTCTGCAATATTTGGACCTTGAGCTTCACTCATAAATTTTTACTCTCAACCTTAAGCTATTATTTTATCACAAATATTGCAAAATATCAATAGAGCTTTTGAATATAGCTAATACAAACAATTTCTGTCATCCTATATATAGCTAAACTGACTTACGACAATTTGAAAAACGACAAATTCGTCATTCCGCTACTAGTTAGCGGAATCTATGCCGAGATACCGCGAATGAATCGCGGTATGACGTGTTAGCTATAGGATCCAGTTTGAAAAAAATCTGAATTCCAATGTCCACTACCTTTTACAAAGTTAAAACTTAAAAATATGACTGTTAGCAATAGTGTATATATCTTTAGCTATATATAATGAATGAATTTTTTTATATATTCGTTATTAGTATTTTGTATTTCCTGAACAGTTCCATGGGAAATGATCTCCCCTTCATATAATACTGCTATTTTATCAGCTATTTTAAATGCGCTATGAATATCATGTGTAATCGTGATAATTGTAGGGTTAAGATCTCTAGATAATTTTATTATTATCTCGTTTACTATATCTGACATAATTGGGTCCAATCCTGAAGTTGGTTCATCCAAAATAATGATTTCTGGATTGTGTGCAATCGCCCTTGCAAGTGCCACTCTTTTTTTCATTCCACCTGATAGCTCTATTGGAAACATATCTGCTATGCTTTCCTCCAGTCCAACATCATTTAACTTCTCGATTGCTAGCTGTTTTGCCTCTTTTTTGCTGATATTAAAGCGCTTTTTATAATTAAAAGATATATTTTCCCACACTGTAACGTAGTCAAATAAAGCGGAATTTTGAAATAAAACCCCAAATTTATTTTTGCTTTTACTATTTATTTTAACAGACCCTGAGTCTGGAGCAAGCAAGCCGATAATTGTTTTTGTTAATACAGATTTGCCGCTTCCTGAGCCACCAAGTATGACTAATGATTCCCCTTTTAATATATCAAAATTTAGATCCTTTAGTACTGTCCTATCATCAAAAGATAAGCTTAAGTTCAATATTGATATTATGGGGTTACGCATGTATCAAAGTAATCATGTAGTTTGCTAAAATGATCAGTATGGACGATAAAACAACAGTTGATGTTGTAGCAACACCTACTCCTCGTGCACCTTCTTTGCAATGGTAACCGTAATAGCAGCTTGAGACAGAAATTATGGCGCCAAATACAGTTGCTTTTATTAGCCCAGTTATAAAATCATACGTATTAAAGAACTGAGCTGTGTGTTTAATGTATATATTTAAATTGTGGTTAAATTCGAAGACTGCAGTGATACATCCTCCAAATATTCCTATTAAATCTGCACATACTGTAAGTATGGGAAATACTATGATTGACGCTAAAATCCTTGGTGCAATTAAATATTTAAAAGGGTTGATGTTCAAGGTTGTAAGTGCATCTATTTGCTCGGTGATGCGCATTGTACCAATTTCTGCTGCAACTGATGATCCAACCTTTCCTACCATTATTAAGCTGATCAAAACTGGTCCTAACTCTTTAATGATAGTGATCGTAACAAGTTTGGGTATTATCTGTTCTTGGTTAATTAATGGGTCACTCAAGCTACTTTGTAAAACTATTGCCGCTCCTATAAAAACTCCAGTGAGCCCAACAATTGGCAGAGAGAAAAAGCCTATCTCTATAATTTGTCTTGCTATGTTGCTAAAATAATATGGTGGCACAAGGCAGTGGTATAGAGATTGAATAAAAAATATGAATGCACTACCAAGCCTTAACAAAAAATTGATAAAGTACCTACCAATTATTCTAACACTATTTATATCAAAAAAGCTCACTTTGTATTCATTTTAGCTAGAGTTACTGATTTTATTAAAATTTTTATTAACTTTATCGCAAAGTATAGCTGAGATATGTTTTAAGTTCAATATACTTGATGTTTTAATTTAAAGCTTAACCCAAGAAAGGTTTCCCTACGTCATACCGCCACGGTATCCACAACTGTACGAACGTTGTAGTTTGGGCCACCAGTGGGCCAGTGCCCAGACACTGGTTCTATGCAACTTAATTAAAAACGTTTGTTTTAGCGTAAGACAACTACCTTTAGCTCATCAGCTCAGTTATAAGCAAAATTTCTGGATTCCAGACTGGAATGACATCATCTGTTGTGCAATTTACCTTCAAAAATGAATGTTCGTACAGCTATGCGCGGTATAGATTCCGCTAACGAGTAGCGGAATGACGGTTTTTCAAATTGTAGGTAAACCTAAGCCACTTTAGCTATAGAACTCAATTACATAAGCAAACCTTACTTATTTTACTATCCCTGTTTACTTCCTGTAAAAAACATGTTACTAATGTATTGTATTTTGTAGTAGAATGGAGGAAGTTTTGGCAGTTCCAAAAAGAAAAAAGTCAAAGTCAAGGCGTAATATGCATCGTTCTCATCATGCTATTCAGCCTAAGAATGTTGTGGTGTGTTCAACAACTGGGGAATTCATGTTGCCTCATAACGTAGCAGTTGATGGCAGTTACAAAGGAAAACGGGTTTTCATTAAGCAACAGGCAGAATGACTATTATGATATGTTATCTACGGTCAATAATAATATAGTTATTGCACTTGACGCTATGGGGGGCGATTTTGCGCCTCTTTCCGTAATTCAGGGTGCTGGTTTTTTTTTAGACAACCTTGTTGACCCAGGCATTAAAGTTTTTTTTCATATTTATGGAGATAAGGAAGAAGTATCTCCTTTGCTTTCAAAATACAAAAAAGTAAGTAACAATTCTGAGTTTACTCATTGTTCTGACAATGTCCTTGCAAATGATAAGCCATCTTTTGCACTGAGACATCGTAAAGACTCAAGTATGAAAGCTGCAATTGTTGCAGTGAAAGAAGGTAAAGCTTTCGGAGTGGTATCTTCAGGCAACACCGGAGCATTGATGGCAATTTCCAGATTTATTTTAGGAACATTACCAAATATTTATCGTCCTGCTATTGCCTCTATCTGTCCAACTAAGACAAAAAGCTTTGCTTTGCTTGACCTTGGTGCAAATGTTGATTGTAATGCCGACTCATTATTTCAATTTGCGTTAATGGGTAGTATATTTGCAAAAATAGCATTAAAAATTGACAATCCTGAAGTTGCTTTGCTAAATATCGGCACAGAAGAAGTTAAAGGTAATGACTCAGTGCGCGGCGCTTTTGAGTTGCTTAAAAACGCTCCAGGCATTAATTTCAAAGGGTATATAGAGGCAAGTGAATTTTTAGAGGGTAATATAGATGTGATTGTTGCTGATGGTTTTGTTGGCAATGTAATGCTCAAAACGGCTGAGGCAACCGCTAGTACCTTTATCAATCTAATAAAGCAGGAAGTATTCAACTCGTGGATAGCGAAAATGCTTGTTGGTATATTGTTAAAATCCAAACTAAATAAAGCATTAACGCGTTTTAATCCCCAAATGAGAAGTGGAGCTATGTTTTTAGGGCTGAATGGTATCATCATTAAAAGTCATGGAAATTCTGATGCTATTTCTTTTGCCCATGCCATAAAATTTGCAGTAAATGCAATTAGTGAAAATTTAAATCAAAAGATAATTAACGGGGTAAGTCATATTGAATAAAAGTTTCATATTAAGCACTGGATCTTACCTACCAAGAAAAATGTTGAGTAACAACGAAATTGCATCGATAGTTGAGACGAGCGATGAATGGATAAGGCAGAGAACAGGAATAGTTCAAAGGCATATAGCAGATGAAGGAGAGTTAACATCAGACTTAGCTGTAAATGCAGCAAGAAATGCTATAGAAAAAGCTAAAATTTCAGTAGATGAAATTGATTTAATCATAGTTGCCACAACAACGCCTGATAAAACTTTTCCTAGCTGTGCAACGATTGTACAAAGTAAGTTAAAATGTAAAAACGCATTTGCTTTTGATGTACAAGCAGCATGCTCTGGTTTTATATATGCAGTTACAGTTGCTGATTCGCTCATAAAATCTAACAATAGAATTAAATATGCGCTCGTTATTGGTGCTGAAATAATGTCTAGGATTGTTGACTGGGAAGATAGGTCAACTTGTGTACTCTTTGGTGATGGTGCTGGTGCAGTGATAATAAAATCAGAAATGGGTAGCAGCGGCATCATATCAACAAACTTATACTCTGACGGCAATGTGGACATACTATGTACGAACGGAGGGATATCCTCAACTGGTGATTCTGGAAAAATATACATGAATGGAAGAGAAGTGTTTAAACATGCAGTGGATAAGTTAATAGCCTTAATAGAGGAAACTCTGAAATGCAATAATTTGAAAATTACTGATATTGACTGGCTAATTCCCCATCAAGCAAACATTCGTATTATTGAAGCAGTAGTAAAGAAGTTAGATTTCCCTATAGAGAAAGTGATTAATACCGTTGATCAACATGCAAATACTTCAGCGGCATCAATCCCACTAGCACTTGATTATGCAATACAAAAATCAAAAATAAAATTAGGAAACCTGGCACTGCTGATTTCAATAGGTGCAGGCCTAACCTGGGGTTCTGTGTTGCTGCGTTATTAGACTTCCTGCATTACCTCCTGTCACCCAAGTACCCTCTCTTGTCATTCCAGTACCTCTTTCTCCTGTCATCCCAGTGCCCCCTTTTGTCATCCCAGTAGCCCCTTCGGTGTCATTCCAGTCTGGAATCCAGTTCTTATTGTACATTCACCTGGTGTAAAGTTAAGTTTCCTGGATCCCAGTGGGCTTTGTTGCATCGCTAGCTATGATGGATTAAAGATAAAAAAGGTGGAGAATATCAGTAGCTTATTATTCTGGTATTTATAACAAGAACGGTCAGTGAATACCTAAATTTGAGTAAAAGAAATTTCACTACCACTCACTAATCTGGCTAAAATTCAAGAATTTCAATGCTTTAGCTATTTTCAATAGAATTAAATTTATTAATATAAATAACAAATTACTATTCTTAAATTTGATCAGATTGATTGCAAAAAAACAAGATTTTCAATAAGTTGCTTATAATCCTAATTATAGTTAGCCTTTCATAAGTAGCGATGCAACAAAGCCATCCCAGTGTCAGCTACTCGGATGACAAAAAAAGGAGCACTGGAATGACAGCAGTCCTACGTCATACCGCGATTCATTCGCGGTATCTCTAGATCCCGCTAACAAGCAGCGGGATGACGGTTGTCGTTTAGCCACAAATATTTAAGAAATTTACCAAATGAAAAAAAAGGCAAAAGAAGCCCTGGGGTTATTATCCGCTTTAAAATATTGGCGTTTTTTATGTTTTAAACGCTTGACAAGCGAGATTAAGCTGCTTTTAATTGCAACTAACTTACGCTGCAAACGTTTAAGAAATTTACTAAGCAGAAAAAAAGACAAAGAATCCCCGAGTTAGCTAGTCTTTTACTATCTCTGTCGAGTATTGGCATTTTTTGATGTCTTGTAACGCTTTGTAAGCGCGTTCAGCTTATTTAGATAAAAATCTAGATGTAGATGAAGTTTTGTAAAGACATACAGTATCTATATACTGCAAAAAATTGAACATAAGACGCCGATACATTAAGTAATCCTTACCTTTTAATCTGCAGATTGGCGAAAGCAAATACAATAGCTTCAGTTTCATGATAAGGGAGCTGGCGAGGTTTGTCAAGGAAGTTTTTCTTTCCCGTGAATTCCCTTTGAAGTTGAATATTGAAAATTGACTGGAGAGTTGTGGATTACTTTGTATATGTCATAACAAGCCATGGCGCTCTCAGCAAAACCATTTAGTATTAATTTTAGTTTGCCTGAATAAATAGCTATATCTCCGATTGCATATATCCTATCTCTACTGGTTTTAAGTGTAGCTGGGTCGACAACTATGCGGCTATGTTCTAACTGTATACCCCAATTGTTTATTGGACCAAGATTCATTGACAATCCAAAAAATGGCAGCAAAAAATCAGCGGATATTTCTTTTTCTTCCTTAGAGGCAATGTTTTTTACTATCACTGCGCTCAACTGCCCATTACTTCCTGCTAGTTCGTGTAATTGATATGGCACTACCAGTTCTATTTTTCCATCAATTTCAAGTGATTCTAATTTATTTCTAGTTTCAGGAGTGCAGCGAAATTCCTTTCTCCTATGTATCACATAAATTTTCTTTGCAACTTTAGAAAGTTCTACAGTCCAATCAGCCGCAGAATCACCCCCACCTGCAATGACTATAGTTTTATCCTGAAAATCAGAAATTTTATTTACACTGTAAAATACAGATTTATTTTCATATTCTAATATACCACTTAAGGGTGGACGGTTAGGTTCAAACATTCCATTACCTGCAGCAATGATAACAGCTTTGCATTTTACCTCTGTACCTATGTTCATTATGATAGTAAAGTTTTCACCTTCGTTATTTGAAATCTTTTCTACTTTTTGACTTAAATGGTAAATAGGCTTAAATGGCGAAGCTTGCTCCATTAGCTGCTCAATTAATTTTTGGGCAGTAATTACAGGATAACCAGGTATATCGTATATTGGCTTTTCTGGGTAAAGAGCTGTGCATTGTCCTCCTGCTTGATCCAAAACATCTATTATATGACATCTCATATCAAGCATTCCCGCTTGAAAAGCAGTGAATATTCCAACAGGTCCTGCACCTATTATTACTATATCGGTTTTCATATTCAGATGGTGATCTATTTATAGATATTAGCTTTCTTTGCTAACAAGGTCAATTTACAAAGGGATGTATTTTTAAAAGATGTGGCTAGATTAGACAAGATTTCCAGCGTTATGAACCACATAGTCCAAATAAGCTCTAAAAATCAGCTAGCATAGCGAGATGCTGTGCGGACGGAATGGGATTCGAACCCATGGTACGCTCATCACGTACGTCAGTTTTCAAGACTGGTGCCTTAAACCGCTCGGCCATCCGTCCATTTCTTTTCTATCACAACATTTGATTTTAAGCAATCTATAAAAGCTTTACTTGCCCACGCAAAAGTTGCTAAACACACTACTCAATATTTCCTCAACATTAATAATTCCAATCACCGCACCAAGTTCAAATGCAGCAAGCCTCAAATCTTCAGATATCAACTCAATTGGATTATCGATATTAAAACGTTGTAAATGTTCCAGTGCTTTCTTCATGTGATTCCTATGTCTTTGCCGAGTGATTACAGGAGTTTCTCTATCATGCCCAAATTTTTCCTCTGCCTTCTCTTTTATGAGAGAGATCAATTTGTTTGTACCTATTCCCTTTAAAATAGAAATAGGTAGAAAATCTATGCCATTAATTTTTATATTGTGATTATTGATAACATCGTCAGCTTTGCTCAATACATAAATAGTATCGCTATTTACAACGTTGCAATTGATATTATGACGCTGTTCAAAAGGAAATAGTTCTATTCTTAAATCAGCTTCAAAAGACCTCTTTTTCGCTCGACTTATACCTTCTGATTCTATTGGATCTGAACTCTCACGAATTCCAGCAGTATCAGAGAGAATGATTGGGTATCCGCCAATGTCAATATGAGCTTCAAGTATATCTCTTGTTGTGCCTGCATATTCAGAAACAATAGCAATATCACGCTTGGCTAAGAAATTAAACAGAGTTGATTTACCGACATTTGGTTCACCAGTTATTACAATATGTAAACCCTCACGCAACCTTTCGCCCCGTCTATTATCATTTAAATGCTCTTGTATCAACTGCACGAGAGATTGCACTTCATTATTAATTTTTTCCAATTCACTTTTTTCTGCCCAAATGTCCTCTGGAAAGTCTATATATGCTTCGATTTTGGATTGTATCGTTATTAATCTTTGCCTCCAATTGCTGTATAGTCTCTCCAATTCTCCTGATATCTGCTTAATCGCTTGTTTAGCTTGCATTTTCGTCTCAGCGTCAATTAAGTCTGCAATTCCTTCTATTTGAGTTAAGTCAAATTTACCATTTAGAAAAGCCCTAAGTGAGAATTCTCCAGGCCTGGCCATAACGAAAATTTTTGATAATTCCTCCAAGATGATTTTTATGACTGCCTTACTTCCATGCACTTGTAACTCTATAACATTCTCGCCAGTGAAACTGTTTGGAGCAGGGAAATAGATGATTATTCCATTATCTATCAATTGATTGAAATCATCATATAGATCAACTAAAGTAGCAAATCTTGGTTTAATTTCTTTCTTAATATGAAAATGATTTAAAGCTTTAAGCGCATAGTTGCCTGAAATTCTAATTACTGCAACTCCTGACTTACCAAATACGGTCGATAAAGCGAAAATAGTTTCATTTGTGTTTGTCATTATTTATATAAACTACTTAGCAATATTACACTTAAGAAACCAAAATACCTAAAAAGTCACCCAGGTGAAAATATTTATTTTGAAAACTGATAATATGATTTATAATGACTGACACAAGTTTTAAATATTTTATGCTCAAGAAATTAGCTTGGTACTGGTCTTTTGTAGAGTTAATTAAAGGGTTTGTTATTACATTAAAATATATGTTTAAGCCAAAGGTTACTTTGAGGTATCCTATGGAGAAGGGCCCTTTAAGTCCAAGGTTTCGTGGTGAGCATGCGTTGCGTAGGTATCCAAACGGTGAAGAACGATGCATAGCTTGTAAATTATGTGAAGTTATCTGCCCTGCTCAAGCAATAGTTATTGAAGCAGAGGAAAGAGAAGACGGTAGTCGCCGCACCACGCGCTATGATATTGATATGACAAAATGCATATACTGCGGACTTTGCCAAGAGGCATGTCCAGTTGATGCAATTGTTGAAGGTCCTAACTTTGAATTTGCTACTGAAACAAGAGAGGAGCTAATGTACAATAAAGAAAAGTTATTGCGTAATGGTGAAGTTTGGGAAGACGCAATTGCACTCAGGTTAAAAAAGAATAGGCCTTATTATTAATGTTCAGAGCTTATAACCCTGTTATCCATTATGATTTAGGGGCAGTGCCCACTAGGGGTGGTGTCATCCCAGTGCTTGACACTGGGATCCAGTAAAATTGATTGTGAACAAGCACACTATGCAACATTTTCAATGAAATTACAAAAAAGCTGGATTCCAGTGTCAAGCACTGGGATGACACCATTTGCTGTGCAATTTACCTTCGAAAATGAATGTTCGTATGGCTATGTGCGTGACACTGGGATGACACCGTTGGAAGAAGCAAACCGCCTTCAAGCTACATGTCCGTATAGGTTTATTTATGGTTAGGGTTACTTTTTCAACCGAACAAAAAGTAAAAGAATACAGTGGTAAAGTCACTGGCTTTGATATATTACAACCGGATGCTTTGAAAGAAGTAGTTGCATTGAAAGTAAATGGTGAGCTATATGACCTCTCACGTGAAATTGAAGCTGATGCAGAGATAGAGGTGATACAACTGAGTGACGAAGTGGGTTTAGATATAATAAGGCATGATGCTGCTCATATAATGGCGCAGGCAGTGAAAGAGCTATTTCCTAATACTCAGATTACTATCGGCCCAACAATTCAGGACGGTTTTTACTATGATTTTGCTACAGATCGTACCTTCACTACGGACGATCTTACCGCAATAGAAAAGAAAATGAAAGAGATTGTAAAAAGTAACCACAGATTTGTTCGAGAAGTTTGGACTCGCAAGCAGTCAGTTGATTTCTTTAGTGGTATAGGCGAAAAATATAAGGTTGATATTATCTCATCCATACCAGAGGGTGAAAACCTAACTGTTTATAGGCAAGGTGATTTTGTTGACCTATGCCGTGGTCCGCACTCACCATCAACCGGTAGAGTTAAAGCGTTTAAACTTATGAAAGTAGCGGGTGCATACTGGCGTGGTGATTCTAAGGGCCCAATGTTGCAGCGAATATATGGCACAGCATGGGGAAATAAGGATGAATTAAACGCTTACCTTGAGTGCCTCAAAGAAGCAGAAAAACGTGATCACCGCAAAATTGCTAAGGATATGGATTTATTTCACATTCAAGAGGAAGCTGTTGGGCAGGTTTTTTGGCATGAACAAGGATATATTCTATATAATGTTCTTGAGTCTTACATCAGAAAGAAGCTAATAAATAATGGCTATTTTGAGGTAAAAACTCCTATTTTAGTAAGTAAAGAGCTGTGGGAAAGATCTGGACATTGGGATAAGTTTCGTGAAAATATGTTTATTGTTGACGAATCTGAGAATAAAAAGTTAGCAATAAAACCCATGAATTGTCCTTGTCATGTGCAGATTTTTAATTCTCACACCAGGAGCTACCGTGATTTACCAATACGTATGGCAGAGTTTGGCACATGCCATAGAAATGAAAGCTCAGGCTCATTGCACGGACTGATGCGAGTGCGTGGTTTTACGCAAGACGATGCACACATTTTTTGTATGGAAGAACAAGTGAATTCTGAGACTATAAAGTTTTGTGACCTTTTAAAAGAAGTATATTCAGAGCTTGGATTTAATGAAATTTCTGTGAAATTTTCAGACCGTCCAGATATTAGAGCAGGTAATGATGAAGTGTGGGATAGAGCTGAAAAAGCGCTGCTTGAAGCCGTTAAAGAAGCGGGCTTGAGTTATAAACTTAACCCTGGTGAAGGTGCATTTTATGGTCCAAAGTTAGAGTTCGTTTTGAAAGACGCAATAGGCAGAAATTGGCAATGTGGAACATTACAAGTTGATTTCATTTTACCAGAACGTCTGGGAGCTTTTTATATAGGGGCAGATGGGCACAAGCATCACCCTGTCATGTTACATAGGGCAATTCTTGGGACTTTTGAGCGTTTTATCGGAATTTTGATAGAAAATTATGCAGGAAAATTTCCAGTTTGGCTTGCTCCAACGCAACTTGCTATTCTGACCATTACAAATGAAGCTGACGGTTACGCCACAGAAATTAGCAATATTTTAAAAGAACAAGGTGTGAGAGTCAAGACTGATTTGACCAATGAAAAAATTAGTTATAAGATACGTTTGCATAGTTCAAACAAGGTTCTTATATTGTGGATTGTAGGCAAAAATGAAGTTACAAGTAAAACTGTGTCAGTAAGAAATTTAGGATCGGAAAGACAGGAGTCTTTTTCTTTGGAAAAGGCTAATGAATCGCTGTTAAAAAGTATTAATTTGAATTAAGGGAGTTAAAGTTTGCAAGTTAAAAAGAACAATAAAAACAGAATTAATGGATTTATCACAGCTAAGGAGGTACGCTTAGTTGATCATAGTGGTGAAATGGTCGGAATCGTGCCAATAGAACGAGCTTTGGAATTTGCACAGGGTGTTGGTTTAGACTTGGTGGAAATTGCACCTGATTCAACCCCTCCAGTATGTAAAATTCTGGATTATAGCAAGCAAAAGTATGATATAAAAAAGAAAGCAAGTGAAGCAAAAAAGAAACAAAAAACATTAACTATAAAAGAAATTAAACTGGGTCCCAATATTGGTGATCACGATTACGGAACAAAATTGCGTCAAGCAAGAGACTTACTTGCCCACGGACATAAAATTAAAGTCACAATGAGATTTAGAGGGAGAGAGCTTATAAACACTGAAGTTGGACTGGAAAAATTAGAACGGCTAATTCGAGACACTGAAGATATCGCAAAGGTAGAATTGGCACCTAAAAGAGAAGGGAATCAATATTTTTTAGCTCTGGTTGCTAAGTAGCAAAACGGCTTAAGAAGTATAAGTAAAGTTAAATTATCGCTCTCTCTTTGATAACATGGCGAAAATGTCTTATTAATCCTTGAATCGGCCAAGCTGCAGCATCGCCAAGTGCGCAAATTGTATGTCCTTCTATTTGAGTTGTAAGGTCAAGCAGCTTATCTATTTCATCAGGCTTAATATCTCCTGCCACCATCCTCTTCATAATCCTCCACATCCATCCAGTACCTTCACGGCATGGTGTGCATTGTCCACAGGACTCATGCATATAAAAGTGTGATAACCTCTCTATTGCAGCTATTATATCAGTTGATTTATTCATCACTATTACAGCAGCAGTACCAAGCCCTGATTGTGCAGTTCTTAATGAATCAAAATCCATTTCAATAGTATCACATATAGATTTTGGAATTAATGGCACTGAAGACCCACCAGGTATTACAGCAAGTAAATTATCCCAACCTCCTCGCACTCCACCTGCGTATTTTTCAATTAATTCACGTAATGGAATTCCGAGCTCTTCTTCAACATTACACGGGTTGTTTACGTGCCCTGAAATACAAAAGACCTTGGTACCAGTATTATTTGGTTTACCAAGAGATGCAAACCATTCTCCTCCGCGATTCAGAATATCTGGAACCATGGCTATAGTTTCAACGTTGTTTATTGTGGTTGGGCAGCCAAAAAGTCCAACACCTGCGGGAAATGGAGGCTTCATGCGAGGAAAGCCCTTTTTTCCTTCAATTGATTCGAGTTGAGCTGTTTCTTCCCCACATATGTAAGCTCCTGCGCCCCTATGGATAAACACATCAAGATCATAACCTGATTTGCAGGCATTTTTTCCAATTAAACCTTCTTTATAGGCTTCCTCAAGTGCTTTTTTTAGAACTAAATATTCATTATAAAATTCACCCCTGATATAAATATATGCAACTGATGCGCTGATCGCTTTGCCGGCCAGGAGAATTCCCTCAAGTAACTTATGTGGCTCATATCGCAATATATCTCTATCTTTACATGTACCAGGTTCTGACTCATCTGCATTGACTACTAAATATGCTTTTGGGAGATTTTTGGGCATAAAGCTCCACTTAAGGCCGGTGGAAAATCCTGCACCCCCTCGACCTCTCAAACCAGATTTCTTTACTTCATCAATGATCTTTTCTGATCCTAAATCCAGTAATTCCTTTGTTTTTTGCCAGCTACCACGTTTTTTTGCACCCTCAAGTAGTGGAGTTCCTTTACCATTTAGGTTGGTGAATATTTTGTCTTGTTCTTTTAGCATGTTTTTCAAAATTTGTGAGTGATCCCGACGCGATTCGAACGCGTGACCCACTGATTAAAAGTCAGTTGCTCTACCGGCTGAGCTACGGGATCATTTCATTTTTCAGCTATACTAAACATCAATACAGTTTTTATCCGTTTTAATCAAACTAAAATTTTCATGTGTGGTTAAATAAATTATATAATATACTGCGTTAGTGATAATTTAGTTAAAAAATCTATGAATAATTTAAAAAAATTTCCAAAGGAAAACTTCTTGTTAATTTTCAGTTCACAGATTTATTTGGATGGTGTGACGTATAACGCTAAGGAGACAAAAAAATAGAGAAGTGTGTACACCCTGCAGAATTTGTACACTATTTAGCAATAGCCTAATAGATAAATATTTCTTGCATTTCAGCCTGAGTGATTTATGCTTTAAGCAAGAATTACCTGGGGGTATAGCTCAGCTGGTAGAGCATCTGTTTTGCACGCAGAAGGTCAGCGGTTCGATCCCGCTTGCCTCCACCAGTCTATACAGCTCTAGCCGCCACAAAACCTGTCAAAGCAGCTTATTTTAATCTATGAGGATTTTATACTATTTCCCTGAAAATCTCTATTTCTTTTCGTAACTTTTCTCTACACAAGTAATGTTGGTTATTACAATTGTAATATATACTAACTTAACAATAAATTAATCAATAAATGTTAGAATACTAACAATTAATTTATTGGTAACGCCTATGAGTGGAAAAAAGCATGTTTTTAAGATGATACCTGGAAAAGAGGTGTTTAGAAAAACCCCGACTACAAGGATAAAGTGGCCTGAAGGTAATGATCCTACAATGCCTATTAAAAAAGTTGAGCTTGTATCGCTGGATGATAAAAACGATGTAGTACTAGGCTTATTGCCTATAAAACTTTGCAGCAGTTCTTGCCTAGACAGTTACATATGTCTGGAGGAAGAAAATGAAGGAAATCTGGTAGCCAAAGATTATAAAAGTGATTCTAACTTAGATTATGTAAAAAGTAACCATACATTTGTATATTACGGTAATGAGTTGGCTAAGTTATCATATACAAGAGAGCTTGTGCAGCCTTTCAAAACTATGTGTAGCAGTTCTATTAAATCAAAAAAATTGGAATACAAATATGTAACATGGGAAGATTCAGATACTGGCAACAATAAATATTATTTTTCAGACGAGGCAGGAAATATAATCGATTCACCTGACAATGAGGTATTACAAGACATTATGTTATACTACGGTGAGAGACATATAAGAGATGTGCTACTGTTGCTATCAAACGCGTTTACTAAAGTTTTTATTCAGGGCCTAACAGACGGCCAACTAAAAACTCTTGCCAATACTCTTAGTAACGAGCAACTGCAAAAAATAATTCCTGAACTGAGCTCAAGCCAGTTGCAGGCCTTAGCAGAGAACTTAACAGATGAACAACTCCAAGCTTTAGTGGATCATCTAACCAATCACCAGCTAAAAACCCTCGCTCAGGAACTAAATCCAGAAAAGTTACAAATAATTGTTCCTATTTTAAATGATACTCAGCTTGAAGCTCTAGTGAGAAAATTAAATTCAGAGCAAGTAAAAGAAATTTTACCTCACTTAAAAGTGGATCAGTTCAAAGCACTTATTAAAACTTTAAATGACGAGCAATTTACAGTGCTTGCAAAAGACTTGGCTGAGCACCACTTGACAATACTCTCCAAAGAATTAGAAGGTGATCAGTTGAAAGCTTTAGTAAATAGTCTGCAAGAAGACCAACTGAAAGACTTAGTTAATAAGCTTGATCCTGAGAAACTCGAAGCAATTGCTCAGGATTTAACTGATTCTAATAGGATCCAGATTATCATTAAGTCTTTAGTTGATAACCCAGACAAACTTCAAGCTTTTGCTCGCAATATGTCTAATGAGCAGTTTAAAGAACTTTTGGATAACGTAGGTGCAGAAGAGCTTAAAGAGATTATTCACAAACTGCCTTATGAGAAAGTGACAGCTGTGATTGGTGATCTCAGCAATCAAGATCAGTCTAAAGCTATTATTGATGCATTAAAAGGGAAACTTGATGAACAAAATGAAAAACAAAAGGAAATCCTTGAGCTGATTAAGAAACTTGGAGATTCTGCTGATGAACCTAAATGGGAGGGCCCTCTTCAAAACGCCAATGCTGAACTAATGGTAATGGAAGAGTACTTTCAGACTGGATACGAAGTATTGTTGAGCTAAATATTTATGGGTTTGAAAAGAGCTTTTTATATTTCTATAGTTGATTTTATTTGAAATTTTAAATTTTAATGAGGTAGTTTATATGGCCAATGAACCAAAAATTATAAGTAAAGTTACCCTTGCAAAACCGACAAATTACGAAACGAATAAAGATAAAAATGCGAAAGTTAGTTATACTCATAGTGTTATTGATAAACTGATTGAAAGTATGAATGACGGACTTGTTGTGCAAGTATAGCCTTTCTTATAATAGTCCGAATGCGATAAGATATGTGTTTATGGCTATAGCAGGCCAGTAGCATATTACGGTCTGTTCGGATTATTGTAAAAAGAGCTATAAATACTAACTTGCATGGAGAACAAGAAAAAGTCAATCAACTGATTGAAGACGTTGGTAATGTAGATAGTGGTTTAGTACAGAGCCTGAATAACTTACAGACAAGAGTAAAAGAATTAGAAGACAATACCACTAGTGAACCAGATTGGGGTTAAACTGGAAAGAGTAATAGTCTCTAGGCTATTACTTTCTCCACATACCATTTCAATGTAGCTGAGTTGATTTTAAAAGTATAATTTTTTATAGAAGTTAATATGAGTAATTACAGTGTAAAAGAAAGCGAAAGCAACTTTGAATTAATAAGCGAAATAGGCGGAGATAACCCTAGAGTAATAGACGACATAGAGGTCAAAATTAAGCCTAAATCTTTTGAGAGCGATAAAGAAAAGAATGCATCGGTCAATTACGTTCACAAAATTCTAGATAAACTAATCGCAGATTTAAACGACACATTTGTTCCTAAATTGAATAATGAGCTGAAGGATCGTCAAGATGAAGTGGATCTATTGTATAAAGATTTAGATAGGCTTGAGATGATAGCTATAGAGGCTGAGAAGGATTATAAAATTTTGGAAGGAAACCTTAACAACCTAAAAGAAGAGGTTGAAAAATTAAAAACAGGAACAATTGGTGGTGATAATATGATGAATGGGAAGCACCAACTCACTCTGATATATTGTAGTAGTTAGGAAAGTCACAGCTTGCTAGCAGGCTGTTACTCTCTCTACATACTATTTCAATATAGCCAGATTAGGGAATCTATTTTAAAACTTTCGGCATATAGTTCTCATCATGTTTTGCAAACACCGTATCTGCAAGAAAGGTATTATTATCAGACATTTTACCTTGCACAACAACACCACTTTTTTCTGAAAACATCGGTGGAAGTATTCCCTGGTATTTTACCACAACGCTTTTGTTAAAATCTGTCATTTGAAAAACTACTTCACTTTCGCTCCGTATCACACTATCTTCAACAACCATTCCACCAACACGGATTGGCTTTTGACTATTTGGTAAAACTATTGCCTCACTTACTGTATAGAAAAATGAGATATTTTCTTTGAGCGTTGTTAAAATAAAAAAGACTATGCAGCTTAAAAAGCAGAAAATTCCTGAAGTTATAAGTAATCGCTTATGTTTCTTCTTCATTATTATCTTTCAGGCTTTCTAGAATTTTTTTACTTTTAGTATAGCAAGAAATGGTAAAAATTAGCTCTCCAACAATCAGCGTGAAACTAATAAGGTAAGCAAAAATTACATATGTATTCATAATGCACTGCCAATAAATAACTCACCTGCATCAAAATAAATTAAGCTTCCATCCTTTTGCTGCAACACCAATTTACCACTTTTATCTATATCAGCAAAAATTCCTTCATACAATTTGTCAGCTAACTTTACACTGATTTGCTCATTCATTTTGAATGCTTTTTTTAACCACATTTCTCTTATAGCATAAAACCCATCAAATAGCCATTGCTTTCTTAGCTTATTAAAATTTATTATTAATTCCTTTAACAGATCTATGTTAGACACAGACTCACCGTAATTGCTAATGCACGTTGTTCCTGGAAGTGGTGCATGACTGACATTAATTCCAATTCCTATAATGAGCCAATTCGAATTGGATCTTTTTTCAAGCAATATTCCACTTATTTTCTTGCCATCAATAAGGGCATCATTTGGCCACTTATACTGGAGATTTAGACCATTTATAAATGACAGTATAGTATTTCCAACAGCAAGAGCAGTAACAAAAGTCAATTCTGTTAATTTGCTAACATCCGCAATTTTATTCACCAAACCCTTCTCTGTCATCCCAATGCCCTCTGATGTCATCCCAGTGCTTGACACTGGGATCCATTCTTCTTTTTTTCTAGATTCCAGCGTCACGCGCTGGAATGACACCGAAAGCTGGCTTTCATTCAGATAATCGTTAAAGAGGTTTATCACCAAACTCGCATAAAAATTACCCTCTGGAGAAACCCAACTTTTTCCGGTGCGCCCCCTGCCTTCTGTTTGTTTATCGGCAATAATAACGGTTTCATTTGATATTCCTTTATCAATTAAATCCAACGCTTCTTTATTAGTGCTTGAAACTTCTTTGTAATGATGAATATGAAAGCCCTCAGGAATCACCTTGTCAGCCCTTTAGTTCAATGAGTGAGTAAAGATCTTCTACATACAAGAAAAGAACGAGGTTGATCAGTGAAGCCACTGAAGTGATAATGAATAGACCCTTAGAATAAGCAACCTTATTACCACTAGCTTTATCAAAATACATAACTTTCATGATATTTAAATAATAGTAGCATGATATCACACTCGCTATTACAAGGATCAAGGACAGGCTGATAAAGCCAGAATTTATTAAACTTTTGAATATAAAAAATTTAGCGAAAAACCCAGCAAGTGGAGGTATTCCCGACATTGAGAGTAACAGCACAGAAAGATGAAATGCTACAATTGGGCGTTTCTTCCCTATACCAGATAAATTTGCAATATCACAATCGTCATCGTCAATTTGTACGAGATATGAGAATAGCCCTATGCTTGTGATGATATATATCACCAGATACATTAAGGCACTATCTGTTCCTGCTTGTGTAAAAATAGAAAGTGAAGCAAATATAAAACCAATGTGACCAATTGAACTGTAAGCAAGCAGCCTTTTTAAGTTTTGCTGACGTAAGGCCCCAAAAGCTGAGATAAGCACAGACAATGCTGAAACGTATAAGAAAATAGGCTGAACATAACTTTTTACATTTACTAACTCTTCATTCATCAATCGAATTAAAAATGTTACAAGTGCAGCTTTTGGGGCCGTAGAAAAAAACGCAGTTACTATGGTAGGTGCACCTTGATAGACATCTGGAGCCCACATATGAAAAGGAGCAATAGCAAGCTTGAAACACAAACCAATTAGGACAAAGACTAACCCAAAAACTATTCCATAAGTTATCTGATGGTTTTGCAAGAATGAACCGAGCTCAGAGAAATTGACTTGTCCTGTATATCCATAAAGCAGCGACATTCCATATAGCATAATGCAGGAATATAATGCACTGAGTGTAAAATATTTCACTCCTGCTTCACATGAATAAATCGAATCTTTATTAAAGCTCGCAAGAACATACAAAGATATACTCATCAACTCAAAAGCTAAATAAAAAGAAATCAGACTATTTGCTGAAACCAAAGTTATCATGCCAAATAGCGCAAAAAGAATCAGCATTGAAAATTCATACTTATAGTCATATTTTGATAAATTCAGCATCAAAAGTATTAAAATTCCTGTGCTGAGAATTAACCCTTGGGCTGACCTGATGTATAAATTGAGTTTTAACAACGAATTAAAGAGAAAAATTTCATTGTTTTCTGCCGAAAGAATTAAAATAATCAAAGTTACCACTGTGCAGCCAAGTGCTAATAAGCTGATAGTTCTGCGGTTAAATATAATCCCAAGCAGCAGCAACACTAACGAGGAGATAATAGAGAACGTTTCCGGCAATATCTGTATATAATTCATAGCGCATTATATTTGACTAACAAATTTGCCATACATGGCTTCAAATAATTCAGTGCAAGGGTTGGGTAAAATCCAAGCAAAATAACAAACACTGCAAGCAGAATTAAGACAGAAAATTCTATGCTATCCAAACGGTTATTTAATAATTTAGAATAGCTAACCCCCCATATTATTTGCTTACATAAATTCAGCATATAAACTGCGCTTAAAATAGTGCCAAGTGCGATAAATCCTGTAAAAAACCCTATGCTCTTAAACATTCCAACCATAGCCAAAAACTCACCTGCGAACCCAGATGTTCCAGGTAGCCCTATTGAAGCCATTGAAAATAAAATGAACATAAAACCAAATTTTGGCATTGTGTTTACTATGCCAAAATATTTTGCAATCTCCAAAGTTCCAGTTCGAGTATATAGCATTCCAACACATAAAAATAAAGCAGCAGAAATAAGGCCATGACTAATCATTTGAAATATGCTACCCAGTACTCCTTCCTCACAAAATGAAAAGAGGCCAGCAGTAACGATCCCCATATGTGCTATTGAAGAATAAGCTATTAACTTCTTTATATCATCTTGAGCAAACGCAACTAGAGAAGCATATATCACCGCAATAATGCTCAGCACAACAACGAAATTTGAAAAATACAAACTTGCCTGAGGAAGCATTGGAATAGAAAACCTTAAAAATCCATATCCCCCCATTTTAATAAGCAAGCCAGCTAAAATCACAGATCCAGAAGTTGGTGATTGCACATGTGCATCAGGAAGCCAAGTGTGAAATGGAAACATCGGTACTTTTATTGCAAAAGAAATAAAAAATGCAATCCACAGCAATGACTGCACTTCAAGATCAAGGCTTGGCACTAATGTAGCTAATTTTTGTATATTAAACGTTCCAAAAATGTTATAGATGTAAACCAATCCAAGTAGAAATAATAATGAGCCAGTTAATGTATAAAGAAACAACTTAAACGTTGCATATACCCTGTGTTTTCCTCCCCAGATGCCAATAATAAAGAACATTGGTATTAAAACAGCTTCAAAAAACACATAAAAGCTTATAGCATTCAGTGAAACGAAAAAACCGACTACAAAACTCTCAAGCAGTAGAAACAATGCCATATAGGCTTTTAGGGTCGTATAACTCATTTTGCAGTTGTAGAGTATACAAATTACAAACAAGAAAGTTGTAAGCAGAAGGAAAAGCAACGATATACCATCTATCCCTATTCCAACATTTCTAATTGGGTAGCTGACAAACTGAAAGTCCGCATTGTTATAATCAAATTCTATACAAGCTACAATGCTAAGCAAAAATGGAAGTACAGCAAAAAATAGAGCAAGGAATCTTAAGTGTATAGATTGATGATTAATCCTGATTAAGGATAAAATCAACGCTCCTATCAGTGGAAGCAAGAATATACTAAGTAACAACACCTTCTATTTAATTCCAATAATATATAAAGCACCGATTATTAGAGTAACAAACATAATAAATGCATAATCAAATATATAACCAGTTTGTAACTTTATAGAACTTTTTGAACATTCATTAACCAACCTTACAACACCATTTGGTCCAAATGAATCAATAGCCTTAACATCAAACTTCCATAGAAGCCTAGATATAAACCTTATCGGTGCAATTATAACAAACTCATACACCTCATCAAAGTACCATTTATTCTGCAAAAACTTAAGTAAAAATTTACTCTTAATTTGCCTAATTACTTGATATTGGTAAATTAGGTACGCAAGTGCTATTCCACTTAGGCTTGCTAAGGTTGGCAGTAGTTTTATAAAGAAATTATGAACTCCATGCTCATCAATCATCACTAAACTTGATTTCCAAAACGCATTACTAGTTATGTTCAAAATATTTGCTCCCCATATTCCAGAAAATACTGATCCAAAAGCGAGTATCAGTAATGGTATAAGCATAATCTTTGGTGCCTCATGTATATTAATTTTACTTTGTTTTTGGCTGTGGAACACAAGAAGCAATAACCTCCAAGAGTAAAACGCTGTGAAGAATGCAACAACTAAGCTTATTACAAAAGCAAAGCTATCCGTGCTATAAGCATGTTCAATTATCAAATCCTTTGAATAAAAACCTGCAAATGGGAATATCCCAGAAAGCGCAAGAGATCCAATCCACATGAGAGCGTAAGTGCAAGGGATTTTCTTCCAGCAATTTCCCATTTTCTGAATGTTTTGCTCATGATGCATTGCATGAATCACATTGCCAGCACCAAGAAATAGTAGAGCTTTAAAAAAAGCGTGTGTCATTAAATGAAAAATAGCAACATTGTAAGCAGAAAGCCCACATGCCATGAACATATAACCAAGTTGACTGCAGGTTGAATAAGCAATTATTTTCTTTATATCGTTCTGAGTAATTGCAACGGTGGCTGCAAAAAAAGCAGTGAGTGCTCCAACGATAACTATTAATTCTCGTGCCACATTTGATAACTCAAACAATGGAGAACACTTTGCTACTAAAAATATACCTGCTGTTACCATCGTTGCTGCGTGAATAAGTGCAGAAACAGGAGTTGGCCCTTCCATTGCATCTGGCAACCAAACATGTAAACCAAGCTGTGCAGATTTACCCATACAGCCAATAAAAAGTAATATGCATATTATATGAGTTACTTTGAATTCACAGCAGAATGCCCTAATGTTCTGCGTGCCAAGAAGATCAGTTGTGTCAAAAACTTCAGTAAAATTCAAAGAGTGAAATGTATAATAAATAAGAAAGATTCCAATCAATAGTGCAAAGTCTCCTACCCTATTCACAACAAATGCTTTAATTGCTGCATTATTTGCAGAATATTTTTGGAACCAAAATCCTATGAGTAAATAAGAACATAGGCCAACCCCTTCCCAGCCAAAAAAAAGCTGCACGAAATTATCGCTTACAACCAGCACAATCATGCAAAACGTAAATAGCGATAGGTAAGAAAAAAACCTCGACTTCCCCTTATCATGCTCCATATAACCGATAGAGTAGAGATGTACTACCAGTGAAACGGTGGTAATAACAATAAGCATTAAGGATGAGAGAGCATCCACACTAATTGCCCAATTTACTTTTAAGATGCTCAATGAAAACAAAGGAAATAAACTCAAGTGATAATTTTCAGAGAAGGTGAGAAAAACATACCAAGATAAAACTGCAGATATTCCAATCCCTGCCGTTGTAACTAACTGACTTTTTCTAAAAAGTGCTGCAAATAGCGAACCAAAAAGTGGCAAAAATACTATTAATTTCAGTATATCCATCATACTTTCATTCTTTCATTAAATTTGCTTGTTCAACATCTATATTGCCACGGCTTCTATAATATACAACCAATATTGCAAGCCCAACTCCTGACTCTGCTGCCGCAACAGTCAACACAAACATCACAAAAATTTGCCCAACTATATCATTCATAAAGGCAGAAAAAGCAACTAGATTGATGTTAATCGCCAACAATAATATTTCTATTGATAACAATATATTGATTATGCTCTTACGGTTGATGAAAATACCGCACACCCCAACAGTGAACAAAATAGCAGTAACTATCAAAAAATGATTTAATCCTATTTCCATTCCACTCCTTTTCCAAATTTAGCCTTAACCAATTTTACAGATGAAGATTGCGTCAATTGCTTTAATACATTCTGTTTTTTAACTCCTTTTTTCTTGTCCTGCAAAGTAAGAGCAATTGCACCGACAATTGCAACAAGTAGCAAAATTCCAGAAAGATGAAAAGCGTACATGTAGTCAGTGTAGAGCAAATTACCGATAGCTTTCACGTTATTGGCATTATAGTTTATAACATTACTTATATTCAGCGTTGAGCTGCGGATTACAAAACTGATAATCAAAAAAAACACACCACACAATATAGCACCAAGAGTGAAATGCTTCGCAAAACCCTGGTGCAATCTTATGTAGTCAATATCGAGCATCATAACTACAAAGAGGAACAACACTGCAACTGCACCGATGTATACTATCAGTACCATCATAGCGATGAATTCAGCTCCAAGGAGAATGAAAAGCACTGCAGAGTTAACGAAGGTGAAAATTAAAAATAATACTGCATGCACAGGATTTCTTACACTAATTACGCATACAGCAGATAAAATGCTAAGAATTGCAAAAAAATAAAAGAAAAAAGGCATTGATACTTTAACTGCAACAATAGTTACTAATTTAAAGTGACTATCGTTGTAAAGTCAATATTATATTAAACGTTTGAAAACATTGTACTACAAAGCTCCAGCTCCATTTTAAATTATTATACAGAGCGCTTTCTAAGTGCTTAATCAATACACTAAGTCCTTAATTTATCAATATATAATATGTGTATGTTAGTAATTAATGGCGGCTCAAAATGTACAACATATTTGGTTATTTTAAAAGCAACAATAGTTCTAACGCACAAAGTAGCAGACTAGATGGAGAAAGTTATCAATACACCACAAGAGACTATATGACAATTTACTTTAATAACACACTAGCAAGTTTCAGTAGATCATTGAGAGAATTTAAAGAAAAAGCGTATGGATTTATGTATGATATCGGAACTTGGTTGAAAGAAACATATGAAAATCTCACTGAACGACCTGCAACGCATAATCGCTATACCCCAAAAGAAAAACCCCTTGTTGAAGTTGAAGAAATAGAAATGAAGGAACTAAACCGTACATATAAGCCATTCCAAACTCCACTTATCCACCCAACAAGCAGAAGTTCTGGTGCCAATACCTCAAATCAAGTTGTTGTTACTCGACATACACCTGAAACTACTAAAACAAAATAGATGTAAAACCTACGTTTAAATATGTAGTACTTGAGTGAAGCATTCTTTAACTGTTCTATTCAATAAAACCTTTACAATATTTCAATCATAGGTTTAACTTTACGAAGTTATAATCTATAGGGCTACGATGAACGATTATCTCTCACTGCTAAATCCAGAACAACAATCAGCTGTAACTAACATAGATGGACCAGTTTTGATACTGGCAGGAGCCGGGACAGGAAAAACAAGAACGATTACTTCAAGAATAGCACACATAATTAGAAACGGTCACGCTTATTCTGATGAGATATTAGCAGTTACATTTACAAATAAAGCAGCAAATGAGATGGTATCAAGGGTACTTGAGCTAACGGGCACAAACATACCATGGCTTGGCACTTTCCATGCAATTGCAGCAAAAATCTTGCGCCTGCACGCAGAAATTGTGGGCTTAAACCCCAATTTTACAATCATTGGTGTGGATGACCAATTACAGGTAATAAAAAATATTATCAATGAAATAAATCCTGATTACCTATCAGAAAAATGTAAGACCATTATGAATATTATTCAGCAATGGAAAGAGAAGTGCTTATTGCCATCTGAAGTGGAAGATATTCAATCATTTAGGCCAGTATATGTAACTGCACTCAAAGTCTATCACCAGTATCAGGAAAGGTTGAAATTCCTTAATTCTGTCGATTTTGGTGACTTATTGCTATATAACATACAGCTCTTTAATCAAAAGACCGAAGTTCTGTCCTACTACCAAAACAAGTTTAAATATGTTATGGTAGATGAATATCAAGATACAAATGCGATACAATATCTTTGGCTAAAATACCTTGCAAAAGAGCACTCAAATATTTGCTGTGTAGGAGATGATGACCAGTCGATATATAGTTGGCGTGGTGCAGAAGTTGAAAATATTTTGAAGTTTTCTGATGATTTTAAAAATGCAAAAACCGTTAAACTAGAGTGTAACTACAGGTCAACATCCCACATACTTGCAACTGCGTCATATGTTATCAATCACAATAAGACTCGCTTAGAAAAAAAATTGTGGACAACAAACATTGAAGGGGAAAAGGTAAATCTAATAAAATTATGGGATGGGAAAGCTGAAGCAAGGTTCATAAGCGAACAGATATTGAAACTCAATAAATACAGATTTAGTGACATTGCAGTGCTGGTAAGGGCCACTTTTCAAACTAGAGTTCTCGAAGAGTATTTTATAAAATATTCAATTCCCTACAAGATTATAAGTGGCGTAAAATTCTACGAACGTCAGGAAGTCAGGGATATAATTGCATATTTAAGACTTGTTACAAACAATAACGATGACTTAGCTTTCGAAAGGATAGTAAATCGGCCAAAAAGAAGCATAGGAGCTACAACTCTAAAGAAAATATACACGACTGCTCAGGATAACAAAATTTCTTTTTTTGAGGCAGCAAAAATATTAGTTAATAGTAATCAGGTAACCGAAAGAATTAAACTCTCACTCAACGATTTTTTAAATAAAATTAAAGCTTGGGAAGAAATAGTAAGCGTAAAACCACTGCATGAATTCGTTAAAATCGTAGCAAACCAATCAGGATATATTGAAATGCTTGAAAATGAGGAGGTAACAGGCTTAGCACGAATAGAAAATGTTAAAGAGCTCATCTCATCTTTAAAAAATTTCGATAATGCCACAACTTTCTTGGAGCATATAAGTCTGGTGATGGAAGTGGATAATATGAATAACGATGACACCGTATATGTTATGACTCTTCATGCAGCCAAAGGACTTGAATTCCCGTGCGTGTTTCTACCTGGTTGGGAAGAGGGATTATTTCCTCATCAAAGATCTTTTGATGACAAAAGTGGTAAAGCTTTAGAAGAAGAAAGGAGACTCGCATATGTTGGCATAACCAGAGCCAAAGAAAGGTTAATCATTTCATGTGCAGATAGGAGGGAAATTAACAACCAGTGGCAACCGATGCGCACTTCTCGGTTCATTAAAGAATTGCCAAGAGAAAATGTTGAGGTAATTAAAAGCAACATTGCCTACTGTTGAAGCTATAATTGCAGATAAACATATCTTACAAATCTGAATTACCTTAACTATATGTTTCTCCTGGCAAAAATTCTGTAACCGTTCACACTTAATTCTTCAATCTCATACCAATTTCTATTACATAACAAACAAATAGACAATAGAAGTGAGAAGGTTATACTAAGGCAGTATAATGATGGAGTTTTGGAATGGCATTGGTATCAGGTTGCAATTTTAGCTTACATTATGCCAATCTTTCTTCAATTGCTGCTCGCATAAATTCTGCCTGTCTTTTAGTTCTGCAGTGCACTATCGCATCATCCACATATCTTTCAAATGGTACTGTTGGGTGATTTTGTTTCATCCATATATCAAATGCATGGTGCATAAATATGTTTGAAATGATTGGGCTTATTGAACCTCCTTGCGGAACTCCTTTTTTCCCTAACTACCTTACTGCCATCTGCTTGCTGAATAGGGGATTTCATCCACCTTTCAACATACAGTATGACCCATTTGCAGTCTGTGTGCTTCTTGATAGCCTGCAGTGCTAAATTGTGGTCCAGATTGTCGAAAAATCCTGTAACATCAACAGCTTTCTTGGTAATCGTATCCTGTCTCCAATAAACAGCGGTTTTGCTATGTATCCTTGATCAGCAAAAAACTTACGTAAAGTTGGAGCCTTGTATTTAGCTTGAGTGAAAAGATTTAGAGCACCATCACGATCTTGAACACTTGCACTATGAACATCAGCCGCAATAATTAAGCCCACTGTATCTACAACAATATGACGTTTTCTACCCTTTATTTTTTTTTCAGCATCATATCCTCTGGATCCCCTTTTTGAGTGGTTTTTACTGATTGACTGTCAATTATTCCTACTGAAGGTGTTTCATTTTTACCAAACATTTTTCTTACCTCTTTTACTAGCATATTATGTACTTTTTCCAATTTGCCATTACTACGTCACCTGAGAAAATAGTCATACACCGTCTTCCATGGAGGAAAATCTTTCGGCAGCATTCTCCATTGACAACCACCTCTCATTATATACCTTATTGCATTAATAATTGTTCTGATATTGTGCTTTCTTGGCCTCCCTATCTTTCCTTGTGCAACATGTGGCTCCAAAATTTCCCATTCCTTATCACTTATATCACTTGGATACAATTTTCCCTCCTATTTTTTACTTACACTATCATATTTTTTTCCTCATTCCTTTTTAAGACATACTCTTAGACAACTGGACGTCAAGCCTATCCTAGTGCTGCATATCAAGCTCATACTCAGTATGTAAATCTTTGACTAAAGCTACAGCGCATTCTTTTTGAACAATTATACTGATTTTGATTTCAGATGTTGTGATAGCAAGTATTTCTATCTTTTTTTCGCTTAAAACCTTGAGTGTGCGGTGCATCACTTCAGTGTTAGACATAACACCAATACCAATTATTGAAATTTTAGCTACATTATCGTTTATAGCATAATTTTCATTCTTATTCAGTAACTTTTCCATTAAATCAATATCAAATTTGGAGATAACAAAACTTGACCCATGTATCATATCAATTTTAACGTTTGCTCCTGCTATATCTCTTAAAGTACGCAAGTTATTTGCAAGGTTAGTGAAAGTTACAAGAGCTTCATTAGTGCTATAAGTTATTCCAGTAATTAAGTATCTCTCTAGTACATCCCTTTTGTGTAGCACTGTGGTGCCTTCTACTTGCTTAAAAGTGGATAGCACTTGCACTTTAATGTTATGTTTCATTGCAAGTTGTACTGAACGATTATGCAGTATTTTAGCACCAGATGACGACATTTCCAACATTTCATCGTAAGAGATAAATTTGAGCTTGCGTGCCTTTGGAACAATTCTCGGGTCTGCTGTATATATTCCATCAATATCAGTAAAAATTTCGCAAGTTCTAACACCAAAGGCTACCGCGAAGGCAACTGCTGATATATCAGAGCCTCCTCTTCCAAAAGTAGTGATTCTATCATCATTTATACCCTGAAAACCAGCAATGATCGCAGCAGTATAACCCTCAGCAAAAGATCTTTTCACACGTTCAATCTTTATTGTTTTTATTTTAGACTCAGAATAAAAATCATCAGTTACAATTGGTAACTGCCAGGCAAGCCACGATTTAGCATTAACTCCGATCGATTGGAGAGTGATAGCTAATAGACCGCAAGAGATTTGTTCTCCTGCTGAAAGCATAACGTCATACTCTGATAACTCTTGTCTATAACTTAAATTTGAGATTTGCCTAGCCTGAAAAACCATTTGGTCAGTAAATCCTGCAACAGCAGATACAACAACGATTACATTACAACCTTTCTCAATATCGTTTTTTATCAAATTTGCAACTCGGTTTAAATCAGTTAGCGAAGTCCCACCAAATTTTTTTATGATTATTTTGTCCATAGTTACAATATAACTCTCTTCTGAAGAAAAATATAGTTTTTGTAGAGATAGCAGCTTGCAAGCCATTCAGAAAAGGGAAGACAAAGCTATAGCTAACGCGTCATACCACGATTCATTCCATAGCTGTACGAACATTCATTTTTGAAGGTAAATTGCACAGCAAATGGTGTCATCCCAGTGCCTAGACACTGGGATCCAGAAGACTTAATTTCAACCAAGTGGCTGCATAATAAAGGCTGGATTCCAGTTCCAAGCACTGGAATGACACCCTCCCTTGTGGAAATTGCTCTCAAATCACAATGTTCGTACAGCTATGGATTCATTCGCGGTATAGATTCCGCTAACTAGTAGCGGAATGACGAATTTGTTGTTTTAAAATTGTCAGTAAATCTAAGTCAGTTTAGCTATATAGCACGAACTAAACCACTAAGCAGCAGAAGACCTTGCATGACCTCCAAAAAATGTTTTTACTCTTTCAAGATAAGTAAGTGGTTCTGCAGGAATTTCTATCTCGTCTATCTTATAAGATATTGCTGCATCTATGACTTCATCTGTTATTAATTCTCTTAGCCTTTGTTTTATTTGCCCTCTCCGAATATGTTCTCCATAGTCGTTATAAAACTTTACATATAATTCCTTAAACACAAATTCTTTTATAGCATCTCTTGTATAAGAAATGCCATCCTTTACTTCATCACTCACGCTGCTCAAATCCACCCCAGAACTTGGTGAATACAAATTATCAAAATTTTCTTTCAAAACTTTTATTTTATGGTAGTGCTTATCCACATATTTCTCAAGAAATCTTTTAGTAGCATCACTAGCCAACTTTCCTATTGGCTGAGGCTCTAGTTGAGCTGCAAAATTATTTTCCGCTTTAAGACCACTTAATGCATAAATGATACGGTTGAGCATTCCAGGACCACATTGGCGATTACTTTCCTCAAAGCGAACCAGTAATATAGACTTCAATAATTCTATATCTGCATTTTGCTTTCTTGCCGCAATTAAAACTAAATTTATAGCCTGTGTCAATGTCAATCCGGTTTGTGAATCTGCCCAATTTACCCACTCCCCAGTTTCATAACCATCCAATCTTAGATAAGTTTCTATCATTCGTTTTTGCTGACTTGTTAAACCGCTTATATAACTTTTAAACTCTTCATCCAACTCATTTAACGGCGTACCATGTTCTTCCTTTAATTTTTTGGCACATTCAATAACGCTTTGCTGAAAACTTCTAGTATGAACGCTCTGACTACTAGTACCCACATCACTTACATTAAACAAAAAGCTTAGCTGCTTTACATTCAAACCCAAAGGTGAAAAGAGTTTTACTGATGGATATTTTATTAACTCAAGAAGTGCTACTGGAATTAGCAGTGCATAATTTAACAATAATAAACCAAAATTAAATATAAGAAACCCACGTAGAGCTGATACCTTTGATGCAATATACAAAAATGGAAGCTGTAGGTAATATATCAAGTGTATACTGAAGAATAAGATTTTGTCCTTTAATTTTATTGTTGGATCTTTATCAACCTCAAACAACATGCTATTGCTATCAATATTGTTGTTTTTAAAGGAGGTATAGTTGTTTATGATCTTCTCTTGCAAGGGAAGAAGCATTTTATTCAGGCAAATAAACGCAGCAATAACAATAAAACCTGTAGCCAAAAATGCTAGTGCAGGGCTAGAAGTGCTTGTAGATAAATAGGCATAAAGACCATCAACAATTAAGTTTTTGTATAATCTTTCAAAGGGACGAACTAGAATCGGGTCAAGGATATAGTTAACAAGAAGATTTAAATAATACACGAGAAACAAAAGTGCAATCAAAAATGCAATAATACTACAAACAACCAAAAATGCTTTTAATCTCGGATTCATAACCCCCTCTTAATAATCTGTTAATATAATCTATTTTAGGAATAAATTGAAAAAAATGCAAGTTTTTATGTTAAAAGCCCAGAACAGATAAAATCTGTAAAACCAAAAAGAAACTCCCTCTTTACTTTATGTTCTTTGGGTATAGTGTTATGAAGAAGCGCTTCTGCAGCTATAACCGAAACAATCAATGGTGCTATAAATGCCCGTTTGAAAGCATGGTTTTGGGGGAAATGGTAAAACCATTGATGGAGTTCTTTTTGGGCTACCTCGTTTAGAAGATTGTATAACCTAACCGTCCCAAGCTGAAGTGCTTCTTATCATAATAATATAGGAGGGATTTTATATGGCAGAAGCAAAAAGTAAATTAAAAACAATAAACCTTGATGCAGCAGGGATTGATATTGGCTCGACTGTACATTATGTATGTGTACCTGAAGGAAGAGATGAACAACGTATCCAAAAATTTGGGTGCTTTACAGTAGATCTACACAACTTAGCAAAGTGGTTAAAAAAGTGTCAGGTTAGAACTGTAGCCATGGAGTCAACTGGAGTATATTGGATTCCCTTATTTCAAATATTAGAATCACATAAATTTGAAGTAAAATTAGTAAATGCGCGACATGTCAAAAATGTGCCTGGTAGAAAGTCTGATGTTCAAGATTGTCAATGGCTGCAACAATTGCACAGCTATGGACTGCTTCAAGGATCATTTAGACCGGATAATCAAATGTGTGTACTGCGTAGTTACGTTAGACAACGTGCTAATCTAATTGAAAATGCAGCTAAACATACTCAACGTATGCAAAAAGCGCTAATTCAAATGAATATTCAATTACACAAGGTTATTAGTCATATTACTGGGATAACTGGTATGAAAATCATTGAAGCTATAATTGAAGGCGAAAGAGATCCTGAGAAATTGGCTAAATTCAGGGATGCACGAATAAAAAATGATCAGTCTACTATAGCAAAAGCGTTAGCTGGTGATTATAGAGAGGAACACTTGTTTGTGCTAAAACAAGAATATGCAGCATATACTTTTTTTCAAGAGCAAATAACGGGATGTGATAAAAGTATAGAAAATTACTATAAAACATTTGAAACAAAGTCGAATGAGAACAGGGCATTGAATAAGACACGAAAGAGAAAACAGAAGAATAGTCCAGATTTTGCCGTAGATGAAGATTTATATCGAATAACGGGGATGGATTTTACTAGAGTTCCAGGACTTGATGTATTAAGTATACAGGCTGTCATTTCAGAAACAGGTATAAATCACAATAAATGGAGGACAGAAAAGCATTTTTCTTCCTGGCTCGGATTAAGTCCTGCTAATAAAATTACAGGAGGGAAAATTATTGGAACAAGAACTCGTAAAGTTGTTAATCGTGCTGCAACTGCCTTGCGACTTGCTGCTCATTGTGTATCAAGAAGCAACACTGCACTTGGTGCATACTGCAGGAGGTTAAAGAAGCGACTAGGGATACCAAAAGCGATCACTGCTACAGCAAGGAAATTAGCATGTATTTTTTATAATATGCTAAAATATGGACAAGAATATGTAGAAAAAGGAATGAACTATTATGAAACACTCTACAAAGAGAGAGTAGTCAAAAATTTGACTAAAAAAGCAAAGGAATTTGGTTATATACTAATGAAAGAGGAGCCGATAGATGAAGAAGGTTCTTAGGAGTTTCTTAGAAGATCAATTGAAATTTCTGAGTTTAGGGTATATTGTTAATCTATTTAGATAAGAATTATTGTGTCAAATAAAATAGGTTTTTGGGCTATTTTTGCCTTAGTGATTAGCAGCCAAATTGGCTCTGGAATTTTTATGCTTCCAATTAGCCTTGCTCCATATGGCATGTATAGCCTTATAAGCTGGATAATATCAGGGCTTGGTGCTATATCTCTTGCTTTAGTTTTTGCCTCACTCTGCGCAAAATTTCCGGAAACGGGTGGCCCTCACGTCTATGTAAAGCATGCTTTTGGCCCTGCTGCAGCTTTTTTTGTTGGTTGGACGTATTGGGTGATCTCATGGGTTAGCACAACAGCCGTAATAGTTGTGGGTGTTGGTTATCTTACACCATTTTTCCATGAAGATATTCAAAACGTACATCTGTTTTTAGAGATGTTATTACTTACAATTATTACACTAATAAATTTTAGAGGAGTAGCTACTGCTGGACGTGTTGAGTTTTTATTGACGGTGATAAAAATTTCTGTATTGCTTGTAATACCTATAGCAGCATTGTTTTTTTTTGATAGAAATAACTTCATCATAAGTGAAGAAATATCAAATCTTACAACATCGCAGATTCTTGCCCGTTCTACACTTATTACTCTATGGGGTTTTATTGGAGTTGAATTGGCAACAGCACCTGCAGGGTCAGTTGATAATCCAGCTAGAACAATACCAAGAGCTGTGGTACTTGGAACAATCTCTGTTGCTGTTGTGTATTTTATCAACAATCTTGCAATTATGGGATTAATAAATGGCAATGATTTAGCAAGTTCAAGAGCACCATATGTTGACGCAATAAAAATTATGGCCTCTGGCAATTGGCACTTGATTATTTCTATAACTGCGTTCATTTTTTGTGTTGGTACTTTAAACGCTTGGGTACTAGCTAGTGGACAAGTGGCCCTTGGCCTTGCAAAAGATAAACTGATGCCACAGTTTTTTGCTCAAAGAAACAAGCACGGTTCTCCTTTCTGGGGCATAACAACTAGCTCAGTTGGAACTGCAACTTTACTAATCCTCACTTCAAGCAACAATTTTGCTAAGCAGATCACATCAATTATCGACTTTTCTGTAGTTTCATTTTTATTTGTTTACCTTGCATGCAGTCTTGCTTTTCTCAAAGTTATTGTGCAAGAAAAGAGTTGTTACAAATTTTTAATTGGCAGTATAGCAACAACCTTTTGCTGCTGGGTAATATTTGAAACTTCTGTGAATACCTTGCTGATCGCAAGCTTATTCACTGCAAGTGGCGTACCTCTTTATTTATTTTGGTATCGCAGAGTTTCTGTATAGCAAATGTTATGTATCTGTTCAGCAGAGTGGCAAAATAAGGTAGACGAGAAAAGACAACTATAGGAAGAAATGGGTGTCATGCCAGTGCGTGACACTGGCATCCAGTTCTTTCGCGCAGTTCCATCAAAAACGTTGTAAAGGATTAATCGCTTTCGTGTTTACCAACTTAGTGCCCAATCTGGATCCCAGATACTGTCTCTGCTGTCAAACAAATTATCCAACAAAATTACAATTATAGCATTTCTCATAATAGTCCGAATAGGTCATAGGAAGGCAGAATCAACAGCACGACGAAAGGATTCGAATAGAGGAATGTTTTTCCTGGCTCTGTTTTTTATAGCAAACCAATGATGCTCAATTTTGTTAAAATCTGGAGAATAAGGCGGCAGATACAAAATTTCTGCACCGACTCCTTTAGCGAGCTTGATAAGCTTATCAGACTTATGAAAAGTAGCATTATCAAGAATGACAGTTTGTCCAGGTTCTAAGATCGGTGCCAAAAATTGCTCAAACCATCCATTAAAAATATCCATATTACAGTGGCCTTCAAATGTTAATGGAGCAACTATCTTTCTTCTACTTAAGGCTGCAACCATGCTGATTCGTTGAGTTTTTTTTCCAGATTTTAGGGCATAAAATCGCTGTCCTTTCTGGCAATACCCATATGGATAGTCCTCCGTGTTATCAATCCCAGACTCATCTATATACACTAAGTTTTCTGGTTCTTTTGTTGCTATAATTTTTAAGAATTCAGCACGTTTTTCTTCGTTCCTTTCCTTGTATCCATATGTCTTTTTTTGCGCGTAAATCCAATTTTTCTGAGAGCTCGGTGGATCGTTTGGATACTAACGTTGCCCCAAAGTTTAGCCATTTCCGACAGAGTTTTTCTACCGTGTTTTTTAGCAAATTCGATAAACTTATTCCAGTCGATAATTTTCTGATTGTAACCTCCATTACCGAGTTTTTTTGACTGAAAGTCGCCTGTTTCTTTTTTTCTTTGCTGCCACTCCCACAAAGTAGTTCGTCCAATTTTAAATCTTGCTGCCACTGCTTCTCTGCTTTCCCCTTCGTCTAGTGCTTCCATTGCTTTTTTTCTTAAATCATAACTATATGCTGCCGGCATCCAACCTCCTTATCGCCATCTATCCTTAATCTTATCATATCCGGACTTCTGTGGAAAGAGCTATACTATTCTTAAATTTGATCAGATTGATTGCAAAAAAAACAAGATTTTCAATAAGTTGCTTATAATCCTAATTATAGTTAGCCTTTCATAAGTAGCGATGCAACAAAGCCATTCCAGCGTCACGCGCTGCCATGTGATATACAATTTCCTTCGAATTACAACGTACGTGCGCTCTATATGCACTTGATTGACAAATGCTCTCTTATCAAAATCTCAAGAATCTGCACTATATTTAATGCTGCGCCTTTGCGCAGGTTGTCAGCCACTATCCACATATTTAATCCGTGCTCAACAGTATTGTCTCTTCTAATACGCGATACATATACAGCATTCTCCTGTACAACATCAATTTGAGTTATGTATTCACTATCTTCACGCCTGTTGTACACTAAAACTCCACTATCTTCGGCTTCACTTAGCACTTCACGAGCTTGTTCTTCAGTGATATGTTGATCAAATTCCACATTTACTGCCATAGCGTGACCGATAAAGACGGGTACCCTTACACAAGTTGCAGTAACTTTTATATCTTCCTCTAAAATTTTTTTTGTCTCCTCTTGCATTTTCCATTCCTCTTCTGTAGAGCCATTTTCCATGAATTCTCCTACATGGGGAATGCAATTGAATGCTATTTGCTTAGAGAATATCTTGGGTTTTTTAGCTTCGTTCATAAAGATTTTTTTTGTCTGGTCATAGAGCTCATCCATTGCTGCTTTGCCTGCACCAGAAGTTGATTGATAAGTTGAAGCAACGATTCTCTTTATTTTTGCTTTTTGGTGTAATAGATGTAGTACTAGCAGCATCTGTATTGTAGTACAGTTTGGATTGGATATTATGTTGTGGTTTTTATATTCCATAATTTTTTCTTTATTAATCTCTGGAATAATGAGTGGCACACCCTCTTTCATTCTAAAATGGGAACTGTTATCTATCACGATGCATCCAGCCTGTGTTGCAATTGGTACATACTCTTCAGAAACATGAGATCCAGCACAGAAAATGGCTACATTAGTTCCAACGAAGTCATAATCCTCAAGGCATAAAACTGTTAACTCTTTGTCACCAAAGCTCACCTTCTTCCCTTCTGATTTTTTCGATGCAAGTGCAATAACGCAATCTATCGCCTCATCTTGAAATTCAGCAAGCGTGCTTAATACCTCACGCCCTACTCTTCCGGTTGCTCCAATAACAGCAATTTTGTATCTCATATAGATGAACCTCTAATTTTAAAGTTCTATTATATTTTTACTGACAAAATTTACAATTGTTTTAATATTTTTACCTTGCAATTAATTGTAATTTAGCTATTATTATGCAATATTAGTAATATTACATAATGAAATGAAAGATGAGTAAGGAATACGATGAAACTAAGGTTAAACCTGCAATGTCTACACCTCAAGGGCCTGAAGGAACCAATGGATCAAAGGCCCAAAGTGTTCTTTCGAATAAAAGAAAGCCTACAATAAATTTTGATGATAAAAAGTATGGTGTAAAAACCTCTAAAATAGACCAACAGTCTCTAAACAAAAGACAAGAATCTTCAAAGCTAAGAGATCTCTTAAGGTCAATACCAATAATAAGGAGATTTTTAGCAAGGATTTTCACACCTGAAAAAATAGAAATCATCAGTAACCCTATATATGACAACATGGAAGCATATAAAAAATCGCAGGAAGATTACCCTAGTAAGATAAAAGATGAAACTAGTATAGATGATGAACACACAAAAGAAGTAGATAGTAAACTTGAGAAGGGTAATGTTGAACAAGTGGACAACAAGAAAAGTCGTAGTTCATAAATATCAATCATTTAAAAATTATCTCTAGTTATAGCTCTTTTTACAATAATCCGAACAGACCGTAATATGCTACTGGCCTGCTATAGCCATAAACACATATCTTATCGCATTCGGACTATTATAAGAAAGGCTATATAACATTGTATCTGTTCAGATGCATGGCTCATGTACAAATATTGAAACAAAAATTCCAGTGCTCCTTTCTCGTCATCCCAGTGCGTGACACTTGTATCTTTATGATGTGAGGCATTAGAGCTAAAATACCTCACAGGGAGGGTGAAGCTGATGCGACACTAATGCCATTAAGCCAGATTTTGCTTCCCTCCCATAGAGTTAAAGACTGAACAGTATCTTTTGGAATTATATCCCGTATTACAAGGTTAGTCTAAACTCTCAGTTTATTTATAGTCTTGGAGGCAATTTTATGCAAGTAAATGCTATTTTGGGTGTGGATATTTCAAAAAAGAAATTTGATGTTTGTTTGTTAGTGGACAGTAAAAAACGACACAAAGTCTTTCAAAATAATCAAGATGGTTTTGCAAAACTTGTAGTTTGGTGCAATGGCCATGGAGCAAATCTTACTCATTTATGTCTTGAAGCAACTAGTTGGTATGGAGAAGATTTGGCTACTTTTATGCACGATTTAGGACATAATGTCAGTATAGTAAACCCAGAAAGCTTTTGGCAAAAGTGAGCTGCTCAGAAATAAGACAGATAAATCAGATGCAGCTATGATAGCTAGATTTTGTATCGCCAACAAACCTGCTCTTTGGAAGCCCATTGCACCTGAAATGAGGCATTTGAGGGAGCTTTACCGTTGCATGCAATCGCTAAAAGATGATAAGGTGCAACAGACAAATCGCTTGGAAAACAAAAATATGCATTCCAGTTGCAAAGAAGCTATATCTAAAGTAATTTTGGCAATAGAGGAGCAAATTATTGTTCTCGAAAAAGAAATTAATGAGCATATAAATAACTATCCACATCTAAAAAATATGGTGGAAAACCTTAAGACTATAAAAGGTATAGGATATCTTACTGCTGTTGCTGTTGTCGCAGAAATGCCATCAGTTGATAACTTTGACAATGCTAAACAATTTACAGCTTTTGCTGGTCTAAATCCAGGACATTATCAATCGGGATCGTCAGTAAGTAAGAGAAGTTGCATATGCAAAATAGGATCTGAGCGTATTCGAAAAGCTCTTTATATGCCAGCTATAGTAGTCAAAAACCATAATAATCATTTTCAAAAGTTTTGTCAGCGTCTAGCAAGTAAAGGCAAATGTCCAAAAGTCATAGTTCTTGCGTTAATGCGAAAATTAATGCATGTCTTTTTTGGTATTCTTAAAAATAATCAACCATTTAGATGTATGGTCCCAGAGAGTGATGGTATACTATCATCATCATTTAAGGAGTCATTATGGGACAGATATTACATGGGTGCGCCAAAACAACACAGACGATTCGTAGAGCAATACAAAATAGAAAAGAGAGCATAGCAAAACTCTCCAAGCATTATAACCTTAATCCAAAAACTATTATTAAGTGGAGAAAACGTTCATTTACGAAAGATGCTGATATGGGTCCAAAGCATCCAAGATCAACTGTTTTAACGCTAGAAGAGGAAGCTATAATAGTTACATTTCGCAAGTATACACTACTGCCACTAGATGATTGCCTTTACGCTCTGCAGTCTACAATTCCGCATTTGACTCGCTCTAGCTTGCATCGTTGTTTACAAAGACACAACATTAGCAGATTACCAACTGTTGATGGAGAAGTTAAGTCAAAAAAGAAATTCAAACAATATCCTATCGGTTACTTTCATATTGATATTGCTGAAGTTAGAACTGAGGAGGGCAAATTACATTTGTTTGTTGCTATTGATAGGACATCCAAATTTACCTATGTTGAGTTGTGTAACAGTGCTACAAAACCCATAGCTGCTGAGTTCTTACGTAATTTGATTAGAATTTTACCGTATAAAATCCATACTATTTTGACAGATAACGGTATACAATTTATAGCCTTTCTTATAATAGTCCGAATGCGATAAGATATGTGTTTATGGCTATAGCAGGCCAGTAGCATATTACGGTCTGTTCGGATTATTGTAAAAAGAGCTATACAAACCAGAAGCGTCATAAGTATGCTTTCCAACATATATTTGATAGAGTTTGCGAAGAGAATGTTATTGAACATCGTTTGACAAAAGTTAGCCATCCTTGGACGAATGGGCAAGTCGAGCGTATGAATAAAACTTTAAAGGATGCTACAGTTAAGAAGTATTACTATCAATCGCACCAGCAACTTAAAGAACACCTTTATAACTTTGTTATGGCTTATAATTATGCAAAGAGACTCAAAACTCTTAAGGGTCTTACTCCTTATGAATTTATATGTTATCAGTGGACACAGTCTCCAGAATTATTTATACTAAATCCACACCATCACACTCTGGGACCATACATCTAATATGGAAGATATCGAAATTGCTATAGACAGTACAGGAATTAGTATATACAACAACACTCCTGGTCACAGCAAGGAAAATAGCACTGACAGAAAATATCGTGGCTATGAGCAAACGAGAAAATTGCACGTAATGTTGAATATAAACAACAAAAAAGCCATAGCTGTAAAATACAGTAACGGTGTCTACTCTGATCACTATGGAGCTTGTGATTTGCTAAAAGAAGTTGATTTTCAGCATGCCATAAAAGCACTATATGCAGATAGAGCATGTGATAGGCACAAGTTTTATAAGTTGTGTAACGAATATGATATAAAGACAAAAATTCCACCAATAAACAATGCGGCAGAACATCCAGAAATAGATTATATGTCTGACAGGAATGCTGCTATTAGGTTAATAAAATTATACGGTGAAGATGGCATGAAAGAATGGAAAAAAGAAGTAAATTATGGGAAAAGATCTTATATTGAAGGGTTTTTCTCAAGATTAAAGCAAATATTCGGATTTAGTTTTAGGAATAAATCTGAGATAAATCGAGAAAAAGAACTAAATGCTATTTGCTTAATAAATTCACTGATATTGGTATGGCTAAATTTGAGATAGTTACATGAATTTACCATAAATCACCATCTCATAAAGTGTGATGCAACAAAGCCATCCCAGTGTCTGGGCACTGGGATGACACCCTTTTGGATGGAAACCAGTGTCAGGTACTCGGATGACACCATTTACAACCACTCTCCTACCCTTTCTAGCTGTTTATAGCTGTTAAATCTCAGGAATTTATCAAAATATGGAGAGGCAATAAAGGGTGTGGAATTACTTAAATAGTTAGATAAAAAACCAGGCAGATCATTTTTTAATTCTTGCATTTTGTATCTATAATTTTGTATAGAAATAACTTTTATTTTATCATAATCAAGTTTCCAATAAGCAAGTTCTGAGACTTCTCTTTTTGTTATATGTTCTACCGCTAAGGCTTGTAAAATTAATTGCGGAAAAAATCCCGACATTACTTCTTCATTGGAAGGTGGTGTACCAAGCTTATAGTCTATAATTGCCACTTGCCCACTTGGTAGATACTCAACTCTATCACATCTTGCTATCAGTGAAATTTCTTGTGGCTTATTTGTCATCCAAGCAGTTTCATACTGATCACAAGAACCAGTGTCACGCGCTGGAATATGAAATATCGGACAGGAAAAGTTCTTTTCCAACTCAACATAATTGCTTCGAGTTTCATCAAATTCGACAAAAGATTGAATTATCCTTTGCAGTCTTACCCACCACATATTTGAAAAATTAAACTGACTAGTCGAGAATGCTTTTCGTGCAATGCTCATTGGCGATTTTTTGTTGCGTAAATATCTTGCAAGAATGTTGTGTACCATAGTGCCAAATTCCAATATCGATGGCTTGAAATTCAAGTCTCTTAATTGTTTAAGACCCAGTATATATTCAACGTAAAATGAATAAGGATTACGAATTAGCTTTTCTATTGCACTGCAAGACATCACCTGCATTTTTTCTTTTCTAACTTCGGTTTGAGGTTTTGGCATAGGCTGAGTACATGGAACAGTACATTCAGGCGTATTTAATATCCTTAGCCAATCACGATACGGCTGCTTCCCCTCCTTGAGTAGAATTTCCAAACGCTGCAATAGAATTGGCTTTCTATGGCTTAGCGATCTTGTAATATAAACCTTACTTGCACAAAACAAATTGTGTAAAGTATAAAAAAAATACCCCTGCTCTTCTTGCACAGAAGGAAGATTAAATTTTTCTCTCGTAAGTGCATTCAAAAGCGGACTTTGAAAGCTTGGCGCTTCATTAAATCCAGCAAGTATTACAACTTTGTTGTGATATAAGCTGAATTTATTCAAGTCACTTGCTACAAAGAAAAACTCTTTCTCTAAAAATAAGGTCAGAATTTGGCTATATAACTCTAAGGAGCATTTAATTCCTACACCCTCACATGCATTTGAGAAATTACAGGTAAAATTACCTATTTCACTATTTAGCTCTGAAAAATTTATACCAGATAATATATTAATACACTGCAAATGAGTTGCTACCACATCGAAAATAGAGCAATTTATAGAACGAAGTAAAGGATTAAATATAACCTCTAACTTACTGATAATAAGTAATATATCTTCTTTGTATTTTAGCTTTTTATGGGCATTGATAGCATTTATAATATCGCTCAGACCATTTGTACTAAAGTTGCGTAATATCTCTATTTCAAATTCAGATAAAATCCGAGTGTACTCTTCTTGAGTGTAACCAAAAGTCACTAGCCTATGTTTAAGGAGCGAAAGTAATGACACACTGCTCCAATTTGAGGTCAAAACTTCGATACTATAAAGCAGAAGCGTTATATAAGGGTAATTTTCCGGTATGGCACTGTGTTGCCTTGATAAACATGCTATACGAGCTGCAAGTAATTTATCAAAGACGACCAAAGAAATGTTTTCATAACCTTCATTTTCTATAATTAATGATGTCACTTGTGCTTCTTCCTCTCTGGAATCACAAGTGATGACTTCAATATTGCCAACATGTCCACTACTAACTTTGCTTAGATCGGCAGTTGTATCAAAGACGTAATCTAGATATTCCTCAGGACTTCCTGTTATCCCAGCCCTTTCTTCTGTCATCCAAGTAGCTGACACTGGGATCCAGTTTTCATTATACAGCCACCTGGTGCGCTCATTTAAAGTTAAGTTTTCTGGATCCCAGTGTCTGGGCACTGGAGAACACGCTTCTGGCAGAAAACTAACATCCCTTCTATCCACTTTTAAATAATCGAGCAGATCTTTCAGGCAATATTGATAATGTTTTTTATCAAGCGATTTCCAGTCTTTCTCTTTAATTTTCAAATTCAAGTTAGGCAAAATTATTTTTCCAAATGGCAGATCATATATAGCCCTAATTAACGACTTATCCTTTCCAATTCCAACAAAGATTATATATTGGTCTTTTTGTAAAGAGATTATCATATTGTTTATGTAATCACTCTTATGTTTTAATATATCTACTACTTCTAAATCTTTTAAAGTTTTACTCCAAGTCTCAGTGAGTAAGCTTATGAAATTCTCTATTTTTTTTGAATGTTCATCAAATTGATAACAATCCGTTGTTTGGGTAGATTGAATTTTATCAAGCAGTGATGGCAGGCTATAAGCTAAATCAATTGGAAAATTATCATTATTTTTTCTATTCCACTCCAATATGAATTGAATGAGTAGCAGTGTCCTTTTTGTTGGCTTGATAACTTTAACCCTATCAAGATTTAATATTAAATCTTCCTCATCAATATTCTCTAGCGAAACTATCTCTGGCAAAATTATGCATTTTTTAGCGTTATGATTCTTGAATGCACTCAGCAGCGCTATCACATCCCTCTTGCAAGGAAGTATGATTTTTACTTCAGGAATTTTTTCTCTTTCATATTCAGAAAATATGTGCTGAACCAGCACATCAAAAAGAGATTCATCCACATTAACGGTAAAAACTCTTCCCACTAACAGTAACAATTAATACAATATTTTATTGTATAGAAATTATTCAAAATATAAACGTGCTTGTATGCTATTATATATTAAAATTTTTTATAACATTACATGGCAAACATTAGAATAGAAGTTTTAAATAAATGCGAGCAAATTGGCCGCAGATGGTTAGTCAACGTTTACTCGATTTACATACGCAAAGGATTACCATCCAAATTATATGAAGAAATTTGCGGGCTATTTTATAATAAAGTCATACAAGACTGCCGTTATTATTCCTACAATGAAAACCTTGAAGAAGTTCCGTATGATTTCATAGAACCACAAGCAAAGTGGGGCTTGGAAATAAGCTTCTTACCTGGCATGACCGATAATGTAGGCAACACAGTGAAACAAATTGTTAGAGAATATTTAATAAACAAGAACTACATTGATGAAAATGTTTATATCAAAGCAAGAAGTTCAAAATTGATTCTAAGTCAAGGGAATTTGCCAACTGAAGATGATATAAAGCAAGAATTCAACCCTATCACTGAGTATTGCACACTTATCTGTAAGAACTATAGCTGGAAATATTATGGTAAATCGAATACCCCACCTGGTGTCATCCCAGTGCCCAGACACTGGAATCCAGAAAACTTCAAGCAATTGTATAATGAAAACTGGATTCCAGTGTCAAGCACTGGAATGACAGGAAAGGGTATTGGGATGACAAGAGAGGGCACTGAGATGACAGAGGGTAGTACTAAACCTGTTAACCTAAATGTGAGTGACCAAGAGCTTGAAAAAATTAGTAGAGATGGAATCGATGGCAATGGCACTTTAGGTCTCTCCCTTGCAGCAATGAAGGATATAAAGGATTACTTCAAAAAACTCGGTAGAAATCCATATGATATTGAACTTGAATCTCTGGCACAGACTTGGTCTGAACATTGTAAGCACAATATCTTTTGCTCTCCTATTGATGAAATAAAAGATGGCCTATATGCACATTATATCAAGCGTGCAACGCGTGAGATAAATTCTGACATATGTGTGTCAGTTTTCTCTGACAACGCAGGAGGAATAATTTTTGATGACGATTACTTGATTGTAGATAAAGTTGAAACCCACAATAGCCCTTCAGCTCTTGATCCATTTGGTGGAGCAATGACTGGGGTACTTGGAGTAAATCGTGATATAGTTGGTTTCGGGAAAGGCGCGGAGCCTATAATGAATACCTATTACTTTTGCTTTGCCAAAGAAGCAAAAGGCAAATTTTATAGGGATAAAGAGCGCACTGATGAGATCTTACCGCCAAAATATATAATGAAAAAAGTGATCCATGGTGTTAATGTTGCTGGTAATTGCTCTGGTATTCCAACACAACTTGGATCGGTATATTTTGACGATAGATTTTGTGGCAAGCCGTTAGTTTTTGTTGGCAGTGTCGGAATTATTCCGCGCAACATAAATAACGCACCTTCACACATTAAAGGACCAAAAAATGGCGATAAAATCGTAATTATTGGTGGAAGAGTTGGAAGGGATGGAATTCACGGTGCAACTTTTTCTTCAGAGGCATTGTCGGGAAACAGCCCTTCAACAATTGTGCAAATTGGTGACCCTATAACACAAAAAAAATTATCCAACGCCGTCGTAGAAGCAAGAGATCTTGGTCTTTATAATGCAATAACGGATAATGGAGCAGGCGGTCTATCATCGTCCATCGGTGAAATGGGGAAGGACGGATTCGAAGTTGATTTGAGCAAGGTTCTCCTTAGAAACGATGGTATGGCTCCGTGGGAAATATGGATATCAGAATCACAAGAGAGAATGACCTTAGCAGTGCCAGAAGAAAATCTTCCTATGTTTAAGCAAATCATGAAAAAACATGATGTGGAGGTTTGTGTGATTGGAGAGTTTAATGAGAGTGGTAAAGCTGTTGTTAAATGTCCTGAAGGGACAGTAATAATGGATATGGAAACCGAGTTTCTGCATGACGGTAATCCTAAAGTGCATTTACAGACAAAGCCGTGGACTGGAGGGTGGATTCAAGCGTCAGCTACTTGCATAACATCAAGCCAAGAAGTCGAACTAAAAGAAATGCTGAGCAGACCAAACATACGCAGTAAAGAGTTCATAGTGGTGCAATATGACCATGAGGTTCAAGGGTCGTCAGTGCTGAAACCACTGCAGGGCAAGGGAAGAGTGTGCAGTGAAGCTATTGTTTCAAGACCAATCCTTTCTTCAAATAAAGGTGTTGTAAAATCGCAAGGATTTGGCTCAAGTTATGGAGAAATTGACACCTACCACATGGCAGCATGTGCAATTGACACCGCGATACGCAACTATGTAGCCGCAGGAGGAAATATAAATCATCTAGCGTTGCTCGACAATTTTTGTTGGTGTGATGCTTATAATCCAGAAAGGTTGTGGCAACTAAAGAGAGCTGCAGAGGCTTGTTACGACTTTGCAACTGCATTTAAAACACCATTCATATCCGGAAAAGATAGTATGTTTAACGACTTTAAGGGATATGATGAAAATGGCGAGAAAGTGATGATATCTGCACCACCTTCATTACTCATTTCAGCAATTGGAATTATAGAAAATATTGAAAATGCGGTATCGCTTGATGTGAAAATGCCGGGAGACTTGATATATGTACTTGGAGAAACACTTGATGAACTTGGTAGATCTGAATATCAATTATACAGTGGAATAGGTAATAACAACGTACCAAAAGTTGATGCAAAGAGCGCTAGGAAGTTGTATGAGCGTTACAACCAAGCAATAAAAGATGGCATAATTGCCTCTGCAATTGCACCAAACTTGGGCGGATTAATTATTGCTCTGGCAAAATCGTTAATTGCAGGAGATCTCGGTGCTGAAATCGATCTTTCACTAGTGCCAATAGGAGAAACACAAAATACAGACATAATAAACAAAATAATAATGTTTTCTGAATCGCAAAGTAGAATTTTGGTTACTATTGCACCACAAAATCAGAAGAGGTTTGAAGAATTGTTTGAAGGTGCAGTTTATTCATGTATTGGCAAAGTAACAGAGAAAAAGGTGCTAAACATAAAGGATGTTTTAAAAGTAGATCTGAAAGATGTGGCATGCTAATATAAAATATTTTTCTTATTATGCTAAATAACTCTTTTACTATATGTAATGTTTATTTAGAATGAATGTATGTTATTAATTTTGGGTAGGTAATTATGTCTATTTTATCGATACTCCTGTTTATCAGTCTTTCTTTACTCAACACTTCAAATAAATTGATGATATGTGCTGCCTTATTTGTGGGAGCTGCTTTAGTTGTAAATTCAATGGTTGAATTTTATGGCAGAAGCAAAGCTACGTACAACTTAATAGTGTGTACAGCGCTATGTTGTGTTTTTAAATGGCAAAGTTTTAATTTGATGATATTGATTTCATATACTGCAATTTTAGTATCTCTTCTCTCAAGCATAATTATTTTTGAAAAATTGAAGTCCAAGTTGAATTTTCATATGGCAAATTTCATTACTTTAATTATAGCATCAGTGGTTGATAGTGCCGTTGTATGTGTTGGATTACTATACAAATTTTCTGCAGGTAAATGCTTATCAATATACATTAGAGATTTAATTTTTAAGTTTTCTTATGTGTCAGTATTGAGCATCTGCTTGTTTGTAGGAATGTATTTATTTTGCTTGGCGAACAAGAAGTATTTTAAGATTTCCACATAACCTGTTTTCTGATATAGCTAAACTGACTTTGGGTCCTGGGGGTGTATTTGGTGGTCCTAATACGTAACAACAGTTTAGAATTTATAGGTAGCCTAAACCCACAACTGTACAAACACTATGATTTTAGCCTATCAGGGGGGTGTCATTCCAGTGCCCAGACACTGGAATCCAGAAAAAAGAATGGTGTCATCCCAGTGCTTGACACATAGCTGTACGAACATTCATTTTTGAAGGTAAATTGCACAGCAAATGGTGTCATTCCAGTCTGGAATCCAGAAATTTTGCTTATAACTGAGCTGATGAGCTAAAGGTAGTTGTCTTACGCTAAAACAAACGTTTTTAATTAAGTTGCATAGAACCAGTGTCTGGGCACTGGCCCACTGGTGGGAATTGCTCCTAAACTACAACGTTCGTACAGCTATGTGCTTGACACTGGGATGACATCATAGGGGCACTGGCCTACTTAACCGTCATACCGTCGCGGTATCTCAGCCGCTAACAAGTAGCGGAATGACGATTTATCAAACGCTGCTTAATTTTCCGTAACAGTTGAAAAAATCAATAGAAAATCAATATATCACTATAAATTCACGTATTTTGAGGCTATAATGGTTAATACGCTATATGGTATAATATGGACGATTTTATCAGAGTTAAGGGCGCAAGGGAACATAATCTGCAAGGTGTAGACGTCAATATACCGAAAAATAAGCTAGTTGTTATAACTGGGCTAAGTGGTTCTGGCAAGTCTAGCCTTGCATTTGATACGATTTATGCAGAAGGCCAACGCCGGTACGTTGAAAGCCTGTCAGCTTACGCGCGTCAATTTCTCAACATTCAGGATAAACCAGATGTTGAGTCGATTACAGGTCTCTCTCCTGCAATATCTATCAACCAGAAATCGATCTCAAAAAATCCAAGGTCAACAGTTGGAACTGTTACCGAAATTTACGATTACTTGCGCTTAGTATATGCACGAATAGGAGTTCCTTATTCACCTGCAACTGGATTACCAATAACAAAACAAACGGTGTCTCAAATTGTAGATACTATAATTGCGTTACCTTTAGAAACTAAGATATATATACTTGCCCCTGTTGTGCGTGGTAGAAAGGGAGAACATCTTAAAGAGATATTGGAAATTAAAAGACAAGGTTACGTAAGGTTCAAAATAGATGGTGAAGTGTACAATGTAGATGACTTGCCTAAACTCGATAAGAACAAGAAACACGACATTTTTGTGGTTGCAGATAGAATATCAATATTGGGCGATATAGGAAATCGACTGCCAAGTAGTATAGAATCCGCACTAAAACTTGGTAATGGTCTAATGTATGTAGAAATAGTAAACCTACCTGACAACCATAATTCCGAGTATAAAAATGGTCAAATTCTGACTTTTTCAGAGAATTTTGCATGCCCCGAGTCTGGTTTCACTCTTGAGGAAATAGAACCAAGATTATTTTCTTTTAACAGCCCTTACGGTGCATGTGGTTCGTGTAATGGGCTTGGTAAAAAGCTGGCTATTGATGTGAAGCTGATAGTGCCAGATGAAACTCTTTCAATATCTGAAGGCGCTTTAAAGCCAGTGGGATCAATGTTCCGTCAAGTGCACACAGGTTATGGATTTTTAAAAAGTGCAATTCTATCACTGGCTGAAAATTGTAAATTTAGCCTTGATGTTCCGTGGAAGAACATAGATCAAGAAGTAAAAGATATGATGCTCTTTGGCTTCGGTAAATTTCAAGGTTTGGTCAGTATCTTAGAAAACCAGATGGATTATGATGAAACGCTTGTTGAGCGATATTGCTCTGTTACTCACTGCAGAGAATGCACTGGCTATAGATTGAGAAAAGAAGCGCTTACAGTAAAAATTGATAGCAAACATATAGGTGAAATATCAGGGCTTAGTATCGATGAATCCCTTAAGTGGTTTGAAAATTTGCCAGACAAGCTCACAGAACAACAGAAGCAAATCTCAAATAAAATACTAAGTGAAATAATCAAGAGGCTAACATTTTTAAAGAATGTAGGGTTGAATTACCTAACGCTTGATCGAGAATCTAGCACTCTCTCTGGCGGCGAGAGTCAGAGGATCAGACTTGCTTCGCAAATTGGCTCAGGATTAACGGGGGTTTTATATGTTCTTGATGAACCCTCGATTGGCCTTCATCAATGTGATAATGATCGGTTAATTGCCACACTAAAAAACTTAAGAGACATGGGTAACACTGTAATCGTTGTTGAGCATGATGAAGATACAATAATGGCTGCTGATTATGCGATTGATATTGGTCCTGGAGCTGGCGTAAATGGTGGAAAAGTTGTTGCAGAAGGAACACCAGACCAGGTGCAAAGAAATTCGGGGAGCATAACAGGGCAATATTTGAGTGGAGAGAAAAAAATTTTAATTCCAAGGAGAAGAAAGCAAGCAACTCAGTTCATAAAAGTAATAAATGCATGTGAAAATAACTTAAAAAATGTGAACGTTAAATTTCCTATAGGGAATCTTATTTGTGTTACTGGAATATCAGGAGGGGGAAAATCAAGTTTAGTCATAGAAACGTTATATAAATATTCAGCACATAAGATACATCATTCGTCTGCAAGGTATGGTCAGTGTGATAGAATAGAAGGCCTTGAATATATAGATAAAGTTATAGAAGTTGATCAGTCGCCAATTGGTAGAACTCCTGCGTCAAATCCAGCAACATATGTTGGTATGTTCACTCATATAAGAAATTGGTTTGCAGGTCTTTCGGAGTCAAAAGCAAGGGGATATAATATAGGCCGGTTTTCATTTAATACCAGAGGGGGAAGGTGTGAGGCTTGTAAAGGTGATGGGCACTTAAAGATAGAGATGCATTTTCTACCGGACGTTTATGTGAAGTGTGAGCAATGTAAAGGGCGAAGGTATAATCGGGAAACATTGGAAGTTACTTATAAAGAAAAATCAATCTCTGATGTCCTTGATATGACGATAGATCAAGCTTGTGATTTTTTTGAAAACCTTCCAATGGTAAAAGAAAAGTTGATTTCTTTGCAGGAAGTGGGGCTTGGCTATATAAAACTCGGACAGTCGTCAACAACGTTGTCTGGGGGTGAAGCACAACGAATAAAGCTGTCCAAGGAGCTATCAAAACGATTTACCGGAAGAACATTGTATATTCTTGATGAGCCAACAACTGGATTACACTTTGAAGATATAAATAACTTACTAAAAATACTCCATAGATTAGTCGATCTGGGAAACACTGTTATAGTTATCGAGCACAATTTGCACGTTATAAAAACTGCAGATTATATAATAGACATCGGACCAGAGGGCGGAATAAAAGGCGGAGAAGTGATTGCTACTGGAACTCCAGAAGAAGTGGTAAAAATTCCAGAAAGTGTTACAGGCAGGTATCTTAAAACGTATTTATTATAAACTATTTCTTAATTATATTAGGCTAGGTTGCATATTTATGATTTGGAGATAAGAATGTCAGTATATCGATACTTTAGAAGGTACGTTGAATATGGAGTTGTACCTGCTAAGAAAGCAGAAGATAACACACTAGTTCCAGAAAATAGTTTCTATAAATCTGTACGTTACGTTGATAATGTGCTAGGACCTGTGAAAGATGTAATTTGTGGAGTTGAGAGTAAAGACAATTATAACAAGTATTATCAAGATAATGATAAATGTGAATACGTGGGCCACAGAGCAGAGGGAGTGTATTCATTGTGTACACTGGGTGCTGTTTTAGCAGCCAACATAATATTGCAACCTTTATTTTTGATAGTGGCATGTTTGTCATACTTTCCAGTCAAGTGATTGTCAAAAATAACAGGGGACTATTGTTTAAAAGCAAGTACAAAGTCATTAGTTGATCATTCAAATGCATTTTTAAGTGCTGGGCAAGATTGTGCTAATGCAGTAGCTAGAGTATTTAACAAGATTGTAAGTTATGCTTGCGCTGCTATCGTTTGGGCTGCCGCGTCAATCATAACGCCACTTGTGTGGGCTTGTGACAAAGTGCAAAGTAAGTTGAGTGAAATACAGGAACCAGAAAAATATCAGCGTTTATCTACTGAGTTATAAGTTCTGCTTTTTCAGCAGTGGCTTAGTTTGAACTATATTGAGATGAAATAAAAAGTGAAAGAGTGTAAGCACAAGTTACTTTAGCTATACTATATAAATTTTATAATATATTTAATGAATTGTGAACCTTCTCTTACTAAACAAAGCTACAAATCTCATATTTCCAAACGTATGCGTAAGTTGCGAGTGTATCATTGATGAAAATCTTAATCTGTGTAGTGAATGTAACAAAAAAATCAATTTTCTAACTAAGCATTACTGCAATGTTTGTGGCGTAGTAATCTTAGACAATATTTATACGTGTGGTAAGTGCATCATCAATCCTCCACCGTTTAAAGTATTAAGATCAGTTTTTGCTTATGATCAACATATAGCTCTTTCCACAGAAGTCCGGATATGATAAGATTAAGGATAGATGGCGATAAGGAGGTTGGATGCCGGCAGCATATAGTTATGATTTAAGAAAAAAAGCAATGGAAGCACTAGACGAAGGGGAAAGCAGAGAAGCAGTGGCAGCAAGATTTAAAATTGGACGAACTACTTTGTGGGAGTGGCAGCAAAGAAAAAAAGAAACAGGCGACTTTCAGTCAAAAAAACTCAGTAATGGAGGTTACAATCAGAAAATTATCGACTGGAATAAGTTTATCGAATTTGCTAAAAAACACGGTAGAAAAACTCTGTCGGAAATGGCTAAACTTTGGGGCAACGTTAGTATCCAAACGATCCACCGAGCTCTCAGAAAAATTGGATTTACGCGCAAAAAAAGACATATGGATACAAGGAAAGGAACGAAGAAAAACGTGCTGAATTCTTAAAAATTATAGCAACAAAAGAACCAGAAAACTTAGTGTATATAGATGAGTCTGGGATTGATAACACGGAGGACTATCCATATGGGTATTGCCAGAAAGGACAGCGATTTTATGCCCTAAAATCTGGAAAAAAAACTCAACGAATCAGCATGGTTGCAGCCTTAAGTAGAAGAAAGATAGTTGCTCCATTAACATTTGAAGGCCACTGTAATATGGATATTTTTAATGGATGGTTTGAGCAATTTTTGGCACCGATCTTAGAACCTGGACAAACTGTCATTCTTGATAATGCTACTTTTCATAAGTCTGATAAGCTTATCAAGCTCGCTAAAGGAGTCGGTGCAGAAATTTTGTATCTGCCGCCTTATTCTCCAGATTTTAACAAAATTGAGCATCATTGGTTTGCTATAAAAAACAGAGCCAGGAAAAACATTCCTCTATTCGAATCCTTTCGTCGTGCTGTTGATTCTGCCTTCCTATGACCTATTCGGACTATTATGAGAAATGCTATATTTTCAGGTACCGGTGGTCAATATGACATTTTTAAAATAAAGATTTAGAACCTGTTTAAAATCTTCTCAATAGAAGAGAAATGAAGGAAAGAACGACCATTTGTAGGCTAGTGTTAAGTTTTCGCTCGCAATTTTTCCACAATCGTCTGCATTTTTCTAACCAAGCGAAAGATCGCTCTACAACCCATCTTTGTGGCAATACAGCAAAGGAATGTAATTCACTTCGTTTTATTACTTCTACAGTTGCTCCAATAATCGTTTTTATTTGAGTTGCAAAATTTTCTCCTGTATAACCTGCATCGACCAGTATATTTTTAACTTCCGAGAGGTTTTCTTTTGCGCTTTCAACCATTCTCACAGCACTGCTAACCCCAGTTGTAAATTAGAAAAAATAGAAAAGGTAAGGAAATAGGGTAAACTCCGAGGTATTTGATATTCATTCCTAAAATAGGAGGTTACCAATGAAAGAAAAAGTAACAGAAATCTTTTGTATAGTCGATGATTTTTGCAATACAGTCGATGAAAATTTTGCAGAAAAACTTCTACCAAGTGGCAAAAAACCAACCAGGACGCCAGAGATTACGCATTCAGAGATTTTTACCATAATATTGCTATATCAAGTGCGACAATTTTAAAATTTTCTATGTGCATTATTTGAAATTATTATACGAATCAGCGTTTCCAAAATTGCCATCCTATAGTAGGTTTATCAGGTTAAAATCGCGGGTTTTATGGTATTTAGCGCTCTTAATGCAATGGTTTTGCGAACAGTCAAAAGTGACAGGGATTTCGTACATAGATGCAACATCTATCGCTGTTTGCCATCCAAAAAGGACCTCGAGAAACAAAGTTTTCAAAGGGTTGGCAAAGATTGGAAAGACTACTTATGGGTGGTTTTTCGGTACATCTAGTAATCAATGAAACTGGCGAAATTCAAGGGGTTACGGTGATAAAAGGCAACGTTGATACCTGTGCCAAATTTAACTAAGAAATTGACTGGATTATTGTTTGGAGATAAAGGATATATCAAAAAAGATCTTTTTCACGAATTATTCGATAGAGGGTTAAAGCTTGTAACCAGTATAAAAAAGGGTATGAAAAACTCATTAATGGCGCTAAATGAGAAGATTTTGTTAAGAAAAAGATCGATTATTGAGACAGTTTTTGGCTCTCTGAAAAACAAATTTGAGATTGAGCATACTCGCCATAGATCACCGATAAATTTTTTGGTACACATTTTTTCTACGCTTGTTTCATATTCCATGCAGCCGCTGCATTTCTAAGCTTTACTTCGTTGGCTAATCCGCAACTGGGGTATATAGGGTTGACACCAAGGCAATATTCTTCTGGAGAAGTTGATCGGCATGGCAGCATATCAAAGATGGGACCAGCGGAATGTAGAAGTATGTTGTATGAAGCTGCACAAACAATGCTTACAGTTACCAAGAGGACATTTAGAGGTTGTCCGGAAACTAGTAAATTCAAAAACTGGGGTTGCGAAGAAAAAAGGAATGAAAAAAGCAATTGTAGCAGTAGCAAGAAAATTAGCTGTAATTATGCATAGGATGTTGGTTGATAAAACAGAATTTTATTATCAATAAACATCAAAAGAGCATAGGACAATAATTTTATTGAAAATAAAGATAGCAATGCCGATGGAAGGGACAAGCAAGAACTTAGTTAGACTTCGTGGTAAACATGTTGCCGTCCACTTCCGCCTAACAAGTATGATGCGGCTTGACAAATTTATTGTCATCTCAGACCGCGGAGAGAACCATATGCTACTTTTAACTTATGTAAAATTACCAAGGATTATGGAGAAGATATGCTGTTTTGATTTGTGTGAAAATTATTGTTGACTTATGTGCAATTAGAGAACCTAAGTCACTTTAGCTATATATAAAAGGTTTAAGTGGTTGTATTGATGTATCTTTGTATTAAAAAACACCCAATAAGCAGAGTTGTAAGTGGAATAAACCACAAAATGTAAGTGCTAGATTTTATAGGTGGTACGATTATAATTGAATTGCCGTAAGAATTTTTTAACTCTGAGATTATCTCTTCATCTGTGTATCCATCATTGATTTTTTTACGAATTGCTTCTCGCATATCATACGCGATCTGAGATCCAGATTCAGACAATGATTCGCCAGAACATATTGGACACCTTATTATTTCAAATAAACTTGTTGCTCGTTTTTCCATGCTTTTATCTCTGAGTTTATTATCCAGAGTAAAAGCGTTTACGCCTGAGTGGAATATCAATATGAAAAGTAAACTAACTACTGCTCTCATCCTTGATTAATTGGGTTATTTTACTGAGCTGGTTCATAAAATCAGTGGTGGATAACTTTCCAATAAAGCTTGACCCTACATCATCATCGTACTTTATTGAAAATTGAATGCCATCATCAGTTGTTTTTTCTGATAAGGAAGACATTAATTTTTTAAACGCATCTGAAGTTTTTGAGTCACCAATCATAAACGAGATTAATTCTTTATAATTTGATATAGCCACGTTGATTTTGTCTTTAAATGAAGACGTAACCAAATTATAATTTCGCACTCCACCATCTGCAGCAAGAGAAAAATTATTACTTTGAATTAAAAATTTCTCTATGTTGAAATTAATTCTGGAAGCTGAGATGTGGTTTACAAATTCGTAATCAAATTTAGTGTCGATACTAAGGTAACTTTCAGGACTTGCAGTATTTTTATACCGATAAGTATAAAAATCAAATCCTAGTTTAGTATTTCCACTTGGTTCTTTATCGAGGTGAAATTGAATGTAATTGCTTTTATCATTCACTTCAGTTATAACACTTTGCTGATTTTCTAAAACATCACATTTTAATCCATAATCTTCGTAACGAAGTGTATCTATATAGTCTATCACGGTACTATTTTTGTTGAATCGCAATGAAGATGGTAAATCGTTTAGTCTAACAACAAAGTGGCTGCTATCGTTTGTGTGGCATTTTATATTCTTTTTCTCATCATCATGAACAGCAATGTTGACTTCATTGCTTGGTATGTAGATATATACTGATTTATCAAACAATCTATTTTTTATCAATAAAGCATCAGATGAGATGGTTAATTGCTCATTGGAAAATTTTGGGTTTGTCACACGAAAAATTAGGTTAGAAGGAAATCCACTAAAATCATGTGAAATATCAAATTTTTCGTCGTTAATGTATAGTATTGTTTCAGCTAAAAGATTTTTTACCTTACATGCAGAAAAATACCAAAAACCACTATACGCTACAGGAATAAACAAAAGTAAAGAGATGATAATATAGATAAAAATCTTACGCATGATTCCCCTGTTTATCTAATGATATGTTTCTTGTACCCCTTGGTATGGTTACACACAAGCCGTCGATATCTTTTGTGATTTTTATTTGGCATCCAAGCCTCGACGTCTCTGTTAAGCCGAAAGCTAGGTCTAACATATCATTTTCCTCATCAGATATAGGGTTATGTATTTCTACAGCATTATAAAACTTTGGATCAACAATAATTACATGGCATGTAGAGCAAGCAAGAGAACCTTCACATGCACCTTCAAGCAGATCTGGATCACTTCTGTGGGCTAAATTGAGCAGAGTTTCTCCCTCTGCAGCTTCATAGCTTTTCTTACTCCCATCAGGTAAAATAAAAGTAACAGATGGCATATTATTCCTATTAAAATCCTTACTAATTTCTTTATATCCTACAGGTAATAACTAATATTTGCAAACTCTTTACAATTCCAGTACCTATATTTCTTGTTATCCAAGTAGCTCTTTGTTGTCATCCGAGTAGCTGACACTGGTTCCTTTATGACGGCAGTGCCCTCTTCTTGTCATCCCAGTGCCCTGATTACTTGGATCCAGAAAAAAGAATGGTGTCATGCAAGTAGCCTCCTTCTCCTGTCATCCGAGTAGCTGACACTGGGATGACACCCCACTTAACCGTCATACTGCCGCGGTATCTCTTAGCCGCTAACAAGCAGCGGGATAACGAGCTTATCGTCACGCCGTCGCGAACCGTCATACCGCCGCGAACCGTCATACCGCGATTCATTCGCGGTATCTCAGCCGCTAACAAGAGATCCCGCTAACAAGCAGCGGGATGACGATTGTCGTTTAGCCATAAATATTAAGAAATTTACCAAATGAAAAAAAGGCAAAAGAAGCCCCGTGGTTATTATCTGCTTTAAAATATTGGCGTTTTTTATGTTTTAAACGCTTGACAAGCGAAATTCAGCTGCTTTTAATTGCAACTAACCTACGCTGCAAATGTTTAAGAAATTTACCAAGCAGAAAAAAAGACAAAGAATCCCCGAGTTAGCTAGTCTTTTACTATCTCTGTCGAGTATTGGCATTTTTTGATGTCTTGTAACGCTTTATAAGCGCGTTCAGCTTATTTAGATAAAAATCTAGATGTAGATGAAGTTTTGTAAAGACATACAGTATCTATATACTGCAAAAAATTGAACATAAGACGCCGATACATTAAGTAATCCTTACCTTTTAATCTGCAGATTGGCGAAAGCAAATACAATAGCCTCAGTTTCATGATAAGGGGACTGGCAGAGGGTGTCAAGTAAGTTTTTTCGTTTCTATTGAATGACAGTTGTAACCTACGAAAGAAGTCTGTTGTAATTTGTACGATATCTTTATAAAATGGTTCGCATAAGTTATCTAGCAGTGCAACTAAACAAATACAAAAATCAAAACGTTGCGGTTTTTGGTCTTGGTAAAACTGGTTTATCCGCCATTAACGCTCTAACAAAGAGTGGTGCAAGAATATATGCATGGGATGATCATGAAGAGCAAATAGCAAATGCAAAAATGATGTATAAAAAATGTAATTTTATTCATCCCAAGGAATACAATTGGCATGAGATCAGTGCATTGGTTTTAAGCCCTGGAGTGCCAACAGAGCCACATTGGATAGTAAAACTTGCAAGGAGATTTGATTGCAAAATAAAATCAGACATTGAGCTATTTCTTGAAGCTAAAACTACGAACCAGAAGGTAATAGGCGTCACAGGAACAAATGGTAAATCAACCACTACATCACTAATAGGGCACATATTAAAATCTACAGGGAAAAAAGTAGCTATTGGTGGAAATTTAGGCGTTCCTGTTTTGGATCTAGAAAGAGATGCAGAAATTTATGTAATCGAACTCTCCTCTTTTCAATTGGAGTTGATGAATGAAATTAACGTGGACATTTCAGCACTGCTCAATATTACACCAGATCACATAGATAGGCATGGAAGTATGGAGAACTACATAGCAACTAAATTAAAACTGATAAACGGTAGTGAGGTTGCCGTAATAGGATGTGACAATGAGATTACTGCTGATATATTCAACAAATTCACTGGAGACAAAATTCCAATCTCAGTAACATATTCCCCGATGTCATTCCAGCGCGTGACGCTGGAATCCAGAAAAGAAAAACCATTGCCAACTACTCAGATGACAGAGGGTGGTGCAAGAGATCTAATATCATTGGCAGGTAACAATTTGCTTGATTATAGTGAACAGATTACTGGTATAGATCGAAATTATCTGGATCCCAGTGTCAGCTACTTGGATGACAAAAGGGGCACTGGGATCCAGAAGATCTCGTTAAAACTAGAGAATCATAGCTTATCAGTAAGCGACGTGAAAATAAACCTAATATCCAACGCAGAAAACATAGCAGCCACATATGCCGTATGTAAGGTACTTGGAGTAGATAGCAACACTATTATCAATGGAATCAAGTCCTTTTCAGGACTGAGGCATAGGAATGAACTGCTTGGCAAAATAAGAAATGTGTTTTTCGTGAACGATAGCAAAGCAACTAATGCAAAATCGAGCGAAAAGGCGATCTTATCTTATGAAAACATAAATTGGATCGCTGGTGGAAGAAGCAAAAAAGGTGGAATAGAATTATTAAGCAAGCATTTTACAAGGGTTAGAAAAGCTTTTCTTATTGGAGAATCAACCGAAGCTTTTGCAAATGTTATGGAGAATAAAGTAGATTATGTTAAATGTTGCAATCTAGAAGATGCATTCAGATTGGCTTTTGAAGAGGCCTTAAATAGCGCAGAAGAAGTAACAATATTACTTTCTCCCGCGTGTGCTTCTTTTGATCAATGGAAAAATTTCGAGGAACGTGGTGAAGCATTTTGTAGAATGTTTGAAAATCTCAGGTACAATCACACATGCTGTTTAGTATGATGTTGCGTGGAACAAAAGTTAATAATAGATAAGCTAATTAGGGTTATTCCATTTGAAGGGATAAGCGATGAAACCCTATTAAAGGTGTGCACTGACCTTAATCTAGCTAATAGCTTTTGCAAATTTCAGAATGGAATATATAGCGCTTTGGAGCACATAGCAGAGGACTTAAATAGCTCAATGGAAGCTGAATTAAGAAATTCTAATTTAGAAGATATGAAAGTGCGAGAGCGAGTAAAGTTAGCTATTCAAATACACCTTTCAAACTATGCTAAGCTACCGAATTATAGAGAACTTTTAAAAAATGTTTTATCATTCTCCGTATCACCAAAAAATACATATTTTTCTAGTAAACTTTTATACAGAACTATTAGTGCGATTTGGTATGGCATTCATGACCAATCAACAGATTTTAACTACTATACAAAAAGAGCAATATTAGCTGGAGTGTACTTAAGTACGATACTTTTTTTTATCAATGATTATTCAGAAGATTTTGTGGATACTTTATCGTTTCTTGATAACCGTATCAACAATGTCATGACATTTCAAAAATTCAAAACTCGCTTAAAAGGAATCATAGAAAATTTCTTATAAGCTATTGATTGTTGGTAGAAAAGTACTTGAGCACGATCCTGAAAAGGTTTGTGAAAATAAAAATATTCATGCTGATCATAAAGAACATTTAGAGGTTGTCCGGAAACTAGTAAATTCAAGCATATTCCCTCTTTAACATAACCCTACTCATAGCTAGGTATAGCTCTTTCCACAGAAGTCCGGATATGATAAGATTAAGGATAGATGGCGATAAGGAGGTTGGATGCCGGCAGCATATAGTTATGATTTAAGAAAAAAAGCAATGGAAGCACTAGACGAAGGGGAAAGCAGAGAAGCAGTGGCAGCAAGATTTAAAATTGGACGAACTACTTTGTGGGAGTGGCAGCAAAGAAAAAAAGAAACAGGCGACTTTCAGTCAAAAAAACTCGGTAATGGAGGTTACAATCAGAAAATTATCGACTGGAATAAGTTTATCGAATTTGCTAAAAAACACGGTAGAAAAACTCTGTCGGAAATGGCTAAACTTTGGGGCAACGTTAGTATCCAAACGATCCACCGAGCTCTCAGAAAAATTGGATTTACGCGCAAAAAAAGACATATGGATACAAGGAAAGGAACGAAGAAAAACGTGCTGAATTCTTAAAAATTATAGCAACAAAAGAACCAGAAAACTTAGTGTATATAGATGAGTCTGGGATTGATAACACGGAGGACTATCCATATGGGTATTGCCAGAAAGGACAGCGATTTTATGCCCTAAAATCTGGAAAAAAAACTCAACGAATCAGCATGGTTGCAGCCTTAAGTAGAAGAAAGATAGTTGCTCCATTAACATTTGAAGGCCACTGTAATATGGATATTTTTAATGGATGGTTTGAGCAATTTTTGGCACCGATCTTAGAACCTGGACAAACTGTCATTCTTGATAATGCTACTTTTCATAAGTCTGATAAGCTTATCAAGCTCGCTAAAGGAGTCGGTGCAGAAATTTTGTATCTGCCGCCTTATTCTCCAGATTTTAACAAAATTGAGCATCATTGGTTTGCTATAAAAAACAGAGCCAGGAAAAACATTCCTCTATTCGAATCCTTTCGTCGTGCTGTTGATTCTGCCTTCCTATGACCTATTCGGACTATTATGAGAAATGCTATAGTTTATCGTGAGGATAATAATGGTACAACAAAATACACCAGTTACGAAGAAAAAGAAAATAAATTTATTGAAGAAGCACATGAATATTTAATAGACTCTGAATTTAATAAAAATTTTGATCTAGGGCAGTACAGAATAAGTAATTTCTCCGGAAACTTGACGAAAATAGAACTGGAACTCATCAATGAAAAGTATATGCAAGTTCAAGTTAATAGAGAAAGAAAAATTATTCTCGCTATACCGTAGGTGCGTTCCAAGATTATACTGAAGTTTTTATTGCACTCAAAATCTTCGTTTTTCCTAATCTCTAGAATTATCAATGCATCATCACTTAACCAGCCTGAGTGAGCTAGTCCATTCAACGTTGATTCAACTAGATTGCTATTGTAAGGTGGGTCTATAAAAACTACATCGCACTTTGAAATAGGTTGTGGCAATTTGTTAGCACTACAACAAATTAGCGTGACATTGTTCGTAATTCCAAAATCTTCTGCTGTTTTTTTAGGCAGTTGCAAATTGTAATAATCTGAATCCACCATGAATGCATGTTTAGCGCCGCGAGAAAGCGCTTCAAATGAAAAAGAACCACTACCACAGAATAAATCAAGTACATTCAAGTTATAAATAGGTTTTCTTGAGGAAAGCATATTAAATATTGCTTCTCGGACAATACTCATAGTTGGCCGTGCAGCTAAATGCTTACCTGTAGTTATTTTTCTTCCGCGATATTTGCCTGCAATGATGCGTAGCATATTAAATAAGCTCCAAAATAATTAATTATTTATACTATATGATTAATGTCAATATGGCTTTAGCAGTTTAATAGAGAGAAGCTATCGAGTCGCTTGTAAGAAAAACACAAACACAAGACTCATCAGTTATCTTTTTCTGATTTGCCTGCTGCATTAATTGCTTGACCAATCTCATCTTGTAAATCATCATGATCATTTTTTTCATCATGATTTAGCCCTTCAATTCTGCTTTCTAACTCTAACTTAATTATAGTATTGATTTTATCTATATTATCAAGAAAGCCTCTACATTCTTCTTCACTATACTCTTCACCAGATGCTTTTTTTTCAATAAATAGGTTTTTAAATCCTGCTAGATCAGAATTCTGATCGGTATTTAGTACAACATTTCTCTCTATGAAGCTAAGATCTGACAGCAGTAAGCTAACCTCTAACAGATCTTCACTTTTCACGCTTTTAAGGTCTTCAAGACTTTCTAAAATACTAAACACCTTAATCCTTTCTTGTACAATCTCTTTGTCTTCCTTATCAAATTCAGACAATAAACTATGATTATCTACAAATTTCTCACTCAAAGCTTTATTCAATTTAGCAAAATTGACATCCTTGTCAAGTGATGTGTTATCCCGCAACAAGTCTACCCTTGCCCTACGCGCATTTAAAATGTCGTCGTAGTCATTTAACTTTATGTTGCCATCTTTGTCTTGCTGCAATTTATAATAATCAAGGCCTTTGAAATTTTTATTAGTCTTCATCTTCAATCCTCTTCTCATCTCCTTTTGCATCTGGTTTCCTCATTGGTTCCGGTAATTTCCTTTTACTGTCTTCTCGATTTCTTTTTTCCTCTCTTTCAGCACGTTTTTTTATAGCTTCCTGGGTATTCATTTCAAAAAGTGCCTTAACGTACTCTTCTGGATTTTTTGGTTCTTTAAATAAAGGCTTAAGATTATAAACTTCGTCTTTTCGATCTCTTTCTTCTTTTCTTCTAGCTCTTTCAGCACGTTTTTCTACAGCTTCTGGAGTGTTCATTTCAAAAAGTGGTGAGAGGTTGTAAACTTTATCTTGATTTCTTCTGCCTTCTCTTTCAGCACGTTTTTCCATACCTTCAAAAGCAGATCCAAAATCATCAATTTCATCTGAACCTTTTGGTTCCGTGCCTAAATTTCGTGTCACTTCATTTGATTGATCAGGCTTATCTTCTTCTGTTGGCTGATCATGCTGTAGTTGATTAGGCTTGTCTTCTTGTTCTGTGCTTAGTTCTCGTACTACCTTATCTGGCTGACCTCCCCCTCGTAGTCGAAGAGGGTCGCCTTCTTCTAGTGGCTGATCATGGTTATCTCTTACTAGTTCCGTGCCTAACTCTCGTTCTACCTTATTTGATTGATCAGGATTGTCTTTTTCTGGTTCTCTCTTACGGCCGATAGTGTAATCATGAAGCTTCTCTAAGAAATCTCGCCTATATTCTTTTGCTCTATAGAGTAGGTTATGATCGTAGCCATGCTTTCCTATAGAGTCAAGACCATGCTCCCAAGTAAACTTCATAGCATCTTCTATTGTATAGCCCAAATGTGATCCTACGTATCCTTTATAATAATCTAAATATTTACCGATCCTTCTGTGTGTAATATCTTCCTTATCAACTCCAAATGCCCTGTAAATTTTTTCCTCGAGCTTATCAACATCATTTTCAGGCGATGTTGCAAACTTCGTTGCTTCAATAGTAGCACCTACAAATTTACGTGGCACATCAATAGCGTATTTCAGCACTCCTCCAACTCTTGGTACTCTCCCCAGCAGATTAGCTGCACCTCCGGCTAATCTATCCGGTAAATGAGTAGCCCAACTGCCTAAAGACTCAAGTCCTCTACCAGCAAAATTTTGCCACTGCTGTTTGAATCCTTCCATTATGCCAGTCAAAGGCGATGCCTGATACATACTAGATATATTGTAAACGCTGAATCCACCACCAGCGATACTTGAGCCCATTTGTTGTACGAACGTGCGTAAGGAGAACATTAAAAATGAAAGCAAGAATAGTATAAAGATTTCCCCTGCATTGATTAAATAACCTCTCTGTATGTCTTGCACCCTTTGGTAATCGCTATTTTCTTGATAATTTTTGCAATCCTCACAATCTTTACATTTCTGACAGTATTCACTGTCGGGATCCTTATATAAATCATGAAGTTTCAGTATTCTACAACCTTGTTTTTCTACCGCACTCCGCACTAAAGATCTTATTTCATTAATTATTTCCCTATAACTATTGCATTTATTTATATCTTGACAGTAGCGTTTTATTATTTCACTAACATCACCTATCCTTTTCTCTATATTGTTGATCAGTAATATAATGTCAGCCCTCTCTGATGCATGAGATAAACTATTTGTTAAGCGCACTAGATCTTTTTCACTACAGCCATTACTAACTACCATATCACTTTCTGCAATATAGTGGTCTGCTGGATTATCTTTAGTTCCAGGAATTGGATTAAAGAAAGGATAATCTATATAACGAAACCCTTTTATATGTTCACCATTTTTATCTTTAGGGTAATCTGGTGGAAGCGGGATATATCCAGCACCACCAGTAAATTTTATTGTACCACCTTCTCTGCTTATCTTTTCTATACCTTCTATACTTTTATCTATGTTAAGAGAAGAAGCTTCTCCAAGAGTGTAAGGTACAAAAATTTGCCCTGGGGTCCAACCAAAGTACTGCTTATCAACGATACAAAAACCGCCAAACACCCATTTTGGAGCACATAACTTTACCTCGAACCATTTATTGTAGCATACAGTAAAACCTAGTTGTCTATAAAAGGTGTTCATTATCATTGAAGCCAACAATGACAAGAGAGTAAATATCATAATCGATTGTAAACAAAAACTGATGCAGAATTTTATCCAACCTTCAAATAGACTTTTCAGCGGTGAAAATAAAATAGAAATTAGAAACAGTGGCATGATAGCTATAAGAAAAGCTATACCCATAAAGCCAGAGAGAAATATTATGTAAGCATACAAGCACAACAAGAAGTATAGTACAATCCCTATGAAAATTGCCGGTATCATAAGAAGGCTTGCCCACATTTGGTAATGTAAAAACGCTGCAAACTTTTTCCAAACAGAATAAGCAAAAAATTTATTGAACATGTCCTCCATGAAGCTAAACAACTTAGCTTCATCTCCTTGAGCAATACTTCCGGTGTTCATGTTGGGAGCAAAGTTAGTAATTACACTTATCAATTGTTCAAGACCTTTAACGAATAAAACAAGAAAATGATCATAGAAAAATCTAAAACTTCCAGGAGATATAAGCACTATTACTAGAGTGATTTTCATCATTCTGATGAGCATATCATGCTTAGTTTCTCGTATCATGCCAAAAAGATAAAGAAGCGATGAAATCATTACAAATAGAACAAGCAAGGAAAGAACAAAATTGTGAAAGCTCGTACTTTTTTCAGCTATATTTTCGAACATAGCTTGTGCAACTGCAGGATCATTGCTATTAAAATGTTCTTTGCAATTTTCGTTAATCAATAATACACATTTTAGATAGTTATAAATGTAATCAAAAAACCCAAAACTACTTGGCTGCTGCACTCCACTTAAGAACTCAAAAGAGTAGCCACCTACATTATCTAAGTAATATCTATCTAATATTTTTACATATATTTTCCATCCCTTTTTTAACTTCAACTCATTACAATTTCTGTCCTTTAATTTAGTGTTATCTCTGTCTAAAGTAAAAAATCCATTGTCGCCCTCTGCTGTGGAGTTATAACCTAGATGTACAGTAGGATATTGAGGATCGCGCATTAACTTTAGATTTTCGTTAGGATCATCTTTCCCCGTTTGAAACAAAAGATAAGCACCATGACCATTGGTAAACCAACATGGAGCACCACGTGATACTGTATTTGCGCTATCATCTTCATTAATGCACTTGCAATTTACAGTGCAACTTGTATCAGACTTACTTGAAAATTTTTGTATGCTAGGTTTATAATCATTACAAACTAAGTGAAAATTAGGTAAACTATTATCACTTTGTTTACCTTCAAATTTAGTTGCATATTTTAACTGCTCCAAGCTTTGTAAGGTATAACTGCCTTTTTTAGATTCCTTCTTGTTATTATTACTCCAAGATGTCCATGCACCATTAACTCGCACTTTTAAACTATCTCCATTGGTTTCGAGTCCGGTATCCTCCCACTTCACCACTTGGTTATGGTGAAAACCATAATTAATTTCGCCAGTTTCAGGATCAATAACTTCTCCATCTCCTGGAATAAACGCATCGTGGTCGCTTGAAAAATGAGCGCTTACTGCAATAGGTTTAGGACCAAAATAGTCAGCAGATATACACCTTGGAAAAGGCATATCGTTTTTACTACAACCTGTGATCAGCACATAAGCTGCAAGAAGTAATACCCTAAACCAACATTTGCCTAAACGTGATTGCATATCTAAACTTTTTCCAAATACAGAATAAATTTCTAAAACTTTACTTAAAATATCTTTTTAATTAGTTACTCCATAATATCATTTATATCTTACTCCTCTCCATTTTCTTCCTTGTTTTTAGCTTTAGCACTAGGATCACTTCTTATTGTTTCATCAGAATTTTTTTGCTGATCTGATTGTTTTAATGTTTTAGGTCTATCACTCGTTGTTTTATCAGAACTTCCTTTAGAATCTTCTTTTTTGTCTGGTTGCTTTGGTGTGTTAGGTAATTTAGCCTCAATTTTTCCCCGATCTTCACTCATTTTCTGCTTGATACTCTGTATCATACTTTGGGTCTTATCATCAAGGCCAACGGTTGACAGCATAGCTTGCGATGCGCTCTTAGCAACTGTACCAACACCGCCAGTAACTCCATAACCAGAGCTAAATAGTGTTTGTACCATAGTTTCCGATATAGAAACAAAAGCTTCCATTGCACCGGCAATAATGAGGTATATAAACGCCTGGATTAGGTCTATAGGTAATGCTGCAAAGTGTCCACCAGCCCTTTCTCCGGTACTGAGTGCAACATCAACGCTAGTGCCAGGACTGTATCCAAGAGGCAGTATTGATTTCATCAAGCACAGATCATACGATAAGAAATTTACGCTAATTAAACATTGATAGCATGCAGAAAAATTTGTGAGGTTATATAAAACTGAATACATCAACTGATTTAAAAGAGATAAAAATGAAAATAAAATGACTGGTTCTAATGAAACATGAGCCAACGTTTTTATCCAATTATCAAACAAGGGTTTAGTCTTTTGAAATAGAATAAATACGATAAATAAAGGTGTTAATGACAGTAAAAACGCCACTAGAACAGTAGATATTACATATTTAAACGTAGCGCTAATAATGCATTTTAAGAACATAAAAGTAGCATAGAGTATTGCCAAAAATGCAATAAAGCCAAAAGGACCAGAGAGCATCAACGATAAAAACTTTAGCCAAGTTTCTGTTGTGAATAATACTCCTGCTGTCAAGTCTAAGAATGCAAATTTTCTCCCCCCTTCCCCTATATAGCCAGAAAAGCTATCAACTAAATAAGTGCTACCATCTACAAAAAGTCTGGATAAAGTTGTACCAAAGAGTTCCCAGCTTCTATCGCTAAAGGCAAAAGCTATAAATGCTATCTTGAACATCCTTACAATGAAATCAAATTTACTTAGCTGTATTGTTCCAAGCATATAGCCAATGACAGTAAATATAACGTATAGAGTAAGTAAAGCTCTTACCCCCTGAAGAAGACCTCTTGCATATCCTTTGTATGAATCTTTAACGCTGTCCCCAATTACTTCTTCTTTTATAAATTTAAATACCCCGTTTACATTCGATGAAATAAAATCATTAATTTTTCTTTTGACAAATAAAGTTACACTATACTTATTGTTTTCGTAATATTTGCCATTTTTGTCCGTAATGTCATCTTTCTCTACGTTGCTTACATTGATGCCGAAATATATCTTCTTAGGTTTGCATTCATCTGTTATAGGTTTTTTGTCTTTGCATTCATCTGTTAAAAGACCTCCATCTATTATATAATATACCTTATCCTTTGTTTTATCTAAGTGCTCTACTTTTTTGAAATCATTAGTCTTTGGAGCAGATGGATCCCCTGGCGGGTTATCACCCAAATACACATACAGTTTTTCACCATTGATATATTCACACGATCTAGTCACTTTAACATAGTACCCGCCCCTATTAGCTCCATAGTCACCATAATCTGCTATAGCAAGCATCACACTACTACCATATTTTACATTGTCATTTACTGCATAGTCACTATTTAATTTCAGAGAAAAATCCTCGAAATTGTCACTAATTTGCGAACACACATTATCCTTTCTTGCACCTACTTCATTATCTGGAAGACATTGCATACCTTTATCAGTATCTTGATCACCAAGATCACCAATTTTTGCAACAAGAGCCTCAGCCCAAGATTTATCATCTTCAGTAAAACTACCTGCTTTAACATTCCCTTCCATTTTTTCTAGATAAGAATACATATCACATTTATTTCCTTTATCGTACTTCTTATACCTTATAGAGGAGACACAGTTCCGTTCTCCTGCTCGACCTGAATCATAGCTCCATATACCTTTTCTAGTATAGCATATATTCTGATAGTAACAATTAAGCTCATAAGAACTGTACTTTTTTTTCTCATCCAAACTACAGTTTTTTCCATCACATAACTCATTCAATCCTATTTTAGCTCGGCGTAAATCGAACAGCGAGCCATGTATCCATGGTTCGTTGTTTTTAACATAACCTTTATTAAAATGTACCTTATTATCATATGGAGTGTACCCATTGCCAACTAGCACTTTGCTTTCCTTTGCTTTTGTTTTATCAAGAGGTAAAAATTTTATTTTATTTCTCTTTCCATCCTTGCCCTCACAAAAAAATTCCTCTCCCTCTTGCTTGCTAACATTCAATATTTCACTTGCTGACACTTTTTCACCTCCTTCTTCAGCTCTATAACAATTGTCATCAAAGCTGATACCTTTCCCTCCTGGATTGTCATAATCAATTGTTATTTTTCTGGGAACTAAGCTAAAGCTTAACTTATCACCAGGATTTACTTTAATTCCAGTGTCTACATAACGTCTATTGCTGCCAAATCCTTTACCACCGCACAATTCGTTTTTATTTACGCCTTTTTCATCAACGCCATAATTATTAGGCACATCGTTAATATTTGCAGCTTTACTATAATTTGGTTCTGAGCCATCAGCACAAAAGCTAGCTGGCACAAGTACTTTCCTTGGATTTTTGTCTTCTTTAAAAGGGCAAAAATTTACTGATCCATCGAGGGTGAATTTGATTTCCTCACCCTTACTAATTACTTGACCAGAATCAACCCAATGAATTTTAACTTCTTCACCAGCTTTATGAACTGGAACATCCACGTTAACACTAGTGTTTCTGCTCTGCAACCCAGGTTCGACACAATCCATGTTACAACCAGTGATTGCAAGACACAGTATCAACAATAGTGATCTTTTACTTATCATTGCTGTCTTCCTGGTGGTGGTATCTGAGGCGTTGACCTTTGAGTCCCTTGTGGTATTTGAGGTCTTGACGTACCTGACTGTTGAGAAGCACCTCCTCTTTCCCTTCTTTGAACGCTTTGTTCATCTAACCCTACTGTTCCCATTAAGCTTTGTTGATACTGTCTTCCAGGTTCGCTTGCTACATAAGCACCAAACAACGAGTCAGATATTGTCGAAGAAGCTTCAACTAAAGCTTTCATAGCGTGTCCCAAAATAACAAAAGCCATCATAGCGGTAATATTAGGTGTATATTTGGAAGCATAACCATAAAAAATACAAGGGTTAAAAATCTTTAAGTTAATATTAAGTATACATGTAGAGCAGACCTCAAAATCAAATACTGAATACACAATATAATCCATAACCTGGCTTATCAGTGATATAAAAATTAAAAGCACTACTGGATGAATCGCAAATCTTGCTAAATTTTTAACCCAGTTGTGAAACATCTGCCTAGTATACGCAAATAAAAGACAAATAATAAAAATAGGTGCTAAAGAAAGCAATAACGCAACTATTGCTATAGATGTAATAAAAGAAAATAAGGCATTAAAAATAGATAAGCTCACTGTGATTAAACCCCAAATCACCAAGCAAAAAGATACAATGCCCAAAGGGCCAGAAAATATAAGAGATACTATTAACAATACTGAATGCGATGACAAGAACCTATTGAGCGGCAAATCAAGAAACTCAAAAACATTTGAAGTAGTGCCTCTAAAATTTGCTATTTCTATTAGTTGTTTTGGAGTGTTAATAAATATAGAGAATGCGTTGTTATAAAAAAAGTCCCAGCTATTATCCTGCAATAGCTGGGCGATGATTCCTATCTTTACGCATATAATTAAAAACTCATATATAGAAATATGAGTTAATCCAAAAAAGTAATAAAGAGTATATAAGATTATATATAGTACTAATAGTGATATTATAGTAGATCTAATGGTATTTGTTCTGCTTGATTTTATAAAACTTTCGTAAAGAGACTTTACAGGACTAGTATCAGAGTGAATTGCGTTAGGGTCTTTATAATTAGAGCCGAAAAATGCAGTTTTCACTTTTTCATCAAAGAAATTATATATTGCACTAAAAGTTTTTGTAGGTGGCTCTTTAGTTGTTAGGTTAATACTAAATTGACCTTCATTTTTGTAATCGCAGCCATGGTCTCTTATTCCGTAATATATGGTGCCTGTTTTGTCTTTTAATTTTCCTTTCAAGTTTTCCATGTCATGAACTTTGCTGATATCTACAGATATATCCGCTTGATTTTCACCAGGCTTATGCTCAGGGAATTTATCGGAAACACTTATATACAAGCTATTTTCCAGACTATGGTTCTTCGTTACTCTTATGTTGAACCCGCCTTTGTCATTTGTATTGTAGCAGCTCTTGTCATTTCTGCTACATAGACTAAAAGTTAAACTTGGTATTTGATGGTCATTCTCCATCTTATGATCACAACTAGTACATAAACCACCACCTGGAATGTGTTCAAGAGTTTCATTATCCATACCAACTTTTAGAAATGTAATGTCAGTTTTTACCTGTTTTCCCTTTAATACGTTACTAATAATTTCAGCAACAACAGATTCACCACTAGAATTTAAAGCATTGAATAGCTCAATTTCTATATTATTATATTCAATATACACGCAATCCTCGCCTCTACGACCAGAAGAAAATTTACATATACGTCTACAGAGTGAATTTAAAATGTGCGTATCTATCTTACTTGCACTGCTCTCTGAAAGCTTACTGCAATCTATATTCTCTCCTTGTTTTATAGAGTTAATAATATTTTCAATTTCCTTTTTTCTTTCATCTTGATCTAACTTCGAAAACCAGTACTCTCTTCCACTCAACCATTGCGCATCGCCTATTATATATTTATTAGGACATATCCCATCCTTGCCACCTTGGCATTTCTCTTGATTTAAAACATGTGCAAAATGTTCCGTTTCTTGCTCGCTACACTTTTCGTCGATTTTCAAATACCTGATTTTTGTCTCACTCTCTTTATCTTTACACACTTTACTTCCAATCACACTAAAGCTTATCGTATCGCCTTTTTTAAGTGCAAATGGTAATGCAACGTCATTTCTCCCAGGCCCAATTGCAAAATCTGCATACTGCTTAGGACAAAAATCAACCTTACTAGGCACTATATCAATCTCTGTTACTCTTATTCTATCTGAGATATTAACACCAGAATCAACCCATTTCTGCTCTGTTGACACTATATCTAGTTTTTCACGCAAACCTGATAAATTTTCTGGCTTAATACAGTGATGTTCCCCGCAGCCTGACAGAAAAAAAAACGGTATTATCAGCAAAAATTTTAGCATAAATCCAACTCATTCAGTGCTTTTGTTAACACTCTCGGAGCTACTAGAACCAGAACCTCGAGATTTACTCTTGTCTCCACCACTCAACTTCTTAGCAGCAGCACCAGCAACTCCAGCAACACCCCCAGCAGCAGCTTTGGCAGCAGATAAAGCTTTGCCCACCATTTGTCCAGGTGTCTGACCTGAGCCAAGTGCTGCTCTATGGTTACCAGCAAGTTCAGCAGCCATGCCAGGAAGAATGTTTAAAAAGTGGTAAAAGAGGAATAATACTAAACACAATTTTAATAATTCTCCGATGAGAGAGCTGCCAAACTCCATGTATGTAAAGTCGAATAGACCAAGTATGCTGCTCTTTTTAAAGCTATAATTTTGCATCATACATGCAAGAGTAGTTTCATTTTTATCACATTCCCCATCTTTCAATTTAAACCACTGTTTTTTCTTACTATATGAGATTTCTGCTTGTTTCTTTTCATATGACTTGTCCGGTTGTTCATTTTTATATGACTCGTCCAGTTCAAAATTTAAATTTTTAAAATAGATTTTATCACATGCTATGAACATAAAGGACAAAAACGCAAAAAGGATAACCGGGTATAAGCTATAGGTAATCAACTCTTTCACCCAGCCTTCAAAATATCCTTTGGTGTGTTGGAATAAAACCATAGGAATGAACAAAGGTGATAAAATGATGATTACACTTAAAGCAACTAGAGATAAAATAAATACATAGCACAGCCACAAAATAACCATCATCATCAGAACGGCCATAAATATACAGACAAGAGCTACTAAAATTTGTCCACCAGCAAAAATAATACCGATTACCGAACCTGCAACTAATAAGACAGGAGCAGCACCAAGGAAGACTGCTAACGTTGCAACACCTCCAGTACCAATTTTGCCACCAATTCCATCTAAAGGGGCACCTAAATAAAATAAAATTCTACAATCAAGCCTATCCCAAGGTGCAAGATAACTGTAAGATACCCTCTTTCCTGCACGAGTATATTCATAATCTGTACCTGCTTTATAATTACATATGCCTTTACTTTCAGATGATGCTTTTAGCACTATCTCTGACAAACCATTTGAGAGACGAGTTAATTCTCCATAATAATGAGACATGGTACTGCCTGTTGTGAAGTAAATCACTAAAGCGAATTTTATGATCAACATATACATTTCTTGAGGCCTCTGAACTCCACCAGACATGGCTTTTATAGAGAACAGTATTAAAGCTAAAACTAAAACAGCAGTTACAGTGTTTTTCAGCCTTTTCTGTGCTACAGATATAAAACTCTCACCATTTGGTGCACCTTTACCTGCAACTAAATTATCTAACGATTCCTTAATGCATTGCACTATCATAGAAGTTACGGGAATAGGAGCTAATGATTTACTCCCTGCCTGGTTATAACAAGCTTCAGAAACATACGAGCTAAAACAGCCAGCATTATCATAACCTACAAAAATTTTCCCCCCTTGTCCGTTGAGTCTTTTTTCTTTAGATCTGATAATAGTTTTATAGTCATCATTATTACCAATAGGAACTTTTTCCTCTCCTGTACCATCTTTATTTTTGAATATCATCACAGATTTTTCACACATAGGAGCAAGTGGGTCAGGTGGCAATTCCGTGCACCCCATATCAACCCCTTGCGGCCAAGGAGTCATTTCGATACCAAGCATGCTAACACTGGCTAACTCCACACATAATCTGCCCGTTTTTCTCACTGCTTTGAATGTAGCTCCATGTATGGGTTCGCTCTGTCCTGCTTTGAGAACTCTACATTCCAGACCACCATCAACCTTCGAGGACCATGACCCATCTACGTATCCAGTGTCTTTCTCCCTGACATCAAAGTCTATGTATCCAGGTTTTCCTCTGGAATTAAAGTCTACCTTATTAAAAAGATTACCAAAAGTTAAAGGGTTTCGATGACATACTTCTATATATTCACTGTATTGCACACCATTTTTTGGCCAGTAATAACTCTCTGTACTCTCCTGAACGTTAGAATTTAAGGCTTCTTTTTCTGCTCTTTTCCCGTCATAATCTTTTTTGTTCACGTCTTCCCGAGCTTTATTTTGCAAACAAGAAAAATATTCCTCTTCTGTTTGGTAATTTTCATTGGTGCAGCCACTATAACCTGTGTCTTCTAATTTAAAATTTTTGTATTTTCCATCATGATCACGTGCAACTGGGTGTTTAACAAAACTATGTTCACAAACAACAAGCCCTCCTATCGCTTTCCAGACTCCAACAATTGCAGCTATCATTCCAACAATAACAAGAGCGGTAAACAAACCAGCAGAAGAAACGATCAAAACAATGCCAGTAAATATTGCGCCAACAGCAATCGCTATTCCAGCAAGTGCTGCAGCTGTTTTAAACGCTCCACAATCAGGATTAGAGGCACGACTAAAACTGCCAGTGGAATTAAATCTGCTAACAAATTCTGTCTTGTCAGTACCACTTACTCCATCTGCAAGCACTGGATATGAGAGTAAAAAGTCTATATTTAGTAAAAATATCGCAATTAATAGCAATGACAGCTTAGTCTTAAACATTTTTTACCTTCTGATAAAATATAGGCAACCATACTTTTGGGTTGTCCCCAACTTCATTTAATATATCGTGTAACAATAGAACACTTTCTGCACGTCCGGATAATACGTTGATTATATCATCCAGGCCTTTTAAGTCTATTCTAGCTACTACAGCATTGACTCCTTGTTTCACCAAAAAGAATCTAGTACTCGGATCTGTGTGCTTAATTAATATATATTCACGTTCAGTTAACATAAAAACATCCCGATAGACACTAGTAGCTTTCAGATTTGGTAAAAAAATCTGTGTCGCTGTTTGTTGTACAAGCGTATCGCTAATAGTACTTTTACTTGCATCCTCAACACTCTGAGTAGCAAAAATCACAAAAGCATTTAGTTTTCTCAGTACCTTCAACCAGTCTTTTATCTTGGGTGCAAAAACTGGATTATCTATTAACGCCCATGCCTCATCAAGAACGATAATAGATGGAGTGCCATCAAGAGATATACTAATCCTATGAAATAAATAAATCAAGACCGGTCCAAGAGCAACAGGATCTTTGAGCAAGCTAGCCATCTCAAAACCAAATACTCTTGCTCGTGAAAAATCTAGCAAATCTTCTTTATTGTCAAATATTGCAGCATGAGAACCATTATCATGCCACATAGATATTGCCCCAGCTAGAGTATCAGGACCTGCAAGCCCTAAAAACGGTACGAGGTTTCTCAAGAATCTGTCTTCTTTTCTTAATTTAAAATTTCCTTCAATTGCATCATTAATTCGTGCAATATCTTCTGAAGTAAATTTATCATTATATACCGAAATTAAAGACTTTATCCACTCCATTAAAAATGTTCTATTATCAGAGGTATCATCAAGTTGTAAAGGATTAAAATTTGTTTTAGTTCTTGGTTCTATTACAGTATAGATACCACTAAGTGCTCTTAAGAAAATCTCTGCACCGCGATCTTTATCAAAAAAGAATATCCTTGGAGAAAACTTCATCGCTTGGGCACACAGGAAATTCATTAAAACAGTTTTACCAGCACCAGTTGGGCCAATTATCATAGTGTGTCCAACATCCCTTATATGAAAGTTGAAAAAAAATGGAGTACCAGATGTCGTGTCAAAAACTGTAACGGCATCTCCCCAGTGGTTATTGAATTTATTACCAGTAGGATAATTATGTTGAGATGCAAATCCAGCCAAATTAAGACTACTTATTGTAGCTTTTCTCACTATATAATCGAAATTACCAGGAATTTGCGCCCAAAATGCTGGTTCAAGGTTAACTCTCTCACGTATAGGGTAAACACCGCAATTAGAAAGCTCTGATTCTACCAACGACAGAGCGTTATCCAATGATTTAGGACTTTTTTCTATACATAAAATAGTCAGGTGATGTTGACCAAACGCAATCTTACCACTCATTGCATCATCAAGCGCTTGAGAAATTTCTGCTATTTGAGAAATAGCTTTATCTGCAGACTGTATCATTCGATTTTGCTGTATCTGCATTTTTCCAATCGCCATTTGCCTGTTTATAAATTGAAAAGATTGCGTAATTATAAACTCGTAAGGAAGTTGTAAAAACGAATCAAGCATTCCTGCAGAAGTATGATTTCCATATTCTTTGATACTAATTATTCCAGCATATTTACTCTCATTATGAGTCACAACCTGTATCATCTTACGGCCAAAGAATAACCTATGTACTGGTAAGTACCTTGATATTTCAGTTCTTAGCGGAAAAAGCGTATTTGTAACGAAGCCACAATTTACGATTCTAGATAGAAACTCCATTATTTCGCAGAACAAACCATCTGGAGTTTCTTTTACTCCAAGAATTTTAGGCGAATAATTTCTAAGGCTTGTCACTACACGATTTGTCGTTTCCTCTAAATCTTCATACGTGGCACGTATATCACTTTCCCAAGCATGTTTTGAAGTTACATGTCCGAATTTTTTTAGTAGATGTGACAAAAATTCTACTCCTTTTGTGTCCGCTCTACGGATAATCGTAATGTATAGGTCATTAATAAATGATTGCCTTGTTGCGTGTTTTTCTCTCCATTTTAGATTTACGTGATTAGCGAAAAAATTCGGCAAACCTTGACTTGCAAATTCATCAGAAAAAATATTTTTCTTACGTCTGATAGTATGAAAATACAAACTAAATGCCGGAGATGAAATGCTTCTTAGCATCTGATTCCTGATGTTGTTCTGTATGACTAAATCCTCGTCATCGGCAGTTTCAAATGCAAAACCACTTAATTTTATAACCTTAACCAACCAATTTTCTTTTGTCATCAAGGTTGTGCTATTCCAATAGCAAGAATAAGGAATAAATTCAGCAGCGTGAACTTCCCTGTTCAGAGTAGATTTATTCTTTGATTGAATAGCCCTAAACCTCAGCATCACACAACGTTAAGCAATATCATAAGAATTGGCTCCATGGTAAAAACGATTTAAACATTTCGAGCACTTTACCAATTTTACCATAAATAATTCAATAAACAACGGTTCTTTTGCAGAAGCTATATAACCAAGTCCATGTATACCTGGTAACATTAAGAGAATCACTCTTAAATCATTTGAATTAATGAAAATTAGCATGCAAATCAGGACGTTTAATATTGCAAACATATAACTCACACCAAAGAGCATTGCAGGTCTTGTAAGACCTTTAAATAATTGATCTGTTTGTATACTACCTGTGGACATATCTTTAACCTTCTAATAATAGCTCTAACACTAATACTATATCAGTATATTAAAAATCCATTGAAACTAGTAGCACTTTAAGTTAAGATACATTATTTAATCCCGATAATGACAAATTGGCCATTTCAAGAAGCAGAAAAAATATTGCAAGAGTTTCCTAATAAAAAAGAAATAATATTTGAAACTGGTTATGGACCCTCTGGTTTACCCCACATAGGAACCTTTGGAGAGGTTTTCCGCACTACAGTTATTGTAAATGCATTAAAAAAAATAGCTCCTGGTATAAAAACCAAAATCATTGCAGTTTCAGATGATATGGATGGTTTGCGAAAAATACCAGATAATGTGCCAAATCAAGAGATGCTAAGAGAGCACTTAAATAAACCATTGACTATGATACCTGATCCATTTGGCACTCATCAGAGTTATGGTCATCATATGAATTCATTGTTGTGTAAATTTCTTGATATGTTTGAATTTGAATACGAGTTCAGGAGTGCAACAGAGTGTTATAAATCTGGCGTTTACGATGAAAAACTTTTACTCTTACTGAAAAATTATGATAAAGTGATGGACGTAATGCTTCCATCATTTCGGGAAGAAAGACAGCAGACTTATAGTCCATTCTTGCCAATATGCCCAAAAACTTCTCAAGTTTTACAAGTTCCAGTAATTGAAACAAATACAGAGAAAGGAACAATCACATATGAAGACCCAAACGGGGAAAAAATAGAAGTTCCAGTGACAAAAGGAAAATGTAAACTGCAATGGAAACCTGATTGGGGAATGAGGTGGGCCGCATTTGGAGTAAATTACGAAGCTCACGGAAAAGATTTAACTCCATCTGCTGTGCTTTCAAGTCAAATATGTGAAATACTTGGAGAAAAGCCACCACTTCTGTTTTGCTACGAGCTTTTTCTTGATAAAGAAGGAAAGAAAATATCAAAATCAAAAGGAAATGGCATTTCAATTGAAGAGTGGCTAACTTACGCACCAACAGAGAGCTTAGCATTGTACATTTTTCAGAGTCCTAAAAAAGCTAAACGTTTATATTTTGATGTGATACCAAAATCAACTGATGAATATTTAGAATTTGTAAAGCGTTATCATGAGAACAAAGAAAAGGATATAAATAATCCTGCTTGGCACATTCACCAGGGCAATGTTCCCAGTATAGAAACTTCAGGCATAAATTTCTCACTACTTTTAAACCTAGCAGCAGCTTGTAATGCTGAAAACAAAGAGATCCTATGGGGTTTTATATCCTCTTATGCACCAAACGTTACACCAGAAAATAATAAAATGCTTGATAGACTTTCAGACTTTGCAGTAAAGTATTATCACGATTTTATCAAGCCAACAAAATCATATAAAACTCCAAATGAAAAAGAAAAAGCAGCGTTACTAGATTTGAAGGACACTTTACATTCTCTATCTACAACTGCTACTGCTGAAGAAATTCAATCTCAGGTATTTTCTATTGGAAAAAAATATGATTACACCAACTTACGTGACTGGTTTCAGCTATTATATGAAACGTTACTTGGCCAAAAAACCGGTCCAAGAATGGGATCTTTCATAAAGCTTTACGGAATAGGTAATACGATTTCTCTCATAGAAAGCGCTACTAAATGTATACTTTAGAGTTTACCTCCTTTCATTTGAGCTCTTTAGTTTTAATAAGAATTCCTTGACAAACTCCGCTAGCCCCCTTATCATGAAACTGAAGCTATTGTATTTGCTTTCGCCAATCTGCAGATTAAAAGGTAAGGATTACTTAATGTATCGGCGTCTTATGTTCAATTTTTTGCAGTATATAGATACTGTATGTCTTTACAAAACTTCATCTACATCTAGATTTTTATCTAAATAAGCTGAACGCGCTTATAAAGCGTTACAAGACATCAAAAAATGCCAATACTCGACAGAGATAGTAAAAGACTAGCTAACTCGGGGATTCTTTGTCTTTTTTTCTGCTTAGTAAATTTCTTAAACGTTTGCAGCGTAAGTTAGTTGCAATTAAAAGCAGCTGAATTTCGCTTGTCAAGCGTTTAAAACATAAAAAACGCCAATATTTTAAAGCGGATAATAACCACGGGGCTTCTTTTGCCTTTTTTTCATTTGGTAAATTTCTTAATATTTATGGCTAAACGACAATCGTCATCCCGCTGCTTGTTAGCGGGATCTCTTGTTAGCGGCTGAGATACCGCGAATGAATCGCGGTATGACGGTTCGCGGCGGCATGACGATAAGGTTTATACCTTGTCATCCCAGTGCTTGACACTGGGATCCAGCTTTCTTTATAAATTCGCCAAAAGTGCTTCATTCTATAACGCAAAACCCATACTCACCAAATCCAATGCATTACTTGCAATTAAGTTTCCTGGATCCCAGTGTCTGGGCACTGGGATGACACCATCATAAAGGAATCAGTGTCAGCTACTTTCATGACACCATTCTTTTTCCTGGATCCAAGTAGTCGAGCTACTTGGATGACAGCTAGCCTGACAACCGTCATCCCGCTACCTGTTAGCGGGATCTATGCTAAGAGATACCGCGAATGAATCGCGGTATGACGGTTTGCAACGGTATGACGGTTCGCGGCGGCATAGTAATTCGTCATCCCGCTGCTTGTTAGCGGGATCTCTCGTTAGCGGCTAAGAGATACCGCGAATGAATCGCGGTATGACGGTGTAGACGATGGTTAAGTATCCCGCTGCTTGTTAGCGCCGCGGCGGTATGACGGTTCGTGGTGGTATGACGTAGAGTGCTTAGAAGCTGTTATTTTGCTATAAATGGCTGTAATGGCATCATCTATTTTATTGCTATCACAGCCTTTTTGTGCAAGTTCAGCATTCCCACCACAGTTCTTTTTAACTGCTATGGATATTAGTTCTTTTGCGCTAATCTTATTGATTAAGTCTTTACTTACTTTAATAATCAAGACTGTTTTATCTTTTTCTGTTGCCGTAAAAGCTATTACCGTTTTTGGTTTTTGTTGCTGCAAAACAAACTCTCTTATTACATTTGCTGGAATATCAGTGAAAGTGTGGCTTACAAAATTTATTCCATTTATTTCGGTGCTTTTTATATTCTCTGCACTCACAAGCTTTTTATATAGGTTTTTTATTTTGGTTTCGGATTTTTTGTGTTCTTGACTTAAAATACTTAATCTGCTTGTTATTTCACTCACTGGCGCTTTTACGAATTCTGCAACTTTTTTTAAGTTAATTTCATTATCACGTACATAATTGATTGCTTCCTGACCAGTTAAAGCTTCAATTCTCCTCACTCCAAAAGCAACAGAACTCTCTGTTACTATCTTAAATAAACCGATTTCTCCAGTATGTTCAACGTGCGTGCCACCACACAGTTCCCTTGAATCTCCAATCTTCACTACTCTTACTTGATCGCTATATTTTTCGCCGAATAACGCCATAGCTCCTTCGTCTATTGCCTGATTCATGCTTTGAATTTTTGTAGATGCGGAAAGATTTTCTCTGATTAGAGAGTTTACCATATCCTCTACCCAAAACAACTGATCTTGAGTCATTTGAGTGTTATGGCTGAAGTCAAATCGTAACTTATCCGGTGCAACTAGGGAACCTTTTTGAGTGACATGATCACCCAAGATTTTTCTTAATACAAAGTGCAAAAGGTGTGTAGCTGAATGATTTCTCCTTAAGGTTTGCCTTCTTTCCTTGTCAATGCTTGCTGCAACTGTGTTACCTTTACAAATTGAACCGAACTTAACTATGCATCTGTGCAAATATAGGTCATTAACCTTATTGGTATTCTCGACTATAATAATACTTCTATCAGATTTGATCAGACTGCCAGCATCTCCCACCTGTCCACCTGACTCGCCATAAAAAGGTGTTTTATCAAGTATAATGGTTATCTTTTCTCCCTCCTTTGCAGAATCAATTACTTCATTTTTAGAGGAAACTATAGCTAGTATTTTCGCATCACTTACTTCATTGAACTCATAACCAACAAATTTTGTTTTGCCAAATTTATTGATCAAATCAAACCATACTTGCTCAACAGATTTTTCACCAGATCCAGCCCATTTAGCACGTGCTCTCTCTTTTTGTTCTCCCATTGCATCATCAAAACCCTTCTGGTCAAAATTTATTTTTTTCTCTTTTAAAATATCGAGTGTAATATCCAAAGGAAATCCGTAGGTGTCATATAGCTTAAACGCTGATTCTCCAGGCAAAGTATCGCCTGGTTTTAAATCTGCAGTGAATTTCTCCAGGAGATTGATACCTTTCATCAAAGTGTCTTTAAAGTTTTCTTCCTCTGATTTTAACGTCGTTTCTATTAAGCTTTTAGCTCTGACTAATTCAGCTCCCATATAAGCCGAACTCGTGCTATCTATCAACACTGGAAAAATACGATGGAGTAGGGAATCATTATATCCAAGCAGGTGAATATAACGCGCGGCTCTCCTAATTAATCTGCGTAATACGTAATTCCTGCCCTCATTTCCAGGAAGCACTCCTTCTGCGATGAGAAATGCAGCCGCGCGAAGATGATCTGCTACGATCTTATGCGCTATTTTATTTTCCGTTCTTCCACAGTACTCCCGTGATTTACTTATCAAAGCAGAAAATAGATCAATATCATAGTTATCATGGACGTTTTGCATAACAGCCGCTATTCTTTCAAGGCCCATTCCAGTATCGATGCATTTTTTTGGCAATTTGTGTAAATTACCTTCTTCATCTTTGTTAAACTCCATGAATACCAGATTCCAGATTTCAACAATTCTATCGCCCTCTTGTAAATTAGGACTCCCATGGTCATAAAAAATTTCAGAACATGGACCGCACGGACCAGTGCTTCCCATACTCCAAAAGTTATCATCCGTTGTAATTCTTATGATTTTATCACTTGAAAAGCCACTTATCTTACGCCAAATCTCGTACGCCTCATCATCAGTATGGTAGACGGTTATGGATAGTCTGTTTTTATCAAGAGATAACTCTTTAGTGATAAATTCCCACGCAAATTCTATCGCAGTTTCCTTAAAGTAATCACCGAAGCTAAAATTTCCGAGCATTTCAAAAAATGTGTGATGCCGAGTTGTATAGCCAACATTTTCCAGATCATTGTGTTTACCGCCTGCTCTTAGGCACTTTTGACTTGAGACAGCACGTTTCATTTCAGTTTTTTGAGCACCAGTAAAAATATTTTTAAACTGCACCATACCAGCATTTGTGAACATGAGCGTTGGGTCATGTTCTGGAATCAAAGGAGAAGAAGAAACCTGCTCGTGGTCATTATTTACAAAAAATTTTATAAATCTTTCTCTGATTTCGTTTAGCTTCATCGTTTTTATTGAGGTTATCTATAAATAATAAGTTGTAATGGAAATAAAATCAATACCACTCTCTAGATCTCAGAACTTCTAGTGACATGCACCTTGTGGTAAGAAAAAATCAATATATTCACGATAAATTTACCTCATATCTGTGTTTTATATGTGGAAATTGGAATGGAAATTTATGTAGGCAAAGAAAAAAGAATAGCAAATGTGGTGACTCAACACTGGAATGACATAAAAGGATCAGACAGAGATTGGCCAGAAAGGCATGAAATAGACACTGCAGAAATAATGGAATCATGGCAGCATTGTTTTGTCATTGAAGTCAAGGATCAAGGTTATATTTATGAAAATGCAGGAGAAAAGGCTGTTGAATTCTATGGTTTTGAGAAAAAGACGCGCATTGATAATAAGTATGCAATTGATGCACCATTTTTGCGACTATATAAAATAGATGCAGTTATTGATAAACTTGATACTGTAATAGAGAGTAAATGCCCGATCAATGAAGAGGAAGAAAGTGAAAGTGTTAAAATGAGGCAAGTATTGTTGCCACTTGGGAATAAAGAAGGTATAACACACATATTGGGCGTAATTACTTTTAAACTCCTTTAATATACAATTTTAATTTGATTCTTTAATAAAATTATTTATACTAATGCTTAATTACTATTAAAGAACTCAATAGTAGTGCTTGTAAATTTATTTGGAATATGAAGAAAATAAAATTAAAAACCAAATCTTCTGTGAAAAAGCGCTTTCACCTTACAGCTAAGGGTAAAGTTATTTCTACTCAGTCAGGCAAAAGGCATGGCATGGTAAAGAGAAGTAAATCTAATATTCGTAATCAGCGCGGTACAACGATTCTTGGTAAATCTGACTCGCGTATAGTTAAGCTTCATATGCCTTACGGTATTTAACAAAATGGAGGTAAAATAAAATGGCTCGGGTAAAACGTGGAGTCACTACTCACGCTCGTCATAAAAAAATATTGAAACTGGCAAAGGGTTATAGAGGGCGCGCAAAAAGTTGTTATAGAATTGCATTACAAAGAGTTGAAAAAGCACTGCAATATGCTTATAGAGACAGAAGAACCCGTAAACGTGATTTCCGTAGCTTATGGATAATACGTATTAATGCAGCAGCAAGAGAGCATGGGCTTACTTATGGTAGGTTTATGCATGGTCTTACACTTGCCGGCATTGATTTAAATAGAAAAATTCTTGCTGAGATGGCAGTTAATTATAAGGATGATTTTGCCAAATTAGTAGAAACTGTAAGTGGTAAATTAGCGGAGAATTCTTAAAGCAAAAACACCATGAGAATTATTTTCATGGGATCACCAGGATTTGCTGTTAATTCTCTGAGCTTGTTACTGAAATCAAAGAGCGAAGTGGTGGCAGTATACACCAAGGCTCCAAAACCTTCGGGGCGTGGACAGAAGCCAACGAAATCTCCAGTACATGTTATCGCTGAAGAAAGTAACATAGAGGTATGTACTCCTATCTCTCTAAAGTTTTCGGCAGAGCAAGAAAAATTTAGAAATTTCAAACCAGACGTTGCAGTTGTAGTCGCGTATGGGTTGATACTTCCAAGAGAAATTTTGAATATTCCAAAATATGGTTGTATTAATATTCATCCTTCATTACTACCAAGGTGGCGTGGTGCAGCCCCGATACAGCACACAATTTTAGCAGGAGATCAAGAAACCGGGGTTAGCATTATGCAATTGGATGAAGGATTAGATTCCGGCCCTATTTTAAAACAGGAAAAATTTCTTATCGAAAAGAACGATAATTACAAGACATTGCATGATAAATTATCTAAGCTAGGCAGTGATTTACTGCTGAAAGTGCTAAACGAAATTGAAAAACAGCTTCCCTTAAAACAGAACGATAACAATGCATGTTACGCTGACAAAGTGGAAGACTATAAAATTTATGCAAGTGATGCCTGTGAAGTTGCTTATAGAAAGGTTAAAGCGTTTTACCCAAAAGCATTCATTAAGATAGAAAATAAACGTATCAGGATACTTGATGCTGACTTTGAAGCTCTCGCTTCAGAACAAGGTAAGATTGTTAACGATAATATGCACATAAGTTTAAAAGGTGGCACTTTAATTCCTAAAGTTGTACAAATGGAAGGGAGAAATCCTTGCAGTATTGAAGATTTTATTCGTGGCTTGAAATCAAGCATGGTAAAAAAATTTATAGAATAGACTGCTTTAAATTAGTGTAGAAATGTAATAGCTAAATTTCCTTTTCTTAGATATAATCTTAAAAAACTTTCCATATAAAAATGAAAATAAAAAGAGCTTTAATATCAGTATACGATAAAACGAATATAATTGATCTTGCATCGTTTTTAACGCAGCAACAAATAGAAATTCTTTCAACGGGCAATACTTATAAAGTGCTATCTAGTGCAGGAATAAAAACACAAGAGGTCTCAGATTACACACAATTTCCAGAGATACTGGGTGGTAGAGTGAAAACTTTACACCCTAAAATTCATGGAGGAATACTTTATGATCGAGAAAAGCATAAAAAGGAAGTGCAAGATCTAGGTATTGAGCCAATAGACCTGCTTATAACTAACCTATACCCATTTTGGGAGACAGTAAGTAGCGGCTCAAATGAAGAGCAAATTATAGAACAAATTGATATCGGCGGAGTGGCGTTAATTAGAGCTGCAGCAAAAAACTTTCGTTTTACTTCAGTTATTTCTAGCATTCAAGACTACGAAGCACTAAAAGCTGAGATGATAAAAAATAACAATGAAACAACATTGAAATATAGAAAATATTTAGCAACCAAAGCATTTGCTCTCACTGCACACTACGATTCTAATATTCACAGTTGGTTTTTATCCCAGAGTAAAAATAATGAGTTGCCAGAGTTTTTCGCACTATATGGGCATAAAGCACAAGAATTAAGGTATGGTGAAAACCCTCATCAAAAAGCTGCATTTTATAGCAATCAATTCACCAAATATCCGCTGGAAAAAATACATGGAAAAGAGTTGAGTTATAATAATATAGTAGATATAGAGTCCGCACTTAACATAACTTCTGAATTCGAAGAGCCTGCAGCAGTGATAATAAAGCACAATAACCCATGTGGCGCTGCTGTTAGTAATAATGCTTTGGAGGCATATGAAAAGGCTCTATCATGTGATGAAGTAAGCAGTTTTGGTGGCATAGTTGCCTTAAATCGGGAGATAGATTTAAAGCTAGCAGAAAAATTAAACGAGATATTTTTGGAAGTAGTGATAGCACCATCGGTAAACAATGAGGCACTAAAAATTTTACAAAGAAAGAAAAATTTAAGAGTGATTATTCATAAATCTTTTCAACAAAATGTGAAATACCAAACTAAAAATGTTGTTGGTGGGTTTTTGGTGCAAGAAAATAATGACCACACAATAAAAGCAGAACAAGTAACAGAATGCACTGCAACAGACAAAGAAAAAAAAGATCTTATTTTTGCCTGGAAAATATGTAAGCATGTGAAATCCAACGCAATAGTTATAGCAAAAGATGGTTGTGCTATTGGCATCGGTGCAGGGCAAACAAGCAGAATAGATAGTGTGAACATTGCAGTGAAAAAAGCAGGTGAAAAATGTAAAGGTGCAGTGCTTGCTTCAGATGCATTTTTTCCATTCCCAGATAGCATAGTAGAAAGCGCAAAACATGGAATTACAGCTATAATTCAGCCCGGTGGCTCGCTAAAAGATCAAGATGTGATAAAAGCTGCAAATGAAAATAAAATTGCTATGTTTTTCACTGGCGTTCGCAGTTTTTTCCATTAGGCTTTGTGTCTTATCGTCATACCGCCACAAACCGTCATACCGCGATTCATTCGCGGTATCTCTCAACATAGATCCCGCTAACACGTAGCGGGATGACGGTTGTCAGCCAAGTAGCCCCCTATGATGTCATTCCAGCGCCCCTATGATGTCATCCCAGTGCCCCCTGTAATGTCATCCGAGTAGCTGACACTGGGATGACACCCTCCTAGTAGAAACGCTTTTGTAATTGCAACATTCGTGCAATCTTTAGCCATAAACATTAAGAAATTTACCAAATAAAAAAAGGCAAAAGAAGCCCCGTGGTGGTTGGCTATTTATAGCCTTTCTTATAATAGTCCGAATGCGATAAGATATGTGTTTATGGCTATAGCAGGCCAGTAGCATATTACGGTCTGTTCGGATTATTGTAAAAAGAGCTATAGCTTGACTACTTGGATCTATTTTTTTCTAGATTCCAGCGCCAGCGTCACGCACATAGCTGTACGAACATTGTTTGCCAAGGAGGGTGTCATCCCAGTGCTTGACACTGGGATGGCTTTGTTGCATCGCTCTTCGGATAGTAGGTAACGCACAATAAATTTATGAAGCTATCTCAAATTTAGCCATACCAATATCAGTGAACTTATTGAGCAAATAGTATTTAACAAGTAGTTCCTTCTCTCTATTTGTCTCAGATTTATTCCTAAAACTAAACCCGAATGTTTGTTTCAGTCGCGAGAAAAAACTTTCTATATAAGATCTTTTTCCATAACTCATCTCTTTTTTCCACTTCTTTATACTATCTTCATCATATGACTTTATGAGCTTGACTGCAGAATTTCTCTCAGCCATATAGTCTAACTTTGGATGCTCTGCTGCGTTGTTTTTCGGAGGAATTTTCGTTTTTATACCATATTGATTACACAGCTTATAGAGCTTTTCTCTGTCATATGCCCTATCTGCATATAGTACTTTTATGACATACTGAAAATCGACTTCTTTTAGCAAATCACAAGCTCCATAGTGATCAGCCGTTACTGTATTTTACAGCTATGGCTTTTTTGCTGTTTTTATTCAACATTACATGCAATTTTCTTGTCTGTTCATAGCTGCGATACTTTCTATCTTCGCTATTTTCTTTGCTATGACCAGGAGTGTTGTTGTATATACTAATTCCTGTACTGTCTATAGCAATTTCGATATCTTCCATATTATTTTTATCAATTCTGCAATCATTGATCTTAATATTGAGTTTCTTAAACCTTCTTGATGATTGTGAATAGCTGATAACTTGCAAATTTTTCCCAATTTGCTCAAGGTATCCTGCTATAAACCCAACTGTTTGCCTCAGGCCTATTCTAAATAAACAAGTTATTATGTGCACCAAAATTACAATTTTATCGCTATAAATATTGTTGCCACCTGGTATTTTTGGACCATTCTCGTACCACTTTTCTATGGCTTCGTTGATATAATGAAAAATATTTCCTCTTTTTTCTAGAAATTTGTTATATTCGCTATGGTTACTGACCCTCATTTTTTGTGGCATATTTTTTCTTTCAAGGTTAAATGGCTATTTTATAATGAATTTTGTCAGTAGCCACCAGATTTTTTCAGTTGCTATGCAACAAAGCCATCCCAGTGTCAAGCACTGGGATGACATCACTTTTGCTTCAATATTCGCACATTAGCGGAGGTAAGCCCATTGCGAAAATCAGTATGTTAAGGCATGATTTTTAATAACCTCAACATCGCTAAATTCAAAAGTTTGGTTGCCTATAATTTGAAATTTCTCATTTCCCTTTCCTGCAACTAGCAGAATCATACCCTCGTTATAGGCAATATCTACGCCTTTCTCTATAGCTTCTCTCCTACCTCCTATCTCCAGTGCATCAGGGCAATGTAGCAAAATATCGTGGCGAATTTTTGCCGGATCTTCATCACGCGAATTATCATCTGTAATTATTACTTTATCTGCATACATTTGTGCTATTTTGCCCATTTCTGAACGTTTCGTCTGATCGCGATTTCCACCGCATCCAAAAACTAGAATTATTTTTTTGTTGATATGCCATTTTAAAGACAATAGGGCTTGTTTAAGCGCACTTGGAGTATGAGCGTAATCCACGAATGCAAAAGGTTTCACTTTTTCCATTCTTCCTGGTGGAGAAACGAGTTTTTCTACGCATATTTCTCTGTAATTTAATCCAGATATACCAATTGCACATAGCAGATTATATGCTTGAAATTTTCCTAAAACTGGGAAAAATGTATTGTAAATTTGGTTATCAATTTTTACTGTAAGATGTTGACCATTAGGGGTTGATGTTTGCTCTAATAAAGTAATATCAGAGCCTTTTTTTCCATAAGTCACAACTTTATTACTGCGTTTTTCAGCTATTTTAAGCAATGCGCCGTATTCATCTATATCCGCATTTAAAATCGCTGTTTTTCCTTCTGGTAATACTTCGTAAAATAACCTTTTTTTAGTTTCTAAATATCCACCAAGACTTTTATGGTAATCTAAATGATCTTGCGAGAAATTAGTAAAAGCTGCAGCACTCAACTTTAATCCATGGATTCTGTATTGATCAATCCCATGACTTGATGATTCCAACACTAAGTGTTCTACACTTATACCACGCAATGTTGCGTAAAGGTCTTCTGCACCTGGAGTGGTAAGGCTGTTGCTATTACCTTTTCTGCCATTATTGATGCATGTTCCAAGTGTTCCAATAGACGCAGCATTATAGCCAGAGTTTTGCCAGATCTGGCGGCAAAATTCTACTACTGAAGTTTTACCATTTGTACCAGTTACAGCAGCAACATATTTGGGCTGTTTGAATTGATAAAACCTGCTGACTATTTCGCTGTATATTTCTTGAGGGTTTGGGTGTTCAAGCACTGCAAAGCTCGAAGTATCTGTCATTCCAGTGCGTGACACTGGAATCCAGTTTTTATTATACAATTGCCTAGTGTGCTCATTTGCAATTAAATTTTCTGGATCCAAGTAGTCAAGCACTGGGATGACATCTCTCTTGGCCCCTTGTATCACAACGTCTACATAGTTGTGTACGTAACACTGTGATTCAGTAGGAAGGATATGGATTCCAGTATCGCATGTTGCGTATTCTTTACTCCTTTCTGACACACAAACAAAAAGATAACCTTCCTTGACTCTCTTGGGATTACATGTAACGCCCTTGATTTCAATATCAAAGTTAACATCAATAATGTTATGCAGTAATTCTCTCAGTTTCATCTGCCAGCTTTGATATTCAAACATGGCAGTCTTGCTAGTGCAGCATTTAAATCAGAGATCAAATCCTCAGAATCTTCTAGTCCACAAAATATCCGCATGAAACTTCCACCATAATCTGAATTCATTACAGATCTTGACATAGATCTACGATCTATTGGTAATATCAAACTGTCGCACCCTCCCCAAGAAGCACCAATACTAAAAATTTTCATATGATCAACCATGCAGCTTAGTTCTTCACATGAATATTCTCTATCCAGTATTATACTGAATACGCTACTTGCTCCTTTGAAGTAACTTTTCCATAATTCGTGTTGAGGATGGGAGGGAAGTGCTGGGTACAAAACTTTTTTGATTTTTAAATGTTTTTCTAGCCACTTTGCCACTTCCATTGCTGTATTTTGGTGCCTTTTTATACGTGTGTGCAGTGTTCTTAGTCCCCTATGTGCAAGGTAGCAGTCGTGCGATTGAATGGTTACTCCATAATTTTTATAGCTCTCATAAAGCAATTTAAAAGTTTCACCTTCAGCAACCATAGCTCCCATCACTAAATCTGAGTGACCGGCTAGATACTTTGTCACCGCATATAGTGCAACATCAACTCCATAATCAAGCGGCTTAAATAACAAAGGAGTGGCCCATGAATTGTCACAAACGGTCACAATTTTATGTTCCTTAGCAACTTTTACTATATGCTCTATATTCGAAATCTCAAACGTTACAGAACCAGGAGTCTCGATCATTATCAATGAAGTATTACTCTGAATTAAATCAGTTATATCCTGTGTTGGATCATAAAAAGTTACTTCTGTTCCTCTTTTTGGTAGCTCATTTTCTGCAAACCTCCTAAGCCTATAATAACTATTATCTTGAATTAAAACGTGCGAGCCTGCTTTAGCGAAAGTTAGAATAGCAAAAGTAAGTGCAAATAGTCCGGAAGGATAAATAAGCGCTTGTCCACTCCCTTCAATTTCAGCCAGTGCATTTGAAAGATAATGAACAGTAGGAGTACCAACATTACTGTAGCTATAATCCCTTGCAACACCATCATTGATTACATCGTATATACTTTCTCCATTTGCTGCATTTAAGTAGTCCTTGTAAGTAGGGAATAATATGGTAGAAGAATGATAAACTGGCGGGTTCATGGAACCTTTATAGTCATTAAATTTTCTTCCTGCTTTAACTAATATAGACTCTTCCTTCACATTTTTATTATTTATTTTTTAAATTGTACTCATCTTGCGTATACAAGTGAAGAGAAATTGCATGTATTAGCTCTATCTCACCCTTCAATAACTCATAAATCAACTTGTGTCTTTTTAGAACGCTCATTCCAATAAAGCCGTCAGATATTAATATTAATTTAATGTGCGAAGGTAATGTTGAAGATGAAGCAAAATAATGATCAGCATGCTTTGCTGATTCATCGATAATGTTGATATCAATTACATCTATCGAATCGCGTATCTTTTCTTCTATTGTTTTAATAATATCCATAATGGTTTCTTTAAGCAACAATATGCTCCTCTTGTCATCCCAGTATCAGCTACTTGGATGACAATCGCAATTACTTATTCTCTTCTTTATTATCTATGTCTTGATAATCAGAATCTACTACTTTTTCCTCTTTATCATTTGGATTTCCTTCTGATGAAAAGCCATTTTCAGCACTATTTTGTTGAGATGCTTGATACATAGCTTCTCCAAGTTTCATAGATAATTGAGAAAGATTAGTGACTTTCTGCTGTATTGAATCAGCGTCATCAATGTTATCAGATTTACTAACTTCTTTTAATTCGTTAACTGCATTTTCAATAGCAGATCTATCTTCTGGTGAAACTTTATCACCATACTCTGTCAGAGACTTTTCTGTAGAATGGACTAAGCTATCCGCTTGATTCTTCACTTCAATAAACTTTTTGCGCTTTTCATCTTCTTGCGCTTTTTCTTCAGCTTCTTTTACCATGCGATTTATTTCATCATCAGATAAACCACCTGAAGATTGAATGCGTATTTTTTGCTCTTTTCCAGTAGCTTTATCTTTTGCAGAAACGTGTGCTATTCCATTTGCATCTATATCAAATGTCACTTCAATTTGTGGCCTTCCGCGCGGAGCAGGAGGTATCCCTTCCAAACTAAACTGACCGAGTAGCTTATTATCAACTGCCAGTTTTCTTTCACCCTGATGCACCTTAATTGTAACAGCTGTTTGGTTATCTTCTGCAGTTGAAAACACCTGAGATTTTTTAGTAGGAATTGTAGTATTACGCTCAATAAGTGGAGTGAATACTCCTCCTAGAGTTTCAATACCAAGAGAAAGTGGGGTCACATCAAGTAGTAACACATCTCTTACATCACCTTGAATGATCCCCGCCTGTATTGCAGCTCCAATTGCTACAACTTCATCAGGGTTAACTCCTCTATGTGGATCTTTGCCAAAGAATTCTTTAACTTTCTCTATGACTTTTGGCATACGAGTCATGCCACCAACAAGAACCACTTCGCCAATTTGACTAGCAGATAAACCAGCATCCTCAAGAGCTTTTTTACAAGGAGCCATAGTTCTTTCGATTAAATCATTCACTAAGCTTTCAAGTTTTGCTCTCGTTAATTTCATATTTAAGTGTTTTGGACCACTTGCATCAGCTGTAATAAACGGTAGATTTATTTCCGTTTCCATTGCACTTGATAATTCAATTTTCGCTTTTTCAGCAGCTTCTTTGATTCTTTGCATAGCCATTGGATCATTTTTCAAATCAATGCCATTACTTTTCTTGAATTCATCTAGTAAATAACTCACTACTCCATTATCAAAGTCTTCACCTCCAAGATGGGTATCACCGTTTGTTGCTTTCACTTCGAAAACTCCATCACCTATTTCAAGTATTGAAACGTCAAATGTACCACCACCAAGGTCATATACTACTATTGTGTGCCCATGTTTCTTATCAAGACCATAAGCAAGTGCTGCAGCAGTCGGTTCATTTACTATTCTGAGTACATTTAATCCGGCAATTTTTCCTGCATCTTTTGTTGCTTGACGTTGAGAGTCGTTGAAGTATGCTGGCACTGTTATCACAGCATCTTTTACTTCCTCTCCAAGATAAGCTTCTGCTGCCTCTTTCATGTTTTGTAGTATAAATGCACCAATTTGACTAGGAGAATATTCTTTATTATCAGTTGTTTTAACCCATGCATCACCACTTTTTGCTGCAAATACTTTGTATGGTACACTTAGATTTTTCACCTCAGGATCACTATATTGACGGCCTATTAATCTCTTAGTAGCAAAAAAGGTATTACTTGCATTGGTGGTTGCTTGCCTTTTTGCTGGAGCACCAATCAACCTTTCTCCTGAAGAAGTCAATGCAACTATAGATGGAGTAGTTCTTGCCCCTTCTTTATTTTCTATTACCTTTGTATCCTTGCCCTGCATTATTGCAACACAAGAATTTGTTGTTCCGAGATCTATGCCTATTGCTCTTCCCATAATGAGTACCCCATTGTAAATATTATCTGATATAAGAATATATAAGTATAGGGCTCATTAATTACAAGCCCAATTTAGGTTTCTAATTAGTTATTAGAACTTAAAAGGCGCGAAAGCCACTTAGTCAGCCAAAAATTGCCTCGTAGTTTATTTGAATTATCAGCTTCTTCATTGCTGCTATCCCCAATTTGGTATCCAGAGTTCTGTAATGGCTTATAACCGTTTAAATTAACATCATCTCCTTGTTTTAAAACAAATGTATTTACATCTAAACTGTTATCAATACTAACGTTCAATGTAATATTAAACTCTTTTTCGATTGTAGAAACTGTATTGCGTTTGTTATTAAAAATGTGCGCTATAACTGCACTGTGTGCTACTAAATCAAAAGACTTATTTCGATTCTTGTTAGCAATATGTTGTAAATCCCTTAGTATTGATGAAACAATTACTTCGTTTGATTTTACTCTTCCAGTACCTTTGCAGTGTAAACACTCTGTAGTATTAATTTCTTGTATGTTTGGTTTAATTCTTTGTCTTGAAAATACCATTAAACCAAAGTCATTTATGTAGCTAAATTGAACTTTAGCTTTATCATCTTTAAACGCTTGCTTTATAGCAGACTCAACAGCTCTGCAATACTGATATTTCAACATATCAATAAAATCGACTACTATTAATCCTGATAGGCCCCTAAGATTCACCTGTCTTGATATTTCAGGTACTGCTTCCATGTTGGTTCTATAAGCTGTTTCTTCTATGCTATCTTCTCCTGTCATCTTTCCTGAATTTACGTCTATTGAAACAAACGCCTCAGTTAAAGTTATTATCAAAGACCCACCAGATGGCAATTCTACTCTATTGCTATATAACTCAGAAATTTGATCTTCGATTCCGTAGCAAGTAAAGATCGGAGCATAACCTCTATACAATCTATAGCGCAACTTACTACCTTTTAGTGCATTGTTAGCATATTGCCTAACTGCCTCAAAAGCTTCCTTTCCAGACACTATAACTTCTATACCATCGCTACAAAAATCACGAACAGATCTCATAATTACATCTGCTTCATTGTAAATTAATGATGGAACGTTTACAGAGAAGGCATTTTTTTGAATGCTCTGCCATAATGAGGATAAGTAATTGTAATCCTGCTCAATTTCTTTCTTATTTTTTCCTGAACCAACAGTTCTTACTATTAAACCTGATCTTTTTGGCAAGTTTATTGAACTCAGTATCTCCTTTAACTGCTTTCTGACATTAGCATCTTCAATTCTGCGGGACACTCCACCTTTGCTCATGGAATTTGGCATGAAAACACAGTATCTACCCACTAAAGTTATGTATGTTGTAAATGAAGCTCCTTTATTGCCTCGTTCCTCTTTAGTTAGCTGGACCAATACTTTTTGATTTACTGAAATAACATCTTGTAATTTGTATTTTTTATATAAAGGTACCTCTCTTACAAAACCACTACCTGATCCGTTGACATTCTTACTAGCTGCAGAATCTGAAGAAACATTTGCTGAGGCTTCTTCTATACAATCGTCATTTGAGTAGCCCTCAAAGATAGTTTCCTTTTCTTTTTCTGGAATGTTGAAGTAATCTAGAGATATCTCGGAAAAAGACAAAAAACCTTGCTTATTTTTCCCATATTCAATAAATACGGCTTGCAAAGAAGGCTCTATACGCTTTATATAAGCAACGTATATATTACCTCTTAATTGTTTTTTTTCCTTGAATTCTTGTTCAAATTCTACAACCTTGTTATTAATTGACAAGGCAACTCTTACCTCATTAGAACAGATAGAATTTTCTATCAATAATACCCTTTTACCACTATTTGTCACTTATTTACCGTTTGCTTTTTATTCTGAAGTTAACTTTATGCTACTTAATGCACTGTTGATTGTCAAGGATTTTGCAATCTGCATTATTCGATTGACTTTTAGTATTTTGCGTAATAAACTCGCATAGAATTTATTATATCATTATAAGTATGGCGAAAAAAAATGCTTCTTTGCTCGTTAAGTTAGTCAGCACTGCAATCAAGATAACAAAAACTGGTGAAGAAAAATCAACTGGCTATTTTTATGTAAAAAAGCGTAATCCAAAAAAGCTCACCAAAAAACTGGAGTTTAGGAAGTATGACCCAGTAGTCAGAAGGCATGTGTTATTTAAAGAAGAAAAACTAAAGTAATTTTTTTATAAGGAATTTTATTATTATGCAAAATTTACAATTAAGTTATCCTATAATAGTAGAGTTGGGGGATGTGAAAGATACAAAACTGAAATTAATAAAGGTCATTGCACAATTAATAAGTAAGAAGTACACAACACAGAAAAAAGCAGCAAACGCTCTAAAGATTGATCAACCTAAAGTATCTCAAATCAATAGGTCAAAAATCGAAGGGTTCTCCTTAGAATACTTGCTTAACTTATTGATTGTATTGGGCCAAGACATAAACGTAAGAATAAAGCATAATTCTAAACCTGCATAATATGGTATCCGTTCAGCGGAGTGGCAAAATAAGGTAGACAAGATAAATCAATCTCGGTGTCAAGCACTGGGATGACAAGGTATAAACCTTATCGTCATGCCGCCGCGAACCGTCATACCGCGATTCATTCGCGGTATCTCTAGATCCCGCTAACAAGTAGCGGGATGAAGGTTATCAGGCCAGCACCCCTACGATGTCATCCCAGTGCTTGACACTGGGATGGCTTTGTTGCATCGCTCAAGTGAAAAGAACTGGCAGTTACTGACAAAATTCATTATAAATAGCCATTTAACTGTTGAAGAAAAAATATGCCACAAAAAATGAGAGTCAGTAACTGCCATGAATATAACAAATTTCTCCAAGAAAGAGGAAGCATTTTTTGTTATATCAATGACGCCATAGAAAATTGGTACGAGAATTGTCCAAAAATGCAGGGCGGCAACTATATTTATAGTGATAAAGTTGTGATTTTGGTGCATATAATCGTCAGTTTCTTTAGAATTGGTTTAAGACAAACAGTCGGGTTTATAAAAGGGTATTTGCAACAAATAGGAAGAGATTTGGCAGTTATCAGCTATTCACAAGCATCAAGAAGGTTTAAGAAACTTAATATTAAGATAAATGATTGCAGAATTGATAAAAATAATATGGAAGATATCGAAATTGCTATAGACAGTACAGGAATTAGTATATACAACAACACTCCTGGTCACAGCAAGGAAAATAGCACTGACAGAAAATATCGTGGCTATGAGCAAACGAGAAAATTGCACGTAATGTTGAATATAAACAACAAAAAAGCCATAGCTGTAAAATACAGTAACGGTGTCTACTCTGATCACTATGGAGCTTGTGATTTGCTAAAAGAAGTTGATTTTCAGCATGCCATAAAAGCACTATATGCAGATAGAGCATGTGATAGGCACAAGTTTTATAAGTTGTGTAACGAATATGATATAAAGACAAAAATTCCACCAATAAACAATGCGGCAGAACATCCAGAAATAGATTATATGTCTGACAGGAATGCTGCTATTAGGTTAATAAAATTATACGGTGAAGATGGCATGAAAGAATGGAAAAAAGAAGTAAATTATGGGAAAAGATCTTATATTGAAGGGTTTTTCTCAAGATTAAAGCAAATATTCGGATTTAGTTTTAGGAATAAATCTGAGATAAATCGAGAAAAAGAACTAAATGCTATTTGCTTAATAAATTCACTGATATTGGTATGGCTAAATTTGAGATAGTTACATGAATTTACCATAAATCACCATCTCATAAAGTGTGATGCAACAAAGCCCACTGGGATCCAGGAATTTTATTAAGTTAGTAAGCATAAAAGCAGCCATTTTATGTTAAAATACAACGTTTTGATGATTATGAAAAAGCTGGATTCCAGACTGGAATGACACCATTTGTTGTAAACTCACTTCTTCTTGATTTGTAGAACAATAAAACAGTAAGCTAAAAGGGAACTTATTACTCAACAAAACAAGACTTAAAATTTTGTGCAATGCTATTGATTATAGCTAGATATGCATCTTTTCCAGGCTCTATGTCTGATCCAATAGGATCAAGAACTACCATTTTTGCGTCATTAGAAAGGGCGTTAGGCTTTATGCTATCTTCCTGTGAATGAGCAAATATACATTTAACGTTTTCTTCCTTCATTATCTTTTTTAGCTTCATTAAACTCTTCATACCTATGTAAGAATCCTCTTCTATGGAAAGAATAGCGCTTGGATGATTTAGACCGAAATATTTTTCAAAATATTGATAAGCATCATGAGTAACGATGTATTTTTGATTTTTAAAATCATTCAGTTCTTTCATGATTTCTTTTACTTCTTGGTCTATTTTTTTTATAGCTTTTGTTGCATTAGAACTGTATCGATGGGAATTTCCTTTATCTATGTCAGACAATGTTGCACTTATAGAAAGTATCATGCTCTTTGCATTTTCGGGACTCAGCCACATGTGTAAATCTTTTTCATCTTGAATGTGAGTGATTTTTCTAGAAAATGAATGTGGCCGAGTAGGAAGTAGGTTGATTGCCTTTGACAATTGCACTAGTTCTTTATTATTTTTGGCGAAAGTTTGAACAAACGTCTCTAAGTTATCGTCAACATAAAATATAACGTCACTTGATTCTAAATTACTCGCATCAGATGGCTTTAATATATAATTATGTGCAGATGTTGCATAGCCAAGCAATTCCGGTTCTAAAATCCCTTCTGTAACAGAAGCTACAAGTGAGTGGATAGGTTTGATTGTAGCTACAACTTTTAAATTGGATGAAAAGGCAATATTATAGTATAGTGTAAGTGAAAGTAATAGAAAAAAAGCCAGTAAATGTCTCATATAAACGTTGAGAAGAAGTTAAATTTTGTCAATAAATTGAATAATGTCAATAATCGTGTTCTAAAAATAGAAAATCTTGCTCTCGCATATGATGGTAAAAGAATCCTTGACAATATCAATATGTTCATGGAAAGAGGAGACATAATTACAATACTTGGTCCAAATGGTGGAGGTAAAACCTCTTTAGTGAAAGCAATTGCTGGTATAAATAAAAATTATACTGGAAATATTGTGTTAGCTGAGAACACAAAAATTAGCTACATGCCGCAAAATTTTAGTATTAGTAATTTGATGCCAATAACAGTTGAATATTTTCTTTTAAATAGCTCCTTGAAAAGACTAAAGAAAAATCAATCCATTATTACAGAAACGATAGAGTTGGCTGGTATCGGTAACATTTTGAAAAATCAAGTGTTAGAAATTTCTGCAGGGCAAACACAATTATTACTGCTTGCACGTTGTTTAATTGCAGAGCCTGACTTGATCATTCTAGATGAACCAGTTAGTGCAATGGATATTAACGCGCGGGCTAAATTTTATGATATTATAAATAAAATAGCAAAAAAACGATTGGTATCGATTCTTATGACTTCTCATGATCTTAACTCTGCTCTACCATCCTCAGATTACATAATTTGTATAAATAATACTATCTATTGCCAAGGCAAGCCTGATGAGATTATGAAAAATAGAACCCTAAATGAAATATTTAGCAGTTACGCAGCGAAATGATTCAAAATATTTTGCGTCTTCTGCACATAACTACGGTGCTGACGCGTTACAATATATTACCTTATTTACTTCCACCATCAAAAAAATCAATAAATAAAATACAAGGCCACAAGCTAAAGTGTGCTCTTGAAAAATTAGGTCCGGTGTTCATTAAGTTTGGGCAGTCTATCTCATCACGTACTGATGTTTTAAATGAGGATATAACAAATAACTTGTTATTGATATGTGATAGATTGCCATCATTTTCACATAAAATAGCAGTTAAAACTATAGAAAGTGAGTTTAATTGTAAATTGAGCGACATTTTTTCAAGCTTTTCTGAAAAGCCAATTGCAGCAGCATCGATTTCTCAGGTGCATAGAGCGGTTACAACTGAGGGTAAGGAAGTTGCTGTGAAGGTTTTAAGGCCAAATATTGAGAAAACATTCTCAAGGGATATAAAAATGCTTTCTTGGCTTGCAGAAATTGCAGAAAAATTTAGCGAACAATCAAAAAGGCTGAGGCCAATTGAATTAGTCAAAACTTTTGCTGAAATTTGCCGATTAGAGTTAGATCTACGTTTTGAAGCTGCTCACTCTTCGGAACTAAAGGAAAACACAAAAAATGACAGAGGTTTTTACGTACCTGAAATAGATTGGAATAGAACTTCGAAAAAGGTTTTAACATTAGAATGGATAGAAGCAACGCCAATATACGAAGTTGAAAAACTGAATAATCGTAAGCAAATAGCTATCAATCTTATAGAATCGTTTTGCAATCAAGTATACAGGGATTGTTTTTTTCATGCTGATATGCATCCTGGAAATCTAATGGTTGATAGTAATAACAATATTATTGCCCTGGATTGTGGAATCATGGGTAGAATAGATCGTGAGACATGCTATTACGTTATAGAGATACTCAAAGGCTTTTTAAATCGGGATTATGATCACGTTGCAAAAATGCACTTTAGGGCTGGTTATGTTTCATCACAGCATAGAAATTTTGTCACAGCTTGCAGGGCAATAGGTGAACCCATTATTGGGCAGCCTATACAGAAGATTTCATTTGCTAGTTTACTTGCTCAGCTATTAAAAATAACTGGTGATTTTGATATGAAAGTTCAAACACAATTGTTATTGCTGCAGAAAACTATGATTTTACTGGAAGGGACATGTAGAAAGATCTACTCAGAAATCAATATGTGGAAAGTAGTTGAAGCGTGGATAAGCAGTCAACATGAAAATAAAATAGGGTATAGGGAAAAAATTAGAAGTTCTTATCCTGTAAAAACAATCCAAGGGATATTTAGCCTTATAGAAAAATTAAACCTAATAGCTGATAAAAAATTAGAAAACATCCAAATTAAAAATAAATCAAATGGAAAAGTCTATTTTTTATTGTGGTTTGTAATTATAATTCTAATCGTTAAACTTTTAATTTCTTAAACTATGGGAAAAAACTGCGTCAAATCCAATTTTTATTCAACTTAATTTTTAATCTGCAGGAGCCGAGTTGAGAATGTCCAATTTTCCACTTTCTTTATGTATCTGTTCAGCAGAGTGGCAAAATAAGGTAGACGAGAAAAGACAACTATAGGAACAAATGGGTGTCATGCCAGTGCGTGACACTGGCCTCTTGTTTCAATGTTAAACAAAATACCATAGAATTCAAAAAGACAATTCCTAGAAAATTTCTACATCCAAAAAAGGCATAAGTTATGTTAATGCTGTTTGAATGAGATGATATAGCTCTTTCCACAGAAGTCCGGATATGATAAGATTAAGGATAGATGGCGATAAGGAGGTTGGATGCCGGCAGCATATAGTTATGATTTAAGAAAAAAAGCAATGGAAGCACTAGACGAAGGGGAAAGCAGAGAAGCAGTGGCAGCAAGATTTAAAATTGGACGAACTACTTTGTGGGAGTGGCAGCAAAGAAAAAAAGAAACAGGCGACTTTCAGTCAAAAAAACTCAGTAATGGAGGTTACAATCAGAAAATTATCGACTGGAATAAGTTTATCGAATTTGCTAAAAAACACGGTAGAAAAACTCTGTCGGAAATGGCTAAACTTTGGGGCAACGTTAGTATCCAAACGATCCACCGAGCTCTCAGAAAAATTGGATTTACGCGCAAAAAAAGACATATGGATACAAGGAAAGGAACGAAGAAAAACGTGCTGAATTCTTAAAAATTATAGCAACAAAAGAACCAGAAAACTTAGTGTATATAGATGAGTCTGGGATTGATAACACGGAGGACTATCCATATGGGTATTGCCAGAAAGGACAGCGATTTTATGCCCTAAAATCTGGAAAAAAAACTCAACGAATCAGCATGGTTGCAGCCTTAAGTAGAAGAAAGATAGTTGCTCCATTAACATTTGAAGGCCACTGTAATATGGATATTTTTAATGGATGGTTTGAGCAATTTTTGGCACCGATCTTAGAACCTGGACAAACTGTCATTCTTGATAATGCTACTTTTCATAAGTCTGATAAGCTTATCAAGCTCGCTAAAGGAGTCGGTGCAGAAATTTTGTATCTGCCGCCTTATTCTCCAGATTTTAACAAAATTGAGCATCATTGGTTTGCTATAAAAAACAGAGCCAGGAAAAACATTCCTCTATTCGAATCCTTTCGTCGTGCTGTTGATTCTGCCTTCCTATGACCTATTCGGACTATTATGAGAAATGCCATATGAGGTTGTCCGGAAACTAGTAAATTCAAGCATATTCCCTCTTTAACATAACCCTACTCATAGCTAGGTATATGAAATTCTCAGTGGATGTTGTGAGTAAATCATACTCCTTCGATAGCCTTCTATTCCTATTAACCCAAGCAAAAGTCCTTTCTACAACCCATCTTCTTGGCTGTACTTTAAACCCTTGTTCTCTTGTTGGTAGTAGCTCAGGTGGCGTATCTTTGTGCACCCAAAATCTACATGGAGGCCTTTTAACAATTTCAATATCTATGTCATATTCTTCCTTTATGTGATTCTTTAAATTTCTTCCTTGGTATCCCATGTCAGCCCACATTTTTTTAACTTTAGTATATTTTGTTCTCATATTGTTTAATGCTATTTTAATACCATCTCTATCATTTTCGTTAGCAGCGCCTACGTAACAACCTAGTATAAAACCCTGAGTGTCTGTAATTATATGCCTTTTTCTACCCTTTACTTTTTTACTTCCATCATAGCCTTTGATCCCCCCTTTTCTGTAGTCTTTACAGATTGACTATCTACTATACAGGCACTCGGCTGCTCATTCCTTCCTATTTTTCTTCTACTATATTTTGTAATTTCATAATTCATTTTCTCAAAAATTCCCTGCTTCTTCCATTGCCTGAACTGCTCATACACAGTCTTCCATAGCGGAAAATCATTTGGTAAATACCGCCATTGACACCCTGTACGCAATACATAGAAAATTGCTTCTAATATTTCTTTTTTGCTATACTTTTGCGGCCTTCCTCCTTTCTTGTATGATACTCTGAAGTGTTTTTCTATTCTTGCCCATTCCCTTTCGCTTAGATCTGTTGGATACTTTTTTCTCATCTTTACCACGTACTAAAATTTCAGATATTATAGCCTTTTACTTGTTTCCGGACAACCTCTATAAAGATAAGCCAAATTTTTACAAAGAAAACATTTCAAGCAGCAAGACACCTTTGATTGAAAGAGAGCACCAAATTTATGGGGTGAGTAACTGCGCTATTTCAACTATAGTATTTTCTAAAACGAATGATAAACGTCTAAAATGGTATTACCAACTAAAAGGTGTAAGTCTGTACATTGATGCATTAGAGGTCTGAGGCAACTTTTGATGGTGTGCCAACAATGCTCTATCGGATTTAGATCAGGTGAATATGTTGGAAGATAAAGCAAATGACAGCCAAAAGACTCTATTAATGACTTTGTTTTGGGAGTTTTATGGAATGTAGCATTATCCATAACTATGGTTGTATCACGCTGTAATTGTGGAAGTAATCTTCGCTCTAACCATACATTAAATATATCTTTATTACACCCTCCTGTGAAGGTCATTGGTGCAATAAACTTCTCATCCACCTATTATACTCACTCTTTCCCGCTTTTTTCCTGGAACATCAGCATATATTTTTTCTCCTCTTGGAGCTCGTGCATATTCTCGGTATAGTCTATTATCAACTCCTGCTTCATCTATATATAAAATGCTACAGTGGTCTATTTTTGAGACTTTATCGATAAATTGCTGCCTATCTTCTTGATTGCGCTCTTGATAGAATGTGACTTTTTTTAAAGGTTATTTTTAGCTGTCTTAATCTATACCAAATTGCACTTATCCCAAAGCCAAGGTTTTGTTTCATTTCTGCTAGTGTGTGATCTGGGTGTTTTTTGACATATTCTTTGAGTATTTCTGGATCTATTTTTCGAATAAAACCAGTACTTTTTACCGCTTTGAGACCTTGGCCAGTAGCTTTCTTTTTTAGCCATCTATATAGTGTTGCTATCCCTATCTCAAAAACCTCTGCAACTTCAACCTTTGACTTTCCTTTTTCTACCAAAGACACTGCTTTTTCCCTTAAATCTACACTATATACCATCGCTTTCCCTACTTTAAAAAAACATATTATACCTTTATCATTCGCTTTTGAAAATACTATAGTTAGCGGAATGACGGTTTTTCAAATTGTCGGTAAATCTAAGTCAGTTTAGCTATAATTTCCTAAATTTGCTCACAATCTCTTGACTTGACACATATGTTTTTTTCCCAAATGTTACTATCTTCCTCCTTTTCCTTTCTCAATTTGTGCAACCATTTCCTTTACATTTGCATGCGTGAGAAGGGAATTTTTGCTGACATGAGATTTTGGATCAGATTTTGCTGTTACGTGTTTCGTTGCAGATCTTTTATTCTCTGTTAGAAATGAATGAGATTGTTTTTTCTTCACACCGATATCCGCTTGTGCTGCTGGAGTGGTTTTGCTTTCAGCAAGCTGTACATTAGCATTTCCTTTTGCTTGATTTTGCTCAAATTTTTCTTTTAATGCCTTTACTTTACTGCCCATCTCGCGATTAGCTCCTCCTTTCATAGTAGCTGCTGCTACTTTTGGTATCGCCTTACCAGCAGCTTTTTGTGCTGATTTCCTATTGTCTTGATTTTCAGATTTTAGTGGTACTCTTTCAGCTGATTTTTTAAGAATTACTCCTACTATAGCCTTTCTTATAATAGTCCGAATGCGATAAGATATGTGTTTATGGCTATAGCAGGCCAGTAGCATATTACGGTCTGTTCGGATTATTGTAAAAAGAGCTATACTTTTGGCTCTGTGCTTACTTTTTGATTAGCACGGCTTAGATTTTTAGGCTTTGGCGGTACTGCAGGTTTATCTTTGATTACCACTTTCGATTCTTGTCTAACTTCTTGACCAGTAGTAAACATTTTTTTTGGCACTTGCGGTGGTTTTGGTGGTACGAGGGATTGAGGTTGTTGTTTCTGCTTACGTTCTCTTTTTGCTTCTATATGTTCTTTAGGAACTGTTGCATAAATTGGCTCTTCTTTGGGCGATTTTGAACTCTGCGAATTTTCTATTAAAATTTTACTCTTCTTCTCTTGATAATTTGATATCTCTTTGTATACAGACTCTTCATTTAATGAACTTCCATAGCCTGAATCTTCTCTCTGCTCATATAAAGGATTTTCCTTTTGCTTTTTCTCTTGATAATTTGATATGTCTTCATATTCAGACCCCTGATCTAATGAACTTTCATAGCCTGAATCCTCAGAAGGATTTTCCTTAGCATCAGGCATACTAAAACTATTAGCTCCTTTTAGTAAAGAAGATGTAGACTTTGCCTTGCTTTCTCCATCTGAGGATATTTCTGATTTAAAGCGTACCTTCCTCGAATCTGGAGCAGCCGGAGGTGCTGTTGTTGGTCGCTTTATTTGCCTCATGCGATTACCACCTAATTTTTCTTTCGGCTGTTCTTCTTTTCGCAGCTCAAAAGTACCTTCCTTTTGCTTTCTACCTTCCAAACTCACTTCGTGTGATCTATCTTTTCCTTGACTCTTTTCACTTTGTTCTAAATTTAAAGAATCTTTTAAAATATTATTTTTTCTGAAATCTTTTTCTAATTGTTCCAAGAGATCAATTTTTTTTAAAATTCTTGTATACTTAGCTGCTGTTTCTAAAGTGAAACTTGACAACTCATCATTTACAAAATTACTTATACTACTGTTCTTGGTTGGAAAATTTTTTCCCAAAATTCTATTCATTAATGTTTTAAAAAGACCTAATGGCTGTTCTACATAATTGTTCAAGTCAGTATATATAACAAACTCAGCTATACCTTTTGCCTCACCTGTAAAACCTTCTAATGCATGAGATAAATCCCTTAACGTTTTGTTATATTGTTTCTCTGCATTTCCTAGCTTTACAGCTTTGATCAGAGAATCGAGATTTTTTTTATAGTTCTCACTTTTAAATGGATTATTCATACTAATTACAGCTCATTATTTATTAAAATATAGATCTAAAATATTAAGATCTAGTAAATATTACTTTTGTAATTCATGTAGAACTATAGCTATAATAAGTAAGATTTCCCTACGTCATACCGCCGCGGTATCTCCAGATCCCCCTAACAACTTACTATTACCCACAAATATAAAGTTCGTGAGCAAGTCGCCATCCTTCTGCTAAATCAAAGAGACGTTTATATCCTTTCCAAAGAGTAATTGGTCCTGGTTTTGGGTCATTTTTTCTTGCTAAATGGCCTCCAAGTTCATGAAACAGCTTCTTTTATGTTGGGAACTACACTTGGACATGGTTTTCTGTGTATTTTAACGTATAAAACTTTCCATTCTTCTTCAGCTAATAAGGTAGTACATGGTAATGTTGGGTTAGCTCTTGCAATTGATGTAATAAAGAAGATCCTCCAAGCAATAATACTCATAACTGTTAGATATCTCATTAGTCTTTCTGCTATTCCAAGCCTACATTCTTCAACTTTGAGACCGGATTTAAAATTTTATGTAATATCTCTATTTTCCATCTAAGGCAATTGTAAGTTAAAAACGTGATATAAAAGAGATAAGAGAGAAAGATAACCCTGCTCACTAGGAATAGCGGGCGTGCGCGACCGAAAGGAAATTGGTATTACAACCGTTGGTATCAAGGTACGCTAGCCCTATCTCTCGATACGTTTGAATAGTTGCTTGGGACATATATATGCACCCGTTTACAATCTTAAATTAACTAAAACTATCGAGGTTTATTATGGTTACATCTTATCAAAATTTTATTGGCATTGACATCGGAAAATTTAAAAATGTCGTTGCAATTCACAAACAGAAGAATGCTGTCGAATTTGATAATAATGCTTCTGGTTGGCAACAATTATTTCAAGAGTTTTCAGATATTCTACCTAATGCTTTAGTGACTTTAGAAAATACAGGGAAATATGAGCTTGGCTTATCACATTTTCTTACCGACAAAAATATTGCCGTGCATCGAGCTAATACTCGTAAAGTAAAAAGCTTTATTTTATCTCACGGAACTTTAGCAAAGTCTGATAGATCAGATGCAAGAGCTCTTGCTCAATATGGATTTGAACGCCATAGAACTATCTCTCTATTTGTACCTACCTCTACAGAACAATCAACTTTGGCTGCACTTTGTCAACGTCGTGATGATATTACGCAAATGAGAACTCAAGAAAAATGCAGACTTGAAGCACCGGAAAATGACCATATAAAAGAAAGCTGTCAAAAGACCATTGAGTTTTTCGATAGTCAAATAAACGAACTCAATGATACTATACAAAAGATTATTGATGAAAGCCGCGAATTACAACAACACCAAAAAATTCTTAAAACAGTTCCTGGAATAGGTAAAAAGTTATCACAAGATTTTTTGTGTTTAACGCCAGAGCTTGGTTACTTAAATAGAAAAGAAGTAGCAAGTCTTGCCGGAGTTGCACCGTATCCAAAAGAAAGTGGTAAAGCTGTTGGTTACCGAAGGATTACAGGTGGTAGAAGTAACGTTCGTTCAAAGCTCTTTACAGCCGCTATGGCTGCTACAAGGTCAAAATCTATACTTGGCGCCTTTTATTCTAAGCTTGTTGAAAGTTGTAAGTTAAAAATGTGATATAAAAGAGATAAGAGGGAAAGATAACCCTACTCACTATAGGAATAGGGCTATCACGGGCGTGTGCGACCGAATGAAAGTTGGTATTACAACCGTAGCCATCAAGGTAAACTAGCCCCATCTCTCGATACGTTTGAATAGTTGCATGGGACATATGTATGCACCCGTTTACAATCTTAAATTAATTAAACTATCGAGGTTATTTATTATGATTACATCTTATCAAAATTTCATTGGCATTGATATCGGAAAATTTAAAAATGTTGCTGCAGCTTATAACCAAAGGAGCGCTATCAAGTTTGACAATGATGCTACTGGTTGGCAACAGTTGTTTCAAAAATTTTCAGATATCCTACCTAATTCTCTAGTAACTTTAGAAAACACTGGAAAATATGAGCTTGGCTTAGCACATTTTCTTGTTGATAAGAATGTTGCTGTACATCGAGCTAATACTCGTAAAGTAAAAAGTTTTATCATATCACATGGAACTTTAGCAAAGACAGATCAATCAGATGCAAGAGCCCTTGCTCAATATGGTTTTGAACGCTATAGTGCTCTATCTCTATTTGTGCCTATGTCAAAAGAACAAACCGCCTTAGTTGCACTCTGTCAACGTCGTGATGACATTACGCAAATGAGAACTCAAGAGAAATGTAGGCTTGCAGCACCTGAAAACGACTATATAAAGGAAAGTTGCCAAAAAACAATAGACTTTTTTACCAGTCAGATAAATGAGTTCAACGATGCCATACAAAGAATTATTGATAAAAATCCAGAGTTACAAAAGCGTCAAAAAATCTTGAGAACAGTGCCAGGAATAGGTCTCAAGTTATCACAAGTTTTTGTGTGTCTAATGCCAGAACTTGGCCACCTAAACAAAAAAGAAGTTGCAAGTCTTGCTGGAGTTGCTCCACATCCAAAAGAAAGCGGTAAAACTATTGGTTACCGAAGGATAACAGGTGGTAGAAGCAATGTTCGTGCAAAGCTTTTCACAGCTGCTATGGCTGCTGCAAGATCTAAATCTGCACTTGGTGCTTTTTATTCTGATCTTATTGGTAGAGGTAAAAAGAAGATGGTAGCTATAACAGCTCTAATGCGAAAAATCATAGTAATTGCCAATGCAAGACTTAAAGAAGCAATTAATATGAAATAAAAAAAAATCTGCATAGAAAATAGGTTAACGGATATGTGCGTCTACACACATTTAAAGCACATATTCGTTAACCATAAAATCTAAGCAGTGGTTGCTGTTTGATATAAATTTCTTTCTGTATAAACTAGGATCTTTGTTACCAAAATACATTTTTCAATTGAATAAAAATACAAAATTATCAACAAATGAGACTAAATTCAAAAAATTTTAAAAAACATAGTTGATGGTAAGAAGAAGATGGTGGCTATAACAGCCCTAATGCGTAAAATTATAGTAATTGCTAATACAAGACTTAAAGAAGCAATTAATTTGCATACTTAAAAATCTTCACAACGGTAACTGAAATTGGCTAATGAATATGTGCGTCCACACAGACTTAAAGCACATATTCATTAGCTTAAGCAGAAATTGCTGTGGTAGCTGTTTGATATAAAATTCTATTTCTATGACAAACGGGTTTTTATTGCCCATATAATTTGCAAAATTACACAAATAAAAAAATTTTTAAAAAACATAGTTGATACCAACTAATTTTTTCAACAGCTTCATCGAAAGTATTAACTGAAAGATTCGTTAATAGCATCCATTCTAGCGGTTTTTTTTAAGGGAAGGGGAGTTTTCTCAACAACATAAACTGCATAAAGTGGTAATTTAGGTAGTTCTTCCGTCTTATGCCTAATATTATTCTTAGATGGATTCATCATAAACTTTCCAAATCTAACTTCCAAACGTGCTGTTCTTTTTGGCTTATTATCTTTTACAGGAACTTCAACTTCTACCGTACCTGCACAATGAGAGGATTTAATAAATGCCCATAACTTCTGCTCACCTTTTTCAGGATATCGAGATTTTCTATTTACTGCTCTATCTCTGCATGCTCTAACTAGCACTGCCGAATTAAGATTATGTGCAAGCTCAAAAAAGTCATATATATCTGCTTCTCTATCGCATACAGTTATAGTCTCAGTTTGAGTTGGATCAATAATATTATTTGTTTTTCTTAAAGTTTCCAACCACTTTACGCTTTCTTTATCTTCAATGCGATCGCTCTTTTTTTTAAGGTTCTCAGTTTCTTCAGGTCTTGAATAAACTTTTTGATCTAGTATCCCTAGTACCAAACCTTCTATACTAACGGCAAGAGCTGTATGCATTATAATACCTTTTGCAGTATCATAACTGGACAAATTTGCTAATCCGCTTGTTTTTTTATGGTTATTATATACAATGTAACTGGTATCTTGAATGACAAGAACCCTCTTGTGAGCTTTTGTTCTCTCAACCGTCTTATTAATATGTGTAGCTAAAATATCACTTTCTTTTACATTCTCATTTTGAAAAAAACGTTATGCTGTTTTTGCTTCTGACCAACTTTCACATGCTTGATTAATCTAACTTTCAGGTAATTTTGTCAAACATATCAGCAATCTTTACTAATCGCTCAGTTAACCTTTTATCTCCAAATTCATTTTTAGCCCATTCACTACTTTTACTTGCCATTTTACACCCTCAATATTTGCAAACTTTAATATTGTAATATTTTACTTTTTAGTCCATTTATATTTGTGGGTAATAGTAAGGAATGACACCGTCTTGGATGGAAACCAGTGTCAGCTACTTTCATGACACCATCACAAGGTGAAACTGGATCCCAGTGGGCTTTGTTGCATCGCTCAAGTGAAAAGAACTGGCAGTTACTGACAAAATTCATTATAAATAGCCATTTAACTGTTGAAGAAAAAATATGCCACAAAAAATGAGAGTCAGTAACTGCCATGAATATAACAAATTTCTCCAAGAAAGAGGAAGCATTTTTTGTTATATCAATGACGCCATAGAAAATTGGTACGAGAATTGTCCAAAAATGCAGGGCGGCAACTATATTTATAGTGATAAAGTTGTGATTTTGGTGCATATAATCGTCAGTTTCTTTAGAATTGGTTTAAGACAAACAGTCGGGTTTATAAAAGGGTATTTGCAACAAATAGGAAGAGATTTGGCAGTTATCAGCTATTCACAAGCATCAAGAAGGTTTAAGAAACTTAATATTAAGATAAATGATTGCAGAATTGATAAAAATAATATGGAAGATATCGAAATTGCTATAGACAGTACAGGAATTAGTATATACAACAACACTCCTGGTCACAGCAAGGAAAATAGCACTGACAGAAAATATCGTGGCTATGAGCAAACGAGAAAATTGCACGTAATGTTGAATATAAACAACAAAAAAGCCATAGCTGTAAAATACAGTAACGGTGTCTACTCTGATCACTATGGAGCTTGTGATTTGCTAAAAGAAGTTGATTTTCAGCATGCCATAAAAGCACTATATGCAGATAGAGCATGTGATAGGCACAAGTTTTATAAGTTGTGTAACGAATATGATATAAAGACAAAAATTCCACCAATAAACAATGCGGCAGAACATCCAGAAATAGATTATATGTCTGACAGGAATGCTGCTATTAGGTTAATAAAATTATACGGTGAAGATGGCATGAAAGAATGGAAAAAAGAAGTAAATTATGGGAAAAGATCTTATATTGAAGGGTTTTTCTCAAGATTAAAGCAAATATTCGGATTTAGTTTTAGGAATAAATCTGAGATAAATCGAGAAAAAGAACTATAGCCTTTCTTATAATAGTCCGAATGCGATAAGATATGTGTTTATGGCTATAGCAGGCCAGTAGCATATTACGGTCTGTTCGGATTATTGTAAAAAGAGCTATAAATGCTATTTGCTTAATAAATTCACTGATATTGGTATGGCTAAATTTGAGATAGTTACATGAATTTACCATAAATCACCATCTCATAAAGTGTGATGCAACAAAGCCATCCCAGTGTCAGCTACTTGGATGACAAGAAAGGGAGCACTGGAATGACAGGAGAAGGGGGGCTACTACCGTCATAAAGGAACCAGTGTCAGTTACTCGGATGATACCTTTTTCTACTTAATTTGGGTTATGCAAGAAGTCTATTCGCGGTATAGATTCCGCTAACACGTAGCGGGATGACGGTTGTCGGTAAATCTAAGTCAGTTTAGCTATATGCTTTTAATTCCCCCAAAAGGAGAATTAAATATGTGAAGTTCTAGTTGATATGACTTAATGAATGGTTAGTTTAAATTACTAATTTATTTAAGAGATTTTGATAATATTTAACCCACTCGCTTTTCTATTTTCCATATCACGATGTGCTTGAATTATTTCATCAAATTTATATTTTTTATTGATCCGTACAGTTAAAAGTTTTTTTCTTATCATCTCGAAGATTTCCATTGTGGTAAGCACTAATGTGAATCTATCATGCTTATAATGGTATATTGAGGTTCCAGTTGCAAATAACGAACGTGAACTAAGTAAAGAAAAACTAATAGGAGCGTTACCTGATATCTGCCCATAGGAAACGTATATGCCGAACCTGCCTAAAGATTCAAAAGAAAGCTTGCTTGTAGCGTAACCTATAGGGTCATACACTGCACCTACTCCTCTGTTTTGCGTAATCTCCATAACTTTAGAAACGAAGTCTTTATCATTGTAGTTTATTGCGTATGTGCAGCCACTTTGTAAAGCTATCTTCATTTTTTCATCAGAGCTTACAGAACCTATCACTACACCTTTTTTATCCTTTGCCCATTGGCATATTATTTGTCCTAAACCACCATTAGCCCCATGAACTAGCACGAAAGCACCAGGCCTAACTTTATAAGATTGATTAACTAAATAGTGAGCTGTCATACCTTTAAACAGCACTGCAGCAGCAACTTCATCAGATATGTCATCTGGAATTTTTATCAGATATTTCTGGTGTATAATGCGCTTTTCACAATATGCCCCTGGAGGAGCTGTGCAATATCCAACTCTGTCTCCAACCTTCAATCCATCACTGATTTTTTTACCAAGCTTTTCAATAACTCCCACTGCTTCTACCCCAAGCACTGATGGTAAATTTTTAATTTTGCGCGTACCTTTTCTGTGCTCTAAATCATAACGATTTAAGCCGATAGTTGTGTGACGTACTAAAACTTCCTCGCCTTTTGGCTCACCTATACTCTTATCTACAAATTCTAATACTTCTGGTCCCCCAGTTTTTTTAATTTGTATAGCTCTAACCATGATGAATATTAAGATAAAAACTTTGATTATGTTATCTAACAATTAATATTTTGCAAAGTTATTGTTTTCACAATCAATAGACTTCTTGCGTTACCTCCTGTCATTCCAGTGTCAGCTACTTGGATGACACCCTATTGATTACTGAAATGACACGGTTTGCAAACATTCTGTTACTTAAGCTTAAAGAACGTGTATGATAGTGTTATTTCGCCCAAATCTTTTGTATTACTATCAAGCATTATCTCAGGATCTATATAGAAAGATACAGGCATAGCTGCTTTTTGTTTTGGTAGCAACATTTGCTCTTCAAAACAAAAGCATGCAACTTTATTGAAATACTTACCTGCTTTGAAAGGCGTAACATTATACACCGCCATACCAAATGAAGGCTGATCAGATAGATTTTTTGCGTAATAAAACGCTAAACTTTGTTCTCCTATGTTTACGTCAACGTAGTTAGTTTCTGATTTAAACTCCCAAGGTAGATCGGAAATTATATCAGCATTGAAATGGACCCTGATCTTTTGGTTAGTTATATTTGTTGTTGTGTTAGTTACTTTTCTTATTGTGCCACCATACCCAGTAGCTTTACAGAAAATGCTATATAGAGGTACCGATGCATATGCAAGACATATCATCGACACAACTAAAGATACTAAAAAGAAAACTATAGAATTCTTACTGCCTTTCCTTAAAAAGGAAAACATCTAATCCCTATTGTTGAACAAGTTAAGTAACCTGAGTAGATTGAGAAATATATTAATAAAGTCAAAATAAAGATTAGTTGCACCGAGTATTGCCAATTTAGTAGTAGCAACTTCTGATCCGTCATTATGTTTATAATAAACGTCCTTGATTCTTTGAGCATCATACGCAGTCATTAAGGTAAAGACTATTACTGATATGAACGATATTGCAAAGTGGAGAGGACTACTTCCAAGAAATAAATTTACTATAGACGCAATGATTAACCCCCAAACTCCCATAATCAAGAAAGAGCCCATACTTGTAAGATCTCTTTTTGTAGTATTGCCATATAAAGCCATAGAGCCAAACATGATTGATGTAATGAAAAACGCCCTTGCTATATTTTCTGCAGTATAAACTATAAAAACATAAGATAAGGAAAGCCCCATTAACACTGAGAACGAGAAAAATATAGTAACGGCAGACTGAGCACTTAGGTGTTGAATTCTATAAGACATGTAGAACACCAATGCAACCGGAGATAACATTACCACAAGCGATAGAACGGGATTAGAATAAATTACTTGAAAAAGACCAGAAAATACTGTTAAAAATGCAACAAGCCCTGTGACGCCCAAAGCTAAAGCCATGTAATTATATACTTTAGTTAGGTAACTTCTAAGCCCAGCACTATAATAAACGCCTTGAGAGCGAATATCCTGTTCATTTCTCATATAAGACATAATATAACTCCTTTTATCCATTACTTAACACATTATAATATAAAACCATATTTTTATCAAGTGTTTTTATTATAAACAGCTATGCGCTGGCATTTGTTTTAATATAAATAGAATATAGGCCTATTGCTGCTGCGTTTGAAACATTTAAACTGTTAATTGCATTTGACATTGGGATTTTTAAAAGATAATCACAATTTTCTTTAACTAACCTCCGCATTCCTTTCTCTTCAGAACCAAAAATAATTACTCTTTTTTTCTCAAAACTCTTTATTTCATCTATATTTTCTTTAGCATTGCAATCAAACCCGTAACACCAGTAGCCGACCTTTTTTAAATACTGCATAGTTTTTACTATATTTGTAACGTATATTAGCGGAACAATATCTAAAGCCCCACTTGCTGCTTTTGCAATAGATGCATTTTCACTCGGTGAATGGTTATGTGGTAAAACCAATGCGTCGACATTAAAACAAGCTGAAGTTCTTAAAATTGATCCAATATTGTGCGTGTCAGTGACTTGATCTAAAATGACTATAGTAGAACTGTCGTTTGAGCTTTCAGCTACTTCTTCGATGCTTAAGTTATAAAGAATAGGGGCAACATTTAAAGCAATTCCTTGATGGTTAGCACCTTTGGGTAAAACGTCATTAAGTATTTTGTTTTCTACTAATCGAGCTTTAATGCCCTTACTATTTGCATATTGCTTAATTTCTTTTTCGTGTTCTCTATAGAAATTTTCTGTTACTAACAGTTCTATACACCGCCTATTTTTATTCTTCAGTGCTGACATGCAGGTGTGCTTTCCATACAGCCAAAAATTCTCATTAGTTTTTGACGATTTCATCGTATTATTGAAAATCGGGTTTTTATAGAATAAGCAACATTTTACTATGTTTAGATATTGTTGTAAAATTATACAATTCGATTAATGCGTTTATGTCGGACGATGAGTTGGATTGGCAAAAAAATGTTAAGCCAATAGAATGTAGAAAAGTTACTTTGAAAGTTGATCATAAAGTAAATATAAAGTCTATGGTTGATAAAGGTACCTCCGACTTACAAGGGAATTTTCTTAATACCAATAATGGTAACTCATCATTTTGTCTTGACTACAACACAAAATCAAAGATTGATAGGGGTAAATATTTTATAAGCGATAAGCTCGATTTGCATGGCTATAATATAGAGGATGCTTACTGTAAATTGATAGATTTTATTATCAAAAATTATCGAGCAGGAAATAGATGTTTATTGGTAATTACGGGATACGGCAGTGCAACAAATAAAGCAGACACTATAAAGAATAACTTAAATAAGTGGTTAAATGATACTAAAATCCAGTATATGGTTCTATACTACCAACAAGCTACGAAAAAACATGGTGGTAAAGGGGCTTTTTATGTTTTATTAAGAAGGAATAAAAACCTTGAGTCCTGATACTTAAAATTCCTTTTAAGCCTTAATTTTTCTTGTATAACCATACAGTGTTCGGCAGCGCGTGACGCACAACTGTGCGAACATTGTGATTTGGGTCTACCAGGAAGGATGTCTCCCAGTACCTCTTTTCCCGTCATCCCGCTACGTGTTAGCGGGATCTCATTTCACTTTATGAGGGTGTCATCCGAGTAGCCCCTTTCTCGTCATCCCGCTACGTGTTAGCGGGATCTCATTTCACTTTATGAGGGTGTCATCCGAATAGCTTGACTACTTGGATCCAGATTGGATACTGAGTTGGTGAGTATAAAAGTATAGCTTCTACGTCATACCGCCGCGGTATCTCAGCCGCTAACAAGTAGCGGGGTGACGAGTTACTATACCGCTGCGAACCGTTATACCGCGATTTATTCCATAGCTGTACGAACATTCATTTTTGAAGGTAAACTGCACAGCAAATGGTGTCATTCCAGTGCTTGACACTGGAATCCAGCCGGCTTTGTTGCATCGCTAGCTATGATGGATTAAAGATAAAAAAGGTGGAGAATATCAGTAGCTTATTATTCTGGTATTTATAACAAGAACGGTCAGTGAATACCTAAATTTGAGTAAAAGAAATTTCACTACCACTCACTAATCCGGCTAAAATTCAAGAATTTCAATGCTTTAGCTATTTTCAATAGAATTAAATTTATTAATATAAATAACAAGTTAGATGTATGGTCCCAGAGTGTGATGGTGTGGATTTAGTATAAATAATTCTGGAGACTGTGTCCACTGATAACATATAAATTCATAAGGAGTAAGACCCTTAAGAGTTTTGAGTCTCTTTGCATAATTATAAGCCATAACAAAGTTATAAAGGTGTTCTTTAAGTTGCTGGTGCGATTGATAGTAATACTTCTTAACTGTAGCATCCTTTAAAGTTTTATTCATACGCTCGACTTGCCCATTCGTCCAAGGATGGCTAACTTTTGTCAAACGATGTTCAATAACATTCTCTTCGCAAACTCTATCAAATATATGTTGGAAAGCATACTTATGACGCTTCTGGTTTGTAAATTGTATACCGTTATCTGTCAAAATAGTATGGATTTTATACGGTAAAATTCTAATCAAATTACGTAAGAACTCAGCAGCTATGGGTTTTGTAGCACTGTTACACAACTCAACATAGGTAAATTTGGATGTCCTATCAATAGCAACAAACAAATGTAATTTGCCCTCCTCAGTTCTAACTTCAGCAATATCAATATGAAAGTAACCGATAGGATATTGTTTGAATTTCTTTTTTGACTTAACTTCTCCATCAACAGTTGGTAATCTGCTAATGTTGTGTCTTTGTAAACAACGATGCAAGCTAGAGCGAGTCAAATGCGGAATTGTAGACTGCAGAGCGTAAAGGCAATCATCTAGTGGCAGTAGTGTATACTTGCGAAATGTAACTATTATAGCTTCCTCTTCTAGCGTTAAAACAGTTGATCTTGGATGCTTTGGACCCATATCAGCATCTTTCGTAAATGAACGTTTTCTCCACTTAATAATAGTTTTTGGATTAAGGTTATAATGCTTGGAGAGTTTTGCTATGCTCTCTTTTCTATTTTGTATTGCTCTACGAATCGTCTGTGTTGTTTTGGCGCACCCATGTAATATCTGTCCCATAATGACTCCTTAAATGATGATGATAGTATACCATCACTCTCTGGGACCATACATCTTATAGCCTTTCTTATAATAGTCCGAATGCGATAAGATATGTGTTTATGGCTATAGCAGGCCAGTAGCATATTACGGTCTGTTCGGATTATTGTAAAAAGAGCTATACTTGCCCTTTTGGACTTTCGGTTTGTTTCTCTTTTGTAAATATTCTCTGATAGTCCGTGTAGCCTCTATTAGTATCACCGATATCGCCACTGCCTTGATCAAAAGTTATTTTTTTACTTCCATTTCCCATATCTTCAATTTCAACTTGAGGAGAAACAGATGCTAGGAAATCGTTATAACTGTAGTTGTAGTCAGCAGAAAAGAATATTTTCCCTTTGAAATTGTGAAAGTTATTAGACAACATTCCAATTTCTTCATCACCATCAAACAATTTTACTTTAGTGAAATATGTTTGATCTTTTATTCTAACTATTTCACCGCTGGAGTTTCTTTGTATGTGATAATCATTTGGGTCGTACTTTATAGCAAAAAGTTTGCCAGAGCCATATTTCTCTAAGTTTATAAGGCCCACATTTACATGTTTATGGGAATAATCTCTCTTTTCATATTCATGTGCAAATATTGGATCTATGTATCTATATTCATCTGATATATTTGGCATACCTATTGGATGTTCATTTCCATCTTTCGTCACCGGAACAAGCTTATATGTTCCGTCTTTTTCCACTAATTTTAGATGAGTAATACTTTGTGGTAGTTGAAACCTTACATTTGCTCCATGGTCATGAATAAATAGATCACCTTTTTCGGTAATATAAAAGCCCATATTTTTGAATGTATGTAAATTTTCGCCTCCTTGTTTTACAACCGCTTCGTGTACATCGTCGTCTGTCCTATCTGTTCCCTTATTATCCAGTAGTTTTCCTTTTTCTACGATTACTCCATTTGCCTTTTGCTCATCAGAATATTGGGCATGCTCTGAATCCTGATGATTCAAAATTTTGGTACCTCTAAGGAGCAGAGAATCTAAATCTTTTTGGATGTGTCCAGTGCTAGGATGCAACAATTCATTTTCATGTAAATGCGCCTCATCAAAGTATTCATCACGTTCAACTGTTCTGCCATCTATTAGGGAAGCTTTATAATGACCGTTTTCTTTTGTATAGCTCTTTTTACAATAATCCGAACAGACCGTAATATGCTACTGGCCTGCTATAGCCATAAACACATATCTTATCGCATTCGGACTATTATAAGAAAGGCTATAACTGCCATGTAAGCACCACCTTCGTATGAAACATTTAAGTTGTGTAATATATCCTCAAAAACGAAAGTTTCTTTAGTTTGGCCTTCAACTTGCTTAAAAAATCCTGATTCGCTCAATAATTCTCCAAGCTTTGTATTTCCGTCATATATAGACAGTGCACCCATATCTCCTTGACCATGAGCTTGCATAGAAAAAATCTTACCTTCTTGTAGATCAATATGAGTACCTCTGATTAAGTTTGGATCGATATTGACCAGCCCATCTAATATTTTTGCTGCTTGGGAATTATTTTCAATCTTATCAACAGCTTTGTTTTTTAGTTGATCAAACTTTAAAAATGCTGGTCTGTATTTTGTATTTTCCTCATTACGTAACTCTTCAATAGTAATCTCTCCTTTATGATATTTTTGATACATTTCACCACGTTCTTTATTCAAATTATCAAATTCATCTACCTGATTCTTAATTTCTGTATCATATTTTGATAATATCCTTAAAGCCTGATTTTTATACTCTTGACTGTTTCGATATTCATTACCTTGTTGGTCAGAGTAAGTTAGTTTATCCTGTCCATCGGAAGTTTTTACTATAGCATTTCTCATAATAGTCCGAATAGGTCATAGGAAGGCAGAATCAACAGCACGACGAAAGGATTCGAATAGAGGAATGTTTTTCCTGGCTCTGTTTTTTATAGCAAACCAATGATGCTCAATTTTGTTAAAATCTGGAGAATAAGGCGGCAGATACAAAATTTCTGCACCGACTCCTTTAGCGAGCTTGATAAGCTTATCAGACTTATGAAAAGTAGCATTATCAAGAATGACAGTTTGTCCAGGTTCTAAGATCGGTGCCAAAAATTGCTCAAACCATCCATTAAAAATATCCATATTACAGTGGCCTTCAAATGTTAATGGAGCAACTATCTTTCTTCTACTTAAGGCTGCAACCATGCTGATTCGTTGAGTTTTTTTTCCAGATTTTAGGGCATAAAATCGCTGTCCTTTCTGGCAATACCCATATGGATAGTCCTCCGTGTTATCAATCCCAGACTCATCTATATACACTAAGTTTTCTGGTTCTTTTGTTGCTATAATTTTTAAGAATTCAGCACGTTTTTCTTCGTTCCTTTCCTTGTATCCATATGTCTTTTTTTGCGCGTAAATCCAATTTTTCTGAGAGCTCGGTGGATCGTTTGGATACTAACGTTGCCCCAAAGTTTAGCCATTTCCGACAGAGTTTTTCTACCGTGTTTTTTAGCAAATTCGATAAACTTATTCCAGTCGATAATTTTCTGATTGTAACCTCCATTACCGAGTTTTTTTGACTGAAAGTCGCCTGTTTCTTTTTTTCTTTGCTGCCACTCCCACAAAGTAGTTCGTCCAATTTTAAATCTTGCTGCCACTGCTTCTCTGCTTTCCCCTTCGTCTAGTGCTTCCATTGCTTTTTTTCTTAAATCATAACTATATGCTGCCGGCATCCAACCTCCTTATCGCCATCTATCCTTAATCTTATCATATCCGGACTTCTGTGGAAAGAGCTATACTACCTTATTAGCTGAAGAAGAATGGAAAGTTTTATACGTTAAAATACACAGAAAACCATGTCCAAGTGTAGTTCCCAACATAAAAGAAGCTGTTTCATGAACTTGGAGGCCATTTAGCAAGAAAAAATGACCCAAAACCAGGACCAATTACTCTTTGGAAAGGATATAAACGTCTCTTTGATTTAGCAGAAGGATGGCGACTTGCTCACGAACCTCATATTTGTGGGTAATAGTAAGATTTGATATGCTGCCAACACTTATGTTCAAATTAAAAATGTCATTTATGATACTAGCCACTTCACGCTTTGAGTTTTTGTAAAATCCGCTGAGTGCTGCAATTATAGACTTAACCCTTGGACCAAATGTATCTGGCGTAACACCTTCTGGTAACTTGCTACTTTTTCTTTTTCTGCATCTCCAACAACGACCATGTTCCAATTACTACATAAGGCCTAATTTCCGGAAGATCAACTTTTTGGTGAACATAAGGTTTTTCGCATATTACAAGCTCTCCTCCGCATTCGCAAATATTAGGCAACTCTATTTTTACTACTTTATCCGCTTCCATTGTGGCATGAAAATTTCCTTTATGCCCAACCTGATCGCCAACATTCCTTTCGCTTTTTGGCTTGTCCTTTTTTATTTTGTATAGCTCTTTTGAGCTGGGCAGGGATGAGTTTTTTGAATTTAAACCGAGCCTTTCCTTTAATTCAGCGTTCTCTATCTTTAAAGCTTTATTTTCTGCTTTTAAGTTTTCTATCTCTGCTTTCAGTTTTTCTATTTTTTGCTGTAAATTTTTGCAAAGTTCTCAAAGGTTTACCACATTACCTCACTTTTGCTCTATGATTATCTTTATTATCTTGCTTTGTCTACCTTATTCTACCACTCCGCTGAACGGATACAATTTACTAAACAGAAAAAAAGGCAAAAGAAACCCTAGGGTAGCTAGTTATTCACTATCCATTTTTTAAGTTGGCGTTTTTTAATGTTTTAAATAGCGCATTTCAGCTTATATTAGGTAAAAACCTAGAAATTTTATAAAGACATAAGGTGCACATAGTGCAAAAAATTAAGCATGATTTACGCCAAATACATTAAGTTTTTTGTCATTAATCCACTGCAGAGATTGCGAAGATAAATAAATAGCTTCAGTGTTATAATAAGGGGGCTGGCGAAGCTTGTCAAGGAAGTTTTTATGATTTATCTAACGAACTTTACACTTGCTAAAGTTGTACCATCTTGGTAACTTTAACTGAAAGAAGTTATTTTTTATCCAATATGAAAAAAGCCTTTATATTCACATCCTTAATAGCAATTATATTGATAGTTATTACTTATTTATACAGAAACGACGGAACTAATGACTCACAAGTGGTAAATGTTTATTCATCGCGCAAAGAAGAATTAGTACGTACTTTGTTTGATGAATTCACGAAAAATACAGGTATTAAAGTACGTTACATCATTGATGATTATTCTCAGCTACTTTCACGAATGGAAAACGGTGGTGAAGCTGACTTATTTTTGACTGCTGATGCAATCAACTTAATTCTAGCAAAAAAAAGAGGACTTTTATCTCAAGTAGATTCAGAGGTTTTAAAAAGTGTTATACCTGCAAGATTTAGAGACAGTGAAGATTATTGGTTTGGTCTTACAAAAAGAGCTAGGATATTGGTTTACAATAAAGAGTCAGTAGACCCTAAGGACTTAAGTACTTATGAAGATTTAGCAAATGAAAAATGGAAAGGAAAAATATTAGTGCGTTCTTCTACAAGTCCATATAACAGATCGTTAATTGCTTTTATGATTGCAAATAATGGTTTTGAAAAGACGAAAGAATGGGTAAGCGGAATTGTGAGCAATATGGCAAGAAAACCAAGTGGTGGTGATACTGATCAAATTTACGCCGTAGCAGCGGGTGAGGGAGATGTTGCAATAGTAAACAGCTACTACTTTGCGAGAATTCTTTCATCAGAAAATAAAAAGAATGTTGCAGACAAGCTAGGGGCTTTTTTTCCTAATCGCAACGATCACGGTGTAATGGTAAACATCAGTGGTGCAGCAGTAACAAAAAACGCAAAAAACAGGGAAAATGCTATAGTCTTATTGGAATTTTTAGTAAGCAAGCAGGCTCAAGAGTTATACGCTAAAAAAAACCAAGAATATCCTATTATTGAAGGCGTTGAAACTTCCGATATACTAAAATCTTGGGGAAATTATTCACAAAGTGATTTGCCTCTAAGTGAACTTGAGAAGCATCTTTTTGAGGCTGTTATGATAGCGGATGAGTGTAAGTGGAAGTAATCCCCAGCGCCACTAAACATTGGGATGAAAGATTTATGCTAATATACCTTACTCTTGACTCGCTGAACTTTTTCTTCCTTCTAACTTAATTTTGACTTTACTATCTTTTTCCGTTCTTTCACCAAAACAATTGCTGCACAAGAAGTCTATTGAAAAAAGGTAATAAGAAAGTAGAATAGGTTCAAGTAGTTGAAAAGGAAACTATGAACAAGAGAAGGAATTTGTTAAACATCTCAGACCTTACAGTCGATGATGTAGAAAATATAACTAAGTTGGCCAACCAGTACCTTAAAAAAGAAGTTGCAAATAGTCATATCTTGGAAAATAAGACAGTAATAAATTTATTCTTTGAAGATTCAACGCGTACACTTGCGTCTTTTGAAATAGCAGCAAAAAGCCTTGGAGCAAATGTTGTAACTTTGCCAATAAGATCTTCTTCTATTAACAAGGGAGAAGATCTAAAAGACATGATCAAAACATTAAATGCAATGAATCCTGATTACATAATAATCAGGCATAAAAGTAGTGGTATCATTAATACACTGGCAAAGTATGTTAACTGCTCGCTAATCAATGCAGGCGATGGAAGTAGTGAACATCCAACTCAAGCTCTTGCAGACTATCTTGTAATCAGCAATCACAAAAAGCAAATAAAGGACCTCAAAGTTGTGATATGTGGAGATATTCTGCACAGTAGAGTTGCAAGATCAAATATAAGATTGCTAAAAATGTTTGGAGCAGAGATAAACTTGGTCGCACCACCAACTTTGATTTGTAAGCATTTTCCTGAAGTAGATTCAGTCCATTATTCATTAATTGAAGGTATAAAGGATGCTGACGTAATTATGCTTTTGAGATTGCAGAAAGAGCGCATGAATAATAGTTCTTCAGAGAAAGAATATTTTTATTTGTATGGACTTGATTCACAAAAGCTATCATACGCAAAACCAGATGCGATTGTTATGCACCCAGGGCCAATAAACAGAGGGATTGAGATTAGCAGCGATGTAGCAGATTGTGTTATTTTACAGCAAGTAGAATTTGGATTGGCAATACGTAAGGCAGTGTTGCACTATTATAGGCCTTGCTAATATTAAAAGATGCTACACAACTAATGCAAAAAGGGGGGGCATGAAATGACAAGGCTTGTAAATGGTTTGAGAATGGCCATTAAGATGTTAAGGCCGAGGATATGGTGTGGAAGTTTTTACGAAAGCCTGAAGTCAATCAACAACCTTGCAGAACGGCAAATTAGACGGCTATCGTAAAAACAGCTTTTTCACCTGGTCGGAACATGGAGAAAGATTTGTGGAAAGAATGTTGTCGATATTTTTGACATCACGTCTCAATGGCCAAAATCCCTTCCAAAAGTTACGACTGCTTAGTTCTTTATTCATTCTCACAATCCGTGAACGGTTACAACCTAGATTCCAGTGGGCTTTGTTGCATCGCTAGCTATGATGGATTAAAGATAAAAAAGATAGTGAATATCAGTAGCTTATTATTCTGGTATTTATAACAAGAACGGTCAATGAATACCTAAATTTGAGTAAAAGAAATTTCACTACCATTTACCAATCCGGCTAAAATTCAAGAATTTCAATGCTTTAGCTATTTTCAATAGAATTAAATTTATTAATATAAATAACAAATTACTATTCTTAAATTTGATCAGATTGATTGCAAAAAAACAAGATTTTCAATAGGTTGCTTATAATCCTAACTATAGTTAGCCTTTCATAAGTAGCGATGCAACAAAGCCATTCCAGTGTCAGCTACTTTCATAACACCATATTACCTTAACAAAAGCAAATGTTCGTACAGATGTGCATCAGCTACTTTCATCTGCCACCTGCAAATTGCAATGTTCGTACAGTTATGTGTCACGCTACTTGGATGACACCGTTGAAAGAAATGAACCGCCTTTTCAAAATTGTTTTGAATAGAGGAATAACATTCACAAGTAAAATTTCATATTACCATTTTTTAATTTATGTATTATAATAAGCTTAATCTATAAGAAAAACAAAGTTGGAAAAGTTGGAAGAACTAAGCAAAAACTGGGTGATAAGAACGGGAAGATTTTTATCTTCATTGTTTTTTTTACTGTTGATTGCGCTATCAATACGTAGTTTTTTATTCGAGCCATTTCATATACCTTCTGGTTCAATGAAAAGCACCCTACTTGAAGGGGATTACATTTTTACTAGTAAATATTCATACGGTTACAGTAAACACTCCTTTCCATTTTCTCCAAACATTTTTAGCGGCAGGATTTTTTATACCCCTCCAAAGCGTGGCGACATAGTAGTTTTCAAACCCACAAGAAATGACAGCATCAGGTTTGTTAAGCGAGTAATAGGAACACCAGGTGACAAAGTGCAAATGATAGAGGGAGAATTATACCTAAATGATCAGAAAGTAGAGCGAAGGCAAATTGAAAGTTTTTTTGATTATGAGTCAAATCGTAACATACCAAGATATATAGAAACGCTTTTAAGTGGCAAGGAACATGAGATTTTGGTAGATGACATTTCTAATAAGCTATCATATAACACTCCGGTTTATTATGTACCTAACGATCAATTTTTCGTTATGGGAGACAATAGAAATAATTCTTTAGATAGTAGGTTTCCTGAAGTTGGTTTTGTACCAATGGAAAATATCATTGGGCGTGTAAGCATAGTTGGTTTATCATTTAAATTAGGAAAGGTCGATTGGTTACCATTTAATTTCAGGTTACCTGTTGCTTTGAGATTAAATAGGGTATTGCACAAGGTTGTGTAAGCTTTTTCTACCTATTTGTTAATTCACACAACTCTAAAGAAGAATTTTCTAACTCGGCGATAGTGTTGTTAATTTCATTCAAGTCATTGCCTTGTAAAGCGTTTTTTGCATTTTGTAATAGGTTTTTCAACTTTTGATCAGTGGAAAGGTTATTATTGTTTTCAACCAAGTGTATGAGTTTATTTCCATTAATTTTAGCACCTGCAAGGGAACGAGCCTTCATATCTTCGTCAAAACTGTTTATTGACTGGTTAACCATATTTTGAACATCAGCTTCACTCAAGCCAAAACTTGAATTTACTTTAACTGTCTGCTCAATTCCAGTAGTTTTTTCTCTTGCAGTAACAGTCAAGATTCCGTCAACGTTAACTGTAAATTCTATTTCAACTCTTGCAGAACCTGCAGGCAGTGGCGGTATACCTTTTAGTTCAAACTGCGCTAGAGATTTGTTATCCTCTATCATTTCACGTTCTCCCTGACAAACGTGAATTTTCATTGCTGGTTGCCCATCAACATCAGTTGTAAACTCTTTTATCTCTGAAACTGGTAGTGGTGTATTTCTTGGTATGATTTTTTCAACTATGCCTCCCATAGTTTCTATGCCAAGTGATAAAGGTAGAACATCCAGGAGAATATTCCTATCTTTTGAGCTCGAAGTTAAATCATGAGCCTGCAGAGCTGCCCCAATGGCAACTGCTTTATCTGGATCCACGTCATTTAGTACTTTATTTCCAAAGAGTTTGACTAGTGAATTTTGAACCAATGGTGTTCTAGTTGCACCACCAACTAAAATTACTCCTTTTATATCATCAATTTTAAGATCTATATCACTTATAGTACGAGTGACTATATTGATAGTCTTATTGACCAAAGAACTGATTGCCTGCTCGAATTCTTCTCTGGTAATTTCGCACTCAAATGGCTTGCCGTTAACATTAAATTCGAAGATACCTATAGTGTGATTGCTTAGGTACTCTTTCACAGAGCGTGATTCGATAAATAAGGAATTTAGTTGCTTAGCCGTCTTTTCTCTATACTTATCAATCACAATTGAACTCAGCAAATGATCAAAATCATCACCGCCGAGTTTGGTGTCACCACCAACCGCAAGGACTTGAAACACTCCTTGGTGCAATTTCAATATCGAAATATCGAACGTTCCGCCACCAAGGTCATAAACTGCATATATTCCACTGCTATTGTTCTTTTCAATGGAGTAAGAAAGCGCTGCAGCGGTTGGCTCGTTAACGAGGCGAAGAACTTCTATTCCAGCTAATTTTGCCGCATATTTGATTGCGTTACGTGCTGAATCGTCAAAGTAAGCTGGCACAGTAATCACTGCTTTTTTTACTTCCAGCCCCTTAGACTTTTTTACCCTCTCACATAAAGCTTTTAATATCTCAGCAGAAATCTCAATAGGAGTAAGATACTTTTCCTCTGCGCATTTTATTCTAATAACTTTTTCGCTTTCATGATCTATTTCAAAATTGACGCCTTCTTTATTTAATTCTTCAACACTTTTACCCATTAAACGCTTTATTGAGTAGATTGCATTTTGACCGACATCGTAGCCAGTTTTCAATGTATTATTTTCATATGAAAGAGCAGAAGGCAGCAGTTCTCTTCCTTGTTCATCTTTAAATATCTCCACGTTGCCAGCTTTATTTACCATAGCAATCAAAGAATTGGTGGTGCCAAGGTCTATACCAAAAACTACTTCACTTGAATTTGGTTCAGAAATTTGAATTGGTTGCATTCTTTTTCACCTCCTCAAATGACTTATATAAATATTTCAATCTTAAGACTTGTGTAGCAGCTCCATCAAAATTCTTTACAGCAAAAGTGTTAATTAGGTTTTTAACGCAATCTTTTATTTTTTCATCAATCATCCTGCTTGCAAATTGTAGATCGTCGCAGTCCAGCAAATACTCTCTTATTTCCATTGATTCATTTAATATTTCAGAATTCGGATGATCCTTTGCCACACCAAAAAGATTCAACAAATGCTCAGCACGTTCTAGTGGTGACTTTAGCACTTGATAAGCTCTGTTAATATTTTCCATGTTTTGGGACTGTCTTTCATTTATATCAGTCCTGCTTAGCTCAATATATTTTTTCTCTAACTCATCAAAACTGATATTGAAAGCTGGTTCAATTTCAAACAATGCAAAATAGTTGCTAGACATGAAAACTCTCTCCACAACCACATTTTCCTTTCTCATTAGGATTTTTGAAAACAAAACCCGATGAAAATTTTTCTTCTACATAATCCATTTCAGAGCCAAGAATAAACATGACGGATTTTGGGTCGATCAACACTTTAACTTTTTGGCCATCACTACAGTTTTCCTCAATTATCGACTCTAAAGGACGAGTATCATATGCATATTCAATATCATATTTTAAACCAGAACATCCTTTTTGCTTAATTAGCACTCTTATTCCTATTGCTTCTTCCGGTTTCTCAAGGTTAGTATGCTTCTTTTGGTCCAATAAATACCTTATCCTTTCTACTGCTTCCGCAGTTATAGTGATAAGTTTTCTATTCTTTTTTACAGTTTTACCTCCGCCTACTTCTTGATATTCACCCATGCTTCTTAATTCTTTTGTTTACTTTGATAGTCATGAATAGCAGCCTTTATAGCATCTTCAGCAAGTACCGAACAGTGTATCTTCACTGGAGGTAAAGACAACTCTTCCACTATTTGAGTATTCTTTATCTGTGTAACGTCACTGATGGTTCTTCCCTTTATCATCTCTGTTAACAAGGAACTTGAAGCAATGGCAGAACCACAACCAAAAGTTTTAAATTTTGCATCTTCAATAACACCTTTGTCATTGACCTTTATCTGCAATTTCATTACATCACCGCACGATGGTGCACCAACTAAACCAGTACCAACATTTGGATCATTTTTATCCAGAGAGCCAACATTCCTTGGATTTTCGTAATGATCTAAAATTTTCTCATTATAACTCATAAAATTACCTGTAAACCGCTATTCTACATTATAACATATTTAGGTTAAAAACTAAAGAAAAATGCACTAGCAAACAGTATATTTTACTCACAAAATATATGGGTTACGAGTGTATTTACTTTACAAATACATGTAGTGCATGTCATTCTCTATATTGTAATTAAAAAGGAGTATTCTCTTGAGTTTATTTGGTAACCTTTATAAAGGCTTGTTAAAAACTTCTTCTCGCTTTAGCAACGGAGTAAAAAGTATTTTCTCTGACAAAAAAAAATTAGATCAGTCGCTTTTAGATGAGCTAGAAGAATTGCTAATTAGCATGGACATTGGTCATAAAACTTCCAAGTTGATTATCGATAGGCTCACAAACATCAAGTTTGACAAGGAAGTTGAACATAACATTATCACACAGCAGTTAATGAACGAAATAGAAGCTATATTGAGCCCAGTTGTACAGCCGTTAATTTTAAATAAAAAACCACATATAATAATGGTATGCGGAGTAAACGGTAATGGTAAAACCACGACTATAGGTAAGCTTGCATATAAATATAAGGAGATGGGAAAATCCGTTATGCTTGTTGCGTGTGACACATTTAGAGCTGCTGCTAGTGAGCAGTTAAACATTTGGGCAGAACGTTCTGATTGCTTGATTGTTACTGGAGAGTACGGTAGCGATTCTGCGAGTGTGGCATATAGAGCTGTAAGTCAAGCTATGAAAGATAGCGTTGATGTTGTTCTAATTGACACAGCAGGAAGGCTGCAAAATAATGTGAACCTTATGGAGGAATTATCAAAAATATATAGAACGATAAAGAAATTGGATGACACTGCCCCTCATGACGTTATTTTAGTTCTTGATGCAACTACCGGCCAAAATGCTTATAGCCAATTAGAAGCATTTAGCAAAATGGTTAATGTTACCGGGCTAATCGTAACAAAGTTAGATGGCACTGCTAAGGGCGGAGTGGTAATTGGACTTGCAGAAGCTTATAAGATAAAGTTACATGCTATAGGAATTGGCGAAAATATAGAGGACTTAAGGGAGTTTACTAGCAAAGAATTTGCTGAAGCGTTATTTAATTGTAATTAAAAATTTCTCTTAATTCCCTTACGTGACCAAGCTTAATTATCTCAATATCGTGAGAAGAGTAATTACCATTTTTAGGCATAATTGCTTTTTTGAATCCTAACTTTTGTGCTTCTTTTAGTCTGAGATCAGCATGCGAGACATTCCTAATTTCTCCTGAAAGTGCAACTTCACCGCAGATTATTGAAGAAGTTGGCAGCGGTAAATTTACTACACTTGAAATAAGGGAAGCAGCAACAGCAAGATCAGCCGATGGTTCCTGTATTTTGAGTCCCCCTGCAATGTTTAGGTATACCTCTTTATCATGCAAAAACATTTTGCAACGAGCATTTAGCACCGCAATGATCATAGCCAATCGATTAATATCCCACCCAACTACTGCCCTTCTTGGGGTTGCCATATTAGTCCCTGCTATTAATGCTTGCACTTCCATTAAAATTGGTCTTGAACCTTCAATTCCTGCAAATACGGCGCTGCCAACTACTTCTCTGTCATGGGCCATCAGAAACAATGATGATGGGTTATCAACAGGCACAAGTCCTGCTTCAGACATCTCAAAAACACCAATTTCATTTGCAGGGCCAAATCTATTTTTAATAGTGCGTAAAATGCGATATTGATTACTATTTTCACCTTCAAAATATAATACCGTATCTACCATATGCTCCAAAGTTTTAGGTCCAGCTATTTGTCCATCCTTAGTTATATGGCCAACTATTAAGAGGGAAATACCATATTGTTTCGCAAGAATGGTTAATTCATGTGCGCAAGTGCGGACCTGAGTTACAGTTCCTGGTGCTGATGTAATTCTGCTATCATACATTGTTTGTATAGAGTCAATTACTAAGAATTTAATACTTTTGTTTTCCTTTATTGTTGCTACTACATCAGTTAAAGACACTGTAGACAAAAGCTTAATTTTAGGTTCATTTATCTTAAGACGCTTTGCTCTGAGGCTCACTTGCTCTAAAGATTCCTCGCCGGATACATAAAGACATTCAAAAGAGGAAAGTTGCACAACATTAGCTGCAATTCTAAGCAAAAGGGTAGATTTCCCAATTCCAGGTTCGCCACCAATTAAAATGCTAGCACCTTGAACGATACCCCCACCAAAAACTCTATCTAATTCTTCTATTCCTGTTAAAAAACGACTTGGAGTGACAATTTCGCTACCCGATAACGTCTTTATTAAAATTGGCGCAGATATACTTCTTTTGCCCGTTTTTACTGCTATTTCCTCAACAATTGTATCCCAATTGTCACATGCAATACACTTCCCTACCCACCTACCAGTGCTGTGACCACAGGATTGACATACATATATAGTTTTCATCAAAGCCAAAATTATTTTGTTGTAATTGTAATAAAAATTAGCTGAATATGCGAAGTAAATCTATAGCTAACCCAAGAAAGGGTTCCCTATGTCATACCGCGATTCATTCGCGGTATCTCTAGATCCCGCTAACAAGTAGCGGGATGACGAGCTTATCGTCACGCCGCCGCGAACCGTCATACCGCGATTCATTCGCGGTATCTCAAAGCATAGATCCCGCTAACACGTAGCGGGATGACGAGGTCATGCCACCGCGCGAACCGTCATACCGTCACGGTATCTCTAGATCCCGCTAACACGTAGGGGAATGACGAGGTCATGCCGCCGCAAACCGTCATACCGCCGCGGTATCTCTTAGCCGCTAACACGTAGCGGGATGACGTTTGTCGTTTAGCTACAAACGTTAAGAAATTTACCAAATGAAAAAAAAGGCAAAAGAAGCCCTGGGGTTATTATCCGCTTTAAAATATTGGCGTTTTTTATGTTTTAAACGCTTGACAAGCAAGATTAAGCTGCTTTTAATTGCAACTAACTTACGCTGCAAATGTTTAAGAAGTTTACTAAGCAGAAAAAAAGACAAAGAATCCCCGAGTTAGCTAGTCTTTTACTATCTCTGTCGAGTATTGGCATTTTTTGATGTCTTGTAACGCTTTGTAAGCGCGTTCAGCTTATTTAGATAAAAATCTAGATGTAGATGAAGTTTTGTAAAGACATACAGTATCTATATACTGCAAAAAATTGAACATAAGACGCCGATACATTAAGTAATCCTTACCTTTTAATCTGCAGATTGGCGAAAGCAAATACAATAGCTTCACTATCATGATAAGAGGGCTGGCGGAGTTTGTCAAGTAAGTTTTTTGTTTCTATTCCCAATAAAAGTTTGTTATATGGTTATGCAAGAAGTCTAATAGCAAATTTTTAAGTTTCTCTTTAACTCTTTAACCAACGGGCTCCCATGAGGAGAGGAGAGTAAAGGTCTTTTTCCATAGATATTTTCACACTTTTTTCTTCTTCTGTAGTTGGCGGATGAGTAAGAAAGTGAACCTTTGGTGCACCACTAATTATTGCCATCGGTGTTTGCTCTGCCCCTTCTCCCATAACTAAAACAGCAGATGTTGCCAGTGCATCAAGAAGATTGACTTGTGTTACTTGCAGTGGTTGATTATAAAGATCTGGCTTGCCTATATAGGAATAAAGTGGTTCAAATCCACACCAACCAAGAGCAACGCCCGTAACCCCAAGGCGCATAGGTGTTATGTTACTATCTGTAATCAAAATACCAAGATGTTTTATGCAGTGTTTTGTCTTGAGATAGTTCCATATTGATAGAGCTGTTTTCTGAACATCCTTTGGGTATAAAATATACATTTCATTACCATTTGATTCATCAATACCAGCAGATGGAATTAAGATATTGTCTTTGATTGTTAAATAGATGCCGTAAGAATTATGGTCTACATCAACAATTGCATCAGCTTCTCTTTTGATTAGCTCTTCTTTAGAACAAGCAGTTTTGCAAACCACTTGTTTTTGACAAATAGAAATGATTTTTGATGTGATAGCAAGAACAACTTCCTCTCCTAGCAACTCTGAAACATAGCGATCAAGAACCTGCTCTAATACTTCCCCACATTCAATGCGGTGGGTATAAATTGCTTTAACATGCATATTAACGTATTAGCCTACATATAGTATAATCTTTCGTTTTGGTGAGAATAGTTTTATGCCATCCATCAAGAAGTGTTAAGTTGAAATATACATCACCTTTATAGGGTTTGTGAATTTCTGTTATGATAAATTCTGAGATTAGATCATACTCCAAAAAAAGATGCGCTATTTGTGCTCCACCAATCATGAAGACTTTAGAATTACTTTGGATTGACAAAAACTCTTGCATAGAAGAAATAATAGTGCATTTTACTCCTCTGTTAAAACAAGAATTTAATTTGTTACGAGAAAAAACAACAGGGATACGATCCTTCAATATGTTTTGAGGCATAGTTTCAAATGTTTTTCTTCCCATAACAATAACTTGTTTGTCAGTCACCTGACGAAAATGATCTAACTCACTTGGATAATGCCAGGGCAATCCATTATTTATTCCAATTACCCCCTTGGGATCAACAGCCATAATTCCGATAACTAGCATCCCTGTAAAGCAGCTTGAGCTACAAAGAATCGCATGTGATCACGCACATTATGCACTCGAAGGAAATCAACCTTGTTGTGCAATGCAGATGATAAAGCAATTGTTTCTAAATCTCGGTTAAAGACAGGTTCTGTAGAAAAAGAAGAAATAAATGACTTTCTAGAATGACCAACCAGAACTTTGCAGCCAAAATTTTGTAACGTTTCTATACTGCGTAAAATCTGGATATTCTGGTACATAGATTTGCCAAAACCAATACCAGGATCAATAATGATCGAGCTTTGATCAAAACCTAGAGCTAGTAATCTATTAATGTTCCTTTCTGCCCAATTACTTATGGTATCAATTGGATCAATGTCACTTGGGATAATGTTGTCACTATGTGGTGGTATGGAGAGTGAATGCATAATAACGATACTACATCCACTGCTAGCAATCGCTTTTAAGGTATTATCATCTAGATCTCCCTTCTGATCATTTACCCAGGCAATGTTGTAGTGCTCCAAAACATTCAAAATAACATCTGGCCAGAAACTATCAATGCTGACTTTAATGTCACCAACTTTCATATATTGATTAAGGTCATCAAGCACTGGTTTTAAGCGTGCATATTCTGCTTTTGGAGTTTGTATTGAGGAGCCAGGTCTTGTTGATTGAGCACCAAGTTCAACTATGCTTGCACCATCTGATAACAGCCGCAGTGCCTGCTTGGTTGCTTGATCTGCATCATAATAAAGACCACCATCTGAAAATGAATCAGGAGTAATATTGACAATACCCACAAGCTCTGGCGAAAGCGTAAAACTCTTTAAAAAACAATCTTGAATATTAGGGATATCATAAGCAACAGTACCGAACGTTTTGTTGATTATTGGAGTATTATCCATAGGGCTCAGCATTGCCATCAAGTGAAGCAAAAATGGTCTGTTTATCAATTCTGGGTGAGGAATCTTAAGGTAGGATGTATCAAGTGTCAGGTCATCCCATAACAAAATATCCAAATCAATAACGCGAGGTGCCCATTTTTCATAGACCTGCAGACGGCCAATGTCACATTCAATTTGTTTAAGGCCCTTTAACAGCTCTTCAGGAGAAGAAGAACAACTTCCATACACAACCATATTTAGAAATGGCCTGTCCCACCCAGGTGGAGCATCATTTGGTAAAATAGCCTTAGTTTCCAGAATAATTGAAGATTTTAAATTTTTAAAATAGCGCTCCTGCAGTAACTGAGCAGCCTTTTGTAAATGGGAAAAGCGATTCCCCATATTTGAGCCAATAGAAATGTAAATCATTCTTGCAACGCATTACGATAAGTAAAGAAAACACCTCCATGCACACTGGGGACAGGTGGTGCAACTTTGTGAATAGTTACGCCTATAGAAGAAATAATAAGCTTTTTTTGCATCACAAGGTTATTAATGGTCCTGTATATATCATGAGTTAAATGCTCGATTAAGTTGAATTGCTTGCTTTGAACGAGAGATTGAATACTCTGAACTACCTCCAAGTAGCATATAGTATCCTCAAGCCGGTCAGTTGTAAGTCCTAAAGGGGGGGATTTAAAGGTAAAATCAATATTAACACTAACTAATTGAGAATGATACTTCTCTTCTGCACTATGGCCTAAATGAACCCAAAGCCGTAAGTCAGATATAAGAAGATTACATGCAGACATTGCATTCCAACATCACTGAGTTTAAGCTACTTACAACTACTAACACACGCTAGCATTCATCATTCCATCAAGAAAACCCCACAAGAGCTTTGCTCCCTTTTGAGCACCCTTCATAACTTTATCTTGCTCTTTTTCATCTAGGTCTTCAATAAGATTTGCACACTCCTCAGAATGCCATTCATCAGCATGCATATGGACCGTAAAAAATTGAAGAGAACGCTCATCACTTATTGAATAGTGTTTTTTTAAACCTTCAATTTTAGACTTGGAAACCTCTGGAGTTTGACGTTCGTAAGCGTACAAGGCTCCAAGACCTGCTGCAAAACCTGATCTTACAATGTCAAAGTAACCATCAATTAATTCTTGTGTCTCCTTAATCTGTGCACTTTCACGAAGATCAGATCGCGCAACGCCAAGCCCTTCAGCAAAACGTTTCCATAACTCTGGATGATTTTCATCACCTTGTTCCTCTTCTATTAAATTACCAAGTAAAACCTGTCGCATTTTTAGATCTGGGCACAGAAAATGTATACCACTGATGTAACGAGGAAACGCAGCAACGTGGTGATAATATTCTTTAGCATAGGTTTGTAAAGCTTGCAAGCTTAAGCTTCCTGTATTCCATGACTGGTAAAATGGATGATTTAGTAAGTGCAATTCATCTAACTTGTTATTTAGAGACTTAGTAAATTCCATCATTTCCCCCATTACATTAATATATAGTTCATATACTATAGTTTTCTCATTGTTACGATCATGCTAAGATCAATACAATGGTGGGATTGGTAGGACTCGAACCTACGGCCAATTCGTTATGAGCGAACTGCTCTAACCGACTGAGCTACAATCCCTTTTATCAATATTTATAATACACACAAAAGCAAATTTGTCTATTAGCTTATTTCACTATCAACCCAACTTAGCAGATCATTTGTTGCACCAATTTTGCGTGCAATTTCCTTACCATCTTGAAATATAATCAAAGTAGGTATAGATTGAACCCCATACTTACTTGGCACTTCAGTCCCTTCATCTATGTCGAATTTGCAGATCTTAATCTTGCCTTTTCTGTCTTTAGCCAATTGTTCGATACGTGGCATTAGACTTTTACATGGCCCACACCATTCTGCCCAAAAGTCTATCAGAACAAACCCTTTATAGTCAGTGACTTCAGATTTGAAATTTTGATCATTTACCGATGTAATATCATCACTCATAAAATACCTAAATTTTTGTAAAATATAGCGTATCTATTAGCAGTTAATCAACTAAATTCTTACCGCAGAGCTTGAAAAATTGCCCTAAAGTGTTTTGCACAAACAAAAAACTTCTATTACATCTGGTGGTTAAAGATATCCACGTTTTCCCAACCCATTAAGTCTAACTCAATACGAGTAGGAAGAAATTCAAAGCACTTTTGGGCCAATTCTTTTCTATTTTCACGTTCCAGCATTAAGTCTAGCTTTTCCTTTATCCTGTGGAGATACAAAACATCAGATGCAGCATAACTTTTTTGTTTGTCTGTTAAATTTTCATTTCCCCAATCAGAAGATTGCTGCTGCTTATTTAGTTTGGTATCAAGCAGCTCTAAGCACAACTCTTTTAAGCTATGATTATCTGTGTAAGTGCGAACTAAACGTGAAGCTATCTTTGTGCAATAGCACGGAAGTGCCCAAGTTTCCAAGTAATAACGTATTATGCTCACATCAAATCGCGCGAAGTGAAATATTTTAGTTATATTTTTATCCTCTAATATTTTTCTTAAATTTGGCGCTGTATAATCGTTCTTGAGTTGAACTAAGTGAGCGTTGCCATCATTAAAAGAGAGCTGCACAAGGCATAATCTATCTCTGCTATGAAGTAGCCCCATTGCCTCGGTATCAACAGCTATAGACCTTATATCATCTGGTATTGAACTAGCTGGCAAGTCGTCTTTATATAAAAATATTCCCATAAAATTAATACATTTTTTGGCACAATTGAAAACCTATGATAATCAAAAATGAGTCTTAAGTATACGAAAAGATCATAGAAGGAACCACGCAAATTTATGGGCTCTCACATTTTTCGTGTACACGGGGTTTACAAATCGCTGTATATGCTTATAATTAAGTAAATTTAGGTTAATTTAATTGCGGGAGTAGCTCAGTTGGTAGAGCGCAACCTTGCCAAGGTTGAGGTCGAGGGTTCGAACCCCTTCTCCCGCTCTTTGCTTTCAAAATCATTTCGTCAAAAATCCCTTGACAAACTCCGCCAGCCCCCTTATCATGAAACTGAAGCTATTTATTTATCTTCTCTGTACAGATTAAATGACAAAAAAACTCACGTATCTGGCGTCCCATGTTTAATTTTTTGCACTATGTGCACCTTATGTCTTTATAAAATTTCTAGGTTTTTACCTAATATAAGCAGAAATGCGCTTATAAAGCATTTAAAACATCAAAAAACGCCGATTTAAAAAATGGATAGTGAATAACTAGCTACCCTAGGGTTTCTTTTGCCTTTTTTTCTGTTTAGTAAATTTCTTAATGTTTATAATTTAGATTAGTTGCGGCTTAAAAGCAACTAAATCGCGGTTATTAAGCGTTTAGAATAAAAAAACGCCATACTTGAAAGTATAATGTAAGTAATTAGCCAACCACGGGGCTTCTTTTGCCTTTTTTTTCGTTTGGTAAATTCCTTAATATTTATAGCTAAGAGAGCCCAAGAGAGGTGTCATTCCAGCGCGTGACGCTGGAATCCCAAAAAAAGGATGATGTCATCCCAGTGCTTGACACTGGGATGGCTTTGTTGCATCGCTCAAGTGAAAAGAACTGGCAGTTACTGACAAAATTCATTATAAATAGCCATTTAACTGTTGAAGAAAAAATATGCCACAAAAAATGAGAGTCAGTAACTGCCATGAATATAACAAATTTCTCCAAGAAAGAGGAAGCATTTTTTGTTATATCAATGACGCCATAGAAAATTGGTACGAGAATTGTCCAAAAATGCAGGGCGGCAACTATATTTATAGTGATAAAGTTGTGATTTTGGTGCATATAATCGTCAGTTTCTTTAGAATTGGTTTAAGACAAACAGTCGGGTTTATAAAAGGGTATTTGCAACAAATAGGAAGAGATTTGGCAGTTATCAGCTATTCACAAGCATCAAGAAGGTTTAAGAAACTTAATATTAAGATAAATGATTGCAGAATTGATAAAAATATAGCTCTTTCCATAAAAGTCCGGATGTGATAGGATAAGGATAGATGATGATAAGGAGGTTGAATGCCAGCAGCATATAGTTATGATTTAAGAAAAAAAGCAATGGAAGCGCTAGACGAAGGAGAAAGCAGAGAAACAGTGGCAGCAAGATTTAAGATTGGACGAACTACTTTATGGGAGTGGCAGCAAAGAAGAAAAGAAACAGGAGACTTTCAATCAAAAAAACTTGGAAATGGGGGTTACAATCACAAAATTACCGACTGGGATACCTTTGCCAAATTTGCCAGAGAACACGGAGGAAAGACTCTATCGGAAATGGCTAAACTTTGGAACAACGTTAGTATCCAAACGATCTATCGAGCCCTTAAAAAAATTGGATTTACGCGCAAAAAAAGACATATGGATACAAGGAAAGAAACGAAGAAAAACGTGCTGAATTTTTGAAAATTATAGCGACAAAAGAACCTAAAAACTTAGTGTATATAGATGAGTCTGGCATTGATAACACCGAAGACTACCCCTACGGATATTGCCAGAAAGGACAGCGGTTTTATGCCTTAAAATCTGGAAAGAAAACTCAACGAATCAGTATGGTTGCAGCCTTAAGTGGAAGAAAGATAGTTGTTCCGTTAACCTTTGAAGGCCACTGTAATATGGATGTTTTTAATGGATGGTTTGAGCAATTTTTGACACCGATCTTGGAACCTGGACAGACTGACCTTACCCAGAAAAAGTGGAGAGAAAGAAAAGAGTTTTTTTGGGTAAAATAAAATTTTGGAGGATTAGAAATGGTAAGAGAATATACAGCAGAATTCAAATTGGAAGCTGTTAAGCTGGCAAATGAACAAAGAAAGGTAGGTCAACCAGTTGCAAAAGTAGCAAGAGATCTAGGGATAAGGGATAGTGTATTAGGAAAATGGATGAAGAAATATAACGAAAAAAAGTCAGCGGCAAATGCATTTCCAGGTAGAGGTAACATGGCTCCTTACGACAAAGAGAGGTTTGATTTACAAAGAGAGTTAGCAAGAGTAACAAGGGAAAGAGACATTTTAAAAAAAGCCCTGGCCAGTCAAAAAGAGTAAAATATTTTTTTATAAAAGAGCATAGTATAGCTCTTTTTACAATAATCCGAACAGACCGTAATATGCTACTGGCCTGCTATAGCCATAAACACATATCTTATCGCATTCGGACTATTATAAGAAAGGCTATAACTGCTATAAAGTACAGGAATTATGTAGGATTTTCTGCTAGTGGCTACTATAAGTGGACTACAAGGAAAATAAGCAGTAGAGAATCAGCAAATAAAGAGTTATTAGCAGATATTCAAAAAATATATCAAGCTTCTAAATGTAGATATGGAGCTCCTAAAATTCATGCTGAATTAAAGGCTTTGGGTAAAAGTTGCAACTTAAAAACAGTGCAAAGTATTATGCAGAAAAATGGTATTCAGGCTATATTGAGAAGAAAATTTAAAATTAAGAAACAACAAACGGACAGTAGCTCCCAATATATTAGACCAAAACTTTATTGTCGATCAACCAAATAAAGTATGGGATTACTTATATAAAAACCAAAGAAGGATTGTAAGTTAAAAATGTGATATAAAAGAGATAAGAGGGAAGATAACCCTACTCACTATAGGAATAGGGCTATCACGGGCGTGTGCGACCGAATGAAAGTTGGTATTACAACCGTAGCCATCAAGGTAAACTAGCCCCATCTCTCGATACGTTTGAATAGTTGCATGGGACATATGTATGCACCCGTTTACAATCTTAAATTAATTAAACTATCGAGGTTATTTATTATGATTACATCTTATCAAAATTTCATTGGCATTGATATCGGAAAATTTAAAAATGTTGCTGCAGCTTATAACCAAAGGAGCGCTATCAAGTTTGACAATGATGCTACTGGTTGGCAACAGTTGTTTCAAAAATTTTCAGATATCCTACCTAATTCTCTAGTAACTTTAGAAAACACTGGAAAATATGAGCTTGGCTTAGCACATTTTCTTGTTGATAAGAATGTTGCTGTACATCGAGCTAATACTCGTAAAGTAAAAAGTTTTATCATATCACATGGAACTTTAGCAAAGACAGATCAATCAGATGCAAGAGCCCTTGCTCAATATGGTTTTGAACGCTATAGTGCTCTATCTCTATTTGTGCCTATGTCAAAAGAACAAACCGCCTTAGTTGCACTCTGTCAACGTCGTGATGACATTACGCAAATGAGAACTCAAGAGAAATGTAGGCTTGCAGCACCTGAAAACGACTATATAAAGGAAAGTTGCCAAAAAACAATAGACTTTTTTACCAGTCAGATAAATGAGTTCAACGATGCCATACAAAGAATTATTGATAAAAATCCAGAGTTACAAAAGCGTCAAAAAATCTTGAGAACAGTGCCAGGAATAGGTCTCAAGTTATCACAAGTTTTTGTGTGTCTAATGCCAGAACTTGGCCACCTAAACAAAAAAGAAGTTGCAAGTCTTGCTGGAGTTGCTCCACATCCAAAAGAAAGCGGTAAAACTATTGGTTACCGAAGGATAACAGGTGGTAGAAGCAATGTTCGTGCAAAGCTTTTCACAGCTGCTATGGCTGCTGCAAGATCTAAATCTGCACTTGGTGCTTTTTATTCTGATCTTATTGGTAGAGGTAAAAAGAAGATGGTAGCTATAACAGCTCTAATGCGAAAAATCATAGTAATTGCCAATGCAAGACTTAAAGAAGCAATTAATATGAAATAAAAAAAAATCTGCATAGAAAATAGGTTAACGGATATGTGCGTCTACACACATTTAAAGCACATATTCGTTAACCATAAAATCTAAGCAGTGGTTGCTGTTTGATATAAATTTCTTTCTGTATAAACTAGGATCTTTGTTACCAAAATACATTTTTCAATTGAATAAAAATACAAAATTATCAACAAATGAGACTAAATTCAAAAAATTTTAAAAAACATAGTTGATGGCTATATTTGGCAACAATAATCGATCTATATTCACGCATGGTAGTTAATGAGCAGTTCAATAAATAAACAATTGGTTATGGACTCTTTATTAATGGCCGTTAACAAGCGTAAACCTGCCAAAAATCTACTATTATAGCTCTTTTTACAATAATCCGAACAGACCGTAATATGCTACTGGCCTGCTATAGCCATAAACACATATCTTATCGCATTCGGACTATTATAAGAAAGGCTATACATAGTGATCAAGGTTCACAATATACTTCGCAAGGTTATCAATATCTCTTATCCATAAAAAACATAGATGAGTCATAAAGGTTGTTGTTACGACAATTCTGTTGTGGAAAGCTTCTTCAGTTCTCTAAAAAGGGAGTTACCAATAGACACCTCTCGGCACTCTAAACAGCATATCAAAACTGCTATATTTGAATATATAGAAATTTTTTATAACAAACAACGTCACTATTAACTATTGCATTCCTGAGCATTTTGATTCATCATTCTCTTTATGAAAAACATTCCAAACTTTCTCTCCACTTTTTCTGGGTAAGGTCAGTCAGCTACTTGGATGACAGGGGAGGGAGGTGCTACCCTGACAATCGTCATCCCGCTACGTGTTAGCGGGATCTAGAGATACCGCGAATGAATCGCGGTATGACGGTCTGCGGCGGTATGACGTAGGGCTGCACTAGCTATATCATGCATTTTATTAACCGACACTATAAACAACATCCTTACAATTATGAGATTGAACCACAACTTGCTCAAGCGTTAAGCTGCTGCGTTTAGCGTCTTTACCGTGGTTTTCCCCAAGAACATTTGTTCTTTCGTGTTTTATTTCTTCAATGAATTTCTTGTTAACGCTTTCAGGGTCAATCTTTTCCTGCGAATATATAAGATTAGTGCAATTTGTTTTTCTATAATAATGTATGCCAAAACCCACAATGAGTAATGCAAGTATACCAGAACCTATAAGTAATGATAATCCTATGTTATTAGTCAAAGGGTTTTGGTAAAATTTTTGTACACCATTAACACCATGTGTTGCAAGTAGCCCTAGAGGAAACGCTATATTTGCAGCAACTACACCAGTAAATAATGCAGTAAATATTGGTCTGTCGTTAATTACTGATTTTATTTTATTAGTTCTAGTAATTACTTTTTCGTCAATGTTAGTGAAGCCTTGTTTAGCTTCCCAAGCATTAAGTACAAAATTTGAATGAGTGCCATTGCTATATTCCAGTCTTACAGATTTTATAGCTTTATCTTTTGGCTGGTGCTCCAACACCTCAGCTAAAATTTTATCCGCATCTTTTTTTTGAATGGAATGTTCTTCAGTATCTATAAATTGCCTTGTTGCAAAAAATATTGGACCAATTGTAAGCAATGCAGCAAGTGCGATAACTGGTATAGTGATATATTTTGGGCTGTTTGTAAAAAATGCAATAAATTTTGCTTTATCTTGTAAATATAATAAAGCTGCAGATATACTGAGTATAATAGCACTTGCACCAAAAATTATAAAACCCTTCTGCTGCATGGCATACTTTGCTCTTGGCAAGAATCTGTTTGTTTTTTTATTTTTTAAAATTGCATCGTCATTTATGTTAAATTTACTATTTGTAAGCAAAGACTTTTTAGAGCCATCTGCTGCGCTTGTGTATGATGGTAGTGAGCCAGTTGGAGGTATACTTGAGCTGTTAGTTCTTTGTAAATCTTCTAATATTTCACTATTCCAAGGTGGACTAAATACTGTCTCTTGAGAAGGTGATCTGCTTAGAGTTGAATTTTGTGGCACGTCAACATGAGTTTCTTCACCTTTTGTTTCTTCTAGGGAAGGAGGTGATACTTGAGTCTCAAGAGTTAACGGATCTCTTGAATTAGCATTGCTGTTTTTTTTCTCTTTAAATTCTTCCTCTAACAAAGCTTCTAAAGCTGTATTTTCATCATTTTTTTTCGGAGTACTTGTCCTAAGTGCTGGTATTGGTAAAATTCCTGGTGTTATCTCGCCATCTTCACTTATTGATGTGGAAGAAATTAATGTTACTGTTTGTTCTTCATTTACTGGTCCAGGCATATTCACTCCAAAATTAATTACTATGCTGCATTGATTACGCTATAGTTATTAAGATATAGTAAATACCAATTTACGGATAATTATTAGTATAGAAATTGTCTATCAAAGATTCTTTCATTCAGAGGGTAATCTTTGTCAAAAAGCAAAGTGATTGTGTTCTCATGGTCTTTTTGTATTTTTATCTGTGATATATCATGAAATTCTTTGTAATCTGATACTACAAGTGCTGGACGGTTTTTTGTGTCGTTAATGTCAATTTGTACGATTGTATCGTTTGATATTAACGCTCCATTCCAATGCCTTGGGTAATAGCTATTGATAGAAGTGAGTGCAAGTAAATTTGAATTTAGCGGCAAGATTGGGCCACCGGCAGAGAAGTTGTATGCAGTGCTGCCTGTGGGGGTAGATAATATTACTCCGTCCCCTCTAAATTTTTCTACTTTTAGCTTATCATTAATAGTAATATTCATCTCTACTATTTGGTTCGCTTTTCTAAAAACGTATACTTCGTTTACTGCTATGTAATGATATCTCTTGCCACTTGTGTCTGTTGCTTCCATTTTTAGCAAAGTTAACTGAGTTGAAGTTGCATGCTCTATATGATCAATTAAATCTTCACTGCAGCTAAAGCATTTATTCATCAAAAACCCAACATTGCCAGTGTTTATCCCATACACATGCATGTTTTTATTTTCTATGACGTAATTGTGCAAAGTGCGTAGCATAAAGCCATCACCGCCAACAACTATCAATAGATCGATTTCGGACTTATTTTCTTCTGTTATATTGATAAAATTAAGTTTCTTTAATAGTTTAGATACTTCCTGCGATTTTGGTGATGGAGAAGCAACATAGCCTATATTTTTGTATTTATGCATGCTTCAGTAAACTCTCTAAAACTTAAAGAGGAGGAGAATTAGAAAATGCTTCCATATTTATCGTTAAACTTAGCTAATTTGCTAGTTTTACTTGCTAACCCGCTTGTCAAACTTCCAGTCCATGCAGGGTGAGTAAGAGGATCTCTATCAAGTTTTACCCTATCTCCCTCCTTTCCATAAGTGGAACGAGTTTCAAACTCTTGACCGTCTGTCATAACTATAATAATTTTATGATAATTCATTGTTGTTTATAAACTTTTAGTCAGCTAATATTCTAGTGAACTTAATTCACTAAGTCAATCATTATTCTAAAATATTGACAAAAAATAAATAAAGTAGTATATTTAATAAGGAATAAATAATAACTATCATGATTTTTGCTTTCCCCGGTCAGGGCTCTCAGTTTGTAGGAATGGGAAAGAGCTTATATAGTGAGTTTTCTGTTGCAAGACAAGTATTTAATGAAGTAGATAGCATATTGGATGGAAAGCTGTCTCATTTAATCTTCAACGGTCCTATTGAAGAATTAACCATTACAGAAAACGCTCAGCCAGCTATAATGGCAGTATCAATTGCAATGCTACGTGTTATGGAGCATGTGTTTGGCAAATCTCTTTTCACTGATCACAATGTTAAATATGTTTGTGGGCATTCAGTTGGCGAATATACAGCGCTGTGTGCTGCAGGAGCGTTAACGCTTGAGTCTGCAATCGAGCTGCTGAAAGTTCGCAGCGAAGCAATGCATGAAGCTTCACTGAAATGTAAAGGCGGAATGGTTGCGTTGCTTGGAGCAGAGATAAATGAAGTGGAAGATATATTGAAATCAGTTCAAATTGACGGAATTTGTGAAATTGCAAACGATAACGGTGGCGGACAAGTGGTTATAAGTGGCACTAGAGAAGCTCTTGAAATGTTACCCGATTTATTCAAAAACTCGAGTGTGAGGAAACTAATTAAATTACAGGTTAGTGGGCCTTTTCATTCATCTCTTATGAAACCTGCTGATGAAAAAGTTTTGGAGTTTTTGAAGGGTATTAAAATAACCCGTCCTATAGTTCCTTTGATATCAAATGTTACAGCTAAAGAGGAGAGTGATCCCAAAGTTATAAAAACTTTACTCGCCAAGCAAGTTGTAAGCAGAGTGAAATGGAGAGAAATGGTTTTGTATATGTCAAGCCGTGGCATTAACAAATTTGTTGAAATTGGCCCTAATAAAGTTTTATCTAATTTGGTCAAAAGAATTGACCAATCTATCAGTACAAAAAATATAGATAGTATTGGTGATATTGACAGCTTCTTTAATGAATCATTAGTACTAACAGCGAAAAATTTAAAAGTTGGATTAAGTTAAAACACATCTATTTGATGTCATTCCGGTGCATAACGCTGCCTAGCTGGAATGACAGAGGGTAATGCAAGAAATCAACGAACTGCCTGTCATTTCGTTTGGTTTTTTAATTCCAAGTAGCTGTAAAATAGTAGGGGCAATGTCAGATAACCTTCCGTCTCTTAGTTTTAGATTATCGCAAGACACAATAAATGGCACTTTATTTAGAGTGTGTGCTGTATGAGGTGTATTATTTTCTTCATCGAACATACATTCCACATTACCATGGTCTGCAGTGACAATTAACGCGGTGTTGCTTGACTTCTTAACAGCACTCAGCACTTTTGCAAGACAATCATCTACAGCTAGCACAGCTTTCTCGGCTGCTTTTATATTACCTGTATGCCCTACCATATCAGGATTAGCGTAATTTACAACTATCAGTGCGAATTCTTGGGAGTGAATTTTTTCTACAAGCTTTTCTGTGAGCTCGAATGCTGACATTTCGGGCTGCAAATCGTAAGTTTGAACTTTTGGTGAGGGAATGAGTATTCTTTCTTCACCAGAGAAAGGTTCTTCTTTTCCACAATTGAAAAAGAAAGTCACATGAGCGTATTTCTCGGTTTCGGCGATACGTAATTGTCGTAATTTATTGTCTTCTATTGTTTGTCCTAGAGTATCAGCGAAAGAAGTAGGAGGAAAAATATAAGAAATTTTGAGATCTTCTTTGTACTTCATCATACTTAAAATTGAAGAGAATTTTGCTACCTTAGCGTAATCTGTTTTGCCAAGCAAAATACTTGCTAATTGTATCATTCGATCAGCACGAAAGTTAGCCAACAGCACTCCATCTTCTGGTTTTATACCTTGATAGTCACCTATTACTGCGGGCCTAATAAACTCATCAGTTATGTTATTTTGATAATTTTCATCAATCAACGATACTGCATTATCATGACAAGGTGCCTTTGCAAATGCGATAGCCTCATAAGCTTCGATTGTTCTCTTCCACCTGTTGTCACGGTCCATAGCATAGTAACGCCCAGAAACAGTAGCAATTCTTGTGTCATTTCCCTTTATACTCTTTGTAAATTCTTGAATGCATTTTTTTCCTGAATTTGGCAATGTGTCTCTGCCATCTAAAAATGCATGTATCACCACTTTTATTCCATGCTGTGATATTTTATTTGCTAAAGTTGAAATATGCTTTTGATGCGAATGAACACCACCATCGGACACCAATCCCATTATATGGCATACTCCGTTCTTACTTTTTAGATCATTAATAAAACTTTGTAGATTTACATTGTTTTCTATTGTTCCAATCTCTTGATTAATGCGCTGAAGGCTTTGCATTACTACTCTACCACTGCCAATATTCATATGGCCAACTTCTGAATTACCTATTTGACCACCAGGTAACCCCACATCAGCTCCACAGGCGGATAAACTGCATTTTGGATAATTAGAGCTAATATATTGCCAACAGGGTGGATTTGCGTTGCTGATAGCGTTGTATTTATTATTCTCTATTCCATTTCCCCAGCCATCTAGTATACATAAAACCACTGATTTAATGTTCATATAAAATCAACACTAGAATTTCACAGAGAAACGCTCCCCGGGCCGGATTCGAACCAGCGACCAATTGGTTAACAGCCAACTGCTCTACCACTGAGCTACCGAGGAATAAACCGTTTTTAATTTACCATGTTGAACGTTGGTTGTAAACGTTTTTTGTGTAGACTTTAAGTCCAACTGGTCACAGAAACGAAAAAACTTACTTGACAAACTCCGCCAACCCCCTTATCATGAAACTGAAGCTATTTATTTATCTTCGCAATATGTGCAGGTTAATGACAAAAAACTTAGGGTATTTGGCGTCTCATGTTTAATTTTTCGCACTACGTGCATCGCATGTCTTTAAAAATTTCTGGGTTTTTACCTATATAAGCCGAGACGCGCTTACAAAGCGTTTAAGACAGCAAAAAACGTCAAATTGACAAGGGAGAATTTGAATGCTAGCTACTACGGGGTTTCTTTGCCTTTTTTCCTGCTTAGTAAATTTCTTAAACACTTGCGGTGTAGGTTAGTTGCAAGTTAAAAGCAGCTAAATCGCTCTTAATCAAGCGTTTTAGAATAAAAAAACGCCGATATTTTAGTACATAGTATAGCATTTCTCATAATAGTCCGAATAGGTCATAGGAAGGCAGAATCAACAGCACGACGAAAGGATTCGAATAGAGGAATGTTTTTCCTGGCTCTGTTTTTTATAGCAAACCAATGATGCTCAATTTTGTTAAAATCTGGAGAATAAGGCGGCAGATACAAAATTTCTGCACCGACTCCTTTAGCGAGCTTGATAAGCTTATCAGACTTATGAAAAGTAGCATTATCAAGAATGACAGTTTGTCCAGGTTCTAAGATCGGTGCCAAAAATTGCTCAAACCATCCATTAAAAATATCCATATTACAGTGGCCTTCAAATGTTAATGGAGCAACTATCTTTCTTCTACTTAAGGCTGCAACCATGCTGATTCGTTGAGTTTTTTTTCCAGATTTTAGGGCATAAAATCGCTGTCCTTTCTGGCAATACCCATATGGATAGTCCTCCGTGTTATCAATCCCAGACTCATCTATATACACTAAGTTTTCTGGTTCTTTTGTTGCTATAATTTTTAAGAATTCAGCACGTTTTTCTTCGTTCCTTTCCTTGTATCCATATGTCTTTTTTTGCGCGTAAATCCAATTTTTCTGAGAGCTCGGTGGATCGTTTGGATACTAACGTTGCCCCAAAGTTTAGCCATTTCCGACAGAGTTTTTCTACCGTGTTTTTTAGCAAATTCGATAAACTTATTCCAGTCGATAATTTTCTGATTGTAACCTCCATTACCGAGTTTTTTTGACTGAAAGTCGCCTGTTTCTTTTTTTCTTTGCTGCCACTCCCACAAAGTAGTTCGTCCAATTTTAAATCTTGCTGCCACTGCTTCTCTGCTTTCCCCTTCGTCTAGTGCTTCCATTGCTTTTTTTCTTAAATCATAACTATATGCTGCCGGCATCCAACCTCCTTATCGCCATCTATCCTTAATCTTATCATATCCGGACTTCTGTGGAAAGAGCTATACTATTCCAATTGATCAGAGCTATCCATTTCCTTAATTTTTGTAACGTTGTCATAGGAGTACTATAACTTTAGTATCAACTATGTTTTATTGTTTTTGCATCTAAAAAAATTTAGCTTATTCAAGCAGCATTTTGCCTTTTTTTGGATGTAGGGATTTTTTAGGAATTGTCTTCTTGAATTCTATGGTATTTTGTTTAACATTGAAACAAGATTCCAGTGTCAGCTACTTGCATGACATTGTTGGTTAATGTTTTATGGCTTTACGATAGCTATACAACTTATCTTAAAAGCAATATAGTGTTTACTATACAATGAATCAAAGATAGTAAGTAAAGTCTATGGAATTTCAAATCGCTACACATTTTCAGCCGGCTGGGGATCAACCACAGGCAATCGATAGCTTAATTGCAGGGCTAAATAGCAATAAAAGAGATCAGGTTTTGCTTGGAGTTACTGGTTCTGGGAAAACTTTTACTATGGCAAATGTTATTGCAAGGACAAACAGGCCTGCATTAATTATGGCACACAATAAAACTTTAGCAGCACAGCTTTATGAGGAAATGAAAGGATTGTTTCCCCATAATGCTGTTGAATACTTCATTTCTTATTATGATTATTATCAACCTGAAGCCTATTTACCACAAACTGATACTTATATCGAAAAAGATTCTGCAATTAACGAAAGAATTGAGATGCTGCGTTATTCCACCGTCTGCTCCCTTTTGGAGCGCAGGGATACGATCGTAGTTGCCAGTGTTTCCTGCATATACGGTCTTGGTTCGCCTGAGAGCTACCGCAGCATGATCATACCGCTTAGTGTTGGAAATAAAATTCGTATTAATGATTTCCTGAGCAACTTAACTGATCTTCAATACAAGCGCTCTGATGCCAGGTTTGAGAGAGGATATTTCAGAGTGCGCGGCGATATTGTTGATATATTTCCTTCCCATTATGAAAATAAAGCTTGGCGTTTATCGTTATTTGGCGATGAAATAGAAGAAATTTCTGAAGTTGATGCTATAACGGGCAATGTTACCAAAGGCGTAAATAAAATCACCATTTTTCCAAATAGCTATTACATAACCCCACGTGAGGCTTTGTTGCAGGCAATTGAACTAGTCAAAAAAGAGCTGCATGAACGCTTGGATTATTACTACTCGCAAAACAAGATTGTTGAAGCAAAGCGCCTCGAGCAACGCACTAATTTTGATATCGAAATGATGAGAACAACAGGAATATGTAAAGGTATTGAAAATTATTCGCGTTATCTCTATGGAATGGAAGCTGGGGATCCACCGCCTACTTTGTTTGAATATTTACCCAAAGACGTAATTTTATTTGTTGATGAGAGTCATGTCACCGTTCCTCAGGTTGGTGCGATGTACAGTGGTAATGAGGCGCGTAAAAAGAAATTGATCGACTATGGCTTCAGGCTCCCTTCCGCTTTTGATAATCGTCCATTAAAATTTGAAGAGTGGGAGGGAGTTAGGCCGCAGACTATTTACATTTCAGCTACTCCCGGAAAGTATGAGTTAGCACAAACCAATAACGTATTTATAGAGCAAGTTATTCGTCCAACAGGGCTTACAGACCCAATCTGCATTGTAAAACCAATAGAGAGTCAAATTGATGATGTAATTCATGAGGCACAAGTGACAATAGGGAAGGGATTTTGTGTTTTAATCACTACATTGACGAAAAAAATGGCTGAAAATTTAGCTGAATATATGAGTGAATTGAATATGAGAGTGAGTTATTTGCATTCTGATATTGCTGCGCTGGAGAGAATAGAAATTATATACAAATTGAGATCTAAAGAAATCGATGTTTTAGTAGGTGTTAACTTGCTGAGGGAAGGTCTTGATATTCCAGAGTGTGGGTTGGTTGCAATTTTGGATGCTGATAAAGAAGGATTTTTGCGATCGGAAACTTCATTAATTCAAACGATTGGTCGTGCTGCGCGTAATGCTGAAGGTAGAGTAATTTTGTATGCAGATAAAATCACTGGTTCTCTGGATCGTGCGTTAAAAGAGACCGAAAGAAGAAGAAAAAAACAAGAAGAACATAATATATTGCACAATATTATCCCGAAGACTATAATAAAACCTATATCAAACACCTTACAGGAGAGGGCAATAGCAGAACCGAAAGTAAATACTAATAAGGATGATTTGAGAAAGCAAATGATAGAGCATGCTGAAAATTTAGAGTTCGAAGAAGCAGCAAGAATAAAAAAATTATTGCAAGGTTAAGTAATATATGATGCTATGGGCATAGTATAAAAATGTAAATAATTTTATTGATATCTTTATATTAATACTTTTTAAATATTTAGTACCGCGCAATATCTGCAATGGACAAGAAAAACTAACACCAGTGCTTTCAGGGTCAGGGATTTTGGCTCCAACCCTAATAAAACACTTGGGTGGATATCTAAAAACCTAAATTTCTTTCCCCAAAGCTTCTGACGTATGCTTTACCTGTTGCGGATGTTTAAGCTCTGAAGAGACACTTCCCTTATGTTGCGCAGCAGGAGAACCCGTAGAACAAAAAGCACTATCTCTATCAACTGCTGTTTTAGAACTAGAGTTATCAGATCTATACTCTACAGGTAGTACCTCCCCTTTCCCCGAAATAGTACCTTGTGACGGGCCTGGATCACCATCTAGAGAACTTACAGGAGAAATCACTTTTGAGGATGGATTACTTTTTGCTTTTATTCTAGTTGGGAATGAAAAAAATGGCTTAGACACAGATGATTTTTCAGTTACATGATACACAAGATCACTTTTACTTGAACACATCGTATCACGCTCTACGCTACGTCGCTTAAGAGGTGAGGACTTTGCTAGCGGCCCTTCTTTACAGAACAAACCACCCCCATGTTTCTTCGGAGATTTACTATCTTGTGACTTTGCTTCAGAATACTCATCACTACTTTTTCGATCACTTTTATCAGTAACTTGCTGTTTTTCAGGTTCCTCATTACAAATGTTCTCCGTATCTTTTAGAGAATCTTCAGAAACCCCAAGATTTATTGAATCATTCCATGCTGTAGGATAACTCATCTGCGTCGATGCTTTACTCGTTCCAGCTAAATTTACTGGATTATACAGCAGCTCTTCTTTTTCTGTTTCCGTTCCTGACCATTGCCTAGGAGAATCCTTTAATGCTCCATCGGGACTCCGCGTGGGAGACTCCAATTTCATATCTAACAGTTCAGTCGATGGTGATCGCGACAATGCTCGAAAACGAAGCTCAGGGTCAATGGACAATTCATGGTCTTTGTTGATTACAGAGTTTTTTATTATTTTGGTTATCACACAGTGAGAAATGTATGGATTGGAAAAGTCTATGCCATATACCTCACTGCTTCCATTCGTTGATAATTTTGCTTGAGTTCTACCACTAATATCATCAAGTACAGCATTATTAAATGCACGATTTATAGCACGTACCTCTTCTTTTGTTAACAATTTAATCCCCTTACCATTTTGTGTAATAGGTGTAAGAATTGAAACTACTCTCTCATTTAAAGGAGGAGCAAGTATAAAACCATCTATCATCACTTTTGTCACCGAATAAGTAGATCTTATTATCATATTTTTAAATGACTTCACACTATGATCAACATCATTGCCAACTCCAAGGTCCATACCTGTAAGCCATGCCTTATACCGTGTTACACTATCAATAAAACGAGCGTCATCAAAAACATCTTTGATATATACACTATTGTCTTTAACCTTAACCTCTAAAGGCTTCTTAGGAACATTTTCATATCTTTCTCTCATCCTTGATAAAAACTTACTCTTAAATTGCTGACTTAATTCTTCATTATCAAATTTAGAACAACACAAATATTTTCCCTTATTAAATGGTACAGTTGTGCTGCTAATTTGCATATCTTCTAGAACATCCTTTTTAAGTGAAGAAGCCAAATGAGACTTTAGATTGAAAATTACGCCATCATCTACAGGTGTTACAAACTTAATACTACCTTGTTTATCTACGAACCAATCTCCTTTATAGTTCTTAAGTGGAAAAGATTCAACATCTTTATAGTTTTCAAACGGAAAAGAATTAACATCAAAAATTAGCTTAGCTGTATCCAATATTTCTGCTTTATTACCTTTTTCAATGCCGTAGAATTCACGTATTATCTTCCCTTTTATACTGTCCAGATATCTTCTACACTGATACGTACCCATACTCTTATCAAATGAGACTACAATATAGTCCTTCTTGCCCCTGCTTTGCAGCGTAAAATTAGTTTCAACTGTATTACGAGCATAATTATGTACATTAAAAGCACTAACCAATGCGCTTACTGTTTCTCTTGTATTAGGCATAACACCCTCCCTATTTTTTTATTACGACAACTATCTTTTATTACTGCTACCAACCCCACTAGAGCTTGATCCACTAATAGAACTGCTAGGCTGATTAGACTGACGTAGCTTCTCTCGCACGTCCTTAAGTGCATCACGATGATCATCAATCCTTGCTCCTTTAACATGCGTCACTATTCCACCACCTGGCCCCTTGTTCCGGAGATCCCACTCTTTTTCTCCCTTAAAACTTTCCTTACCATTATCATTTGGCATATTGCCCTCCAGTAAAAATATTATGTAACTAATATACTAAAAATAAAATTAAATGCAAGCACTTTTTTATATTTTTTTTCAAAAAAATTTATTCACTCTTTTTCATAAAACACAAATTTCAAGATTCCAGCGTCACGCGCTGGAATGACAAGTCATTGGCAACCCTAAGTTCCCTACGTCATACCGCGATTCATTCGCGGTATCTCAAGCATAGATTCCGCTAACACGTAGCGGAATGACGAACTGTCGACATCTATCTATATGCCCCTGGATTCCAGTACTGGAATGACACCCTTTTTTGTCATCTAAGTATTAGCTATCCCCACTATGGTGTCTTTCCTACTGACTGACCTTCTGCACATTTCTCAACTTTTACATCATTATTCAATTCTTTTGGTGGTTGAGCATTACTCACAGAACCTTTATTCTCAGGACCATTCCAAAAACCAACTGTAAGATGATATTCACAATCAGCAACAGGATTTTTAACAAATTGCTCTGAAGCCTTTCTGTCAGACATAGATTTTGGGATAGGTTGGTTCGAAGCTTTTTCGTTAGGAACAGAGCCTTGAGTAGGTTGGTTTGGAGCTTGCTTATTATTATTTTCATCGTGGTTTTTCCTTCTGTCCCACCTACTATCGCATCCATAAACCTCTTTTCTCCCCTGCTCCGTCGTACCCATTGCACCTTGAGCAGTTGTACGTCTATCTTTCTCCGGCTTCGCTTTTTTCTCTTCATTCACTTTTTCTGGTTTTTGTGAATTTTCATGAGATTTTCTTTCAAGCTCAGTAAGACGCAATAGATGTTTCAAAGGATCTGACGCAATTTCAAGTTCTGGTTTGCTCAGAACAACCGGTCTTACAAATCCTGGTGAAACTTCAAAAAGGAAAACTGGCACTTTAGGTTTTTCTCTTTCGTCTACCTTGATTTCTACGTCTTTACGAACTTCTTTAGTTGCTTCTAATGATGTTTTTTCTGCTTTTTTATCTTCTTTTTCTGTAGATGCCTCTACCGCAGCCGCCAACTCAACTCCAAACATCTCTGCGAACATTGTAACAATCCATCCGACAACGGCCATTTGTAACCTGAGTTTCAGATCTTGCAATGCAGTTAATCTTTCTAACGCCCTTGCAAACTCTTCTTCTGATAACTCACCACTGCCTAATTTCTCCTGCAATTCTTTTATCTCTTTGTCCAACCTCTGATTGAAACTTAAATCGCGTGCAAAAATCTTCTTGATTAACTCCTTAAGCTTATCACGCAAAAACTTAATTATCGAAAGAAGCCAATTTTTTTCTTTCTTCTCCTTGAGCATTTGGTAGATTTTCGGATCATCTACATCTACTTCAAAAAGGTTGAAGAGAGATTCAAAGAAATTCCAGAAATCTCCGAGTACTCTTCCTTTTTCACCAGCGAAGTAATCCTCATCACCTCCTTCGGTATGTAGTTCTGCTTGAGATGATATTTCATCGATACAACTAGAAGCCTGACGCTCACACTCGAGCCTCCTGAGCAAATCTTGTCTGGTGAGCTCCTCTATGGCTGCTTTTAGTTCATTTAACTTCTGCTCTGCAGAGAAATCTTGCTCCCTGATTTTTCCTTGGAAGATTGAGCTACCGTTTCCGTTATTATCTGAAAAATTTTCCATTATTTTTGCCTCCTCAATAAAATTACTGCCTTTGTTGTTACCTGAAAAGCTTTCCACCATTTTTACTTCCTTCATAAAACTTAATAATTTAATTCTACGGTACTAAATATTTAAGAACTATTAATGTAAAGATGTCAATAAAATTATTTACATTTTTACACTATATATATATTATATTATGTGCTATTTAACCTTTCAATAATATTTTTTATTTTTACTGCTTCTTCAAACTCTAGCATGCGCTTTTCTTAAATTATCCTTATTAATATTTGCTTTTGCCTCTATCACCACTTTTTCTTGTAAAGTATTTGATATAGATTTTATTATACTCTTTGGCATAACATTTGCAACATACTTTATCTATAAATGGAAATTATTATACTTGCAGCTAGACACAATTTGAAATAATTTACACTATAAAGTTAAGGAATGAGATCCCAGATACAAGTGTCTGGGCACTGGGATAACAGGAGGGGGGGTTGGAATGACACCAGTATGGTTATTAATTGAATAAATAACCTCCTTATTTTCAGAAATCATTGGCAAACAAATGTGATGCCATATGTTTTTTGGCTTAGATAAGAGGTGCCCAGTTAAGTCTTCCAGGTGGAGCCTATGCATCACAAGCACAATTACTCCTTTTTTTCTATCGTTGAGTCTCGTTACTAAAGTCTGATCGAACCAGTTTGTGGCACGTTTTCTAAATGTTTCACTCAAAGCTTGAGCAGGGTTAAGCGGATCATCCACAATAATAAAGTCACCACCTTCACCGGTTAATGTTCCTCCAACTGATGTTGCGATTCTAAATCCTCTCTGCACTGTTTGGAATTTATATTTAGTGTTCTGGTCTTTGGATAGTTCTACCTCTGGAAATAGTTCTTTATACCAATCAGATTGCATTATGCACCTGGTATCGAGCGAATGTTTTTCACTAAGCAACTTAGAATAACTTGCAACTATTATTCTTGCAGTTGGCTGATTTCCCAGTATCCATGCGGGCCACGCAACACTCATACATATGGACTTCATTGAACGCGGAGGCATATTGAATATTATGCGCCTTACTTCGCCAGCATTCGCTGCTTCCAGCCTGTCTGCTATGACTTTTATGTACTGATAATCATTATACTCACATCCCGGCACCACTGTTTGAAAGCACAGTTCAATGAATTTTAGAAAGTTCATGTTAGACCTCCTATAGTATAGCCTTTCTTATAATAGTCCGAATGCGATAAGATATGTGTTTATGGCTATAGCAGGCCAGTAGCATATTACGGTCTGTTCGGATTATTGTAAAAAGAGCTATATCACCCAAGTAACCCCTATGGTGTTATCCAAGTGGCCGACACTGGTTCCTTTATGACGGCGTCATGCAAGTAGCTGACACTGGAATGACATCCTTTGATTTTTTATATGGTTATGCAAGAAATCTAGTGTAGATTTTTATTTATTTTATAAGATTGAAGTGTTACAGTAGCGAGCTTACAACACTACTGTTTTGTAAATTTAGTGAATAAAATTACTTCTTTAATTTTATTGAAGCGAAAAATTGATTTCCATTGCGGTAAATGAGCAACATTATTGAATCTTTACCGTTTTTCTTTACTGCTAAATCAACTTGTTTTTGAAAATCGTTAGTATTTTCTATATCAGTTCCATCCAATTGGATAATGATGTCCCCTTTTTTAATACCACGCAGCGTGGCATTACTGTTACTATCTACATTGGTAACTATCACACCTTTTGTAGGTACATTATTTTTACTTTCTTTTGATTCTTTTGGCAGATTTGAAACAGTTAAACCGGTTACATAATCAGATGTTGATTTATTTTCTTCTTGATTGTTATCTTGGCCATCATTTGTAGATTCTCCGATCACAACTTTAATATTAACCTCTTTGCTCTTTCTAAGTAACTTAACTTGCACTTTTTTCTCAGGTCCAGCTCTTGAAACCATTTGAGGTAATTGTGTCATTCTATCGATTTTTTTACCGTCAAATTCTAATAATATATCACCTACTTTAATCCCACCTTTTTCTGCAGGACTATCCTTTACTATACTTGCAACCAATGCGCCTTTTATATCTTTTAAACCCAAGGACTCAGCAAATTCTTTCGTTATAGGCTGAACTTGCACACCAAGCCAACCATGTTTTATTTTTTTGCCACTTTTTAATGTGTCAATAATTGACATAGCTAAATTAGATGGTATGGCAAAACCTATACCCACGTTGCCGCCAGACTCAGATGGAGAATAGATAGCAGTATTAATACCTATAACTTTTCCATTTAAATCAAATAACGGTCCTCCAGAGTTACCCCTATTAATTGCAGCATCAGTTTGAATAAATTCATTCATAGTGCCAATACTAATGTCCCTGGACCTTGCAGATATAATTCCTGTGCTTACAGAGCCACCCAAACCAAATGGGTTACCTATTGCCATAACCGTATCACCAACCCTTGCTTTATCAGAATCACCAAATGCAACAGAAGAAAGATCTTTATCAGAATTAATCTTAAGCACAGCAAGATCAGTTCTTGCATCATAGCCTAAAACTTCTGCTTTGAAATAAGTATTATCGTTCATAGTAACTGTGATATCTTGGGCGTTTTTAATAACGTGATAATTTGTTACTATGATTCCACCTTTATCTATAATAAACCCAGAGCCAAGCAACACCACCTCTTTGTTAACACTAGGGCCCCTATCCATAAAAAACTGATCAAAATGCTCAAAAAACTCTCTAAAATCATCAAAAAAATTATTTCCTGGCATAGATGGAACTCTAGTTCTGCTGTTATTTTCTTGTTTGATGATTTGTTCGCTTGAAATATTTACAACCGCAGGAATGAGTTCTTCCACTAAATCGGCAAGTCCTTGATTACAGTTGCATGCAGTAGTGCTAGCATCAACGACCTTTTTTGCATTCCAATCAAACATATTAGCATACGAAGAAAACGCAATTAGAAAATATGCAAATATAGATAAAATAAATGCCTTACTTTTCATAAATTATTTCCATCCTTTATTTAAAATATCTAAAAAGTTATTGTTTGGTGAAAGTACAAATTTAGTATTATTTTCGGCAAATGATTTACTGTAAGCGCTCATAGAGCGATAAAAGTTAAAGAACTCTTCATCAACCTTAAATGCCTCATTATAAATTCTAGTTGCTTCAGCATAACCACGGCCCCTTATTTCGTACGATTCTTTTACTGCACTGGAGATAATTTCCCTTTTTAATTTATCAGCTTTTGATCTAACTTCCTGCCCCGCTTGCTCTCCTTCTGCTCTAATTTCTTTTGCTTCTTTTTCCCTTTCAGTTTGCATACGGCGAAATATTGCAGAACTATTTTCTTCTGGTAAATCTGCTCTCTTAATTCTTACATCTATTATTTCTATGCCAAATTTTTCAGCTTCAGAATAAACTCCACGCTGAATCAATTGCATAACCTCTGATCTTTTTTCATTCAACAAACTAATCAACGAGAATCTGCCTATATTTTCTCTTATGTGTGCTTCTATAACTGGATACAATCTTCTAACCAGCCCTGATTCATTCCTCACAGCCTGGTAAAAAGTAACAGGATTTGTTATTTTATATTTTGCATACGCATCTACTATAATACGTTTTTGATCCGCTGTTATCACTTCCCTTGGGATCTTATCAGGACTTAAATCTAAAACTCTTTTATCAAGAAACTCTACACTATTTATGAATGGCAACTTAAAATATAAGCCACTTTCCCTAACATCCCTTACAACTTTACCGAGTTGTATAACTATCGCTTGCTTTGTTTCTTGCACAACAAATATTGAATTAGATAAAGCAATCAATAAAACAACAAATACAGAAACAAAAACAATTTTAATATTACTACTCATGGTTATTTTCCTAAATTTGTAAGAGGTAAATAAGAAAACATACCTTTCAGATCATCAGTTACAACAACTTTGTCTACCTTACTGAAAATATTTTCCATAGTTTCAAGATAAATACGATTCTTAACGAGAGAAGGATTCTGTCTATATTCCTCATAAAGAGATAAAAAGCGATTTGCATTACCTTTTGCTTCATTTATTATTTCATTTTCATATGCTTGTGCATCTAATTTTATCTTTATCGCTTCACCCTTTGCTCGAGGTATAATATCATTATTATAAGCATATGCTTCGTTTATAGTACGCTCTTTGTCTGCACGAGCACTTTGTACATCTCTAAACGAACTGATTACTTTTTCTGGTGGATCAATTTTTTTCATTTGAACAGATAAAATCTCTATACCCATTTGGTATCCATCAAGAATCTGCTGCAATAGAATTCTAGTATCTCTAGAAATTTCTGGTCTGCCTTGACCAAGTGCAAAAGAGATCGTATTTTTACCTATTATTTCTCTCATGGCACTTTCAGCAGCATTTTTAACACTGAAACCGGGTTTGTAATCCCGCACTTTGAATAAATAGTCCTTAGCATCTCTAACGCGCCATTGAACCTCGAAGTTAACGTTGACTATATTTTCATCTCCAGTTAGCATCACGCCTTCACCGCGATCTGTATCTCGCCCATAAGAACTACTTACCCCAATTTCTTCACGATTTACTTCCTTAACGTTCACTTTAAAAACCTTGCCAATAGGGTAGGGGAAGTGATAACGCAAACCAGGTGTTTCTGTATTAGAATATTTACCAAAGGTAAGTTCTATACTTTCTTCACTAGGATGGACAATATAAAAGCCAGTGCAAGCATAGAACAGCAAAATAATGAAAATGATGAAATAAGGTTTTTTGCCCCTGTTTCTGGTTAATCCATTAAGAAAGAACCTTATATCAGATACAGCTTTACTTAAAATATCTTCATTATTAGGAGTTTTATTCCCTACCGGTTTCTTTCCCAGATTCCAAGGATTATTATCATCAAACATAATGATTGATTCTATAATTAATACGCTAATATTACTTCTTTAATAAGAAAATGCAAACATAAATTGCTATTTTATTTACAAATTAATCATCAGGATGGAAAACATGATCGTACACTTCCTTTTCTCTATGTAATATGGTCGACTCTATGGAATTTTCTGGCTTTTTTTTGAATTCTTTGTTGTCACTCTTTAAGTGCACTACGTCTTTGTGAAAATGGGAATTATACCTAAATAGTAAAGCTATTATTATTAAAGTTATAACAGCCAAAAAGATGAGTATTCTTTTTCTATACTTCATAAATGCTGCAGCTTCTTGACCTAATTTTCTATGTTACCACAAAACACGTCAAGCGAAATTATTTGAAGACAAATAAATACTGGCAATCAATTTAACACTAACTTAAGAATCAAGGAATACAATTATAATATATTTAATTAATAGTGAGGTTTAAAATGTTACATAATGAAAAAAATTCAAATTCTGTTGGAACTCAACAAAACCAACCAGAAGATAGTTTTGATTTGAATAAAACGATGCAAAATCTACCAAATTCAGATATTGCTAATGATCCCAAGAAGCTAAAAGAAAGAATTACTGACCTGTTAAAAGGGGATACAAAATTCTCTAAGATGAAACAAGGAGATAAGATTCTTGTAGTAAGTGCAGCAAGTGGATTATTTACGGCAGTACTACCACTTTTGGCAGTTGGTGCAACACTTTCTATACCAGGTGCTATAGTTGGTCTTGCTTTATATTTCGCTGTAAAAGTCGCTGTAAAAACAGTTCAATCTGGATATAAAGGGCTCAAGTGGTCAGCAGAAAAAACAGTTGATGGGGCGAAATATACTGCTGGGAAAGTTAAGGACGCATCAACATACGCTGCCGGAAAAGTTAGAGATGGTGCTGTGCATGTTAAAGATAAGGTGAAAGAAGGTTATGAACATTCAGTAGATTCACTGAAAAAAGGCGCTAGTTTTGTAGGCGAAGGAGTGGCAAATAAGTTCCATAAGGCATCTGGTGAGACGGACTATTTAGATAAGGTAAAAAGGTTTACTCCAGATGCAATTAAGAAATCTGACGAAATAAGAAATGATATGAAAGCAATTTTTGCTGATAAAGGAAATAATTCTGGGTTAGTGAAAAATGTACTTTCTGGAATATCGTCAGAAATTGATTTAAAAATGGCAGAGAAGGCAAAATCAGGGGAGATTGAACATACTTCTGGATGGCAAGTACAGAAAGAATTCATTAATAATTTAAATGAAAAAAGCTTGCATAACTTTTTAACACAAAGGTCATTACCTAAAGGTAGTTATTTCATCGACAGTGTTTTCTCTGAACATTACGATGAAATTAAGAAGGTTATTAAAGAATGTAGAGAAAATCATTTGTACTCAAGCGTAAGCAATATGTTTGACAGAGCAGAGAAAAAAGCTAACAGGCCTTCTGTCAAAAGTTTAACTAGGTCTGTGTCATCATCATTCTCTTCACTGGGAAGAAAAGGCTCTGAACAATCTAACAGCTTGTCAAAAAGCAATTCACTAAATTCTATAGGAACTGAAAGTACTGCTACTGTCTCTGATTCAGATTCTCAGAACTTTGCAACAGTCCGTAGAAGCAATTCATCTAGTAGCTTAACTCCTAAGCTTACTCCAGTTGCTCCACCAGAACTACCTAGAAGCGCCTCATTGACTAACTTAAATGGACAAAGTTCTTTCAGTGAAGATGTTCTCAGTGATCCTATTGTGGAGCAAAACCTGGATAGTTTGAGTAACAGAACTCTCACTCACAGTAATTCTACTGATAGTGGAATGGGTTCTGGTTCTTCTACGCTAACAAGAAAACAAGTTCTTCCTTTAAAAGAAGAATTTGACAGAGAACTCGAAGAAAAGTTGGCAAAACGACGCGCATCTCTAGATCAACCTAGTGCAGAACCTGTCAACTCAAGAGCTACAGCAACTCCAGGAACAGTGTAATAAGTAAAACTTCTACCTTCTCCAAAAGGATGTTACTCAATGAGTAACGTCCTTTTTTTGTTTTTAAACTATAGAAAAATCCTAGATCCCAGCGGTATGCGTACAACCGTATGAACATTGTGATTTCTCTGCTAGGAAAGGTGTCATCCGAGTAGCTGACACTGGGATCCAGGAAAGTTTGCTTGTTTACAAGCAAACTAGCATAGGAAGTGGTTACAACGTTTTCGATGAGATTATATGGAAAACTGGATTCCAGTGTCAAGCACTGGAATGACATCACAGGGGCACTGGGATGACACCTTTACGTTTGAGGCAAACTAGCTATAACACTTAACATACTACCTTTGCAAACAAATGTTTATACAGTACGCGCTGGCGTTATTTTCTCTTGATGAATAAATCTCGGTAGAGTATAGTAGCAATGCATTTATGTAGCTACTAATGAATAATTTATAGCCTTTCTTATAATAGTCCGAATGCGATAAGATATGTGTTTATGGCTATAGCAGGCCAGTAGCATATTACGGTCTGTTCGGATTATTGTAAAAAGAGCTATAGTTTTGGTTTATACAACTTTTTCAAATTTTGAGGAGGCTAAAACTGTTTCTGAAGAATTGTTAAACGAGAAATTAATTGTATGTGTAAATATATTTCCCGAAGTGAATTCTCTGTATTTATGGGAAGGTAAAATTAGTAATAGTTGTGAAGTAGTGGCAATTATGAAGAGCAGGAATGATCAAGTTGATAAAATTGTAGAAAAAATCGAAGCAATGCATTCTTATGATCAGCCAGCTATTGCTGTGATGCCCATAGAAAAAGCAAATAAATCTTTTACTAATTGGGCTAATAGTGTTATTGATGTAAGTAGTATTGGGGTGTAGCCAAGTGGTAAGGCAGCGGTTTTTGATACCGCCACGCGAAGGTTCGAATCCTTCCACCCCAGCCATATTGAAGTGGGTGTGAAATGATATCACTTTTCTATAAATTAAGATTATTGAATTATATATTAGGTAGTCTAAAAGATATAATTGTGAAACTGTTTCTCTTCACAATGTATCTTTACACATTCAGCATTGTGCTCATGTTTCTCAGCAATGGTTTTTGGTATGCTGTAGAATTTTGCTCTTTCAAAAATGCGTTTTACCGTTTGTTTCAATATTGCAAGTGGTATTATGAAAATAGGGAAGATCTCGGTTACGGAATTTCTATTCGAATATTAGTGGCGTTTCTTACTCCGCATTTTCTCTATAAATTATTACTTGGCACAGGCTGGAAGTCCTTTTTAAAGGAAAAGATAATACAGATACTCAACACAAGAAGAAAAAAGGGTAGTGAGTTCAGTAACAGTAGCAAACCAAGTGGCAGTAGTTATAGTGATAAGAATAATTACAGCAATAACAGTGGTAACAATGAGCGTCAAGCTCAAGATGCAAAGCGAAAAGTAAACATGATAAAGCAGTTATTAATCAAAGATATAGAGGCAACTATAGATAGGAGATTGAATTATATTTTTTTCGGTAAAAGGAGTAAACCTCATTAAGAGGTTGTCGGGAAACTAGTAAATTCAAGCATATTCCCTCTTTAACATAACCCTACTCATAGCTAGGTATATGAAATTCTCAGTGGATGTTGTGAGTAAATCATACTCCTTCGATAGCCTTCTATTCCTATTAACCCAAGCAAAAGTCCTTTCTACAACCCATCTTCTTGGCTGTACTTTAAACCCTTGTTCTCTTGTTGGTAGTAGCTCAGGTGGCGTATCTTTGTGCACCCAAAATCTACATGGAGGCCTTTTAACAATTTCAATATCTATGTCATATTCTTCCTTTATGTGATTCTTTAAATTTCTTCCTTGGTATCCCATGTCAGCCCACATTTTTTTAACTTTAGTATATTTTGTTCTCATATTGTTTAATGCTATTTTAATACCATCTCTATCATTTTCGTTAGCAGCGCCTACGTAACAACCTAGTATAAAACCCTGAGTGTCTGTAATTATATGCCTTTTTCTACCCTTTACTTTTTTACTTCCATCATAGCCTTTGATCCCCCCTTTTCTGTAGTCTTTACAGATTGACTATCTACTATACAGGCACTCGGCTGCTCATTCCTTCCTATTTTTCTTCTACTATATTTTGTAATTTCATAATTCATTTTCTCAAAAATTCCCTGCTTCTTCCATTGCCTGAACTGCTCATACACAGTCTTCCATAGCGGAAAATCATTTGGTAAATACCGCCATTGACACCCTGTACGCAATTGTATGGTCCCAGAGTGTGATGGTGTGGATTTAGTATAAATAATTCTGGAGACTGTGTCCACTGATAACATATAAATTCATAAGGAGTAAGACCCTTAAGAGTTTTGAGTCTCTTTGCATAATTATAAGCCATAACAAAGTTATAAAGGTGTTCTTTAAGTTGCTGGTGCGATTGATAGTAATACTTCTTAACTGTAGCATCCTTTAAAGTTTTATTCATACGCTCGACTTGCCCATTCGTCCAAGGATGGCTAACTTTTGTCAAACGATGTTCAATAACATTCTCTTCGCAAACTCTATCAAATATATGTTGGAAAGCATACTTATGACGCTTCTGGTTTGTAAATTGTATACCGTTATCTGTCAAAATAGTATGGATTTTATACGGTAAAATTCTAATCAAATTACGTAAGAACTCAGCAGCTATGGGTTTTGTAGCACTGTTACACAACTCAACATAGGTAAATTTGGATGTCCTATCAATAGCAACAAACAAATGTAATTTGCCCTCCTCAGTTCTAACTTCAGCAATATCAATATGAAAGTAACCGATAGGATATTGTTTGAATTTCTTTTTTGACTTAACTTCTCCATCAACAGTTGGTAATCTGCTAATGTTGTGTCTTTGTAAACAACGATGCAAGCTAGAGCGAGTCAAATGCGGAATTGTAGACTGCAGAGCGTAAAGGCAATCATCTAGTGGCAGTAGTGTATACTTGCGAAATGTAACTATTATAGCTTCCTCTTCTAGCGTTAAAACAGTTGATCTTGGATGCTTTGGACCCATATCAGCATCTTTCGTAAATGAACGTTTTCTCCACTTAATAATAGTTTTTGGATTAAGGTTATAATGCTTGGAGAGTTTTGCTATGCTCTCTTTTCTATTTTGTATTGCTCTACGAATCGTCTGTGTTGTTTTGGCGCACCCATGTAATATCTGTCCCATAATGACTCCTTAAATGATGATGATAGTATACCATCACTCTCTGGGACCATACATAGCTTCAGTTTCATGATAAGGGGGCTGGCGGAGTTTGTCAAGGAAGTTTTTTCGTTTCTGTGGGCTACCTGGTTTTCCTACTGAAATTTTGAAAAATGTAATCTACTCCTATATTCAAATATATCAAGCAGTAATTCAAAATCAGCCATTGCGCCTTTTGCGTTATTATACGCGAGATTGAGCAGCTCTTTGTCCTGATATAAATCAGCAAATTTAAATTCCATACATCCTGATTGTTTTGTGCCTAAAATATCTCCACTGCCTCTTAGCATCATATCCCTTTCAGCAATGTAAAATCCATCTTGTGACTCACACATGATCTTTAACTTTGAAGATGAGCTTTTACTTAAATTATCGTATAATAATACACAAAAAGATGGCTTGTTTCCTCGCCCTACTCTGCCTCTTAACTGATGCAATTGTGATAACCCAAATTGCTCTGCATTTTCTATAATCATGATGGTTGCATCTGGCACATCTATACCAACTTCTATCACAGTGGTTGCAACAAGCAGAGAAAATTCATTCCTTTTGAAGGAAAACATAACTTGATCTTTCTGCTCCTGAGTCAATTTTCCGTGTATTATCCCGACTTTATCAAGAAATGTTTTTTGTAATTCCTGAAAACGCATCTCTGCTGCAGCAATATTGGTCTCTTCGTTTTCTTCTATATATGGACAAATCCAATATGCTTTTTCGCCCCTGTTTATAGCACCTTTTAGCTTTTCAATAACATCTGGCACCCTACTAATGTTCATAGTTACAGTTTTTATTGGCAATCTGGATTTTGGTTTTTCTTTCAAAATTGAACATTCAACATCACCATACATAGCTTGCTGCAAGGTTCTTGGGATTGGGGTTGCAGTAACAAAAAGTATATCGGCATTTTCTCCTTTTCCTACCAAGCGATTTCTCTGCATCACTCCAAATCGCTGTTGTTCGTCTATGACTGCAAGCCCTAAATTTTTAAATGTAACGTTAGCTTGAAATAGTGCATGAGTGCCAATCACTATATTTAAAACACCACTTGCAAGTTCGTTCATGATAATCTTTCTTTCCTTGCGCGAAGTTTTACCAGTAAGCAGCGCAACTTTTATATCGGTACAGGATAAAACTTCCTCAATCCAATTATAATGTTGCTCCGCCAAGATAGTAGTCGGTGCCATTAGAGCTGCCTGCATGTTGTTTTCTACCACATTTATCATCGCAAAAAGTGCAACTACGGTTTTGCCACTACCAACATCACCTTGCAGCAAGCTTATCATGCGATACTTGGATTTTTGTCTCTCTGAGATCTCATCTATTGCACGAGTTTGATCATTTGTTAATTGAAACGACAATTCATTTAAAACTTGCTCTTTGTATTTACTCAATATTATAAATTCTCTTCCCCTTTCTTTCACATGATTTTTTCTTGCAAGTTTCAGCGCTAGCTGATACGCAAACAATTCATCATAAGCAAGCCTTTTTCTACAAACCTCAGCTTCCACCAATGAGCTTGGTCTGTGCAACTTTATGATGCTTTCCCTCCAACTTAACCATTTTTTTTGCTTGATTAATGTATCATCTATCCACTCTGGTAAATCAGGCAATTCCTTTAGATTAGAGCTTATTATGTTCCCAATGCGCTTATTGGTAATGCCACGGCATAATTGGTAAACTGGCTCTATGCAAGCTATTTCTTTAAATTGGTTGATGTCAAGCGACACGTAATCTGGATGAGTAATTTGCCAATGTTCAGCAAACTTTTCGAGCTTGCCACTGATGATTACAGAAGCTCCAGTTGGAAATAGTTTATATAAATACTTAACTGAGTAATTAAAAAAGACTATGAACATATACTGACTCTCACTTTCAACGACTATTTTATATGGTCTACCTCTAAAAGTAGGCGGCTGATGTTCATAAACTTTTGCCATGAAAGTTGTAAGTTCTCCAACTCGAGCATCAGATAGTAACTTGCTTCTATCCACATAACTAAGTGGCTTATAAAACAGCAGATCCACCACCTTGTCCCCACCACAAAGTTTAGGTAATATTGCGGAATGAAATTTAGGTATATTCTCCAGCCTGCTATTTAGAAAAATCTGATTGCTCATTGAGATTCATACATGTGTAAAACTGTTATAGAGCCTTTTTAAAATCTTGTCACCTTATGGTCAGGTATGCACTATAGCTAGCACAGCTCTCTAACGTTATACCGCGATTCATTCGCGGTATCTCAGCCGCTAACACGTAACGGAATGACGAATTTGTTGTTTTTAAAATCGTCGGTAAGCCTAAGTTACCCCTAACTATATTTGCTATCATAGGGCTTATAGTAGGTATTTTATTAACTTATTAATCATTTTTATGTATTATTATACCATTAGCAGTCTATATCAAGGTATTAATGATGAACGGCTCTACACCAAAAGAAAAGGAAAATCCAATAGTTACACTAAGAGCTCAAGCAGAAAAGTTTGGTTTTAGCAGGTTGAGGGCTGGTAAAGATAATGCTGAAGCGAATTCTGGTGCAACTATGTACGTAGATCTTCCAAGAATGAAACTTGTTATTCAGAACAAAGTTATAACAAAAGAGCTTGTTGATGAATTATATAATAAACATACCAACCTCATTTCAAATGACAAAAATAAGTACCGCCAATTTGTAAAACAAGTTTTTACAGAGCTATTTGAATATGCTGAAGCAGAAGTTCCAAATGATTCTATTCTAGAAGAACTAATCACTAATTGTAACCAGGCTGCTTATGTGGGTGCATTGTATGGTAAAGGAGGACCTATCCTTCATTTAGCTGAAACATATGGGTTATTGTTTCAGTCTAATCATGTAACACATATTAATTGTAGTGATCCAAGTCATGCGGCAATCAGAATTGAAGAAAAAATTGCAGTTCGCACTTTTGCAGAACTGGAAGAAGAATTATGTAAATTGGATAGCTCGCTAGAATTCACACTTAAGTCTCAAGGTGATAAAAATGTAACATATGAAGATGGTAAATTGTCGCTCACTGTTCCTCGAAAATTGAGAGATTACAAAATTGATGGCAGAAATTTATTTGATGTCATTAAGGAGTATTTTTACGAATTCTGCGAGAAGCTAGGATTTAAGTTGAAAATAGAGCATGACTTGGATAAGCAACTGAAAGTGAACAGTGTAGAGTCACTTACCCACGATAAGGGTAGGACTTAGCCTTGATAATGATTAAGATATCTCAATCTCTGTAAGCTTATTTGCACAATCAATTACTTTAGAACTCGGAAATTGATTTTTAAACCAAGTATACTGACGTTTCGCGTAGTGTCTTGTATTGGTTTGAGCAATCTGTATCGCTTCGTCTAAAGTAATCTCACCTTTCAAGTACTTTATAATTTCTGGCACTCCGTGTGCTTTCATAGCTGGCAAATGTGGGGCTAGGTTCATGTTAAGTAGCTTTTTTACTTCATCAATTGCTCCATTTTCAATCATTTTGATAAAACGAGAATTTATTTTTTGGTATACATCCTCACGTTTAGGCAAAATTGTATATATCTTAAAATTATTGAATAAAGGAGGCTGTCGATTTTTCTGCCATACGAAAATCGACTTGCCAGTTTCAGTGATAACTTCAAGTGCCCTTGAAAGGCGGTGCGAGTCATTCATGAATACTTTACCTTGAATCCTTGGATCTTTGCTTAGCACTAATTTGTAAAACTCCTCTTTACTTAAATTTTTCCTTAATTCGCTTACATTTTTCCTTACTTTCTGACTTATTTGTGGCATTGATGATAAGCCTTTGATTAAACTGCTGATGTAAAGCCCGCTTCCTCCAGTGATGATAGGTATTTGAGCATTTTCTAATGCGTGATTAACTTCTTTTTCTAAATCCTCTAACCATAGACCCACGGAATAATTTTCTTTTGCTGAAACATAACCATATAATTTATAAAATTCTTCTTGCTTTAGTGGTTGAGCAGTAATTATGGGAATTTCTTTGTATACCTGCTTTGAATCACAATTTATTATACTAATATTTCCATATTTTTCTCTCAGGTTATCGCATAATTCTGATTTACCTGAGGCCGTAATTCCTGTAATAATTACTATATTATTTTTCATTTATATTAATTTAATTAACATATGATAAAGTGTAGTAAAAGTTTGGATTCTACAATCTAAAGTTTGGAGATTTTTATGGCAGAAAACAACGACAATAATTCATTTACTAAGCGTTTCACAAACAGGACTCCTGGCGGTACAGGGGAAGGTTTTTCCAGTAAGTATTCGTCTCAAAACACCAAAGAACGGGCATTAGGGGAAAAAGGAAAAATTTCTGAATTAGCAGGCAAAAAAACCGAATCCAAGGAAGCTTTTTCTGAAAGTGGCGGCATAAAAAGTAAAAGCAGAACTGTCAATGAAAGATCTTTTGCTGATGCAACAAAAAGAAGTAGGTCAGATCTTATATACTTAGTCCGTGGTAAAGATCGTGGAAAATCAGCGTGGCATTATGTATTAGTTGATAAAGAGAAAAGAGGAATGTTTCTAGCAAAAAGCAGAACTGGCTCTATAGATGTTGGAGACTATGGAGAGATTTTGTATTCAGGATGGGGAGAGGATCCACCACAGGCAATAATTGATAAAGTCAATGAAGAGTTTGGGTTGTAGCAAATCTGCATAACAAATGGTAAGCTGCGTTGCATTACGTTTACAAAAACTAGCAGTTATAGCTCTTTCCACAGAAGTCCGGATATGATAAGATTAAGGATAGATGGCGATAAGGAGGTTGGATGCCGGCAGCATATAGTTATGATTTAAGAAAAAAAGCAATGGAAGCACTAGACGAAGGGGAAAGCAGAGAAGCAGTGGCAGCAAGATTTAAAATTGGACGAACTACTTTGTGGGAGTGGCAGCAAAGAAAAAAAGAAACAGGCGACTTTCAGTCAAAAAAACTCGGTAATGGAGGTTACAATCAGAAAATTATCGACTGGAATAAGTTTATCGAATTTGCTAAAAAACACGGTAGAAAAACTCTGTCGGAAATGGCTAAACTTTGGGGCAACGTTAGTATCCAAACGATCCACCGAGCTCTCAGAAAAATTGGATTTACGCGCAAAAAAAGACATATGGATACAAGGAAAGGAACGAAGAAAAACGTGCTGAATTCTTAAAAATTATAGCAACAAAAGAACCAGAAAACTTAGTGTATATAGATGAGTCTGGGATTGATAACACGGAGGACTATCCATATGGGTATTGCCAGAAAGGACAGCGATTTTATGCCCTAAAATCTGGAAAAAAAACTCAACGAATCAGCATGGTTGCAGCCTTAAGTAGAAGAAAGATAGTTGCTCCATTAACATTTGAAGGCCACTGTAATATGGATATTTTTAATGGATGGTTTGAGCAATTTTTGGCACCGATCTTAGAACCTGGACAAACTGTCATTCTTGATAATGCTACTTTTCATAAGTCTGATAAGCTTATCAAGCTCGCTAAAGGAGTCGGTGCAGAAATTTTGTATCTGCCGCCTTATTCTCCAGATTTTAACAAAATTGAGCATCATTGGTTTGCTATAAAAAACAGAGCCAGGAAAAACATTCCTCTATTCGAATCCTTTCGTCGTGCTGTTGATTCTGCCTTCCTATGACCTATTCGGACTATTATGAGAAATGCTATACTATATAAGATACAGTGCAACAAAACTGATCTAGTTGTTATGAATAAGTTTTTAGCTATATGGTATCTAAAATAATAAATGCAATACAGAACAATTTATTAGTGTGTTTTCCAACAGAAACAGTGTATGCTCTTGCTTGTAATGCACTAGATAATGAATCTATAGGAAAAATATATCAGATAAAGAAACGCTCTCAAAATAAACCACTGTCTATATTTGTTAGTGATATTTACAATTTGACAAAAATAGCAAAGGTAAAGGAAAGATATATTGATTTAATAAACCACTTTTCTCCTGGACCAATTACCTATATTTTACCACTTAAAAACAACAACATATTGCCAAACGAATTCTTTAAAGATAGTATAGGTATCAGAATTCCTGAGCATCCTATTGCAATTTCAATACTAAACAAACTGAAAGTTCCAATAGTTGCAACTAGTACAAATATTTCAGGAAAAGAAAGTGTATGTAAGGCAAACGATATACCACAATCCATTAAGCAACATTTATCTGTAGTGATTGAAGATGACGAACTAGTTTCTGGTATAGAATCTACTATTATTGACTTAACCGAAGATAAGATTAAGGTTTTAAGGGAAGGTGCAATTTCATTACAAACAGTAAACAACGCATTTTCAAACTAAAATCTATAGGAGAAAGAATGAAAAAAGTAATAGGCCACAACCAAGCCAAAAAAAAAATAATGAACAACTTATCTGTTCAGTCTTGGCTGATCTGTGGTAAAAAAGGTATAGGAAAAGCAACACTTGCAAAATCCTTCTCTAATTGGTTACTCATAAAAAACTATAATGAAGTAGCATTGGACTTACACATTGTTGAAGGTGATACTATCGGAATAGAAAAAGTCAGAGAAATGAAAAACTTTCTACACTTAAGTCCCATTCAATCAGAACACAAAATAGCTATAATAGATAGCTTAGAGGCAATGACTAATAACGCTAAAAACGCAATATTGAAAATATTAGAAGAGCCGCCAAAAAATTCTAAGATATTTATAATTAGCCATAAGCCATATGATATACAAACCACTATCCGGTGTAGGTGCTTTCAGCTAAATTTACTCCCATTAACTTATGATGAAACAAAGCAAGTTGCTTCATCTCAATGTAAATTTGATAATCAAACGTTTGACGAAATGATTACTTTATTTCCTGGAATGCCAGGAATGATAATAAATACAATAAGTAGTGATGCTTATGAAGCATACAAATGCTTTTATAAATTTCTTCATGATTTAAAGAATCCCAATATGATTAATAAAGTAATTAATAGCGAAATCGAACTAGAACTAGCATCATATATAATTCAGGCCTTCATTTTAGAAAGCATAAAGAGAGAAGTAAATGGTGTTGAAATTCTGCTAAGTCAGTGGAAAAAAATAGATGAACTTTTCGTTGCCGCAAAGCAACTCCACTTAGATAAAAAGCATGTTTTAGCTAATGTAGTTAATATCATGACATAAGTTTACAAAGTATAATACTTTTAACATAAATTCATGATAAAATTCTGTTAATTTAATACTCGAAGTATATAATTTGACTGATAATAAATTAACTGTATGGCAATCAATAGAAGTTTTGACGAAAGCCATATTGAACATGCAGAAAAAATTAAGCTTAATTAAGAATATAGCTTCAGATCAAGACATAACCCTAGAAAAAGGAAAGGAGTTGTTAAGTGGCATTTATGAAGCAAATTTTAAGCTAAACAAGACAATCAATATAGCTACTTTGCCAAAAATTGGCTATCATATGCTAAATGGTGAGCTTGTTGTACGTAATCATATTACGGAAGAGGAAGTAAAGATTCCTGGAGATTTTCATTACCTTAAAGTCGTAAAATCCTATCATGATAATTATAAATTAACGTTTTGTAATTTTTTAGGTAATGAGTTTTTTGAATATAAAAAGTATGATCCACAATATTCTGGTATTTCAGATGAATATAAATTTGTGGATTTTGGTAGTGTAAAAAAGACTCATAATCTAAAATTTAAGGAATACATTGGTCATGCACCTAAATTTTTTGCTGCAGAAGGGCCTATTGAGCCTGGATCCCAAAACCATGTAATTGATCTATTTGAGCTAGTCAAAAGTGGTAAAGGTAGAAAAGTGGGAACCTTTGCTGATGAATTTGGTTATTTTGATGATCAAAATAAATTACATTAGAGGTTGTCCGGAAACAAGTAAAAGGCTATAATATCTGAAATTTTAGTACGGGGTAAAGATGAGAAAAAAGTATCCAACAGATCTAAGCGAAAGGGAATGGGCAAGAATAGAAAAACACTTCAGAGTATCATACAAGAAAGGAGGAAGGCCGCAAAAGTATAGCAAAAAAGAAATATTAGAAGCAATTTTCTATGTATTGCGTACAGGGTGTCAATGGCGGTATTTACCAAATGATTTTCCGCTATGGAAGACTGTGTATGAGCAGTTCAGGCAATGGAAGAAGCAGGGAATTTTTGAGAAAATGAATTATGAAATTACAAAATATAGTAGAAGAAAAATAGGAAGGAATGAGCAGCCGAGTGCCTGTATAGTAGATAGTCAATCTGTAAAGACTACAGAAAAGGGGGGATCAAAGGCTATGATGGAAGTAAAAAAGTAAAGGGTAGAAAAAGGCATATAATTACAGACACTCAGGGTTTTATACTAGGTTGTTACGTAGGCGCTGCTAACGAAAATGATAGAGATGGTATTAAAATAGCATTAAACAATATGAGAACAAAATATACTAAAGTTAAAAAAATGTGGGCTGACATGGGATACCAAGGAAGAAATTTAAAGAATCACATAAAGGAAGAATATGACATAGATATTGAAATTGTTAAAAGGCCTCCATGTAGATTTTGGGTGCACAAAGATACGCCACCTGAGCTACTACCAACAAGAGAACAAGGGTTTAAAGTACAGCCAAGAAGATGGGTTGTAGAAAGGACTTTTGCTTGGGTTAATAGGAATAGAAGGCTATCGAAGGAGTATGATTTACTCACAACATCCACTGAGAATTTCATATACCTAGCTATGAGTAGGGTTATGTTAAAGAGGGAATATGCTTGAATTTACTAGTTTCCGGACAACCTCTTATTATAATTATCACAAAAGTGTAGAAAGTAATACTTATGATCCTGAAAATTTCAGTGTAAAAATGATAAATATAGATGTGAGCAAAATCGATAAATTCTACCTCATTGCAGAACAAGGTGATATAATCATTCATCCTATTTGGGAAAATTTAGACATATTTTAAAGTTTTTTTTAGAGTATCTAAGCTTATTGTTATTATAATGATCCGATTAGGTCTGGTAGTATTGTGTTATGGAAGATAAATTGCTTGAATCAGTAAAAAACAAAAGTTATTTCAGTAAAGCAGTCGAATGGTACTGCCATAGGTATCTGTTTTGTGTAGCAGAAAGATCTTGGATGGCATTAATAGTATCGCTTCTCCTAGTATGCTTATGTTTATTAACATTAAACATATACCTGTTATTTCCTATTAAAAAAGATTTAAATTTTGTGAAGTATATGAACCACACAGAAGATGAGTTCTCTGCAATGCATAAGCTTAGTTTCAGTAAAAAGGAAGATGAATACACTTCCACAGCGAGGTACTTAATAAGTAAATACATTGAAATATACGAGTCCATTAAGATCGTTGAACCGAAGTACCAAGAAAATTTTATAAGAAACAATTCTATACATAAAATCTATCAAGGCTTTCAGGAAAAAACGAATAATGAAGCTGGTAATTTGTCTTTATCTAAAAGAAAAATCGCCAACATAAATGTAATAACATTATCTATTGATCGATCGACCAAGGACTTAGTTACATTTGCTGGAAATGCTACTGTAGTTTTTACAACCGAGCAAAATAAGGAGGATACTGTGGAGATTAGCTTCACTTTGTCGAATATAAAAGCAACTCTGGCTGGTATAATACCATTTAAATTTATTGTTAATGGTTATAAATACAGATTTTAAAATATTACTTGGTAGCTAAAAAAAATAACCAAAGTGCACATAGCAGTAATAACTGGAGGTAAAACTAGAAGAATTGGTGTTTTCTTAATAAAGTAATTCTGAGAAGGTTTTAAGAAAAAGGCGTTGTAAATTATCGGTAAAAAGTACAGAGCGTTGAGTATAGTACTAACAATTAACACTAGAGTTACAAACACAGAAAGTATTACATTGCCAGAGTTGAAAACAGCTTGAAAAATGAGAAATTTACCCCAAAAAGTCGGAGCAGGCGGCACCCCTATCATAGACAATGCACCTATAGCAAATGCTGTCATGCTAATTGGCATACTGCGTCCTATACCGTAAATCTTATCTATATATTTCTCACCTGCTCTCGTTATTATTGCTCCGGCAACGAAAAACAAAGTGATTTTTGCAAATGCGTGGCAAACTAATTGAAAAATTGCAACCCTCATGCTGAGATCACTAAAAATTGAAGCGAATAATATAATATACGACAATTGAGAGATGGTAGAGTAAGCAAGCAATTTCTTTAATTCTTTTTGCTTTAGTGCAATCAATGATGCAGTAATAATAGTAAATCCAGCAGCGTACGGAAGCCACCCTCCAGCAAACCAATTTTGCTGCACAAAACGTTGCATATTATCGACGCCGAAAGTGTATAATATAACTTTTATGATGATGAAAACTCCGGATTTCACAACAGCAACAGCGTGCAGTAGTGCACTCACAGGAGTTGGTGCAACCATTGCTTTTGGTAACCAAAAATGCATTGGCATTAATGCAGCTTTTCCTATTCCGTAAATCAGCATAGCAAAACACACTGCAATGAAAGTGATGGGTGAAGTATCAAATTTGAATATTCCACCGCTTACAAAGTCTAAAGTATGAAATTCATGATATAAAAGGCCTATTGCAGGAAAAAATAATACCAAAGAAGAGAAAAATAGCACGCCAAAGTAATAGCGTCCTGCAATCATTGATTCATTTGTTGAGTTGTAAGTAACCAGAGGGTATGTACTAATAGTTAGAAGCTCATAAAAGACAAATGTAGTGAGCAAGTCTCCAGAAAAAGCAATAAACATTGCACAGCCAATCGATATTGAAAAAAAGCATAGAAAACTTGAGTGATTGCTATCAGCATAGTTATTCTGCATATAACATATTGCATATATACTGGTCAGCACCCATAAAAACGATATTAATAAACTGAATATTACTCCGGTAGACTCTAGCTTTAAACTAATGTGCAAATTATTACCAAAATCCATGAGAATAAATTGAGAATGATCACCATATACCCAATATAAAGTGCACAGACACGTATACGTAAACAGAAGTACAGAAGAAGTGACAGTAATACTATTGTTCACTCCGGGCCATTTACCAGTAAAAAAAATAACTAACGCACTTAAAAGTGGAATCAACGCAGTAATTAATAAATAATTCTCAGTAATTGAAAATGGTAAGGAAAGAGACGTTAAAACACAGTCCATTAAATAATTCATCTTTTTGTTTAGGTAAAGCTAGAATTATACTAAAATCATAGAAAAACCGCTATGTTTTTTTGGCAAACTAGTCGTTTGTGTATGCTATAGCTATACTGCGATTCATTCCACAACTGTACGAACATTTGTTTTTGTTAAACACAACAAAGATGTCATCCCAGTGCCCTGACTACTTGGATCCAGGAAAGTTTGCTTGTGAGCAAGCAAACTAGCATAGAAAAACGTTTTCGATGAGATTGCAGAAAACCAGTGTCTGGGCACTGGGATGACAAAGGAGGACAGTGTCAAGCACTGACCATTTGCTGTGCAGTTTACCTTTAAAAATGAATGTTCATACAGTAAGCCATAAGATGACAAAAGAGTAAACTTTATCTGTGTGAGCTATAGACGCAAATTACAACAAATGCAGTAGCGTAATCTCCATCGTCACTTAAAGAAAGATGAATTTTGGAGATAAAATCCTTGCTAACGGTAAGATATGGCTTGCCTCTCACATCATTGTATATTTCTATATCTTTCATTGTAATGCCCTGACTAAATCCAGTACCTCGTGCTTTAACAAAAGCTTCTTTTGCTGCAAAGCGTTTAGCAAAATACCTTGCTCGCATTTCTTGACTATTATACTTTCTACTTAGCTCTATTTCCTTTTCAGTGTAGATTCTATTGAGAAATTTTTCCCCGTATTTTTGTAATATTCTCAATACTCTTGGTATATATACTATGTCAGTGCCGATACCGTGTATCATTTTGTGCTAAAGTGATTTATTGCTTCTTCAATCTGCATTTCCTTTACCTCTCCAGTTGCTCTATTTTTTACTTCAACTATCTTTTCATCTATTGCCTTTTTTCCGACAATTATTTGCCACGGCAAGCCTATCAGATCCATTCTAGAAAATTTTACTCCTACACTTCCTTCCGTATCATCGTAAAGCACTTCATCGCTCTTCAAAGCTTTGTATATTTTATCTGCAGCCTCCGTTACTTTCGTTTGTAAATTGATTAAACCAATTCTGAAAGGAGCCACCGATTCTGGCCAGATAATTCCCTTATCATCATGAAAAGCTTCTATTATTGCACCAACAAGCCTTGAAACCCCAATGCCATAAGAACCCATATGTATATTGACATTTTTTCCATCTTGAGAAGTAACACTTGCCTTCATAGGCTTTGAGTATTTGTCGCCAAAATAAAAAATATGCCCTATTTCAATACCTTTACTAACATTTAACTGCTCTTGTGATATAGGGCAAGTCTCAGGATCATGCATATCATCTGCAACTGCGTATATACTCTTTAAACTTTCAATATTTTCACTCTCTAGTAGTTCAGAAAATTTGTTGTCGTAATATAAAGTGCTTTCACCAGTGTTTGCCAATATATGAAACTCGTGGCTCAAATTTCCTCCAATTGGCCCCGTATCAGCTCTCACTCCAATTGGGGTAAGTCCCATGCGTTTGAAGATTTTTATGTAAGTTTTGTACATCAAATTATATGAATTCAGTGCACCTTCGTAATCTACATCAAAACTGTACGCATCCTTCATCAAAAATTCCCTGCCCCTCATAACACCATAACGTGGTCTTACCTCATCACGAAACTTCCATTGAATTTGGTATAAACAAAGTGGCAAATCTTTGTAACTTTTTACCACATCTCTAATTAAATCAGTTGCTACCTCCTCGTACGTTGGACCAAAAAGCATATCTTCCTCATGCCTATCCTTTATACGCAACATTTCCTTACCGTAATCATCATAACGTCCCGATTCTCGCCAAAGATTTGCTGGTTGGACACAAGGCATCAACACTTCAATTGCACCAGATTTATTCACTTCATCTCTGATAATGTTTTCAATATTTTTAAGCACTAAGAGACCAAGTGGTAACCAAGAATAGATGCCAGATGCTACCTGTTTTACTAAACCTGCACGTAAAGAATATTGATGGGAGATAATTTTAGCATGAGCAGGCTTTTCCTTTAAAGTTGGTAAGTAATACTTGGATAAACGCATATAATAGATCTGATTGTATTAAGTAATCTTAATACAATCAGACCTGTAGGTAAACTTATTTTGAAAAGGAAGGGAAGTGCATGGCTGACCATTTCATAGTTATCATAGTCTTTGTACAACATTTTCCTTTTGGCATCGCAACGCTTCTCCACCAAACTTTTTTATGTGATTCTTAACAGAAAGAGTAGATGGATCTTTCATCTCACTGCTTACTGGACTCTCTTCTTTTACAGGAGGAGCTTCAGGTTTCGTTTGTAAACCAGCAGGCTTAGGCGTTATCGGTGGCTTCCCTGCCTCTGGTGCAGGATGTGACGGAGATGTGGGTTCAGGTTTTGCATCATCACCAGATACATGCCCACTGTCAGGACTCTTGTTTCTTTCTTTATGGAACGATTGGGGGTTTGAAGGCATAGATTTTTTCCTGTGTTTTGTCAGCATCTTTTGTTTCGGTCCTACTTCTTCCTGTTCGCCTTCATCAGACCAACCTGACCCTCTACTAGAACTCTCACTTTCACTATCTGAGCATTCCATGGCTACTCTCCTTGCAAGAATAACAGCTATATTACACTCTGTTTTTGGAGTACTCTTCTCAGGGCTTTGTTGATTTTTATTAACTGATTTCAATTTAAAACCTCCTATTATTTCTGCAAGTAAAGCATTTCTTAAATCTGTTTGCTCACCTTCACTATTCTTTTCTCGTTTTTCCCTATTTTGTTTTAATTTTTCATCGCGTGCTTTTTTCTGTTCTTTGCTCATAACTGGCTTACCGCCAGCTTTTTTTATACTATTAAGTAAATCATTACTACCCTGTTGAGTTGATGAATTTTGAGGAGGAGGTGGTGGAGGTACTGCACCACTTGTTTGATTCAATTGCTCAGGAGTTGGCATAGGAGGAGGTGGTGGAGGTACTGCACCACTTGTTTGATTCAATTGCTCAGGAGTTGGCATAGGAGGAGGTGGTGGAGGTACTGCACCACTTGTTTGATTCAATTGCTCAGGAGTTGGCATAGGAGGAGGTGGTGGAGGTACTGCACCACTTGTTTGATTCAATTGCTCAGGAGTTGGCATAGGAGGAGGTGGTGGAGGTACTGCACCACTTGTTTGATTCAATTGCTCAGGAGTTGGCATAGGAGGAGGTGGTGGAGGTACTGCACCACTTGTTTGATTCAATTGCTCAGGAGTTGGCATAGGAGGAGGTGGTGGAGGTACTGCACCACTTGTTTGATTCAATTGCTCAGGAGTTGGCATAGGAGGAGGTGGTGGAGGTACTGCACCACTTGTTTGATTCAATTGCTCAGGAGTTGGCATAGGAGGAGGTGGTGGTGATGCACAGCTTGATAGAGGAGGAGGCGGCGGCTGTAGCATATTGGCACTTGGATTTGGTTGTGTTCCAAACGTTACTGGAGGTGATTGAGGAGTAGGTACATTTGATTTATTCTCCAGATTAGTACAATTTTTACACACAAATTTTTGTGGTTCTTGAGATGGAGTATGGCCGAATTCCTGTCCATTAAGACCTGCTTCTTTCTTATTATCATCTCTAGAAATAGCCAGTTTAACAAGATATGTCACTGAAATAAGTGCAACAACCGCAGAAACAGCAAAGATTGCTAAAGGAACTGCTGCAATGGCACCAGAACCAGACACTGCTATAATAACATAAGGAAGATATTGACCAGCTGTAAAACTAAATACAGATAATAATGAAACAGAAATTAAAGGTTTCCATATAGTCCCCTTAGTTTTAGTAAGCTCCTGACTATCTTTTAGCAATGAAGAATTATTGGATGTCACCATTTCTTTGCCTCACTTGTTAACGATAATTTAATAATAACCCAATTAATAATTTCTGTCAATAATGAATTATGAAAAATAAAGTCAAAATTTGAATAGATAAGCTATAAGTAATATACGATCAGCAATAGCTATACAATAGACTTCTTGTATAACCCACACTAAGTAGAAAAAAGGTGTCATCCAAGTAGCTGACACTGCTCTCCTTTGTCATTCCAGTGCTTGACACTGGTTTCCATCCAAAATGGTGTCATTCCAGTGCTTGACACTGGAATGACACCGAAGGGGCTACTGCCGTCTTGGATGGAAACCAGTGTCAGAACTAGTTAACCATGGGGCTTCTTTTGCCTTTTTTTCCATTTGGTAAATTTCTTAAATATTTATGGCTAACATGAAGCTAAGTACGAACTTTGTTAAACATAACAAATGGTGCCATTCCAGTGCTCCTTTTTTTGTCATCCCAGTGCTTGACACTGGGATCCAGTTTTCCATATAATCTCATCGAAAATGTTGTAACCACTTTCTGTGCTAGTTTGCTTGCTTACAAGCAAACTTTCCTGGATCCCAGTGTCTGGGCACTGGGATGACATCATAGGGACACTGGGATTACACCCTGACAATCGTCATCCAGCTACTTGTTAGCGGCTAAGAGATACCGCGAATGAATCGCGGTATGACGGTTCGTGGCGGCATGACGATAACCTCGTCACACTGCCATTAAGTTAAGGAAAAAAGATAGATTTTATGGGATAATGATGTATACCAATAAGTTTAAAGGTAGTATGAGTAAAAAAGGCAGTAATAAAATTTATTCAAAATGAATTGGCAAGTCTAGAATTTATAGAATCCCATAAATCATCTTCAAAAGATTTTATGAGAAAGAGGAAGTTATCTTTTATTGACATATTTATCTTAATTTTAAGAAAAAGTGTAAAGTCGCTGCAAGTAATACTAAACGAATTTATTTTATATAGGAAAAAAGACTATACCGTTACTGCTAGTGCTTTTAGTCAAGCAAGAAAAAAAATGAAACACAGTGCATTTTCAGAAATTAACGAAGGTGTGGTTTCCTTGTACTACCAAGACCAAAAATTTAAAACTTGTTTTGGCTTTAGAGTGTTAGCTCTTGATGCCTCCAAAATCATTTTACCAACAAGCGTTGAAATAAAAAATGAATTTGGCTCAAGAAAAATACGTAACCAAAAACCAAAAGATTTAGGTGATTATGCAAGTGCAACCTTTGCGGTTTGTTAAGATGTGCTAAATAATGTTGCCATAAGGTCAGTGTTAGATAGAGGTAACACTCATGAAATTAACTTAGCAGATGAAATGCTTAAAGTTGTAAATACTAATGACTTACTGATTTGTATATTTATCTTATAAATTTCTTTCTAGCCTTACAAAAAGAAAAATTGCTTATGTCATTCGATGTCCCAGATCATCTTTTAATGAAGTGAATGCTATGTTTGAAGAAAAAAGCCCATCTAGTGTTGAGGTTACCATATGTGCTCAGCGTAAGATAAAACAAGAAAATAGTGGAATAACGCTTCAAAGTGGTACTGCCATCTGGTGAAATTGAAGTGTTAGCTACATCATTAATGGATGAACAAAAGTTTCAAACTGGAGGATTTAAGGAGTTATATTTTTTACGCTGGGGAGTTGAGACATTTTTTGCAAAACTCAAAGGAAGACTAAGTCTAGAAAATTTTACAGGAAAAAGTGTTGAGTCTGTTAAACAGGATTTTTGGTCAGCTATCTTTATTAGCAACCTAGAAAGTGTTATGACAGAAGATGTAGAAGAAGCGTTGAATATGGACTTAACCGATGATAAGCTTAAGAGGAGCATTAACAAATCTGTCTCATTTAACGCGATCAAAAACTTGGCTTTCGACATTTTTGCTACGGAATCAGATACTGACTGCATTATGGATCAATTATCAAAGCTATTTTTGATGAACACTTTGGCGGTAAGAAAGGGAAGGAAAGTTGATCGTCATAAGGTACTTTATCTTCGTTCGTTCAATTACCAAAAAAGGGTTAGAAAACACATATTTTGACTAGAGGTAGTATTCATATCTTCTGATAATAACTGGGTAGCTTATTGCCATAGCTCCTGTAAAATGACTTCTAAACAAACTATTTCTTAAGTAATTTACACTTCAGAGTTTATCTGCTTTAAAGTTTACTCTATTCTGTTTCAGTATTTGTCATAAATCCTTAATTATTTCTGACTTTTTAGTTCAGTTTTTAACCATTCTTTCCTTAACTTAATGGCAGTGAACCTCGTCATCCCGCTACTTGTTAGCGGGATCTCTTGTTAGCGGCTGAGATACCGCGAATGAATCGCGGTATGACGGTTCGCGGCGGTATGGACGTAGGAAAACCTTTCTTGGGTCAGCTATAGAGACTCTCATCTTTAGCGAGCTTCAAGGTAATTGGTTGCTATTTGCGAAAATATTCGCATAATTTAAGTAACATTACTTAATAAAAATTAACTATGGAGCTTAATAAGATTGCAGCATCGATTTTACTTTCTGGGCTAATCATTATGATAGTTAGTAATGTAGTTGATATGCTTTACAGTCCAGAAGAATATAAGATTGAACACCAAACGATAGTAGCTGCTGGCAGCAATGAGTTCCAGCAAAAAATCGAGCAAGTGGCGCTTGATATTGGAGCGCTCATGCAGAATGCTAGCTTTGAGAAAGGTAAATCAGCAGCAAAAAAATGTATAGCCTGCCATAGTTTTGAGAAAGGTGGAATGAATAAAGTAGGACCAAACTTATGGAACATAGTTGGAAATAAAAAGGCCCATCTTGGTAACTCATTCAATTACTCAAAAGCAGTGCTTGAAAGAGGTGGAAAATGGGGGTATGAGGAGCTATTTGCCTTTTTAAAGAACCCAAAAGCCTATATAAAAGGTACACGTATGGCATTTGCAGGTATTTCCAATCCACAAGAAATTGCAGATCTAGTTAGTTATTTGCATCAATTGAGTGATAGCCCGGTTGCTTTGCCAAAGTAGTATGGATTATTGTAAATTGTTTGATGGAAATAATGGTCACATAGCATATCGAAAGCTACAAGGAAAGAAAGCTTCTGTAGTTTTTTTCGGTGGATTTGCATCCAATATGGATGGAACTAAAGCAACTGCTATTTACAAATTTTGCCAAGAAAATGACGTAGCACTTGTGCTATTTGATTATTTTGGTCACGGTCATTCAAGTGGTAATTTTATTGATTACACGATAAGTGATTGGCAAAAAAATTGTGCTAAAGTAATGAGTGAATTAACTAGCGATAAACAAATAATTATAGGTTCAAGTATGGGAGGATGGCTGATGTTGCTCACTGCCCTTCAATTTCCAGAAAAAATTGCAGCACTAATTGGTATATCGTCTGCTCCCGATTTTACTGAAGATTTGATATTCAAGCAATTGTCAGGCAAGCAAAAAGAAGAACTAGATTCTAAAGGTGTAATAGATTTTACTTCAGAGCATTGTACATACAAAATAACTAAAAATTTGATCGAAGATGGCAGAAAGAACCTTCTTTTAAACAAAAAGACAATAGATATAAACTGTCCTGTGCGCTTGCTGCATAGCATTAATGATAAAGATGTTCCTTATCAAACTTCATTGAATTTAGCTGAAAAAATTAAGTCAACCGATGTTGAAGTACACTTAATAAAATCAGCAGAGCACAATATGTCTGACAATCATTCACTGGAAGTTTTATTTAAGACCATTAGAGAATTTTGTAACCAGACTGCATTCTGTGATTTTTAGCAAAACACGATTTTTCATTTGAGCTTTCTTCAACTTAAAATAAATACAGAAAATTGCTGCCTATAGCTAAACTGACTTAGATTTACCGACAATTTGAAAAACCGTCATCTCGCTACGTGTTAGCGGCTGAGATACCGCGGCGGTATGACGGTTCGCACCATCACACTTTGGAACCTTACAGATATTGAGCAAATCCAATAATATCCTTGATTTCTTTTATATTATGGGTTGCAATTTCTGCTGCTTTCTTTGTGCCTTTTTTTAATATTTCATGTAAATGGAATTGGTCTTTTAAAAGATCATTCATTTTCTCACGTATGGGTGATATAACACTGATAATTAAATCAGCTAACTCTTTTTTGAAGTGCTTCATGTCATGTTTGTTCACTTCTTCACATACTTTTTCTGCATTTACATTACTAAGCACTGAATAAATGTTTATCAAATTGCTTATTTCTGGTCGGCACTTTAAAGTAGCAAAGCCTAGAATTGAATCTGTTTTTGCTTTTTCTATTTTTTTGACAATTAAGTCATCCGTATCATCAAGGTTAATGCACGAATGTTCTGAAGGATCAGATTTACTCATCTTGCTTGTGCCATCCCTTAAGCTCATTATCCTTGATGTGCAATCCAAAGTTAAGATTTCAGGTACGATGAAATAATCCAGCTTATAATGATTGTTAAAAGCTGATGCAATATCACGTGCAAGCTCCAAATGCTGTTTTTGATCATCACCAACAGGAACGTATTTAGTTTGATACAACAATATATCTGCAGCCATAAGTACTGGATAACTATATAATCCAAGAGAGGCTTTTTGTTTATCGCTGCCAGCTTTATCTTTAAATTGAGTCATGCGATTAAGCCAACCAATTGGTGTATAGCATCCAAGCAGCCAGCCCAGTTCTGCATGACCACTAACTGTGGACTGACTAAAAATAATGGACTTTTCTGTATCTATTCCGCATGCAATATAAGCTGCTGCTGTTTTGAAAATATTACTTTTTAATTCACTTGCGGGAAGCTTATTTGCTGTGATTGCGTGTAGGTCGACAATACAAAAAAGAGATTTGTATTTATCCTGTAAGTCTATCCACTGTTTGATTGCACCAAGATAATTACCTAAATGTAATACGCCACTTGGCTGGATACCTGAAAAGACAATACTTGTCATTATACATTTACCTCATGCTAATCGCTTCCACAATCAGCAGATTTCTTAGAAAGAATAACCATTGCAGGACGGAGCAACCTATTTTTGATAGTATAACCAGTTTGTAGTACTTCTACAATGGTGCCAGGCTTTTTTTCATTGTCTTCTCTTTCCACAACAGCTTGGTGTAAATTACTATCAAAAAGCTCACCAAGTGGATCTACTTCCTCTATTCCATGTTTTTTTAGATCATTTATAATTTTTTGATAAGCTACTTTAATCCCCTCATGAACAGGATCACCGTCTTTCAAAATTTCCATTACTCTTTTTAAATTGTCGCACGAGTCGATCATATCACGTGCAAGTTTTGTGACTGCGTAGTCACTTGCATCGCTAATTTGCTTTTGCATTATACGTTTGACGTTTTCATTATCTGCAACAGCACGGCGTAAATGATCTTCAAGCTGAACTGCACGTTCTTTTAATGTATTGAGATCTTCATTTAAATCATCAGTTTGCTTATGGTTATCACTTTGTTGGTCGTCACCTTTCTGCCTACTTACCATATCAGCAAACTTCTTCTTTTTCTCCTTACTGCTATCTGACATATCATTACCCTTAAGAATCTAATAAATATATAACAATTAATCTGAAAATATCAAGCGCCAGCTACATTCGTCTTTCTATGCTCGCATTTAAAAAGTTAATTAAAGTAGTTTTATAAAAAGAATCAGAAAAAGTACTAATATCATTTTGTGCCATATTAATGTAGTGTCTAGCTTTTTCCATAGAAAGCTGAATGGCATTATGGTGATTAATATAGTGTAATGCTTGGTCAAAATTGTTTCTAGCTGAAGAAAAGCATTTTTCCCAGAATTTTTGCTCTGCTGGACTGCCCTTTTCGTATGCTATAATAGCAGGTAAGGTGACTTTACCTTCGAAAAAGTCTTTTCCGACTTGCTTTCCAGAAGTGCCTTGATTAGCAGTATAATCGAGCATATCATCAACTATTTGAAATGCCATACCAAAATTAAAACCAAAATTCTTTAGCCTCTCTGTTTCGTCATTTGTTGCACCAGATACTGTTGATGCAGCTTCACAGCATGCAGAAAATAAAGATGCTGTCTTTTCTCCAATGATATCAAAATAATTTTCCCTGACTGTGTGGGGGTCAAAGCGTGCTGTCATCTGCTTTATTTCACCCTTCACAAGTAAATGCGATGCTTTAGATAAAATAGAGAGAATATTTAAATTTCCACACTCTATAAGCCATCTAAATGCTAGAGTCAACAATAGATCACCAACTAAAATGCTTGATTTATTTCCCCAAATCTTATTCGCTGTTTTAACTCCATGGCGTGCCTCACTTTCATCGAGCACATCATCATGAAGTAAAGTAGCATTGTGTATAAACTCTACCGATGCAGCAACGTTGATCCTATTCTCCCCAGAATAGTTTAGCATTTTACATATAATAAAAACTAGTTTAGGCCTTATTTTTTTTCCACCTGACCTAACAAGATGAGATATAATATCAGTAGCAAGCTTAGCATCTTCATCATTGACATTTTTGAAGACAAAGTCATTCATAGCTGACAAATCAGAAGATACAATATCGTCTAATTTATCGCTGTTTGTTAAATCAGTATTTAGCATTTTAAGAGACTTATGCCTCTTGCCCTTGTGCTTTCTCGTTCTCTACTTTCTTCTTTTCTGTTTTCTTTGGTTCTGTTTCTAAAGTTACTATGCCTTTTTTGATAAACCACAGTACTCTTTCAGTTGCCTGCGCGCCTACACTTAGCCAATGTTTTAATCTATCAGCTTTCACCACAACACGATTTTTATTGTCTTTTGGTAACATTGGATCATATTGTCCTATTTTCTCAATAAAACGCCCATCTCTTGGTGCTCGTGAATCAGCTACAACTATCCTATAAAAAGGGCGTTTCTTTGCGCCAAACCTCGCCAACCTTATTTTAACTGCCATGTTAACCTTTATTCATATATTAGCCACAATTTTATACAATGAGCCGTTTTAAGTCAAATGAATTATACAGCTTTTGCACCTTATAATATAATTACCAATAATGTAGGGCAGTGCCGGGCGCACAGCTATACGAACATTCATTTTTGAAGGTAAATTGCACAGCAAATGGTGTCATTCCAGTGCTTGATACTGGAATCCAGCCTTTTTTTAATCATTAAAACGTTGTATTTTAACATAAAACGGCTACTTTTATGCTTACCAACTTAATAAAATTCCTGGATCCCAGTGTCTGGGCACTGGGATGACATCCTTTCTAGTGAAGATTGCTCTCAAATCGCAATGTTCGTACAGTTGTGTGTCTGGGCACTGGATGCGTTTGAAGCAGCTTATAAGATTTTTGATTATATATCATCAAGTATAGCGTGATTAACTTCGACTTTATACTTTGATTCCAGATAGCTAATTAATTGCTCTTTTAGCGATATCATCACACGTTTTCCGGTGTCAAGCGTGTTTAATTTGCCATTTGATGAATGCATTTCTTTTAGAACACCTATTATAATTTCATTATTGTATTGAATAGGATCTGTCACTGAACCAGTTGTTTTCATATTGAAAATCTCTTCTACAAAAGAAAAGGGGTAGTTTTGTTGATCCACTTTATTGCGGTGCATCTGCTGACCTTTAACTAATTCCACACCTTGAATTTCTTCCAAATCTGTTTTTTCTCTTAGTTGAACTGCAACCTCTTGCCCGAATTTAAACATTCTTTCTTTTATAAACTCACTACGCCAAAGCTCTACCGCTAATGCCTTGCCTTCTTCAAAACTTTGCAATTTGGGTGGAAAGATATCGACGATTTTTACACTAACAACGGCGTCCCCAACGCCCTTAAAATAACCTTTCTGATCCTTTTCTCGCGAAAAAATGAAAGAAATCAAATCACCAGAATCTCCTACGTTATTACCGCTTTGATCTTTTCCACTCGCATCTACTGGACCAATAGTTTGTATAGGTAAATTATATTCACTCAATATTTCTTCAATTTCTGAACCATTGTATATCTTATAGTTCACTTGGTTTATGAAATCATTGACTCTTTCAAAAGACTTTTGGTTAGTTAGAACTGACTTTATGTCTTTTTTTAAATCAACTAAGTCTTCATCAGAGATTTGATGCGCACTTTCCACTTTTACTATGTGCCAACCAAAACTGCTTGCTAAAACTTCACTTACTTCACCTACTTTAAGAGCAAATACCTTCTCTCTCACGTCTTCTGGTAAAAAATCCTTAGTTATATTATTTACTCTAGTTTCCTCAAGTTTTGCTTTGCCAAACTCTTCTACTATCTGTTCAAAGCTTGTTTTACCCTCCTCAAATGCTCTTCTTGCTGTCTCAGCTTCTTCTTTGGTAGAAAATATTGCATTGAATATATCTCTTTGATTTTTAAGTTCTTGTTGTTCTATTATACCATCAACTTCTTCATCTGAGATCTTGATTTGATCTTCAAAATACTTTTGGCCTAGGGAAATATATTGCGCAGTTCGATACTCAGGATAATAAAAATGGGATTTATTTCTTTCGTACAAATCAAGTAAGGCTTGATCATCTGGTTCAGGAATGTTTGTAACTGCATCTTCAGTTATTTTAACAATATCAACTACTCTAGTTTGGTAGCGACTTTTGTATATCTGCTCATCAATTTTCTCGCCAAAAGTTACTGGATAATTATCTTTAAATAATGAAGTCATGAACATCATTGCAGGCAGGACTTTCTCTAGCTTTGCTATATACTCTTTCTCTGTCATATGCAGGTCATTTAGCGTTTCATAGAATTTATTTTTGTCAAATTCACCTTTATCATTTTGAAAGTATTTGGTGTTTTTAATATGGTTTTTTATAGATTCTTCTCCAACTGTCAACCCCAGCTCACTAGTTAGGTTAAACAATAGTTTTTGCTCTATAAGTGCGTTAAGCAAATCATATTTCAGCTTTTTTACTTGTTCTCTACTCGCATCAGATCCAGAAATTTGTTTTCCATAATTTTGATATAGCGACTTATACTCATCTGACGTTATAACTTCTTTTCCAACCCTAGCTACCTCTTCTTTTTCATCATCACCTGATAAAAGGTTGCCAATTCCCATGAAGATTAACAAGCAAGCTAAAAGGACAACGGTTACTTTAGTGAAAAAATTTTTAACATTCATTTTAAACCCAGTTAATTAATGATTAATTATAGAATAGTGATAATTTAATGCTTGTAAACCTGTTGCTTTATTAGCTAATATATATAATATTACAATATATTAACTTAAAATTTAACTCTCTAATCTTAAATAGGAACATATGTTTAACTGAGTTATACTATACCTTAGGAAGGGGAAATATTTTGTTTGAAATATGCTTAAAGGTAAGCGCATTTAATTAACTTAAGAGGTGGGAAGTGACAAACAAAAAGTTATTGAATGACAAAATTAATGCTTTTTTAGTTTTAATAGTTTATATTTTAGCTCTGTATAACAGTAAGGGATACTTTAAATGGGAGATGCTTTTTTGATGTCAATGGAATCTTCTAAGGGCAATAACGATAGAAATAAACAGTTTCTAGTGCAAATAGCTGCTTGGTTAGTAGACAACACTGGTTTAACTTTTAATCAAATAGCACAATGTTGCAGATTGGCCCTTGAAGAAGTACAAGACATAGCTGATGAGGAAATAGAAGTAGAAAAATATAACCCTATTATTTCTGGAATAATTACTGAAAAAGAAATCGATGATTGCAAAAAAAATCCAAATCGTGTACCAAATTTGATTATAAAAAATATAAAAAAAAGGAGTAAAGCGATTGGTAGCATTCTTGGCTTTGCCTCTACGGCAAGACGTAGAGATAAACCTGATGCGATTTATTATTTAGTAAAAAAATTTCCTATCTTGGACAATAACGTTATAGCTAAATTAATTAGTACAACAAATTACACAGTTGAGCAGGTAAGAGATGGATCTCATCATAACATGCAAAATATAAAACCCCAAGATCCTGTACTACTCGGCTTATGTAGTCAAGAAAATTTAGAAGCAGAAGTGGAAAAAGCAAAAGTAGAAGAGGAGAAGCAAGAAAGGTTAAAAAAATATAAAGAATAGCTATTGAAAATCCTCAAATTTTTGTGTTTTGTTAACATTAAATTAACTTGACTTGCTAGTGTTTATTAGTATAATGTAAGTAAAGTACGGGGTTTAATGATAATTAAGCTTAATACGCACTGAAACTAACTCAGCCTAATTTATTATCTTATAGTCACATTTTAGGTTAGTAAGCATCAATTAAAATTTTTGGAGGATTATGACAACAATCAATGAAGATGTTTTGGCAAAAGGAAAGGTTACAGCTCAACCTGAAAAAAGTGAGCAAATTTACAATAACGATACAGTAAAACAGATGGTCAATGAAGGTACTGAGAAAAACAGAAAAACATTAGATCTGAGCGAATTAAAAGAGAAAACAGCAGAAGAATTGTTAGAGTTAGCTGAAGAAAGAAAAATTTCAACTAACGGTAAAAGCAATGGTAGAATGCTAAAGCAGGAAATAATATTCAGCTTAATGAAAAAAATGAGTGAAGAAGGAGGCATAACCACAGGGAGTGGAATAGTGGAAATATTGCCTGATGGTTTTGGTTTCTTACGTTCAGCAAGTGCAAATTATGCCCCAAGTACCGATGATGTTTATATTTCTAACGGGCAAATAAAGAAGTTTAATTTACGTACAGGAGATATGGCATATGGAGAAATAAGGCCACCTGGTGATAAAGAGAGATATTTTACTTTAACTAAGGTTCAAAGTATAAACTCTACTGAAGTAAGTGAATTAAGAAAGTACGTCCATTTTGATAATTTGCTTCCTCTTTATCCTGAGGAAAGAATAGTACTTGAGTGTAATAATGGTGATGATAAAAAAGGCTTAAGCATGCGTGCTATAGATATAGTAGCTCCTCTTGGAAAAGGGCAAAGAGCGTTAGTAGTTGCTCCACCTCGCACAGGAAAAACTGTATTGCTTCAGCAAATGGCTAACTCTATAGCTATAAATCACCCTGAAGTAGAATTAATAGTGTTACTTATAGATGAAAGACCTGAAGAAGTAACAGATATGATACGTTCTGTAAAAGGTGAGGTAGTAAGTTCTACATTCGATGAGCCTGCTTACCGTCACGTACAGCTTGCTGAAATAGTAATAGAAAAAGCTAAAAGAATGGTTGAGCATAAAAAAGATGTGGTAATTCTACTTGACAATATTACTAGACTTGCACGTGCTTATAATGCGGTTATTCCTTCGTCTGGGAAAGTTCTAACTGGTGGTGTAGATTCAAACGCACTGCAGAGACCAAAACGCTTTTTTGGAGCAGCTCGTAATATTGAGAATGGGGGTTCTTTAACTATAATCGCCACAGCTCTTATAGAGACTGGTTCAAAAATGGATGAAGTTATTTTTGAAGAGTTTAAAGGTACAGGAAATGCTGAGATCATACTTGATAGAAAACTTTCTGATAAACGTATATTTCCAGCTATTGATATTACAAAATCCGGAACAAGGAAGGAAGAGCTATTAGTTGATAAGGCTATACTAAATAAAATATGGGTGGTGCGTAGGATACTCAATCCTATGGGACCCGTTGAAGCAATGGAATTTTTACGTGACAAACTACTTTTAACAAAGAGCAATGCTGACTTTTTTAACTCCATGAATCACTAAAAGTAAGCCAGTTATGATGGATATGCTGAGCAAAAAGTAAAACGCTCTTATAGCTAAAATAATTTGGATTTACCAAAATATATTTATAGTTAAGTTGGCAATTTACCTTAAGTTAGCGCGTGACACTGGAATGACACCCTTGGTGGCAGACAGCTAAAGGAAAATATCAACTAGGTTTATAATCTATCACTACCGTGTTTGCAATTTTGTCGTGAAAAGCTTGTTTATGTTCATCACCTACTGCACATACTAAAACTAAGATTAGTATAGCTAAGAATAAAATGGGATTACAAAGTGATATGCAATAAATTATAAAAAGAGCTATAGTCCTTTTCATTGCTTGCATTGTAGTGATTGACTCAAATGTATCTTTGTCTTTTACACGCATGCTAAATAACAAGTGTCCTGGAGTGCCGCCAAATTTTACTAGCATGAATATATGAAATATACATGGTATCATTAAAAATAAAGAAAATACAATCGTGGTGATTACAATTATTGCACCCATGATCCCTTGTATTGCGTGTGTAAGTGAGAAACCCACCGCCATTAAACCAAATGGTATTGCGATAAATAAAATACAATCAACTATAAATGCTAGAGTACGTCTTGTCATCGTTGAGTAGTTTACTTTTTTATCCATGTACTACCTATAAAGAAAAATATCAACTAGATTTATAGTCTATCACTACTGTTTTTGCAATTTTATCGTAAAAAGTCTGTTTGCGTTGATCAAATACTGCAAACAAAAATAAAATTAGCACAATTAAAAGATATAGAAAAGTATAACCATGATAATGCAGATGAAGCAAAAAGCGAAAAATAATCCAGATGCTTCCCTTAGAAATACATCTTATTGTTGCTTGCATAAGGGTAACATTTGTAAATGTATTAGCATCTTTAATATGCATACCACACAATAGTTTTCCTGGGGTACCACCAAGTTTTGTTACCATTAATATTTTGGATATTGTTAGTACTAATGTTGCGACCACTGTAGAAACTATAAATGGTATTTCTGTTGCTAGTTGTGCAAGTTCCTGAAAAGAGTCTTTATCTTTATCTTGATCTTGTAATGATACGATGAATACACCATAGATAAAACCGAAGATAAAATGAGGGGAAAATATGATGAGGTCAAGTATTTCTGCTACAATACGCCTTGTAAATCCTACATAATTTACTTTAACATTTATTTCAGTATTCATAACCCCACCTATATTTCATAATATCATCATATGATATAAAAATACGTTATTAAATAACCGTAAATATACTAACTTGGGTAATATTAGCTACTTGTGCCACTCTATTATTTAAATTAATATTAAATCATTTATAACTAGGGAAGTTATGTCAACACTAATCACAGTTGCATATGGCGACGGTATCGGACCAGAAATCATGGAAGCGGTGCTGTCGATATTGCGCGAAGCAGAAGCGGAAATCTCAATAGATATTATTGAAATAGGGGAGCGTGTTTACAGTAAAGAATGGTCTCACGGAATTTCTCCAAGTGGTTGGGAATCAATTGAAAGGACAAAAATATTATTAAAATCTCCGACAACAACTCCTCAAGGTAAAGGGCACAAAAGCTTAAACGTTGCACTCAGAAAAAATCTAGGGTTGTATGCAAATATCAGACCATGCATTTCATATCATCCTGTTATAGAAAATAAATTCGATAAGTTTGATATCGTAGTGATACGTGAAAATGAAGAGGACGTTTACACCGGAATAGAGCATAGGCTCACTGGTGACTCTTACCAATGCACTAAAATTATTACTAGATCTGGCTCAGAGAAGATATGCAGGTACGCTTTTGAATATGCAAAAAAACACAACAGAAAAAAAGTAACTTGCCTGACTAAAGATAACATCATGAAAATGACTGACGGAACTTTCCATGCCGCGTTTGATCGCATTGCAAAGGAATACCCAGATATAAAGGCAGAACATTATATAGTTGATATTGGAATGGCGCGTGTTGCAACAGAACCGGAGAATTTTGATGTTATAGTAACCGAGAACTTATATGGCGACATATTATCAGATATAGTCGCACAAACCTCTGGATCTGTGGGGCTTGCCGGAAGTAGCAACATCGGGAATGAATACGCAATGTTTGAAGCAGTGCACGGTTCTGCCCCTGATATTGCAGGAAAAAACATAGCCAATCCTTCTGGTCTTTTAAATGCTGCAGTGCATATGCTAATTTACATAGGTCAAGTGGGTACTGCAAAACTAATCTACGATGCATGGCTCAAGACTTTGGAGGATGGAATACACACTGCCGATTTATATAAGGAGAAAAGAAGTAAACAGAAAGTTGGTACAAAAGAATTTGCAGAAGCTGTTATAGACAATCTAGGAAAAAAACCGAAAACATTATCTGAGCTTATAATTGGCAGTGATCCAAATAGTAAAGTGGATAAAATACAGGATAATTATGAACAGGATTATAAGATTAAAAAACTAGTGGGTAGCGATATAACGCTTGCCTGGAGTAAGCCGGCTGACTTTGACCAAATAGTGAAGTTGTTTGAAACAAGTAATCCGCAGATTATAGCAATATATTCAAAAGGCCTTGCGATTTGGCCAGGAAGTTCAAAGTCTTCAAGTGACCAAATAACCTGCAGGTTCATTGCAAATAATGAAATTACAAATAGTGATGTGAATAACTTGCTAATCAAATTTGAGGAACATAATTTTGATGTGGTGAGAATGGATAAGTTGTATTTGTATGATGGGAAAGAGGGTTTCTTCTCTTAGTGGTTGCTTGATATTTTTATGCTTGTGTGAAACATTAAATATATTATACTAATAGTATCGTGTATTTATGTGAGGTGTAGTAATGAGTCAACATTTTAAGTTATAGCTCTTTCCACAGAAGTCCGGATATGATAAGATTAAGGATAGATGGCGATAAGGAGGTTGGATGCCGGCAGCATATAGTTATGATTTAAGAAAAAAAGCAATGGAAGCACTAGACGAAGGGGAAAGCAGAGAAGCAGTGGCAGCAAGATTTAAAATTGGACGAACTACTTTGTGGGAGTGGCAGCAAAGAAAAAAAGAAACAGGCGACTTTCAGTCAAAAAAACTCGGTAATGGAGGTTACAATCAGAAAATTATCGACTGGAATAAGTTTATCGAATTTGCTAAAAAACACGGTAGAAAAACTCTGTCGGAAATGGCTAAACTTTGGGGCAACGTTAGTATCCAAACGATCCACCGAGCTCTCAGAAAAATTGGATTTACGCGCAAAAAAAGACATATGGATACAAGGAAAGGAACGAAGAAAAACGTGCTGAATTCTTAAAAATTATAGCAACAAAAGAACCAGAAAACTTAGTGTATATAGATGAGTCTGGGATTGATAACACGGAGGACTATCCATATGGGTATTGCCAGAAAGGACAGCGATTTTATGCCCTAAAATCTGGAAAAAAAACTCAACGAATCAGCATGGTTGCAGCCTTAAGTAGAAGAAAGATAGTTGCTCCATTAACATTTGAAGGCCACTGTAATATGGATATTTTTAATGGATGGTTTGAGCAATTTTTGGCACCGATCTTAGAACCTGGACAAACTGTCATTCTTGATAATGCTACTTTTCATAAGTCTGATAAGCTTATCAAGCTCGCTAAAGGAGTCGGTGCAGAAATTTTGTATCTGCCGCCTTATTCTCCAGATTTTAACAAAATTGAGCATCATTGGTTTGCTATAAAAAACAGAGCCAGGAAAAACATTCCTCTATTCGAATCCTTTCGTCGTGCTGTTGATTCTGCCTTCCTATGACCTATTCGGACTATTATGAGAAATGCTATAAGAGGTTGTCGGGAAACTAGTAAATTCAAGCATATTCCCTCTTTAACATAACCCTACTCATAGCTAGGTATATGAAATTCTCAGTGGATGTTGTGAGTAAATCATACTCCTTCGATAGCCTTCTATTCCTATTAACCCAAGCAAAAGTCCTTTCTACAACCCATCTTCTTGGCTGTACTTTAAACCCTTGTTCTCTTGTTGGTAGTAGCTCAGGTGGCGTATCTTTGTGCACCCAAAATCTACATGGAGGCCTTTTAACAATTTCAATATCTATGTCATATTCTTCCTTTATGTGATTCTTTAAATTTCTTCCTTGGTATCCCATGTCAGCCCACATTTTTTTAACTTTAGTATATTTTGTTCTCATATTGTTTAATGCTATTTTAATACCATCTCTATCATTTTCGTTAGCAGCGCCTACGTAACAACCTAGTATAAAACCCTGAGTGTCTGTAATTATATGCCTTTTTCTACCCTTTACTTTTTTACTTCCATCATAGCCTTTGATCCCCCCTTTTCTGTAGTCTTTACAGATTGACTATCTACTATACAGGCACTCGGCTGCTCATTCCTTCCTATTTTTCTTCTACTATATTTTGTAATTTCATAATTCATTTTCTCAAAAATTCCCTGCTTCTTCCATTGCCTGAACTGCTCATACACAGTCTTCCATAGCGGAAAATCATTTGGTAAATACCGCCATTGACACCCTGTACGCAATACATAGAAAATTGCTTCTAATATTTCTTTTTTGCTATACTTTTGCGGCCTTCCTCCTTTCTTGTATGATACTCTGAAGTGTTTTTCTATTCTTGCCCATTCCCTTTCGCTTAGATCTGTTGGATACTTTTTTCTCATCTTTACCCCGTACTAAAATTTCAGATATTATAGCCTTTTACTTGTTTCCGGACAACCTCTAATAGACGAAAGAAGATTTGAAGACACGAATTTAACTGAGAGTGATGAATATTATAAGCACGGAGTAGTAAAATTCTTTGGCTCAATAGCGTTTGAAGGTGTAGTAAAAGAATATAAAAATAAAGTAGTTACGTTGTTTACTTCGCCTCCATACCAAATTTTTGCTGGAGATAAATATTCAATACTCGCAGGTTGCGATAAAACATTTCCAACTTGCAGAAGCAAGTTTAACAATACTGTGAATTTTCGTGGTGAACCCTATATACCAGGTTTTTATATTGTTTAGCAGTACAATTTTCAATATTATGAATAAGCATGGAAAGGTGGCTGAGTGGTCTAAAGCACACGCTTGGAAAGCGTGCACATATGAAAATATGTCGGGGGTTCGAATCCCCCCTTTTCCGTATGTTACTTCTAGAATAGTATAAAACCCCCGGTCGCGCACACAACTGTACGAACATTGTAATATGGTACAATGTTACAACTATGCGGTGGTAATTTACGATAAATTCATGTAGCCATTTCAAATTTAGCCATACCAATGTCAGTAAATTGATTAAGCAAATAACACTTGAGTAGCAGTTCCTTCCCACGATTAATTTCAGATTTGTTCCGAAAATTAAACCCGAATGTTTGTTTCAGTCGCGAGAAAAAACTTTCTACATAAGATCTTTTTCCGTAGTTTGTTTGCCTTTTCCACCTCTTCATTCCATCTTCGCTGTATGACTTTATTAGTCTAATTGCAGCATTTCTCTCTGCCATACTTTGGATGCTCTGCTGCATTGTTTTTTTGGAGGAATTTTTGTCTTTATGCCGCATTCATCACACAATTTATAGAGTTTATGTCTGTCATATGCTCTGTCTGCATATAGTGCTTTTATGGCATGCTGAAAATTAACTCCTTTAAGTAAATCGCAAGCTCCATAGTGATCAGACCGTTACTGTATTCTGCAGCTATGGCTTTTTTGCTGTTTATATTCAACATTACATGCAATTTTCTTGTCTGTTCATAGCCACGATATTTTCTGTCAGCGCTATTTTCCTTGCTGTGTGTTGTTATAAATGCTGATGCTTGTGCTATCTATGGCAATTTCGATATCTTCCATATTATTTTTATCAATTCTGCAATCATTGATCTTAATATTAAGTTTTTTTTGAAGCTTGCGAATAGCTGATAACTGCCAAATCTCTTCCTATTTGTTGCAAATATCCTTTTATAAACCCGACTGTTTGTCTTAAGCCAATTCTAAAAAGATTAACGATTATATGCACTAAAATCACAACTTTATCACTATAAATATAGTTGCCGCCCTGCATTTTTGGACTATTTTCATACCAATTTTCGATAGCTTTATCGATGTAACGAAAAATATTTCCTCTTTTTTCTAGAAATTTGTTATATTCATGGCAGTTACTAACTCTCATTTTTTGTGGCATATTTTTCCTTAAGCGGTTAAATGGCTATTTTATAATGAATTTTGTCAGTAGCCACCAGATTTTTTCAGTTGCGATGCAACAGAGCCATCCCAGTGTCAAGCACTGGGATGACAGGAAAAGAGGCTATTTGGATGACATCTTTCTTCTTGGTATAAATTACTTTTATATCTCAATGTTCGTACAGCTATGCACGTTGCCGCATAGTGGATGAGGTGTACTACCTCTAAGAGTATACATTATCTCACATAATAATATAATATTTCGTTCATAAATCAACGTTTTTAACATGCAGCAAGAACATTTCCGTTGTAATTAAGGTTCTTAAGATGTATATTAATGAATCTTGTTTTCAATAAATAATGAAAGTAATAATTGTCATGATAATGTTATTGTGTAGCAGTTACACAATGGCAAGCGAGAGAATAAGTCTAGTGGATAAAAAACTATCTCAAGGATATGTAGCTCCAGTGCTTACAGAAAATAGCGTTATTTTATCAGACAAGCACGGCGCTTTATATTCCTTTGATATTGATAACTCAAAGGCTATGAATTGGAAATTACACCTCTCACACAGAAAAAAAATTAGTAACATGAGCCTATTGCGTCACAGAGGAAACGTTTTCTTTATAGTGGATAACGTTCTACACACAATAGATGCAAAAACCGGCGAGATTCAGTGGGAAAAAGAATTGAGAGCTCCAGTAAGAGGGAAAGCAGCAGTAATAAACAATAAATTGGTAGTATTGACTATTGATAATTATCTGTACGTGTTTGATATAAAAGATGGCAGCTTCGTTTGGACTTATCAAAACGGCATCAATGAGGTTCGAGGTTTGTATTCCATATCGCCAGCAATTTCTAATGATAAAATAATAGCACCATTTTCAAATGGTGAGTTAATAGCTTTTAATGAAGACGGTAAAAAATTGTGGAGCCAAAAATTGGCTACAAACCTTTTGGATACACAGCTCACAGATGTAACTACTACACCGAGAGTGCTTGGCGATACTTTAATAGCTACAAATAATTCTTATATTTATGGTATTGACGTAAAATCAGGAAATATTTTATGGTCAAAGTCACTGCAAGTAAAAAGTGTATCAGACATTGAATCATATTACAGTCCTCTTATTCCTCCAAAGGAGCAAAAAGAAGGCGGAAGAATTTTTATAGTTACTAAAGACGATAAAATAATTGGCCTGGATATAAAAAATGGAGAAACAGTCTGGGCATCTGATTTAATAGAAAATACGCAATTGTTTGCTCCAATTATGCATGCCCATACACTGTGGGTGACAAGCAATAAAGGTTCAATGTTTGCTTTTCCGGGATCTGAAAATGCAGGAAAGGTAGTCAAAGTACCTGGCAATGTGTTTCACACTCCAGTGTTTACTCACGATAAAATATATGTAACAACTGAGGGAAAAGGTGTTTATTCTTTAGAAAATAGGTTTGTTCTTTATGATTGATTATGACCTGATTGTTATAGGTGGTGGTCCAGGTGGTTATAAGTGTGCTATCGCTGCTGCAAAACTTGGATTGAAAGTTGCCTGCATAGATAAAAATAGCATTTTTGGTGGTACGTGCCTGCGGGTTGGGTGCATACCCTCCAAAGCATTGCTCCATTCTTCCTATCAGTATGCTCACACGAAAAATGATCTGTCGAAGTTTGGCATAAAAATTAAGGACGCAAGTTTCGATTTAAAAGAAATGCTAGGTTATAAGGACGCCAGAGTTCAGGAACTTGGAAAAGGTATAGAATATCTGTTTAACCTTCACAAAATCACTAAAATCAATGGGCTTGCTTCTTTTGACCAAGGTAATCTTGAAGTTTCAGTTGAAGGTAAGGTGCTGAAGACAAAAAATATAGTAATTGCAACCGGTTCTGATGTTATTTCTTTGCCAGGAATTAATATCGATGAGAAAGACATTATTTCTTCCACCGGTGCACTATCTTTAACTGAAGTACCAAAAAAACTTGTCGTAATCGGAGCCGGGGCAATAGGGCTTGAAATGTCTTCTGTATGGAGGAGGCTAGGGTCTGAAGTCACTGTAGTAGAATTTTTTGATAGAATCGCTGCAGCAATGGATGGAGAATTAAGTAAGTCTCTACTTTCTAGTCTACAAAAACAAGGAATAAAATTTTTACTTAGCACTAAAGTTGAGGAGATAAAACAAAGTAGTAATTCTTTGAGTGTGAAAGTTTGCTCTGTAAAAGATAATCAAACAAACACTATAGAGGCGGATAAGGTATTGGTGGCAGCAGGACGCAAACCATGCACTGAGAATCTTGGTATTGATGAAAAAATAGAAAAAGATAATCGCGGTTTCGTTCAAGTTAACAACAGATATGAAACTAATGTGAAAGGAATATTTGCTATTGGTGATGTGATCGGTGGAGCAATGCTTGCTCATAAGGCAGAAGAAGAAGGAGTGGCAGTTGCAGAGATAATCGCTGGGCAAGTACCTCACGTTGATTATGAAATTATACCATCTGTCATTTACACTCACCCTGCGGTTTCTTCAATCGGTAAAACTGAAGAGGAACTCAAAAATGCTGGCCGTAAGTACAAAGTTGGTAAATGTCAATTTGCTGCAAACGGCAGAGCAAAAATCACTGATGATGCTGAAGGATTCGTGAAAGTGCTGACTTGTAGCAGAGCAGATACAATACTAGGTGTGCATATCATAGGAGCATACGCTGATACGCTAATCAATGAAGCAGCGGTTGCAATGGCATATGGCGCAGCAGCAGAGGATATATACAGAATTTGTCACTCTCATCCTGATATAAATGAAGCCTTTCGAGATGCGTGCATCGATGCTTTCTTTAAAAAATAATTGTGGACCTCGGTTCGATCATTGAAAAATGGTATGAGTGGCTGAGGTGCAACAGATCTTATTCACCAAACACTTTGGAATCATACATGAGGGACTTGAAGGATCTTATAAGTTTCCTAAATACTCACATTGGTGGAGAAGTAAATGTTGGTACTCTGAAAAATTTAAGCATACCTGAGTTAAGAAGTTGGCTTACCTCTCGTTACGCAAGAGGTGTAAACGCAAGATCCAACACTCGAGCACTCTCAGTAATCAGAAATTTCTTCAAGTACATAAAAAATAACCACAATATAGACAATGAAGCTGTATTTTCCTTATCAAGGCCAATTCAGAGAAGAACTCTGCCCAAAGCATTATCAATACCTAATATAAAAACTTTATTGAAAGAAATGAAACTATCCGACCTGGGTGAACCTTGGGTGGTAAAAAGAGAAATTGCAATTATCGTCCTGCTATATGGTACAGGCTTAAGAATCAGTGAAGCGTTGAACCTTAGGGTTAGTGATATTAACAATGAAAGTTTAATAGTAACAGGTAAGGGAGATAAACAAAGGCAGGTATTCATTCTCCCAGTAGTAAAAAAATGTATACAAGAATATGTAAAAGCCTGTCCTTACCTTGATGAAGCACAACATCTTTTTGTGGGAGTAAGAGGAAAAAAATTGGGAAGAACTTATGTGGCCAATCGTTTGCAGAAAATAAGGAGAATATTAAATCTGCCAGAAATTTTATCTCCACATGCATTTCGTCATAGTTTTGCTACTCATTTGCTTCAGGAAGATATTGATATAAGATCAATACAACAACTGCTTGGTCATTCGAGTCTTGAGACCACTCAAGTTTACACTCACCTCAATTATCAAGATGTTTTTAATATGTATAAGAATTTCCAACAGAGTTTGGAGAAGAAGCCAAAACCCTTGTAACTTGAGGATTATCTGTGGCACTACCAGGTCCTATGTCTTTTTCATCTCCTTTGTATAAAAAATATCCTACTAAAAGAAGAACAAGTGCAACTACTGCAAGACAAGCACCTATTACTGGATAACCGTATAAAACTGCTAAACATGCACCAACAGCAAACGCTCCAGACAACACAAAAGAAGCAGAAGCGTAGTTGCTTTGTTTTTTACCAGGAGAAATTGCTTGCGAGGATTTTTCGTTTTTATTACTACGGAGCAGTCTATTTTCTGATGAAAGCCTATCTCTTTCTTCCCTTACTTGTTTCAAATCTCTTTTTAATCGTGAAATTTCGACAGTGTCGCTTGCTCTTCCATACACAATTCTATTAAGTCGAGTTACTTCACTATTTAGATCATTGATTTTTGTTTTTTGAGCCGATTTTTCCTGCCTTAAATCTTCTTCTAACTGTGAAATTTTGTTAATGCCTCTCGTTCTTTCGCGTACGACCCTATCCAGCTCTCGTTCTTTTTCTATGAGTTGAGCTTTCGTTCTTTCAAGTTCACCTTTAAGTTCTTGTATAACTTGCTCAGAACCTACCGGTATATCATTCGTACTTGCCAAAGGTTGTAATGTATTTGCAGGAAATTTTTCATTTAGATAATTTGTAATAGATTCGATTGGATTATTAACACCCCTCAATGCAGCAGTAACAATTGCATGACTCATGAAGCAATTATCTTCTACTAATTTTTTTACATCATCTAAATCTTTTTTATTAATAGTAGCGGTTAATCGCTCTGTAATGGCTTGTTCAATTATTTGCTTCACCCACGAATTTTGCTCTATAGCTTGTATTGGCTTTATTTGACTAAAATCTAGCTCTTTATGTTTTAAAAGTTTTGTCAATACTTCTTTGTTATCTGATGTTATTCCTTGTAAACATGATTGAATAATTAAGCTAAGCGGCGTTTCTATTTCTTCATTTCGGCTTCTTTTCCAGCAATTAGGGTTAAACTCTTGATTTAATGGTCTTTTCGCTTGGTAAATGTTTCTGCTAGAAAGAGCACCTAACAACTCGTTTGCTTTTTGTGCTTTTTTAAATTCTAATTTTATTACGCGCTCAAATCCTCTTGCAATACAATCTTCAGGGCTTTTATATTCATAATTTTTGATATCAGTTTTTATATCTGGGTGCGTGAGCAATATTTTTACCACATCTTTAGCCCCAACTTGACAAGCAATATGTAAAGCTGTGTCTTTGCGCATATTAGATGTTGTTATAAATTCTGATATTTCACTTTGTGTACTAGGATCATATCTCGTCCGTGTTGTAGACACAGATTGCTTACTCTGAGCATTAATATTGATACTTCTGTTTTGTATAAGCAATTTAGCCATTTTCTCTAACGTAGCCTGTCCATCACCGCTGACAGCGCAGACATTGACAATAGACATCAAAGGTGTCATGCCCTCCTTATCAAACGCATTAACATCCGCACCTTCTTTCAGAGCTTGTTTAAAAGCTTCCGGGTTTTCGTTATCAATAGCCTTAAATAACTTTTGTGTTGGTTCATCGGCTGTCTTGAAGTTGTCTGATTATATCTATAACCATTAGTATTTATCCCATCCCCTCCATAAAGCATATTAAACCTACCTAATAATTTACTAATATAATTATGAAAAAGAAAAGGAAAATTGCAAGCGATTTATTCAAAATCCTAGAATTATAGCCTTTCTTATAATAGTCCGAATGCGATAAGATATGTGTTTATGGCTATAGCAGGCCAGTAGCATATTACGGTCTGTTCGGATTATTGTAAAAAGAGCTATAACTACGACTCTAAAAACTTTTCTGCATCAAGCGCAGCCATGCATCCTGTTCCTGCTGCAACTACTGCCTGACGATATACCTTATCTTGAACATCACCTGCAGCAAACACTCCTGCCCTACTAGTTAAAGTTGTTCCAGGTTTTGTAATGATGTAACCCTGCTCATCCATTTCAACAAAGCCTTTAAAAATACCCGTATTTGGTGCATGCCCGATTGCAATGAACACTCCATCCACTTTTAATTCTTGGGTTTTATCGATCTCTGCTGATTTAATCGCAATACCAGCAACCCTTTTTGGATTTTCTTCTCCAAGAATCTGCTCTACGGTATGGTTCCACATTACTTTTATTTTATCATTTTTAAAGAGCCTATCTTGCATTACTTTTTCCGCTCTTAATTTATCACGCCTGTGTATTAATATCACTTCTTTGGCAAATCGAGTTAAAAATATTGCTTCTTCAACAGCAGTGTTTCCACCACCAATCACAGCTACAACTTTATTCCTAAAAAATGCACCATCGCAAGTCGCACAAGCTGAAACCCCATAACCCTGAAATTTCTTTTCACTTTCTAAACCAAGCCACTTCGCTTGCGCACCAGATGCAATGATAATTGCATCTGAATAGTAGTCATTGATATTACCAGAAGATCTAAATCTATACTCATTAAAGTCCTCAAGTTGTTCAACGCTTTTTATCTCATCATCTATTATTTTTGCTCCAACCTTTTCTGCATGCAACCTCATTTGCTCCATTAGTTCTGGACCCTGTACTGAAACAAAACCAGGATAATTTTCAACATCTGTAGTAATTGTAAGCTGACCACCAGGCTGCATTCCCGTTACTACAATTGGCTCTAAGTTTGCACGTGCTGCATATATAGCAGCAGCATAACCCGCTGCCCCGGATCCAATAATAAGAACTTTTGTACTAAACTTATAATTCTTCACTATATGAGTTTAGATAATCAGCTACTCCTTCATCGCTTGCCTGCATTGCTGGCTTACCTTTTTTCCACCCTGCTGGACACACCTCACCATGCTCTTCATTATGTTTAATTGCATCAACGATTCTAACGAATTCATCGATATTACGCCCTAAAGGCAAATCATTTATCGATTGATGACGTACAATAAATTTATCATCAATAACGAAAGTTGCTCTCAGCGCAATTGAGTCATCATATAAGACCCCATAGTCTCTTGATATAGACTTTTTGATATCAGACACTAAAGTGTAGCTAATCTCTCCAATACCACCATCATTAACTGGAGTGTTTCGCCATTTATAATGTGAAAATTTTGAATCTACACTTATTCCTATCACTTCAACACCACGCTTTGCAAACTCATTTATTCTATTATTGAGCGATATCAATTCAGTTGGGCAAACAAAAGTAAAATCAAGTGGATAGAAAAAAAGGACAGCATACTTATTTTTTATGCGCTTACTCAGACAGAAATCATCAACAATTTCTCCGTCAGAGAGAACAGATGAAGCAGTAAAATCGATAGCAGATTTTGTTACAAGATTCATAATTAACCTATTCTTTTAAAATAACTTTAATTTTACATCTTGATAAACTTATATGCAAGTTTTCTTTGGTTTTAGTCCTATAAAAACTTCCTAAAATAGCTCTTCTTTTTTACCGATAAGATACAATCCAGGTTGGAATACTGAGTTGGTGAGTATAAAATTCTACGTCATGCCACCGCGAACCGTCATACCGCCACGAACCGTCATACCGCGATTCATTCGCGGTATCTCTAGATCCCGCTAACAAGTAGTGGGATGACGGTTGTCGTTTAGCTATAAATGTTAAAAAATTTACCAAACAAAAAAAAGGCAAAAGAAGCCCCGTGGTTGGCTAATTACTTACATTATACTTTCAAGTATGGCGTTTTTTTATTCTAAACGTTTAATAACCGCGATTCAGTTGCTTTTAAGCCGCAACTAATCTAAATTATAAACATTAAGAAATTTACTAAACAGAAAAAAAGGCAAAAGAAACCCTAGGGTAGCTAGTTATTCACTATCCATTTTTTAAGTTGGCGTTTTTTTATGTTTTAAATGCTTTATAAGCGCATTTTAGCTTATATTAGGTAAAAACCTAGAAGTTTTGTAAAGACATAAGGTGCACATAGTGCAAAAAATTAAACATGAGACGCCAGATACGTGAGTTTTTTTGTCATTTAATCTGTACAGAGAAGATAAATAAATAGCTTCAGTTTCATGATAAGGGAGTTGGCGGAGTTTGTCAAGTAAGTTTTTCGCTTCTGCGGGCTACTTGAATAACGGCTACAATGTTCATACAGCTATGTACATAGCTGGAACCCAAAAAAAGAACCAAGTAGCCAAGCTACTTGGATGACAGAAGGTAATATAAGAAGTCTATTGGCTCTCGTATACCTTAGTAAAACTTAACAAGTTTATCTATAGTTTTAGTGATGATTCTTGGAGTATCCGGAGAAACTGCTGAGCTCAGCCTATTTAGTCGCTCTATAGCAAACTCGCTGTTCTCATTTGTTATGAAATCACATAAAATATTTTCTATATCCTTAGTAACACTTTCATGCTTCCTCAGAGGATGATTATGTGGATACCTATTGATGGTTCTGATGCTAGAATACTCAACAAAAGCTTGATCCTTAAAAGCAAGTTGTCTCAATTTCTCTTTGAATTTTCCTTCTTCCTCTTTTGCTAAAAGGCGAGACTTTATCAGTGATTTTATAATCAAATTTATAGCTTGATGCATTTCAGAATGCACTATAACTTTAATGGTATTTTCTTCTGCTATACAATCATAAATACTTTTTTCGCTCTTTAGTGACTCTATAAGCGTTCTGCTATTTTGTGAATTCAATTCCAAATTCTCTTCACTCATAGGAGTTATTATGAAGGTGTTCTTATTTACTCTGATGTTAAATTGTGGAAATCCTTCAGAAAAGGAAAATGCTACATCCTTAGATTCAAGTGCGTGATTGCATGCAGAAAAAAGGGTATGTGCTATGATGCTGCTGGGCACTTCCATTCCGTGTTTACTCAGGTGATTCAATACATTTTCAATATCATGATATGTAAAGCCTGTATCTTTTAGCAATTCAACAACTTCTTTGCCGTTGTGCTGCTTGTACTCTATTTTCACTTCTTCTGTAAAAAGTGTTTTAGCTGCTATATGTTTATCAAGCACTGTGAAAATCTTGATGAAATTCTCTAAATCTTGTTTGTTAACTAATTCGATACTAATTAAGTTTCTGCTAATAATTGAAATATTTTTTGTCATTTTTTCCCACTAAAAAAACTCACTGAATGAATTGTATTTTTAATTCATTAAGAATTGTTTAAAGTGAGCATACTAGTTTTCATTTACGTATTACACGACAAAACAAGATAAAAAGTTACATAAAATCATCATGTGGTATAACACACTCTCCACATTCATCATTGCTGTTTGTGTAGGTTGTGACATCAGTGTGATTGTCATTATTATTTAGCATATCATCCAACTTTCCTTCTTTTTCAAGATCCATCAATTTGTCACACCCCCCAATGTGCTTATCGTTGATAAAAATCTGTGGAACTGTTCTAACGTTATACTTTGATTTTATGTCGTTAAATAGATCTGAGTTTTTGAGCACATCAATTTCTTCATACTTCACACCTTTTTTATCTAGTAAATCCTTTGCCCTTATGCAGTATGGACAGCCCTTCTTTACATATATCACAACATTTTTCACAATTTATCTCCGTAGCTTACTAAAATATAGTTATTATATATAAGAAACATGTAAAAACATCAAATTGTATGAAAATTATTTATAATTGTGAGCAAGGAATAGAAAATAATATAGCACTAACCTTCGGAAATTTCGATGGCATTCATTTAGGACACGAGTTTGCAATTTCTACTCTAAAGAAGGTAGCACAAGAAAGAGGATTACCCTCTGCAGTTTTAACTTTTGAGCCTCACCCATCAACTGTTTTATTTGGTAGAAACAATTTTAGGTTAATAGACCAAGAACAAAAAAAGGAACTAATCAGCAGCTATGGTATAGATTACTTATATATTATTAATTTTAATAGAGGTTTTTCTGAGGTTAGCTGCGATGACTTTATCAGTGAGATTTTAATAGATAAATATGGCGCTAAACACATAATTGTCGGAGAAAATTGCACTTTTGGTCATAAACGATTGGGTAATATATTAACTCTAGAGAAATATTCTGAAATATATGGATACTCTTTGACTAAATTAGAGCCATTAACAATTGACGGCAAAATTTGCTCTTCTTCTTCAATAAGGGAGTATGTACAAAGGGGCGAAATAGAAATTGCTAATAAATTGCTCGGCAGGCCTTATCAAGTTTCTGGTGTTGTGACAAAAGGTGCATGTAGAGGTAGAGAAATAGGATTTCCAACCATAAATATTCCTATAGAAGATTGCATGATAAAACCTAAGTTTGGCACATATTACGCTAGAGTGACTTTTCCTGATAGTAATCCAAATTGGTTATATGGAGTAGTCAATATTGGTATGAGACCTACTTTTAAGGATCTGAAAAAGCCTATAATAGAAATGCACATATTCGATTTTGATGAAGACGTATATAGTCATAAAGTCAATATACAACTTTTAAAATTCATAAGGTCAGAAAAAAAATTCCATAGTATTGAGGAGTTAACAAAACAGATAAATTATGATATACTTAAAGTTTATAGGTTAAAGGCAAATTTATGAAAAAGTTATGCTTAGTTGTTATATTAATTATAGTATTGATTGACCAAACGAGCAAATTGTACATAAACTCATTGATTGATGAAGGAGAATCAATTGAGATCGCTAGTTTTATAAAACTAGTTGAAGTTTGGAATTCAGGTATTAGTTTTGGAATGTGTAGCGCTTTACCACATGGCGGTTTCTTTTTTTCAGCATTTTCAATACTAATAATTGGTATACTTGCATATTTGATATACAAGTCTGACGATCAGTCAACTTACCTTGGTTTTTCTCTGATGATTGGTGGAGCAATCGGAAACGTAGTTGATAGGATCTATTGGGGAGCTGTATATGATTTCATATATTTTCATATTGATGATTGGTATTGGCCAGCCTTTAATTTAGCAGATTTATCTATAGTTTGTGGAATGTTTACATTGTTATATAAGTGGTATATATACGATATGCTTATTTCTAAACAAAATGAGGAATAAAATAATTGTTTTTATATTAGGTCGAAATAATGCTTCATAAGTTTTTTAGTTTTCTTATACTACCTGTACTTTTTTTTACTTACCCAATTTCTTCGAATGCTTTAAACATAGAGCACAACATAAAATATACTAAACTCAGTAACGAACTAGATGTTTATGTTGTTTCTAATCATCGGATTCCAGCCGTTTTACATGCAGTAATATACAAAGTTGGGGGAATGGATGATCCAATCGGCAAAGCAGGATTGGCTCACTACTTTGAACATTTAATGTTTGAAACTACAGGAAAGTTCACAGATATAGAAGCCACTATGAGTAGCATTGGGGCTAAATTTAACGCGTTTACCACTAAAGAATATACCTGTTATTATGAGTTGGTCCCCAAAAAAGATTTACCACTGGCAATGGAAGTTGAAGCAGATAGAATGGGAAACTTTAATGTTACTCAAGACAAAATAGATAGAGAAAAAAACATTGTACTGGAAGAAAGAAAAATGAGATTTGATAACCAACCTCATAACTTGTTGTGGGAAGAAATGGATAGTGCATTTTACCGTAATGGCTATGGTAGATCTGTTATTGGCTGGGAGAGCGATATCAAAACTTACAATCAGGATGACATAGTGAGGTTTCACGATAGTTATTATCACCCTGGTAATGCAATATTACTGATTGTGGGTGATGTGGAACTTGATGAAGTAGTGAAATTAGCAGAAGAAAAATATGGCGAAATTAAAGCTAAGCCTGTAATGAGAAATTACCCAAATCAGGATCCAGTGCATAATGCAGGTCTATCGGTGACCTTAGAGAGCACTGAAGTAAAAGAATCAGTTTTATATTTTCGTTATCGTGTTCCCTTATTTGATCACATAAATGAAGCCTCTGCTGCTCATTTAGCGGTTGACATTTTAGGTGGCGGCAAATCCAGCAAACTGTATAAAGATTTGGTTTTAGATAAAGATGTGGCAGTATCAGTGTTTGCTTATTATAATAGCCTAGCTTTTAGTGATGGCTACATTGATATTATGATAATTCCAAAAAGTGGCGCTAATTTAGATATTGTTGAAAGAGAGTTAGATAATACTATTAATGGCTTCGTATCTAAAGGGGTGACGAGCGAGGAATTACAAAGCTCAAAATATAGATACAAAGCAGCACAGTTTGATAATCTATCTGACTTAACTCATATAGCAATGTTTTATGTGCCGCACCTAGCACTTGGCATTCCACTTGATGAAATAGATATTTCATATAGCAAGATTAATGATGTCAATCTAGAGGATGTAAATAATAAAATCCGTGCTATTTTTTCTGCTAATAAGTTAATTGGTCGTTTATTACCAAAAGGAGATAATAATGAGAATAAGTAAAATTATATTTCTATTTTTTTTCTGTCTAGGCTTTAATTTACAAGCAAGTGGTAACCTAAATATAGAGGAGGTCACTACCCGTAAAGGATTTAAGTTTTTATTTGTAGAAAATCATGCTTTACCAAAAGTTTCACTGAATATATCATTTAAAGATGCAGGTTATGTGTATGAGAGTGCAGAAAAACAGGGGCTTGCTTGGTTTACTTCTCTTGTAATCCAAGAAGGGGCAGAAGAAAATGACGCTAAGGATTTTGCAAAAAAACTGAAGATCAAAGGAATAAATTTACTTTTTTACCCCGATTTAGAAAGTTTCGGAGTGTCATTAGAAACTTTGTCTGAAAATTTAGAAGAAAGTATTTCACTACTTAGCGATGCTATAATACGTCCTAAAGTTGACTCTGAAGGGTTGAATAGAGTTTTCGAGAAAGCCAAAGTTGATTTTAATAATCTTGAAAAAAATCCTTATTTTGTTGCTGGAAAAGAATTAGATACGTTATTGTTTAAAAAACATCCTTACTCAAAAAGTGTGTACGGTACTCTTGATACTATAATGAGCATTACTAGAGACGATGTTTTAACATACATAAAGCGTAATTTTGCTAAAGATAACATAGTTATCAGTGTTGCTGGTTGTACAAAAAAAGAAGAAATTATTACGCTATTAGATAAATATTTATCTAAATTGCCGTCAAAAAGATCAAAAGTTAGAAAAATACCTGTGAAAAATGATTTTGGTTCTGCAGAAAGTAAGAACATTTTTATGGATATACCACAAAGTGTGATACTTTTTGCTCAAAAAGGTATAGCTTATGAAGATCCAGACTACTATAATGCTCAAGTTTTGGTTAATGCGCTTGGTGGTATGGGGCTGAATTCAGTGCTGATGAAAGAGCTAAGGCAAAATTTTGGAATTACTTATGGTATTAGTGCCTCTATGGCTAGTTATACGCATGCAAATATTATAGCCGGAGGTTTAAGTACTGATAGCTCTACTGCCAGTCAATCCATATCTGCAATAAGAGATACATTGAGCAGGATAAAAAAGGAAGGAATTGATGAACAATTATTTAAAGATACAAAAATTAGTATGGTAAATAATTTTATCTTTTCCCTATCTAATAACGCAAACACAGCAGTGTTCTTGGCTAGTATGCAGGTACGTAATCGCGATATTAATCGTCTAAATAATTTTGTAAGTCTCATTAATGACGTAAAGCTAGAAAAAGTAAACGAGCTGGCAAGTTCTTTACTGGAACCCGAAAATTTATTTTTCGTTGAAGTTGGAAAAAACGCTCAGGGTCAATAATTAATACTTTCTGCTATTGATCTTACTGCTTCTACATAGCACTTATGCTCCTCAGCTAGAATGCGTTCTGAGAGGCTTTGAATATCATCAGCTAGTAACACTGGTACAACAACTTGAGCAATTATGGCTCCAGCATCAACTTCAGGAGTGACATAATGTACAGTACAACCTGTAATTTTTACACCTGCTTTTAGAGCTTGCTCTTGAGCGTTTAGGCCTTTAAAAGACGGAAGTAAAGAGGGATGAATATTTATCACCTTGTTATGCCATTTACTCAGAAAATCAGCTTTGAGAATTCTCATAAACCCTGCAAGGCAAATTAAATCAACCTTATGTTGAACAAGTATTTCGTGAATTTTACCAGCATCAAGCGGTTTATCTTTAACAATAAACGCTGAGATTCCTGCTTGCTCTGCTATTTTCAGACCAGCAGCTTCGCTATTATTTGTGATAACACATGCAACTTCTGCGGAAAAATTCTGATCTTGACATGCTTCTATTAAGGCCTGCATATTCGACCCCCTACCTGAAATTAGTATTCCGAGTTTTATCTTTTTCATTATAGCACAGTTAGTTTAGAATTTAGTTAATACTAACAAAACAGCTCAAAAGGAAAACTTATTTTATAGCAAAGAAGGCAGACTAAACTCTTTATATAAGTGGACCTCTAATTTTGAACCTCACTGGACAACACAAAATAACGAATAGCCCCATGTACCCAGCTAAAACTAGCTTTAATGCTTAGATATTGTGCTATTTTTGTATAATATACTACTATAAGTATATATTTTTGTAATCGCGTTATTATTTATTTAACAAAGTATTAGTATAATTTATTACACTGGATTAAATGGAGAAAGTTCAATGAGTAAATTACCGAACAATGCAAAAATAGGTAAATCTCAGGTTACTCAGTGGGAGGTAATAAAAAATTGTGAATATGCTGATAATTGCTTGTCAAAAATAGTAACTTTGTACGTTATTAGAATAACTCAGCTATCAGATTTTTATACGAGTGACGAACCTGAAATTAACACTGTTTTAGCAAGAATAAGCGTGACAAGTGAAAATGTATTTTTAAACAAGGCTACTACTATTGAAGTTATGGAAGGTATTTTTCCGTATAAATTCAACAGCAAGAAGAGAAATAACATATTAAGGTTAGAAGATTTGTATAATTATTTATGTTCTATTGTTAACAATAGCCTTCCAAAAGAAATGCTTGAAAGTCTTGTAAGGGAATATAAGGATGCTGTTAACTTATTTAAAGCAATTACTTAACTGAACGTAGTATTTTTAAGATTTTATTTTCTATTTCAGAAATGCCGCTTTCAAGATCTTTATCTATCAAATACATGGTAGAGAAATATGTTTTCTGCTTACTTTCAACATTGATAGTTAAAGTTCCGGGAGTGATTGTGACTGAATTGGCAAATAACGCAATGCTTTCGTCATTATGCCCTTTGCATTTTCTTAGGATAATAATCGGTTCAAGCTTAGATTTGAGTTGTAGCACCTTTTTTGTTACATAAACACTTGATAAAATGATTTGGTACATTAACCATGGTATATAACTTACTAACTTATAAAACGACAGTCTACTCGTACTATTTAAAATCTGGCTAAGAGCTCTTTCAGCGTTTATCAACCTTCTAAAGATAAACGATGTGAATATACAGGAAAACACTCCACAAAAAATAAAAAACGGCTCAAAATAACCAGACAATACAGTCCATAGAACAAATAAAATTATAAATGACAGAGAAAAAAACTTGATTTCCTTCCTAAAGTTGAGGTTTTTCATAGTCTGTAATATAACTAAAATGACTCTTTAAGGAAAGATAATAACGAATATTTAGGTTCTTGACTTCTATGTTAAAAGATATAACAACTAAGTTATGTATTTTAAGTGAGGAAGTTATGGAATATGATAAATTTATGGAAATATTAAAAAAAATAAATGACCCTTCAGATTTGAGCAAGGACAATATAGTTGAAAAAATAAAAGCTAAGTTACAAGAAGAAGATCCAGATTTATGTCAAGAGTGGGAAAAGAGTAAACCTGACAATGATAGTGGATCTGGCATAAATTACATATTTACTATATCTCGTGGTCAAAATTCTAAGGAAGTCAAATTGTTACATCTTGCTTCTTATTGGAACTGTGCAAATGTAGCAAAAGCTCTGATTGAAAACGGAGCAGATATTAATGCAGAACATGATAATAAAATTACTCCTTTACATATTGCTGCTCACTATGGCCACGAAGATGTAGTAACCATTCTAACTGGAAAAGGAGCAATTGTTGATGCAAAAAATGGTGATGGATGGACTTCTTTACATTTTGCTGTTGAAAAGGAACCACAAAAATGTAGTAAACACTCTAATTGGAAAAGGAGCAAATGTTAATGCAGAAAATGATAAAGGATGGGCTCCTTTACATCTTGCTATTACAAATGGCCACAAAGAGATAGTACAAGTTCTATCAAAAGCAGAAGGAATCAACGTTGATGCAAAAAATAGTGATGGGTGGACTTCTTTACATCTTGCTGCTGCAAATGGCCGCAAAGATATAGTAGAAACTCTAATTGAAAAAGGAGCAGATGTTAATGCGAAAGACCATTATAAATGGACTCCTTTAACATTTGCTTCTCAAAAAGGCCATAAAGCGGTAAAAGAAGCTCTATTAAAGGCACAAGAGAACATCAAAGCTTTGCATTCAGCTGTTAAACATAATAATGAGGAGAAGGTGAAAAACCTATTAAATAAAGGAGTAAACGTTAATGCAAAAGATGATGATGGATGTACTCCTTTACATCTTGCAGCCAGAGAGGGCCATAAAGATGTAGTAGACATTCTAATCGCAAAAGGAGCAAAGGTTAATGCAAAAAATGGTGATAGACGTACTCCTTTACATCTTGCTGCTGAAAATGGCAAAATAAAAGTGGTGGAAGTTCTGCTACACACTGAAGCAGACCCTTCATTAAAAGATGTTGATGGAAAAACGCCAAGAGACCTTACTAAATATCAAGGTATAATTCAGCTTTTAGAGGAAGCGGAAAAAAAGCAAACGTTAAAAAATGAGAATAAAAAAACGCCAAAGGATCTTACCGAAAATAAAGATGTAATGCAGCTTCCAGAGAAAAAGGAAGAAAAACAAATTGGAAAAAATGCAATTGTGAAAGAAAAAGAACAATCTGCAAAAAATGCAATTGTAAAAGGTGTTATTGTGTGTTTTGTAACTGCAGTGATAGTTGGTGTTGCACTTGCATTTGCTACTGCCCTATCTGTACCAGCAATAATTGGACTAGCTGCAGGATCTGCGCTCATAGTTGGTGCTGGTCAATATATAATGTCAAAGCCTAAAACTGAAATGAAAGAAGTAAAGGAACTTGTGCCTAGAGAGACAGAAAAAGCACTTACTTGATTTTTGTTATCCTGTTGCTATCAGACTAGCCTGGCACCTTATATTTATTGGGATAACTGTTTTATTATGAATTAAGTCAAAAACTCTGTAATATATTGAAGCTTAAAGATATCTTTAGATATGGAAGTTATTGCAGAAAATAGGAAAGCAAGGTTTGAATATTTCATCTTAGAAGAATTTGAAGCGGGTATGGTCTTATTAAGCAGTGAAGTTAAATCGCTAAGAGAAAGAAAAGTAAATATTTCCGACGCCTACGTTGTTGAAAAGAATAGCGAAGTATGGCTGCACAATATGCATATTGCAGAATATAAAGCTGCGAACCGAAAAAATCATAAACCAAAAAGGGAACGTAAATTACTCTTGCATAAAAAGGAGATAAATAAACTAATTGGTCAAATCAAGACTGCTGGGATAACTGTTGTGCCGCTTTCGGTCTATTTTAACGATAAAGGATTTGCAAAAACTAAAATTGCCATTGTAAAAGGAAAAAAACTCTACGATAAGAGAGCAACCATAAAACAGAGAGAGTGGGATCGTGAAAAAAGTAGATTGTCTAAGAATAATTTATAGCAAAATATGTCTTTAAATCCAGTAATTTTCAGCATCGGTCCTGTTTCTATATATTGGTATTCCTTAGCCTACGTTTTGGGTATAGTGTTTGCATATTGGTATTTACATAAGCTAGATGACCAAAAAATATTTACTAAGAATTTTTACGATTCGTTATTAACAGCCACTATTGTAGGTATTATCCTTGGAGGTAGACTTGGCTACGTATTGATATATGATCCAGTTCTTTATATAAGCAACCCTATTGAGATATTGAAGACCTGGGAAGGAGGGATGTCATTTCATGGTGGTGCTATAGGAGTTTTGCTTGCAGTAATAATTTCGTGTAAAAGACATAATATCCCTACATTTTATGCACTGGACCTAGTTTCTTGCGGAGTTCCCATAGGTTTATTTTTAGGTCGCATAGGCAATTTTATAAACGGAGAGTTATTTGGCAGAGTTACAACTATGCCATGGGGTATGGTATTTCCAGAGAGTGGTGATAATTTGCTGCATCATCCAAGCCAGCTTTATGAGGCACTTTTTGAAGGACTGCTACTTTTTGCAGTTGCAAATTCACTGTTTTTCTTAACTAGAATAAGACTGTATCACGGTGCGTTAACTGGTATTGCAGTTATGTGGTATGGAATAGCACGTTTTTTCGTTGAGTTTTTTCGCGAACCAGACTATCAAATTGGCTATTTGTGGCTTGATTTAACTATGGGGCAGTTGCTTTCTATACCTATGGTTTTGCTAGGAATGCTTGTATATCTAGGCGCATTAAATTTAAAATTTAATACGAAATCTGTCACATAGAGAAAAGGTGAGTTCAATAGAAAAATGTAGCCAGAAGCCCCACATTATGCACAATTGTACGAATTTTCTGCGTTGCAGTAGAATGAATCGGTGGGCTTTGTTGCATCGCTAGCTATGATGGATTAAAGATAAAAAAGGTGGAGAATATCAGTAGCTTATTATTCTGGTATTTATAACAAGAACGGTCAGTGAATACCTAAATTTGAGTAAAAGAAATTTCACTACCACTCACTAATCTGGCTAAAATTCAAGAATTTCAATGCTTTAGCTATTTTCAATAGAATTAAATTTATTAATATAAATAACAAATTATAGCTCTTTTTACAATAATCCGAACAGACCGTAATATGCTACTGGCCTGCTATAGCCATAAACACATATCTTATCGCATTCGGACTATTATAAGAAAGGCTATACTATTCTTAAATTTGATCAGATTGATTGCAAAAAAACAAGATTTTCAATAAGTTGCTTATAATCCTAATTATAGTTAGCCTTTCATAAGTAGCGATGCAACAAAGCCATCCCAGTGTCAGCTACTTTCATGACACCATTTGCTGTGCAGTTTACCTTCAAAAATGAATGTTCGTACAGCTATGGAATGAATCGCGGTATGACGTAGCTTCGCTATAGGCAATGAAGGAAATATTAACTATACTTCTTTTTACCATTGTTTATATTTCCTATTCACATATATTAATATTTTACTCACTTAAAGTAAGCTAACTACCGTTATTAATATTTTTGTAATAAAAATTGTATATGGTGCATGTAATCAAATTAAGAGGAAGATTGTGGAAATTACGCCATCAATAAAAAAAGAATTGAAGCAAAGTACTCTATATGTTTGCCTAGAAAAATGCAAAAGTGCATTTTGGTTTATCTTTTGGTTTAGTGCGGGAATCAATTTATTAATGTTATTCCTACCACTTTATACCTCTCAAGTGCTTGATCGGGTGATATCGAGCGAAAGTGTATCAACACTAACTATGCTGACAATTATCACTTTATCTGCATTTGCATGTTCTGCAATGCTTGAAACTTGTCGATATTTAGCCATGGCAAAAATAGGTGATTGGATCGATAAAACTGCAACACCAGATCTGATAGTAAGGTCAATCAGGCTAACGTCAGTGCAGAGCTCAACTTCAAGTGGTGAAGCAATACGAGATCTCGGAGTGATAAAAAATTTCATTACAGGAAATGGTATATTCTCACTGTTTGATACTCCATGGTCGTTAATTTACCTTGTTGTGATTTTCATGATACATACCTCCACGGGGTTTATAGCTATTACTGGAATTATTATATTAGTCTCTATGGCAATATGGAATGAACTTGCCACTAAACGAATATTACAAGAAACCAACGAAGAAACTATACGGAATATCAATGCTATAGATGTTGCAACAAGAAATGCAGAAGTGGTTGAAGCTATGGGCATGTCAGAATTCATAGTCTCTGATTGGTGTAAACGAAATGATCAGAATCGAGCAATGCAAATTAAAGCACAAAATCGCTCTAATGTAATTACTGGAATCACTAAGTTTTTGCGCTCAACTCTGCAAATATCAGTAATTGGAACAGGTGCATTACTTGCAATCACAGCTCATAAGACTGCCGGTAGCATCATCGCTGCTTCAATTTTAATGGGTAGAGTATTAGCACCATTTGACGCTGCGGTTCATACTTGGAAGTTTTTAAATCAGGCTAGAATGTCATATGGAAGGCTACAAAGACTTATATTAACATCGCCAAAAAGAGAGCAAACGATGGCTCTACCAGAACCTGAAGGAAAATTGGAATTTGATAGAGTATTTTTTACTCCTTATGGAAGCAATAAGCCGACAGTAAAAGGAATATCATTCATTATAGATCCTGGAGATGTAGTTGGTGTTATTGGTGCAAGTGCTTCTGGTAAATCCACTATCGCAAAATTAACTGTTGGTGTATGGAAGCCAATATCTGGTGTAGTCAGACTAGATGGCGCTGATGTATATACTTGGAATCGAGAAAATTTTGGTAATTATGTTGGCTACTTACCTCAGGATATTGAGTTATTTAACACTAGTGTCAAAGCTAATATTGCTCGCATGAGGCCAGATCCAAATCCTGAAGAAATAATCAAAGCAGCAAAAATTGCAGGAATACATGAACTAATACTAAGCTTACCAAATGGATATGATACAACAATAGGAGGTCCTGGAGGAGTAACGCTCTCTGGCGGCCAAAAACAGCTTCTTGGACTTGCCAGAGCTTTTTATGGTCACACAAAACTTTTAGTACTTGATGAACCAAACGCTAACTTAGATAGCAATGGAGAGGCATGCTTAATTAATGCAATTGGCATTGCAAGAAAACAAAATACTACTACTGTTATCATCACTCACAAGCTACCGTTATTGTCCGTAGTTGATAAGGTGATCCTCATGTCAGATGGTGTCATTTACGCTATGGGACCAAAAGATGAGATTTTGAGCAAATTAGTTGCTCCATCATCAAGTACCACAGAAGATGAGCGCTCTTCAGCAAATGGTTAGTTTACTTACAATAAATTCTGTATCTGAAATAACAACTGTTCCAGAAAAATATATATTTCTTTACCATTAGAAATAATATTACAAGAATAGTAAATAGATTAATAACTCTTATTAATTAAAGTCAATCGGCAGATATAGCTAAAGTGGCTTAGGTTTACCTACAATTTGAAAAACAACAAATTCGTCTTAATGAATTTTCTTAATTTGTTATCTAAATAACTTAATATTAGTGGTAATTTTATAAAAAAATTATAATATAAATAATGTTGCTGCGAAAATTTATAACAATATTTCCCTCTAACGTTTAATGAATTTCAATAAATTGCCTTTTTAATTCTAGATAAGTATATGCTTTGTTAATATGTTTAGTTCAAAATCCAAAAGTAAGTTTATGCTTTCTATTGGAGAAGAAGGCATAATGTTACTATATTTTAAAAATAATACTTTAAATAAAAGGTATTTTGTTAAGGGCAAAAACGATAAAGCAGTTTCCGATTTAATTTCATGTCTTTCGTCAGATAAAAAAGCACCTTTATACCTGCTGCTTAATCATGCAGATCAAAATTACTCGCTACAGTTTATTACAAGGGCAAACAAGATTAGTGCCTATCTATCAGCAAAAACAAAGATGGAGCATTTTTCTCGTAATAATGACATAAGTTCAGTTTTTTTGGTTGAGAAGCCAAACAAATTCAATCAAAACTGGTGCTATCTTCTTGTTTCATCAAAAGCAAAGCATTTAGTAGAATATTGGTTGAATGTGTTTATTGAGATAGGCTCCAACTTTAAGGGAATATTAATGTTTCCTATAGAAATAAGTAATATAACAAAAAAGATTCTACATAAAGATCCTAATAATTGGAAAATTATAGTTGCTGCAACTAAAACGGGAGGCTATAGACAAGTGGTTCTTAAAGAGAATAAAATGGTATTTACGCGCTTAACATCATTTACTAATGATAATTTACCAGGAATTATCGCTGGTGGAATATATCAGGAAGTGCAAGATACTATTCGATCCTTAACTAAGTTTGGGTTTGAAAAAAATAACCCTATCGACCTTTGTATCATAGTGTCAGAAGATATCAAAGCTAGTTTATCAGTCATAAATTTTTCAGAGAACAGTGTGAACATATTAACTCCATATGAGTTAGGCAAACTATTAGGAGCAGAACTAGCTATAAGTGAAAAAGATAACTTTTGCGATACCATAATTTTGTTTCATAGCTTTAAGAATAAATTAGCAGCTATTTTTAATACAAAGGAAACTAAAGAATTTTATCTATTCAATTACCTTTATTTAAACTCTCCTCGAATTTTTCTATACTTCGCCCTGGTTTTAGTTATAACAAACACCCTTTGTTTACTAAATTTGTATTCAAATTTCAATGTCGCTGATAATTTATCAGCAAAGCAGAACACCTTAAATAACCAATTAACAAAACTTAGCCAAAGCTATAATGTAAAAAAAATAGATGAAATTTATGATTTTATTAATATCAATAATATTTTATCAAAAATAGAATACTCTCCTCTTACACAAGTTAAGTATGTAGAAAAGTTAAAAATACCAGGTATAGAGCTTCGATCATTTGAATGGAATTATAATGAGGCAAAAAGTTATATTACCACAACTTTAAAGTTTAATTTTCAATCCGGTAAAAATATTTCTCATCAATACGAGAAACTACGAAAAAATTTAAACGATAATTTTCGTACCTATGACATTAATATTTCTAGCTTACCTGCTGCTAAAGAGCAAAATCTATCTATTGATGTTGAAATAGGAGAGGCAATGTAGATTAATGACTATCTCTCAATTAAAAAGAAAAGCTACAATTCAGTTTATATCGTATTTGTTATTATCTGTTGGATTAATAGGGTTATTAACATATGTTGTTATCTATAACGAAAAGATTTATAATAAAAACCAAATTGCGATTGATAAAATACGTTCTATTAATTTACAGATTACTGGAATTCAAAAAAAGGAAGTTGTTCTAAATAAAAACCTAGATTTATGGAAAAAAATTTCTTCTTCAAATTTACATAGTAGCAGATACATTGCAAATTTAAATTTCGAGCTTAGCAAGTTATATAAAAAGTACTATATATTAGAACCTGAAATATCAATTTCTATACCCGAAGAAGTTGAGCTCCACAACAAAAGTGAACGCACAAAAGTAATAAAAAGTGAAGTGGTCCTAAATTTAAGCTCAATCAGCGATAAGCATATTTTTTTATTTCTACAGTCTATTCCAAATCTGCCCGGTTATGTTATGATCAAATCTCTTATTTTAAATAAGCAGAGAAATATTGATGCTGCAACTATGAATCAGATTTTGAATGGTAATATGATAGAGATAGTGAGAGCTAATATAGTCTTTGATTGGTATACTATATTAAGTAGATAAGGTGATGAACATAAAGCTGTTTTTTATTTTTACGCTACTCATTTCCAATGTTAATGCATATTGCAGTTGTGAAGATATCATAGAAAGCATAGAAATTTGTAAGGAGTATTCTTGCCGACAATATATTGGCAATGAAGATTTTATTGAGCATAAAATATTAGGATTAAATAGTGGAAATTTATGCGTATATATAGAAAAACAAGGTAATGATGAAATGGTTTGTCATCATTCTCAGTATGGAATGATGATAGAAAAAAGATATTTTGAAAGTATTCTTAAAGTTGGCAATCAAGAAATCGACGATTTTATTGATATAGCAAATTTGCGTGCAAAAGAGTGTTTCTTTATCAACAATCAAAAACTAAGCTATACAGATCGGGACGATATAATAAGAGAAGCAGTGGAAAGTGACTTTGACGTTTTGTCACAATATAGTAACGTAAAAAGCATTTTTTTTGATGAAGAGCCAGTTAATAAAATGGTTCATGAAATGGAAAAGTTCAATTTATGGTCTTCAAAAGCTGCGAAAGAGGAGAATTTCAACTGTAAGGTAGTGAGTTTAGACTCAATTTTATATCTTTCTCTCGATACATGGAAAATATGGGTAAATGGAAAGTTGTTTATAAACACTAAGGATTTAAAAGTGCACTCAGTCACTGAAAATTATGTAACTTTTGTATGGACCGTAGATCAAAAAGCAATAAAAAAGCATGCGAATGATTCTCAAAATGTATATTTTGGATATGGGAGTATTATGTTTACGCTTTATCCAAAACAAAAATTTGACTTGGATGGCTTATCTATTAAATAACTTAAATATATATGCGCTTGTAGCTCAGTTGGATAGAGCGTTGCCCTCCGGAGGCAAAGGCCGTGGGTTCGAATCCCTCCAAGCGCACTTTTAATTAAATTTGACAATAGTATTTTCACATAAGATAATAAAAGGATTTATTTAGAGCATAATTATGTCTGGTGGTACCATAAACAAAGTCATACTAGTTGGTAATTTAGGAAAAGATCCTGAAATTAGGACTACACAAAATGGAAAAGAAATGGCAAGTTTTTCAATAGCCACGTCTGAAAGTTGGACTGACAAACTTTCCGGTATGCGCTCTGAAAAGACAGAGTGGCATAATATCGTAATTTTTAGTGAAGGATTAGTAAAAATCGTCAAAGATTTTGCACGTAAAGGCAGTAAAGTTTATGTTGAAGGTTCTTTGAGAACTAGAAAATGGACTGACCAAAACGGTGGTGAAAGATACACAACAGAGGTGGTTCTATATAATTTTAATAGCGCTCTTACTCTCTTGGATTCACGAAATAGTGCGCCAAATCCTGATTACAAGCCAAGTGAATACAAACAAGGTGAAACAGGACAAAAAGATAAACACGAAAGTTTTGACAACGATATAAAAGATGAACTACTCGATGATGAAATACCATTTTAACAATTTAAATTGAAATCTACATTTTTATGGACTGCTTGTGTTACTCCTTTTAATTGCAATGGAGATAGTATAGATTATAGCAGTTTGCAGCGTTTACTGACAATGCAAGTTAAAGCTGAAAATGGCGTAGTGTTGCTGGGTAGCACAGGTGAAGGCCTATCGCTTACTGATTCTGAAAAACGCGAGTTAGTTGAATTTGTATGTGAGCTAAAATTAAATACAAAAATTATAATTGGCGTACCAGGAGTGAATCTATATCAGACTCTTGAATGGCTTGATTTTTGCAAGGGTATGCCTATTCATGGCTATCTAATGACAACTCCCATTTATGCAAAGCCCGGAATTATGGGGCAGACTTTATGGTTTGAAAAGCTGCTTGAGAAAGCACATGTGCCGGTTATGTTTTACAATATTCCATCAAGAGCAGGAATAAATCTTCACGCTGAAACTGTACGCAACTTATCCAGCCACGAAAAATTTTGGGCTATCAAAGATTCAAGTGGCACTGTTGATACTTTAGCTCAGTATAAGAAAGTTGCACCAAATATTGAGGTCTTTTGTGGAGATGATAATATGATATCCGATATGGCCGCTTATGGTGCGCCTGGCCTGGTTTCCGTTGCTTCCAATGTTTGGCCATATGTAGCACATGAATATGTTAAGAAGTGCCTCAATGGCAGGAACCCTCAGGCAGATATCTGGCAACAGGCTTGCGAAGCGTTATTTACTGCCAGCAACCCAATACCTACTAAAGCACTTTTGCATGATATTGGTCTTATAGAACATCAAACTGTCCGCCTACCGCTCAGCACAGAAGACTTGCCTTCTGTTGAAAAATTGAGGCAAGTCAATAAAATGATTCTTGGATGGAAAGAATTGGCTACTCTCTAAATAGTCTTGCAACTTTGATTTAATATACAATCCAAGTTTCATTTGAACACTCCCAAACTTATCACTTTATGCCACTGGTCTTCATCTAAAATTTCTACACCTAATTCCACTGCCTTTTTATATTTGGATCCTGGTTTTTCTCCTGCAATTAGGTAGTCAGTTTTAGCAGAAAGATGTGAGCTGACCTTTGCTCCTAGAGTTTTGGCTCTTACTTTTGCCTCTCCTCTACTCATAGCAAGTAGCTTACCAGTAAACACTATAATTTTATTATTTAAAACAGAGTCACTAGAGTTGGAGCTCACAGGAAGAATTTGAAGACAAGCAGTAAGATCATTTAACATTTTGATGTTATGTTCCTTAGAAAAAAATGATTCCAAAGATTCAGCTACTTTTTTTCCTATGCCGTCTATACCTACTAGCTCAGTATTATCTGATGACAGTTCAATCATCGAATTATACCAATTATCATAAGAAACATAATAATCTGCAAGCAATTCTGCTGCAACTTGGCCAATAAATCTAATACCTAAAGAAAATATAAACCTATCTAGAGTTATTACCCTTCTGCTTTGTATAGCATTTAATAAATGAGCTATTGATTTCTTGCCCCAACCAGACTGTTCTTCCAGATTAAATTCATCCAATTTTTCTTCTAAAGTAAAAATATCATGGATTTGTTTTATCAGACCAAGGTCGTAAAAAAACTCTATCTGCTTATCACCAAGGCCAACAATGTCAAATGCATCTTTCGATACAAAATGCTTTAGTTTTTCTATCATTTGAGCTTTACAGGCAAATTCCTCAGGACACCTTACTGCCGCCTCTCCCTCAACCTGACGTACTTTACTACCACATTCAGGGCATACTTCAGGAAACACAAATTCAGGTGTATTTGGAAGACGAGAATCTCTGCTTACTTCAACGATCTGGGGAATTACATCCCCTGCCCTTTTGATTGTTACAATATCTCCCTCTCTTATGTCTTTACGTTTTATCTCATCTTGGTTATGCAGACTTGCTCTACTAACTAGCACCCCACCAACATTGACTGGCACTAAATCTGCAACTGGAGTTAAAACCCCTGTTCTGCCCACCTGTATAAATATCTTGTTTAACTTTGTTTTTGCATAAACCGCAGAAAACTTGTATGCAAGTGCTGAGCGCGGTGCTTTGTGAGTATTCCCTAGACGATTTTGTAGTACCAAATCATTTACTTTATAGACTATTCCATCAATATCATAATCCAAGTTATAGCGACAGTTATAGACTTCATTATAGAACTTCAGCATTCCATCTAAACTACTCGTTAAGGACTGATGCTCATTTACGCAAAAACCAAGTGCCTCAAGCTTATTTAGTACCTCACTTTGACTTTTCTCTGCTCCACCAATCAAAGAATAAGCAAAATATCTAAGAGGTCTGCTTGCTGTAATGTTTGCATCCAATTGCTTTAGAGAACCAGCGGCTGCATTTCGAGGATTGGCAAATTCATCGTTTTCATTTAACTTTAAAAAGTCGCTGTTACTGATGTATATTTCACCTCTGACTTCTAGTCTTCCTTGCACACCTTGCAAAAACTTAGGAAAGCCTTTTATTGTTGCAACATTGTGAGTGACATCTTCCCCTACAAAACCATCACCTCGAGTTGCAGCTTTAACAAATCTTCCATCCTCATAAATTGCAGAAAACGACAACCCATCAATTTTTGGTTCACATAATATCTCTATTTTGTCCTCAATTAAAAACCTCTTTATTTTAGACAAAAATTTCTCTACACCTTGTTCATCATAAGCATTCTCAAGGGAAAGCATAGGTTCTTGATGTTCCACCTTAGAAAACCTCTCATCAGGTGGAGCACCAACACTATCTTGTGTCGCATAAATTTCTGGCTCTATTTCAGCTAACTTTTTCTTCAGTTCATCATATTCAGCATCACTTATTTCTGGCTTATTTTTTTGGTGATACAAAACATTATGATAATTTATTTGATCTTGCAGTTTTTCTCTCATCTTTTCTAAGTTAGTCATGATACCAATATAATGCTACATTAGCCTTTGCCGTCAAGCTGTGAATTTTCTTGAATTTATCATATGGTCTTAATCCATCAAATATCAAAGGTGCCACAATGCTATAGCCATACTTATTCTTCTCTTGCTCAATTGTATTAGCAGACCTCGCTTGCTCTAGCCATATATTTATATAAAATTAAAATAAATTAGAGTAAACAATATTGCTATTTAAATGCTAACAAGATTCGCTCCAAGCCCAACTGGCTACCTCCACGTAGGAAACGTACGAACTGCCTTGGTTTGTTGGATGTACACACGCAATCAAAATGGAAAATTTTTACTCCGTTTTGATGATACTGACCTTCAGCGTTCAGATGTCAAATATATAAATGATATCATACAAGATTTGAAATGGATTGGTATCAATTGGGATGCAAGTTTCAAGCAATCAGAGCGCTTTGAGCGTTACAATGAGGTGTTTTTGCAGTTAATAAAAGAAGGGCATATTTATGCATGCTATGAAACAAGAGAAGAGTTAGACATTAAACGAAAATTGCAGTTAAAACAAGGACTTCCCCCTGTATATGACAGAAGCGCGTTACTTCTAACTGAGCAAGAGAAAATTAGTTATGAGCAAGAAGGAAGAAGACCACATTTTAGATTTAAGTTGGATAGAAATGAGGTTGTTAAATGGAATGATGAAGTTAAAGGTGAAATAAATATTGCAACCAGTAGCATAAGTGACCCTGTGGTAAAAAGAGAAGATGGAATTTACACATACATGTTACCTTCTGTTATTGATGATGTTGACTTTAATGTAACCCATGTTGTACGAGGGGAAGATCATGTAACTAATACCGCAGTTCAGCTCCAAATGATTAAAGCATTAAAAGCGAAAATCCCTACATTTGCTCACCTTTCTCTGCTACATTTTGATGATAGCAAGATATCCAAGCGAGCCGGCGTGCTAGATATCAAATCTATAAAAGAAGATGAAATTGAACCGATGGCACTAGTTAGTTATTTAGTGAAGCTCGGAACATCCAATCCAATTGAAGCTTGCGCCTGTATGCAATCTTTGATTGATTCATTTAATATTAAAAAATTTAGCTCAGCATCTGTACAATTCAGCTTGAGTGAAATATATAAGCTAAATAGCAAAGTTCTGCAACAAATGCCATTTGAAATGGTGCAAGACCGTTTAAATCAAATTGGAGTGGACTCCTCAGAGTTTTGGTATTTTATAAGGAACAATATAGAAAGGTTTTCTGAGGTGGCCAAGTGGTGGAAAATATGCAAATCTGATATAGAGCCTGTGATTCTTGATAAGGAGCTTATAAAAATTGCGTTCAATGCATTGCCCCAAGGTGATTGTAATGAAAACACGTTGTCAGAATGGGTCAAAACTATTCGACAAACAGTGGATATAAAGGCAAAAAACCTATTTACGCAGTTGCGTTCAGCTTTAACAGGAACAGAAACAGGACCAGAGCTCGCTAAACTATTAATTTTTATCGGCAAAGAAAATATCATTGCAAGGTTAAAAGAAAAGTGAAAACTAAAGAATTATAGCTAATGCAATCCCTACGTCATACCGCGATTCATTCGCGGTATCCCTTAGCCGCTAACAAGCAGCGGGATGACGATTGTCAGGGTGTCATCCAAGTAGCCTCTTTCTTGTCATCCCAGTGCCCAGACACTGGGATGACAAAAAAAGGAGCACTGGAATGACAGCAATCTACGTCATACCGCGATTCATTCGCGGTATCTCAGCCGCTAACAAGAGATCCCGCTAACAAGCAGCGGGATGACGGTTGTCGTTTAGCCATAAACATTAAGAAATTTACCAAATAAAAAAAAGGCAAAAGAAGCCCCGTGGTTATTATCCGCTTTAAAATATTGGCGTTTTTTATGTTTTAAACGCTTGACAAGCGAGATTCAGCCGCTTTTAATTGCAACTAACTTACGCTGCAAATGTTTAAGAAATTTACTAAGCAGAAAAAAAGACAAAGAACCCCCGAGTTAGCTAGTCTTTTACTATCTCTGTCGAGTATTGGCATTTTTTGATGTCTTGTAACGCTTTATAAGCGCGTTCAGCTTATTTAGATAAAAATCTAGATGTAGATGAAGTTTTGTAAAGACATACAGTATCTATATACTGCAAAAAATTGAACATAAGACGCCGATACATTAAGTAATCCTTACCTTTTAATCTGCAGATTGGCGAAAGCAAATACAATAGCTTCACTATCATGATAAGGGAGCTGGCGGAGTTTGTCAAGTAAGTTTTTGTATTTTAATTTTAGAATTTTATAGGCTTTTGTTCTCATGAAAATTATGTTCTCATGAGTAAATTAATGTTATCCTTTTTTGTTGATCTAAAGTTTCTTATGTTCATACACTTACGTGTTCATAGTGTTTATTCGCTGCTTGAAAGCTCGGTTAAAATTGAGGAGCTGATCGGCCTTTGTTTGCGAAATAAAATGCCAGCGGTTGCAATTACTGATTCAGGTAACTTGTTTGGCTCACTTGAATTTGCAGAATATGCGGCAAGTAGGGGAATACAGCTAATAATAGGATGCAATATTATAGTTAAACATTCAGAACAAAATTTACCTATATTATTGCTTGCAAAAAATGAGCAAGGGTACACTAATTTAGTCACTTTGGTGAGTGAGTCTTTTAGAAAGCGCAAGAATAACAGCGATATTCCTTACGTTGATTTTGATGAGCTATTGAATTTAAGTACGGGTCTGATCGCTTTAACCGGTGGATGTTTGGCTCAACCATTGTTGGGGCAAGATAAAGAAACGGTTGAAAAACTGCTTTCAGCATTCAATGGTCATTTATATGTTGAATTGCAGCGTCATGGGCTGAATAAAGAGCTAGAGCTTGAAGAAGCTTTGATAGACTTTGCTTATCAGCGCAATATACCACTAGTTGCAACGAACGATGTGTTTTTTCCAAATAGGTCTGACTATGAGGCTTATGATATATTAACGTGTATATCGGAGGGGAGTTATGCCCTGGAGAATAACAGAAAGAAGTTAACTACCGAGCATTACTTCAAGTCTGTGGCAGAAATGGAGGAGCTGTTCAGCGACATTCCCGAAGCAATTCATAACACTTTAGTGATAGCTAAGCGGTGCTCTTACATGCCAAGAAGCAGGCAGCCTATTTTGCCTAAATTTCCTTGTCGAGAAAATAAAACTGAGAATGAAGAACTGAGGGAGCAGGCAGTTGCAGGATTAGAATTCCGTATTGCGAATGAGACAGACATAGACCTTAAACAATACTACGATCGGCTGAATTACGAACTGAGTGTGATAACTTCGATGAACTACGCTGGCTACTTTTTGATAGTTTCTGATTTCATTCGTTGGAGCAAAGCAAATGGCATTCCAGTTGGTCCAGGAAGAGGCTCTGGTGCTGGATCAATTGTTGCTTGGGGCTTGCAGATTACAGACCTTGATCCAATAAAGTTTGGCCTAATATTTGAAAGATTTTTGAATCCTGATCGTGTATCGATGCCTGACTTTGATATCGATTTCTGCCAAGAGAAAAGGGACCTGGTTATTGATTATGTTCAGAAAAAGTACGGTTATGTTGCTCAAATAATCACTTTTGGTAAATTGCAGGCAAGGGCAGTATTGCGTGATGTTGGTAGAGTATTGCAAATGCCTTACTCTCAAGTGGATAAAATATCTAAAATGGTTCCATTTAATCCAGTAAATCCTGTAACTTTATCACAAGCGATAGAGTTTGATCAAAACCTGCAGAAAGAGCGGGATAGTGATGAGGTAATTGCAAAGCTTCTTGATATATCTCTTAAGCTTGAAGGAATATATCGTCACGTTTCAACTCATGCTGCTGGAATTGTAATATGTGATCAAAAGTTGGAAAATTTTGTTCCTGTGTACTACGATCCAAATTCGGCTCTGCCAATCACTCAATACAGCATGAAATATGTGGAGAAAGCTGGGCTAATAAAATTTGATTTTCTTGGACTTGGTACGCTAACGCTAATAGATCATGTGTGTCGTTTAATTAATCGTGATGGAAAAAAGATTGATATTTCTTCAGTTCCTTTGAATGACCAAAAAACCTATGAGATACTCTCAAGCGGTGATTCAATTGGAGTGTTTCAGCTTGAAAGTTCGGGAATGAGAGAAGCTTTAATTAAACTAAAACCGGACTGTATTGAGGATATTATCGCTTTAATTTCCCTTTATCGTCCAGGACCTATGGATAACATTCCAACTTACGTTGCAAGAAAGCATGGACTTGAGAAGCCAGATTATATTCATCCGTTACTTGAAGGAGTGTTAAAAGAAACATTTGGGGTAATAATTTACCAAGAACAAGTGATGGAAATAGCCCGTATTCTTTCCGGGTATAGCTTAGCGGAAGCAGATCTGCTAAGACGTGCCATGGGTAAGAAAATTAAGGAAGAGATGGATAAACAACGTGAACTTTTCATCCAAGGGGCAACGAAGAATGGCGTTGATTATGACAGGGCAAGTTATATCTTTGACCTTGTTGCAAAATTTGCTGGTTATGGGTTCAATAAATCTCATGCTGCAGCATATGCGGTTATATCTTATCAAACGGCTTACCTTAAAGCTAATTATCCATTAGAATTTTTTACAGCACTAATGAATCTGAATATTGATGATAGAGATAAACTGAATTTATTTTATCATGCAGCAAAGTTTAGTGGCGTTACCGTTCTTTCACCTGATATAAACAAGTCTCAAGCTGAATTCTCAATAGAGGATGAACGCATACGTTATGGTATTGCTGCCTTGAGGAATGTTGGTTTTTCTATAGCGGAAGGAATAGTGAACGTACGTTCAAGCGCTTGTAAGGACATATGGGAATTCATTCAAAATTCAGGTCATATAATAAATAAGAGAGCGCTAGAAAGCCTGATTAAATCCGGAGCATTCGATAGCGTGCATAAGAACAGAAAGCAGCTATATGAGTCAATGGACACGCTGATTTACTTTGCAAATAAAAACAAACAGGATAGAGAATCAAGTCAAGCTGCTTTGTTTGGTAGTCTTGATGTCCTCAAACCGAAACTTGAGAATGTGGAAGATTTTGATGAAGAGGAAAAATTAGAACATGAGTTATTTTCACTAGGATTTTATTTAACTAATCATCCGCTTGAAAAATTTAGAACTCTTCTGGAAAAGTTAAATATTGGGTTTATCGGAGAAAATAGAACAGCAAAAACTGCTGGGGTAATATTAAATGCACGTATGAGAACTTCAGAGCGTGGAAGGTTTGTTATCCTCACACTTTCTGATCCCCATAACGTTTCTGAAATAGCATTCTATAATAATGAAATAATAGAAGAAAAAAGAGATTTATTTTCACCAGGAACATTTGTGATAATTGATCTTGAAGCTTCGGAAAATACAACAAGATTAGCAGGCAAGGATATATCTGAGTTTACAAAAAGAGTCACTTCTACAATAAAAGAATTAGTTCTCACCACTGAGTGCACGGATTCGCAAAAAGCCGCTATGGAATTAAACACAATATTGAAAGATGAAGGCAGAACCAAAATAATGCTAAAACTTCTTCTCGAAAAACATAAAGTGAGCATCTTATTACCAGGTGCATACTCAATTGCTCCTCAAGTAATTTATGAAATATCTAATTTAAGCTGGATTAAAGGCGTAGAAATTAATACAAATAACTTGCTTATATAAAAAAGCTTTATATAATGAAATATTTAATCGGTATTAAAGGAAGATATAGTGAATCTTTATGAATTTACTTTTATAGCACAACAAGGATTGTTACAGCAAGAAGTAGAGGAGATGGTCCAAGAGCTAGCTGTTTCATTGAAAAATATTAAAGCAGATATTATGTTCCAGCAAATCAGGGATATTCTGAAAAAAGGAAATGACAAGCTTACAAAACAAGAGTTAGAAGTGCGTGCTGAGGACATTAAAGAAAGTCTAGTTGCTTACTCTGATTTCTTGGAAGATCTTACAAAAATTTTATGGGTTGAATTAGAAGAAGATCTTTCAAATTTGAAAGAAGTGAAGTCAAAAATCGATAAAGAGTTGAAAGATGACCTAAAAGATTTAGGAATAACGCAAGATTTTACAAAATTTCTAGGAGGCAGTACTAAAAGTGCGTTTATCCATAACGCAGTAAATGCTTTGAAGAGAAATATTTCAGAACATCTAATAAAGATTTTTCAAGATATTTTGAAAGATTTTAGAATAAACGGTCCAACTCAATCGAGCAAAGCGTTGGAAATGCTTTTGAAAAACATTGAAGCATCAGGATTAATCAAGTATGAACATTGGGGTCTTTTGGGTTTTGCATATCACAAAAATAAAATGAAGAGCGGTCATTATTGTATAATGTGCATAAGTTCTACTGCAAGCATTCTGGATGAATTTATGCGTAGAATGAAACTTAATGAGAACGTTATTCGCCACTTTCCTGTGCAGGTTGATAAAATTTTTGAAGGTAAATCTCATATGATGAATAAACAAATTGAGGAGCAAAGCGCATAATGATGAAAAGACGAAATAGTTTTAATAATTCTTACGTATCTGTAAATAATAGGACTGGCTTTAGGCGTTCTAAAGTTTGCCCTCTTGCTGCGTCTAAAGATGAAGACATAGATTATAAGAATATAGATTTATTATCCAAGTTTACCTCTGACTATGGTAGGATATTACCTAGAAGATTAACAGGCGTATGTGCAAAAAAACAAAGGAAGTTACGCTTAGCGATCATAAGGGCACGTTTTTTAGCTCTTATTCCTTACTGTACTAAAAAAGTTTAGGTAATTTATGTTGATAATTTTAAAGGAAAATATAAGGACTTTAGGTAAGCTTGGTGAAGTTGTCAAAGTTAAACCAGGTTATGCACGTAATTTTCTTTTTCCACAAAGAAAAGCGGTGAAAGCTACCAAGGAAAATTTAACAAAGCTAGAGGAGCAACGTTTATTACTGGAAGAAGAGAATATAAAAAGATTAAATGTAGCAAAAGAGCTTGCGTTGTCACTACATGATAAGTTTGTGGTATTAATAAAGCAAGCTTCAGAGGATGGTAAAATTTTTGGTTCTGTAACAACACGTGAAATTGCGAAAATTTTACTACAAGAAGGACATGTGATAGATCACCGTAGTTTATCTTTTGGTGGAGTAAGCATCAAAAACTTGGGTGAATACCAAGTAAACGTAGAATTACATAGTGAAGTAGTAGTACCAATTACTATATACGTCGTGAAATCCGAAACAGATGCAAATGAGCTAAGGCAAGTAAAATTGCAAAATCAGAAGTCTGAGCAACAAGAGGCAGAGCAAGATGCGAATAAAGAAGCTACTGATGGTGATGATAGCTGATCAAAGATGATCCCTTGTTATAGTCGTAAAGAAATGTCTGCCATGGCTAAGCTGGTGTCATCCCAGTGCTTCCCTCATGTCATCCCAGTGCGTGACACTGGGATCCAGTTTATTTCATCATGGACATTATTTTATGCTTCTAGAATCCGTTGTCCATTGAATAATTTGCAAATACTTTTATATCTGGATTCCAGTGTCACGCACTGGAATGACACCATTATTGGAATAAATCAAAAATGATTCCCCGCTATAGCAGAAAAGAAATGTCTTCCATTTGGGAGGAAAATAATAAATTTAATATATGGCTTAAAATAGAAAAATTAGCGTGTGAAGCTCAAGCAAAGTTAGGAGTGATTCCGAATAATATTGCTGAGAACCTCTCTGGTGCTATTGAATTTGATGTTGAATGTATCAACGAAATTGAATCCATTGTAAAACATGATGTTATAGCTTTTCTGACATATATTGCTAAAAAAGCGGGAGTTGATGTTCGTTATCTTCATTATGGAATGACAAGTTCTGATGTTTTGGATACATGCCTTGCGGTGCAACTGAAAGAGTCCTGTGATATTTTGCTCGAGAATCTAAAAAATTTACTTGCAGCATTGAAAAAAAAAGCTGAGGACTATAAAGATATTGTTTGTGTTGGACGCAGTCACGGAATGCATGCAGAACCAACAACTCTTGGAATAAAATTTGCCAGATTTTATGCTGAATTTAAACGCAATTATCAGAGATTAATTAGCGCGCAAAAAGAGATCTCAATTTGTAAAATATCAGGTGCAGTAGGCAATTTTGCAAATGTTGATCCGTTTGTTGAAGAATATGTAGCGAAAGAAACGGGACTCATACCTGAAACCATATCATCTCAAATCATTCCTCGTGATAGACATGCCATGTTCTTTTCAGTTTTGGGAGTAATTGCAAGTTCAATAGAAAATGTTGCTGTTGAAATTCGTCATTTGCAAAGAACTGAAATCGGCGAAATTTCTGAGCATTTTTCCACTGGGCAGAAGGGAAGCTCTGCTATGCCACACAAATGTAATCCTATTTTAAGTGAAAATCTGACTGGACTCTCACGTTTAATACGCAGTTATGTTTTTCCTGCGTTAGAAAATGTTGCATTGTGGCACGAACGTGATATATCACACTCGTCTGTGGAAAGATGCATTGCTCCTGATGCTTGTATAACAATGGATTTTGCTTTAGTGCGATTAACAGATTTGATAGATAAATTGGTGATCAATAAGGAAAACATTGAAAAGAACTTAAATTCTTCAAAAGGTTTAGTTTTCTCACAGCGTGTATTGCTTGAGTTAGTAAATAGTGGTTTGGCGAGGGAAGAGGCGTATAAAATTGTTCAGAGCAATGCAATGAAAGTGAAACAAAACAACAGTGATTTTCTGGCCGAATTGAAACAAGATAAACCCTTACTTAAGGTTATTAACTCGGAAAAACTTGAATCTTTGTTTGATTTGAAGTATTATACGAAACATATAGATCGTGTGTATAATAAGGTTTTTAATTAGGCTGAGTAGCTCAGTTGGTAGAGCAGGAGGATCATAATCTCTTGGTCGGGGGTTCAAGTCCCTCCTCAGCCACTCGAACTAAACTATGTTTAGCAAAGCAGTGCTATTGGTGAAACCCAGTGTCAGTTACTTGGAATGAGTTGTATATCCACTCAGGTGAGGAGACAATGGATAAGAGATTGTGAAAAGGGTTTAGCTTTTGGCCTATGATCTCTTTAAATGACAGAATTTCACTACAAAACTTAACTTTCTTCTATGCAGTTAGCTAAGTCAAGAAAGGTGAATCTATCTCTTGTTGTAAACGCAAGATCGACCACTTTACAATATTGTTCTTTATTCCAACTGAGGTGCTCTGGTAAGTGTGGAATTGATAGATCTTCAAATATTTTTTGCAGGTGTTTTGCAGGTAGTAAATTTTGCTTAATTAAACTGGAAATATTATGCCATTCTTTACAAATAATCTCTTGGATTTTTTGCTGCATAATTTGCTTCTGTTCAAAAGTTCTTACAAATTCGATATTATCAAAGCACTGAGTTATATGTTTTACATCTAAAGTGGTCGGTTTGATAATCGGGTTTTGTATTGATAATATCTTTTCCTGCAAATTAGCCATGGTAATCGTCGTAACAGCAATTTTTTCGCCATGTAGTAAGGAATGATCTCTTGTTACCATTTCCATTGCGTGAGCTATCATATGCTCTCCTTGGCTTGCAGAATAGCTGCCTTTTGATATTACCATTCCAAGTCCTGAAATTAGTAGAACTTCCATAAGTAATAGGACCACTTTTCTACTTCTTTTAGTAAGCGCCGTATACTCTCTTAGCAAAATTTGCTCCAAATCGCGAACAAGTGTAAAAGGTAATTCATTGTATTCTGTGCTAAGCAACAAATGAGATAGTAGCCAGTCAGCCTGAACTGTTGAACGACAAATGAAATCTGCAAATCCGCTTAATGTGAGGCGCAGTGGCGCATTGGCAAGTATGTCTATATCTATATATATTGCTCTTGGAAGATGTGCTTTGAACGATTTTTTATATCCATTTACTAATATTGAAGCATTTGCGGATGTATATCCATTCATAGAAGCGGCTGTTGGAAAGGATATATAATCTTTTTTCTCGAGGTAGCTTGCATATTTGCAGATATCGTTAACGGTGCCGCTACCAAATGCAACTATTAAGTCACTGTCTTTTACTTTGTTTCTCACTAGATTTACGGTTTCAAGAGAGGCAGCTCTGCTTGGTGTCATTTCTCTACTTGATGTCATCCCAGCGCGTGACACTGGAATGGCAGGTGGGGTTGGAATAATTAAATGAGAAATTTTATTAAATACGTTTTTGTTTAAAAGTTTTGCTGTATTTTCATCTGCAACTAGAAAGATGTCATTTCCGTGTTGTGTGCATATTTCATAGATATCATCAGCAAGGTGGTAATCTGTTATTACTTCCCTTAGAAAAGTTTGTTCGGTTTGATGTAATATTTGTTTTAAATAGTGCATAGAGTGTGTACAATATAGCAGTATAAGTATTTTAAGATTGACATGAAAATTGACCCTGTAGAGCTAACTAGGAAATTGATCTCTTTTGAGAGTATAACACCAGAAGACAGCGGGGCAATAGAGTATATAGCAACAATCTTCAAGAAGAGCGGCTTTGATTGTGAGATTTTAGAATTTGGTGATAAAGTTAAAAATCTTTATGCGAAATATATAAATGGAGTACCAAATTTGTGCTTTGCTGGGCACGTTGATGTTGTACCACCGGGTCAGTTAAAAGATTGGGCATTTGGTCCATTTAAACCAGAAGTGAGGGATGGAATGCTATATGGAAGAGGGGCCGCTGATATGAAAAGCGGAGTAGCTGCATTTATTGCTGCTATGGTAAATTTGATTGCAGAGAAGTTTCAGTTCAATGGTTCAATAAGTGCATTGATTACCAGTGCTGAAGAAAGCATGGAAGAATATGGAACAAAGGCAGTTTTGGAATGGATGAAAAATAAGCAGAAAAAGATAGATTTTTGTGTGGTTGGCGAACCAACCAGTAGTGAGAAATTAGGTGATACCATAAAAATAGGCAGAAGAGGTTCTGTAACATTTGAATTAATTTGCCATGGAAAACAAGGGCACGTTGCCTACCCAGACCTAGCAGACAATCCAATATATAAGGTAATATCGATATTGAGTAAGGTAAAAAATACTACTTTTGATCATGGTAATAAATATTTTCAGCCTTCACATTGCGAAGTTACTACTATCGATGTTGGAAATAATACTAGCAATCTAATACCTGGCTCAGCAACTACACGTTTTAACATTCGATATAACAATGAACAAACACCGGGTGGCTTATATAAGCTGATTGATGAAATATGCTCCAGTGTAACTAACGATTATAAACTTTCTATGCATAGCAGCAGGGACGTTTTCCTCTCTACTCCCGATAGAAATACTGATATTATGCTTGATGCAATAAGTAAGGTTACCAACATTGATGCTATACTTAGCACAAGTGGTGGCACATCTGACGCTGCGTTTATCAAAGATGTTTGTCCAGTGATTGAATTTGGTATAATCAACAAAACTGCACATCAGATAAACGAATGCGTATCAGTAAACGATATACACAAGTTAACAGCTATATATAAGGAATTTATAGAAAATTATTTCAATCCCACTAATAAAATATTGAATCAGGTCAACGTAGTTAGTAATATATCTAGTGGTCCATTGTTAGCTTAGATGTAATCAGATCTCTTGCATAACTGTTGTTTGAATAATAACTTGTATCATTCCAGCAAAATGTGTCAAGTAAGTTTTTTCGTTTCTATAGCTACTTGGATGACAAAAAAAGAAATACTAGACTTTATACCTTTTGCACTCAAATTCACATAAATCATGAATTATGCACGTTTCACACGAAGGTTTCTGTGCTTTGCAAACATATCTACCATGCAAAACTAGCCAATGATGAGCATAAAGCAGGTATTTTTTGGGAACCACATTTAAAAGAGATTGTTCTGTTTTAAACACATCTTTTTCTTTCACAAGCCCGATTCTATTGCTCACTCTAAAAACGTGAGTATCAACTGCCAATGTTGGAATGCCAAGCCCCGAATTTAAGAACACATTAGCGCTCTTTCTTCCCACTCCCGGCAAAGACACCAAATCATCGAAATCAGTAGGCACTTTGCTATTGTACCTCTCAATCAATATTTTGCTGAGCCCGATTATGTTTTTTGCTTTGGAATTATATAAACCAATACTGCTTATGCATTTTCTTAGCTCACTCTGCCCAAAACTCAGCATTTTTTCTGGCGTATCAGTGATACTAAATAGCTCCTTTGTAATTTTATTAACGCTTATATCAGTTGTTCGCGCTGATAGAACTATCGCAACTAATAACGTAAAATCATTGGTATAATTCAGCTCTATTTTTGGTGCAGGATTTGATTGCTTGAATTTTTCAAATATCAGTTCTACTTTTTTTGAGTCCATGCATAGAGCTAAAAGCTTATACTACACTGGTTGCTGTGCAAATTCAATTCCTTTAGGCTTAGATAGTCCTTCAGCATTAACATCAGACATATCAGTTTTTACCTCATCAAAATTCCTCTCAGCAAATTCGCTTGCCACTTCCGCAAAACACTTTTTAATAAGAGGCATAACAATTGGCATTAACAGTTTTCGTGGATCATACCATCCTAACAGGTCAGTTTCCTTTTGTACCCTATCTCTTGGATCCTCTTCTAGTAAATCTTTTGTGTGCTTTTCAGCATATATTTCACAGCCTTTTGAGAAAACAGGAGCTAACATTTCAATTAATACTGCCAATAACAATAGTGAACCAAGTATGGTTCCACCAACAGTTAATCTATTAGCAATGAAATTTGTTGTAAGTAGATAAACAGAAAAAGCAGCTAAAGGATAGTTGATAAGAAGCTTACTGCCTAGCGCGATATAGTTCATTTTACTTATGAATTCATCAGTGGAAATTTCTGAATTTTTATACTTTTCCATATAATAATTCACTAATAAACCAAAGGCTCTACTAATAGCGATGTTAAATGCTATGATCCACCATGAAAAATAGCAACCTATAGTAACTGTAGTTAACAGGCCTAAGGGTAGAACACTAAGAGTCCGAATAAATAGTAAGGCATTTTTACGTTCTATAAATCTTAACGCTAATTCTTTTTTATCCTCATCTACTAGGTTCTTTTTTTCCTTTAGAGGAGAAATATAAAGAAATAGCCGTATACTAGGTTTTGATAAGCGTTTATTAAGCTCGCCAGGGTCTGACGGCCTAAAAAAACTGCCATAAATATCTCCTGAAAAACAGTATTCCACATCCTCTTCAAACGCACTATCATTCTTTTTTAATATAGAAGTCAATTCATCAAAATCTTTACCTATAGCTTCTTCACCAATCCCTAGTGTATCAAACAGCTTCTTTCTATAATGAAATTCACGTGCTGTTAAACGTCCATTACTTTCAGCACCAACACTGACTTTAACACAAGGATTTCCTGACTCTAAAGGTTCAATGTACTTTTTTAGCTCTTGATAAGCTTTATAAATCTGATCAAATCTATTTTTGTCTCCACCTTTGTCAGGATGGTTTACAAGTATCAATTTATTATATTGTTTTTTCAGAAACTTGCTAAGAGCTTGATAATCCTTACCTACAATTTGTTCAGCTTTTATCTCTAGTACGTTAAACAGATCATTATTATCATAAAACTCCTGACCAGTTAGAGGTTGTCCGGAAACAAGTAAAAGGCTATAATATCTGAAATTTTAGTACGGGGTAAAGATGAGAAAAAAGTATCCAACAGATCTAAGCGAAAGGGAATGGGCAAGAATAGAAAAACACTTCAGAGTATCATACAAGAAAGGAGGAAGGCCGCAAAAGTATAGCAAAAAAGAAATATTAGAAGCAATTTTCTATGTATTGCGTACAGGGTGTCAATGGCGGTATTTACCAAATGATTTTCCGCTATGGAAGACTGTGTATGAGCAGTTCAGGCAATGGAAGAAGCAGGGAATTTTTGAGAAAATGAATTATGAAATTACAAAATATAGTAGAAGAAAAATAGGAAGGAATGAGCAGCCGAGTGCCTGTATAGTAGATAGTCAATCTGTAAAGACTACAGAAAAGGGGGGATCAAAGGCTATGATGGAAGTAAAAAAGTAAAGGGTAGAAAAAGGCATATAATTACAGACACTCAGGGTTTTATACTAGGTTGTTACGTAGGCGCTGCTAACGAAAATGATAGAGATGGTATTAAAATAGCATTAAACAATATGAGAACAAAATATACTAAAGTTAAAAAAATGTGGGCTGACATGGGATACCAAGGAAGAAATTTAAAGAATCACATAAAGGAAGAATATGACATAGATATTGAAATTGTTAAAAGGCCTCCATGTAGATTTTGGGTGCACAAAGATACGCCACCTGAGCTACTACCAACAAGAGAACAAGGGTTTAAAGTACAGCCAAGAAGATGGGTTGTAGAAAGGACTTTTGCTTGGGTTAATAGGAATAGAAGGCTATCGAAGGAGTATGATTTACTCACAACATCCACTGAGAATTTCATATACCTAGCTATGAGTAGGGTTATGTTAAAGAGGGAATATGCTTGAATTTACTAGTTTCCCGACAACCTCTTATAGCATTTCTCATAATAGTCCGAATAGGTCATAGGAAGGCAGAATCAACAGCACGACGAAAGGATTCGAATAGAGGAATGTTTTTCCTGGCTCTGTTTTTTATAGCAAACCAATGATGCTCAATTTTGTTAAAATCTGGAGAATAAGGCGGCAGATACAAAATTTCTGCACCGACTCCTTTAGCGAGCTTGATAAGCTTATCAGACTTATGAAAAGTAGCATTATCAAGAATGACAGTTTGTCCAGGTTCTAAGATCGGTGCCAAAAATTGCTCAAACCATCCATTAAAAATATCCATATTACAGTGGCCTTCAAATGTTAATGGAGCAACTATCTTTCTTCTACTTAAGGCTGCAACCATGCTGATTCGTTGAGTTTTTTTTCCAGATTTTAGGGCATAAAATCGCTGTCCTTTCTGGCAATACCCATATGGATAGTCCTCCGTGTTATCAATCCCAGACTCATCTATATACACTAAGTTTTCTGGTTCTTTTGTTGCTATAATTTTTAAGAATTCAGCACGTTTTTCTTCGTTCCTTTCCTTGTATCCATATGTCTTTTTTTGCGCGTAAATCCAATTTTTCTGAGAGCTCGGTGGATCGTTTGGATACTAACGTTGCCCCAAAGTTTAGCCATTTCCGACAGAGTTTTTCTACCGTGTTTTTTAGCAAATTCGATAAACTTATTCCAGTCGATAATTTTCTGATTGTAACCTCCATTACCGAGTTTTTTTGACTGAAAGTCGCCTGTTTCTTTTTTTCTTTGCTGCCACTCCCACAAAGTAGTTCGTCCAATTTTAAATCTTGCTGCCACTGCTTCTCTGCTTTCCCCTTCGTCTAGTGCTTCCATTGCTTTTTTTCTTAAATCATAACTATATGCTGCCGGCATCCAACCTCCTTATCGCCATCTATCCTTAATCTTATCATATCCGGACTTCTGTGGAAAGAGCTATACTTTAGTGATTGTACTTATTTTACTAAATTTTTTAGTATCGGCTTTACATTTATCATCGCAAAATTGTGCTCTGCATGCAGGAGAGTATAATTCTGCTATGCTTCTCTCAAGCTTTGCTGAAAGCCCTCTAATTTCAACAATAAATCTTCCACTACTTAATGTCACTTTACCAAAAATTCCTGAATGTAGATTCATTGTTCCCTGGGTCAAGTCTTTATAATTCACAAGAAATATTTCAATATTTGCAAAGTCGTACTTTCCTGATAAAACATCTTCTTCTTTAATATCAGCACTATTTAATATCCCTTCAATTTCTAGATTATCAGTTTTCAAATCGCTGTTTAATATTATACTACTGGCTGTAAATCCACTTGAAGATTTATAGAGTATATTATCAATATTTAAATCTTCATCATAGTCAGTGAATCCCATTACTTCTCCACCTGCGAGCTTTAATTTCCAGCACGTAGCGGTGGTAAGTAATTCTCCAGCTAAATGATTTTTTAGTGTGGTTTGCATAGGGGCCTCCTGCTTAATTGATTAAATTTGAAAGTAGCTATACGGCCAGTAGAATAAGGGCAGTGTGTTCTTTTCTCATCATCTAAGTAGCCATAAAGCGTCATTCCGGTGACCATAGGGTGTCATTCCAGTGCTTGACACTGGAATCCAGGAAATTTTGCTTGTAAGTAAGCAAACTGATTTGGTGAGCATAAAAAGTGGCTGATCTTATGCTGAATAAACGCTTTTGATGAAGTTGCATGGAAAGCTGGATCCCAGTGTCTGGGCACTGGGATGACATCCTTCTTGGTGGAGTGTCCTCAAATCACAATGTTCGTACAGTTGTGTGTCACGCACTGGGATGACAGGAGAGAGGAACCATATGTTTATTTGATCGACAAATAAACACTAACAGACAAGAATACACCACAGTTAACTGTGGTGTGTACTGGCTGGTTAGAAAGAAAACTTCACACCAGTAAGAAGGAGAATTCCTTGGTTAGAAGGTACATCAGCATCAGACTCATCTTTCAGCTTACCTGTTTCGTTAGTCATAAAATAATGGAGAGCTGCGTAAGGAACAAATTTGCTCTTACTGCATGCAGGAGACAGATCATATTGAACGCCAAGTGCACCATCATGAAGCATATCTTTGTCATTCATTCTGCTGCCAAAATACGTCAAACTTGTGTAGATATTCTCATGTTGATACCCAGCTCCTACAGTCCAATACATGGTATCTATACTATCTTTACCAAATTGAGCTTTCAGCCCTTCCACTCTTTTGCCATCAGTAGCATCTTTACTATCAATTTCCGTATAGGTATCACCAATTAATTTTTTAATACCCTTCGGTTGACCAGATTTGCCCAAGTATGCAAAAGAGGCAGCAAACTTTACGCCTTGATCTTCATTAATCTTATAATCAGCGCTTACACCAAAATTAACACCCATCAGGTCATTATACTCCACAAATTCCTTATAAAGATGCTTATCTTTACTTGGTTGCTTTGGAAAGCCATATTCACCAACTGCAGAAGTTTTAACTTTTATGTTATGTTTATCAAAGTCATATTCATATGATGCACCAGCACTTACTATGTGCTCATAGTCTGGGCCGACATGCTTTATCGTTTCCTTATGTTCTATCTTACCGCCTTTATCTTCTGAAACTGTTTCTTTTACAGTAAACAAACCACTATCATAACGAGGTGAGTAGCTGATACCAAATCTTGCGCCCATATAATTTGGCGAGTAGTAAGCAACTCTAAATGGCAGTGTAGTCATAACGCCTTTGTTATATTCCCCTGCCATGCGGAAAGAGAATTTTTCACTTTCACTCGAAAAACTTTCAGTGTAAAGACGTGGTGTTACATAAAATGGAAAGCTAGCAGCGCTTCCTTCTAAGTTCACTTTTCTGAACCAGTCACTATCTGCAGCTCCGTCAACAGTCGCAATTCTTGTTGCATCAAGCCTCATCAGAGCCTCAGGACCAAATTGGTAACCAAGCTTCACGTCACCATATTTTGAGTTAACAAACACATGCGCACTTCTGCCTTTTGCAGCATAAACACCCTGTGAAGCTCCCTTACCTTCGGTCACTGGAACATGAAACTGCACGTCAGCACCATAAAGAAGACCTAAATCTTCATTCTTATTTTCTGCTCTGAGGTGCAATATCGCGTCAGCAATCATACCCATATCGTTGCTGTAATCACCAATATTTCCTATTCCTTCATAGAATATTGGATTTGCTCCTCTTGTTATATCTGGAGTGGCATTATAATACTCTGTAGATCTGTTTGGCATAACGTTATAACGTTTATAATCTGCGCCACTTGGTCCAGCTTTGCCATAACCTTGAGAATCAACAACACCACCAAAAGTTATTCTTAAATTACTTTGCCCTTGATTGGTATCGATAATATCAACTCCACCAACTGAAACAACAGGGCTTGCCTTACCTTTTTCCTCTGTATTTTTGTTAACAACTTTTATATCCTTCTTTACATCTTTAGCTTCAACTTTAGCATTCTTAGTTTTAGAACGCTTAGTTTTTGAAACTTTACCTTTTTCTATATTAGAATTCTTAGCGTTTAGAGCTTTCGCTTTTGAATCCTCTATAAGCTTTGCTTTTTTCTCATTTGCTAGCCTGATCTCCTCTTTTTTCTTCTGCTCGGCTGCTAATCTTAGCTCCTCTTTTTTCTTAAGCTCTTCAGCTTTTTTTCTTGGATCAGCATTACATATTCTGTCCATCTTTTCTTTCAGTTTTTTATTTGATGTTTTCATAACTTCCACTTTTCCAGAAGTTTTTGTGCTCTCTTGCTTTTTTATTTCCTTCATACTCTCATCAGGAAAGTCAGCTGCAAAACTGCTGAAAGAACATAAAGTTAATAAAGAAACTAGAGCAGTTCTAGTATACATAGACTTTTTCATGAAGTGCCCCCAAAAAATTTCGAAATCATATCTTAAATGTAAATAGTATAAAAATGTTGAAAATTCAACTTAAAGCAACCTTATAACGAAAATAAAAGTAAAATGCAATACCTTAAAAGCAACTTTCTTAATATGCTCAACGTGTATATTAACCAAAATTTAGTACAGAGGTTCGCTTGTTAGTGCATTATAACTCGACTATTTATTCTATGGAAGTAAAATTTTTCCACCACAAGTTATTTGCCATTCTTCTTTAAATTTCTTTAGGTATTCTTTTTTTTCGCACTCTAAAAGCAGCTCTTCCACACTTTTGTTGTAGCTTTCAGTAGTAATCCTTCCCTGATGATGCATGAACCTTAAGTAAATCAAATAAGTGTTAATTACATCTGTTTCACAATAATCTCGAATCTCTTGTATCTTGCCGCTATCGTATAAGTCCATAACTTGTGACCCATCAACTCCAATCTTACCAGGAAGATTAAATGCTGCACAAACTTCGTTCATTTTTACTCTCGCAGAAGCTCCAAAATCAGAGAGGGATTCAAGCAAATCACAATGCCAATCACTGCTATATCTCTGATTGTAACTATTCCACTTATCGCCAGCTTTATGAAAATATTCTGCTTGAATGCCATGGACCATAGCACGATACTTCAGCACTGGTATATCAAAAGTGCGTCCGTTGAACGAAACTAATCTTGGCTTTTTCTCTGATATGTAGTTAAAAAATCCTTTCACTAGCTCCTTTTCACTGGAATTTAGTGTGCCTCCAGATCTTATTTCTTGCAGTGTGAACACCTCATAACCACTCTGGTAGCTTATATTGCAAAGTAAAAAACTAATAACTACAACAAGGTGAAAAGGCTGACGCAGAAAAGAGTTTTGCCCGTTTGTTATTTCAAGATGATATTTTGTTAATGCATCCCTCTTCTCTTCTACACTACTATCATCACTAATATTGAGTAAATTTTTGCAGGAATTTACATCTGGTATAGTTTCAATATCAAATACCAATAAAGAATTAAGCATTGCCTATATACTCCTCCGGACGGTCGATCCAAGGTCGCACTTTCACAAATAAAAAGAGGTGTACCTTGCACTCAAATAATTTTTCTAGTTCAGCACGCGCTTCGATATTAATTTTTTTAATATTACTGCCATCTTTTCCTAGTACTATTTTTTTATGACTATCTTTCAACACAAATATGATCTGTTTGATGACTAAACTCTTATCTTTTTTTTCCTCAAATTGTTCAGTTATAACAGCTGTAGAGTATGGCAATTCTTCACGCAAGTTCAAGAATAATTTTTCTCTCGTAATTTCTGCTGATAAAAAATTTGTCGAGGAATCGGTTATTTGATCTTCTTCATAAAACCAGGGGCTCACCGATGCAACTTCAGACAAGTAATTCATCAAATCAGAAAGTCCATCATTCTTTAATGCTGATATCATAAAAACCTTTTCAAATTTATAAAGCAAATTCAGATGCTCATGCGCCATCTTTAATTCAGGCCTTTTTACCAAATCAGTTTTATTGATAACCAAAATGCATCTGCCTTTTGTGCGCTGCAGCCGCATAAATATAGTCTTAATTCTTTCTATATTTTTCAAATAATTGCTTACATCAACAAGCAACAAAGTGATTTCACTATCCTTAACTGCCGACCATGCAGATTTGACTAAAGCTTTTTCAAGTTTTGTTTCTGCTGAGAAAATTCCTGGGGAGTCAGTAAAGACAATTTGTGTGTTGTTGCATGTTGCAACACCCCTTATTTGCGTCCTTGTTGTTTGCACTTTAGGGGTGACAATTGCAATTTTCTTGCCTATGATGCTGTTAATTAATGTAGACTTCCCAGCATTTGGTAAGCCAGCTATGGTTACAAATAAGCATTTTTGTTCTTTCACAAAGAAAATTATAAAGAAAACTGAATGCCCGCGTCAAGCTACTTATATGACAAGAAGGATGACAGAACCCTTTTTGGTTAGCATGCAAAAAGGAAAAAAACTTATTCTACAAATTAAAAATACAATATACTCAAAAACTTTTCAGAAAATCCATAGGAGGGTTTGCTAATGAAGGCTCTTGAGTTGACGCCATTGCCTGAACGACTGCTTGATTTAAGGGTAACGTTTTAACCATAAGGTCACTAACTCCTTAATATGTGTGTTCATAATTTGATTTTCCACGAAAGACATAATAGCAATAACCAGTGTAAGTTAAAATGATTGGTAAAAGCGGTATTATAACAATGAGCATTAAAGATAAACTTGGCCCAGAAGCAGCTGCATCCAGAATGGTATATTGAAAAGGTATAATCCATGGGTAGATACTAATTCCTAAACCTAAATATCCCATAAAAAAAATAGCAATACTGAGAAAGAATGGACGGTACTCCCGTTTAGTATTCTGAAGATCAAACCACAGCATGAAAAATAGCCAAGATGTGAGTAATGGAATAGAAAATAAATAATAAAAATTTGGCATGCTAAACCAAAAGTTTTTAATACGTTCATTTAAAAATGGTGTCACTACACTCACTAGTCCCATGAAAATACCTACAAAACCAAGCGTATAAGAAGCAACCTTGCGTGCCCATTCTTGTGTTATATTTTCTGTCTTCATTATGAGCCATGTAGAACCTAAAAGTGCATATCCAAATATCACAGCAATGCCTGTCATTACACTAAAAGCACTTGCCCAATCAAATTGGCCACCAGAAAAGTTGCGTCCGTTTACTTCTACACCATGTATAAATGCACCTAAAATCATGCCTTGGCAAAATGCAGCACCAAGTGACCCAAAATGAAAGGCATAATCCCATAATCGCCTGTATTTTCCTTCTGCCTTAAAACGAAACTCAAAGGATACTCCGCGCACTATAAGGCCAAGCAGCATAATAATGATTGGAATATAAAAAGCAGGCATTAATATTGAATATGCAAGAGGAAAAGCAGCAAACAACCCTCCACCACCCAATACCAACCATGTTTCGTTTCCATCCCAAAATGGTGCAATTGAGCTTATCATGTGATCACGGCATTTATCTGACGGTGCAAAAGGAAGTAAAATACCAATACCTAAATCAAACCCATCCATTAAAATATACAGTAAAACAGCTATGGCAATTAGTAATCCCCAGATTAGGGGTAAATTAATTAAGGAAGAAAAATCAAACATGATTGTTGTCCTTTCCAGATGTACCAGCATCAATCACTGAAGCTCCAATACCGTGTTTATAAAATTGCTCTTCTTCTTTAATGACAGGAATTCCTTTGTATATAAGTTTCAGAATATAGTAACTACCTGCTCCAAATATAAGGGTATACATAACGATAAATGCAATCAAAGACCATGCAACCTGAGGACCGGTAATCGCAGATGAAAATGATTCAATTGTGCGCATAATTCCATATACAGTGTAAGGTTGACGGCCAATTTCAGTAGTAAACCAACCTGCAAGTAACGCTATGAACCCAGACGGCATCATTGATATCCACCATCCATGTAAGAAACAACTTTGGAATAATTTGCCACGAAGATACTGTATAACACTTACTGACCCAATTATGATCATTAAAATTCCAACTCCAACCATTATACGGAAGGACCAGAATACCCATACTACAGGTGGTCTATCTTCTTTTTTCCATTCCTTTAATCCTTTTACTTCTCCTAAAAAATCATGTGTTAAGATCAAGCTGGCAAGATTAGGAATTTTTATCTCGTAGTGATTAATTTCATTTTGCTGATCCGGATAAGCAAATAAAAGTAAGCCAGCCCCTTTTTCGGTTTCCCATATACCTTCCATTGCAGCAATCTTAGCAGGTTGATGCTTTAGTGTATTTAATCCATGCCTATCTCCCATGAACAGCTGAAATGGTGCAGCTAAAGCTACCATAATGGTTGCCATACCAAGCATAATTCTTGCTTGAGGAGCATGTCGTTTTCTCCAAAGATAAAATGCTCCTACACCACCAACCACAAAAGCTGTTGTAAGATAGGCTGCTGTTACCATATGAATAAAGCGATAAGGGAAAGAAGGATTAAAAATAATCTCTAACCAATTGGTTGGATATAGGAGACCATTCTCACCAATCGTGAATCCAGCGGGTGTTTGCATCCAACTGTTGGCCGCAATAATCCAAAAAGCTGAAATAAGCGTTCCCACTGCAACAATACAAGTAGAGGCAAAGTGCATACGAGAACTTACTCTATTCCATCCAAATAGCATAATACTCAAAAAAGATGCCTCCAGAAAAAAGGCTGTTAAAACCTCAAAGGAAAATAGAGGGCCGAGAACATTGGCTATGCGGTCAGAAAAAATCGACCAATTGGTACCAAGTTGATATGACATTACAACTCCAGATACCACTCCCATGCCAAAAGCAACGGCAAAAATCTTGATCCAGAATTTATAAACATCACGGAAACGTGTATCACCAGTCTTAAGCCAACACCATTCCAAAAAGGCTAGAAAACTTGCAAGCCCGATCGTGAAAGCAGGAAATATAATGTGAAAGCCTATTGTGAAGGCAAACTGAATTCGAGCTAATAATAAAGGATCAAATTTAAACATTTTACCTAATACCCATGTATTACAAATAATAGCCAAATCTGCCTATAATTCAATCCATTTTTTCACAAAATTGACCTTACCCAGAAAAAGTAGAGAGAAAGTTAAGACGTTTTTGTCATGAGAATAAATTGTGCAGGAATACAACTGTTCTCCCTTGTCATACCCTCACGGTATCTCTAGATCCCGCTAACACGTAGCGGAATGACGAATTACTTAACCATCATTACACCGTCATACCGCGATTCATTCGCGGTATCTCAAAGCATAGATCCCGCTAACACGTAGCGGGATGACGGTTGTTGTTTAGCTATAAATATTAAGAAATTTACCAAATGAAAAAAAAGGCAAAAGAAGCCCTGGGGTTATTATCCGCTTTAAAATATTGGCGTTTTTTATGTTTTAAACGCTTGACAAGCGAGATTCAGCCGCTTTTAATTGCAACTAACTTACGCTGCAAATGTTTAAGAAATTTACTAAGCAGAAAAAAAGACAAAGAATCCCCGAGTTAGCTAGTCTTTTACTATCTCTGTCGAGTATTGGCATTTTTTGATGTCTTGTAACGCTTTATAAGCGCGTTCAGCTTATTTAGATAAAAACCTAGATGTAGATGAAGTTTTGTAAAGACATACAGTATCTATATAGTGCAAAAAATTGAACATAAGAAGCCGATACATTAAGTAATCCTTACCTTTTAATCTGCAGATTGGCGAAAGCAAATACAATAGCTTCAGTTTCATGATAAGGGGGTTGGCGAGGGGTGTCAAGTAACTTTTGCATTTAATCCATTTCTATGGCTTATATAATAATCGTTATTGTAGTATAATTTAGAATAATGCAATAGATACCTAAATGTTTTAGCTATTAATTATATGTTGCACAAAAGCATATATTGCCCTACCATCCAAGTAGGTTAGAAATAAAGAGGTTTTTATGAGTTTTACTTTACCTGAATTACCATACGATAAAACAGCTTTGGAGCCTTATATATCTGCAAAAACCTTAGATTTTCATTATGATAAGCACCATAAAGGATATTTAAATAAACTCAATGAGCTAGTTGAAAATACGGATTATCAACATGTAAAAATTGAGGAATTAATAACAAAAGTGCATGGTAATAGCGGCAACTTGCCTATATTTAATAATGCAGCACAAGTTTGGAACCATACTTTTTATTGGAATTCAATGAAAAAAAATGGTGGTGGTAAGCCTAAAGATGGTAGTCTTCTAGCAAAAAAAATTCAAGACGATATCGGTGGCTTTGATAAATTTTATGAAGAATTTTCGAGTCATGGAGTAAGCCAGTTTGGCAGTGGATGGGTATGGTTAGTGCTCGAAAAAGGTAGGTTAGGAAAGCTCAAAATCACCAAGACTCCAAATGCAGATTTCCCAATAATTTATGGCCAAGTGCCACTACTCACTATGGATGTGTGGGAGCACGCCTATTATTTAGATTGTCAAAACCGTAGAATTGACTACATAAAAGTTTTCCTTGATCATTTGATTAATTGGGATTTTGCAGAAGAGAACTTAGAAGAATATATGAGATGAATATACCCCGGGTAACAAAATTAGATAATGGTCTGCGCATAATAACTGAGCAGGTGCGTGATATTGATTCCGTAGCTTTAAGCATACGAGTTGGTGTTGGCAGTAGAGCAGAAAGTGCAAAGCAAAATGGAATATCCCATTTTTTAGAACACATGGCTTTCAAAGGGACGAAGACAAGAACTGCCTTTGAAATTGCAAAAGCTTTTGATGACATAGGTGGAGTTTTCAACGCTAGCACCGGTAGGGAAAGCACCACCTATTATGCAAAAGTCCTCAAGAAAGACATAAAAACTGGTATTGATATATTAATAGATATATTGATGGATTCCACGTTTCCAGAAGATGAATTGGAACGTGAGAAGGGTGTTGTAATACAAGAGATTTTTCAAACTAATGATTCACCAAGTGACATTATTTTCGACAAATATTTTGAGGCAGCTTATAAAGACCAACCATTTGGTAGGTCAATCTTAGGCACGCAAAATACTGTAAAATCTTTTACTCGAGGAGATCTAGATAATTACATAAATGAGCATTACTTTGGTGAGAATATGCTATTTGCCGTTGCAGGAAATGTTGAACATGAAGAAGTTGTTGCATTAACCAAAGATTTTCTCTCAAAGATTCATTCTAAAAAGCTGAAAAAAAGCCAAAATGCGAGCTGTACTGGTGGTGAGTATTTAGAACATCGTAAATTAGATCAGGTACACTTGCTAATTGGTCTACCTAGTGTTTCTCGCCATGACGATAAATATCACACGTTTCAAGTGCTTGATTCTATATTAGGGAGCGGAATGTCATCACGTTTATTTCAGGAAGTAAGGGAAAAGCAGGGATTAGCTTACTCTGTTTATTCATTTAATTCCAGCTATACTAATACAGGAATGTTTTCCATTTTTGCTGGTACAGACAGTAGTAACTTAGATAAGCTTTTAAAATCTATAACGACAGAGTTGAAGAAGTTGTCTACAGATGATCTGAAGGAAGAAGAAGTAAATAGAGTGAAAGAGCGAGTAAAATCCCAAATTTTAATGTCACGCGAAAGTGTTAGCTCACGTGCTGAAACATTGGGACACTACTACGGTAACTATAATAGGTACATCAGTAAAAATGAATTAATAGAAAAAATTAGTGCAGTTACCACTGCTAACGTAAAAAAAGCAGCAGAAGAATTGTTATCTCAGCATGAAAAAACCACTCTAGCTGCAATTGGAGAAATTGAATCATTGCCAAGTTACGATAAAGTGGTTTCTATGCTTAAAGCTTAGTGTACTTTAATTATGTTGCTTAAGCTCACTAAAAAGTTCAATGAACGGTTGCAAAATCCTTTCTATAAAAAGTTTGCTTTCTGGTTCATCGCGTATATTACTTATCAGTTTATTCAAAGTTTTCTCGCTGTTTCGTAAAAATAAATAGCTTTCTACTGCTTGCACACCAGACAAGACAGTCAAAATTCCTCCTATCACTAGACAAGCAGCTATAGCAGGTACGGTACCCACTGCAATTGCAGTTGCGATTAATGATAACCCAGCTAAGAATGTAACGGCTGAAACGCAAAACGCTATTTGATGTTTTTCTTTATTGTTAACCATAAATACCTCACAAAAACTATATTTTTAACATACCAGTGTTGTCATGTATTGTCAAGTTTTTAAAGAAGATTAAAAAATGCAACGCACATGTGCAAAAAACGCTAACTATGGATTAGCCAAGGAAGAAAGAGTAGGAAGAGGAAGGCTTTTTCTGTTTTAGGGAATATAAAATAAGCGTAGAAAAATATGAACTAGGTGTATAATTCACAGTGTAGTGGTGTCTCACTAATCCAATTATTTTTCTCCCGATCTAGCCTATCATCTAATATAGCCTGCCTTATTGATGCCATTAACTTATTCATAAAGAAAATATTATGAATGGTAACGAGCGTGTAAGCCAGGAGCTCTTTAGCTTTCAGTAAATGGTGTATATAAGCTCTTGAATGTTTTCTGCAGGTAAAACATAAACAGTCACTTTCAATTGGGTTGTTGTCCAGCTCAAATCGTTGATTCCGCAAATTAATATGCTCTTTGCACTTTGAAGAAATAGAATTTCTGTTTTTTACTTTAACAAGTGCGCCACCATGCCTTGCTAAGCGGGTTGGATGCACGCAATCAAACGTGTCAATTCCAAGCTCTACTCCGCGAAAGATGTCCACAATTCCACCAATACCAAGCAAATGAGTAGGCCTGTCTTTTTTCAGGTGGTCCATAGTGAAAGAAACTACATCATGCATCTGCTCTTTACTTTGACCAAGTGATCCACCTATTGCTTGACCAAAAAATGGCAAATCGTTGATAAAATCACAACTTTCTCTACGTAAATCTTGATACACTCCGCCTTGACTAATTCCATACAGTGCCTGCTTGCCATTATTGTTTTTTTCAAATTCATTTAAAGAACGTTCAGCCCATCTGTGGCTCATGAGCATTGATTTTGCTGTGTATTCTTTGCTTACGTGAAATGGAGTGCATTCATCTAAAACTAGGATTAAATCTGCACCTAATTTCTGTTGAATTTGTACAGATTTTTCAGGAGTTAAGCAATAAATTTTACCATTAATGTAAGAACGGAAAATTGCCCCATCCTCATTAATTTTGATCAAAGTTTTTTGTTTTTTTCTTATTCCTTTTATCTCTTCCGAAACTGATCCGTGGCCTAAGCTAAATATCTGATATCCACCTGAGTCAGTTAGCATTGGCCCATTCCATCCTATCATCTTGCGCAAACCACCAAGTTTTGCAACAGTATTCTCTCCTGGTTGAAGCATTAGGTGATAGGTGTTGGAAAGTATGATTTGGGTACCAGCTTCACTTATTCTTTCAATATCTGCAGCTTTAATTGCAGCTTTTGTTGCGCAGAATATAAAAGCGGGGGTTTCTACGCTTCCATTTGGAGTTTTAATTGTTCCAACTCTTGCAGAACCTGATTGCTTGATTCTCTTGAATGAAAATTCTTCTTTCATCTATTTGCCTGAAAGTTCTGTTATGATGTTTTCTACTTTCTCAGGAGTAAGATTTTCATAGAAGTCATTATTGATCTGCACAACGGGAGCATTAACGCATGCACCTAGGCATTCAACTTCTTTTAAAGTGAACAAATTATCTTTAGTAGTCTCACCGATATTGATTCCAAGTTTTTTTTTAAAGGTATTTAAAACTTCTTCACTATTGCACAACCAGCAAGGAGTTGTTCTACAAATTTGTATTAGATATTTGCCTACTGGTTTTAAATTATACATGGTGTAAAAATTTGCCACTTCATATACACGAATATGTGGAATATGCAGCATATCAGCAACATAACGCATAGCAGATTCAGAAACCCATCCGCATTGCTCTTGAACCAGATATAGTAAAGGCATAACAGCACTACCTTCTCTACCTTTGGGATACATCTCTATAAACTTTCCCGCTTTCTTGAGGTTTTCTGATGTAAAACTAAACTGCTCTTCTTTTTCTATCATTCATGAGACTCGTGTAAACTTTAACAGATTATACCTGTAGAACCAATGATTGCAATTGTTGGTTTTTTGAGAAATAGCATAAAGCTTCTTAGCCCTCTTCAAGCTTATATTTACCTTTTAGTATAAAATATTATATTAATTTTTTAATTTTAGTTAAAATTTTCATTGACATTAACACACAGGAGTAATCATAATAGCATTTTATTAATATTTTAAATAAAATTATGTCTATATTAAGAAGATTGCTCGGGATCAACTCAAATACACCGGAAATTAAAGAAGCGATAGGTTTTAATCCAACAAACGTAGAATTAATTGAGGGGAATGGAGTTGCTTACGGACTCAGCTATCAAGATAATGGTAATGGGAGCAGTAAAGTAAAATTACTTATTAGTCCATTATATCAATCAAAAACATACGAATGTGGTACAAATATCAGCGTAGCAAATGAATTCAAAGATCAATTATCTCTCACATTAATAGAAGATTCAGCTGAAATAGATAAAGTTGGAGTTATCTTTCCTGAAGAAGGAATTAGCGAAGAAGGAGAAAAATGCGTTAAAGGCTTATCTTTTAACACTTACGGAATTAAACAATCAGTTAATACTCCTTCAGTTGAACATTTAGATAAAAGAAAATTACAAAAGAATATTGATAATAATAGTCTTGCAAATGTGGGCAATAGTTACTTTCAACCAAGAGCAGTGAAAGTTGGTAATGGTGACGTAATTGTAATCGCCCATAACTTAAAGGATCAAACTTTAGTTTCTTGGTACTTAAAGTCAAGCGAGAGCGGAAAATTTAAGGTATTGACTGGAGAAAAAGGTGTTACAGAAAGAAAATTGTTCAATTTTGATAATCAGGGGCAATTGGCATTAAATGGAAACACGATGCTTTATTCGCAAGTGAGCAAAAGGATTACTAAGGAAAATCAAGAGGTGAGAAAAACACGTATTTTTAAATTTGATATGGCTAAAGTGATTCAGGGTCTGAAGGATAGAGTTAATGGCTTTTTACTTGGTAATCGAAAAGGTCAAATAGATAATAAAGCACTATCTCTTTCTAGAGAACATGAAATAAGCTTTTTGCAGTATGTTGAACAAACGGAAGGAAATGATCTAGTTGCTTTTCTTGAAAATGACCAATCAGCTAATGAGCAGAGGTTACATATAGCAACTCTACTTAAAAATGGATCAGTGTCAGATTTTCCTATCTATCAATTTACAGATCCTATAGAGCAATTATATATTAAAGGCAACGGTCAGGGTGGTTTTATCGTAACTGCGGTAAGTGGAGAAAATATTGTAACTTTTAATCAAAACGGCTCTGGAAAATCTTCTGAAGCAACAATAATACCGGCAAATAGCATCAAAACTCTCAGTGATTTTGTTAATATCATTAACGGTCGATTAACGCCAGATATTATTTCTAGTAGTACCGTGGCTCCTATAACTGTTGCAGAAACGGTTGTGACTTCTAAGAAGACGCCGACTGCTGCAATTACTAGCACAGCAGAAACCGACGCTGTGAAGACTACTAAATTGACAACGGAAGCCGTTGCACCTACTTCTACAATGAATAAACCTTCAACAGAGTCAACGACTCAAACAAGTACAGTAACAGTGGAGCCAACAACAGCAACAAAAACAACTGCTACTTCACAAGCAACCACGATTACTGCAACGTCAACTAATGTGCCTTCGGAAACTGAAATAAGTACTGTAAAACCTACAGCAGCGACTGGTGCGTCGACTTCTACGATGAGTAAACCTTCAACAGAGTCAACGACTCAAACAAGTACAGTAACAGTGAAGCCAACAACAGAAGCCGTTGCACCTACTTCTACAACGAATAAACCTTCAACAGGGTCAACGACTCAAACAAGCACAGTAACAGTGGAGCCAACTGCGCCAACAACAAGCTCAGAGAAAACTACACAAACAGTATTTAGTATACCAAGTACTAGAACAAAAGAGTCAACAACTCCTATATTCACCACGACTTTACTTCCTCAGTCTACTTCTTCACCACAACCTACTCAACTTGCTATAGGGTCTAATAAGGCAGGAATGATAGGGGGATCTTTGGTTGGAGCAATAGGTATTGTTGGAATTATAGGATTCATAGCATATAGATATGTTAAGGGTCGTAATGCTGCTCCTGTATTAGAACTAACTGATTTGGGTTATAGAAGGCGATCATCTTCAAGTAGCGATGAAGAAATTTTTACCACTGGTAACAGAATGCGAACTATATATCAATCTGAAACAGTGCTAAATAGTATATCAGTAGAAAGTAGTAGTCGATCAAGAAGTAGCTCATCGTCTTCAAGCGGTGGACCAGGCTCTTGACTAACTGAAGCGGAGTCTAAAAGTGAAAAAAGCTTATCTTGGGATAGTGATGATGTGCCGGAATATCACCTTTAGCTATTTGTCTAAATGTTTTTAATATGTCTCCTGTTAGGAAATTGTCTTTTGCTTTTGTGATTTTCATGTTAAAGTATAATTCCTAGGTGAAATAAGTAGCTGCTGTTGTGTGATAAACATAGCAGAGGAAAGTCCGGGCTCCAAGGAAAAATAGTGACGGGTAATGCCCGCCGGAGGTAACTCCAGTTATAGGGCTACAGAAAATTACCGCCTAAAATATTTTTAGGTAAGGGTGAAAAGGTGTGGTAAGAGCACACCATGGCAATGGCAACATTGGTAGTCGAGTAACCAACACTAGGAGCAAGATTAAATAGAAGTAGATTTTATGTTTTCCTCATATCTACTCGGGTAAATCGCATGCGGTAAATGGTAACATTTACTCCAGATAAATAGCTACATAAACAGAACTCGGCTTATATTTCACCTAGGCGTTCACATGATACGTGCGATATAAGCCATGCTATATTTAAATGTGTAGGCATTTCATGCGTTGTCCTTCACTTGTTCTGCTTGATAGCCATCACTACTTTCGCCTACATTAACATTAGAATATTCATCATCATCAATATACTCTTTCAGAACATACCCTCTGCCCCAAACGGTTTCTATGTGGCTTTTTCCATCATTTGCACTTTCAAGTTTCTTACGTAATTTGCACATAAAAACATCAACTATCTTGTTATCTGAAGGTTCATCCAAGCCATTGTAAAGATGATTTAAGAACATTTCTTTTGTTAGTACTGTTCCTTTACGCAGTGCTAGCAATTCTATCATAGAATACTCTTTATTAGTAAGGTGAACCGTTTTACCTTTCACCTCAACAACCCTGTGATCAAAATTGATATTTATATTACCAATCTTTATCACCGATTCAGGATGGCCTTTAGTACGACGCACTATGGCCTTAATTCGAGCTAATAACTCGCTTTTATGAAATGGCTTGGTTAAGTAATCATCGGCACCATACCCGAGTCCTTTAGCTTTGTGATTGACAGCGGATATGCATGAAAGTATTAAGACAGGAACTTTGATTTTTGCACTTCTTAGTCTTAACAATATATCATATCCGTCAATATCACCAGGTAAGTGTATATCTAAAATAACTAGGTCATAGTAATCTCCGTTTGAGGAAACCATATTATTGTTATAATCTTGTGCAGAAGTAACAACGTCACAGAAGTGTCCATCAGAAGTTAAGGCGTTAACTACAGTCTTTGCACTTACTTGATCATCTTCAATTAATAATATACGCATATTTTACACCCCATAAATAATTTATAATTTTAGTAATATATATAACTAAGGAAAGTAATAAATCAAATTTTTATTAACAAATGATCAAAATTACACTTATTAATTAATAGTAAATATATTGTTCCAAAGTTATATAAATAGATCTAAAATATAATAGACATACCATGATAGTAATAATATTTTTAGTAAATATTGAATTAAAGTTACTATTATTAAAAGAATACTTCGGTTAATAAATATTTAACTATTCTATATGTCTGTGTTATATTTTTAATTTACTTATCCTACTATTTTAAAGTATAAGTAATATTTTCAGGAATATTGTGTGGCAATATCAATTTTAGGTGCTGGTGCATGGGGTACAGCAATCGCAATTTCATTAGGTAGTAAGAAAGATGTGATTTTGTGGACTCACAATGAAACTACATTTGAATCAATCAACGGGAAAAGAGAAAGTGACAAGCTACCCGGTTGTCGAATTTCTGATAATGTGTCAGTAAAATTGGCTATTGAAGACATAATTAATGCTTCAGTAACAATCCTCGCTGTTCCCACTCAGTCTCTGAGGAAGGTATGTCAGCAATTGCATAATTGTAATCTGAAAAAAGATGTAGCAATAATTTTAGCTTGTAAGGGAATAGAAAAGTCTACATTAAAATTACCTAGTGAAATAGTAAATGAAATTTTACCTAACAATCCTATTGCTATTTTTTCAGGTCCTAGCTTTGCTGTAGAAGTTGCAAGAAAATTACCCTATTCAATGGTTCTTGCATGCCAAAATAACACATTAGGTTCAAAGCTAGTATCAGAGCTGCAACAAGAAAATGTTAAATTGGAGTTTAGTAACGACATTATAGGAGTACAGATTTGTGCAGCGTTAAAGAACGTTTTTGCTATAGCGTGTGGGATTGTTCTAGGTAGTAAACTTGGGTTTAATGCTCATGCAGCATTGATTACGAAAAGTATGAGCGAAATTAAGGCTTTATACTCAGCAAAAATTGGTGACGGTAGTGTGGATATAAATACACTACTTGGGCCAGCATGTCTGGGTGACCTAATTATGACATGCACATCCTTGAATTCAAGAAACTTATCTTTTGGGTTTAAAATAGGTAATAGTGACAATGGCTTTAATGTTCAGCAGATTTTGTCAGAAGGCAAGTCAGTGATTGAAGGTTTTAGCACTGCTGAGTCCATATTTAATTTAGCAGGAAAGCTAAAGATAAAAATGCCTATATGTGAAGCGGTCTATAGATTATTGTATGAAAGCGCCTCTATAGAGGATACTCTTTCTGTTCTTATAAGTTAATTTTGTATTTGGATATATTGTGAAATTTTTATATAAATTAATATCAACGTGGTGGCTGTCTGGAACAGTAAAAAAAATGCCAGGTACTGTGGGTAGTTTGGCTTCTTTTCCGCTTGTTCCTGTAATCCTGAGCAACAAAATTTTAGGTGCAGCAATTATTTCTTTTTTATTCTTAATTGGATTATGGTCTACAGGTAATTATATAAAACATTACAAGACTTCATGTGATCCAAAAGAGGTAGTAATTGACGAAGTGGTTGGTCAATTGCTGACGATACTTTTAGTTTCGATATTGTTAAGCCAAGAGATGGATTGTTCTTCATTGTTGTTGTGCTTTTTTTCTTTTAGGTTTTTTGATATAATAAAAACGTGGCCTATAAATTTAATCGATAAAAATACCAAAGGTCCTTTAGGTATTATGCTAGATGACGTTATAGCTGCAATTTTAGCCTGTGTTCTTATAGGAGCCTTTTATTGTTTATTGTTGGTGTATGCAGGATAAAAAAATTTATTATTCAAGCTTAATTGTTCAAAATCTAAAGGATTATATACTGTACACAGCGAATTTATCTGAGTGGGAAGTACACGATGAATTTGATAACATCATATTTACAATAAATGGTACCAGGGAGTCATTATTTAATTTTGTGTTCTGTGGAGATCAATGTACCGAGCTTTCTATACAAAAAACTCTAGATTATCTCAGAACAAGAGATATAGAAGCAACATGGGTAATAAATTCACATATGAAAATAAGAGATATTTTAGAAAAGTGTGAAATAAAACACGTTAGCACACCAAAAAAAGCTTTACTTAATATGAAAAATTACTTTTTACCTGCTGATGTTATTCCAAACTTGAGGTTAAATGCTGTGAATGGTAGCAACCTCTTAGAACAGTTAGATCTACACACTTCTAAAATTTTTTATCATGGCGTTGGAATTGTCAGCACATTTTTTCGCGGATTATCAAATTATGATGATAAGAACTCAAGATTAAGATTTTTTCTTGTAACACTAAATAATGAAATTATTGGGGCATGCGGTCTTTATGTTCAAGATAGCGTAGCTGGTTTTTATAGTGATGGAGTTTTACCAATTTACAGGAATCGTGGAATAGGTACCCAAATGGTTTTAGAAAGAATAAAGATAGCTAAACAGCTTGAATGCAAATATATAGTAGCACATTGTATGAAATCTTCTGTGAACCTTTATAAGAGATTGGGCTTTCAAATGTTAGGCAATCTTTACTTATATACCTCTTCAGCATAATTCTGAGCGGTTACAAATTTTTACATTTGTTTTAAAAGTGCTATGTTTTTTTTGTATGAAGTGGTTTTAATATTGATTCTAATATTATTCTTTCTCTCTTATTCTAAATTAAAAATTAGTAATAAGATTAAGAACTTACAGCATCAAAATGTTATCATAAATAATTTAATTGATACTGTGAATGATGGGTTTTATATTTGGGATGCAAAAAAACGTATAGAAAAGTTCTCTCCCAATTTACTAATTTTGCTTAATACTGTTTTTTACTCATTTAATGAGTTTGTGAATTTTTTTGAGCAATCAGAAAGCTTAATCAAAAATTTTGTTGAGGCAAAGGAAATAAATAAATCTTTTACTCTAGATTTAAAGTCAAAAGACAGTGAGGTTTATTGCATATGTTACGGTAGAAGCATAATAGATGATTCTAACAATGTGATAGGTGTGCTGTTATGGATAAGGAATGTCTCAGACTGTAAGATAAAGGCTAACGGACTTGAGTTAGAAAATAGTAAGCTTACACAGGAAGTGGAGAGCTATAAAAACGTTTTCAACTCTTTACCATTTCCAATACTAAGATATAACAAGAGTAGAAAGGTGGAATTTTATAACTTGTTTTATGATAAATATGTAGATGGTTCTAAGAAATTTGCTATTACCGGTAGCGCTCATAGCACAAAACCAGTAAGACATGTCATAACTTATAAGAACGAACCTAAGGTTTTCGATTTTGTTAAAATTCCAATACAAGGTTCTGGTAGCATAGTAATGTATGGGAAAGATGTTAGTGATGCAGAGAAATTATATACTGAATTAAACAGTTATTTAGCTACACAGAAAAATTTGCTTGAGAGGTTACCGGTTGCTATAGTAATATATAGTAAGAATCAAAAGCTAAAATTTTATAATAATGCTTTTATAAAAACCTTTCAATTTGACCCAAAATTTTTGGCATCTTACCCAACTTATCACGAAGTTATGCTTTACCTCTTCGAATCTAAAAAGCTTTTAGAAAAAGAGGATTTTCAAACTATTAGTAACCAAAGACATGAGTTGTTCAAAAAATTATTTGAATCGTACGATGATACGATGCACTTCACAAACGGAAAAGCGTTCAGGGTATTAACAATACCCTACGCTTCGGAAGGTTTGCTGTTCTCTTACGAAGAATGCAAAAGATAATACTTAAACTCCTTCTCTCTCTACCATGAGCTGTTTTACTTTCGCTATTGCTCTTGCTGGATTAAGTCCTTTAGGACAAGTTTTTGTGCAATTCATTATTGTATGACAACGATACAACTTGAATGGGTCGTTTAAAACATCAAGTCTTTCACCTGTCTTATTATCACGGCTGTCAGCAATCCATCTGTAAGCTTGTAATAGTATTGCTGGTCCTAAAAATTTATCACTATTCCACCAGTAGCTTGGGCAACCAGTCGAACAGCAAGCACATAATATACAGTCGGACAAGCCATCTAATTTTTTTCTATCTTCAGAAGATTGAGAGTATTCTTTATTTGGTAGGGCAGGCTTATCTGCTTGTAACCAAGGTTTAATTGATTTGTATTGCTCATAAAATTGGCTCAAATCCGAGACTAGGTCCTTTATTACATACATGTGAGGTAATGGATATATTTTTACGTCACCTTTTATATCATGTATAGATCTAGTACATGCAAGAGTATTGGTTCCGTCAATATTCATGGCACAAGATCCACATATGCCTTCTCTACAAGAACGTCTGAAAGTTAAAGTCGAATCTATTTCATCCTTTATTTTTATTAATGCATCAAGTACCATAGGGCCACAACTATCCATATCAATAAAAAATGTGTCTATTCTAGGGTTTTTCTCGTCATCAGCAGACCAACGGTAAATTTGAAATCTTCTGATGTTTTTTGCTCTAGCAGGAATAGGATAAATTTTGCCCTTTTGATTAATTTTAGAATTCTTTGGCAAAGAAAACTGAACCATATCACTTACCTTTTATTGTTTATAGCTAAAACCCTTTGTAGATAACATATTTTATTATCATCTACTATATTTTTATTAAATTCCTTTTAAATCGCACACATATTGTAGCCAAGCGAAGCTAAAATCTCTCTTTCTAGATTTTTCATTATAATTTCTTCATCTTTTTTTTGGTGATCATAACCAAGTAAATGCAGTAATCCATGCACTAACATGTGTGCAATGTGAGCAAGAATGGGTATATAATACTCATGCGATTCTCTTTTTATTGTGTCTATTGAAATTGCTATGTCTCCTAAATCGCACTCATTAGACAATTGTTCATACGGAAATGATAGTACGTTAGTTGGCTTATCCATTTCTCTAAATTTTAAATTAAGTTGATGTAGCAAGTCATCATCAGCCAGAGCTATTGATATATTTGGTTTATAGTGGTCTATTTTTAATTCTTTTAGAGAAGCATTGATGACACCTAATACAAAATTTTTAGGATTTTCTATAATGCTGCACCATTTCTTGTCAAGAATATTTACTTCTAACATGAGTGACACATCAGTAAGGGTGTCATGCAAATAGCTGACACTGGAATCCAAAAAAGAAGAGTTATAGACCCTTGTGTCATGTACACAACTGTACGAATATTGTACACTAGAAGGATGTCATCCCAGTGTCTAGGCACTGGGATCCAGGAATTTTGATTAGACATCAAGTTAGTGAATATAAAAGTAGCTAATCTTATATTAAAACACAACGGCTTTAATGTGGTTGCATTAAGGCTGGATTCCAGTGTCAAGCACTGGAATGACACCTTTGTGTTTGATGCAAAATCGGCTATAACGTTTAATGCACTGCCTTCGAGACAAATATTCATACAGCTGTGCGTTGTGTGCTGAGATGACATCATTTAGGAACTGAAATGACAGGTATTACACATCACTCATCCTTATTATTTCATTCCATTCAATTTCCGAAACTGGGGCAATTGATAAACGTGGTTGTTTTAATATAGTCATATTTTTCAAAAGTGGGTTTTGTTTTATATTATTTAACGTTACTTGGTTATTTAAAGGTTTCAAAAACTTTACATTCACTAATCCGAACTTGGGATCATTAACATGATAATACTCTTTAAATACTTCAACGATTCCAAGTATTGCTTTCTCTTTACCTGTATGATAAAAAAACGCAAGATCGCTTGCTTTCATAATTTTCATGTAATTTTGAGCTTGATAATTGCGCACACCATCCCACTCAACTACCTGCTCCTTTTCCATTTTTTGCCATGAGTATTCACTTGGCTCTGACTTAAGTAGCCAAAATTGCATTATTTTTTTCTTCTTAAGTAAGCTGGTATATCATAGATATTGCTGCCCCACTTAGCTCCTTCGCTTACCTGTTCAGCTGGTTTTGTTTCCAGTGTTTTGTCTTGTGTACTTTCACTTTGACTATATGGCCACTTAAATTTCTCTTTCTCTGAGTCTTCGCTCTGACTTATAGGTGAAGTTTCTGATTTATTATTGCGACCATCAATGCCAGTTGCAAGAACAGAAACTCTAACTCTTCCCTCCATCGCTTGATCAAAAGTAGCACCAAATATTATATTTGCATTTTCATCTACTTCTTCACGCACTCTATTGGCTGCAGCATCAACTTCAAACAGAGTCATATCTCCGCCACCAGTAATGTTAATTAATATTCCTTGCGCACCTTTCATTGATACATTGTCAAGCAATGGATTGGATATTGCAGCTTCTGCAGCACTAATTGCTCTATCTTCTCCTTCTGCCTCTCCGGTGCCAATCATCGCTTTGCCCATCTCGCTCATTACTGTTTCTATATCAGCGAAGTCAAGATTAATAAGCCCTGGCATGACCATCAAGTCAGTTACTCCTCTGATGCCAATATGCAGAACATTGTCAGCAAGTTTAAATGCATCAGAAAATGTAGTTTTTTCATTTGCAATTCTAAATAAATTCTGATTTGGAATGACAATAAGTGTATCCACGTATTTTTGCAGTTCTTCAAGTCCAAGCTCTGCAATGCGCATACGGCGCACACCTTCAAAACCGAACGGTTTAGTTACAACTCCAACAGTCAATATCTTTTTTTCTTTTGGCGCTCTATCCTTAACTGCGGCTCTTGCTTCTCTGGCTGCTTTTGCAATTACCGGTGCAGCACCGGTTCCAGTACCACCGCCCATTCCTGCTGTGATGAAAAGCATATGACTATCTTTTATATGCTCCATAATCTCATCAATTGATTCTTCTGCTGCACCTTTGCCAACATCAGGCAAAGCACCAGCACCAAGACCCTTAGTTAAATTAATGCCAAGCTGAATTTTTTTATCACATAACGACTTTTCTAGTGCTTGAGCGTCGGTATTTGCGACAACAAAATTCACTCCTTGCAAATTAGATTGGATCATGTTATTCACAGCATTTCCACCAGCACCACCCACTCCCACAACGGTAATCCTTGGGTGTAATATAGGTAACTCCGGCAGACTAAGATCAATAGACATTTAAATTACTCAAATTTAGCGAATTCACTTGATAATAAGTTACTGCTTTTTTAATAATATGCAAATACCTTTCACTTCTATAGGCGTAAACAGTAAACGGGATTTACTTATTCTCAATAACATTTAAAATAACAGATAATAACTTTATATTTTTAGAAGGTATCATTCTACTGATGCAAAAAAATAGAAAATGTTTATAAAAAGGGACAGAGACTATCCCTTTTTATTCTGTTTAAGCTACTTTATTATGCTTTTGCTGGTACCAATCCAACTGCTACCGCAACATCATTCAAGGATGTTGATGCATCACTAACAATAAATTTTAGCTTATCATTATCAATTTTAGGCTTATCACCATCTTTTTCACAGACCTTAAGAATCTCTTTTTTCACTGCATCAATTTGATTTGCCTTACTACTATTCTTATATGCATACACAGGTGCAGCTATTAAAGCCGCCACCGCAGCAACAACTATCAAACTAGCAACTAGCGGATGAGCAACTGCAAATGTAGACATTGCAGTAATAGCAGGACTAACGAGTGTTGCAGCTTTTGTTCCAACTGTACCAACGAAAGCCGCATAAGCTGGGCTCAAAAAATAAGCAGCTGTAAGCGAAATTGCTGCTGCAATTGCTACAAAAGTCGCGGCCGCTTTGTATGGATTTTCTTTTACAAGATTCCAACCTTGCACAGGAACTTCTTTAGTTGCTGACCAAAGGCCCTCTTGACTATATTTCTGTTTTATTACTTCTCTTGCCATAACTCTACTCCTTAAATAGAATATTAAAATTTCATTAAGAATAATATATAGTAAAAAAAAGCTGCCTGTCAAGTAATTTAATTTATTAGTATAATCTGATTCTGTAATTCAGCGCTTCAGCAATGTGTGCTCTTTTTACTTCTTCACTTTTTGCAAGATCTGCAATAGTTCTTGCAACTTTTAATACGCGTGTGTAGCCTCGATTGGAAATGTAATTTTCTTTCAGTACGTATTTTAGCAATTCTAACCCTGCCTGATCTGGTTCAGTAAATTTATTAAATGCTTCACCGCTTACTTCTGAATTGCAACGAATATTTAATTCACTATAGCGCTCAGTTTGAACTTTTCTTGCTGCTATCACTCTTTCTCTTATAATTTTAGTACTTTCTCCCTCCACAGAGATTTCAGGAGAGAGTATGCTAACGTTTGGCATTTCAATGCATATGTCTATTCTATCAAGCAATGGGCCTGATATTTTGTTTTTGTAATCTGTGCCACACTTTGGAGCTTTGTTGCACGATCTGCTTGCATCACCTAAATAACCGCACCTGCAAGGGTTCATTGCAGCAATCAGTTGAAAATTTGCAGGGTAGGTTATGTGAGCATTTGCCCTTGCAACGGTAACTTTTCTATCTTCAAGTGGTTGGCGCAGAGAATCAAGCACAAGTCTTGGAAATTCTGGCAACTCATCAAGGAATAACACGCCATTGTGAGCCATGGTAATTTCTCCAGGTTTTGCATTCTTTCCTCCCCCTATCATCGCTGGCATAGAGCATGAATGATGAGGTTCACGAAAGGGACGAGTTACTTTGAATATTTCATTACCAGTTTTTGTTATGCTGGAAATAATATTAACATCAATCATCTCCTGTTCGGTTAAATCAGGCAGCAATCCTATAAAGCGCTTAGCAAGCATTGATTTTCCAGTACCAGGAGGGCCAACAAGAAGCATATTATGCCCACCTGCTGCTGCAATTTCAGCTGCTCTTTTTGCAACAACTTGGCCTTTAATATCCTTCATATCGGGAACCAATCTTTTTTCTTTGGGTGCATCACTATATTTAAAAATTACTGGCTGAGTTAATTGTTCACCCTTAAAGTGTCTGATAATATCAGTTAATTTCTCTATAGCTAGAATTGAAACATTCTTTACCCATGAAGCCTCTACTCCATTTCCCCTTGGGCAAATTACTCCTTTATTTGCCTGTTTTGCATTGATCGCTGTTGGCAGCACTCCTGAAACTGGAATAACTCTGCCATCAAGGGCAAGCTCACCCATAATGATATAAGACTGAACTTTTTCAACTGCTATCACATTCATTACAACAAGTAGTCCAATAGCAATAGCCAAGTCATAATGACTGCCTTCTTTCAGCAAATCCGCAGGGGAGAGATTAACTGTAATTCTTTTTGGAGGTAGCAGTAGATTGATTGAATTTAACGCTGCTCTGATGCGTTCTTTGGATTCCGCAACAGTTTTATCTGGCAATCCAACAATATTAAAAGCTGGAATACCATTTGCCATATGAATTTGTGCATTGACATTTACTGTGCTAATTCCCTGAAGCGCAACGGTATTTATATTTGCAATCATAATATATTATATAAAATTGTTAATACAATATATTAAAGAAGCGATGAAGTAAAGGCTACAGCAATTAAAGATGGCTTAACTTAGCAAAAAAGTGTAGTATTCTATCACTTTGCTGATTACAAATGTTTATAAGGATAATCACTTTTTTCTTACTATATTCAAGTACGGCTTTTTGTAGTGATTGTAATTTTAATTTACCATACTGTGGGCTCAGTTGTAATCTAGATCTATCATATAGAAATTTAAGTAATATAAAAAAATTATTGAATAACGACGATAAGTTTGTTGCGCTTACGTTTGATGATGGACCGTCTAACAATAGAGTAAACGATATTATTAATGTTCTGGAAAGCTATGAAGCAAAAGCAACATTTTTTGTGCTTGGTGAACGTATAAATGAAAAAACGTCTGAAATAGTAAAGAAAATTCATGAATCAGGTCATGAGTTAGGCAATCACTCTTGGTCGCATAGGAAGTTGACATCACTTTCAAGTGAGGAACAATTGCAAGAATTGGAAAAGACAAATACAGCAATTAAAAATGCAATAAAACAAGATGTAAAATGGTTTCGTCCGCCATATGGATGTTATGACGATAATCTGATTGAAAATACTGATCAATTAAATATGTATTCAATATTATGGACAGTTGATTCGCTAGATTGGCAAGGTGATAAGCCAGAAACTTTAGTTGAAAGAGTTTTAAGTAATGTACATAATGGAGCAGTTATACTGTTTCATGATCACAATAACAGGTCAAACACAATTGAAGCTTTACCTCATATTATTAAAATACTAAAAAAATCAGGTTATAAGTTTGTGACCTTAAGTGAGTGGGAAAAAAGGGTTTGTAATACGGTAAAAGCCAGAAGTGTAACAATAAAAGAGGGGAAAAAAGTGTGTTTTGAAGGAATGTTATGTGGACAAAAAACAAAGTCTTTAACCGCAGAGCATTCATATTAGGTGGTATTCAGCTTACCATTTCTGCGGTTTTTAGTTGCAGGTTATATAATTTACAAATACGAAACAGACAAAAGTACGAAGCACTATCTAATAGTAATAGAATAAGAGTTGCTACTATTATGCCTAAGCGGGGCAAAATTTTAGATAGGAATAGCATTGAACTTGCGATGAACAAAATTTCGTATGTTGTTTTGTTTGATGGTTCTGGTAAGGAAGTTGATTTGCAGACATTATCAGAAGTCGAGTCTAAAATAGCAAAATCGTCAGAAAAAATAACTGCTCTTTATAAACGTTATTACCCGTTTGGTTCAATGTGTTCTCATGTAATCGGATATACAAAAAGACAGCAAGGCATAAGCGAAGTAGGAATCAGCGGTATTGAATATACATATGATCATATATTGAAAGGCAAGTCAGGAAAATCTGAGCAGGAAATAAATTCTAAAAAACGCGTCATAAAAGAATTATCAAGCATACCACAACAAGACGGACAAGATGTACAACTGACAATTGATATTAATCTGCAAGAGAAAACCGCAGAGGTATTTAAAGATCACCAAGGCTCCGCAGTGGTAATTGATGTAAATAATGGAGAAATTTTAGCATTATATAATTCACCTTCTTACGATAATAATCTTTTTGCTAGCAGGCTATCAAATGAGACTTGGGAGAGCTTGAATGCTCCTTCATTGCCGCTCGTGAATCGTGCGTTATCATATCAAATTCCACCTGGTTCAATATTTAAAGTAATAGTTGCGCTTGCGGGTTTAAAAGACGGGATAATAACACCAGAAGAGAAATTCTCGTGCAAGGGCTATATGAAAATAGGTGAGCGGAAATTTCGTTGTCTGAAAAGCAAAGTCCATGGGTATGTATCTTTAAATGAGGCAATGGCATTATCATGCAACACTTACTTTTATAATATAGGGAAAAAAATAAGTGTAGACTCTCTAGTAGAAATGGCCAGAAAATTTGGTATTGGAAGTGGGCCACTGATTGGAACGTTTAAAGAAGAAGCTCCAGGGTTGTTGCCAGATAGAGATTGGCGTACACGAAAGCTATATTCGCAGTGGTATTTAGGTGACACTATCAACTTAGTTATAGGACAAGGGTATATGCTTACAACACCACTACAGCTTGCAGTTCTTGCAGCGAGGATTGCAACAGGAAAAGAGGTAATTCCCCGCATTAAGATGAATGAAACGATACAAGATTTTCCCGATATTGATGTGGATTGTGAGCATCTTAGCATAGTTCGAAAAGCTATGTTTGATGTGGTGAATTCTAAAACTGGAACCTATAAGAAAGGGCTAAGCGGTATACAAATTGCTGGCAAAACCGGTACACCAGAAATAAACTCTAAGGGCGAAAGTCATAAGTTATTTATCGCCTATGGCCCTTACCATAACCCGCGCTATGCAATCTCTGTGTTTATAGAACACGGCAAAGCCCCACGCCAAGATGTTGCAATTGCTAATGAGATATTTCAGTATATGCTTGAAACTATGAGTATTAAACTTCTTGCATAACCATATAACAAACTTTTATTGGGAATAGAAACGAAAAAACTTACTTGACACCCTTCGCCAGCGCCCTTATCATGATAGTGAAGCTATTGTATTTGCTTTCGCCAATCTGCAGATTAAAAGGTAAGGATTACTTAATGTATCGGCTTCTTATGTTCAATTTTTTGCAGTATATAGATACTGTATGTCTTTACAAAACTTCATCTACATCTAGGTTTTTATCTAAATAAGCTGAACGCGCTTATAAAGCGTTACAAGACATCAAAAAATGCCAATACTCGACAGAGATAGTAAAAGACTAGCTAACTCGGGGATTCTTTGTCTTTTTTTCTGCTTAGTAAATTTCTTAAACATTTGCAGCGTAAGTTAGTTGCAATTAAAAGCGGCTGAATCTCGCTTGTCAAGCGTTTAAAACATAAAAAACGCCAATATTTTAAAGCGGATAATAACCCCAGGGCTTCTTTTGCCTTTTTTTTCATTTGGTAAATTTCTTAATATTTATAGCTAAACAACAACCGTCATCCCGCTACGTGTTAGCGGGATCTATGCTTTGAGATACCGCGAATGAATCGCGGTATGACGGTGTAGATGATGGTTAAGTAATTCGTCATCCCGCTGCTTGTTAGCGGGATCTATGTTAAGGTATAGTAGGGGATCTATGTTAAGAGATACCGCGAATGAATCGCGGTATGACGGTGTAATGATGGTTAAGTAATTCGTCATCCCGCTACGTGTTAGCGGGATCTATGTTAAGAGATACCGCGAATGAATCGCGGTATGACGGTTAAGTAGGGTGTCATTCCAGTGCTCCTTTTTTTGTCATCCCAGCGTCACGCGTTGGTTTCAACATTATATCATGAACTTTCTAAAATTCATTGAACTGTGCTTTCAAACGGTAGTGCCGGGGTGTGAGTATAACGATTATCAGTATATAAAAGTCATAGCAGACAGGCTGGAAGCAGCGAGCGCTGGTGAAGTGAAACGAATAATATTCAATATGCCTCCGCGCTCGATGAAGTCCATGTGCATAAGCGTTGCGTGGCCCGCATGGATACTGGGAAACCAACCAACTGCGAGAATAATAGTTGCAAGTTATTCTCAGCAGCTCAGCGAAAAGCACTCGCTCGACACCAGGTGCGTGATGCAGTCTAGTTGGTATAGAGCGCTATTTCCAGAGATAGAACTATCCAAAGACCAGAATACCAAATATAAATTTCAAACAGTGCAGAGAGGATACAGAATCGCAACATCAGTTGGTGGAACACTAACTGGTGAAGGTGGTGATTTTATCATTGTGGACGATCCGCTCAGTTCTGCTCAAGCTTTGAGTGAAACGCTTAGAAAGCGTGCCACAAACTGGTTTGATCAGACTTTAGTAACCAGGCTGAACGATAGAAAAAAAGGAGTCATCGTTCTTGTAATGCACAGGCTACACCAGGAGGACTTAACTGGACACCTTCTCTCCAAGCCAAAAAACATATGGCATCATATTTGTTTGCCAATGATTTCTGAAAATAAGCAGGTTATTTATTCAATCAAAAAGCCAATGCCTCCCGTTCCTATCATCCGAGTAGCTCAGCACTGTGCGACCAGGCGATTATATAATAAACCAGCGTCACCTGTAAGGATATTATATTCAAGAGAAGAAGGTCAGTTGCTATATCCCCTCGATGGAGGAAAAGAAGAAGTTGAGACGATAAAAGTTGAACTTGGGAGTTATGCTTTTGCTGCGCAATATCAACAAAACCCTCTGCCGCTTTCAAGTGGTATAGTCAAACGAGAGTGGCTAAAGCGCTATAAAAATGTTCCTGATAATCTCTCGCATGTAACACAAAGTTGGGATACTGCGGTTTCAACAAGCGACATGAGCAACTTTAGTGTCTGCACCACCTGGGCAAAAATAGATAATAAATTCTATTTACTTGATGTATATCGCGCAAAGCTTGAGTATCCAAAGCTTAAAGAACAGGTTTTGTCACTAGCTGCAAGATGGACGCCACACGCAATTTTAATCGAAGCAAAAACAAGTGGTCAACAATTGGTGCAAGAGCTAAAGACAAACAGTGATTTACCGATTATTGAAATAGTGCCACATGATGACAAGCTCACTCGATTTCATCAAATTGTTCCGATTATAGAGTCTGGCAAGGTTTTTCTGCCACATCAAGCAGTATGGCTGAACGATTTTGAGTATGAGATTTTAATGTTTCCTGAAACTCGACATGATGATCAAGTAGATAGTACCGTGCAATATCTCCAGTGGGTGAGAAACAGTACCTCCAGGGTTGCAGCTATACGAGCATTGTGATTTGAGTCTACCAGTACTGGGATGACAGCTAGGAGACAACCGTCATCCCGCTGCTTGTTAGCGGCTGAGATACCGCAGCGGTATGACGGTTCGCGGCGGCATAGTAATTCATCATCCCGCTGCTTGTTAGCGGAATCTATGCTGAGATATCGCGGCGGTATGACGTAGGGAAACCTTTCTTGGGTTAGCTATATCAATAGCATTGCTTTAAAAAGAGTGCCCATATTTTCAGTCAACCTTAAGAATTCACTAAAGATCCTATTCTTTTGTTCATCACTTGCGTTTTTCATTAAAGCCTGGGTTCTTTCTTTTATGCCAAAAAGATATAAAAATTCCCTTTGAGTTAAAATCTCACAATCTACATGCTTTAATGAATCTCTTAACGCTTGAAAGTTCACAAGTGCGGTAATATCACTATTACCAACATTCTCAAGAAAATTAGCATACTTATGTTGTTTTATCGATTGCAAAGTGCTCTTATATGCGGGGTATACATAACCGTAATCTACAATCAAAGCAGCTCCTTTATTATTATATATCTTCTTCTCAAGTTTTTTTAATATTTCAACCCCAACTGAACATATTTCCACCACTGCACCATTAAAAAATTTTCCATTTGTCATCTGAGTAGCTGACACTGGAATCCATGATTCTTTTTTTCTGGATTCCAGTGTCACGCACTGGCATGACACCAAGAGACTGCCATCATCTTGTTTTGTCACCATATTTTCATACCACCCCTCATCATGATATACAAACTGATCTATCGGAAGAGCGTCAAAGAACTCATTTGCTAAAAAAATGGTTGGTTGTTCTGGTAGGTTGTCAATATTTTTGTGCCAATTAACATCTAAGCTTTTTAATTTTTCCTTTTGTATCTTCCGTAAAGTAGGGCTTATTTCAACTAAGTGGATCAACATTGAATTAAAAAAGCTGCTGTATTTTTTAGTGACTCTTATTATATCGTGAATGAGTGTTCCTTTGCCTGGCCCAAGTTCAACTAGAGAAAATTTTGATGGCTTTCCTAATTTTTCCCATGTATGCATTATCCAAACTGCAATTACTTCACCAAATAATTGGCTGATCTCAGGTGCGGTAGTAAAATCACCATCCTTACCAAGCGGTAATTTACTTGTATAATAGCCGTATTTTTCATGGTACAAAACGGCATTCATGAAATCACTGATGGATATTGATCCTTGACTTTTGTCAATTAATTCGTGTATATAAGTGAGCATGTTATTAATAAATGTTTAACTATAGCGTGCCATAATATAAAATAGTAGAGTATTTATATATATAGTATAAACTTAAGTTTGTGAGTAATAGTGCTTGAGTTATGGACGACAAAAACACCGATTATGTTGCCCTTATACCTCAAGATGATAGTATTGAATACAAATTTGAAGAAGCTGTCAATTTTATAGAAAACAAGGTTATAAATGCTGATGGGCTAACTTTAGCGGAAGTGTTTCAAGTGCTAGTTCAAATGCTAAATGGTGATCTAGAGTTGGTAAAAAAAGTACTAGCATGTGCTAATATTATGGCAAAGCATGGAATGAAGGTAGCAAAAGAGTCGCAGTTAAGCAGAGCTGATGTTCGCCGAGCTTTGGAAGGTAGAGAAAGTGTTGTCAATAGACAAGATTTTATAAAGAAACCACCTCTTCCACCTGCTATAAAATCGACCAAAAAGAAAAGTAGAGGTCTTTAGATGGCTGAATCTATAAAAAAATTTACTGTACAATGTGACTTCAAAGGACAAAGTTCACCTTTTGCAATATACATAGGAAATCCAAAAAGTGATGCTCATCCAATTCATCATCAAGATTCCTGGCTTGTAAAAGAACGTGGAGGAAATATCCCTAATAAAGTAAAAGAAAGTCTGCAAAAATTATATAAATTATCTCAAGAAAATGGAGTCTCTTTCTCAGAGTTATGCGCGTATGCCATTACTGTGGTTAGTAATAATGATAAAAAAAGTGACGACAAGGAGTAAGATAGTTTAATCCCTCAATATTTCATTTATAGAGATTTTCGATCTCGTCTTTTCATCCACTTTTTTTACTATGACTGCACAATAGGTTGAAATATTATTTTTAGATGGAATAGACCCTGGTACCACTACAGAATAAGGTGGCACTTCGCCGTAAAATACCTTGCTAGTTTCTCTATCAATAATCTTTGTTGATGCCCCAATAAACACGCCTATGCCAAGGACTGATCCTTCTCTCACTACCACACCCTCGGCCACTTCGCTACGTGCTCCAATAAAGCAATTATCTTCTATAATGACAGGTGAAGCTTGAATAGGCTCAAGAACTCCACCTATTCCCACTCCACCGGAAATATGACAGTTTTTTCCTATTTGCGCACAGCTACCAATCGTTGACCAGGTATCTATCATTGTTCCTGAATCAACATATGCACCAACGTTGATAAAACTTGGCATTAGAACAACATTTGTACCTATATAAGCAGATCGGCGAACAAAACACCCAGGAACTGCTCTAATTTTTAACCGGCGAAATTTCTCCTCATTCCATTCACTAAACTTGTTACCGATCTTATCAAACCAGCAATTGGTATTGTCTATTATTTTGCTTTCTTCAGTGAGAAAATGTAATAATATTGCTTGCTTTATCCACTTATGTACTACCCATTCTCCACTTGATAGCTTTTCTGCTACTCTAATTTTGCCACTATCAAGGAGCTCAATTACCTCTTTAATTGCTATTCTTGCTGTTTTCTTTAGATTACAGTCATTAAATTTTTCTCTATTTTTCCAAATATCTTTTATCTCACTCTGTGTTTTTTTTAGTTGCAAACCTTCCATTTGTTATATATATATTGATATTAAATTTGTAGCTCGTATCATTTGGGCTTGTTACTACTTATATGTAAGTGCTATGAAAATACAATGTAATAGTTGTACTAAAACTTACTCAGTATCTCCTAAGCAAATAGGTGCATCTGGAAGAAAGGTAAAATGTACGAACTGCAATCACATATGGCATGAATATCTAGAAGAAGTGTCAAACAAACAGCACTCTGCTAATATACAGGAAAAAAAAGTTAGTGGAAGGAATTTTTTACAAAATCTAGCATTTACCACTCTAGCTTTTGCAACAGCTACAGGGTTATGCGTCGTAATTGCTAACGGCATCTTTCCTAGAGAGATGAACAAAGCATACAAAACGATCAGTTCATATAAGGATTCAATAAGCTATAAATTAGGGTACAAAAAAGAACAAACAGAAAGTCCAAATGTAAAAAAACTTGCTGTAAATAAGTTTTATCAAGACTACCTTTTTTTATCTAATTTAAGATCTAGTTAAATAGGCATACCGATATCGGTCTCTAGCTACTCAGATGGTGCTTAGGGTGACAGAGTTTTAAAAATAAGTTATTTTTTAGCAAAAAAGGCAGCTCATGAGTATTAAAATTGCACCTTCTATACTTTCAGCAGATTTTGCAAAATTAGGGGAAGAAGTAAGAAAAATTAGCGATTTAGGTGTGGATTACATACACATAGACGTTATGGATGGGAATTTCGTTCCAAATATTACAATTGGTCCTAGCGTTGTTTCTGCAATACGTAAATATAGCAATCTTCCTTTTGATGTGCATTTAATGGTCAAATCTCCTGGTAACCACATTGAAAGCTTTATAAATGCTGGTGCTGATATTATCACTGTACATGCAGAAGCAGAGACACACCTTGAGAGGTTGATAAGAAAGATAAAGTCATACAAAAATGTAAACGACGAAAAAAAACCGATTCAAGTTGGAGTTTCAATTGTTCCTTCAACTTCTCCAAGTGTGCTTGAATATATAATACATGAGCTAGATATTGTGCTGATTATGACAGTCAACCCTGGCTTTGGAGGGCAGGAATTCATTCATTCACAGTTGAACAAGATATCTACTATAAAAAAAATGATACAAGAGCGTAACCTTAAAACACAAATTTCAGTAGATGGTGGAATTAACTTTTTTAACGCAGCTGATATAATAAAAGCAGGTGCAGATATTTTAGTTGCGGGATCGGCGATATTCAAGGCTGAAGATATTAAGAAGGCCATAAACTATCTTAAAAATCCATCGTAGTAATCCTATATAGCTAAAGTGGCTTAGGTTTACCTACAATTTGAAAAACAACAAATTCGTCATTCCGCTACTCGTTAGCGGAATCTATGCTGAGATACCGCGGCGGTATGACGTAGAAAAACCTTTCTTGGGTTGTATCAGTTCAGGAGAGTGGTTTAAGAAACAATAGATAGAAGGTTTTGGAAAGCCCATTTGTTTCCATGTTAAGTATAACGAAATTATCCGTTCAAGTTCCCCACTTCGATTGGGTAAAATATGAATTTTTGCGATAAACGACATAATGCCGTATCTGCTGTTCAGCATGGTTGTTTGTCAGCGGAATGTTTTCTGGGTCATCTAAAAAATTCCACATTATTCTTTCAGATTTCAAAATATTTTTTGCAACTCGAGAAGCTCCAATTGCTTCAGGTAAGCGGCTTCAAGTAATATAGCTCTTTTTACAATAATCCGAACAGACCGTAATATGCTACTGGCCTGCTATAGCCATAAACACATATCTTATCGCATTCGGACTATTATAAGAAAGGCTATACCTTGTACGTTTTCGCAACTTTCTGGCACGTCTGGTAAATCTAAAAACATCTATCTCATTTTTTAGCAAGGCCTTTTTTAGTGCAAATAATTCAGTGGCTACGTTTCTTAAGTAACAGCCCAGAACTTTAACTTCAACTATGTGCTAATCTTTCAAAATCTCTTGATAAATGTGCCCAACAGATTTGCCTGTTCTTATCGGCAAAGTAGTTGTATGCTGCGTACCTGTCGTAAGCTATTGCGATTGCAGAACTTACTATTTTGTAAAACCTTCATTCCTCTTGACTCTGTCAATTTTATAAAACTTGCTGTATTACTGGCAAACATCCAGCACCAACCAAGTTTACCTTTGTTATAATGGCTCGTTTCATCGATATGCAGAACTTCACTTTTACTTACTTCTTGCTCGATTTGCTCATATGCTTCTTGGCATTTTTCTGCAACTCTAGCCTCGCTATTTGACACGCTACCAACACTGATGTCCAGGTTGAAAATATTTTTTATAATATTTGCTACTTCTCTTTTCGAGTTCTTGTAAAATCCGCTCAGCGCCGCGATTGTTGACTTAACTTTTGGACCAAATGTATCCGCAGTAACACCTTCTGGTAGCCTGCTACTTTTTCTTTTTCCACACTTGCAACAGCGGCCATTGGTATTCCACAACATAAGGCTTAATTTCTGGCAAATCAACTTTTTGATGAATGTATGGCTCTTTCGATATCGCAATTTCTCCTCCGCACTCGCAAGAACTCTATTTTCACCACTTCATCTGCCTCCATTTTAGGGCGATACTTTCCTTCATGCCCAATCTGTGCCCCTATTTTCCTGTCACTTTTTTTCTTTTTCTTCTTTAGCTTGTATAACTCTTTTGAGCTCGGTATCGATGAATTTTGTGAATTCAGACCTAGTCTTTCTTTCAATTCAGCATTTTCGATTCTTAGCGCCTTATTCTCAGATCTAAAATTTTCGTTTTCTATCTCTAACCTCTTTATCTCTGCTTTTAGTTGCTCTATCTCTATTTTAAAGCTTTCACAGAGCTTGAGAAGACTAGCTAGTAGATCAGACATATTTACCACACATACTACTTATTATATTATGTTTTTAGCACTCCTTGTCTACTTTTTATTTTACCGCTCCGCTGAACGGATACCTTTTTTTTACTGTTTGAGTATGTAAGGATTATGACGACCTATCCCAAACCTCAACTATATCCTCACTAAACTCTATTATCTTTGTTTTTTTAAACTGATAACAGTTGTTAATGAATTGAATCCCTAAATCTCCTACAAAAGGAGTGGCATCATTGCCTAAAATTTTACCACTGCGGCATATTATCAACCTGTCGATTAAATTACACTTTAATAGTTCTGTGATTAACACTCCTCCACCTTCAACTAATAACCTTGTTATACCGATTTCTGAAACAAGTTTTAATGCCATGTCCTTTAGGCAGGCTTTGCCTGCATCGTTTGAATTGACTTTCAAGTAGTTAATGTTTTTTATTTTTTTCTCTACTTCTTTATTTGTGATGACCCAAGTTATTACTTTGTCTGCAGTCTTTGCAATGTTATGCTCTTCCTTTAATCTCCCTTGACTATCTATAATTAGCCTTATTGGCGATCTACTTCCGAGTCCTGGTAATCTGCAAGTTAAGAGTGGATCATCATTAATAAGAGTATTGCTGCCGATCATAATTGCATCATATTTCGTTCTGAGCTCATGCACCCAGTTTCTCGTATTTTCACTTGTTATCCATTTGCTATCGCCTGTAAATGTTGCGATTTTTCCGTCAAGAGTTGTTGCGACTTTGCAAGCTATAAATGGTCTATGTAATTCTTTAGTGGTGAAAAAACCGACATTCAGTTCTTCTGCTTCTTTTTGCATAATACCTTGCTCAACTTCAATTCCTGCTTCTTTCAGAGCTTTAATGCCTCCACCTGAAACTCTACTATCTGGGTCAATAGTTGCAATTACTACTCTTTTTATGCCAGCTTTTATGATTTTTGCAGTGCAAGGCCCCGTGACTCCGTGATGACAACATGGCTCAAGAGTGATATATATAGTTGCGCCATGAGTTGAATCTTTAGCGTTTTGCAAAGCGACTACCTCCGCATGCGGACGCCCACCAATCCCTGTGTATCCCTCACTAACAATTGTACCATCCTTTACAATAACACACCCGACAGCAGGATTTGGTTCAACATTTCCAAGATTTTTTTCTGCAAGCCTTAATGCAATTGACATGAAATGATCATCAGTCATTAGAAAGAAGTCATTTCGTATGAGGTATCAAAAATTCTTCTGTGCTCGTGTATAGCAAATCTATCTGTCATACCTGAGATATAGTCACATATTATTACTGAACGCTGAGATTCACAAGCGAGTTTGCTCCACTCTGTGGGAAGTAATCCTGGGTTTTCATAAAAACATTGAAAGAGTTCCTGTATTATGCGTTTTGCTTTGTTCATCGTTCTACTCAGTTTATAGCTTCTGTATATTTTCTCCATGTTGAATCTTTTCATTTCTTTTGTAGCATTCGCAACTTCTGGTGAAAATGTGACTAGCATTTTATTTAGACTTCTTACGTCTTCTACGCTTTTTATTTTGTGATCTTCAATATTTCTTTCAGTCTGAGAAACAACATCACTTATCATAGTTCCTATAGTTCCACTCAGTGATTCATGTATGAGTTTGCTCTGAGGCAATTCTGAATATCTGCTCCTTATGTCTTTAAACATTTTTTCAATTAAAGGAACATTCAGCAAATCTTCGATGGTTACTAAATTCGCCCTGAGTGCATCATCAAGATCGTGAACACTGTAAGCAATATCATCGGCAATTGAAGCAACTTGCGCTTCAATGCTTGAAAATTCTTCAAGTTTTAGATCATATTTTTTGTTGTATTCTAATAACAGCTGATTATTTGTAGAAGACTCCGCGTTTTGACCAAGCAAGGGACCGTTATGTTTTGCAACTCCTTCAATCACCTCCCAACTTAGATTCATACCATCAAAATCAGCATGTTTTTGTGCGAGGTAAGTTAAAATCCTTATAGCTTGAACATTATGATCAAACTCATACTTCTCGTTATCAAGATTCAAATCTTGAACTGATTTCTTTAGAGCATCTTCACCTGCATGACCAAATGGAGGATGACCAAGATCATGTGCGAGCGCTATGCATTCAGTGATATCCTCATTTAAGCCAAGTCTACGCGCAATGGACCTTGCAATTTGTGCAACTTCAAGGCTATGAGTAAGCCGAGTGCGATAGTAGTCGTGCTCATAATTGATAAAAACTTGTGTTTTGTACTCCAATTTTCTAAACGCATTAGAGTGAATGATACGGTCCCTATCACGCTGAAAGCAGCTGCGATTCTCATCTTCTGGCTCTTTGAAGTATCTCCCTTTTGTTTTGCTTGGAAAACATGCATAATTTAATAGAAAATTATTGTTTGACATGTAAAATTTCTACTATAATAAGTTATCAATAATAAACGGTGGTTACTATGTCAACAAATTACAACATCAACTTAACTGATAATGCACTAAAAAAAATCCACTCTCTTGCAGAGCAGGAAGGGGATAAGAGTTCCATTTTACGGGTTGCAGTTTCAGGTGGTGGATGTTCTGGCTTCAAATACAATTTTCTTATGGATCAAATGAATAAAAATCTATCTTTGGATGATGAAGACGATGATTACGATGATGAGTTTGATGACGAAGACGAAGATGATGACTATGAAGAAAGTGAGGACTATGGAAGCCACTCCAGTTTTAGCGAAAAAGGTAAAGATATAGTAATTAATGATGAAAATGGAAACCCTGTATTAATGGTTGATAATTGTTCAGCAAAATTTTTAAATAACTCAGTTATAGATTATACTGAGGATCTCAGTGGTTCTGGTTTTCAAATAAAGAATGCCTTTGCTAAGTCTCAATGTGGTTGTGGTAACAGTTTTTCGGTTTAATTATTACTAAAACTTAGATGCCTTCTGGATCTTTTAAACATGGGTGGTAATGTAGCACTAGAACTAACTTCCGTAGATAAAAGCTTCAAGAACAATTCTGCTGTTGTAAAGGATATCAACTTAAGTGTCACAAGAGGGCAAGTAGTAGCGCTGATTGGCGATTCAGGTGCAGGGAAAACAACTATATTGCAAATCGCAGGCTTGTTGGACAAGCCAACTTCAGGTATAGTTACGATAGATGGAATAAATTGCACACAAGCCAGTAATAAGCATAAAACTCATGTAAGAAGAAATTTTCTTAGTTTTGTTTATCAATTTCACTATTTGTTACAAGAGTTATCGGTGTTGGAAAATATTATGCTTCCTCAACTCATTGCAGGAAAAAGCAAAGCTGAAGCAAAAAAAAATTCGCAAGCAATGTTGGAAAAATTTGGTCTGGAAAACAAAGCAAGTAGCATGTTATCTGAAGTTTCGGGTGGGGAAAGGCAGAGAGTTGCAATTGCAAGAAGCATTGTAAATTCTCCAAAGCTTTTACTTGCAGATGAGCCAACAGGAAATTTAGATCCAACAAATTCTTTTAAGGTGTTTTTACTGCTACATTCATACGTAAAGGAAAATAACAGCTCTATGCTTATAGTAACACACAATCATCTCCTTGCAGAAAAGGCAGACTGCATTTTCCAATTGAGAGATCGATCATTAGTGAAGTTGTGAATAGGAAAAATAGCACAATTTCTATGCCCTATACTTATCTAACCAATGATCATTAACAGAGTACAACTCGCATGAAATGCTTTCATTGCTTTTTATACACGGACTTTTTAACTTACGCTGTTTACTTAGGGAACACCCCGATAACATAAACACAGCTAAAACAAAAAATAATAGCTTTTTAAACATAACAAAACCTTTTCATTTATATTACTACACTCATTTCTCTTGTTTGTAAAGATTAGGCATATTCTTTTACCCTTACCTCTTTTTTGACCTTTTGAGAAGAAATAGTTGCACTATTCAAGCGCAGTTTTATATAATTGTCCACGATTTGAGTCACTTCCTCTTCTTTATCCTTTAGAAAGTGATTAGTATCATCTATTATATAGTATTTCATGTGATCACTTCTTACTGAATTTATCAACCTTTTTGCTAATTCTGTTACATCGCTTTCTTCTGAGATTGTATCATTACTGCTTTGTATTATAAGCCCAGAAACTGGACAGGGAGAAAGAAAAGAAAAATCGTACTTAGTTACCGGAAGAGAAAGAGCAATAAAACCCACTATCTCAGGGCGGCGCATTGTTAGCTGCATAGCCACCCATGCTCCAAAAGAAAAACCAGCGATCCAAATTGGAACATTGCTAGGATTATGTTCCTGAAGCCAATCAATGGCTACCGCAGCGTCAGTTAATTCTCCTATACCCTTATCAAAAGTTCCGGTAGATTTTCCCACACCACGAAAGTTAATTTTCAATGCAGAAAAATTGTTATCGATAAAAGACGTATATGTACTATGTACAATTTTACTATCCATATTACCACCATATTGAGGATGATGATGTAAAACCAGCACAACCGGCGCGTTGGCATCTTTGCTTTGGTGGTATTCACCTTCTATCTTTCTTGTTGCATTATTCAAAAAAACTTCAACCATGGTAACCCCTAATAAGAACCCGCTTGACAGGTATTAATGACGTGAGTTATTAATTATGTATTAATTTCGCTGTTTTTGCAATAAATTTTTTATCGTGTTAAAGCTAACGTACATAGTTATGGCTATAGTTGATGGTAAACTTATTTAAGTGACAGATGAGTCCATTCTCTTTAGAAAATAGTGGTTGCGTATATGCTGATTACAATGCAACTGCTCCAATTAGTGAAAATGTAAAAAAAAGTATATTTGAGGTCTTGTCAAAACAAACGCTCAATCCATCATCACTACATAAGAGAGGACAAGAAGCGAGGAAGATTCTTCAGGATGCAAGAGATAACGTACGTGGTGCTATTAGCGTTTCAAGTGATAAAGAAATAGTTTTTACGTCTGGTGCAACTGAAGCGAATAACCTTGTTATGAGAGGAATGAAAGGCTACCTGCATATAATTTCAGCTATAGAGCATCCTTCAATTCTTAATTCTGCATGTAATCCATATATAATATCTGTTAATCAGGAGGGCATTGTTGACTTTTTAGAGCTAGAAAAAATTCTAAGCGAACTTAAAGGAAACAAAGCAATAGTTTCAGTTATGATGGCAAATAACGAAACCGGAGTTATTCAACCTATTGAGGAAATGGCTAAAATAGTACACAAGTTTGGAGCAATTTGCCACACTGACACTGCTCAAAGTGTTGGGAAAATTAAAGTTAATATGGAAGATTTAGGAGTGGATTTACTCACTTTATCCGCCCATAAATTTGGCGGTGTAGCAGGCAGTGGAGTTTTAATATTCAATAAAGAACTTGCGATAGAACCTATTATAATAGGTGGTGGACAAGAGAAGGGATTTCGTGGTGGTACGGAAAATATTGTTGCGATTGCAGGCCTTTCTGCTGCACTGCAAAATATTCCAGACCTTCTATCAAAAATGGATGAAGTAAAGGAGCTACGTGATCAATTAGAGTGTGAATTATTAAATCTTGCCAGTGACATAAGAATCTTCGGTAAAAACTCTAAGAGGCTGCCAAACACAAGTTTTATTTATATGCCAGGAGTAAAGAGTGATGTGCAGCTTATGCATTTTGACTTGAATCATATTGCAGTTAGTAATGGCTCCGCATGTTCTTCTGGAAAAGTTGAGCCTTCCCATGTTTTGCTTGCAATGGGGGCAACAAAAGAGCAAGCAGAGTGTTCAATTAGAATCAGTATAGGTCCAGAAACTAAACCACAAGACATAAAAAAAATAGTGGATTGTTGGTATAATATCTACAAGCAGAACACCTTGGTATAGATAATACGTGGTATCATGCAGGCACTGGCCGAGCATTAGATGTAAAAAATTACTTTACAACCCCGCGGTATCTCTAGATCCCGCTAACAAGCAGCGGGATGACGGTTATTAGGCTAGCTGTCATCCAAGTAGCTGACACTGGTTCCTTTATGACGGCAGTGCCCCTATGGTGTCATTCCAGTGTCCTGACTACTTGGATCTAGCAAGCTTTGCTTGCAAATAAGTCTAATACGTGTCGCGTTTTATGCCAAAACACAATTGGAGTTACATGCAAAATAGATCCCAGACTGGGATGACAAAAAAAGAGCACTGGAATGACACCATTTGCTGTGCAATTTACCTTCAAAAATGAATGTTCATACAGCTATGGATTCATTCGCGGTATCTCACCATAGATCCCGCTGACAAGCAGCGGTATGACGGTTATCAGTAACATGAATTACTTTAGCTATGCAATCAGGCTTCCTAAAAACACTTTGTAGCCAATCAATTCTTGAGTATAAAAAGAATTCCTTTAATAATAAGGTATGCTAATCAGGAATTTAATAAAACAAGCAACTCAAGTAGGAAGCAGTGAAAATGCAATACGGTATGTCGAATATCTCTATCAATTTGAGAAGTTTAGAAACACATTAAACCTCACTTTATCACTAATAAAGCAAAACAGGCTCTCATTTGAAATATACCAAGAGGGATTAGTGGATATGGAAGAGGGAGTGTGTAAGACAATCAGGTCTTCCAGTGTAAATAGATATGTTATTGTACTGAGGAAGTCAAACCCATACATTATAGTGCATGAACTTTCACACATGGTTGAAAATGAACTGAACTTAAGTTTGGAACAGGAATTTCTCCATAAAGTTTACCAGGATATTGAGCAGAACCTAAAGCAAGCAAATATTCTTGTGCAGAAAATTATCGGCCAAGTTATATTTAAGGAGATACAGGCTTATCAAACTGCAAAATCACGCGCATCTGAATTATTTGCACGCTATTTTGAGCTATTTGCTTGGGCGCAGGAGGTTTACCCTAAAGATAAAGAATACTTAATCCGCACTCAAGACTTAAACAAAGTGTTCCTTGCTACTGACCAATGGAAAAAGAGCTACCTGGATCCACAAATAATGGAGAGAGTAGATAAAGAAATCAAGGAATACAGCAATAAAACTGTCTTTAAAGATGTAACCAAAGTGCAAAGCAGTTGGACTAATAAATTTTCTCCTGGGGGCAAAAAAATTAGCTCTATATTTGGAGATGATGATTAGCTTATAGTGCAGGTTTTCCTACGTCATGCCGCCGCGAACCGTCATACCGCGATTCATTCTTTTGGTGTACGAACATTGCAATTTGCAGATAATTTGAGTAGTAGATGGTGTCATTCCAGTGCTTGACACTGGAATCCAGGAATTTGGATTGGGCACTAAGTTGGTGAGCATAAAAGTGGCTGATCTTATGTTAAAACACAACGTTCTTGATGAGATTACGGCAAGGCTGGATTCCAGTGTCAAGCACTGGAATGACACCATTTGCTGTGCAGTTTACCTTTAAGAATGAATGTTCGTACAGTTGTGCGCGGTATCTCATCAGCTAACACGTAGCGGAATGACGGTTGTCGGTAAATCTTTTAGCTATAGAAGTTAACTTTGCAGTTAACTTCTACAGCGTTTCAAAGTATAGTTTTGGTAATACAGTAACTAAATATACATGAAAACCATTTTAGCTGTTGAAACAAGCTGCGACGAAACTGCAGTAGCGATTGTAAATAGTGACAAGCAAGTCCTTGCTCACAAGATTCTTTCTCAAGTAGAACACAAAAAACGCGGTGGGGTGATTCCTGAGATAGCTTCACGTGCTCATATGGAACATTTAAGTGGCCTGATAAAAAGCGCTGTAAAAAAATCTAACCTTAACTTTTGTGACCTCAATGCAATTGCAGCAACATCAGGACCAGGACTCATAGGTGGATTAATAGTTGGTACAATGATGGCTAAAGCAATTGCGCATGTAGCACAAAAACCGTTCATTGCAGTGAATCACTTAGAAGCGCATGCATTGGTTATTAGGTTACTGAATGAGGTAAAATTTCCATTTTTAGTCCTATTAATATCAGGTGGTCACTGTCAATTTTTAATTGCACAGGATGTAGGCAAATACGTTAAACTTGGAGAAACGCTTGATGACTCGCTGGGTGAAGCGTTCGATAAAGTTGCTAAGATGCTGGGTTTAAGCTACCCAGGAGGCCCATTAATTGAAAAGTTGGCTAAAAAAGGCAATGGCACAAGATTCAAACTGCCAAGGGCAATGATAAAACGTTCTGGATGTAACTTTTCGTTTTCTGGAATTAAAACAGCAGTAAAAAACTTAGTGCAAGAACTGAAAATGAGCGAGCAAGATGTGTGTGATGTATGTGCTTCGTTTCAAGAGTGTATTAGTGACATACTGCTGGACAGGGTTAGTAATGCGATTATTATAGCCGAATCTTTAAATATCAAAATCAATGACTTTGTGATTACCGGCGGAGTTGCAGCAAATAATTTCTTGAGAGAAAAATTAAAGCAACACATAAACTTAAACATATTTTTTCCTCCCAACAACCTATGTACAGATAATGCAATAATGGTTGGATGGGCAGGAATTGAAATGTTACAGAAAAGCTATATAGATTCTCTCAATTTTGCACCAAGACCTAAGTGGGAGTTAGAGAGTTATTAAAAGCTCTCAATTCTGAATTATAGCTAAAGTGACTTAGGTTCTCTAATTGCACATAAGTCAACAATAATTTTCACACAAATCAAAACAGCATATCTTCTCCATAATCCTTGGTAATTTTACATAAGTTAAAAGTAGCATATGGTTCTCTCCGCGGTCTGAGATGACAATAAATTTGTCAAGCCGCATTATACTTGTTAGGCGGAAGTGGACGGCAACATATTTACCACGAAGTCTAACTAAGTTCTTGCTTGTCCCTTCCATCGGCATTGCTATCTTTATTTTCAATAAAATTATTGTCCTATGCTCTTTTGATGTTTATTGATAATAAAATTCTGTTTTATCAACCAACATCCTATGCATAATTACAGCTAATTTTCTTGCTACTGCTACAATTGCTTTTTTCATTCCTTTTTTCTTCGCAACCCCAGTTTTTTAATTTAAATGTCCTCTTGGTAACTGTAAGCATTGTTTGTGCAGCTTCATATAACATACTTCTACATTCCGCTGGTCCCATCTTTGATATGCTGCCATGCCGATCAACTTCTCCAGAAGAATATTGCCTTGGTGTCAACCCTATATATGCTCCAACTGTATCAGATTTCTCAAACCTATGTGGGTTATCAATTGCAGCTTTATACGTCATTGCTACTATAATCCCCACTCCTGGAACAGTAGTTAACAATTTACAATCATCGTCTTTTTCACCTTGTTCTGAAAGCATTTTGTCAAGCTTTCTTAATGACTTTTCTATTGCTTCCAAACTACAAACTAACGCTTCAATTGAACTCCTACTGATTTCATCCAAATTATTTATTGCCTCTTGTATTCTTAAAGCGAAAGTTTCAAATTTTGATCCTTTACCGACCATGTATCTTCAACAACCCTCTTATTGTTCCAATAACCTGCTGTTTGCTACACATTAGCTGTCTTCTGCTTCCAAGCGCTATTTTAATTTGACAACTGATTTTACTAACACTTCTCATCATCTGCGCTATACCCCTCGCATCGTTTTTATCATTCTTATTGATTCTTGCAGACAACGCTGCTGCCATATGCCTTGCATCTACACAAATTACTGGTAATCCAAAACTCCTTAACTCTTTGCACATTGATATTGACAACTATCCACTTTCTATTCCTATGGGTTCGTATTTTTTGCCTTGGCTAATCTGCTATTGCCTTACTTTCGCTTGCAACAACTTCTTCCTTAACAACTTTTCCTTTCTCATCAACGATACTTATAAAAGTTTCTTCTAAGAAACTCCTAAGAACCTTCTTCATCTATCGGCTCCTCTTTCATTAGTATATAACCAAATTCCTTTGCTTTTTTAGTCAAATTTTTGACTACTCTCTCTTTGTAGAGTGTTTCATAATAGTTCATTCCTTTTTCTACATATTCTTGTCCATATTTTAGCATATTATAAAAAATACATGCTAATTTCCTTGCTGTAGCAGTGATCGCTTTTGGTATCCCTAGTCGCTTCTTTAACCTCCTGCAGTATGCACCAAGTGCAGTGTTGCTTCTTGATACACAATGAGCAGCAAGTCGCAAGGCAGTTGCAGCACGATTAACAACTTTACGAGTTCTTGTTCCAATAATTTTCCCTCCTGTAATTTTATTAGCAGGACTTAATCCGAGCCAGGAAGAAAAATGCTTTTCTGTCCTCCATTTATTGTGATTTATACCTGTTTCTGAAATGACAGCCTGTATACTTAATACATCAAGTCCTGGAACTCTAGTAAAATCCATCCCCGTTATTCGATATAAATCTTCATCTACGGCAAAATCTGGACTATTCTTCTGTTTTCTCTTTCGTGTCTTATTCAATGCCCTGTTCTCATTCGACTTTGTTTCAAATGTTTTATAGTAATTTTCTATACTTTTATCACATCCCGTTATTTGCTCTTGAAAAAAAGTATATGCTGCATATTCTTGTTTTAGCACAAACAAGTGTTCCTCTCTATAATCACCAGCTAACGCTTTTGCTATAGTAGACTGATCATTTTTTATTCGTGCATCCCTGAATTTAGCCAATTTCTCAGGATCTCTTTCGCCTTCAATTATAGCTTCAATGATTTTCATACCAGTTATCCCAGTAATATGACTAATAACCTTGTGTAATTGAATATTCATTTGAATTAGCGCTTTTTGCATACGTTGAGTATGTTTAGCTGCATTTTCAATTAGATTAGCACGTTGTCTAACGTAACTACGCAGTACACACATTTGATTATCCGGTCTAAATGATCCTTGAAGCAGTCCATAGCTGTGCAATTGTTGCAGCCATTGACAATCTTGAACATCAGACTTTCTACCAGGCACATTTTTGACATGTCGCGCATTTACTAATTTTACTTCAAATTTATGTGATTCTAATATTTGAAATAAGGGAATCCAATATACTCCAGTTGACTCCATGGCTACAGTTCTAACCTGACACTTTTTTAACCACTTTGCTAAGTTGTGTAGATCTACTGTAAAGCACCCAAATTTTTGGATACGTTGTTCATCTCTTCCTTCAGGTACACATACATAATGTACAGTCGAGCCAATATCAATCCCTGCTGCATCAAGGTTTATTGTTTTTAATTTACTTTTTGCTTCTGCCATATAAAATCCCTCCTATATTATTATGATAAGAAGCACTTCAGCTTGGGACGGTTAGGTTATACAATCTTCTAAACGAGGTAGCCCAAAAAGAACTCCATCAATGGTTTTACCATTTCCCCCAAAACCATGCTTTCAAACGGGCATTTATAGCACCATTGATTGTTTCGGTTATAGCTGCAGAAGCGCTTCTTCATAACACTATACCCAAAGAACATAAAGTAAAGAGGGAGTTTCTTTTTGGTTTTACAGATTTTATCTGTTCTGGGCTTTCAACGATCTTCAGGATTTTATCAAAAGACTGGAGGAAGAAAATTTAATCTGGTACTTTATTGGTCCTTTACGCAAAGATGAGGACATTACAGGACAGATAAATTTAAAGTGGGAAAAGGAGTTCCAAAAATTTGAGCAATCAATAGACGCAATGCATAAAGAACTTAAGTCGTCTCTGCCTGGTCAAAATTTCTTAGTGTATCCAACAAAGGATAATGACTTCAAAATTAGATTTGAAAATGAAGAAAAACCAATAGAAATTAGCAATATTTTAAGGACCAGCAGTGAAGGTAAGGTTTATAACATATCTTTAGGGAAAGATAGTCAAATAACTGCAACCAAAAAAGGCAGCGAAAGGCACTATGATTTTACTGGTTCAAGCTCATGTGAAATGACCATTAATTGGCAGGCTAAGGATTCTGAAGGTAACAGCATAGACTGTAGCATGACCGTAAAATTGGATTCTGGTGGTATACAGAGTGTTATTGGTGAGCCAAAATTTGGAGGAATAACGAGTTCAGAAGAAGTATTAAAGTTAGTTGGACAAAATAAAGAAGTTTTTATCAACGGAAAAACTCTGTATCAAGCTTTTACTGGCATATCCAAGAGTGTAGACGATCAGCAAGTACCAGCAGAGGAAATATTTACAAAAGATCTACATATATCACCACAGTCACCTACACCAAGCAGCAGTGGGTATTCCTCTCCTAGCACACCTTCTTCACGTAGAAGTTCTATATCCACCAGCAGTGAATTTAGTGATGAAGATGAAATATTTGAGGATGATATGTCTGGTGATGAAGAAGAGTATGAGCAAGAAGGATTAAAAGATGAAGTTGAGGAATTAGAGGAAGAAAAAGAAACATTTGCTAAATATTTTGCAGTGCAGGCAAAGCAGCTTGAGGATCTAAGATTAGAACGTGACTCCTTGAGAGATAAAGTCAATGAACAACAGCGAGCGATATTTGAAAGAGGTCAAAGAATAAAGGAACAAGAGGAAGAACTACAGGATAAAAATGATGTAATAAAGAACTTAAATGATCAGTTGAAAGATAAGGAAGGTGAAACAAATGAGGCAAATAAAGAATTACAGAGAAAATTGAAGCAAAGTGAAGCTAATTTAACTGTACTAAAGGAAAAGAATGCAAATTTGGAGAATGACCTGAAGAAAATAGTGGAAGGTTTAAAGGATGATCATAAAAAGCAGTTGGCAGAACAGTTAATGGAAACAAAAAAGGAAAACAATACATTGGCTGAAACGGCGAGCCAATTGTCTAAAGAATTAAATGAATTACAGAGAGAAAAGGAAGATTTAGAGAGGGAAATTCGACAACTTGAACCTGGAAGATCACTTGCAGATGAGCTAAGCGAAGAAAATACGAAGAGGGAAATAGAAAAACTTCAATATCAACTTAAGGAAAAGGAAGGGATGTTAACGTGTACACAGGAAGAGCTGGCATCTGTCAAAGAGAGTCTAGAGCAACTGCAGAACATATTACAGCAGGAAAAAGGTCAGGCAGCTACATCAACTCAAACTGAAGTTGAATATGAAAGTAGAGGAACAAGCATGCAGCAGCAAGACCAAGGTATACAAGCTGTAAACAACAACTCAAGCAGAACAGCTAGTGGGTTAAGACAAGAAAACAAAAAATTGACTAGAGACAAACTAACTATATCTGAACAATTAAAACAAAAAATAAGAGAGATTGACGAGTTAAAGAAAAATTTAAAGCAACTGCAAGAAGAAAATAAACAACTAAAACAAGAAGTTACCAAAAATGCAGGAGTTGATGCATCATCTTCAACAGGTCAAAAAGAAGCTAAAGAAGCAGAAGTTATACCGCAAAACATTATGGATTGGCCTGTTCCAATTCCAGATGATAAACCGGAAGAGCAGAAAACTCCATTAGAGCCAATCAAGGTAAATACAGAATTATCAGATCCAAAATCAATCTCCGCTGAGGGTCCGGAAAAATCTCCTCCTCTTTCAAAATGATGAGTTTTGCTTCTATAGCTGACCCAAGCAACACGTCATCCCGCGATTTATTCGCGTTATCTCAGCCGCTAACACGTAGCGGGATACTTAACCGTCATACCGTGATTTATTCACAGTATCTCTTAGCCACTAACAAGCAGCGGGATGACAGCAATCCTACGTCATGCCGCCGCGGTACCTCTAGATCCCGCTAACTAGTAGCGGAATGACGAATTTTTGTTTTTCAAATTATAGCTAAACATACTGTAATTGCTATTGAATGATGGAGAGACATACTCCATTATTTTAGCACGAAGTAACAAATTCAATGAATTGGTTCTTCAAAAATAATTTAAACTTTTACAGTAGGTCATGAAATATTATAGCGATCTCATTAAAAGCCCAGAACAGATAAAATCTGTAAAACCAAAAAGAAACTCCCTCTTTACTTTATGTTCTTTGGGTATAGTGTTATGAAGAAGCGCTTCTGCAGCTATAACCGAAACAATCAATGGTGCTATAAATGCCCGTTTGAAAGCATGGTTTTGGGGGAAATGGTAAAACCATTGATGGAGTTCTTTTTGGGCTACCTCGTTTAGAAGATTGTATAACCTAACCGTCCCAAGCTGAAGTGCTTCTTATCATAATAATATAGGAGGGATTTTATATGGCAGAAGCAAAAAGTAAATTAAAAACAATAAACCTTGATGCAGCAGGGATTGATATTGGCTCGACTGTACATTATGTATGTGTACCTGAAGGAAGAGATGAACAACGTATCCAAAAATTTGGGTGCTTTACAGTAGATCTACACAACTTAGCAAAGTGGTTAAAAAAGTGTCAGGTTAGAACTGTAGCCATGGAGTCAACTGGAGTATATTGGATTCCCTTATTTCAAATATTAGAATCACATAAATTTGAAGTAAAATTAGTAAATGCGCGACATGTCAAAAATGTGCCTGGTAGAAAGTCTGATGTTCAAGATTGTCAATGGCTGCAACAATTGCACAGCTATGGACTGCTTCAAGGATCATTTAGACCGGATAATCAAATGTGTGTACTGCGTAGTTACGTTAGACAACGTGCTAATCTAATTGAAAATGCAGCTAAACATACTCAACGTATGCAAAAAGCGCTAATTCAAATGAATATTCAATTACACAAGGTTATTAGTCATATTACTGGGATAACTGGTATGAAAATCATTGAAGCTATAATTGAAGGCGAAAGAGATCCTGAGAAATTGGCTAAATTCAGGGATGCACGAATAAAAAATGATCAGTCTACTATAGCAAAAGCGTTAGCTGGTGATTATAGAGAGGAACACTTGTTTGTGCTAAAACAAGAATATGCAGCATATACTTTTTTTCAAGAGCAAATAACGGGATGTGATAAAAGTATAGAAAATTACTATAAAACATTTGAAACAAAGTCGAATGAGAACAGGGCATTGAATAAGACACGAAAGAGAAAACAGAAGAATAGTCCAGATTTTGCCGTAGATGAAGATTTATATCGAATAACGGGGATGGATTTTACTAGAGTTCCAGGACTTGATGTATTAAGTATACAGGCTGTCATTTCAGAAACAGGTATAAATCACAATAAATGGAGGACAGAAAAGCATTTTTCTTCCTGGCTCGGATTAAGTCCTGCTAATAAAATTACAGGAGGGAAAATTATTGGAACAAGAACTCGTAAAGTTGTTAATCGTGCTGCAACTGCCTTGCGACTTGCTGCTCATTGTGTATCAAGAAGCAACACTGCACTTGGTGCATACTGCAGGAGGTTAAAGAAGCGACTAGGGATACCAAAAGCGATCACTGCTACAGCAAGGAAATTAGCATGTATTTTTTATAATATGCTAAAATATGGACAAGAATATGTAGAAAAAGGAATGAACTATTATGAAACACTCTACAAAGAGAGAGTAGTCAAAAATTTGACTAAAAAAGCAAAGGAATTTGGTTATATACTAATGAAAGAGGAGCCGATAGATGAAGAAGGTTCTTAGGAGTTTCTTAGAAGATTCAATGACATTTAAAGTATCATTTTTCTTTTGTTCATCTACATCTAAACTTTGACTTTCAGCTATAAATACATTTTCGTTTTCCTGTGGCATAATTTTACATTTTAAAAAATATACTATAATATTAACAGATTTCTTTAAAAAAATCAACTAATTGTTGGATAAATAAACTTGAGCATTTGGCCAAAATGTTATATAGTAGTCACTTCAAGAAGTACAGTATGGACAATACCATTATAAGAAAATACGATATTAGAGGTATAGTAGGCAAAGATTTGCAGATTAATGATGGGTACGAGATAGGTAGAAAGTTTGGCCAAACCGTAGCTAGTGTTTGTGTCGGCTACGACAGCAGAATAGATTCACCAGGTATAGAAAGAGAATTAATTAGGGGCTTAACTTTATCCGGTGCAAATGTTATACGCGTTGGACTATGCTCTTCACCTATGCTTTACGCTGCAACACAAATCACACAGGCGGATCTTGGTATCATAATAACTGCCTCTCATAACCCCAGCGAATATAATGGCTTTAAATTTTTTAGTAATAAAAAAGTCTTCTCAGATCAAGAAATGAAGGAAATTATAAGCAGTCCAATTAAAAACAGCACAAGAATTGGAAGCTTAATTAACATAAATATATATAGTGAGTACATTAGCATATTGAAAAGTGCAGTGAAGAATAATACTACACAGAAATTAAAAATAGCCTGGGATTGTGGAAATAGTCCAGCAAGTGGAATTATAAGGTATATTGAAAAGATCTTGCCTGGTCATACGCACATCGTAACCAATAACTCTATAGATGGGGCATTTCCACTGCATGATCCAGATCCCATAGAGGAAAAAAATCTTGCTCAATTAATTGACATTGTGAAGGAATATGGATGTGATCTTGGCATTGCGCTAGATGGCGATAGCGATAGGGTGCGCTTAATTGATAATAAAGGCAACGTTGTTTCCAATGACCATTTATTTATAATTTTTGCACGTGAAGTGTTGGAGGAATATCCAGAAAGCAAAGTTATTGCTAACGTAAAAATGAGTATGAAAGTGCATGATTTTGTTAGCAAGTTAGGAGGGCAAGTTATCACCTGTGCTACTGGACATTCACTAGTTAAGAAGAAGATGGTAGAGGAAGAGGCAAAGTTTGCTGGTGAATTAAGCGGGCACTTCTTCTTTTCTGAGCTAAGTTTTGATGATGGGCTATATTCTGCTGTTAAAGCAGTTGACATTTTGCTTAAGAAAAACCAAAGCCTATCTCAGGTGATTGAGGATTTACCGAAGTTATATATCACTCATGAAGTGAAGATTGTAGTGAAAGATGAGAAAAAGTTTCAAATAATTGAGTCAATAAAGAAAACACTGGAGCAGCAAAATATTGTATTTTCAGATCTTGATGGTGTTAAGGTAACCGATAATAAAGGTTGGTGGCTTCTTAGGGTATCAAATACGCAAAACTGCATTACAGCAAGATGCGAAGGAGAGACTTTAGAGGGTTTTGAACTTACTAAAAAGGTTTTGTTCCATTACATTGATGAAGCAAGGTCTTTAAATTGTAGCTACTCACAGAAATAAATTTGATTTATAAAATTGACATGAAAGTATAAAGATAAATAGGCTAAATGTACTTATCACCTGGTCAGGCTGCAGCATTATTTCGTGTAACCGTTTGCGGGTCCACTTAATTCTGCAATTCTTTGATCTCACTCATGGAGAGGCCAGTAAACTTAACAATAGTGGTGACATCAACATTATTAGCCAGCATTGTTTTTGCAACTTCAATTTTTCCTTCCTTTTTAGCATCATCAAGTTTTTGTTCAAGAACAGCCCGTTCATCACGAATACGTTTTATTTCCTGTTCGTAGGCAATAAATTCTTTCTCTGACCAGTTGAATCTATTTAGTTCTTCATATGCCTTTTTAATTATTACATCACTACCTATTATCTTTTCCAATTCTTCTTCGCTAGTTTCATCTGCATATTTAAAATAATAGATCCATTTTTCAACTATACTCTCCAATTGGTCTTCTTTAGTTTTAGGAAATTTTGGTAACTCAATAAATGTAAAATAAAAATCTTTTAAATCATGTTCATAGCTATCTTTGTCTAACATTACATGATCTGACTTATACTCAGATTTATTAGGAAAGAGAATACAATCAGCAATAGCTATAAAAATGATTTCTTTAAGACCCTGATATTGATCACCTTTATCAGCTTGCCTTGAATAAGCTTTAGCAGCGTAATATTGAGCGCGTTTTTCAAAGCCTTTAGTTTTGGCAACTTGCATTTCGACTATTACTTGCACCCCATTTTCATCCCTGCAAAGAACATCAACGATACTTTGTTTTTTAGAGGCAATTTCAGCATCTTGAATAGTGCTGAGGAATTCTATTTCTTTTATTTCATCTTTGCCAGTGAACCCCAAAATATCATTGAGAAAGTGAATGAGGATGTCTTTATTTTTTTCAGTACCAAAAATACGCCGGAACGCAACATCATTCTTGGGGTCGAGAAATTTAGAAAGAGCCATAAAAAAATTTTTAAATGTATCTTTATATTATATATTCTTATTAATAATAATTCAATAATTTGTCGTCTTTTTTGTTAACTTTACTGATGTTGTTGTAAGGAACGTTGTTGCAAAATTTTGTAAAATTTATTATCCTAAGGTTTCAAGTTCTCACAGGTTTATTGGAGCTGTATGTACAATGTGTTTATCAGTGAAAATCCGGAGAAAATGATGGGGGAAAAGTTAATACATTACTTTGGCCAGGGTAAATGCGAAGGCAATGCAGAAATGAAAAATCTGCTGGGAGGAAAGGGGGCAAATTTAGCAGAAATGTGCAATGTTGGCATTCCTGTTCCACCTGGTTTCACAATTTCCACCTCTGCTTGCAAAGTCTATTATCAAGACAATAGATCTTCTGTTATCCAAGTAGCTGACTACTCGGATCCAGAAAAAAATGTGGTCACGCACTGGAATGACATATGTAGTGGAATCAAAAACTACATGGCGATGCTCGAAAATGACATCGGTTGTAAATTTGGGGATTTAAATAATCCCTTATTAGTTTCCATACGCTCTGGTAGTGTTAGTTCAATGCCGGGCATGCTTGATACTATTTTAAATGTTGGTCTAAATGATGAAACCGTTGTTGGGCTTGCAAAAAAAAGTGGCGAACGTTTTGCTTACGATAGCTACTGCCGTTTCATCATGATGTACTCCAATGTTGTACTACAGCTTGATCATCACCTATTTCAAGATGTTGTTGATAATAAGCAGCAAAAGAGTGGAGCAAAAAGCTTAGCTGATCTTGATGTTGATGTTTTAAAAGAAATTGTTAACAATTTCAAAAGGATAGTACATGAAAAAACAGGAAAACATTTTCCGCAGAACGTTGAAGAGCAATTGTTAAACTCAGTTAATGCAGTATTTGCCTCTTGGAAAAATGATAGGGCTGTTTCCTATAGAAGAATACATAATATTCCTGAAAACCTTGGAACAGCGGTCAACGTGCAAGCAATGGTTTTTGGTAATTTAAATGATAATTCTGCAACTGGTGTGATATTTACACGAAATCCTTCAACTGGAGAAAAAAAATACTTTGGTGAATTTCTGATTAATGCTCAGGGTGAGGATGTGGTTTCTGGTGTTTATACTCCTATGCCAATTGACGGAGAGCAAAAAAACACCATGGAGAAGTTGCTGCCAAGTGTCTACCGAGAATTATGTGTGGTATGTGAAAAACTTGAAAGGCATTATAAAGACATGCAGGATATCGAATTTACTGTACAGGACGGTAAATTATGGATTTTGCAGACTAGGTCTGGCAAGCGCACGGCTGAAGCTGCTATTCGCATAATAGTTGATATGGCAAACGAAGGAACGATTACAAAAGAAGAAGGAATATTGAGAATTGATCCGAAAACCTTTGACAATTTATTGCATCCAGTTCTTGACGTTAAGAGTGACCAAAAAGTAATAGGGAAGGGGCTGCCGGCTTCTCCAGGGGTTACTTCTGGATATGTAGTGTTTAGTGCAAGTGATGCTGAAAAAGCTGCAGAGCAGGGCAAAAAAGTGATTTTAGTAAGGTCAGAAACGAGTCCTGAAGATATTAATGGAATGAATGCTGCAAGTGGCATAGTAACAGCACGGGGAGGGATGACCTCGCATGCTGCTGTTGTAACCCGTGGAATGGGTAAGCCATGCATTTGCAGTGTGAGTGGACTTTATATCGATAAAGATGGAACTTTCTTTTCTGTAGGGGATACAAAAGTAAATAAAGGTGAACCAATTACCATCAACGGAGGAACAGGGGAGGTTATGCTTGGCATTCTCCCTACAATTTCACCTGAATTATCGCAAGAATTCAAAACGGTAATCAACTGGATAGATGAAATCAAAACGGTCAAAGTGAGAGCGAACGCTGATACTCCAAAAGACGCAAAAATTGCAAAAGAATTCGGTGCAGAAGGTATAGGCTTATGTCGCACAGAACATATGTTTTTCGCTAGTGATAGAATCGAATTCATTCAAAAGTTGATAATAGCTGACGATGAAAATGAAAGGGCAAATGCGCTCATTAAACTAGAAGAAATGCAAAAGTCTGATTTCAAAGAAATATTTTCTATTATGGAGGGCAGGGAAGTCACTATACGGTTGCTTGATCCACCTTTGCATGAATTTTTACCCAATGATCAGTCTACTATAGAAAAAATTGCCAAATCACTTAGTAAGTCAGTTGAGTCAGTAAAAAATAAAATAGCACAGTTATCAGAAAAGAACCCAATGCTTGGCCATCGAGGTTGTAGACTTGCTATTTCTCATCCTGAAATATATAGCATGCAGATTAGGGCAATACTTAGTGCTGCAAGTGAATTAAAGAAAGAAAAGAAGATAGAAGTGGAGCCTGAAATCATGATTCCTTTTATCATGAGCGAGAAAGAATTTATTCTGATATGCGAGCTAGCAAAGAAAGAATCCTCTGTTATCTCAGCTGGGATCCAGACGCAGATTCCAGCGTCACGCGCTGGAATGACATCAGACAAGGCTTATTCAATTGGAACGATGATAGAACTACCAAGAGCAGCACTGATTGCTGATAAATTAGCAAAACATGCAGAGTTTTTTAGTTTTGGCACTAATGATTTAACGCAAACAACCATGGGACTTTCAAGAGATGATTCAGTTAATTTCCTTGATTCTTATAAGGAAAGCAACATATTCGAAAACGACCCATTTGAAGTGCTGGACATCGAAGGGGTAGGGGAGTTAATCAAGATAGCCATTGAAAGAGGCAAAAAAACCCGAAAAGAAATAAAACTGGGTATATGTGGAGAGCATGGAGCAGATCCAAAATCTATAGAGTTTCTCATCGAATCAGGGGTAGATTATGTTTCATGCTCACCCTATAGAGTACCGATTGCAAAGTTAGTGGCAGCACAGTTTAGTGTTAGATCTAAATTTGCTAGGTAAGTATAGTGGCAGTGTTGGCTACTCATATGGTTTGAGCCCACCAGAGGGTGTCATTCCAGCGCGTGACGCTGGAATCTAGTTTTTATTATGACCTTCTGGATCCCAGTGTCTGGGCACTGGGATGACATCCTGTTACACGTTCAACTTCATTCTCTCTCATCTCCCTATAACTTGGTAATGTAGAATTTTTTACATGCAACCCGGTAGCTATTGCAACCAAAGCAGCTATAACACCACAAATCACTGCACCAGTTACAAATGGAACCATCACAGCAGCAGTAATGAATAATCCTGTAATATAGCTCTTTCCACAGAAGTCCGGATATGATAAGATTAAGGATAGATGGCGATAAGGAGGTTGGATGCCGGCAGCATATAGTTATGATTTAAGAAAAAAAGCAATGGAAGCACTAGACGAAGGGGAAAGCAGAGAAGCAGTGGCAGCAAGATTTAAAATTGGACGAACTACTTTGTGGGAGTGGCAGCAAAGAAAAAAAGAAACAGGCGACTTTCAGTCAAAAAAACTCGGTAATGGAGGTTACAATCAGAAAATTATCGACTGGAATAAGTTTATCGAATTTGCTAAAAAACACGGTAGAAAAACTCTGTCGGAAATGGCTAAACTTTGGGGCAACGTTAGTATCCAAACGATCCACCGAGCTCTCAGAAAAATTGGATTTACGCGCAAAAAAAGACATATGGATACAAGGAAAGGAACGAAGAAAAACGTGCTGAATTCTTAAAAATTATAGCAACAAAAGAACCAGAAAACTTAGTGTATATAGATGAGTCTGGGATTGATAACACGGAGGACTATCCATATGGGTATTGCCAGAAAGGACAGCGATTTTATGCCCTAAAATCTGGAAAAAAAACTCAACGAATCAGCATGGTTGCAGCCTTAAGTAGAAGAAAGATAGTTGCTCCATTAACATTTGAAGGCCACTGTAATATGGATATTTTTAATGGATGGTTTGAGCAATTTTTGGCACCGATCTTAGAACCTGGACAAACTGTCATTCTTGATAATGCTACTTTTCATAAGTCTGATAAGCTTATCAAGCTCGCTAAAGGAGTCGGTGCAGAAATTTTGTATCTGCCGCCTTATTCTCCAGATTTTAACAAAATTGAGCATCATTGGTTTGCTATAAAAAACAGAGCCAGGAAAAACATTCCTCTATTCGAATCCTTTCGTCGTGCTGTTGATTCTGCCTTCCTATGACCTATTCGGACTATTATGAGAAATGCTATACTACAGGAGATACTGGTTTATTAATAACACTCCTACCGTTACCACTATTTGGTACAGTAGTTGGATTTGTTTTTTTTGTTGATGTTGCTATAGATTTACTAGTGGCATTACTATTACTGCCAGATCCTACTTTAATTTCCTCATTAGATATTTTTTGCTTTTCTTGTTTCTCCTCTATCGCTGACACGAGTAACGTAACAAGTTTTTCATTGTTTTTGTCTATAGCCTTATCTAACGCATTACTCTTTAATTGTTGACACAACTTGTACAGCTTGCTTTTAGGTATTAGCTTTGATTGTTCTGCGTTAACATTTTGTAAGAATAGATCTAAAATTTCGGTATTACCAAAATGGACAGCATAATTTAATATAGATTGACCATTTATAGTTTTGGGAATATGGCATGTTTCTTCTTGTTGGGAAATGATACTAATAATTTTTAGCTCATTTTTAAAGAGAAATTTTATAAAATCTAGATTACTTTTTTCAATTGCAAGTGCTAATAGTAAATCTCCCAACACACAGCTATTATGAAATTTTTGCTTTAGATCAATTCTTGCATTTAGCTCTTTACTTAATTCTTCAAGACTTGCTTAAGGCTTCTGTTTTACAGTCTCATTTATATTTAGATACAACTCTCTAATATCATCATTACTATATATCATAACTAACCCTACTACTATATGTTAGTTTATTATAGCAACTTTCCCACAACCAGTCAAGGCATATTGCAGTTTCAAGCAGCATGATATATATTGAATATAGTTCTTAAAGCAAATGATGGAAGATTTAGCCTATAAATTAGTTAAAGTGACCGAAGCTGCGGCGCTTGCTGCATATAAACTAGCAGGCTTCGGCGATGAAAAAAAGGCTGATCAGGTTGCAGTTGATGCAATGCGTACAGTATTAAATTCAATGGAAATAAATGGTACTATCGTAATTGGTGAAGGTGAGAGAGATGAAGCGCCGATGCTATATATTGGCGAGCAGGTTGGCACTGGAAATGGTCCTGAAATCGACATCGCTGTTGACCCACTTGAGGGCACTACGATTTGTGCTCATTACAAATCAGGGGCAATGTCTGTTCTTGCTGCAACGAAAAAAGGTAATTTTTTACACGCACCTGATGTTTATATGGAAAAAATAGCAGTGGGAAAAAATCTTCCAGAGGGTGTAGTCTCACTAAAAAATAGCATTGAAAAGAATCTAGACAATTTAGCCAAGGCAAAAAAATGCAAAGTGAATGATCTCGTGGTAACTGTACTTAAACGTGAAAGGCATGGTGAATTAATAGAGAAAATCAGGAAATTAAGATCAAAAATTAAACTAATAGATGATGGTGATGTTGCGGCCATAGTTTCACTAGTAAATGGCAATCATGATATGTATATCGGTATAGGAGGAGCACCAGAGGGAGTGCTTGCGGCTGCAGCGCTAAGCTCTATCGACGGACAGATGGAGGGAAGATTAGTACTTGATACGGATCAGTTAAGAGAAAGAGCAAAAAATTTAAATATTGATGACCCAGAAAAAGTCTACGCCGTAAAAGATATGGCAAGAGGTGAATCAGTGTTCATTGCAACTGGAGTAACAAGCGGAGAACTTGTGGATGGAGTTAAATTGAATCATAATACCTATTCAACTAATTCTTTAATAATTCTGCCTAATAGGCTGATAAAGCTGCAAACAATGCAGAACTTATGTTAGCTTTTTTAGTTTCTAATTTTAGCTTTACAACATTTAGCATTAAGATATAATCAAGTTTACTTATAACAATAGAGGTGTGAAATGTTTTCTAGTATTATAAATCTATTTAATGGTTTGTACAAAAATTCGAGTACCAAGGAAAGTGAAGAAAAGTTGACTCTTCTATCTCCTCAAGCAAATCTTCAATTCGATGAGACTCAGGTACAAAGTGTGCTCTCAGATTTTGAGGAATTGGAGTTTAAGGATAATAAGTGTTTTGACAAAATAGCAGACGATTATGAAAAGAAGGGGGAGAGTGCCCTTTTTAACTATGTAATATTGAATAAGCGGAAAGAAATAATCGATATATTAGATAGGAATCTTCCTCTCCTCGAAGAACAGGAGGAGTTTAGAAAGAAATATGGTCAATATGTTCTTCAAATTGACAAAGGAATGAGTTATGGAAAAGAACTTCAAGATTGACTTCGGTCTTTTGAAGATAGGGCAGAAAAAGTATTATCAGATTTTGAAAGATTGAATTTTGATTTTAAGGATAATAAGTGTGAAGATTCTTCTGATTCCGTAAATTATAATAACGGTTGGCCGGCAGATCCATTTGACAAGATAGCAAATTATTATCGAGAGGATGATATTTTCCTTTTCAATTATGTGGTATTGAGTAAGCGAAAAGAAATAATGGGTATATTGGATAAGAAGCTTACTTCTAAAGATCAGGAGGAGTTAAAAGAAAATTTTAAAAAGAGGTTGGGTAGATATCTTATTCGAATTGGTGAAGGAATGAGCGATGGACAAGAATTTCTAAAAACTGGTAGTGCAATTGCTTTCTTTGATGGGTGTTATGTGCCATGTCCATATGCAAACCGTCTTCTTAATCATTATGACCATCTTAATATCAACATTACTAAACCTGAACAAAGTTTAGAAACCAGTCGTCTTTTCACTGAAAAAACTAAAAGAATGGAAGAAGAGAAAAGCGAGGTAAAAAGAGCAAAAATATACAGCAATGGTGAAAGAATAGTAACAATTGAGAAGAATGAGAAACAACAGAGGAACTACTCCTTTACAGAATTTGCAATATGTGACATCGAAATTAGTTGGGGTGCAAAAGATGAATCTGGAAAAGACCTTAACTGTACTGTTGTTCTAAATATAAATTTAGGTCAAGTTAGTATTAAAAAATCAACTATTGACGGTAAAGATGTTGAACCAAAGAAAATTTTAGAGTTAGCTAAGCAAAACGAGGCTGTGCTTATAAAAGGTAAAGCTTTACATGAAGTTTTAGCAGCACATTTCATTAAGCAAACACCATGTGAGGAAAAGAAGGATATGCAATCGCACGAGAATATCGTTGTACCTGGTTCCGGTGCACCTCGCTCTATTAATGAGGAAATAACTGTAGAGCATCCGTTCGGGAAAGCGGCAAATAAAGATAATCATAGAGAAATGTGAGTTTACAACAAATGGTGCCATGAAAGTAGCTGATACATAACTGCACGAACGTTTGTTTGCGAAGAAATGTTATAGCAGGTTTTGCCTCAAACACAAAGGTGTCATTCCAGCCCTTTTACGCAGTCCCATTAAAAACGTTGTATTTTAACGTAGGATTAGCTACTTTTATACTCACCAATTTAATCTCTAATCAAAATTCCTGGATCCCAGTGTCTGGGCACTGGGATGACATCCTCCCTAGTGGATTCAAATCACAATATTCGTATAGTAAGCACTGACCACTTTTGCTTCAATATTTGCGATGCCCCTGAACAGATACAATTATTCTATTATCAGGAGGATGCCATTAATCGCTTTATATAATGCTACTTGTAACACTTATGCCCTGAACGGAGACAGTTTAGGCTGTTATGCCTGGCGGCTTTGTTGGAATAAGTTTTTCAACACTGCTAACAATAAAATTGATTGTATCGTCAGCTACCTTATCGAATTTATCATTTATCTCTTTTCCTATTTCTTGATTTTTAACATATTCGTGTAGAGCTAAAGCAGTTATAGCTGCACATGCTGCAATTAAGCCAGTTTGTGCTATAATGAATAGTGATAATCCTCCTACGAATATAGATGTTAATCCAATAGCCAGGTTTATAATTTTACTTTGTGTTGTTTGTTGCGTCGCTTGGCTTTGATCTGCCTGTTTATCCTCTAAAGCATTCGATATTGTTTTTAAGGCAACTTTTATCGCTATTGCTGCAACTGAAACCATAATTAGCCCTATAGCTATTTTTGCTAAAAGAAGAATCGACGGTAGCATCATTACAAATGATAGCGCGCCAATTCCTCCAGCTAACCACTTCTCATTTATTTTTTTTGATTGATTTGTACCAGTGTTCATTATTACCCTCCACTTTACTTATGATTTACCTATATCTAATACGAAATATGAAGGTAGTCAACTATATATTTTATAGCCTTTCTTATAATAGTCCGAATGCGATAAGATATGTGTTTATGGCTATAGCAGGCCAGTAGCATATTACGGTCTGTTCGGATTATTGTAAAAAGAGCTATTATATGAAAGATTGTATTAAAAGTTTTTCATGTTATTTTTTGCTGCTTCGTGGTTAAATTTGGAATTTTAGAAAGAGTTACGTATTATTTGAAATTCTTGTATACTGTTTTGAATCAGTTAAATAGATAATGAAGTGCAGGACACAGTTTTAATTTTACAAGATGGCAAGTGCTTTTGGGGAAAATCAGTAGGTAAAAAAGGCAAATGCATAGGTGAGGTCTGTTTTACCACTGGTATGACCGGTTATCAGCATACTATAACTGATCCTTCTTTTGCCGATCAAATTATAACGTTCACTTTTCCTCATATTGGTAACGTTGGAATAAACCATAAGGATAATGAAGGAAAGAAAATTTTTGCAAGTGGTGTGGTTATGCGTGAACTTTCTTCTATGTCCCACCCTTCTTCATATATCAGTTTAAATGATTGGTTAGAGAAAAATAACGTGATTGGGATATCAGGAGTTGATACTAGAGCTTTAACGAGACATTTGAGAGAACATGGATCTCAAAATGGAATGATATGCTCATCGAGTAAGGCGCATGCATTAGACAAATTGAAGGAATACAAACCTGTAAATGGGATAGAAATAACTAATAAGGTTAGTTTAAATAACAGTTTTGAAAATAATAGACTAGCGGAGCACTTTGTCATCCAAGTAGCTGACTACTCGGATCCAGCAAAAAATATATGGATTCCAGTGTCACGCACTGGAATAACATCAGATAGAGCTATTGACCTTAATGCAAAATATAGGATTGTAATCGTTGATTTTGGCGTAAAAATCAGTATAGTTTCACGCTTAATAGAACTTGGTTGTACAGTTGAATTAATCAGACCAAGCACAGGTTTTGCTCAAAAAGTGTTGAGTATGAATCCAGATGGTATAGTGCTTTCAAATGGTCCTGGTGATCCGCAAGAAATAGGAGAAAGTGTAGTTTCAGAAATAGACATTATTATAAAATCTAAAATACCAATTTTTGGCATATGCATGGGCCATCAATTACTTGCGATTACTTTGGGGGCAAAGACCATCAAGATGGATATAGGTCACCGAGGGAGTAACCATCCAGTTTATGATGTAATTAGTGGAAAAGTTGAGATCACTAGCCAAAATCATGGTTTTGTTGTTGATTCAGCTTCTCTTCCAAGTAATGTTGAAATTACTCACATTTCTCTATTTGATAATAGTGTAGAGGGAATAATGATGAAGGATTACCTAGTCTTTTCTGTGCAATATCATCCAGAAGAAGCGCCAGGTACGCATGATTCGCATTATTTGTTTAGGCGTTTTATTGGCAATATTGTGTTATATAAAATGAAATCTGCATGATTTTAATCAGGGTAGGTTTTATTGCTTGATTTTTTAATTTTAGGCGTTTAGTATTAAATACAATAAGAGCTTAAGTTAAGATGCTAAAATAGTATTCTCTTAACAAATTTTTGCGGAGGAGTGACCGAGTGGTTAAAGGTAACAGACTGTAAATCTGTCCGCGTGAGCGTACGTAGGTTCGAATCCTACCTCCTCCATTGTGCGGGTATAGCTCAATGGTAGAGCTCTAGCCTTCCAAGCTAGTGACGTGGGTTCGATTCCCACTATCCGCTCTTTTTTTTGTTGTATTTTTATAAAATCAACATATTATTTATTGATGTATTTGTATTTTAGGTAGAAAAGTTTAAATTATGACAGCAATAGTGGAAGCATTTGGAAAGCCGCATGTAAATGTGGGAACGATAGGACATGTGGATCATGGGAAGACGACGTTAACAGCGGCGATAACGAAGCATTATGGAAATTTTGTAGCGTACGATCAGATAGATAAAGCGCCAGAAGAAAGGAAGAGGGGGATAACGATAGCAACAGCGCATGTTGAGTATCAGACGGAAAAAAGGCATTATGCACACGTTGATTGTCCTGGACACGCTGACTATGTAAAGAACATGATAGTAGGTGCAGCACAGATGGATGCGGCGATATTGGTAGTGTCGGGGGTTGATGGGCCAATGCCACAAACGAGAGAGCATATATTGCTGGCGAAGCAGGTAGGTGTTGGATATATCGTGGTGTATATAAATAAAGCTGATGTTGCTGATGCTGATATGATAGATTTAGTAGAAATGGAAGTGAGGGAATTACTGAGTAAATACGGATTTCCAGGGGATGAAGTGCCTGTGGTGGTTGGTTCAGCGCTCAAGGCGCTGGAGGATGACAGCAGCGAATATGGAAAGAAATCAATAGATAAATTGATGGAAAAGTTAGATGAATATGTAGCGGTTCCACCAAGGCCTGTGGATTTACCATTTTTATTGCCAATCGAAGATGTATTTTCGATATCGGGGCGAGGAACAGTGGTAACAGGAAGAATAGAGAAGGGAGAGATAAAGACGGGAGAAGAGATAGAGATAATAGGTCTGAAAGCGACGCAAAAGACGATATGCACAGGTGTTGAGATGTTTAAGAAGTTGCTGGATAAGGGAAGTGCAGGACTCAATGTAGGAATATTGTTAAGAGGAACAAAAAGAGAAGAAGTGGAGAGAGGGCAAGTATTAGCGAAACCGGGGACGATAACACCGCATAGAAAGTTTAAGGCGGAGGTTTATATATTAAAGAAAGAGGAAGGAGGAAGGCATACACCATTTTTTGCGAATTACCAGCCACAGTTTTATTTAAGGACAACGGATGTAACTGGGAGCATAAAATTGCTAGATGGGAAGGAGATGGTAATGCCAGGAGATAATGTGAGTGTAGAAGTAGAATTGCAAGTACCGATAGCAATGGATAAGGGATTGCGTTTTGCGATAAGAGAAGGCGGTAGAACTGTTGGTTCTGGTGTTGTTTCTGAAATTTTGGAGTGAGTGTAGTAACTAAGATGAAGCAAGATATATATATTAACATTAAGGCTTTCGATTGTTCTTTATTGGAGGAGTGTGTTCGAAAATTTGTTGATGAATTAAAGCGGTCCAGTGCAAAATTATCTGGTCCGATTGCGTTGCCAAGGAAAGATTCTAAATTTATTGTTAATAGATCTCCTCACGTTGATAAAAAATCTCGTGAACAGTTTGAAATGAGAACTTCTAGGCGTTTGATTGTTTTACATGATCTTACTCCTACTATGATGCAGATGCTTACAGGTTTATCTTTTTCTGCTGGCGTAGAAGTGGATTTAAAAGTCAAGGAAGTTAAGGTTTAGGAGAAGGAAATGAAGAGAATAAATTCGCTGAGGAGAATTGGTTTACTAATGATGAATATTGGTCATACTGCTATGTATTCTGACAATAGTCGCATGGCTGTAACTTTATTGCATCTCAGCGAAACTTATATTATTGATATAAAAGGACAAGATAAATGTGGCTATAATTCAGTCATTTTAGGCACAGGAGATTTTAAAAATATAGCAAAACCTCAGTTGGAATATTTAAAGAAAAAGGGTATAAATAATAAATGTAAGTTATACGAAAGTAGATTAAATGACCTGTCGGGAATAGAATGTGGTAAAAAAGTGGGAATCAATCATTTTGTGGTTGGTCAATATCTTGATATTACGGGTTATTCTATAGGTAAAGGATTTGCTGGTGTGATGAAGCGGCATAATTTCAGTGGGCTTAGGGCATCTCATGGTGTTTCTATTGCTCACAGATCACAAGGTTCCACTGGCCAATGTCAGGATCCTGGTAGAGTATTCAAAGGAAAGAAAATGGCTGGTCATTTAGGTAACAGCAGGATAACTGCACAAAATATGAAGATATTATCCATTGATCATGAAAATAGTATAATTGCTGTGAAGGGTAATAATGTTCCTGGGTTTAAAAATTCCTATGTTTTTGTAAGAGATGCAGTTAAAAAATCTTTACATAAAGATGTTCCTTTTCCGGTAGGTTTACTGTTAGATGTAAATGATGATGCTAGTAATTTGGTAAGTTAGTTATGGAATGTAATTTAGTTAATCTATCTAATGATAATGTAGGTACTGCTCAGCTCAATCCTTTGATATTTTCTGCTAAGCAAAAATTGAGTATTTTGCATGATATAGTGAGATGGCAATTAGCGAAGAGAAGAGCTGGTACTCATAAAACAAAAGGTATTAGTGATGTCTCTGGTACAACAGCTAAACCTTATGGTCAAAAACGTACCGGTAGGGCAAGACAAGGGAGCTTGCGATCTCCTCAATTTAGAGGTGGTGGGATTATTTTCGGCCCTGTTGTGAGGAGTCATACTTATTCTCTTAATAAGAAGGTACGCAAATTTGGTTTAAAAATTGCTTTATCTCTAAAGTACTTAAATAATCAAGTAATTATTCTGGATAATTTAAATATTGATGTGAAGAAAACGTCTGAAATGTGTAAATGTATTAAAAATTTTAAATTTTCTTCCTTTTTGATAGTTGGTGATTATGGAGATGATTTGTTGCGTGCGGCTAAAAACTTGCACTATGTAGACTTAATCAAACCTATTGGGTTAAATGTTTTTGATATATTGAATCACGAATGCGTGATGTTGACAAAGGATACTTTAAAGCATCTTGAAGGTAGATTGTTATGATCAAATATAATAATATAATAAAATCTCCTATAATTACAGAAAAGGCCTCTTTTTTGAGGGAGAAGTTTAATAAATATTCTTTGTATGTTTTTGTAAATGTAAATAAGCGTCAAATAAAGTTGGCAATAGAGTCTCTATTTGATGTTAAAATTTCTTCTATAAATGTTGTTAGAATTAAGCCTAAATATAGGCGTTTTAGGGGTGTGGTTGGTTGTGAAAAACAGAAAAAGAAAGTTTATTTTTCTTTGATGGATGGTCAAAAATTAGATATAATGAGCGTTTAGTATGGGTATGAAATTTTTTAATCCTGTTACTCCGTCTTCTCGTGGGACTGTGTTAGTAAGTAAAGTTGGTTTATCAAAAGATGAGCCAGAAAAGTCTCTTACATCCGGTAAAAAGTCCAGTGGTGGAAGAAATAATCATGGTAGAATTACAACTCGTCATAGGGGTGGTGGTCACAAAAAGAAGTATAGAGTGATAGATTTTAAGCGTAATAGAAGTGGTCAAGGTATAGTTGAAAAAATAGAGTATGACCCAAATAGAAGTGGGTTTTTGGCGTTAATATCATATAAGGAAGATGATATTAAGTCTTATATATTAGCTCCTCAAGGTATGAAGCCAGGTGATGTTGTTACAGCTGGGAATGATGCTGATATTTTGCCAGGGAATTGTTTACTACTCAAGCATATACCTGTTGGTTCTTTCGTTCATAATGTTGAGCTGAAGCCAGGTAATGGTGCTGCGATTGCTAGAGCTGCTGGTTGTTATGCACAAATCGTTGGTCGTGATGGCCAATATGTTTTATTACGACTCAGGTCTGGTCAAATTAGGTTGATTTTATCTTCTTGCAAGGCTGCTATTGGTGTAGTATCTAACCCTGACCATAAGAATAGAAAGTTGGGTAAAGCTGGGAGAAGTAGGTGGCTTGGGATTAGACCTACTGTACGTGGAGTTGCAATGAATCCGGTTGACCATCCTCATGGAGGCGGGGAAGGAAAAACCTCTGGTGGTCGTCATCCTGTTACTCCTTGGGGTGTTGCAACAAAAGGAAAGAAAACTCGAAGGAGAAATAAATCTAGTGATAAGTATATAAAACAATTGAAAGGTTAGTTTATGAGTAGATCTGCATGGAAGCCTCCTTTTTGTCATCCTTCTATATTAAAGTCGGTGAATAATGCTTTAAACAAGGGGTTTGTTAACATGGCTATAAAAGTTCATTCCAGGGCTTCTGTAATTCTTCCTAATTGTTTAGGTTTAAAGTTTGCTGTTTATAATGGTAAGGATTACATTCCTGTGAATGTTAATGATCAGAATATGATAGGTCATAAGTTTGGTGAGTTTTCACCCACTCGTAAATTTACTGGGCATAGTGGTGATAAAAAGGCGACAAGAAGGTAATTGATATGAAAAACAGAGATGTAATAGTTAAAGCTGGTTCTAGGGTTTTAAAATCAACTCCTCGTAAATTGAATTTGGTTGCTGGTTTAGTACGTAATAAAAAAGTTTCTTTTGCCACTGTGCAATTAAGATTTTGTGAAAAGAAAGCTGCAGGTCTTATAAGGAAGGTATTAAATTCTGCGATTGCTAATGCTCAAAATTATGGATTGGATATCGATAATTTATATATAAAAGAAATTTTAATAGGTAAGTCTCTTACTTTGCGTAGGGTATGTCCAAAAGCTATGGGTAGAGCTAATAGAGTTAGTAAACGTTATAGTAATATAACTGTAAAATTGGGGGAAATTATATGATTCATAAAAATAGAAAATTAATAAGGAAAGTGCAAAAATATGGGAAACGTTAATCCTAAAGGATTTAGGTTAAAAATAATTAATACTTGGTCATCTATTTGGTATGCTGAGAAGGGTTATAAACAAGGGTTGCATCAAGATTTATCTATTCGCAGTTATATAAATGAATCTTTTAAGCATGCTGGTGTTTCTAAAGTAATTATAGAGCGTACGATCGATTTGGTATCTGTAATAATACATTCTTCTAGACCTGGAGTGATAATAGGTAAGAAAGGCTCGGATATTGAGAAGATAAAGCAAAAGATAGCTGAAAAAGTAAAAAATAATGTGGAAGTGAATGTAGTAGGGGTTAAAAGGTCTGAAATAGATGCAGTTTTAATATCAAACAGCATTGCACAGCAGTTAGAAAAAAGGGTTTCATTTAGAAGAGCGATGAAAAAAGCTATTCAAAGTTGTTTGAGGATGGGTGCTAGAGGTATTAAAGTAAGTTGTTCTGGGCGCCTTGGCGGAGCTGAGATAGCTCGTACTGAGTGGTATAAAGAAGGCCGTTTGCCTTTGCATACTTTACGTGCTAATATAGATTATGCTTTTGCTGAAGCAAAAACTATATATGGCATCATAGGAGTTAAGGTCTGGGTTTATATTGGTAACTAATTAGGTATATTGAAATGTTTATTCCTAAAAAAAGTAAATATAAAAAAGTATTTAAAGGACGAATTAAGGGTAACACGAAAGGTGGTAGCACATTATCTTTTGGAGATTATGGTCTAAAGGCTATGGAAGCAGGTAGGATTCAATCTAAGCATATTGAAACTGCAAGGCGTGTAATATCTAGAACATTAAAACGCTCTGGTAAAGTGTGGATAAGAATTTTTCCTGATACCCCTGTTAGTAAAAAGCCGGCGGATGTGCGTATGGGTAAAGGGAAAGGTAGTGTTGAGTTTTGGGTATTTAAAGCTAAGCCCGGTAGAATGTTGTTTGAAATTAGCAGTGATGTTCCCATGCATTTAGCAAGATTGGCGCTTGAAAAGGCAACTGCTAAGCTTCCTATGAAGTGTAAATTTGTATCTAATCATAATTAAATGGAGTTGCAATGGATATAGCTGACATTGAATCGAGGTCCTCGCAAGAATTGCATGAAATTCTTGTGAATTTGAGAAAAGAGTTTGTTAATTTGGTTTTTCAAAAGAAGCTGGGCCAGTGCAACAATATTTCGCGTTTTAGCTTAATAAGAAAGAGCATAGCTCGTATTTTAACTACATTAAATAAAAGAAGAAGAGAGGAAAAGAATGCCTAAAAAGGTTTTTTGTGGTACTGTAACTAAGGCTAAGTGTGATAAGACTGTAAAGGTTTCGGTATTACAAGTGTATAAGGATGAGCTGTATAAAAAGGTTATAAAAAAATACAAGAAGTATACAGCACATGATGAGAATAATAGTTGTAAAGAAGGGGACAAGGTTTTAATACAAGAACACAAGCCTATTTCTACTACTAAAAAATGGGTTATTGTTAATAGCTCACATTGAATAGGATATTTATATGATTCAAAAAAATACATTGTTGGAAGTAGCTGATAATTCTGGCGCGCGTGCAGTGCTTTGTATTGGTTTATTGGGTGGTAGAAAGTCTGCATCTATAGGTGACACAGTTATTGTATCTACTAAATCTATTACTCCAAGAGGGAAAGTTGAGAAGGGAAAAGTATATAGAGCAGTTGTGGTGAGGGTGAAAAGCCCTATTAGGAAATCTGATGGTTCTGTAATTCGTTTTTCTAGCAATGCTGTAGTTTTGATTAACGATCAAGGTGAACCACTTGGCACTCGGGTGTTTGGTCCGGTAAAAAAGTTATCATCTGGTTCTTTTATGAAGATAATGTCATTAGCTGTTGAGGTTTTATAATGAGTGCTAAAATAAAAAGTGGTGACGACGTTATAGTTTTAACTGGTAAAGATAAGGGAAAAATTGGTAAGGTAATCAAAGTTATAGCACGTGATGCTAAAAAGAAAGTAATTGTTTCTGGAGTGAATGTGCATAAGAGACATACTAAACCAAAAGCTGGTAGTAGTGGTGGTATATTAAATAAAGAGTTAGCTATTGATATATCCAACGTTGCAACATTGGACCCTAAATATAAAACTCCAACTAGAGTGGGGTTTAAGGTTATAGACGGTAGAAAAGTGCGTTTTGCAAAAGTTTCTGGAGAAGTGATAGATTAGGTTGATATGTTTAAAGAATTGTATAAAGATAGCATAGTAAAGTCCTTGAAGGATAAGTTTAATTACGGCAATATAATGCAAGTGCCTAAACTTGTCAAGGTGTGTATCAATATGGGCGTTGGAGATGCTGCTACAGATAGTAAAGCAATAAATGAACCACTTGATAGCCTATATTTGATTGCTGGGCAGAAGCCTTTATCAACTTTTGCAAAAAAATCTATTTCTGGCTTCAAGATCAGAAAAGGTGCTACAGTAGGTTGCAAAGTAACTTTGCGTAGAGATAAAATGTATGAGTTTTTAGAAAGATTGATATATATTGCTTTGCCAAGGGAAAAAGATTTTAGAGGATTTAGTGTGAAGCAATTTGACGGTAATGGTAATTTTTCCTTTGGTATAAAGGAACATATCTCGTTTTTAGAAATAGACTATGATAAAATAAGTAAAATTAGAGGTATGGATATTAATATTATAACAAGTGCAGTTAGTGATAAGGAAGCAAAGGAATTATTACTGGCTCTTAAATTTCCTTTTTTTGATTAATTGAGAGGAGAAATATATGGCAAAAAAATCTATGATAGAAAGAAATCTTCGCAGAATAAAGTTGTGCGATCAATATAAAGAAAAAAGAGAAAAATTGAAATCTATAATAAATAATAAGAATTTGTCTATTGTAGAAAGGTTTACAGCTCAAAATAAATTAATTAAAAAATTGCCTAGAAATTCTTCTAAAACCAAAATTAGAAATAGGTGTGCTTTAACTGGGAGACCAAGAGGAGTATATAGAAAATTTGGTTTATGTAGAATTGTTTTGCGTGATTTATGTTCTTTTGGGCAAATTCCAGGAGTTACAAAGTCTAGTTGGTAAATATAATATAAGGAGTATATTGTGGCGTTATCTGATAGTATTGGTGATTTTTTAACAAGGATACGTAATGCTCAATTGGCAATGCATAGGGCAACAAGGGTACTATTTTCTAAGATGAATTCTTCTATATTGGAGATTTTAAAAGAGGAAGGGTATATCCTTGATTATGAAAAGCAAGTTGTAGATAATTTACCTTCTTTCATTGTAAAATTGAAGTATTATGAGAAGTCACCTGTAATTAGTGACATAGTTAGGGTGTCAAAGCCTGGTTGTCGTCGTTATTCTAAGTATAAGGACATTTCTAAAGCATATAATGGTCTTGGTATTTTTATTATATCGACACCCAAAGGAGTGATGACTGATTATAATGCACATAAATTAAAGGTTGGTGGAGAAGTTTTGTGTCGTGTGTTTTAAATAATAGGAGAAATTCATGTCTCGTATAGGTGCTGCTCCTATCAATATTCCTGCTGGTGTTTCAGTTGAATATAATAATGGTAGTATGTTAATAAAGAGTGCTAAGGCTGAAAAGGAAGTTAGCTTGATCAGGGATGTTGTGTGTCAGATTATTGATAATCAGCTATTGCTTTCTGTTGATCAAGATAAAGATAATTATGATAAAATAAAGCCTATGTGGGGCACTTATAGGAGTAATATTAATAATATCATTAACGGCATGGTTGATGGTTTTTCTGTTAATCTTGAGATTAACGGTGTGGGATATAAGGCAGAGTGTGATGGTAAGTATTTGACTTTATATCTTGGTTATAGCCATAATGTTAAATATAAAGTGCCTAAAGATGTTGAGATTAAGTGCATAAAGCCAACTCACTTAGTAGTTAGTGGTATGGATAAGCAGAAGGTCTATATGGTGGCGTCTGATATATGCAAAATTAGAAAATATGATCCTTATAAAGGTAAGGGTGTTGTAATAAAAGGCAAATTTATGCTGCGTAAGGTTGTAAGTAAAAAGAAGTAATAAAAATGAAAAGATCGTATAATTTTTTAAGTAATTCTGAAAAAAGGAAGTTACGTAATAGAGCGAAGCTTGACAAGAGCGCTGAACGTTTACGTATATCCATATTTAAATCTAATAGGCATTTTTATGTCCAGTTAATTAATGATGTAAAAGGAATAACTCTCACTTCAGCTTCTACTTTGGATGCTAAAATTAAGGATGTATGTAAAGGGAAAGTCAACGCTGAAACTATAAAACAGGTTTCTTCTTTAATGGTTGAGCGTCTGTCTGGCATGAAATTAGAGCAGCAGCTTACGTTTGATCGTGGAGCGTATAAATACACAGGATTAGTTTCTCAATTTGCTGAGGCTTTAAGAAGTTCTGGATTTGAATTTTAGAAGGTTTTGAATATGGCTATAAAGAATTTACAAAATAATAATGATTTATCAGAGCTTTTAGTTTCGGTACGAAGAGTGACAACGGTTACCAAAGGTGGTAGAAGATTTTCATTTTCAATTTTGGTTGTTGTTGGCGATGAGAAGGGTAGGGTAGGGTGTGGAATAGGTAAGCACGCAGAAGTTGCTGAAGCAAGAGTCAAAGCTGTAAATGCTGCAAAGAAATCAATGATTAGAGTGTACTTGCGTGAAGGTAGAACTTTGCATCATGATATTAAAGCTAAATTTTGTTCTGGTGAGATAGTTTTAAGAACCGCAAGAGCCGGAACAGGTATTATTGCTGGTGGAGCGATTAGATCAGTTTTTGAGATGTTAGGTATAAAGGATGTGGTAGCTAAATCCACTAGATCAAATAATCCTCATAACGTTATATGTGCGGTGTTTAAGGCTTTTGATAGTATGTTATCTCCTCGTCAGGTAGCAAGCAAAAGAGGCAAAAAGATTAGCGAGATAGTTGGAAACAGGTAAAGTATGAATAATGCTGTAAAATTAAACTCTATATTTACTAAATTATCTAAGAAAAAGAAGCCTAAGTTGCTGGGTAGAGGTATCGGTTGTGGTAAAGGTAAAACATCCGGTAGAGGGCATAAAGGGCAGAAGGCTAGAAGTGGAGTTTCTATAAATGGTTTTGAGGGTGGACAACAGTCTATATATACTCGTTTGCCTAAAAGAGGTTTTAAGCCTATACGTAGGAGCATATACTCTATAATTAATGTTGGCGATATACAGCGCTTAATGGAAGCTAAAAAAATAGTGAAAGACTCTGTTATAGATAAGGAGAGGCTGTATAAATTAGGTTTTATAAAGTCTATTAAGGATAAAATTAAACTTCTTAATAAAGGTAAGTTGAGCGAAAAATTTGTGTTTCATGTTGATTTTGCGTCAGAAGCTGCAAAAAAATCTGTAGCTTCAGTTGGTGGTAGTGTGGAAATACTATCGTAAGTCATGGGCAATAAATCAGCATTTAATAGCTTGGATCCTACGTTGTTATATAAAGGCGATTTATTAAAGCGTATATTTTTTACGCTAATAGCTTTAATTTGCTATCGCTTGGGTACTTATGTGCCTATTCCTGGAATTAATCTTGATGTAATTAATGATATATTTCCCAAAGATGGCTCAGGCGTTTTTGGAGTATTTAATTTATTTTCTGGTGGTGCATTGGCTAGAATGACAATTCTAGCATTGAACGTTATGCCATATATAATGGCTTCTATCATTATTCAGTTACTTTCTTCTGCGATTAAAGGAATGAAGGAAGTTAAGAATGATGGAGAGTCAGGCCGTAGAAAGATGAATTCTTATATACGCTATCTGACCATAGTAATTTGTGTATTTCAATCAATTCCAATTTTGGTTGGATTGGAAGGGATGAATAGGGAAGGGGTATTGGTTGTAATCGAACCTGGTGTTATGTTTCGTACAATAGGTGTTTTCAGCCTTTTAGGTGGAACTATGCTTTTAATATGGCTTGGTGAACGAATCAGCGCTAGCGGTATAGGCAATGGTATCTCATTAATCATTTTCACGGGTATAATATCAGAGTTACACAGCGCTTTGTCATCTTTGTTAACGTTAAATAAAAACGGTAGCGTATCGTTATTTATTATCCTTTTTGTTTTGGTATTGTTTTTTTTGCTGCTACTCTTAGTCATTTTTGTAGAGTCTTCTTATAGAAAGGTTATTGTTCAACATCCTAAAAAGCAATTTAAAAGATTACATAATGACGATTTTACTTATATTCCATTGAAGATTAATTTATCTGGTGTAGTACCAACCATTTTTGCTAATGCAATTTTATTGACACCTATTTCAATTGCAAATTTCTATAAGGGGCACGCTTTTTCTGATTTTATTTTGAATTACTTTATGGCAAATAAAGTAGTATATATTGTAGCCTATTTGGTGCTGATAGTATTTTTTAATTTTTTCTATACCAATTTTATATTTAATCCAGAGGAAAACGCAGATTTTCTTAAAAAAAATGGTGGTTTTATACCTGGTAGAAGGCCTGGGAAACATACTTCTGATTACCTTCAAGATATAGTTTTTAAGTTGACATTCATTGGCTCTGCGTATTTGGTAGTCATATGTACTGTACCTGAAGTTATGAGATATTATTATGATATACCATTTATTTTTGGTGGGACGAGCTTACTGATTATAGTGAACGTTATTACTGATACTATTATGCAAATACAATCTTATATTTTTTCAAATAGGTACGACAACTGGATAAAGAAATATGAGTCTAAAACGAGGAAAGTAAGATGATCATTACGATTTTTGGTCCTCCAGGTTCTGGTAAAGGTACTCAGTCAAGCTTGTTAATAGCAAAATATAATTTAAAATTAATTTCAGTAGGGGATTTATTAAGGAATATTATATCTAGCAGTAGTGAGTTAGGTAAAAAAATAAAGGGTACCGTGGAATCTGGTAATTTAATTCAAGATGAAATTATATGTGGATTATTACGTGACCAGATTGCATTAGTGGATGATAATTGCTTATTAGATGGTTTTCCGAGAAATTTAAACCAGGCTCATTTTTTGACTCAAGTTTTGCAAGAAAAATATAATAGGGATGTTGACATTGTAGTTGAGCTGCAGCTTGACGATAATATTGCAATCGATAGGTTAAAAAATCGTCTCGCGTGTTTGGACTGTAAAAGCATATATAGTGTATCTTCTTTTAAGAGTACTACTTGTGCTAAATGTAAAAGTACGAGGTTAGAGAAAAGAATTGATGATGCTGATATGTCTGCAATTAATAAGAGAATAAGTGAATATCACCTTCAAATGAAAGGTTTACGCGAGTATTATAAAGGCAAATTATTAACAATTGACGCTAATTTGAGTGTTGATGAGGTAACGCAAGAGATTGAAAGTAAAATTTCTTGTAATTTGGTTTGACTCTGAGTTGTTTTATGGTATAAATTAAGAGTTGTTATTAATAAAGTATCGAGGTACCAGTGGCACGTATTGCAGGCATAAATATTCCAGTGAGGAAATGTGTTCCTTTTGCATTAACTTATATATATGGTATAGGTATTGCTACTGCGAATGTAATTTGTCACGCTTGCGAAGTTGATAAGCGCAAACGTGTTTCAGAATTACGAGATGAAGATATAGAAAAGATCAGCGGTTTCATTAGACAAAATTATGTTATAGAAGGTGAGCTCAGAAAAGAAGTGGCTATGAACATAAAATCTTTAGTGGAAATGGGATGCTATAGAGGGGTGAGACATAGAAAAGGTTTACCTGTGAGAGGGCAAAGGACTCATACTAATGCTAAGACTCGTAAAGGTAGATCTCGGTTGCCTATTGCTGGGAAAAAATAAAATTTATTATTATTGTGAGTTTTAATGAAAAAAGTCAAAACGGTTAGTAAGAGTAAGAAGGAGTTTATTACTGGTGTTGTCCATATTCGTGCAACTTTTAATAATACTTTTGTAAATGTAACTGATGTTCATGGTAATACGCTATGTCAAACTTCTGTGGGTGCATGTGGTTTTTCAGGTTCGAGAAAATCCACACCTTATGCTGCAGGTAAGGCTGCGGAGTCTGCTGCGAAGAACGCAATGGAGAGATTTGGTATGAAGGTTGTCTCTGTAATAATTCGCGGCCCTGGCTTTGGTACCGAAGCTGCGGTTAAAGCACTTCAGAGCTGTGGGTTGACTGTGACTTCAATTGCAGATAAAACCGCAATTCCTCATAATGGGTGCAGGTTAAGAAAAAAAAGAAGAGTATAGGATATTTGAAAAGGTTGTTTTATGTATTATAATAATGATGTTTCTCTCTGTAGCAATTTAGATAAATTGATTAAACCTAGTTCAGTTAAGGTAATATCAGATGATTCAAGTGAAAAAAGTGATATAGTGCTAGAACCGTTGGAAAGTGGTTTTGCTTTAACATTAGGCAATGCATTAAGACGTGTAATGTTATCTTCTCTTAAAGGTAGTGCTGTTTATGGAATAAAAATTGAAGGTGTAACTCATGAGTTCACTTCAATTCAAGGGGTGAGAGAAGACGTAACTGATATAGTATTAAATATGGGTATGTTGAGGTGTAAATTAAATGGTGCTTCTAATAAATGCTTAAATTTAAACGCTAAAGGGCCTTGCCAGGTATTAGCTGGGATGATAGAAACTGATGATCAATGCTCTATTGTTAATAAAGATTTGTTAATATGTACGCTGGGGCAAAATGTGGAGCTTAACATGACCATATATGTGGCTAGCGGAAAAGGTTATCTTCCTGTAACTAAATATAAAGAAAATGAACTTTTGAAGCTTATGAGTGAACAGGATTTAATTGGTTTTATTCCAGTTAATGCTTTGTATAGCCCTGTCAACAGGGTTTCGTACAGGGTAGAGAACAGTCGTGTTGGCCAAGTGACTGATAAGGATAAGCTGATATTGTCAATTGAAACTGATGGTACAATTTCTCCGAGTCAAGCTGTTGACTCTGCTGCAAGAATATTACAGGAGCAACTTCAGCCCTTTATTAGTTCTGATGTAAGTTATAAAAAATCGCAGGTTTCTTCGTCTAGTGGTGCTAAAGATTTGGGTTATGACCCTGTCTTATTGCGTAAGGTAGATGAAATGGAATTATCTGTCAGGTCTCATAACTGTCTGAAAAACGAAAACATCACTTATATAGGTGATCTTGTACAAAAGACAGAAGGTGAAATGTTAAGAACTGCTAATTTTGGCAGAAAGTCTTTGAATGAGATTAAGGCAGTTTTGACTAATTTTGGCTTGTCTTTGGGTATGAATGTGCTAAACTGGCCACCTAAGGATATAGATGAGTTGGCTAAACAACATACTGATGAAGATTAGGTGATATATGAAACATGGAATAAAAAAACGTAAACTATCTCGTTGTACTGAACATAGATTATCGACGTTAAAGAATCTATCTATCTCATTAATTAACCATGAGCAGATTGTAACTACTTTACCAAAAGCTAAGGAACTTCGTCCATATGTCGAAAAGTTTATTACAATTGCTAAGAATAAGAATACTTTACATGGTAGAAGACTTTTGCTTTCACGCCTTCATAATAGTAAGTTAGCAGTTGATAAGTTATTAAACGTCTTAGCCAGCCGTTATCAAGATCGTAAAGGTGGGTATTCTAGAATAATAAAATTTAGCACTCGAAAGGGTGATTGCGCTTCAATGGCAGTGATAGAACTGGTTGATAGGGATATTGCAGCAAGAGGTAAGGTTTATAGTAAAAATAAAGAAGGAGGCAAAGTAGTTACACAAAGTTAATTGTTATCATAATTGTTCTTCTTGTGGTAAGTAGGTTACGCTACTTTGTAGGTTACTTTGGCGAGTTATTAGTTTTAGTATATTTAAAACTGAAATGGTATAATGTTATAAAACGCCGTTACCGTTGTAAGTTCGGTGAAATTGACTTAATTGTATCTAAAAAAAAGGAGCTGATTTTTATAGAAGTTAAAACAAGTTTACTTGGAAAAGAAATACCGATATCTCATCTTCAATGTCAGTCTATTATAAATTCCTCTAAGTATTTCTTAAGTAAAAACCTTAGTTTTTTAGATTATTCAGTCAGATATGATTTATATTTTCTTTCCTTAAAGAAAAGACCTGTTTATATAAAAAATGCTTGGATTGAAGAATGAAAGATTTGTAGCTGAATTAATTTAGATTTACTGGATTTAATATGAAAAAGACCCAATACAATAATTTAGTTTCATCTTACGCTAGAGTGCTATTTCATGTCTCAGGAAGCAGGTTAGGTATTATAAGGAAAGAAGTAGAATTTTTGTTGGCTTTTTTTAAGGATCAACGTGATGTTTTTGTGTACCTATCTCATCCTATGATTTCTTTTGCACACAAAAAAGAAGTGATGCTTTCTATAAATGAGCACTTGAGTGAGAATTTAGTAAAATTTATTATGGTTATATTTGCAAATAAACGCTCTAGTTTATTGATCCTTATATTAGAAAAATTCTTAAGTCTTGCAAGAGAAAATGAAAATGAATTCGAAATTACTATAAAGTCAGCAGAAACTTTAAAGGAATCTGATATAAAAATAATTACTGAATCTTTGAGCTTTCTTGGTAAAATAATAAAAGTAAGCAATGTGGTTGACCCTTCTATACTAGGTGGCTTCGTAGTTAGGTATGGTTTTAATTTGATCGATGCTTCGCTAAAAAGTTACTTGGATAGGTTAGTTGACTTAAGTAAAATGGAAATATTAAAAGTAAGGAATTTTGTATGAAGAACAGTATGAATGTTTCTGAGATAGCAAGTATAATAAGAGAAAAGGTTGAGACGTTTGATAATCCTATAAAGCGGGAAAATATAGGTGAAGTAATTTCAGTAACAGATGGTATCGCATTGGTTTATGGGCTGGAAAAAGCAAAATTCGGTGAAAAGGTATTTTTTGCAAGTGGTGTAGAAGGAATAGTTCTCGATTTAGATCATAATACGGCTGGAATAGTTGTGCTTGGTAATGACCGTGATGTGAAAGAAGGGGACGTTGTAAAATGTAGTGGTGATGTTGTGCAGGTGCCTGTAGGGCATGAATTGTTAGGGAGAGTTGTAAATGCGTTGGGCCATCCTATGGACGACGGTGGGGAAATTAGAGCCAAAAACAGAATGGATATAGAATCTAAAGCGCCAGGCATTATTGATCGTAAGTCTGTGCATGAGCCACTGCAAACAGGAATTAAAATTATAGATTTGCTAATTCCAATAGGTAGAGGGCAGCGTGAATTAATTATTGGTGATAGACAAATTGGTAAAACTACTATTGCGCTTGATACTATTATCAATCAGAAGAAGATTAACGATGAGGTAAACGAAAATCAAAAAGTTTACTGTGTTTATGTTGCTATTGGGCAAAAAATTTCAACAGTAGCAAAAGTGGTAAATAAGCTGAAAGAAAGCGGAGCATTAGAGTATACAACTGTAGTTGTGGCTAGTGCATCTGACTGCGCGCCTATGCAATTTTTAGCACCTTATGCTGGTTGCACTATTGGGGAATTTTTCCGTGACAATGGAATGCATTGTTTGATTATATATGATGATTTATCTAAGCATGCTGTGGCATATAGGCAGATGTCTTTATTGCTCAGACGTCCTCCTGGTCGTGAAGCTTACCCTGGAGATATATTCTATGTACATTCTCGCTTGCTTGAAAGAGCTGCTAAAATGTCTGATAAAAAAGGGCAGGGTTCTTTAACTGCTTTGCCAATTGTCGAAACTCAAGCTGGTGATGTATCTGCATATGTGCCAACAAATGTTATTTCAATTACCGATGGGCAGATCTTTCTTGAGTCTGAATTATTTTATAAAGGATTTCGACCTGCAGTAAATATAGGTTTGTCAGTTTCACGGGTTGGTTCTGCTGCACAACTAAAGTCTGTGAAGAAAGTTGCTGGTTCTATAAAGCTAAGCTTAGCTCAGTATAGAGAATTAGAAGATTTTGCAAAATTTGGTTCTGATCTTGATGCTAGTGTTCAATTATCCTTGAATAAGGGTAAATATCTTGTCGAGTTATTAAAGCAAAAACAACATTTACCTATGTCAATAGAAGAGCAAGTAGTGCTGATGTATATTTTTTCTAACCTATATAATCAGTTAAGTAAAATACAAATAAGTTACATTAATAAATTTGAACATGATCTTATTAATTATTTTCATACTGTACACCCTGGGGTTTTAAAAAAGTTGTCAAATGACATGAGTGATGATATAAAAGGTGATATTTTTAACATTGTGAGTAATTTCGTTACTCAATTTAATTGCGTTTAGGTGGTGATTATGGCTTCATCCATTATTAATAAATTTCCTATGACGAGGGAAGGTTTTGAGAATATGCAAGCCGAACTTGAAAAATTAAAGGAAGAAAAACCTTCTGTGATACAGGCTATTTCTGATGCTCGTGATCAAGGTGATTTGTCTGAAAACGCAGAGTATCATGCAGCACGGGAAAGGTTAGGTTTTATTGAAGGCCGTATAATGGAGATAGAAAGTAAGCTCTCACATGCGGAAGTAATAGAAGTAAAAAATTTGTCTGGTGATTCAGTAATGTTTGGTGCAACTGTGACATTAAGCATGTTAAGTGATAATAACGGTGAAGTGGAATATGTTTATAAGGTTGTAGGCGAATATGAAGCTGATGTTTCAAAGCAGTTAATATCTACTAGTTCACCACTTGGGAGTGCCTTAATCGGCAAAAAAGTCGGTGAATATGTGGAAGTGACAGTGCCAAATGGAGAGAAATTGTATAAAATAGTTAAGATTGAATTTAAGTAAATTATTATGGTACAGGCCACTTATGCTTCAATGAGTCTACCAGGTATTTCTTCTGTGGAAGATGTATTAGAGGATGCTCGTTCCGGTAAATTATTCATTTTAGTTGATGATGAAAATAGAGAAAATGAAGGCGATTTGATTGTCTTAGCTGAGAAAATAAAGCCGGAACATATGGCTTTTATGGTTAGGTACGGTACAGGGGTTGTTTGCTTAGCAATGACTAAATTTCACATGAAAAGGTTGGGCCTTAATTTCATGGAAAAGAAAAATATTGGTGAAAATCATACCGCATTTACTACATCAATTGATGCACGTTATGGCATTACAACCGGTGTTTCAGCAGAGGATAGAACGAAAACTATACATGCTGCTATCAACAAGGATGGTACTCAGGATGACATCATAACTCCAGGTCATGTTTTTCCTGTAATTGCACATAAAGGTGGGGTGGCACAACGTGCTGGTCATACTGAAGCGAGTGTTGAAATGGCGAAGTTAGTAGGGTTTGATCATTCAGCAGTTATTTGTGAATTAGTGAATGATGATGGCTCTATGATGCGCTTACCTCAGTTACTTAAATTTGCTGAACAACATAAAATTAAGTTAACTACCATCGACAAACTTATCATTTACGTTAAAAATTTAAACTAGCGTTTATAAATTTGTATAATTTAAGTGTTAAAATATAGAATTTCTATAAATTATACAAGCACAGAATTTTCATGTTTAGAGTTGCTAAGTTTTTGACCTTATTGTTCTTTTTTGCATATTGTAATAATGCTTACTCTATTAACATTATTAGAGATAGTGAAGTGGAAGAAATAGTGAAAGAGCTAGCGCAACCTTTATTTTCTGCTGCGGATATTGATCATGAGCAAATAAAAGTTTTTATAATTAATGACAATTCGATTAATGCTTTTGTAATTAACAATAACAGTATTTTCATTCATTTAGGACTTTTACAATATTCGGCTAAACCTTATGTCCTGCTTGGTATATTAGCACATGAGATTGCTCACATATCTGCTGGTCATATATTGCAAATGAGTAGTGCTATGGGTTATTTTCAATCGATAGCAATGATTAGTTATATGGTAGGATTAGTTTCTAGTATTATCATTAACCCTCAGGTTGCTGGTGCAATTTTGCTTAGTGGTGTAGCGTTTAGTTCAAGGCTATTTTTTAACTATTCTCAAGAGCAAGAAAGTGTAGCAGATAGCTATGCTTTAAGGTATCTTGATGAATCTGGCTATGATAATTCAGGTATGAAAGAGATTTTTGATTATTTTAAAAGTATTGAGCATGAGAACACCGAGGAATATTTCCGCACTCACCCACTTAGTGAGAAACGTATATTTGCTGTACAAAATTATAAGGTTAAAAACAACGTAAAACCAATTTTTGCGGATAAGTTACTAAAGTTTGAGCGTGTGGTTGCCAAGCTAGACTCTTTCTTTGCTCCTATTCATGTGTTATCTAATAAATATGAAAATAATTCTGAGTATGTAAATGCTATAGTTTGCTATAGGCAAGGAAAGATAGAAGAGGCTATTGCTAAAGTTAATTCATTGATTCAAGAGTCACGCAATGACCCATACCTATATGAATTAAAAGCAGAAATGCTATACAAGGCCGGAAATTTAAGTGAAGCAATAAAAATGTATGAGGAATCGCTTAGGTATTTATCTGAGAAAAACAGTTATTTAGTGAAACTTGCATTATCTCATACTTTATTATTACACGGTGATGCAAAAAAGGCGATTTTTTACCTGGAGCAGATTTTGAATGTAGAACCAGATAACGCTTTTGTCTGGAAGTATTTAAGCATTGCATATAAATGTGAAGCTGATACGGCAATGCATTATTTTGCCTTGACAAAAAAGGCTTGTATTGAAGGTGATTTAAAGCAATTTACAAAATATGCTGAGCTAGCTGTTAAAACTTTACCAAAAGATAGCCCTTATTTGTTGCAAGTTGAAGATATGAAGCGGTTTAATGGATAACAAAAAAGCATTTCTGCACTTTTTGGATTATTTTTGTCCACACTTTTCCAACATAGTTTTTGCTTCATCGCTTACGTTGGGCATAATTTTCGTTATGATAGTTTTAGCGCCAAAAAATACACCACAGAACATGCCAAGAGCAAAGAGGGCTGGCCACGGCATCCTGCCAAATATTGCAAGCAAAGCTGCACCAATTATTACTACCGTCATAAGTGGACCGCCTATCCCCCAAACATAACCAATAATATTGCATATTACTTTAGTTGTGTCATCCATATCAGGGTCAGCTGCATAACCTGAGAAAGAGAAAAGCAATACTACGCAAAAAACACTAAAAAATTCCATTATAGAGCTCATTTTTTTGCCTCTAAGTAATAAATTAACCTAAACCTACACATTTTTTATTTTAAAGTAAAAATTATAATTTGTCCATACATAAGTGTTGCTACATAAATAACCCACCATTAATATTGAGCACATGCCCTGTTATATATTTTGCTTCATCACTTGCTAAAAACAAGACCCCTGCTGCTATTTCTTCCCCTGTTCCCATTCTTTTCATTGGAATATTATCTAATATTTTTCCCTTTTGTCCTTCATTTAAAACTTCAGTCATTTTAGTATCTATAAACCCAGGAGCAATACAATTTACTGTTATATTACGACTTGCAACTTCTTTTGCTATGGATTTGCTCATAGCTATTATTCCAGCTTTAGACGCCGCATAATTTGCTTGCCCGGCGTTTCCTGTCAGCCCTATTATTGAGGAAATATTTATAATTCTTCCCCAATTATTCTTAATTAGTTTTCTGCATGCTTCTCTACTCAGCTTAAATGTAGAGCTCAAGTTAATATCAATTACTTTTTGCCATGCTTCATCTGTCATTCTCAATAATAAACTGTCTCGCGTAATACCCGCATTGCATACGAGCCCGTCAAAGCCTTCCATCAGCTCACTTGCTCTATTTATTAGTTGATTTACTTCCTCAGCATTTGATAAATCACAAGGGAGTACATGCATGTTTTTTTCATATTGTTTAGCAACTTCTTCGAGCACTTCTTTTTTTGTGCCAGAAATACATAAAGTTGCTCCGGCTTTGTGCATAATTTTTACAATTGCTTGCCCTATTCCGCCTGATGCGCCAGTAATCAGGAACTTTCTGCTTTCCAATTTAAGCATAATAACTTTATATTGTCTTAGTTCCTAACAGAATATTGACTAGTTGGCAATAGATTTCTTACATAATATAAGTAACTCAGATATTCACAAAATAAAGAAAAAGTTATAATAAAGTTAAACGTCAAAAAATTTTAAAAACATAGTTGATGCAGGAATTGTTACTAAATAGTTTATTCTGGTGCTCTACAGTCTAAATGGAATGCTTAAATTATAGATTCTTTGTTTTTGTGTGTTATCTTGAGTTAACACAAATTCACAGTAGTATTATGATAAGTAAGTTAAAAAAGCTTAGCACTGGATTTTCTTTGACAGGCTTGGTTGGCCATGGTGATAATATAAATATGCAAGGAGCAAAAAATAAAAAGAAGAAGTACCCAAAATTTTTGGATAAGACGTTTGCATTGATTGATGCAGTGATAAATTTTATTTTAAAACGCGAAAGTAATAACGTAAATGAAGTCCTGAAAGTAACATGGGGACCACTATTTTTTGGTCTGGTAGTAATACTCATCTTTTTTGGGATAGGTGGTATTTGGTCGGCTATAGCTCCAATTGACGGTGCGGTGCATGCAAGTGGAGAAGTTATTGTATCTTCAAATAGAAAAATAGTTCAACACTTGGGCGGAGGAATAATAAGCAAAATTTTAGTAAAAGAGGGTCAAGCAGTTAAAAAAGATGAGCCTCTAGTTTTGTTGAGTGATGTTAACGAGAAGGCGAATTTAAGTATCATCAAAGAGAAGCTCTTATCATTTTTAGCAACAGAAGCAAGGCTTCTTGCAATCAGAGTAGATTTGGACACGCTCGAGTTTCCTGATGAGGTTAAAAAATTATCTCACGATGAACTTGTAAATAAAGCGATAAAGAATCAAGTAAAGTTGTTCAACTCTCAGAGAAAGAGCATATTGGGAAAAACAGACATACTGCAACAACGTATAAAGCAGTTAAATGATGAATTAGCGGGGCTAAACTTTCAACTAAATGCAGCTCATAAGCAATATGACTTGATAACTGAGGAGTTGGAAACAAAAAGACAATTACTTGATAGTGGCCATATAAGCAAACCACACATTTTAGCTTTAGAAAAGCAGTTTGCTGAAATTGAAGGCAGAGTTGGACATTACCGTTCTGCAATATCTCAAGTGCAGCAAAAAATTGGAGAGAACGAATTAGAAATTATAAACGTGAGAAATGATTCTCAAGAAAGAGCAAACGCTGAACTTAAGGAAGTTAGTACGTCTATTGCAGACTTGAAAGAGAGACTGATGGTTGCTGAAGATTCATTAGCACGTACAATAATTAAATCGCCTCAAGATGGGATAGTCACAGATATAAGATACCATACTGAAGGTGGTGTTATACAATCTGGAGTTCCGATCATGAGCGTAGTGCCATCGGATGATGACCTAATAATAGATGCTAAAATTCAGACCAGAAACATAGAAGAGATACTGTCAGCACAAAAGAAAGATAGCAACATAGTCTCTATTGATGGGCTAGAAGGGCTAAAGGTTAAAGTTCGTTTAAGTGCTTACAGTGCACGTCGTTTAAGTTTAATTAATGGTATAGTAAGCAATATTTCTCCCGATGCCCTTGATGATCCAAGGCTAGGGCGTTATTATTCAGTACGTGTAGTGATACCAAAACCAGAGCTTGCTCAGTTTAAAAACGTATACCTATACCCTGGTATGCCAGCAGAAGTGTACATAGTTACTCAATCTCGTACTCTTTTATCATTCTTGTTTACGCCTATAATTGCAACAGTCGATAGGTCTTTTATAGAAAGGTAGCTCACTCGTTAAAGTAGTAGTGAAAGTGCCGTAATAAAATTTAGGTACATAATTAGACAATAGGCTTCTTGACCTTACCCAGAAAAAGTGGAGAGAAAGAAAGGAGTTTTTTCGGGTAAAATAAAATTTTTGAGGATTAGAAATGGCAAGAGAATATACGGCAGAATTCAAATTGGAAGCTGTCAAGCTGGCAAATGAACAAAGAAAGGCAGGTCAAACAATTACAAAAATAGCAAAGGATTTAGGAATAAAGGGTGGTTTATTAGGAAAATGGATAAAGAAACACAACGAAAAAAAGTCGGCAGCAGATGCATTTCCAGGTAGAGGTAACATGGCTCCTTACGAAAAATGAGAAACAAACACGCAATAACATTAGAGCATTTACGAATGGGAGCGCTGAAGGGAATTATTCTTGATGCTGACGGGTCAGAATTACTAAATCTGTATAACGAATTTGAAATAACACCAAAAGTAGTAAATTTTGCCCTTGGAACAGCAACAACAGATGTAAAACGTAAGTGTCTGGAAGTACTCCGGCATATAGAAGATAATCTAAGTGGTGAATATATGACGGGAATTCATGCACTGGTAAGCCCTGAGTTTTTTGATGCATTAACTTCCCATAGTAAGGTGAAAGAGGCATATGAGAGATGGCAAGAAGGAGCAGCGCTAAGGAACGACATGAGATCAGGATTTACATTTTGCGGAATAACATTTGAGGAATATAGAGGGCAAGCAACTGATCCTGAGGGAAATGTAAGAAGGTTTATAGAAAGAGAAAGTGGAAACTGTTTTCCAGTAGGAACAGCGAGCACATTTACAACATATTTTGCACCAGCAGATTTTAATGAAACAGTGAATACTCTTGGACAGCCACTCTATGCAAAACAAGAGCCAAGAAGATTTGATAGAGGAACTGATTTACATACGCAGTCGAATCCATTGCCAATGTGCCATCGTCCGGGAGTTTTGGTAAAAATTAGTTCTAGTTGATGAATATAGGAAAATTATTGGAAGCCCAGAACAGATAAAATCTGTAAAACCAAAAAGAAACTCCCTCTTTACTTTATGTTCTTTGGGTATAGTGTTATGAAGAAGCGCTTCTGCAGCTATAACCGAAACAATCAATGGTGCTATAAATGCCCGTTTGAAAGCATGGTTTTGGGGGAAATGGTAAAACCATTGATGGAGTTCTTTTTGGGCTACCTCGTTTAGAAGATTGTATAACCTAACCGTCCCAAGCTGAAGTGCTTCTTATCATAATAATATAGGAGGGATTTTATATGGCAGAAGCAAAAAGTAAATTAAAAACAATAAACCTTGATGCAGCAGGGATTGATATTGGCTCGACTGTACATTATGTATGTGTACCTGAAGGAAGAGATGAACAACGTATCCAAAAATTTGGGTGCTTTACAGTAGATCTACACAACTTAGCAAAGTGGTTAAAAAAGTGTCAGGTTAGAACTGTAGCCATGGAGTCAACTGGAGTATATTGGATTCCCTTATTTCAAATATTAGAATCACATAAATTTGAAGTAAAATTAGTAAATGCGCGACATGTCAAAAATGTGCCTGGTAGAAAGTCTGATGTTCAAGATTGTCAATGGCTGCAACAATTGCACAGCTATGGACTGCTTCAAGGATCATTTAGACCGGATAATCAAATGTGTGTACTGCGTAGTTACGTTAGACAACGTGCTAATCTAATTGAAAATGCAGCTAAACATACTCAACGTATGCAAAAAGCGCTAATTCAAATGAATATTCAATTACACAAGGTTATTAGTCATATTACTGGGATAACTGGTATGAAAATCATTGAAGCTATAATTGAAGGCGAAAGAGATCCTGAGAAATTGGCTAAATTCAGGGATGCACGAATAAAAAATGATCAGTCTACTATAGCAAAAGCGTTAGCTGGTGATTATAGAGAGGAACACTTGTTTGTGCTAAAACAAGAATATGCAGCATATACTTTTTTTCAAGAGCAAATAACGGGATGTGATAAAAGTATAGAAAATTACTATAAAACATTTGAAACAAAGTCGAATGAGAACAGGGCATTGAATAAGACACGAAAGAGAAAACAGAAGAATAGTCCAGATTTTGCCGTAGATGAAGATTTATATCGAATAACGGGGATGGATTTTACTAGAGTTCCAGGACTTGATGTATTAAGTATACAGGCTGTCATTTCAGAAACAGGTATAAATCACAATAAATGGAGGACAGAAAAGCATTTTTCTTCCTGGCTCGGATTAAGTCCTGCTAATAAAATTACAGGAGGGAAAATTATTGGAACAAGAACTCGTAAAGTTGTTAATCGTGCTGCAACTGCCTTGCGACTTGCTGCTCATTGTGTATCAAGAAGCAACACTGCACTTGGTGCATACTGCAGGAGGTTAAAGAAGCGACTAGGGATACCAAAAGCGATCACTGCTACAGCAAGGAAATTAGCATGTATTTTTTATAATATGCTAAAATATGGACAAGAATATGTAGAAAAAGGAATGAACTATTATGAAACACTCTACAAAGAGAGAGTAGTCAAAAATTTGACTAAAAAAGCAAAGGAATTTGGTTATATACTAATGAAAGAGGAGCCGATAGATGAAGAAGGTTCTTAGGAGTTTCTTAGAAGACTTCTTAATAAAGCACGTACATTGATAAAAGCAAATATAGCGAACACTCAGGCTATAGTAATTAAGTCACTCAGCTCTCTACTGAGAGGATGGGGAAATTATAGCATTTCTCATAATAGTCCGAATAGGTCATAGGAAGGCAGAATCAACAGCACGACGAAAGGATTCGAATAGAGGAATGTTTTTCCTGGCTCTGTTTTTTATAGCAAACCAATGATGCTCAATTTTGTTAAAATCTGGAGAATAAGGCGGCAGATACAAAATTTCTGCACCGACTCCTTTAGCGAGCTTGATAAGCTTATCAGACTTATGAAAAGTAGCATTATCAAGAATGACAGTTTGTCCAGGTTCTAAGATCGGTGCCAAAAATTGCTCAAACCATCCATTAAAAATATCCATATTACAGTGGCCTTCAAATGTTAATGGAGCAACTATCTTTCTTCTACTTAAGGCTGCAACCATGCTGATTCGTTGAGTTTTTTTTCCAGATTTTAGGGCATAAAATCGCTGTCCTTTCTGGCAATACCCATATGGATAGTCCTCCGTGTTATCAATCCCAGACTCATCTATATACACTAAGTTTTCTGGTTCTTTTGTTGCTATAATTTTTAAGAATTCAGCACGTTTTTCTTCGTTCCTTTCCTTGTATCCATATGTCTTTTTTTGCGCGTAAATCCAATTTTTCTGAGAGCTCGGTGGATCGTTTGGATACTAACGTTGCCCCAAAGTTTAGCCATTTCCGACAGAGTTTTTCTACCGTGTTTTTTAGCAAATTCGATAAACTTATTCCAGTCGATAATTTTCTGATTGTAACCTCCATTACCGAGTTTTTTTGACTGAAAGTCGCCTGTTTCTTTTTTTCTTTGCTGCCACTCCCACAAAGTATAGCTCTTTTTACAATAATCCGAACAGACCGTAATATGCTACTGGCCTGCTATAGCCATAAACACATATCTTATCGCATTCGGACTATTATAAGAAAGGCTATAGTTCGTCCAATTTTAAATCTTGCTGCCACTGCTTCTCTGCTTTCCCCTTCGTCTAGTGCTTCCATTGCTTTTTTTCTTAAATCATAACTATATGCTGCCGGCATCCAACCTCCTTATCGCCATCTATCCTTAATCTTATCATATCCGGACTTCTGTGGAAAGAGCTATACTATCACCATGTGTGTGCTAAAAAAGCGTTTAGAAAGATCGACAATGAAATTTGGCATAGTTTATGGAAATGGGCAAAGAAAAGACATCCTCGTAAAGGATTACGTTGGATAAAGAATCGTTACTTCAAAGTAATGGGTCAACGCCAATGGGTTTTTGCTGCACCCCTATGCAAGAACAAACCAAAAGAGATACGGTATTTAAGACTGCTTAAGCTGATTGATATACCTATCAGACGACATGTTAAAATCAGAGCGGATGCAAATCCCCTTGACTTAAAATGGAAAAAGTATTTTGATGAGAGAGTGAAACGAACAAGAATGTTAGCAAGCTCTTTCTCAAGAGAAGGTTCTCTACTGTTGGTGTCACCATTAAGAATGATGTTTCCTGAGGAATCATGAAGGACAAGCCGGTTCTAGAAAAGAAGAACTTAGATAAGGGGCTCAAGCGTAGTGTTGGGAAACCTGCATGCTGCGTTTCTAAGGGAGGGGGTAGTAGTAATACTGCTTCCTTACCTGACCAGCTCACTCGTGATAAAGGCTTTGAAAAACGCGCACAACTTTATGCTGCTAAGGCTTACTCAAGACAAGCTGATAAATCTGGTAAATACGTTGATTTAAAGAAGATTTTCTTTATCGCGATTTCAAATTGTACCTTATTCCCTGATAAGCTTGACTATATATCTAGCCATACCATAAGAGATGAAAAAACCAATGAGCATGACTTAAAAGATTTTCAATTTATCTTCATAGAGCTGCCAAAATTTCCTAAGAGTAGAGAAGAACAACTAGAAAGTGTAGTAGACCGTTGGCTATTTTTTTTCAAATATGCAGATGAAACAACGGACGAAGATCTCAGAAAAATTGCGGAAAAATCACCAATAATAAAGCTAGCATATGATGAATTAGATAAGTTTCACTGGAATGAAAAAGATCTAGTAGCTTATGAAGAAAGAATAATGGATCTGCGCAAAGAAGAAGCCATTCTTGAATACAGACTTGATCTTGCTAAAGAGGAAGGTAGAAAAGAGAGGGAAATTGAAGTCGCAAAGAATCTACTTAAAGCAGGTGTTTCTTTTAATATTATAGCTCAAACTACTGGTCTTTCTATGAGTGAGATCAAAGAATTGCAGAATTAAGTGTGAATGGTTACGAAAAATATAAGTTTTTGCGATAAACGACATAGTGATGTATTTGTTGTTCAGCATGTCAGTGGAATATTTTCTGGTATCTGTTCAGATGCATGGCTAATGCTGAAACAAAAATTCCAGTGCTCCTTTTTTTGTCATCCCAGTCTGGGATCCAGATTGGGCACTAAGTTGGTAAACACGAAAGCGCTTTACAACGTTTTTGATGGAACTGTGCAAAAGGACTGGATACCAGTGTCAGCTACTTGCATGACACCCATTTGTTCCTATAGTTGCTTTTCTCGTCTACCTTATTTTGCCACTCATCTGAACAGATACCCATTCTGGAGGGATACCAATAATAGTTGTGAGCGGTACAAGTTTAGTCCATATACCTTCCAAGCATAACACGCTCACGAAACTTTAATGCGATAGCTTGGTTTCTACTGAAAGACAGCATTATGCCAAGTGCGATGCTCGAAGATAAAAGAGAAGAACCACCATAGCTAAGTAACGGCAGGGTTATGCCGGTGGTAGGAAAAACACTCAATGTTACCCCTATGTTTATTATGAATTGTGTGATGAATTGCATTGAGATACCGAGAATCACTAACAGATTAAATAATTCATTTTCCCTATATGCAACGTAAAGCAAGCGGGCGGAAATGATACCAAATAACATCAATGTGGCTAAGCACGTAATCAAACCAAATTCTTCTGCTAAAACAGAAAACACAAAATCTGTATGACAATCAGGAAGAGAGGCTTTTACGCTACCTTCACCAGGTCCAACTCCAGTTAATTGACCTCTTTTGAATGCTTCTAATGATTTTGTGACTTGAAAGTTATCGCGTTGCGTAAAAAAGACAAAATTGTAAATCCTTTGCTTTATATGTGGGAGGCATAAGTAAGCTATTGTAGTTCCAGTTGTGGCCATTCCTATTATGCATAGAAAGTATAAAAGTGGTATACATGCAATAAACATTTGACCAATAAAAGAATATGTTAAAAGCATAGACATACTGAAATCAGGTTGCAAAAGTAACAACACAAAAACTAACAGAAATATTATGATTGATATGTGTATTTTAAACTTCATTTCGCTGGCCAAGATACTAGCTATAACAACAGAAAAAAATGGCCTTACGAACTCAGATGGTTGAACTGAAATTTTGACAATATGTAACCATCGTTTCGCACCTTTTACCTCTATACCAAGTATTATCGCAGTTGCTACTAGAATAGTAAATAAAGCGAAACCTGCGAATGAGAGGTTAAGTATAGTTCTTGTGTTGAGAAAAGAAAATGTCACCAAGGTAATTAGTGACAGGACTATATAAATTGTGTGACGCCGTATAAAATAATCTTGTGGTAAAGAAAGACGCTGCGCAATTACAGGGCTTGCTGAATAAACAAGAATGAAGCTTATAGTGAGCAAAAAAAACACTGGAAGGATGAGATAATAATCCAGCGTTCTATACCAGAGTTTAATATTCATTTTGTTCCAATGTGTAATGCCACTATTCCATAGCTCATATTATGAAACTCAACATTCTTAAAGCCTACCTCTTCAATTTCCATTTTAAAATCAGCCTGAGTTGGAAATTCTCTGATGCTCTTCACTAAATATTCATAAGAACTCTTGTCTTTAGCAACTATGCTGCCAATTTTAGGAATTACTTTAAATGAATATAAGTCATAAAGTTTGGTAAATATCTCATTTTGATAGTGCATAGGGGCAAATTCTAAGCAGATAAATTTCCCATGTGGTTTTAATACCCTGTGCGCCTCATTTAAAGCCTTCTTGCGGTCAGAAACATTTCGAATGCCAAAAGCTATTGTGCAATAATCAAATTCGGAGTCTTCAAATGGTAAACTTTCTGCACTTGCACATACCCAATCAAAATTAATTTGGTTTGAATTTATAGCTTTATCACGTCCTCTGTTTAGCATGTTTTGATTTATATCGCATACTGTAACCTTAGCACTTGGCTCTTTTCTTACTATTCTTATTGCTATATCTCCAGTTCCTCCAGCAACATCTAAAACCTTAGAGTTTTTTGTAAAATGCACACTATTTACCATCTTATCTTTCCATAATCTGTGCATTCCGAGGCTCATTATATCATTCATGGTGTCGTAGCGACTTGCCACGGAATCGAATACCTCTTTAACTAATTGTGATTTCTTCTTGATTTTTATAGTAGACATTACGTAAAGTCGCTCAACTCCTTTATAATTAGTAAAAATTAATTTGAATTAACACAAATGTCAACGACAGGCCTTGAGCCTGTTAAAATCTTCTTCAGCGTGGTATGATGACCTAGTCAGTGGGCTTGATGCAACCACTAAGAAACCTTTGGAGTAAGCAATATATTTATAATGCTCAAACTCTTCTGGGGTAACATACCTATCAAGTTTTGCATGTTTTGGAGTTGGTTGTAGATATTGACCAATTGTAATAAAATCAACCTCAGCACTGCGCAAATCGTCCATAACCTGAAGTATTTCCTCTTTTGTTTCTCCAAGACCAACCATAAGCCCTGACTTTGTGAAAACTTTAGGATTAATCTGCTTTACCATCTTCAGCAAATATAGTGAATGAAAATAGCGAGCTCGTGGTCTTATTTTTGCATACAATCTCGGCACTGTTTCAATATTGTGGTTATAGACATCAGGTGATGCAACAGCAATTGCTTCAAATGCTCCTTTCTTATTTAAAAAATCAGGAGTTAAAATCTCTATTGTTGTTTCTGAAGTTATCTTTCTAATTTCTTCTATGCACTGTATAAACTGATTTGCGCCACCATCTGGTAAATCATCACGATCAACAGAAGTAATGACAACATGTTTTAAGTTTAACTTTTTTATTGCTTTTGCTAAATTTTCTGGTTCATGAGGGTCTAACTTATCAGGAATGCCAGTTGCAACGTTGCAAAATGCACAAGCACGAGTGCAAACAGAACCGAGAATCATCACAGTAGCGTGACGTTTATTCCAACATTCACCAATATTTGGACATGCAGCTTCTTCACATACCGTATGTAAGTTATGCAGTTTAACGATGTTTAAGGTTTCATTGAATACTTCACCGGTCGGAGCTTTTGCTCTGAGCCATTGAGGTTTGTTATGCATCTGAAACGGCTAACTCTACCTCTTGCTTTACTAAAACTTTTTTCAACCTTCTTTTTATCTTCTGCGCTTTCTCACTTAGTTTAATCGTTCTTGTGTTGAGCAAAAAAGCATCTAAATCACCTTTGTAATCTATAGTTCTCAAAGTTCTTGTTGCCACACGAAATCTAAACTTTTTATTCAATATATCACTTGTCAACGTAACCTTATGTAAATTTAAAAGAAAGGTACGCTTTGTTTTACGATTCGAATGTGATACCTTATTACCAAAAGATTTTTTTCTATTTGTTAATTCACAAACTCTACTCACTTCAATATACCAAATTATTCTATGTACTTAGATTACCTTATATAGTCAAATAGTCAATACTCTCTTGCTTAATTTTTATACCATATACTGCTTTATAACCAAAAAATATCGTAATTTTTTCTATTATAAGAGAAATCATATGCTGAATTTCCAATGCTTTGCTGCCATTTGTTACTACCAGATGCAACACACCCGAATTTATATTCTGTGCATATGAGATCTTTTTCGGTTTTGTACACTCTGCTATTTCTTTCCCTACTATATTTCGCCAGTTTAAAATAAGACGTATTTCATTTTTGCTAATTTTATTTTTCATGCATTTTAATGCATAGTTTTCTATTATAGACTTTAATTTTTTTGGACCGCTACGTTTGAGCATTTTTCTGTTTTTTTAGTAGGTAGATAATATAAAAGTATACATATAACTTGAGATTTTGTCATTACTGCTACATGTTTGTGAGATACCGTGACGGTATGACCATAATCGTCACTCCGCAACGCATATTGCATAGTCGTCATTCCGCGGCGTGTTCGCGGAATCTAGCTCTGGTCACGCTACTTAGATGACAACCTGCTAACTGCTTTACAAACCTCTAGCCTCACACCGTAAAAGCAGTATTTTTATGCAAAACTTATCTCAACGTAGCACTTGTCAAGATCGTTCCATTCAAAAATTTTTGTTTTGCCTCATAATTAACCTTATAGCTGTTTTAATTGCAATTGGTTAAATTATTATTAACTTGCCAGGCTAGATCCAAAAAATAGCATAATCAATATGCAAATTGTAATAGAAATCAGGAGAGTAGACCGGCGGAACTTCCCCACCAGTCCCTCACAAAACTGTACGTAAAGTAGAGTGGGCAGCCAGCGAGTTACTTGTTAAGTACTTTTCCAACAACCCCTCTCCGAACCACGCATGATCGTTTCCGTATCACGTGGCTCTCCAATAATCTAACGTTTTAAGGAGTCACCATCATATTTTCCATATTGGATTTTCTTATGGCATTCATGACAAACAACAAGAGTTTTCCTCTGTCGTTCAATCATTCTCTTTTTCCATTCCGGTAGTTCAGTATTACGTTTACCTAGCAAATCAGCAAGTTTACGTACGTGATGTACTTCAATCTGCTCTTGTGATTTACATAATTCACAAGTTTGTGCCAATAGTCTTTGCTCTATTTCACTACGCTTATTCCATATTGGTATAAGGTTATCACTTATGCTTACCCATTTATTCCATTTTAGCAACACAGCACCAAAGTGTGTAATTAATGGTATCTTTGATGGTAAACGATCTACTCTGATTTGGATGACTTTTCGTTTTTCACCTTCATCATTTTCGATCGTCGCACCAAATTTTCTATAAATTTTCCTGCAAGTTGTTTTGTATTTAGATGCTAAAGTCTTTACTAATGATACTTCCATCACATATTTCAGATAACTTAGTGTGTGAAGGTTGTAGGCCATTTTGTAGTATTGTACAATTCCTCGATATTCAGTTTGATACTGAGCAACAATACTGTAAGCTGTATCAATTGTACGTTGAGGTAAATGTATCGGTTTACCACAACGCATATATTCAGAACACTTTTTCTGCTTTATATGATGTGGTACACGTAACCCAATACTACCGTTAATACATCGTTGTGTCCGATGATCATGTTTATCATCTGCATGCAAAACATGTATTTCATAACCCAAAAAATTGGCTTTGCTATCACACGCATGTGTAATAAACGTTTTATCTTCATTAAGCATAAGTTTGAGCTCCTCATTGAGAAACCCAGCAATCTCATTCTTAATTTGTTCAGCTTCATTCTTTGGTCCTGCAAACCCTACCAGAAAATCATCAGCATACCTAACATACCAAAGACGTCGATAATTTAGATCGCAAGAATCCTTAGATGGCATACCCTGCACTAATTGACGCAGTTGTTTTGCTTGATCCCAGTTCCCTTGTTTTCTCATCATCGATACTTGCATGGTTAACCTTAAATATTTTGGATTTGTCCTTCTTCGCTTACCTCGGTTATTTGCTGGTATTAGTATATGCTCCACATGTTTATCTAACCGATCGAGTAATATGTTACTCAGAATTGGACCAATAATAGAACCTTGTGGTACCCCACTATGACTCTTATTGTACTTCCAATTTTCCATATATCCTGCTTTTAGCAGTCGATTGATTAGCTGAATAAAACGGTTATCTTGGAAGCTTTCACTCAGTATTTTCAACAACATAGTATGATCAATTGAGTCATAACATGCACTGAGATCTCCCTCTATAAACCATTTTGTACCTCTGCCTTTTTGCATTACTGCTCTTAATGCAGTGTGGCATCCACGCTTTGGTCGAAATCCATGTGAACATTCACTAAATTTAGGCTCATAGTAGGCTTCCAATATTAATCGAATTACTTCTTGAAGTAACTTATTTGACCATGTTGGCAACCCTAACGGCCTGCGTTTACCACTCTTCTTTAAAACATAGATACGTTTTACTGGTGTCCACCGATATCGCTCATAGCGTAAACCCTCTATGATTTTATCGATCTTTTCCAAAGACATACCATCAACTGTTTCAACTGTCACACCTTCTGTCATAGCACCTTTATTACGACAAAGTTTGCCATACGCCCGAAGGTAAAGATCACGCTGATAGAGTAGGCGATATACGTTTTTAACCGGCAAATTTCTTTTTCCACGTTCACGTATAATGTTAAGTATTGTTTCAGCTTTCCGCATCTTGCGTACCTCCCAATTTCAACATTCAATTATCTGTCACCCTTTGCCCTGTATGTGGCTTTCCCACACTCCCCGGTGATTCGTTACTTTCACGACTACTACGATGACTCCGTAACCATAGAACTCGCGTTCCTTAGGTCATCCCATGTTCCGTCACTAAGAACTGTTCTAGATCAACTTAGGTTTTCTATTCATCCTCTTAAATAAGTTCACTACTTATCGTTCTACAGCCAGAATGTCACACAAACGAAAGTTTAATTTGTGCTTACTGTAGACATGGGGTTTTAAATGTGATACCCATGGATGTGAAATCCCACCCCTGAAGATTAGAATTCAAGCAGTTTAGCTTTAACCATATTGATCAGGTGTTGCAAGCCGTTACCTTACACATCTTCAGATAACTCTCGCTTTACATACATGCTCTTGTCCTCCTTCCCTTTCGGGTTAAAGTTAGTTGTTCACCTCGAGGCCATTTATTCTGAACCCCGCTTAGCTCCGCTAAGTATTTCTTAATGCGTACCACGGCGCACCCTCTCGATTTATACAGCTTCCATTATTCAGTCTTCTGACCTAACCCTAACGTCCAGTGGTAGAAAGTATCTGGATTTTCCTTTCTTACTCTTCCTAGAAGTTGCCTTGCTAGTTTTCCACGAGTTCGAAGCTTCCTGTACTTTCTTTTGACCCACTTTTCCAGTTGCCGCTCTATGTTCTTCAGAGGTTTGTATATTTCTTGCCTGTAAAACCTTCCATAGTACTGATACCAGCCTCTGACTATTGGATTTACTTTCTTCGATATATCCTCTAAAGTTGTTGATGTTTGTCTGCGTATTTTCCATGACCTTATGACTTGACAGATCTTTTTCTTGGCCTTGTGACTAATCGCAGGTAGAAACGAGACAAAATAGGTTCCTACTTTGTTGTTCTTTGCTAACCTAGGTCTAAACGTATAGCCTAGGAAGTCAAAACTTTGTATTGGAAACCCACCTCTCCTGTTATCATCCTTACAATACACTATTTGCGTCTTCTCAGGATGTAATTTTAGCTTACATTGTGCCAATCTTTCTTCGATTGCTGCTCGCATAAAGTCCGCCTGTTCCTTAGTTTTGCAGTGCACTATCACATCGTCCACATATCTTTCAAATGGTACTGTTGGGTAGTTTCGTTTCATCCACATATCAAATGCATGATGCATAAATATATTTGAAATGATCGGGCTAACTGAACCCCCTTGCGGAACTCCCTTATCCCTTACTACCTTGTTGCCATCTGCTTGCTGAATTGGAGCTTTCATCCATCTTCTAAGAAACTCCTAAGAACCTTCTTCATCTATCGGCTCCTCTTTCATTAGTATATAACCAAATTCCTTTGCTTTTTTAGTCAAATTTTTGACTACTCTCTCTTTGTAGAGTGTTTCATAATAGTTCATTCCTTTTTCTACATATTCTTGTCCATATTTTAGCATATTATAAAAAATACATGCTAATTTCCTTGCTGTAGCAGTGATCGCTTTTGGTATCCCTAGTCGCTTCTTTAACCTCCTGCAGTATGCACCAAGTGCAGTGTTGCTTCTTGATACACAATGAGCAGCAAGTCGCAAGGCAGTTGCAGCACGATTAACAACTTTACGAGTTCTTGTTCCAATAATTTTCCCTCCTGTAATTTTATTAGCAGGACTTAATCCGAGCCAGGAAGAAAAATGCTTTTCTGTCCTCCATTTATTGTGATTTATACCTGTTTCTGAAATGACAGCCTGTATACTTAATACATCAAGTCCTGGAACTCTAGTAAAATCCATCCCCGTTATTCGATATAAATCTTCATCTACGGCAAAATCTGGACTATTCTTCTGTTTTCTCTTTCGTGTCTTATTCAATGCCCTGTTCTCATTCGACTTTGTTTCAAATGTTTTATAGTAATTTTCTATACTTTTATCACATCCCGTTATTTGCTCTTGAAAAAAAGTATATGCTGCATATTCTTGTTTTAGCACAAACAAGTGTTCCTCTCTATAATCACCAGCTAACGCTTTTGCTATAGTAGACTGATCATTTTTTATTCGTGCATCCCTGAATTTAGCCAATTTCTCAGGATCTCTTTCGCCTTCAATTATAGCTTCAATGATTTTCATACCAGTTATCCCAGTAATATGACTAATAACCTTGTGTAATTGAATATTCATTTGAATTAGCGCTTTTTGCATACGTTGAGTATGTTTAGCTGCATTTTCAATTAGATTAGCACGTTGTCTAACGTAACTACGCAGTACACACATTTGATTATCCGGTCTAAATGATCCTTGAAGCAGTCCATAGCTGTGCAATTGTTGCAGCCATTGACAATCTTGAACATCAGACTTTCTACCAGGCACATTTTTGACATGTCGCGCATTTACTAATTTTACTTCAAATTTATGTGATTCTAATATTTGAAATAAGGGAATCCAATATACTCCAGTTGACTCCATGGCTACAGTTCTAACCTGACACTTTTTTAACCACTTTGCTAAGTTGTGTAGATCTACTGTAAAGCACCCAAATTTTTGGATACGTTGTTCATCTCTTCCTTCAGGTACACATACATAATGTACAGTCGAGCCAATATCAATCCCTGCTGCATCAAGGTTTATTGTTTTTAATTTACTTTTTGCTTCTGCCATATAAAATCCCTCCTATATTATTATGATAAGAAGCACTTCAGCTTGGGACGGTTAGGTTATACAATCTTCTAAACGAGGTAGCCCAAAAAGAACTCCATCAATGGTTTTACCATTTCCCCCAAAACCATGCTTTCAAACGGGCATTTATAGCACCATTGATTGTTTCGGTTATAGCTGCAGAAGCGCTTCTTCATAACACTATACCCAAAGAACATAAAGTAAAGAGGGAGTTTCTTTTTGGTTTTACAGATTTTATCTGTTCTGGGCTTTTAATTGCTTCAGCAGATCTTGATTGCATACTTCCACCTTTATATGGCTTTTATTTTTTATGTCAGGACGCAACCTAACCTCTAACTCTCCCAAACTAGTATAGAAAGTTAATACTACATCGCTGCCTTCTGTAAGATCTGTGTAATTCCTTTTGCCTTTTTCAGTTTTAATTTCTACTTCACTATTACCAATCTTTACTATATTTCTTCCACACTTTAAATCTCCATGGGTTAGACCCAAACCCCTTGCCCCATCTGTTATTTTTGTAATGTCTATTTTACTATCTTTAGAATATTCTAAGTAAAAAACGGAGTTGTCTATTCTTATATCTTTCAGCTCGCTGCTAGTTGCACTTTTTGCGACTTCAATAAACTTATGAGTATTGCTAATATAATCTTTATATGCTTTTTTCATGTTAGTTTTATGCTCTTTAAATTCTGATGTCAGTGTGTTAACAATATTAGCATCAACTGTATTACCAAACACCGCTCCTTTTGATACTATAGCTCTTTCCACAGAAGTCCGGATATGATAAGATTAAGGATAGATGGCGATAAGGAGGTTGGATGCCGGCAGCATATAGTTATGATTTAAGAAAAAAAGCAATGGAAGCACTAGACGAAGGGGAAAGCAGAGAAGCAGTGGCAGCAAGATTTAAAATTGGACGAACTACTTTGTGGGAGTGGCAGCAAAGAAAAAAAGAAACAGGCGACTTTCAGTCAAAAAAACTCGGTAATGGAGGTTACAATCAGAAAATTATCGACTGGAATAAGTTTATCGAATTTGCTAAAAAACACGGTAGAAAAACTCTGTCGGAAATGGCTAAACTTTGGGGCAACGTTAGTATCCAAACGATCCACCGAGCTCTCAGAAAAATTGGATTTACGCGCAAAAAAAGACATATGGATACAAGGAAAGGAACGAAGAAAAACGTGCTGAATTCTTAAAAATTATAGCAACAAAAGAACCAGAAAACTTAGTGTATATAGATGAGTCTGGGATTGATAACACGGAGGACTATCCATATGGGTATTGCCAGAAAGGACAGCGATTTTATGCCCTAAAATCTGGAAAAAAAACTCAACGAATCAGCATGGTTGCAGCCTTAAGTAGAAGAAAGATAGTTGCTCCATTAACATTTGAAGGCCACTGTAATATGGATATTTTTAATGGATGGTTTGAGCAATTTTTGGCACCGATCTTAGAACCTGGACAAACTGTCATTCTTGATAATGCTACTTTTCATAAGTCTGATAAGCTTATCAAGCTCGCTAAAGGAGTCGGTGCAGAAATTTTGTATCTGCCGCCTTATTCTCCAGATTTTAACAAAATTGAGCATCATTGGTTTGCTATAAAAAACAGAGCCAGGAAAAACATTCCTCTATTCGAATCCTTTCGTCGTGCTGTTGATTCTGCCTTCCTATGACCTATTCGGACTATTATGAGAAATGCTATACTGTAGAGTATAGTGAAAGCACACCACCAGAGCTGATAACTTCTGAAAAACTGCTCAATGAACTTGGCAGACGTACTGCAGACGAAGTGCTATTCTGCACAGGTGATGAAAACGGTGAACTTATAACTCCATCTGGAAGGTTTAGGCCCTCAAATGTACCAACTAATAATCTCTATCTCAAATTTACTTTCGATTTCACGGATGCAGCAAATCAAGTAATCAGAGAGCTAGGGGTTATGGTTGGTACTAAAATAAAAGAAGAATTACCTGAAGGACAGAGATATTTTGAACCTCAAGATATAGAAGAACATGGGATTTTATTGATTTTGGAACATACCGTACCACTTATCAGAACTGCTGCAACTCGGGAAACTTTTTCATTTGTTGTAACTTTTTGAATTTTTCTAGCATTAAATGACTTTAAACGCCTATTATAACCGCTTTAATCCTGACAAAGAATACGAAAAAAGCTTGTTTCTAGCAGGAAGAGGTCTACAGTCTGCAGAACTAAACGAGACTCAGGAGTATGCTCTCTCTAAGATTAAAGGCATAGGCGATGCAATATTTCGTGATGGTGATGTTATAACAGGAAGCAATTGTATTATAGATAGAGAAACTGGTAAAGTTACACTTGAGGGAGGAAAAATCTATCTGCGCGGTGCAGTTAGAAAAGTTGAAAAAGAAGAATTTGTTATTCCACTGAGTACCACAGTTCGCATAGGTGTTTATTATGTAGAATCTACGATTACAGAACTTGAGGATGAAAACCTTCGTGATCCTGCTATTGGTACAAGAAATTATCAGGAAGTAGGAGCTGCAAGGCTTAAAGTTTCCACCATTTGGGGTTATCAAGCAGAAGGTCTTTCTCCACGTTTTTCTGAAGGAGAGTTTTATCCAATCTATAACATTGAAAATGGAGTATTAATAGAACATTCACCACCTCCACAAGCAAACATAGTAACTACTGCTCTTGCTCGTTATGACAAAGAAGCAAATGGTTCCTACGTCGTAAATGGTCTTGAAGTAATGTTCCTGCAAAAGGAAGAGGGAGAAGGAGGAAAAAAAATATTTGTGATTAATGAGGGCAAAGCTCATGTTGATGGCTATGAGATTGAACTTCCTCACAGTATTCGTGTTTCTTTTGATGAAGATCCGGATATAAAATCAGTTGAATCAGAACCACATACTTTTCAGCCAAATAGCCAAAGAGTAATGGAACTGAAGGTTAATGATTTTCCAATAAGTGAAATTAAAAAAGTAGATATAACTGTTCAGAAAACCATTACTGTTACTCATGGTTCATACTCTGGAGCTATTGATCCGATACCTGACTCTGCAGTACTTGAGATTATTCAAGTTAAACAAGGCAATGTTATTTATGAAAATAGTATAGATTACAAATTAAACGCAGGAAACGTTGATTGGTCATTACCAGGTAAAGAACCAGCTCCTGGAAGTAGTTATCAAATAACCTACCGCTGTCGTACTCATGTAAGCCCTGAAGATATAAGTGAACAGGGATGCAAAGTAAAAGGAGCAGTTGATAACAGCTTGGTTCTGATTGATTACACCTGGAAAATGCCCCGCTATGATTTAATTACTATCGATAGCAAAGGAGTGGTAAGAAGAATATAGCTCTTTTTACAATAATCCGAACAGACCGTAATATGCTACTGGCCTGCTATAGCCATAAACACATATCTTATCGCATTCGGACTATTATAAGAAAGGCTATAAGAGGTTGTCCGGAAACAAGTAAAAGGCTATAATATCTGAAATTTTAGTACGTGGTAAAGATGAGAAAAAAGTATCCAACAGATCTAAGCGAAAGGGAATGGGCAAGAATAGAAAAACACTTCAGAGTATCATACAAGAAAGGAGGAAGGCCGCAAAAGTATAGCAAAAAAGAAATATTAGAAGCAATTTTCTATGTATTGCGTACAGGGTGTCAATGGCGGTATTTACCAAATGATTTTCCGCTATGGAAGACTGTGTATGAGCAGTTCAGGCAATGGAAGAAGCAGGGAATTTTTGAGAAAATGAATTATGAAATTACAAAATATAGTAGAAGAAAAATAGGAAGGAATGAGCAGCCGAGTGCCTGTATAGTAGATAGTCAATCTGTAAAGACTACAGAAAAGGGGGGATCAAAGGCTATGATGGAAGTAAAAAAGTAAAGGGTAGAAAAAGGCATATAATTACAGACACTCAGGGTTTTATACTAGGTTGTTACGTAGGCGCTGCTAACGAAAATGATAGAGATGGTATTAAAATAGCATTAAACAATATGAGAACAAAATATACTAAAGTTAAAAAAATGTGGGCTGACATGGGATACCAAGGAAGAAATTTAAAGAATCACATAAAGGAAGAATATGACATAGATATTGAAATTGTTAAAAGGCCTCCATGTAGATTTTGGGTGCACAAAGATACGCCACCTGAGCTACTACCAACAAGAGAACAAGGGTTTAAAGTACAGCCAAGAAGATGGGTTGTAGAAAGGACTTTTGCTTGGGTTAATAGGAATAGAAGGCTATCGAAGGAGTATGATTTACTCACAACATCCACTGAGAATTTCATATACCTAGCTATGAGTAGGGTTATGTTAAAGAGGGAATATGCTTGAATTTACTAGTTTCCGGACAACCTCTAAAAGGAATTTCTCACCCTTGGCGACCATCAATGCCTAGAGCGCCTAGTGGACAACTTTTGCTCTGCTACATTCATCAGACGTGGAAAAAAGGCGAAGGGGTAAAAATAGTGAATAATGCTATTCATGCTGTACCGATGAATGAGCTTGAAGCAATGAAAAAAGGAATAAATGATCTTTATGCGCTGGTTGCAGAGGAACGTCTACGCAATGATGCAAATTCAAGAGAACCTACCACCAAAAAAGGAGTATTTGTTGATTCATTCTTTGATGATGATATGCGCGATCAAGGAATTTTGCAGTCTGCAGCAATAGTAAATAAGGAACTAATTTTACCAATAGATGTAACGATTGCTGATATTGATGGAGGAGAAAAAACTTATTTGTTGCCATATGAACTTGAACCGTTACTGGAGCAGCTTTTACAGACCAAAGGAGAAAAGATCAATCCATATCAAGCTTTTGACCCAGTCCCGGCAAAAGTTACCATGAACAAAAATATAGATCACTGGACGGAGGTTACTACGAATTGGAAAAGTCCAGTAACCAGAGTGTTTAATGTTAAAGAAACAACAGAGCTGCTGTCAAGTACCTCATACGAAACTGAATTTATGCGAGAAGCAACTCAAAATTTTGAGATTGAAGGTTTTGCAACTGGTGAAAAGCTTAAGGAAGTAAAATTTGATGGCCTAAGCATTCAACCCATACCATAGAGGAAAAAAGTGGAAAATCAAGGACGAATAAGTGGAAAGATAAAAATCCCAGCAAACATTCCAGCAGGTACTAAATTAGTACAGTTTTATGGGGATAAAGGAAGCTATGGAGAGGCAACTTATACTGGTAAAAAAACTATTACCATAGAAGAAAGAAGAAGAGTGATCGCAGCAAGACGAGTTGATCCTTTAGCCCAAACATTTACGCTAAATGAGAGCAGACACATAGGAGGCGTGGAGCTATGGTTTGTAAATAAAGGCAAAAAACGTGTTGTTGTGCAGATTAGAGAAACAGCAGTGGGAATGCCCTCGCAGACTGTCATTGCTGAAAGCTATATTGAGCCAAAAGATATAAAGATAGATGGCACAGCAACACGTATAACTTGGTCTCCTGTCTGGTGTGAATCTAGCAGAGAATATGCAATAGTTTTGCTAACCGATGATGCAGATACAGCAGTAAAAATAGCAGAGCTTGGCAAATATGATGTAGTAAATAGCCGCTGGGTAACGAGTCAGCCATATCAAGTAGGAGTATTACTATCATCAAGTAATGCAAGTACCTGGACTCCGCATCAAAATTTAGATTTAACGTTTCGACTACTAGCTGCAAAATTTAGTGAAAATTCTCATGTTATTGATCTTGGTAAAGTCACTGCAAACAACGTATCAGATTTAATAGTTTTAACAAATGTTGAAAAAGTAGCATTTGATACCAATGTAGAATTTATCTTAACAGATGAAGAAGGGAAAGAAAACTTTTTGTCTGATAATTTGCCGCTCGCGCTGCGTGAAAGACTATCTGGAGAGTTAACAGTAAAGGCAAATTTAAAAGGTGCAAAAGAAAAAAGTCCTGTTCTCTATCCTGGGTTACAGCTAGTTCTAGGTAATCTTTCAGAGTCCGGAGATTATGTTACAAGGAGCATTACAGCAGGAGCTAACACTAAGATAACAATTACCTATGATGCGCTAATACCTGGCACTGCAGATGTTAAAGCATATGTGGAACAAAGCGTCAAAGGATGGCAATTAGTAAATTTAACATCAGGAAAACCTATTGGGGAAAATTGGGTGGAGAGAACTCATGTACTAACAAACTTTAATAGCAATGAAACAAGGGTAAAATTGGTTTTAAGTGGAACGGTTATTTATCGGCCAAAGGTAAAAAACTTGCGGGTTGTTATAACGTAAGAAAATGCCAAATGATGAAACGAGGCGCGGATATCCTTTGCCACACCCAGAGAATATTGCAGTGGAAGATGTAGTACGTATTCGCAGAGCTATAGAAAAAGTAGATGAGGATATGAGTAATAGAGAAAATAAACATAATCAACTTAAAAGTAATTTTGAACGATTTAGATTTGAAACTTTTTTGAATTTTTGGGAATGAAAGAAGCAATAGAAGCGTTACATCAAAGGATAAAGGATTTAGCAGTAAGTAGCACACCTGATCAACTGGCATATCTTGCAAAATCGCTGGAATTGATAGCAGATAAAAAAGCTATTTCTGATATTGCGCAAATGACTAAAGTAAAAGAAATAATTGATGCACTACAAAAGAGGCTTAAGGATTTAGCAGAAAACAGTACACCAGATCAATTAGCATATCTTGCTAAAGCATTGGAATCAATAATCGACAAAAGTGCAGTTTCTGAAATTGTACAGATGACAGATGGTAAGCTAAAAGAACTTCTTGATAGTGCAAAAAAACACTTAACTGATCTGGATAATAAAAAAGCTAGTTCTTTAGCAGTGATCTCTGAATCAGAGAAGCAGTTATTAAAGAGAATTGATGAAAAAGGAACAACAAATTTATCGCTACTTGATACGAGAAAGAATGCCAATATTGCAGCAATAAATAGCATTAGTAACAGTCATAAAGATGGTCTTAAAGGTTTAGTGAATAACTTCCGTACTGTTAATGATGTGCCAAGTGGCTCATCAATTATTAGGGAAATAGAAACTCGAATTGAAAACATCCTGAATGAGGTAAAAACTCGGGATGAACAGTTAAAAGCGTCTCTTATAAATGAAATAAGAAAGCGCAACATGGTTGAACCAGGGTCATTACCTTTCTTATTTGGTGTACTTGGCAGAAAAAATAATTATTTTGGCCACGGAACTTTTACGACAGAGCTTGGAAAGTGGAGTAGTGATATAACAAAAACTGACTATATGTTACAACTACTAGCAGGTAGCCATACGTACAATACAGATTACGTTAGTTTTTATCGGCCAAGACAACTAAGTTTTATAGAGGGAAGTAAAGGAACATTTATTTACGGAGAGTTATGCACAAAAAGTTTTTCGGGTAGTTATGATGAGATATACTATTACCCGTATGCTGCACTTGGAGTAGTATTTGTAAAAAATACAACCAATGTGAACATAAATAAGACAATGGAATTTGTTGGATCATCGTATTCGAGTACGGAGTATGGGGGAGCAGGATTATTTGTGGGAACTCCTGATAACACTAATTCTAATAAATCAAGTATTTCAAAAATAGTATGGAAAAATGTTTACCAATACACGAGTTCTGATAGCAAGTTAGCCGGATCTGGTAATGTGGAGATTCCAGCAGGAAAAACAGTTGCAATATTACTTTACACATCATCTTATCTGTATTCCAGAACACAAGTTAGTCAAGGTATGCTTGCATCAAATTATGTACACAACTATGGTCAATTTATTCAGTGGGGGATTTATAACATACGTAGCAATTTTCTCACCACAGGGCTTGAGGTAGATGTGGAAAGGACGCTCAGGGGTTGGCAATGTCCAGGATTATCTAACACGTATGAGATTTGGAGGTAACAAACAATGTCTATCTACATTAGATTTGAAAATGATAAACAAGTAGAAACAACAACACTTGAAAGCAAGCCAACTGAAAATGATTGGTATGAAGCACCAGAAGATTTTGATTGGCAAAAAAGCTATTGTTTAACAGAAGGAGGAAAAATTGCTCAGCGTACTAAAGAAGATATACAAAAGGAGTTACTGGATAATGCGAAGCTTTGTGCATTTGATAGTATGCGTTTCTATTATGATAATCATACTCACCAATATGCAGGTCATTCTCACCAAAAAGCTAAATCTTATGAGATTCAAGCGGAAGCCGCAAAAAGCATTCTAGCAGCACCAGAATCTATAGATGAAAAGGATAAAGAAATTATAGAACCTTTAGCAAAAGTCCGTGGTATTACGGTTATTGAAATGGCAAGAATAATTGAGGAAAAAGTGAAAAAAGCAGTAAAAGCAATAATTAAATGTGAAGAGCTTGAAGATTTAGCCAAAAGAAAGATTGAAGAAGCCAAAAGTGAAAATGAGCTACAGACTTTGCTAGATGATTTCAGGAAAAAAATACAAAGAAATGGCTGAAGAATTTTTACATGGCGTAAATGTTATTGAGGTAACCTCAGGAGCAAAGACAGTACGTACAGCTAAATCATCAGTGATAGGTGTAATTGGTACTGCACCTGAAGCAGATGAGCAAAAATTTCCGCTAAATAAACCAGTGTTAGTTGCAGGAAGCTTAAAGGAAGCAGCAAAGCTCGGAAAGAGTGGCAGTTTACCTTCTGCAATAAATGGAATATTTTCCCAGATTGGTGCAACAGTAGTAGTTATTCGAGTTAAAGAAAGTGAAAACAGCGATCCAAAGCTCAAAGAAAGTGAAACTATTCAAAGTATAATCGGTGGAGTTGATAAAGAGACTGGAGAATATCAAGGGATAGAGGCATTCCTCAGTAGTGAAAGTATAGTTCATGTTGCTCCAAGAATATTAATTGCACCTCAGTTTACTCATCAGTTACCTGAAATAGATGGAGTAAATCCAGTAGTGAGTGCTTTAATTTCCATAGCAGAAAAATTAAGAGCAATTATTGTTGCAGACGGACCAAATACTAATGATGAAGAAGCAATAAAATGGAGAAAAAGTGTAGGCAGCTCAAGAGTTTACGTAGTTGACCCATGGATTAAGTTATTTATTGAAGGAAAAGAAAAAATCTTGCCATCGAGTCCATTTGTAGCTGGTTTAATAGCTAAAATAGACAGCGAACAAGGCTTCTGGCATTCACCTTCAAATAAAGAGATAAATGGTATTGTTGGCACAAGCAGGCCTATTGATTTTAGCTTAGGTTATGCAAATTGTAGAGCAAACCACTTAAATGAAAATGAAGTAACAACGATAATTCATCAAAACGGCTATAGGCTTTGGGGAAATAGAACATGTTCAAATGACTCAAAATGGGCTTTTCTGTCAGTGAGAAGGACTGCAGATTTAATCAATGATAGTCTACTTCGAGCTCATTTATGGGCAGTTGATCGCAATATCACCAAAACTTATATAGATGATGTGATTGAGGGGGTGAATTCTTACCTTGCAAGTTTAAAAGCGCAAGGAGCAATTATCAGTGGAAAATGTTATGCAACTCCCGAACTCAATACACCGGCAAATATTGCAAGCGGAAAAGTGTCTTTTGATTTTGAGTTTACACCGCCATATCCAGCTGAGCAAATAATATTCAGATCCCATCTTGTAAATAATAGTGTAATAAGTTAGGAGAAAGCGAAGTGTTACCCAAAATACTGAGAAATTTTAACGTATTTGTAGATGGTCGTGGTTATGCAGGAAAAATAGATGAAATAACCTTGCCGAAGCTTACCATAAAAACCGAAGAGTACAGAGCTGGTGGTATGGATATTCCAATAAATATTGACATGGGCATGGAAAAGCTTGAAGCAGACTTTACTTTTGCTGAGTATGATTCAGAACTATTTAGACTTTTTGGCTTGATAGATGGAAACTCAGTATCTTTAACGCTCCGTGGAGGAATGCAAGGTAATGATATTGAAGCAGTAATAATCAATTTAAGAGGCATTTTTAAAGAGTTTGACTTTGGCAACTGGAAACCTGCTGAGAAAGCAACGCTGAAGTGTACTGTAGCTGCCCATTATTATAAACTTACTATAGGTGGTAATGAATTAATAGAGATCGATGCTGAAAATATGATTAGAAAGATAAATGGCGTTGATCAAATGGCCTTGCTACAAACGATTCTAGGGATCTAATATGGTTGACAAAATTACATAAAAATGTTAAAATATAAGAAGTTGTAGGTATATAGTTAATATGGATTCTAAAGCTCATACAAATTCCATAGAGCAGCTAACTGGTTTACTTGTTAGTGTAGCACAATCTCAAGACAAGTCCGTTTTAAAGTTATTAACTGAATTAATGGAAGAAGAAATTGAAGATATGGAATTATCTAAGATTGCTGACGAACGCTATAAAGAAAAGAGGGTTAAACATCAAGATGCCTTCTGGGATTAAGCCTTACAATATAGACTATTCAGAATCTGTTATAAAGAAAGACATTCCGGCTCTTCCAGCAAAAGTAAAGTTAATGATTAAGAAGGCAATAATGGAGCGTCTAACAGTTGATCCAATTGGACTTGGAAAGCCATTAAAGCATAACTTAAGTGGACAACGTAGTCTACGGGTGAGTACCTATCGTATACTTTATTATATAGATGTACCAGAACATACAGTAGTTATTACTTCAATTGAACACAGAAAAGATTCTTATCAAAGCTAATCCTATTTATAGCACCATACAAAGAAATTAGTTATGTAAAAGCCGATATAGACTTTTATTTAATTAACTTTTTAAGGAGGAACATGCAAGCTATAACACTTAATAACCCAATAACAGTTGATGGAATTTCTGTCTCAGAACTTACTGTTAGACGTCCAAAAGTTAGAGACTATCTTGCAATTGAACGCTTAAATGGTAGTGACCTTAGTAAAGAAGTAACTTTGACTGCCAATTTGACATCAGTTGCAAAAGAAGCAATTGAAGAGTTAGATATTGCTGATTATGTGAAAATTCAAGAGGTATTAAAGGATTTTTTTTCACCGATTATCCAAAAAACTTGAGATTAGAAGTATTATAGCTCTTTTTACAATAATCCGAACAGACCGTAATATGCTACTGGCCTGCTATAGCCATAAACACATATCTTATCGCATTCGGACTATTATAAGAAAGGCTATAAGAGGTTGTCCGGAAACTAGTAAATTCAAGCATATTCCCTCTTTAACATAACCCTACTCATAGCTAGGTATATGAAATTCTCAGTGGATGTTGTGAGTAAATCATACTCCTTCGATAGCCTTCTATTCCTATTAACCCAAGCAAAAGTCCTTTCTACAACCCATCTTCTTGGCTGTACTTTAAACCCTTGTTCTCTTGTTGGTAGTAGCTCAGGTGGCGTATCTTTGTGCACCCAAAATCTACATGGAGGCCTTTTAACAATTTCAATATCTATGTCATATTCTTCCTTTATGTGATTCTTTAAATTTCTTCCTTGGTATCCCATGTCAGCCCACATTTTTTTAACTTTAGTATATTTTGTTCTCATATTGTTTAATGCTATTTTAATACCATCTCTATCATTTTCGTTAGCAGCGCCTACGTAACAACCTAGTATAAAACCCTGAGTGTCTGTAATTATATGCCTTTTTCTACCCTTTACTTTTTTACTTCCATCATAGCCTTTGATCCCCCCTTTTCTGTAGTCTTTACAGATTGACTATCTACTATACAGGCACTCGGCTGCTCATTCCTTCCTATTTTTCTTCTACTATATTTTGTAATTTCATAATTCATTTTCTCAAAAATTCCCTGCTTCTTCCATTGCCTGAACTGCTCATACACAGTCTTCCATAGCGGAAAATCATTTGGTAAATACCGCCATTGACACCCTGTACGCAATACATAGAAAATTGCTTCTAATATTTCTTTTTTGCTATACTTTTGCGGCCTTCCTCCTTTCTTGTATGATACTCTGAAGTGTTTTTCTATTCTTGCCCATTCCCTTTCGCTTAGATCTGTTGGATACTTTTTTCTCATCTTTACCCCGTACTAAAATTTCAGATATTATAGCCTTTTACTTGTTTCCGGACAACCTCTAATGTTCAGCTCTGTTGTAGGAGGCGGGGTTGAACAAATACTTGATATGGAGATTAATGAATTTATCTTATGGCATAAAGCAGCGAGGAAGGTACAATGTCAACATTATCTATAAAAATCGGAGCAGTTTTAGATGGCAGTTTCAGTACTGTAATAAAAGGAAGTAGCAGTCAACTTACTCATCTTGGTGAGAATATAAGAAAGCTTGACTCATCTTTAAAATCAGTATCAAAGTTTAAGCAGTTAGGTCATGATGTTTTGACTAGCAAGAGGTCATGGAAAGGCTTTGAAGATCAAGTAAAATCTTTAGCTAAACAAATGAAGGCAATAGAGAAACCGAGCAAAACTTTAAAAGCAGAATTTGACAAGGCCAAAACCTCTGCAATAAAAGCAAAAGAAGCATATTTGAAAAAGAGAGATGCTTTGCATTCATTTAATGAAGAAGTAAGAAAAAGTGGAAGAAATATTAAGTACTTAGTAAGTGACCAACATAAACTTGGCTCTTCTATTGAAGTATTATAGCTCTTTTTACAATAATCCGAACAGACCGTAATATGCTACTGGCCTGCCATAGCCATAAACACATATCTTATCGCATTCGGACTATTATAAGAAAGGCTATAAGAGGTTGTCCGGAAACAAGTAAAAGGCTATAATATCTGAAATTTTAGTACGGGGTAAAGATGAGAAAAAAGTATCCAACAGATCTAAGCGAAAGGGAATGGGCAAGAATAGAAAAACACTTCAGAGTATCATACAAGAAAGGAGGAAGGCCGCAAAAGTATAGCAAAAAAGAAATATTAGAAGCAATTTTCTATGTATTGCGTACAGGGTGTCAATGGCGGTATTTACCAAATGATTTTCCGCTATGGAAGACTGTGTATGAGCAGTTCAGGCAATGGAAGAAGCAGGGAATTTTTGAGAAAATGAATTATGAAATTACAAAATATAGTAGAAGAAAAATAGGAAGGAATGAGCAGCCGAGTGCCTGTATAGTAGATAGTCAATCTGTAAAGACTACAGAAAAGGGGGGATCAAAGGCTATGATGGAAGTAAAAAAGTAAAGGGTAGAAAAAGGCATATAATTACAGACACTCAGGGTTTTATACTAGGTTGTTACGTAGGCGCTGCTAACGAAAATGATAGAGATGGTATTAAAATAGCATTAAACAATATGAGAACAAAATATACTAAAGTTAAAAAAATGTGGGCTGACATGGGATACCAAGGAAGAAATTTAAAGAATCACATAAAGGAAGAATATGACATAGATATTGAAATTGTTAAAAGGCCTCCATGTAGATTTTGGGTGCACAAAGATACGCCACCTGAGCTACTACCAACAAGAGAACAAGGGTTTAAAGTACAGCCAAGAAGATGGGTTGTAGAAAGGACTTTTGCTTGGGTTAATAGGAATAGAAGGCTATCGAAGGAGTATGATTTACTCACAACATCCACTGAGAATTTCATATACCTAGCTATGAGTAGGGTTATGTTAAAGAGGGAATATGCTTGAATTTACTAGTTTCCGGACAACCTCTAATTGTATGGTCCCAGAGAGTGATGGTATACTATCATCATCATTTAAGGAGTCATTATGGGACAGATATTACATGGGTGCGCCAAAACAACACAGACGATTCGTAGAGCAATACAAAATAGAAAAGAGAGCATAGCAAAACTCTCCAAGCATTATAACCTTAATCCAAAAACTATTATTAAGTGGAGAAAACGTTCATTTACGAAAGATGCTGATATGGGTCCAAAGCATCCAAGATCAACTGTTTTAACGCTAGAAGAGGAAGCTATAATAGTTACATTTCGCAAGTATACACTACTGCCACTAGATGATTGCCTTTACGCTCTGCAGTCTACAATTCCGCATTTGACTCGCTCTAGCTTGCATCGTTGTTTACAAAGACACAACATTAGCAGATTACCAACTGTTGATGGAGAAGTTAAGTCAAAAAAGAAATTCAAACAATATCCTATCGGTTACTTTCATATTGATATTGCTGAAGTTAGAACTGAGGAGGGCAAATTACATTTGTTTGTTGCTATTGATAGGACATCCAAATTTACCTATGTTGAGTTGTGTAACAGTGCTACAAAACCCATAGCTGCTGAGTTCTTACGTAATTTGATTAGAATTTTACCGTATAAAATCCATACTATTTTGACAGATAACGGTATACAATTTACAAACCAGAAGCGTCATAAGTATGCTTTCCAACATATATTTGATAGAGTTTGCGAAGAGAATGTTATTGAACATCGTTTGACAAAAGTTAGCCATCCTTGGACGAATGGGCAAGTCGAGCGTATGAATAAAACTTTAAAGGATGCTACAGTTAAGAAGTATTACTATCAATCGCACCAGCAACTTAAAGAACACCTTTATAACTTTGTTATGGCTTATAATTATGCAAAGAGACTCAAAACTCTTAAGGGTCTTACTCCTTATGAATTTATATGTTATCAGTGGACACAGTCTCCAGAATTATTTATACTAAATCCACACCATCACACTCTGGGACCATACATCTAATTAGCCAACCACGGGGCTTCTTTTGCCTTTTTTTTCGTTTGGTAAATTTCTTAATGTTTGTAGCTAAACGATAACCGTCATCCCGCTACTTGTTAGCGGCCGAGATACCGCGAATGAATCGCGGTATGACGTAGGATTGCTGTCATTCCAGTGCCAAGCACTGGGATCCAGCCTTTATTATTTGGTTGAAATTAAGTCTTCTGGATCCCAGTGGGCTTTGTTGCATCGCTACTTATGAAAGGCTAACTATAGTTAGGATTATAAGCAACCTATTGAAAATCTTGTTTTTTTGCAATCAATCTGATCAAATTTAAGAATAGTAATTTGTTATTTATATTAATAAATTTAATTCTATTGAAAATAGCTAAAGCATTGAAATTCTTGAATTTTAGCCGGATTGGTAAATGGTAGTGAAATTTCTTTTACTCAAATTTAGGTATTCATTGACCGTTCTTGTTATAAATACCAGAATAATAAGCTACTGATATTCCCTATCTTTTTTATCTTTAATCCATCATAGCTAGCGATGCAACAAAGCCATCCCAGTGTCAGCTACTTGGATGACACCATTCTTTTTCCTGGATTCCAGTGTCTGGGCACTGGAATGACATCCTCCCTTGTGGAGATTGCTCTCAAATCACAATGTTCGTACAGCTATGCAAACACAAAGGTGTCATTCCAGCGCGTGACGCTGGAATCCAGTTGAGCTATTTCAACAAAAATACTGCATTTTGAGATGAACGTCTATTCTCACCAGACTTATTTACAAGTATAACAATTAAAGTCTGGATTCCAGTGTCAAGCACTGGAATGACATTATAGGGGCACTGCCCTTTTGGATGGAAACCAGTGTCAGCTACTTAGATGATACCTTTTTTCTACTTAGTTTGGGTTATGCAAGAAGTCTATTGCATTCCTGAGCAATTTGATTCATTATTCTTTTTGTAAAAAATTTTCTTAACTTTCTCTCCACTTTTTTGGTAAGGTCACTTTAAAGGAAGTCTAATAGATGCTACATAGAAATCCAGATGAGTTTCTAAAGTCTATTCCAAAAGATAAGCGCATAATGTGCCTTGACATGGGAGAAAAGCAAATAGGCATAGCATTTAGCGATAAAACACAGCTCATAGCCACAGCTCATAGCATATATCACAGAAAAAATATGAGCAAAGATTTAGGTTATCTGCATAGAATATTCAAAGAAAATGAATCTGGATCAATGGTAATAGGACTACCATTAAAAATGGACGAGCAAGAAACTAAATGGTGTAAAACTATAATCCAATTCGCAAATAAAATAATAAAAAAATATAAAGTAAATATATACTTACAAGACGAAAGCTTCTCAACATCTATCGCAACTCATACACTAAAAATTACTGGAATATCAATCACAAAATCGAAAAAAATAGATGATAAAATCTCCGCATGTATTATTTTGCAACGAACGTTAGACAAGATAAATACAATCAAATAGTTTTTCCAGATCTGGAAATCTTCAAACTGAATCCCATATAAAAGTTATTCAACAAAACAAGAACCTTTCGTATAAGCATGACAAATTGCTACAGCAAGAGCGTCAGCAGCATGGTGGCATTTTATACTCAAATTTTTAACTATTTGCTTCACCATAAATATAATCTGATCCTTATCAGCATGGCCATTTCCGGTAATGCTTTTTTTTACATAGTTTGCATCATATTCATTCATAGTTAGCTTTGTTATTTTTAACGCTAAAATTACAACCCCTCTTGCATATCCTAAAGTTAGTGAAGATTTAGGATTTTTATTAACAAAAATTTTCTCCACCGCAGCTTCATTCGGAGAGTATAGGGAAATTACTTTCTTTAATTGTTCAAAAATTATATGTAGGCGTTCACCTGTACCCAATTTACCATCAGTTGATATGGTACCGCCGCCCAAAAATTCAATATTATTTTTTTCGTTCAGGCTGATAATGGCCCACCCAGTCTTGCTTATTCCTGGATCTAGACCTATTATTTTAACCACTTAATAAACGCTTAACCAATAGACAAACAAAAATAAAAATATCCAGACTACATCTACAAAGTGCCAATACCAGGAGGCAAACTCAAAGCACAAATGGTCCTGAAGTGTAAATTGGCCTTTCCGTGCTCTAAATAAACACACTGATAAAAATATTATTCCTATTATAACGTGTGCGCAGTGAAAACCGGTAATCATATAAAAATTGGATGTATAAATAAGCTTTTCTCCTGTTTCTTGTAGAGAAAAACTCGCTTCATGATACTCTATTGCTTGCACTATTATAAAAAAAACTCCAAGCAATATAGTTATGGACAGCATTTTAATCATGCTCTTTTTATCATTTTTAAGTAAAGAGTGATTTGCCCAAGTAATTGTTGTACCAGAAAGCAATAATATTAATGTATTCATGAATGGTAGTGACCACGGATCAGGTGGCAAAATTCCCTCAGGGGGCCATTCAACTTTTTTTGCAGGAGAAAACGCCTCAAATAAAAAAACTGGATCAAGCCAGGCTTTAAAGAATGAACAAAAGAACACTATAAAAAATACGACCTCCGAGAGAATAAACAAGTACATTGCAAATTTGAGTCCATGTTTTACAATGGCAGTGTGACATTTGTCATAAATGGCCTCCCTTATTACATCTCTCCACCAATAAAACAGCACCCCTGATACTGCGGAGATTCCCAAAACTAAACAAAACATTCCGACAATTTGTTTATGAAGCGCGCCAACTAATCCAAGTGCAAGAATAAGAATTGCTGCTGATACAGCAATTGGCCAAGGGCTTGGATCCACTAAATGAAAATCATGTTCTTTACTTTTCATAGCATTTTAAAAAATACTTATTAAGGATACAAATTAGCTTAAAATTGTCAATGTTCCTTAGGAAATTGATTGAATCTTGAAAAATTATATGCACCGTTCAAAAAATCTAACACAAATTGTGCAGTTATTCTAAACAACTCAAGCATTCTGCTCTTTTCGTTTTCTCTTGCTCTGCTGCAATATCCATCAACAATATTTTCCAAAATAATGCATCCAGACTTTACTGAATCACTGTAACAAAAATTAAACCAATCCCTATATCTATTATTTTTCTTGAATCTATTTTTCATGCTATCAACGACAGTCTCGTATATAAACATGCAAGAATACAAAACCGTCATAGCCTCATAGGTATTACTATGCGAGATGGATAAAAGAAAATTAGTGAAATTAAAACACTCAAGAGATTTCTTTTCGCGACTTATACCGTACATAGTAAAGTAGTAGTCATATAGCATTCTATTAACAGTCACTACTCTTTGGGCTACTTCAGCAAGCGAGATAATACTACTATAATCTTCCATTTTGGATGCAGTAATTAAGGTGGTACGAATATAATCACCTAAGAACAACGTCTTTTGTTGAGCATAGAATTTGAAGTTCTCTATATTTAGGGTGTTATTCGCTAACTCAACATTAAAAGGATGCTCAATTATATCCTTTAAAAGATTTGACCCGTAACAGCTCCTAATTATGCCACTGAACACTGTAGTTACCGATAAAAGATCAAGTTAACGTAAATAATCCGCTGCTAATATTCTTTGCTAGATATATTAGAGTAATATGCCTCATCCCAAAACATTATTTCTAATTCCAGCCCTTTCTTAAAAAACTCATACATCCTCTTTTTTTCACAGTCACTAGCTTTTTTATATAGCTTATTTGTAATATCAGTAACCTCATCAATTACAGCATTTACTGTTTCGCTACTATAAATGTTGATCCACTCTTTGTATTTGTTATTTTTAACCCCTTTAGTTGTTATCTCATTTACCATATGGCGTATAACGATTTGGTATATGTTAAAGCAAGAATAAGATGCTACTAAAGCTTCATTAACAGAATTGTGATATGCGGCACTCATGAAAAAGTCAGTAAAGGCAGAACAAGCTCTTGACTTTTTGTGATCATCAGATAGATCACAATCTTCAAAATATTTTTTATACTGTTCTCGAACATAAAATGCTCCTTGTGCCAAATTGATTAAACTACTCATCATTTCAATATCATCAACTCTAGCTGCAACAATTAAAAAAGCACGAGCGCAATCTATACAATACAGAAAATCCTGCTGAAGGTAGAATTTGAATTTTTCATAATCTAATGTATTATTTATCAATTCAACATTAAAAGGGTGTTCTTTTATTTTATCAATAAGATCAGAAAACTCTTTTAGAGGTTGTCCGGAAACAAGTAAAAGGCTATAATATCTGAAATTTTAGTACGGGGTAAAGATGAGAAAAAAGTATCCAACAGATCTAAGCGAAAGGGAATGGGCAAGAATAGAAAAACACTTCAGAGTATCATACAAGAAAGGAGGAAGGCCGCAAAAGTATAGCAAAAAAGAAATATTAGAAGCAATTTTCTATGTATTGCGTACAGGGTGTCAATGGCGGTATTTACCAAATGATTTTCCGCTATGGAAGACTGTGTATGAGCAGTTCAGGCAATGGAAGAAGCAGGGAATTTTTGAGAAAATGAATTATGAAATTACAAAATATAGTAGAAGAAAAATAGGAAGGAATGAGCAGCCGAGTGCCTGTATAGTAGATAGTCAATCTGTAAAGACTACAGAAAAGGGGGGATCAAAGGCTATGATGGAAGTAAAAAAGTAAAGGGTAGAAAAAGGCATATAATTACAGACACTCAGGGTTTTATACTAGGTTGTTACGTAGGCGCTGCTAACGAAAATGATAGAGATGGTATTAAAATAGCATTAAACAATATGAGAACAAAATATACTAAAGTTAAAAAAATGTGGGCTGACATGGGATACCAAGGAAGAAATTTAAAGAATCACATAAAGGAAGAATATGACATAGATATTGAAATTGTTAAAAGGCCTCCATGTAGATTTTGGGTGCACAAAGATACGCCACCTGAGCTACTACCAACAAGAGAACAAGGGTTTAAAGTACAGCCAAGAAGATGGGTTGTAGAAAGGACTTTTGCTTGGGTTAATAGGAATAGAAGGCTATCGAAGGAGTATGATTTACTCACAACATCCACTGAGAATTTCATATACCTAGCTATGAGTAGGGTTATGTTAAAGAGGGAATATGCTTGAATTTACTAGTTTCCGGACAACCTCTAAAGAGCTACTCGCAGCTATTCAAAAAATATATCAAGTTTCTAAATGTAGATATGGAGCTCCTAAAATTCATGCTGAATTGAAGGCTTTGGGTAAAAGTTGCAATTTGAAAACGGTGCAAAGTATAGCTCTTTTTACAATAATCCGAACAGACCGTAATATGCTACTGGCCTGCTATAGCCATAAACACATATCTTATCGCATTCGGACTATTATAGCTCTTTTTACAATAATCCGAACAGACCGTAATATGCTACTGGCCTGCTATAGCCATAAACACATATCTTATCGCATTCGGACTATTATAAGAAAGGCTATATTATGCAGAAAAATGACATCAGGGCTATACTGAGAAGAAAGTTTAAAATTAAAAAACAACAAACAGATAATAGAGCTGTAGCTCCCAATATACTAGATCAAAACTTTATTGTTGATCAACCAAATAAAGTATGGGATTACTTACATCAAAACCAAGGAGGGATGGCTATATTTGGCAGCAATAATTCTCACGTATGGTAGTTAATGAGTAGTGCAATAAATAAACAATTGGTTATGAACTCTTTATTAATGGCCATTAATAGGCGTAAACCTGTTAAAAATCTACTGCTGCACAGTGACCAAGGTTCACAATATACTGCGCAAGGGTATCAATATCTCTTAGCTTCTAAGAAACTCCCTCTATTAGTTTATCTTGTTTTACCAAGATATAGCCAAATTCCTTTGCTCTTTTGATCAAATTTTTCACAGTTCTATCTTTATAGCGTGTTTCATAGTATTCCATTCCTTTTTCCACATATTCCTGCCCGTATTTGAGCATACTATAAAATATGCATGCTATTTTTCTTGCAGTAGCTGTTATTGCTTTTGGCGCTCCTAATCGTTTTTTTAATCTCCTGTAGTATGCACCCAATGAACTTTTACTATTTCCTACAGAATTAGCAGCCATTCGAAATGCATTCGCAGCACGATTAATGACTTTACGCGTTCTTGTGCTAAACACTTTTTCTCCTGTAATTTTATTGGCAGGGCTGAGTCCTAACCACGATGAAAAGTGCTTTTCTGTTGACCATTTATTATGGTTTATACCAGTTTCTGAAATTATGGTCTGTATACTTAGCACATCAAGTCCTGGAACTTTAGTAAAATCCATACCAGTTACTCGGTGCAGTTCTGCAAAGCAAAACCCGGCTTACTTTTGCTATACTTATTCTTTTCCTTACTCAGCTGTTTACTTTCGTAAGACTTTGTTTCAAACGTTTTATAATAGGCCTCAATATTTCTATCACACTCTGCTATTTTTTCTTGGTAAATATTATATAGTTCAAATTCTTGCCTTAGCGTGAATAGGTGCTCCTCCCTATAGTCACCAGATAACGCTTTTGCAATAGTGGATTTATTGTTTTTAATATTTGGACTCCTGAACTCAGCCAGTTTGTCAGGGTTCCTTTCACCTTCTACAATTGCTTTAATGATGTGCATTCCAGTAACACCAGTAATATCACTTATAACTTTATGTAACTGAATATTCATTTGAATTAATGCCTTCTGCATACGTAGAACATGCGTAGATGCACTTTCAGTGAGAGTCTTACGTTGCCTAACATAACTACGCAGTATACATATTTGATTGTCTGGTCTAAATGACCCCTGAAGTAATCCGTAACTGTGCAGTTGTTGAAGCCATTGACAGTCTTGAACATCTGACTTCCTTCCAGGTACGTTCTTTACATGTTTTGCATTTACCAATTTTACTTCGAACCCAGATGATTCAAGTATTTGAAACAAAGGGATCCAGTATACTCCAGTAGATTCCATAGCTACAGTCGTAACTTTACACTTTTTTAACCACCGTGCTAAATTATGAAGATCTTCAGTAAAACAGCCAAATTTTTGAACACGTTGTTCATCTCTTCCTTCTGGTACACATGCGTAATGTACAGCTGAACCAATATCAATCCCCGCTGTATCAGGATTGACTATCTTTAATTTACTTTTTGCTTTTTTCATGGTAACCTTCTCTTTATAATTTACAATAGTGAAGCGCTTCAGCTTGGAATGGTTAAATAATACACTCTTCTAACCGAGGTAGTCTAAGGACTCCATCAATGGTTTAACCGTTTCCTCCAAAACCACGCTGCAAAACGGGCACTTAAGGCACCATTGCATAGTTCGGTTATAACTGCAGGAGCGCTTCTTGTAAATTATACCTAACTATTACTGAAAATCTAGATAGGGAGTTTTTTGTCTGGTTTAACAGACTTCATCCGTTCGGCGCTGTAAAGAATATAGATGAGTAATAAAGGCTGTTGTTACGACAATTCTGTTGCAGAAAGCTTCTTTAGCTCATTGAAAAGAGAAATACTTATTGATACTTCACAACACTCTGCTCAACAAACTAGAACTGCAATATTTGAATACATAGAAATTTTTTATAACAAACAACGTCACTATTAACTATTGCATTCCAGAACAATTTGATGCATCATTCTTTTTGTAAAAAACATTCCACACTTTCTCTCCACTTTTTCTGGGTAAGGTCACTGACTCAATACCCAGTCAATATCCTTTCCACCAGTTCTTTTACTGCCGGTACGTAGCCATTCTCATAAAATGGATCTTGCTTAAATTTGTACACATTGTGCCCGGAAAACATGAGTTCGTTCTCAATATCACCATCGTGTATAACGTTTTGCAGTGTTTTTTGTATGCAAAAACTACGTGGATCTGGCTTTCGTCCTGTTGAATGGTCACCATGATCTTTCCAATTGCTAAACAAACAATGACTTAAGCATCCCATACAATTGATTTGATCTTGTCTTATCTCTGCAAACCTGCCTGGCGTCACAAAAATAACAGTTGTATCTGGAGTTTTCATTGCTTCTGTATACCCTGCTTTAGTCCATGTATTTGCCAGTTCTTTGTCTTTTGCAGTAAGGTAGATCTTTCTACCTCTGCTACCCATTGCAAATTCATTATTAAATTCTTCGCTAGCATTTTCTGAAAACTTTATTTGACGTGAATTCCGTTCATGCAACTCACGTATGAAGTTATTTTTTACTGCAGATGAGTAAAACCCTGTTGGACTGAATTTATTTAAAAATACATCACTTTCTTCTAAAGTGAGTAGCTTCTTTTTCCACTCTGCAGAAATTGGGCTTTCTTTCGTCAAAAGTGGACGAGTGCCAAACTGAAAAGCTATTGGTCCAATTTGCAGATTGTCAAACCAATGTTCCCAATCTTTCAAATGCCACACTCCTCCTGCCATAACAATTGGTGTTTCTGAGAGACCGACCTCGTTCATGAAAGATCTAAGCTCTGCAACTCTTTCAAATGGAGCCTGTGGTAGCTCTGGGTCTTCACTGTTACTGAGTCCATTGTGCCCTCCAGCAAGCCATGGATCTTCATACACTACTCCACCAAGCAAATAGGAAGATATTCTTTGGTAAGTACGCTTCCATAATGCTTTAAAAGCACGCACCGATGAGATAATAGGGTAATAATAAACCTGATATTTAGCTGCAATTTCTCCAAGCCTATAAGGCATACCAGCACCGCAGGTAATACCATGAATCAAACCTTTCGCTCCTTCTAATATGCCATGAAGTACGCGTTCTGCTGCTCCCATCTCCCAAAGTACATTCATGTGTATTCTTCCATGACCTTTTGATATTTCATTTGCTATTCTTGCCTGACTAATTCCAGCTTCAATACTATACTCAATCAATTCACTATGCTTTTCATTTCTTGTTTTGCCTTTATAAATTAGTTGCACTAACTCGCCATTATCATCAATAAGCTTAGCATTTGCACCAGAAAATGTACCCACAGCATCTGCTGCAGCAAATGCTCCGCTTGATCTCCCATCACTAACTGCAATGCCTTTACCACCTTCGATGATTGGCCACACTTCCTTTCCTGAAATTACTATCTTTTTTATCTTATTTTTCAAAACTTCCTCGCAATCTTTCACTCTATTTTACTTAATTACTAAAAAAATGATAGCTGTTTATTTTTTCTTGTATCATTAAAGCTTCTATAGCTACTCATGCTGTTGTAGTTTGAGAGCAGTTCCCATCGGAAGGGTGTCATTCCAGTGCTTGACACTGGAATCCAGTTTTTGATCAAAAATGTTGCTATAGTGCACAATCAATTTTCCTGGATCCAAGTAGTCTGGGCTACTTGGATGACACCATAGGGGGCTACTTGGATGACAGGGGAGGGAGGCTGCTGGGATCCTGACAACCGTCATCCCGCTGCTTGTTAGCGGGATCTAGAGATACCGCGGCGGTATGACGTAGAGCTACGTGTTTAGGTTTAATGAATCCACTATATCTTTTACTTGAGAAAAAACATACTCTTTGCTTACACTGGTATCGATAATAAAGTCACTCATCTTCCTTTTCTCCTCAATAGATAACTGAACATCGGAGATTAGATTAAGCTTTTCTTTATCTATGTTGCGTTCGTTAAGTCTTTGAGCTTGCACAACGCTATCTGCATGAACAAAAACAATAAGGTCGCAATATAAATAAAATTTTGTTTCTAATAGAAGTGGCACATCTAAAACTAAAAGTTTTCTATCGATCTTTTTTTCCTTGGCAATAAAAAATTCTAATTCACGCAGCACAGCAGAGTGAACCAAAGATTGAAATTGTTTCCAATTTTCATCGTAGGCTAAGAAATATTTAGACAGTACTGTTCTATCTATTTCACCATTTACTACCACTCCAGGAAAATTTTTCTCTGCATAACTTATTATGCTTTTATCCACTTTATAAAGTTGGTGTACAACAGAATCAGCATCAAATACAACAGCACCAAACTCTTGAAAGCAATTAGCTACAAAGCTCTTTCCTACCCCAATTCCGCCTGTTAGACTTATAATCATATAACAAAATACATTCGACTTCTTTTGAAACTATAGCTAAGGTTTCTCTATATATATTAACTAGATTTTCTAGATCCCAGTGTCAAGCACATAACTATACGAACATTGCAATTTGTAGGTGGTGTCATCCCAGTCTGGGATCTAGCTTTTTGGTAATTTTATCGAAAATGTTTGCTCGTTTACAATCAATTTTCCTGGATCGAAGTAGTCTGGGCTACTTGGATGACACCCTACTTAACCGTCATACCGCCGCGGTATCTCTTAGCCGCTAACACGTAGCGGGATGACGATTGTCGATAAATCTAAGTTACTTTAGCAACAGTTATTCTCTACCAAATTACTCTGAATTTTGGTTATATTATTTGCGGATTTCACTGCTGAAATCTCAAATTTTGAGCTTGTGTTCAAAAATGATTCAACTGACCTGCCAAAAAAATCATATCTCCACCCCTTGAATAATTTATCTGTCTGTCTAGATATTGACCCGGTTAACTCATCTTTTGAAGAAACTAATTTCCTTGATATGTTACTTTCTTTACATTTACTATCTAAAATAATTGAGAGTATATCAAGTACAGATTTGTCATAATTACTCGATAAGGTATTGTTTTGCTGCATCCAATTTCCCTCATTTTCATTAAAAATATTCACAAACTCTAGTAAATCTGCATCTTTTATATTTTTTGCATTCCTCTTGAGATCATCTAAAATCTCATCAACATGCTCTATATTTTTTTCAATAAAACCAGCTATTACAGCATTATTGATTATTTTATTACGGTTCATATTATAGCGCTGTGCTAAGGTTTCTTGCCACTCACTAACTGCTTTAACAGTTAGTATCAATCTTGGATTTACTTCATAATTAAATTTCATCCTCTTCCATGCATCTTTTGGATTATGTAAATACTTATTTATATTAACTATTGATTCCATCTCTTCTTGAAACCAACCCATCCTATTATTTTCTTCAAGTTTATTGCACAATATTTGGTGTAGGTCATATAGGTGTATCACGTCGTTTATTGCATAGTCTAACTGATCCTCGGACAACGGACGCCTTAACCAATCTGAATTTTTAGCTTTAATTTTATCCAGTGCTATTCCTTGATATTGCTCCACTACTTTTGAGTAACCAATAAAGTCATGATAATAATGACAAAACATAGCAGCAACTTGGGTATCAAAAATGGGAGTGGGAATACATTTAAACACAGTGAGTAAGGATTCTATATCCTGCCGGCAGCTATGAAACACTTTGGTTATCCCCTGATTTAGCATTATTTTCTTAATGAATGATAAATCAATTTCTGGCACTAATGCGTCTACAATAAAACTCTTCTCTCCGTAAGAAATTTGAATTAACGATAATTTTGGGTAGTAGATTAAATTATTTCTAATGAACTCCGTGTCAACTGCTATAAATTTTGGCTTTTTTGCTATCAACCCCTCACATATGTCCTCCAGCTCCGACGTTGTATTAATTAACATATGTTTTTTATTCAGTGGTTCTACTTTACCACTTATATTAAATTTTTGCAATTAATGACTTCTTGCAGAACTTTCTATCACTCATTGGCATCACACAAATAGCCTTTTCCATCCCAATCCCAGTGCTTCCTTCTCCTGTCATCCAAGTAGCTGACACTGGGATCTAGAAGACTTAATTTCAACCAAGTGGCTGCATAATAAAGGCTGGATTCCAGTGGGCTTTGTTGCATAGCAACTGAAAAAATCTGGTGGCTACTGACAAAATTCATTATAAAATAGCCATTTAACCTTGAAAGAAAAAATATGCCACAAAAAATGAGGGTCAGTAACCATAGCGAATATAACAAATTTCTAGAAAAAAGAGGAAATATTTTTCATTATATCAACGAAGCCATAGAAAAGTGGTACGAGAATGGTCCAAAAATACCAGGTGGCAACAATATTTATAGCGATAAAATTGTAATTTTGGTGCACATAATAACTTGTTTATTTAGAATAGGCCTGAGGCAAACAGTTGGGTTTATAGCAGGATACCTTGAGCAAATTGGGAAAAATTTGCAAGTTATCAGCTATTCACAATCATCAAGAAGGTTTAAGAAACTCAATATTAAGATCAATGATTGCAGAATTGATAAAAATAATATGGAAGATATCGAAATTGCTATAGACAGTACAGGAATTAGTATATACAACAACACTCCTGGTCATAGCAAAGAAAATAGCGAAGATAGAAAGTATCGCAGCTATGAACAGACAAGAAAATTGCATGTAATGTTGAATACAAACAGCAAAAAAGCCATAGCTGTAAAATACAGTAACGGTGTCTACTCTGATCACTATGGAGCTTGTGATTTGCTAAAAGAAGTCGATTTTCAGTATGTCATAAAAGTACTATATGCAGATAGGGCATATGACAGAGAAAAGCTCTATAAGCTGTGTAATCAATATGGTATAAAAACGAAAATTCCTCCGAAAAACAACGCAGCAGAGCATCCAAAGTTAGGCTATATGGCTGAGAGAAATTCTGCAGTCAAGCTCATAAAGTCATATGATGAAGATGGTATAAAGAAGTGGAAAAAAGAGATGAGTTATGGAAAAAGATCTTATATAGAAAGTTTTTTCTCGCAACTGAAACAAACATTCGGGTTTAGTTTTAGGAATAAATCTGAGACAAATAGAGAGAAGGAACTACTTGTTAAATGCTATTTGCTCAATAAGTTCACTGATATTGGTATGGCTAAATTTGAGATAGCTTCATAAATTTATTGTGCGTTACCTACTATCCGAAGAGCGATGCAACAAAGCCATTCCAGTGCCAAGCACTGGAATGACAGCACTCTACGTCATACCGCCGCGAACTGTCATCCCGCAGCGGGATCTAGAGATACCGCTGCGGGATGACGATTGTCGTTTAGCTATAAATATTAAGAAATTTACCAAATAAAAAAAAAGGCAAAAGAAGCCCTGGGGTTATTATCCGCTTTAAAATATTGGCGTTTTTTATGTTTTAAACGCTTGACAAGCGAGATTCAGCCGCTTTTAATTGCAACTAACTTACGCTGCAAATGTTTAAGAAATTTACTAAGCAGAAAAAAAGACAAAGAATCCCCGAGTTAGCTAGTCTTTTACTATCTCTGTCGAGTATTGGCATTTTTTGATGTCTTGTAACGCTTTATAAGCGCGTTCAGCTTATTTAGATAAAAATCTAGATGTAGATGAAGTTTTGTAAAGACATACAGTATCTATATACTGCAAAAAATTGAACATAAGACGCCGATACATTAAGTAATCCTTACCTTTTAATCTGCAGATTGGCGAAAGCAAATACAATAGCTTCACTATCATGATAAGGGCGCTGGCGAAGGGTGTCAAGTAAGTTTTTCGTTTCTATAGCTACTACCACGATTGTATAGGTAATTCTTCACTTATAATAATGATTTAAGCCTTCAGCTCCTCAAACACTTCACTTGCTCTATTTAAAACAGAATCAGGAAAACCAGCAAGTTTTGCTACATGTATTCCATATGACTCATCTGCAATGCCTTCAATTACTTCATGTAGAAAGATAACCTCTCCGTTCCACTCTCTTATTTTTACACAAAAACATTTCACGTTCTTCAAGTATTTGCTTACTTTAGTTAATTCATGATAATGAGTTGCAAAAATGGCGCGGCACTTATTTACATTGTGAATATGTTCAATCACCGCCTGTGCAATAGATAATCCATCATACACCCCTGTGCCCCTACCAATTTCATCAAGTATCACCAAGGAACGGTCCGTTGCCTGATTTACTATCGTTGCTGTTTCGATCATCTCTACCATGAAGGTAGAATAACCAGCTGTTATATTATCCGTTGCGCCAACCCTGCTGAATATCTTGTCAATCACTCCAATATGTGCACTCTCTGCTGGCACAAATGACCCCATGTGAGCTAAAATTGCAATGAGAGCGTTTTGCCTCAAGAAAGTGCTTTTTCCAGCCATATTAGGACCAGTAATTAGACGTATACCAGCTAAATTGATGCTATTTGCAATGAATTTATCGTTAACTTCAACCACTGGGTGTCTTCCGCTACAGATATTGAACTCTTTGCTGTCATCAATAATGGGTTTTACGTAATTATTTTGCACTGCAAGCTCTGCAAATGCGGTTCTAATATCAAGTTTTGCCAAAGCATTTGCAGCAAGAGCGATTTTTTCAGACTCTTTAGCAACTTCACTACACAGTTCACTAAAAATTTTCATTTCTAAGCCGATTGCAGCATCACGTGCCGTAAGAATTTTATTTTCTAGTTCTTTCAATTCATTAGTAGTGTAGCGCATGCTATTTGCTAAGCTTTGTCTATGAATAAATATATCCGAAGTTATTTTGTGATTTGCCGACACTTCAACGTAATAACCGAGTATGTTGTTATGTAATATTTTAAGTGCGGCAATACCAGTTAGGTCGCGATAAGATTCACGGAGTTTGGTTATTAGTTTATTACTATTATTTAATATGTAGGATAACTCAGATAATTCTGAGTTGTATTTTGAGTGAATAAATCCTCCTTCTTTCACGGAACTGAGGTTATTATCAAGTATAGCACTATTTAACAGTTCAAATAGGTCTTTATGATTGCCAAGGCTTTTATGTATTGTGCTTAGTTCACTTTCGTCACTACTTATCACCTGAGTAGTAGACACTGGTTCCTTTTCTCTGGTCAAGCACTGGAATGACATCTGAGAGTTAATTTCTGATTTTTCACTTAAACAATAATTATGCAAGGTAGACAGAAACTCAGACAACTCTAAAGTTTTTCCTAGGCCTATTTTTAATAGGTTCATATCCTTTGGTGAACCACGCCCTAGTATTAAGCGCGATAAAGACCTCTCAATATCTGGAATGTTAGATAATATCTCTCGTATTTTTTTGCGTGAATCATGATTATTTACAAAAAATTGAGCGGTACTGATCCTCAAATTGATTGCTTTGGAGCAAGCAAGGGGTGAAGCGAGCATTTGTTTTAACAGGCGTCCACCAGAAGCTGTAACTGTATGATCAATAACTGAAATTAGTGAACCTTTCTTTTCACCAAATTGAGTTGAAAATAACTCAAGATTTCTCCTTGCTGAAGCATCAATAAGCATGAAATTTTGTTGCTTATAGGTTTTTGGGAATTCAAGCCTTGGAATAGAGCCCCTTTGTGTTACTCTGACATATTCAAGCAGTGCACCACACGCCATGATTTCTACTTTGCTGAAATTTCCTATACTCCCAAGTTCCCTGATTTTATAAAACTCGCATAACGTTCTGTGAGATTTACTATACTCAAAAAAGCTCTGTGCGTGTTGCGTAATTGATATTTTATAATTTTTTAAAATCGATCTAATTTTTTCGTCCTCAGTGAATTTTTCAGAAATTAATAATTCTCTTGGTGATATACGCAACAAATCACTATCTAGAGCTTTCAAACTCGTTAAAGTGTGAAAAAATTTTCCCGTCGATAATTCAAGCCAACTAATAGCATATTCGTCATTTTGTTCAACTATGGACGCGAGATAATTATTGCTTTTATCCTCCAGTAGTGAATCTTCTATAATTGTACCTGGAGTTACAACTCGCACTACATCACGTTTTACTATGGATTTATAGCCCCTCTTTTTTGCTTCATCAGCAGTTTCTAATTGATCACAGATTGCTACTTTGAATCCTAAATCTATTAGCTTGTGCAGGTAAGACTCACTACTGTGTGCTGGCACTCCACACATTGGTATTTCTTGCCCACACGAATTACCTCTCTTAGTGAGCACTATATTCAGCAATTTCGCAGCTTTAATAGCATCATCGAAAAACAACTCATAAAAATCTCCTAGCCTATAAAATAGCAGATGATCCTTGTATTGAGCTTTCAGGTTCAAATACTGCTCCATCACAGGGGTGTTTTTTTCTTTTACGAAGCTCATAATATTTTTTAATATATTGTATTGATAAACGTTATTATAGATTATATTGCACATGTGAATAACATAAATTTTAAATAGGTGTATAGAGGGGAAAATTTAAAACAATTAAATTTCTTGGATCCAAGTAGTCAGGACACTTGGATGACATAAAGAGTAGGAGTATTTGATGACAAAAAAGCAAAAACACAGTTGTCATTCCAGCGCGTGACGCTGGAATCCAGAATATCCTAATTACAAGGTTTATTATTTAGTTTGAAAAATACTATAGCTTTTTCTATGTAAGTTGTGGCCCCTTTTTACCATTTGCGACAGTTGTATCATCAACAGATATTTCAGAGCTAACAGTGCTAATAGTTTTTTCTATCGCTTTAGCCTGTTCATAGTCTTGACTCAAAAAATACATGGCCAGTCCAATAGCTATACTAGCAACAAGAGAAGATGCTATCATTACACCTAGTATCATACCACCAGAAAGACTTACTGCAACACACACATCAGCTCCAAGTACAACACCAAGAAAACCACCAATTATTACGCCAGGCACCAAACTGCCTACCATAGCGCTTTCTTTTTTCGTATTAGCTTGTTTTTTCATACTTCTAAGAAACTCCTAAGAACCTTCTTCATCTATCGGCTCCTCTTTCATTAGTATATAACCAAATTCCTTTGCTTTTTTAGTCAAATTTTTGACTACTCTCTCTTTGTAGAGTGTTTCATAATAGTTCATTCCTTTTTCTACATATTCTTGTCCATATTTTAGCATATTATAAAAAATACATGCTAATTTCCTTGCTGTAGCAGTGATCGCTTTTGGTATCCCTAGTCGCTTCTTTAACCTCCTGCAGTATGCACCAAGTGCAGTGTTGCTTCTTGATACACAATGAGCAGCAAGTCGCAAGGCAGTTGCAGCACGATTAACAACTTTACGAGTTCTTGTTCCAATAATTTTCCCTCCTGTAATTTTATTAGCAGGACTTAATCCGAGCCAGGAAGAAAAATGCTTTTCTGTCCTCCATTTATTGTGATTTATACCTGTTTCTGAAATGACAGCCTGTATACTTAATACATCAAGTCCTGGAACTCTAGTAAAATCCATCCCCGTTATTCGATATAAATCTTCATCTACGGCAAAATCTGGACTATTCTTCTGTTTTCTCTTTCGTGTCTTATTCAATGCCCTGTTCTCATTCGACTTTGTTTCAAATGTTTTATAGTAATTTTCTATACTTTTATCACATCCCGTTATTTGCTCTTGAAAAAAAGTATATGCTGCATATTCTTGTTTTAGCACAAACAAGTGTTCCTCTCTATAATCACCAGCTAACGCTTTTGCTATAGTAGACTGATCATTTTTTATTCGTGCATCCCTGAATTTAGCCAATTTCTCAGGATCTCTTTCGCCTTCAATTATAGCTTCAATGATTTTCATACCAGTTATCCCAGTAATATGACTAATAACCTTGTGTAATTGAATATTCATTTGAATTAGCGCTTTTTGCATACGTTGAGTATGTTTAGCTGCATTTTCAATTAGATTAGCACGTTGTCTAACGTAACTACGCAGTACACACATTTGATTATCCGGTCTAAATGATCCTTGAAGCAGTCCATAGCTGTGCAATTGTTGCAGCCATTGACAATCTTGAACATCAGACTTTCTACCAGGCACATTTTTGACATGTCGCGCATTTACTAATTTTACTTCAAATTTATGTGATTCTAATATTTGAAATAAGGGAATCCAATATACTCCAGTTGACTCCATGGCTACAGTTCTAACCTGACACTTTTTTAACCACTTTGCTAAGTTGTGTAGATCTACTGTAAAGCACCCAAATTTTTGGATACGTTGTTCATCTCTTCCTTCAGGTACACATACATAATGTACAGTCGAGCCAATATCAATCCCTGCTGCATCAAGGTTTATTGTTTTTAATTTACTTTTTGCTTCTGCCATATAAAATCCCTCCTATATTATTATGATAAGAAGCACTTCAGCTTGGGACGGTTAGGTTATACAATCTTCTAAACGAGGTAGCCCAAAAAGAACTCCATCAATGGTTTTACCATTTCCCCCAAAACCATGCTTTCAAACGGGCATTTATAGCACCATTGATTGTTTCGGTTATAGCTGCAGAAGCGCTTCTTCATAACACTATACCCAAAGAACATAAAGTAAAGAGGGAGTTCCTTTTTGGTTTTACAGATTTTATCTGTTCTGGGCTTTTAATAAGCACTTCTTTTGTTTTTCCTTGAGCTAAATCTGAAGGAATTTTATTATCCGCGTTTTGTATCAAAGGATTTGCACTATATGTAACAAGAAGGGTGGTTATTTCTTCAGTTTTATTACCTATAACTGCATGATGTAGTAATGTATTTCCCTCTTCATCTTTAAAGTTTATATGAGTACGAAATTCTTCATCTAGATTTCTTATTGGGTTGTTTTTTGCATATATCCCAGATTGTATTGCTCTATCTAAGCATTGTATCACTTGTTCTAGTGATTGCTCGCCAGGATTTTGTATAAAATGAAGCAGAATTTCGTGTACTATCGCTTCCTTTGTAGTTTTTGGGCATCGTAAAGCGTAATTAAATGTCTGTGTAGTAATAACTTCTTCTTTTCTTTTTTTAAGAACAACCCTTAAATCTTCAATCGCCTTTTCACCATCTTTTATTCCAAGAATTATTGAATCCAAATTATTTATCATGCTATCCTCCTTGGTTTGATTGCATTACTCATTAATAAATAATATAATAAATCCTGCTAAAAGTCAAGCAATTAATTAATAAGTTAATATAATCCTCCAAAAGGAGCTCCTTACTTTTTGTTCAGCATGTCCATTGGATCAGACTCTTTAAGCTTGCTGTTTGCTGAATTTATTCATCACAATAGCTACAATGTGCTATCGAAGTTCTCTGTAATCTTAGTTGGTTCTTCTAGAATATTCAAAATATCAGTTGCACAATAAACCCGATCTCTCTTTCCTTGAGAAGTTTGTGAAACGATGCCTAAATCTTCAAGCTTTACGATTGCTCTTTGGGCTGTTGTAAATACGACACCTAAGTTTTCAACCACTTTCCTTATAGTAAAGTAAGGGTTTAAAGACTATTAACTAAATCATTGTCCCATTCAAATTTTGGTGGCAAGGGGCTTGGTATAAATGCCTGATAACCAGCGAATACTTTGCCTGATGGTGATCCTTTAATATACATTCATTCAACCGAGCACACTATTTTTATAGTATATATTATTTTCAAATAAAGTCAAAAATGAAAATAAGGCTTTATCTTATTTGCGTGCATGAAAATAAGAAACTCTCTTATTATTGATTTTGCTCAAAAACGAAAATAGAAGAAGCTGCTGAACTTTATATATCCTGTTTTTCTGGAGAACTGCTATAAAACTTCTGAGTGAAGTCACTTAATTTTTACACATCTATTGTAGAGTAAGAAGAACCGAATTTGAAACAAAAATGCTAACTGATGCTTGGACTTTACTGACACTTACACTACTTGAAACTATACTTAGTGTAGACAATTTAATCTTTATTTCTCTAGCAATAGATAAGGTACCAAATGCGCTGAGAGAAAGAGTGCGCCTTATGGGCCTTGGATTAGCACTATTAATGCGTTTTGTAATACTATTTTTTACATCATCTATATTATCAATGCAAAAACCTATATTTCACACTGCATCAGCAAGGGATTTACTTATGATCGCAGGGGGATTATTCCTTATTGTTAAGAGCTCTATGGAGTTACGGGATGACATCTTTGTATGTAAGAAAAATAAAAAGAAAGCAAACGTTAAATCAAAATTTTTTTTAGTTGTGCTACAAATTATATTAATAGATTTAGTTTTTTCGGTTGATTCGATATTAACTGCTATAGCACTAACTTATAACATGGTAATAATTGCTACAGCATTTACATTTTCCATGCTAGCAATGCTGTTTTTATCAAGTTATACCGCCCAGTTAATCAAATCTAACCCAGGGTTAAAAATAATCGCCATTTTATTTGTTTTACTTGTCGGTGTGTACCTCATACTTCATGGATTTCATATAGAATTACCAAAAGGATATTTGTATTCTTCATTTATGTTTGCACTGCTTGTGGAAATTATAAGCAAAATAAAGAAAATTAACCGTCATACCGCGATTCATTCGCGGTATCTCTAGATCCAGCTAACAAGCAGCGGGATCTTTTTGATTTACTCCCACTCAATAGTTGCGGGTGGTTTAGAAGTGATATCATAAACAACTCTATTTACTCCGGGAACATTATTAACAATTATACTGCCGACATTGCGTAAAAAATCCCAAAATACTAGCAAGTGTTGATCCTTATCTTCAAATGGAAATGCATCGGCTGTCATACCATCAGATGATGTTACAGCCCTTAAAGCACAAACATATCCATACGTACGACCATCTCCCATAACGCCTACAGTTTTTATTGGTAATAATACAGCAAAAGCTTGCCATATCTTATCGTATAGATCGTAATTTTTCATCGTATTAATATATATTTCATCTACTTCTTGCAATATTCGCACCTTTTCTTCATCGACTTCACTTATAATCCTCACTGCAAGTCCAGGTCCAGGAAATGGATGTTGAAATATTATCTCATCTGAAAGCCCAATTTCTTTTCCAAGTAGCCTTACCTCATCTTTAAAGAGGTAGCGTAAAGGCTCCACTAGCTTCAGGTTCATCTTTTCTGGCAACCCACCAACATTATGGTGAGACTTAATTGTACTAGTGTTGTTTGAGGCATGCCCTGACTCAACTACATCAGAGTAGATGGTACCTTGCATCAAAAAATCCACATCACCTATTTTTTTTGCTTCTTCTTCAAACACTTCAATAAAAGTGTTACCGATAATTTTTCGCTTTTCTTCTGGATCAGTTATTCCCTTCAACCTACTCAAAAATAAATTTGATTTATCAACGTAATTTATCGGAATCTCTTTCAACATAGCGATGGTTTGGTTCTTGCGTAACAACCCAGTATCGATAAAAATACAGTTCAATTGTTTTCCTATAGCTTTATGTGTGAGAGCCGCTGCAACGCTTGAATCAACCCCACCACTTACTGCAGCGATTACTTTTTTCTCTCCTACTACATTTTTGATTTTTTCCTTTTGCTCCTCAATAAACGACTTCATTGTCCAGTCTCTTTTGCAATTTGCAATATCCAAGAAGTTAGAGAGCAATTTACTGCCATTTGTTGTGGGCTTAACCTCAGGATGGAACTGAGTACAGTAAATCTTCCGCTGTTCGTTGACAATCATTGCAATTGTTTGATTTATCACACCTGATGCGATAACAGTAAATCCCTGTGGTATAGTATCAACACTGTCCGCATGGTTCATTAATACATCCACTTCAGAATTAACATCCCAGGTATCCTTTACAATGGGGGATTCTTTTAGTATCTTGATTTTAGTTCTACCAAACTCCTGTTTGAAACTCTCTTTTACTTTTGCTCCAAAATAATGACAAATGAGTTGCTGTCCATAGCATATTCCAAGTATAGGAACGCTTGTTGCCTCATTAAGTTTTATAATTTCATGTACTATTCTACTTGTTTCAGAACAATCATCATTTACAGATTGTGGTCCTCCAGAGAGAATAAACCCATTGAATTTTGATATTGTTTCAAAACTGACGCTGCTTGGAAATATTTCACAATAAACGCCCATTCCTCTTACTTGTCTTGCGATAAGCTGTGTAAACTGTGAACCAAAATCAATAATGGCAATTGCTGACAATTTGCTCCTCCATATTATTTAAAATGATATCTGATAATAAAGAAAATAATGGAGTAAGTAAACCAAGACCTGTTTAAAAGCTTTAACGCGTGGTACAAGTTAGCTATATAGCTAATTTTCCTACACCATACCGCTACGACGCTAACACGTAGCGGGACGACGAGCTTATCGTCATACCGCGATTCATTCGCGGTATCCCTTAGCCGCTAACAAGTAGCGGGATTATCTTCATGCTGCCACGAACCGTCATACCACCGCGAACCGTCATACCGCGATTCATTCGCGGTATCTCGGCAATAGATCCCGCTAACAAGTAGCGGGATGACGATTGTCGTTTAGCCATAAATGTTTAAGAAATTTACCAAATGAAAAAAAAGGCAAAAGAAGCCCCATGGTGGTTGGCTATTTACTATGTACTAAAATATCGGCGTTTTTTTTATTCTAAAACGCTTGATTAAGAGCGATTTAGCTGCTTTTAACTTGCAACTAACCTACACCGCAAGTGTTTAAGAAATTTACTAAGCAGGAAAAAAGGCAAAGAAACCCCGTAGTAGCTAGCATTCAAATTCTCCCTTGTCAATTTGACGTTTTTTGCTGTCTTAAACGCTTTGTAAGCGCGTTTCGGCTTATATAGGTAAAAACCTAAAAATTTTTAAAGACATGCGATGCACGTAGTGCGAAAAATTAAACATGAGACGCCAAATACCCTAAGTTTTTTGTCATTAACCTGCACAGACTGCGAAGATAAATAAATAGCTTCAGTTTTATGATAAGGGAGCTGGCGGAGTTTGTCAAGAAAGTTTTTTCGTTTCTATTCCCAATAAAAGTGCGTTATATGGTTATGCAAGAAGTCTATTTACCCATTTGCTTAACTTTCTCTCTACTTTTTCTGAGTAAGGCCGCTATTGGCATGACAGACATTCATCGTAGTCAATATCTGTTTTTTGTTGCAATATTTCACTTTTTTTGAATATGTCATGCGAGACCTTATCGGCTCTCTGCATTGATTGTGATCTGCAGTAATATAAGCTCTTCAATCCTTTTTTCCAAGCAAGCATGTGTATTTTGTGCAAGTAACGTTTATGTACGTTGGCAGGTAAGAACAGATTTACTGATTGAGATTGACAAATATACGAAGTTCTATTACTTGCATGTTCTATAATCCATCTTTGGTCAAGCTCGTACGCTGTTTTAAATGTCAATTTTTCATGCTCACTAAGAAAATCTAAATGCTGAACGGAACCCTCGTTTGTTGAAATTGAAGACCATATTTTATCATTGTCTTGATTTTTTTCTGCTAATAGTTTTTGCAAGAATTTATTTCGCACTACAAATGAGCCTGTAAGTGTCTTTTGTATGAATACGTTTGCTGCGTATGGTTCTATTCCAGGGGAGGTATTACCTGCAATAATGGAGATCGAGGCAGTAGGAGCAATAGCGAGTTTGTGTGTAAACCTTTCCATTAGATCAACTTCTTTGGCATCAGGACATGCTCCCTTTTCTTCTGCTAATTTTTTAGAAACTATATCTGCTTGCTCGCGTAAATACTTAAATATTTTTTTATTCCATTGTTGTGCTGTTACTGATTCAAAAGGAACCATTTTGCTTTGTAAAAATGAGTGAAAGCCCATCACACCAAGACCAATACTGCGTTCTCTGGCTGCAGAATATTTTGCTCGCTGCATTTCATTCGGTGCTTTATTTATGAAATCTTCCAATACATTATCAAGAAAGCGCATTATATCTTCTATGAAGAGTTTATTGTCTTTCCATTCTTCGTAGTACTCAAGGTTTACGGATGATAGACAACACACAGCAGTGCGTGACTTATTCAGGTGATCATAACCTGTGGTTAAAGTTATTTCACTGCATAGATTTGACATCTTGATGTCTAAGTTGAGCTTTTTGTAAGATTCTGGCTTATTGTTATTTGTTGCATCAAGGAAAATAATGTAAGGTTCTCCAGTTTCAACTCTTGCTGTTAATATTTTGATCCATATATCCCGCGCTTTTACAGTTGAAATAACCTTATTGTTGTGAGGGCTTATTAAATTCCATTCTTGATCATTCTCAACAGCCTGCATAAATTTATCTGTTACTATTACAGCATGATGTATATTTAACGCTTTGCGATTTGGGTCACCGCCTGTTGGCTTGCGTAAATCTAGAAACTCTTCTATCTCCGGATGAGATACAGGAAGGTAGACTGCTGAACTTCCTCGCCTTAGGGATCCCTGACTAATTGCAAGCGTTAGAGCATTTTGCACTACAATAAATGGAACAATTCCTGATGTTTTGCCGCTACCCTTTACGCTTTCGCCTATTGAGCGTAAATTTCCCCAATAACTACCTATGCCTCCTCCACGTGCAGCAAGCCAAACATTTTCGTTCCATAGATCAACTATTCCCTGCAAGCTGTCTTCGGTTTCATTAAGAAAGCAAGAGATAGGTAACCCTCTCTTAGTGCCACCATTGCTGAGTATTGGTGTTGAAGGCATGAACCACAAGTTGCTCATGTAGTCATAAAGACGCTGCGCATGTTCTTTATTATCAGAATAGTAATTAGCAATACGTGCAAAGAGGTCTTGATAACTTTCATTTTCTATTAAATACCTGTCTGATAGAACTGCTTTTCCAAAGTCGGTTAATTTGCTGTCCTTTGCGTAATTAATGGTAATGTTATTCATAAAGTTCCTTTTATTCTTTTATTATATATAGGTACTTAAAAGTCATTTTGAGCGATTTTTAAGTTAGGTTTTTCGGATTTTTTTGTTGATGCTGTAATGCAAACAAGATACCGTCAACCTGACTGCCATATATTTTACAGTAACTCATATAACTTATTTGCATATTTATTTCTTTTGCAACATGTTGAACATAACTTTCTGAGTGACGAAAATAGTCTCCTTTGTTTACAAAGTCAATACCTTCACCTTCCTTTCTTCTTATTAAACATACAATAACTCCTTTTTTGCTCGTAGATCTTTTTGCTAATTCCAACTCTTCTTGAAAGTCATGTAGATAATGTAGCACTTCAACAAAGATAATTACATCATACTGCTGGTTTTTCTCTTGTTTAAGAAACTCTTTCATTTCCATATGTATTAATTCATTGTAAACAGGCTTACCTTTTATAAAGCATCCTCTTGCGATATTTAGCATTCTACTTGAAATGTCAATTCCTGTTATATGGTTTCCAATACTATTTATTTTCAAGAAATGACCACATATTCCAGTTCCACAACCAAGGTCGAGTATATTGAGCTCAGAAGTGGAGTTGTTGAAGATTTTTGTAATTATCATGTGTACAAGTTCATGCCCTCTATATTGTTTGGCAATCAACCAATGCTCAACAAAATATTCACCTGTGTAATCAAAATATTGTCTTATGAGGTTTTTTGGCAATTCTGTAATAGGCGCTGAGTTTGTCATTTTTTTTATATAGTAAGACGCCTCCTCGTGGTCATTATCTAATTTTAGTGCCCTTGTTAAATAATTATAAGCTTTGTTAGTATTCCCTACCGCAAAATGACACCTTCCGATGTTATACCAGACTATAGGTAAATGGGGGTAAAATATGCTAATTAACCAAAATCGTAACTTTGCATCTGATATGCTACCTTTATAAAAGTGATATAAACCGATTTCAATGTTGGTGTTTAACAGGTTCTTAGATTTTTTAAGAAGCACTGTCATTTCTTTATGAAGAGTATTATATTTATTCACAATGAAGTGTTTTACTTTCTTAATATTTAATACGCCAATGAGCTTAGACATACAATTTAAAGCAACGTTTTTTATAAAAGAGAGATTACTTTTCATACGTTAGAAATACTCCGAATGTTTATTATCATTTTTAGGCAATTGATTTTAACACATTTTATCTTACAAAATATCTTTTTTATTAATTTTTACTGTATATATAAGTTTACCACATATTTCTCAGATTATACTGTTTAGGATTGCTAGTATATTGTTGTTGATAATATAAGTAAATGTTTTGTGCAAAAAGGCGTTGACATATTATTTATTAGGTTATAACATATAAAAGATTAATTTAGTTTTTAGATGTTTGACAAGTTTTATGGTAGAGATTAATTTAATCTCAATTCAATTTTAATAATATTTAACTCTGCATATTCTGCATATAGTCGGATAAATAAATTATTAAGAGCACTTGATGGATGCCTTGGCGTTAAGAGGCGATGAAGGACGTGGCAGGCTGCGATAAGCTGTGGGGAATTGTCAACAAATTTTGATCCGCAGATTTCCGAATGGGGAAACCCAACTAGTTTAGCTAGTTATTACGTACTAAGTATGTAAAGCAAACTTGGTGAACTGAAATATCTAAGTAGCCAAAGGAAAAGAAATCAACCGAGATTCTGTTAGTAGTGACGAGCGAAAGCGGAAAAGGCTAGTGATTTAAGAATAAGAATTAGAATACTCTGGAAATAGTAACCATAGAAGGTGATAGTCCTGTATAAGTAGAAAGTTTTTAAATCCTTGAGTAGAGCGGGGCACGTGAAATCCTGTTTGAATATGGGGGGACCATCCTCCAAGCCTAAATACTCCTTAACGACCGATAGTGAACAAGTACCGTGAGGGAAAGGTGAAAAGAACCCCGGGAGGGGAGTGAAATAGAATCTGAAATCAAGTGCTTACAAACAGTTGGAGCTCTATATCAATTTATTGATATTTAGAGTGACAGCGTACCTTTTGCATAATGGGTCAGCGAGTTAATCTATGAAGCAAGCTTAAGCCGTTAGGTGTAGGCGTAGCGAAAGCAAGTCTGAATAGGGCGTTTTAGTTTTATGGATTAGACCCGAAACCAAGTGATCTAGTCATGACCAGATTGAAGGTGTGGTAAAACACACTGGAGGATCGAACCAGTTAATGTTGCAACATTATTGGATGAGTTGTGATTAGGGGTGAAAGGCCAATCAAACTTGGAAATAGCTGGTTCTCCGCGAAATCTATTTAGGTAGAGCGTTGTATGTATGTTGTTGGGGGTAGAGCACTGGATAGACTAGGGGGATTCACCGTCTTACCAAATCTAACTAAACTCCGAATACCAACAATTAATTATACAGCAGGCACACTACGGGTGCTAAGTCCGTGGTGAAGAGGGAAACAACCCAGATCACTATCTAAGGTCCCAAAATTACAGCTAAGTGGGGAAGGAAGTAGAAAAACCATTACAGCTAGGAGGTTGGCTTGGAAGCAGCCATCCTTTAAAGAAAGCGTAACAGCTCACTTGTCTAAATAAGTTTTTCTGCGCCGAAAATGTACCGGGGCTAAAGCTGTATACCGAAGATGTGAGTGCTTATTGATTTCGATCAATAGGCGCGGTAGCGGAGCGTTCCGTAAGTCTGTGAAGGTGGTTTGTGAAAACTGCTGGAGATATCGGAAGTGAGAATGCTGACATAAGTAGCGTAAAAGAGTGTGAAAAACACTCTCACCAAAAATCTAAGGGTTCCTACGTTAAGTTAATCTGCGTAGGGTTAGTCGGTTCCTAAGGCGAGTCCGTAAAGGAGTAGTCGATGGCAATTAGGTTAATATTCCTAAACCTCTTAAGTGTGACGGGTTTCGTATTTGTATAGATCTTATTGGATTGATCTATGCTTAAAAGAAGCTCCAGGAAATAGCACTTATATTTATGAGGCCGTACCGCAAACCGACACTGGTGGATGAGTAGAGTATACTAAGGTGTTGAAAGAATGATGTTGAAGGAACTCGGCAAATTATACCTGTAACTTCGGAAGAAGGGTAACCTGCTTTTAGGCAACTATGAGTAGGTGGCACAAAATAGGGAGTAGCGACTGTTTACTAAAAACACAGGACTCTGCAAACACGTAAGTGGAAGTATAGGGTCTGACGCCTGCCCGGTGCTGGAAGGTTAATAGGAAGGGTGCAAGCTCCGAATTGAAGCCCCAGTAAACGGCGGCCGTAACACTGACGGTCCTAAGGTAGCGAAATTCCTTGTCGGGTAAGTTCCGACCCGCACGAATGGCGTAACGATTTCTCCACTGTCTCCAACATCACTTCAGCGAAATTGAATTCCCCGTGCAGATGCGGGGTACCCGCGGTTAGACGAAGAGACCCCGTGCACCTTTACTATAGCTTTACATTGCTATTAAAAGTGTGATGTGCAGGATAGGTGGGAGACTTTGAAGTTATGGCGCTAGCTATAATGGAGTCAACCTTGAGATACCACCCTTTACACTTTTGATATCTAACTATGTTTCATTATCTGGAACTAGGACATTGTATGGTGGGTAGTTTGACTGGGGCGGTCGCCTCCTAAAAAGTAACGGAGGCGTGCGAAGGTAAGCTAGAGCTGGTCGGAAATCAGCTTGATAGTATAATGGCATAAGCTTGCCTGACTGCGAGGCTGACAAGCCAAGCAGAGACGAAAGTCGGTCATAGTGATCCGGTGATTCTGTATGGAAGGGTCATCGCTCAACGGATAAAAGGTACGCCGGGGATAACAGGCTGATGGTGTTCGAGCGTTCATAGCGACGACACCGTTTGGCACCTCGATGTCGACTCATCACATCCTGGGGCTGAAGAAGGTCCCAAGGGTTCGGCTGTTCGCCGATTAAAGTGATACGTGAGTTGGGTTTAGAACGTCGTGAGACAGTTCGGTTTCTATCTGCCGTGGGTGAAGGAAATTTGAGAAGGTCTGACTCTAGTACGAGAGGACCGAGATGGATATACCTCTGGTGTACCAGCTGTTATGCCAATAGCATCGCTGGGTGGCTATGTATAGATGGGATAATTGCTGAAAGCATATAAGCAAGAAACCCTCTTCAAAAAGATTTCCCAATTAAGGCCGTGGAAGACTACCACGTTGATAGGCTAGGTGTGGAAGCATGGTAACATGTGAAGCTAAATAGTACTAATAGCCTGATTGATTTATTTGCTTTCTATATGTGTGTATGCAGTGTTAAATATTAAGTTAAAATTGTTAAGTTAGAAATTTTTATTGACTTGGTGGCTATAGCAAAAATGAACCACCCGATCTCATCTCGAACTCGGAAGTGAAACTTTTTAGCGCTGATGGTACTTGAAAAGGGAGAGTAGGTCGCCGCCAAGTTTATAAAAATTTCTTTGTTAATTAGACAGTAGGTATACTTATATTTTAACTTTCTTGTTTTGTTACTATTCTTTAAGTTTTTACTTTAACTACGATATCTTTTTTTTCTTATATGTTCTTGGTCATTTTCTACATTATTTAGCATTGTTCCTACTTCCCCTAATTGATTCCCTTTTGAAGGAGAATTACTGATTTCTGGTAACATTACATTACCTCCCACTTTTTTAAATAATTCTTCTTGTTGGCGAAATGCTGACCTCCAATCTGTTCCTGTTCCTTTAGGAAGAAATAAGAATTGATACATCTGACCAAAGCCTGTGTTATTTACCTCTTTTATATGCTCTACCATTCACCACACCCATTAACTATTTTTAAAAATTTTACCTATATTATCATAAAAAATATAGTTGTAAATACCTTAATTGAGATTTTTTTTATTTTATCTTTTTTAAGCAAATAGTTAGATCTTTTTGTAAATTTTTATAACTTGCTTGCATAATGTTTCTATGAGTTAGTATTATGTAGTAGTGCCCTATATTACTTATATTTAAAATGCTAATTTTAGCAAGCATTCGTAGTTGCCTTTTTATTTTATTTCTTTTTGCTGCTTTTCCGGTTTTTTTACTGATAGCCAGACCTACTCTAATAGTATGAATGTACTTTTCAGGTTCTCTTTCTTTTATAGCGTACAGTGATATATAAAGCCCACGATAAAAAAGACTATTGAGTGCTAACTTATTTTTGAAAGCAGAAGAAAAATCTTTTTTTTTATACTTACTATGCGCATAATTTGTTACACCCTAATGAACGGCGCCTATTAAGGATTTTTCTTCCAGCTCTTGTTGCCATACGTGAACGAAATCCGTGTCTGCGCTTTCTTATCAAATTTTTTGGTTGAAATGTTCTCTTCATTGTTTTTATATTAATATAATTATTTATTTTAAATTGTTTTACTTTATTGTCAAATAATGGTGAACTTGTATGACATTTTCGTAGAATAAAATTTGATGCATGGAAGAATGAATTCGGTGATAGTCATACCTGTCTTACTAATCCTTTTATTTTGTTTTAGTAGGTTTCAAGAAGTAAATAAGGTTAAATCTTATCTATATCTTAGTTGTGTATGGATGCTAACTTGGTTGTTAGTATTCTATAATAATTGTTTTGTAACTTTTATTTCTATAGCGTTACTTTTTTTCATGCTTGCTTTTATCTTTAAAAATAAAAGAAATAAGATAATAAAACTTTCGTTATTTGTGGCTTTGGCCATATCATTTTTTATCACTTTATTTATAATGCTGTCTATTTTTATTCAATCCATTAGTTTTTTTAATAAAGTAGCTATTTCAGAATTCTTGTTTTGCTTGAAATGGGGCCACAATGTAGTCACTATCAATGAAGAGAAGATAGGATGTTTTGGTATAGCGCCGCTTTTAGTTGGTACATTACTTATAACTATTATAGCAATGTTAGTTGTCGTTCCGCTTGGTTTATTTTCTGCAATATATATTAGTGAATATGCGAGTGAGAAAGTGCGTTATATTGTTAATACAACTTTGCAAGTTTTGTCTGCTATTCCTACGGTTGTATATGGATATTTCGCGGTTGTGTTTTTGTCTTTCTTTATAAAGCAGGTAGCAAATTTTTTTGGTTTAAGTATACACTCAGAAAGTGCCTTAGTTGCCGGTTTATCGATTGGGATAATGATTCTTCCTTTTATTATTTCTTTACTCGAAGATGCCATAAGATCTGTTCCAAAAAGCTTGCGTTATGGCTTCATGGCACTTGGTGCAACTCCAGCGGAAACTATATGGCATATAACAATACCTTATGCAATGCCTACAATTTTAAGTGCAATTTTATTGTCAATTTCAAGAGTGATAGGTGAAACAATGATTGTGCTAATGGCTGTGGGAATCAACGCAAATTTGACTTTTAACCCTCTTAATTCAGTTGCTACCATTACCGTGCAGATCGCTACATTACTTACCGGAGATCAGGATTTCAATAGTGTACAAACTCTTGCTGCTTATGCGCTTAGTTTAGTATTGTTTATTATTACTTGGCTATTAAATGCATTTGCATTGTTTGTAATGAAGCGTAACTAGTAAGCGTTTTAATGTTGCAAAATTTCTATTAATAATATAAAATTTATTTTCTTTAGAAGTTCTTTTATGGAATTATAGTGTTAGGTGATAAAAATAAAGAGATGAATATAGGTAGAGCGATTAAGGTAACTCAAGCAGTTGTTGATATAAAATTTGAAGGTGAATTGCCTAAAATATTTAATGCTTTAAAAAGCAAACTAAAATATAAGGATAAGGAGCTGGTTTTAGAAGTTTCGCAGCATATAGGTGACAATATAGTTCGTTGTATTGCTATGGATAGCACAGATGGCATGTCAAGGGGGGATGAATTTGTTGATACAGGTGCACCAATATCGGTGCCAATTGGGCGTTCAACTTTAGGAAGGATTTTTAATGTTGTTGGAGAGCTTATAGATGAGTGTGGTCCACTGAAGGGAAAGTATAACTTAGAGCCTATACACAGAGCACCTCCAAGTTTTACTGAACAGAGAATACAGGAAGAAGTTTTAGTTACGGGAATAAAAGTTATAGATCTTCTTGCACCTTATCTTAAAGGAGGAAAAATTGGCTTATTTGGTGGAGCCGGTGTTGGTAAAACAGTCCTAATAATGGAATTAATTAATAATATAGCAAAAGCTCATAAAGGATTTTCTGTGTTTGCCGGGGTAGGGGAGAGAACGCGTGAAGGTAACGATCTTTATCACGAGATGATCACTTCAAATGTAATAAATATAAATGAGCATGAAAAATCTCAAGCTGTTTTGGTTTATGGTCAGATGAATGAGCCTCCTGGAGCAAGGGCTAGAGTTGCTTTAACAGCGCTTACTATGGCAGAGTATTTTCGTGACCGTGAAAACCAAGATGTTCTATTTTTTGTGGATAATATCTTTAGATTTACACAAGCTGGTTCTGAAATTTCTGCTTTACTTGGAAGAATACCGTCAGCTGTTGGTTATCAGCCAACCCTTGCAACTGATATGGGTTCAATGCAAGAAAGAATAGCTTCAACAACTTCTGGCTCTATTACTTCTGTGCAAGCTATATATGTTCCTGCGGACGATTTGACTGATCCAGCCCCAGCAACTACATTCTCTCACCTTGATGCAACCACAGTGTTGTCAAGGCAAATAGCTGAAATGGGAATATACCCTGCTGTTGATCCACTTGATTCAACTTCTCAGTCTTTATCTGCTGAAATCATTGGTGAAGAACATTATAATGTAGCTTCTGAGGTGAAACGTATATTGCAAACTTATAAATCACTGCAAGATATTATCGCAATACTTGGTATGGATGAGCTATCTGATGAAGATAAAATTATTGTTGATAGGGCTCGTAAGATTCAGAAATTTCTTTCTCAACCTTTTCACGTTGCAGAAATATTTACTGGCATGCCTGGTAAATTTGTTTCACTTTCTGATACTGTTTCCAGTTTTAAAGGGATTGTTGAAGGCAAATATGATCACTTACCAGAGGCTGCTTTTTATATGGTGGGGAATATAGATGAAGCAATAAAAAAGGCTGAATTAATACAAGCTGAAGCTAAATAAAAGTTAAAGATTATGAATACTTTTAAAGTGCAATTTTTCTCTCCTGATGATCAAATTTCATTCAGTGGAGTGGTTTCTCTTTCAGTAACTGGGCTCGAAGGGGAGCTTATGATTTTAGCTCACCATGCTCCTTACTTAATTTATTTATTGCCTGGTATGATTACTGTTAAAATGAGTAACCAAACAGAAAAGAAGGTTGTAATTGATAGTGGCGTATTAGAAGTTGCAAATAATAATTGTAGCATTATAACAAGTCAAATTCAGGTTTTTGATCGTGCAATTCATGATGAGAAATCGTTTAAAAATAAGAGAATTAGTATATATTTAAGTTATCTTGATGAGAAGTTTCTTTCTTAGTTATTTTAGGCAAAAAGTCAATTATCATTCAAGTGGCTATAAGATTTTTGCTCAGGGGGCTCTTTTTTGTCATCCCAGAAACCCCTGGGTGTCATCCCAGTGTCGGAGTACTTTAGGTGTATGATCCCAGAGTGTGATGGTATGGGACCATACACCTAATCAAATAAAAATTAAAGAAGGAGAGTTGGTTGTAACGGTTGGAGATAACGACTTTGTTTTACCTGGAATTTACGTTGGATAAACTACAAAAAATAACAGGTAAAAATCAACGTAAATTTAAGATAAATCGATTTTATTAGTATTATCAAATCAAAATCTGTTTTTAATTAATCAATAATACTTTTTTACATATTTTCATCCCCTTTCATGGATTTTTTAATTTTATAGATGATATCTAATATTATTAGAAGCATTGTAAAATATCTTATGAGAAAAGTTATAAAATATATTAGCATTATTGGTATTGCATGTTTAGTATTGTTATTTTTTATATCTAATGTGGAAACACGCGTAAAAACACAGGAAGAACAATTATTCCTAGCTGTAGAAGATGGTAATGCACAAGAAGTAAAACTATTACTCAAAAATGGTGCAGACCCAAATTGACCTTACCCAGAAAAAGTAGAGAGAAAGTTAAGACGTTTTTATCATGAGAATAAATTGTGCAGGAATGCAATAGTTAATAGTAGAATGTCTACGTTATTTGTTATAAAAGATTTCTATGTATTCAAATATGGTAGTTCTGGTTTGTTGAGCGAGAAGTATCAATAAGCAGCTCCCTTTTAAGTGAACTTTTCTGCAACAGAGTTATCGTAACAACAGCCCTTATGGCTCATGCTGGAAATGATGTTTTTTGTATTCAATAGAAATTGGTAATTTTGAGAGGTATACTGTGATCCTTGATCGCTATGTAACAGCAGATTTTTATCGGGTTTGCGTTTATCAACGGCCATCAATAAAGAATCTATAACTAATTATCATGTTACTCATTAACCACCATGCGTGAATATAGGTCAATTATTGCCGCCAACAACCTTCTTTAGTTTTTATGTAGGTAATCCCAAACTTTATTTGGCTGATCAGTAGTAAAATTTTGATCCAATGTGTTCGGAGCCACAACTCGGTTGCTTATTTGCTGTTTTTTATTTTTGAACCTTCGTCTAAACTTGGCTTTAATGCCATTTTCTTGCATAACACTTTGTACTGTTTTAATTTTTGCCTAAAGCTTTTAATTCAGCGTGAATTTTAGGGGCTCCATATCTGCATTTAGAAGCTTGATGTATTTTTTGAATATCTGCTAGAAGCCCTTCTTTTGCTAATTCTTTACTGCTTTTTTCCTTAGCAACCCATACCACCAGTACAAAACCCTACATAGTTCCTGTGTTTTATAGCAATTTCTATATAAAAGAATACTTTACTCTTTTTCTTTGCCCAGGGCTTTTTTTAAGATGTCTCTTTCTCTTATTAGCTCTTTTTTTAGATCAAATCTTTCTTTGTCATAAGGAGCCTTTGCCTGGAAATGCGTATGCTCCAGACATTTTTCCATCATATTTTCTTACTTAACATACTGCCATCTATACCTAGATCTTTTGCTATTTTTGTACTTGCTTGACCTGTTTCTTTAACCAGCTTAACAGCTTCTAATTTGAATTCTGCTGTATATTCTCTTCTATTTGTCATATTTTGAAAAAACGTTTTATTTTACTCCAAAAACGTCTTAACTTTCTCTCTACTTTTTCTGGGTAAGGTCAATTTACCGCCGCGGCGCTAACTAGTAGCGGGATGACGGGTTACCAAATTGTAGAAGTTGCTTTAGCTATAAATTCAAGTTTTATCAATGTCTTGTGTTGTTACCCAAATAATGGTTGTGCAAGCGCTTAATTTTTTGATCAAAAAGGAACAAGTTTAGTAAAAAATAATGATATTATTAGTGGAACATAAAACAGTCCCACTGCAGTACTGATTAGAAGCAACAGAGTAGCTTTATCTGGTTGATAATTCAAAATATTAGCAAGTATTATACTGGACCCAGAAACTGGAATAATAGCCAGCAACATCAGTGCTTTATATATGCTCTCATCGTATATACCTATAACATGCTTGTCTAAAAGGACAATTCCTAAAACAAACAGTGGCCAGAATACGTACTTTGCTGTAATAGTGATCAAAGCAAGCTTCCAATCTATTTTAAAGCTTGCAATATTCGCAATGCTCACTCCAAGTAGCACCATTCCTAATGTGACAAATGTACTTCTAATATTCATCATAACATCTGTTAAAAAAGTAGGTATTTGTATATCGTATATACTTAAAAAGAAGCCCAGAACCATCGCATAAAGCGAAGGAAGTTTGAACAACTTTAATATGCATTCTTTTGCGGTATAAATACCATTTGCAGCTATGTAAAATCCTAAGCTGTTTTCAAATAGCGCCATTCCTATATAACAAACAACATATACAGATACTGAATCTTCATCAAATAAAGCCATGGCAATCGGCAGGCCAAAATAACCCATACTTGTGCTGCCCGAGCTAAATGCTAATATGTTTCTTGTGTTATCCTTAAATAAAAAAGAAGAAAGATAATACACTGATAAGGACATAGTGCTACCTATAAACCATATCAAAATCGGCAGAGAAATTACTTTTAAGTTAACTTCTGTATGAGAGACTCCATATAAAATCACTATTGGATTAGCTATATAAAAAAGTATTTGAGATATAGTGTTTCTATCAATTTTAAGATATTTTCCTGCTAAGTAACCAATAAATATTGTAATATAAATAGGTAATATTTTGAGAAAAAGAGTAAGGAACATACTAGCCTATTGTAATATTTTTGATTGATAAAGTGACATTAGATCTTAAGGTGTTGTAAAAGTAAACAAAATTTATTTTCCAATTTATCGAGCTCATAGTTAATTAAATTAGTGCCAAAATTTGTTTTTACATAGGACTTAAGAATGACATTTGTATGATAAAATTATGTTAAGTTTCTGTAAAGCTTCTTGCATATTTTTGAATAATGACATATTTACTAAAAATTAAACTGCTTGTAGTAATTTAGACGGACTGTTGAAAAAGTAAGAGGAAATAAGTAAAGTTAGGACAGAGAGTAAGAGCTTTAACATAGTTGTCATATTTTTCTTTAATTAACCCTAGTGTCCAATTTATCCACCATTCCTTCACATGAGGTGTTTCTAACCATTTTAATAACAGTAAAAAATGTTTTCTTTCAACGCTTTAAATGTGATATTTTTATTCATTAATTAAAAATCTCAAATGTTACTACCATTTCTGTTAATCCTGTCTCTCATTGCCAAGTTCATTGAAATTGACATTTCCGTACCTAGTTTTCCTGATATGGTGCACTATTTTAACGTACCGGAAGGCATAATTCAATTAACTATTGCTTATAATTTCCTAGGCTTTTGCATAGGAGGGTTGTTTTTTGGTCCATTGTCTGAATGCTATGGCAGAAGGAGAATTATGATCATAGGTAACACTTTGTTATTAATCGGCGCTGTTGGTTGTGTTTTTGCACCGTCGATTTTTTGGCTTTTAATCTCTCGCTTTGTTCAGGGCATTGGTGTTAGCACATCTGTAGTTGTGTTTGCAATCGTTGCAGACAGCTACAAAGGCGACGAAGCGGTGAAATTTATTGGAATCATGAATTCTGTTCTTACAGTTGTCATGGCAATTGCGCCAGTGTTAGGCAGTTTCATCAATGAAATTGTAGGATGGCGTGGTAATTATGCAACTGTTGCAATATAGCTCTTTCCACAGAAGTCCGGATATGATAAGATTAAGGATAGATGGCGATAAGGAGGTTGGATGCCGGCAGCATATAGTTATGATTTAAGAAAAAAAGCAATGGAAGCACTAGACGAAGGGGAAAGCAGAGAAGCAGTGGCAGCAAGATTTAAAATTGGACGAACTACTTTGTGGGAGTGGCAGCAAAGAAAAAAAGAAACAGGCGACTTTCAGTCAAAAAAACTCGGTAATGGAGGTTACAATCAGAAAATTATCGACTGGAATAAGTTTATCGAATTTGCTAAAAAACACGGTAGAAAAACTCTGTCGGAAATGGCTAAACTTTGGGGCAACGTTAGTATCCAAACGATCCACCGAGCTCTCAGAAAAATTGGATTTACGCGCAAAAAAAGACATATGGATACAAGGAAAGGAACGAAGAAAAACGTGCTGAATTCTTAAAAATTATAGCAACAAAAGAACCAGAAAACTTAGTGTATATAGATGAGTCTGGGATTGATAACACGGAGGACTATCCATATGGGTATTGCCAGAAAGGACAGCGATTTTATGCCCTAAAATCTGGAAAAAAAACTCAACGAATCAGCATGGTTGCAGCCTTAAGTAGAAGAAAGATAGTTGCTCCATTAACATTTGAAGGCCACTGTAATATGGATATTTTTAATGGATGGTTTGAGCAATTTTTGGCACCGATCTTAGAACCTGGACAAACTGTCATTCTTGATAATGCTACTTTTCATAAGTCTGATAAGCTTATCAAGCTCGCTAAAGGAGTCGGTGCAGAAATTTTGTATCTGCCGCCTTATTCTCCAGATTTTAACAAAATTGAGCATCATTGGTTTGCTATAAAAAACAGAGCCAGGAAAAACATTCCTCTATTCGAATCCTTTCGTCGTGCTGTTGATTCTGCCTTCCTATGACCTATTCGGACTATTATGAGAAATGCTATACTTTGTTTGATCTCTTGGGTTTTGCTGCTTTTAGCGTTACCAGAAACAAAAAAGAACCGCGATATTTTCAGTTTGAAAAAAACGATGAAAGATTACAGAAAACTACTATCTAATCCGAGGTTTGTTACGTTGTCTTTGATGTCAAGCCTCTTTTCTGCTGCGTATATGTCATTCATTACTTGTGGACCTTTTCTGTATATGAAGACTTTTGGTTTATCTAGCACTATTTATGCACTACATCAAGGTGCAATAGTTGGGTGCTTCTCACTCATCAGCCTATTTGCTGGCAAAATCTTGCAGAAACTTGGAGCAATAAAGTGTGTAATTTCTGGTACGAGCGTGGGTGCTATTGGGTCTCTATTGCTTGTAATATTCAGTATAATTGTACCCCACTCTTTCTACTTAGTAACACTGTCTATGATTATTTTTTCTATCGGTTGTGCAATTTTCCAGCCAGTGATTTTTAATGCATCAATAAATGTTTTCCCTGAAATTAAAGGCACAGCTTCTTCTGCAGTCTCGTTCATTAGAGCTTTTATCATGGCTATTTTTATCGGCTTAACAAGCTACATTTACAATGGTCAAACAATTAGTGTAGCTGTTCTTGTTTTATCCGCGATAGTACTAGAACTTGTTTTTACTGTCTATCTATTGCGTTTAAAAGATCCTATGTAATTAATAAAGATATTCCATTGTAGGCTGCTAACTTTCCCCTGCCAATCTTTCTGCTTCATTACGTGAGATTAATGCCTCAATAAATTCATCTAGTTCGCCTTCTTTTATAATCTGCTCTAGCCGATGTGAAGTTAGATTAATTCTGTGGTCTGTTATTCTTGATTGTGGGAAATTATATGTTCTTATGCGCTCGGAACGATCACCAGAGCCAATCTGACTTTTCCTCATTGTTGACCTTTCCATTTCTTTTTTTTGTCTTTCAATTTCGTATAGCCTTGCCCTCAATACTTTGAGCGCTTTAGCTTTATTTTTATGCTGCGATTTTTCATCTTGCTGTATCACAACTATCCCTGTTGGCAAGTGGGTGACCCTTACTGCGCTGTCAGTTGTATTCACTGATTGCCCTCCAGGACCACTGGATCTATAAACATCTATTCGTAAGTCTTTTTCTTCTATTTTAAAGTCAACTTCTTCTACTTCAGGTAATATCGCAACAGTAGCGGCAGAGGTATGCAACCTTCCTGAAGATTCAGTTTCTGGCACTCTCTGTACTCTGTGCACTCCTGATTCAAATTTCAACCTTGCAAAAACTTCTGTTCCATTAATGAGTGCAGAAGCTTCCTTATATCCACCTATACCTGTATTAGAAATGCTTATTGGCTCGAACTTCCAATTTCTTCTTTCTGCATATTTTTGATACATACGAAATAACATTGCTGCAAATAATGCTGCTTCTTCTCCGCCTGTACCTGCTCTAATTTCTAATATTGCATTTCTTGAGTCATCTTCATCTTTGGGCAATAATGCTAACTTTAATTTTGCTTTTATTTTTGGTAATAATACCTTGTGCTTTTCGAAAAATTCTTCTTTTGCTAACTCTTTTATATCACCTTCGCTGTTTTCATCTTTCATTATTTCTTCTAAGTCTGAAATTTCCTCTTTCAGCGTGTTATATTCATCAATTATCTTGATTATTGGCCTGAGCTCAGAGTATTCCTTTGAAAGGGTAATGAATTCTTTTTGACTTAAATTGGTAGGATTTTCCAAATTCCTCTCTATATCATTAAATTTTTTCTTTAAGTCTTGTAAATTATTTTCCATATCCATATAGCACAGATCTAGCTAAGTAATATATACTGAAATAAAAAATTTCTTATATCAAGCAATAACACTATAATATACCTACTACCTTCTAGTTGAATATAATGGCAAAACAGATAACATCAAACTGCAATTTCATATTTGGAGCTTCGGATATAAAATCATTACCAAATGAGTCGGCTCCAGAGATTGCGTTTGCTGGTAGATCAAATGTAGGAAAATCCAGTCTGATCAACTTACTGATAAACAGCAAAAAAGCTGCCAGAGTTTCCTCTAAACCTGGATGCACTAGACAAATAAATTTTTACTCTATGTACGATGATAAGTTCAGACTTGTTGATCTACCAGGGTATGGCTACTCTCATGCAGGCAAGGAGGAAATTATACAATATTTAAACTTAATTGAGTATTATCTAATTCAAAGAGAAAATCTAAGAAGAGTGTTTGTGTTGATAGATAGCAAGGTAGGATTAAAAGAAATAGACAAAGACTTCATTTATTGGTTAATATATAATAACATTAACTTTAACATTGTGCTAACAAAAATAGATAAAGTAAGTCAAAAAAGCTTAGGTGCTGTTATAGAAGATATTCAAAAATGGATTAATAATGAGAATGTGTCAATTCATCAAATGAGCATCCGTGTTAAGCATAAAATAACCAAGGTAAGAGATGAGTTTTTCAAGTTTACAAGATAAAAAAATGAAGAGTAGTGAATTTTTAAAGGGTGAGGTATCATTTGAACAAAAAGCAGAAATATTACTTGAAGTGCTATCTAACATACCTAGCTTTGTAGGCGAGACTTTTGTCATTAAATGCGGTGGTACAATAATCTTAGATGAAACACTATTTAATACTTTTGTGCATAATGTTGTCTTGTTGAAGCAGCTTGGTATAAATCCGGTAATAATTCATGACGGAGAATATGAAATTAACTCGGTGTTAAAAGTGCTGGGTATGGACAGTAAATTTGTGAATGGTATCAGACTTACAGACAGAGACACTATGAAAATCATTGAAATGGCACTGTGTGGCTCAGTTAATAAAAAAATTGTTCAGCATATAAATTCTGCTGGTGGTTCAGCTATTGGATTATGTGGAAAAGATGGTAACTTAATTAAAGCCGAAAAAATAACCGCTACGCTTAGAGAAGATAGATCAAATAATATCGAAAAGATATTAGACATGGGGTTCATCGGTAGACCCACTGAAATCAATCCTGATATATTATTTTTTATTGAAGAATCAGATTTTATACCAGTTATTGCACCAATTGGTCATGGAAAAGATGGGGAAACATATCATATTGATGCCGATAGCACTGCAAGCGCAATCGCAATCGCAGTTTCTGCATCTAAAATGATAATCTTGAGTGACACAGATGAAGAAATAGATAAAATTGGTGGCAGGAAGATATCTGTTAAAAATTTAAATGCATCGATTGATTGTGGGAAAATTAAAGGGGAAAAATTTATTGAAAGGCTTATGGCATACGTTAAAATGGCGGAGGAATGTGCTGGAGTTGTTCACATAGTTGATGGTAGAATACCTAACATTATGCTTGATTTATTTACTGAGAGTAATTCAAGCATATCGATTGTGAGTGATTTATAGCTATACTGCTTGCAACTACACGAATACCAAGAGGGTGTCATTCAAGTAGCTGACACTGGAATGACAACAATCTACGTCATACCGCGATTCATTCGCGGTATCTCTAGATCCCGCTAACAAGTAGCGGGATGACGGTTGTCAGGGTGTCATCCCAGCGCCCTTATGATGTCATCCCAGTGCCCAGACACTGGGATCCAGAAGACTTAATTTCAACCAAGTGGCTGCATAATAAGGACTAGATTCGAGACTGGAATGACATCATAGAGGCACTGGGATGACAAAAAAAGGAGCACTGAACTTGTCAAGGAATTTTATGGCCTAGCGTCACGCGCTGGAATGACATCATTTACATTTATCACTTTTGCAGATACAATTTACATGCTATAATTGAGTCTTCATAGATGGTAAATTGGAGTGCAAAGAAGTAAAATTAAAGTAGAAATAAAAAGATTATCACACGGAGAAGACTTGTCTCTTCCATGTTATGCAACTACGCAGAGTGCTGGCATGGATCTTTATGCTGCATTGAATGATTCTGCTGTTTTAAATCCACTTGAAAGATTACTTGTTCCAACTGGAATTGTGATTGCAATACCAAACGGTTTTGAGGGGCAAATCCGCCCACGTTCTGGTCTTGCTGCAAAACATGGAATCACTGTCTTAAATTCTCCGGGCACTATAGACTCTGATTATCGAGGTGAAGTTAAAATTTGTCTAATTAATCTAAGTAATCAGCCATACGAAATAAAAAGAGGAGATAGAATCGCACAAATCCTTATTTCTCCTGTATCTCAGGTAATTTGGGATGACAGAGAAGAATTCTGCGCAGAAGAAACCGGTCGCAATGCAGGGGGCTTTGGCTCAAGCGGCAGGTAGCTTACGAAAAAGCTTGACTATGACAGTTTTTTTATTTAAGCATATTAATATTTGAGGTCGTTTATGCTAACTTTCAAAAATCACTGTGGTCAATTCCACAAAACAAATACTGCACTTGTTGCACTTACTTCTTTGTATGTCATAGGCGCAGCAGTAGCACTTTCAGCACCATATTGGGTGTCTTCAACTTGCACGCTTGCTCCACTTGCAGCTTTTGCAGCTACACCACTTGGAATCGGTATATTAGCAATTGTTGCTGTTGCACTGGTTAGTTCAGCAATGTACGCTATCAGCAAAAACAATGAAATATCTGAGTTGAGAGCTCCGAAGATTGTTGTTAATAACGATAGAAAAAACGGTAAAGAAACAGCATTGCTAGTAACAAAAGACACATTTAAGGAAATGGCAAGGAATAACCAAGTTAAAGATGAAGAAGGTAAGGTAGAAAAGGGTAAACATTATATAGCCTTCAGCTTAGAAGGCAAGAACTACCGTATTATTGTTGATATTAATCAGCTTACCAATACGCTAGGCAATACTTTACTCTTCGAGATAGGTTCACTAAAAGAGAAAAACGATGAAGGTAAGTTCGAGGCAGTAAATGAAACAAAGTGGAATAAAACATTAGGTTTAGACAAAGATGGTGCTAAAGGGGTTAACACTTATTTAGGCTCACTTATTGTTGAACAAGTTGCTTCTCAACAACAGACAGTATAGCCAAGTGAAATAAAAGAGGTAGATTAAGTCTGCCTCTTTGTTTTTTTTGATTTTTAGTGTTACGCGCATAACTGCATGGATGTTGCGATTCTCAAGGCAACGTATCTGTTTAGATGCATGGCTAATGCTGAAACAAAAATTCCAGTGTTCCCTTTCTTGTCATCCCAGTGCTTGACACATATAGCCTTTCTTATAATAGTCCGAATGCGATAAGATATGTGTTTATGGCTATAGCAGGCCAGTAGCATATTACGGTCTGTTCGGATTATTGTAAAAAGAGCTATAACTGTACAAACATTCATTTTTGAAGGTAAATTGCACAACAGATAATGTCATTCCAGTGCTCCCTTTCTTGTCATCCAAGTAGCTGACACTGGGATGGCTTTGTTGCATCACACTTTATGAGATGGTGATTTATGGTAAATTCATGTAACTATCTCAAATTTAGCCATACCAATATCAGTGAATTTATTAAGCAAATAGCATTTAGTTCTTTTTCTCGATTTATCTCAGATTTATTCCTAAAACTATAGCTCTTTTTACAATAATCCGAACAGACCGTAATATGCTACTGGCCTGCTATAGCCATAAACACATATCTTATCGCATTCGGACTATTATAAGAAAGGCTATAAGAGGTTGTCCGGAAACAAGTAAAAGGCTATAATATCTGAAATTTTAGTACGTGGTAAAGATGAGAAAAAAGTATCCAACAGATCTAAGCGAAAGGGAATGGGCAAGAATAGAAAAACACTTCAGAGTATCATACAAGAAAGGAGGAAGGCCGCAAAAGTATAGCAAAAAAGAAATATTAGAAGCAATTTTCTATGTATTGCGTACAGGGTGTCAATGGCGGTATTTACCAAATGATTTTCCGCTATGGAAGACTGTGTATGAGCAGTTCAGGCAATGGAAGAAGCAGGGAATTTTTGAGAAAATGAATTATGAAATTACAAAATATAGTAGAAGAAAAATAGGAAGGAATGAGCAGCCGAGTGCCTGTATAGTAGATAGTCAATCTGTAAAGACTACAGAAAAGGGGGGATCAAAGGCTATGATGGAAGTAAAAAAGTAAAGGGTAGAAAAAGGCATATAATTACAGACACTCAGGGTTTTATACTAGGTTGTTACGTAGGCGCTGCTAACGAAAATGATAGAGATGGTATTAAAATAGCATTAAACAATATGAGAACAAAATATACTAAAGTTAAAAAAATGTGGGCTGACATGGGATACCAAGGAAGAAATTTAAAGAATCACATAAAGGAAGAATATGACATAGATATTGAAATTGTTAAAAGGCCTCCATGTAGATTTTGGGTGCACAAAGATACGCCACCTGAGCTACTACCAACAAGAGAACAAGGGTTTAAAGTACAGCCAAGAAGATGGGTTGTAGAAAGGACTTTTGCTTGGGTTAATAGGAATAGAAGGCTATCGAAGGAGTATGATTTACTCACAACATCCACTGAGAATTTCATATACCTAGCTATGAGTAGGGTTATGTTAAAGAGGGAATATGCTTGAATTTACTAGTTTCCCGACAACCTCTAACTAATGATTCTCTTGATAGCCAAAGATATACAGGAATATGCATTCCAACACCAACTGATGGTTGGGTAGGTGAAAATAATCATCAGACTGGTTTATCAGGTGATTTGCCAGACGTGAGTAATAATCCACAAATTTTTGAAAGTACTGATTCAGTACAGCTAGATAATATTGTTTTTAGCAATCTAATTCAGCTTTCCTTGATTAGTCAAGAGCATAATTCTACCTGCAATGATCATGTAATTTGTGATTCAGGTCACAATTCTGACGATGAGGATCAGATTCCAGAGGACTTTCCTTCAAGGAAACGAGTACGATCGATTGAAATTGATCAGTTTGAACCGTTGTACAAGAAGAGGAAAATAGAAGCACAAAATAATCAAAAATATACAGAAAATGTATGTAATCCAACAAATGGTGGTTTGTTAGGTGAAAGTGATAATCCACAAACTTTTGAAAGCGATCCTTTACAGCATGGTAGTAATGGTTTAGGTTATAACTTCAATGGTTATAGTCAAGCAACTTATAGTAAATTAAGTGCTTCAGATCAAGAAGAGGGTCAAGGCTATTCTTTAGGTGGTTCTTGTGAAAATAAAGAAAATTTGACAAAGGGCGCTGGTGGTAGTAATCAGACTTTTGAAGGTGAACAGAAAAGCTCAGAATTTCCGAAAGTTGACAATTGGTCAGATAGTGATGGGAACTCAGAAGATAGTTCGGACTCAAAAAAGGGTTCGTACTATAGTTCAGGTAATCTTGATTCAATGGAGTTAACAGATGATTTGGATTCAGAAAATGATCGGGACCTAGAAGATGATAATCCTTTTCTAAAAGACTCACTTTTTATGAAACTAAAAATGTCGTTAACTCAAAGTAAACAGGATCTGATTGATAAATGCTGTGGGGAGGTGAGAGGTATAACAGAACAAAATGAACAAAAAGATATAAAAAATACTCCAGAAAGTATTAAGTGCATAGTAGCTAAATACTTAGAAAAAGAAGTAATGTTAAATTTAAAATGTAGTTGTTGTAACAAAACTGTAACAAATACAGTATTTGAAGAAATAAAAGATCTTACTAGTGGTAGTCATATAAGTAACAGAAGTAACACTTTTGTATTTGATAACTTTCCCTATCAAAGTAAAGATAAAAACTGTAACAAAGAAAGTAAAGGTCAAAACTGTAATAAAGAAAGTAAAGATCAAAACTGTAACAAAAAAAATGAAGTGTCCGAAGAGGACATTATCAAAAGCATTGTTAGTAATTTATTGTTAGAAGGTGGGAAAGTAAAACGCCATAATTTTTTCGATGGGAATGAGTTTGAGCAGATAGTTACTTGTAATGGATTTGATGATGGTCTTTCTGAGAAATGTAAGGAAATTGAAAGCAAGCTAAAAGGTTTAGCATATGAAAGTATTGTAAACAAAAGCAAGCAGACTCAAAATGTATTAGGAGTAGACAAGGATAATAGATATTTTTGTATAGAGTACTCGCAAGATAGTATTGTTGAAGTTGCAGAAATCCTAAACAATGAAAAAGCCAAAGACTTAAATTTAAGAGTTGGCATACTCAAAATTGGAGAAAGTATAGTAAGAGTTGAAAATGTAGAAGAAATAGGGGGAAAAAGAAATTACATGGATGTCTCAAAAGGTGGTATTGAAATGTCTTTTACTACTGAGGTAGGAGAGATAAGTATTTATCTAAGTCCTAGTGAGAAAGGCAGCAATAAAATAAAAGTGGAGATTGATGGGGAAAACAGAGCAAGGCTTAATGAGTTAAAAAATAGGGGAAAAAGTTTAGGGGAAAACTGTCTTTTAGGAGGAAAAAGTGTTGAGGAAGCTATAGAGCATGAAAGTTTTGAAAGATATGGCAGTGTACCTAACACTGCTATGAAGGAACCTAGCTTAGGTTGCGTTGCTAACATAGCAAGGGGGGGATAAGCTTGCAGAGATAAAATGATGGGCCAAATTGGCAGTATTTCGCTTTTGTAATGTACTTCAAGATGGTAGTATGCAAGCTAGATAGAACTTAATTGACAGACAAGAATTAACTGATGGAAAAATTGACATAATCAAACAATCACAGAATAAACTAGTGAATTTTTTGAAAAGTATATAAAATTCAAGTTTAAGTAAATAGCATGGCACTTAGACTCATTCCAGACAACCTCGATATCAAGTTTAGTAAATATAGGGATTTGACTGCATTAATTAGCATTATTCTTATCATCTTTTCAATATTCACTGTTGTGCTGCGTGGAGTGAACTTAGGCATAGACTTTGCAGGCGGAATTTTGATAGAGATAAAATCTTCAGATGAGAATCACTCTATTCTCGATGCATTAAAAGAAAATGGTTTTACAGTGCAGAGTTCAAAAGCGGGTGATAATTTAGTCATGCGTTTTAAAGATGAAGGAGATGAAGATAAAATCAAAAAGATAAAAAGCATACTAGAAGAAAAGCTGGGGAGCTCAATAAGCTATCGTAAAATAGACTATGTTGGCCCACAAATAAGCTCAACACAAATATTTGAAGGAATGTTATCCATGTTGATCGCGATTGTTGGAATATTTTTTTACGTTTGGTTTAGATTTAATTGGCAATGTGGATTCAGTGGAATAACAGCACTGATTCATGACGTGATTTTAACTGTTGGTTTTATTAGCCTAACTGGCATTGAGTTTAATATTTCATCAGTTGCAGCTCTCCTTACTGTCATTGGTTATTCAATCAATAACTCAGTAATTATATATGATCGGATTCGAGAGTATCGCAGGAGTGGTAAAAGTGGGCGGATGAGTGAGGTAGTAGATGCAAGTATCAACGCTACATTATTTCGCACTATATTAACTTCTGGTACAACCCTTCTTGCTGCTCTTCCTTTGGTATTAATCTGCACAGATGCAGTGAGAGACTTCAGCTTGATCATTTTTTTTGGTATTTTGATTGGCACTTGTTCTGCAATATTTATTTCTGCTCCTATATTGACCTACAGAGCTTTGATAAGTAGATTGTAGAAGTGTTTAGTCGCGGTATAATATCAACTTATTATCTCTTATAGTGAAATGAAAATACCTTAAAAAGCTCATTCCAAGTAGTGAATGAGACATAGAATGAGTGTTAACGCTTGCCTGTACATCATTAATCAAAAAATTTCCTATTTTAACTTGAGGTATTTGAACCACTCCAGCTTTTATTTGACCTTTCGCAGTTTCATATATTTTAAAATCCTGAACATTTTGTAAGTTAATACCAACATGTAATGCGTCTTTTTGTGATAGAACAATATCGGTTGCTCCAGTATCAAGCAAAAACGTTATATTGCGATCATTGACTTGAGCCTGAATATAAAAGTGTCCATCATATGACTTCGTAAATTCAATACTTCCACTATTCTGACCGCTATTTTGAATTCTTCCTTTATATGGTAAAAAAGTACTGAGAAATCTGTCGCTTAGTTTGTCCCTTTGTGAATCAATAAGCATTGCAGTAGTGGCTATTATTAGCAACCAAATGACTAGATTTTTCACCGCGTTCATATTGTTAAAATTTGAAGCTATTAAAATAAATTTTAAAGATCAGCGTTAAAAGTTATTATTAAAAATAAGTAAATTTCATTGTTTTAGTACAATATTTAGTATACACTTTAAGAAGATATGTTTGATTTAATTTCATGTCAGAAGCAAAAAGTTTAATTTTGGCAGCTATCCTTTCCATGTTAATCATGGTGTCTTGGCGTATTATTTATGATAATTTTTTTAGTACAAACCAAAACCAGCCATTGATTGAAAATATTGAACATATCGAATCTTTTAACGACCTTGCTCCTATAATATACCAAAATCGTTCTGAAATTATTAATTCTACTCGAGAACAGAGGGTTAGTTTAACCAATAACATGATTAAAGGATCAATTTCTCTGAAAGGTGCAAGGTTTGATGACTTAATTTTAACTAATTACCACTTAGAACCGAGTTCTTCTTCTCCACAAGTGGTGTTACTGTCACCTGCAGAATCAAAAGATGTATATTTTGCAGAATTTGGGTGGCTCGATCCGAGTAACAAGATTAAAGTTCCAGATTCTAAAGCAGTCTGGCGAGCAGATAAACTTAATCAAAAAGAGGTCAATTTATCTTGGGACAATGAGAATGGCATTTTATTTAGAATGAAAATTAACCTCGACGATAATTACATGTTTAAAGTTGAGCAAGTTGTTGAAAATAATACAAAGGATAATGTAGTTTTGGTTCCTTATGGTAAAATTAACCGTAAACGTGACAGTATCAACGAATCTTATTGGATATCCCATGAAGGAGTACTGGGTGCATTTGATAATAAACTAGAGGAGTGGACATATAAGGATATTTCCAAAAAACATTTAATAAAAGCAAGCACGAGTGAAAAAAATTGGTTTGGTTTTGCTGATAAATACTGGCTCACAGCCATCATACCTGAAAAATCTGATAAAATAAATGTAAGCATTAAACACACAAACGTTAATAATACTGATAAATTCCAAGTAGATTTTGTCAAACCTTACAAGAGCATACTTCCTGGTGCAAGCGTTTCTAATGTGAATTATTTTTTTGCTGGAGCAAAAAAGTTGAATTTACTGGATTCTTATAAGGACACTCTCAATATACCCCTGTTTGATAAAGCTGTAGATTTTGGTGTTCTTTACTTTATAACTAAACCAGTGTTTTTACTGCTTGAATATTTTAACTTCGTTTTAAAAAATTTTGGCTTAGCAATATTATTGCTGACTTTAGTAATCAAACTTTTGATGCTTTCCTTATTTAATAGATCATATATTTCGATGTTTAAGGTAAAAAGCCTGCAGCCTGAATTAACTCGTATAAAAGAGTTGTATAAAAATGACAGCTTAAAGCAGCATAAAGAGACAATTGCATTGTTTAAGAGAAACAACGTAAATCCAATGTCGAGCATTTTTCCCATGCTAATACAAATACCGGTATTTTTTGCTCTATATAAAGTATTATTTGTTACTATAGAGATGAGGCATGCTCCTTTTTTTTTATGGATTAAGGATCTTTCAGCTCCTGACCCAACGAACATCTTTACATTATTTGGGTTGTTTAATTATAACTTTCCTATTTCTATAGGCATTTTACCTATAATTTTCGGTGCCACCATGATAATTCAGCAGAAGCTAAGTGAGAAAGATCAAACCAGTAAAGATGATATTCAAGTAAATGTTATGAAGTTTTTACCTTACATTTCTGTCTTTATTTTTTCTTCTTTTCCTGCCGGCCTGGTAATATATTGGATATTTAGTAATATTATAACTCTAATTCAACAGTCATTAATAAAGTTGTTTTTAACAAAAAAAGTGGTAGTAAATGTCGAGAATACTAATAGTTAATTCGATTTATTATACTGAAATAGCGAACCTTTTGCTTGAAGGTGCAATTGATAAATTAAAAGGCAGTAATGCCAGTTACGATGTAGTTGAGGTTCCTGGTACATTTGAGATACCAGCTACAATTCTTTTTGCAGTCAAGAGTGGGCATACTAATTATGATGGTTATTTAGCTCTTGGGTGCGTAATTCGCGGTGAAACCGATCATTATCAATATGTTTGTAAAGGAGTAATTGAAGGCTTAAATGAGGTTGTTATGCATTATGCAATACCCCTTGGTATGGGTGTAATTACCGCTGACAGCAAAGATAAAGCACTAGTTAGAGCTGATAAAAACAAAAAGAACGTTGGTGGCCATGCAGCCTCAACTGTTTTGCGTATGATAGATTTACACAATAAATTAAAATAATGGAGGAAAAACCAGTAGATAAAAAGTGGCGCATAAAAAGAAGCACGGCAAGATTTCTTGCTGTACAAATTGCTTATTCAAATATTTTCGTAGGTTACAACAAAAGCACTTTTAAACTGGAAAATTGTGAGCTTAAGGACTACATAAATAAGTTGAAAGATATATTTGAATGTGAAGAATTTGAACATCAGTTCTTAGAAAACTTGTTATATAAGGTTATAAAAAGCAGTGAAGAATATGATAAAATAATAGAGTCTTATTTACACCCAAGTTGGTCCCTTTCACGGTTAAATCTTATAAGCTTATCTATTCTGCGTGTTGCAATATGTGAGTTAGCTAATTGTGATACGCCAGTTCCAGTTGTCATTAATGAATATACTAACATTGCATCTGATTTACTTGATAAACCAAGCGAAATTGGTTTTATTAATGGGTTATTGGATAAGGCAAAAGATGCAGTTAAATTAAATAAAAATCCTTAGCAATTATAGCCAGCAAGCACAAGGTGTCATCCGAGTAGCTGCTGTATGAACATTGTCTACCAGATCCCAGTGCTTGACACTGGAATGGCTTTGTTGCATAGCAACTGAAAAAATCTGGTGGCTACTGACAAAATTCATTATAAAATAGCCATTTAACCTTGAAAGAAAAAATATGCCACAAAAAATGAGGGTCAGTAACCATAGCGAATATAACAAATTTCTAGAAAAAAGAGGAAATATTTTTCATTATATCAACGAAGCCATAGAAAAGTGGTACGAGAATGGTCCAAAAATACCAGGTGGCAACAATATTTATAGCGATAAAATTGTAATTTTGGTGCACATAATAACTTGTTTATTTAGAATAGGCCTGAGGCAAACAGTTGGGTTTATAGCAGGATACCTTGAGCAAATTGGGAAAAATTTGCAAGTTATCAGCTATTCACAATCATCAAGAAGGTTTAAGAAACTCAATATTAAGATCAATGATTGCAGAAAATAATATGGAAGATATCGAAATTGCTATAGACAGTACAGGAATTAGTATATACAACAACACTCCTGGTCATAGCAAAGAAAATAGCGAAGATAGAAAGTATCGCAGCTATGAACAGACAAGAAAATTGCATGTAATGTTGAATACAAACAGCAAAAAAGCCATAGCTGTAAAATACAGTAACGGCTGATCACTATGGAGCTTGTGATTTGCTAAAAGAAGTCGATTTTCAGTATGTCATAAAAGTATAGCTCTTTCCACAGAAGTCCGGATATGATAAGATTAAGGATAGATGGCGATAAGGAGGTTGGATGCCGGCAGCATATAGTTATGATTTAAGAAAAAAAGCAATGGAAGCACTAGACGAAGGGGAAAGCAGAGAAGCAGTGGCAGCAAGATTTAAAATTGGACGAACTACTTTGTGGGAGTGGCAGCAAAGAAAAAAAGAAACAGGCGACTTTCAGTCAAAAAAACTCGGTAATGGAGGTTACAATCAGAAAATTATCGACTGGAATAAGTTTATCGAATTTGCTAAAAAACACGGTAGAAAAACTCTGTCGGAAATGGCTAAACTTTGGGGCAACGTTAGTATCCAAACGATCCACCGAGCTCTCAGAAAAATTGGATTTACGCGCAAAAAAAGACATATGGATACAAGGAAAGGAACGAAGAAAAACGTGCTGAATTCTTAAAAATTATAGCAACAAAAGAACCAGAAAACTTAGTGTATATAGATGAGTCTGGGATTGATAACACGGAGGACTATCCATATGGGTATTGCCAGAAAGGACAGCGATTTTATGCCCTAAAATCTGGAAAAAAAACTCAACGAATCAGCATGGTTGCAGCCTTAAGTAGAAGAAAGATAGTTGCTCCATTAACATTTGAAGGCCACTGTAATATGGATATTTTTAATGGATGGTTTGAGCAATTTTTGGCACCGATCTTAGAACCTGGACAAACTGTCATTCTTGATAATGCTACTTTTCATAAGTCTGATAAGCTTATCAAGCTCGCTAAAGGAGTCGGTGCAGAAATTTTGTATCTGCCGCCTTATTCTCCAGATTTTAACAAAATTGAGCATCATTGGTTTGCTATAAAAAACAGAGCCAGGAAAAACATTCCTCTATTCGAATCCTTTCGTCGTGCTGTTGATTCTGCCTTCCTATGACCTATTCGGACTATTATGAGAAATGCTATAAGAGGTTGTCCGGAAACAAGTAAAAGGCTATAATATCTGAAATTTTAGTACGGGGTAAAGATGAGAAAAAAGTATCCAACAGATCTAAGCGAAAGGGAATGGGCAAGAATAGAAAAACACTTCAGAGTATCATACAAGAAAGGAGGAAGGCCGCAAAAGTATAGCAAAAAAGAAATATTAGAAGCAATTTTCTATGTATTGCGTACAGGGTGTCAATGGCGGTATTTACCAAATGATTTTCCGCTATGGAAGACTGTGTATGAGCAGTTCAGGCAATGGAAGAAGCAGGGAATTTTTGAGAAAATGAATTATGAAATTACAAAATATAGTAGAAGAAAAATAGGAAGGAATGAGCAGCCGAGTGCCTGTATAGTAGATAGTCAATCTGTAAAGACTACAGAAAAGGGGGGATCAAAGGCTATGATGGAAGTAAAAAAGTAAAGGGTAGAAAAAGGCATATAATTACAGACACTCAGGGTTTTATACTAGGTTGTTACGTAGGCGCTGCTAACGAAAATGATAGAGATGGTATTAAAATAGCATTAAACAATATGAGAACAAAATATACTAAAGTTAAAAAAATGTGGGCTGACATGGGATACCAAGGAAGAAATTTAAAGAATCACATAAAGGAAGAATATGACATAGATATTGAAATTGTTAAAAGGCCTCCATGTAGATTTTGGGTGCACAAAGATACGCCACCTGAGCTACTACCAACAAGAGAACAAGGGTTTAAAGTACAGCCAAGAAGATGGGTTGTAGAAAGGACTTTTGCTTGGGTTAATAGGAATAGAAGGCTATCGAAGGAGTATGATTTACTCACAACATCCACTGAGAATTTCATATACCTAGCTATGAGTAGGGTTATGTTAAAGAGGGAATATGCTTGAATTTACTAGTTTCCGGACAACCTCTAATTGTACTGCTGTATAAGTTGTCCGGTCATCCTCATCATCGGAACTAATACCTGAATCATGGCCATCACCCTCTTCAATCTTTTGAGTTTCTATATCGTGTTCATTTATTTCGCTCGACGAATCATAGTTGGAAGGGTTATACTGTTGATTAGGACGTTTAAAAATTTGACGCCAATCGCTGTAAGGCTCCTAAAATCGAAAGGAGTGCGTATAACTTTTTCCTTGCCTGATACCCCACCATTCATATTGTATAACCATTACTCACTAATCCCTTAGTGAATATCGTAATATATAGGTCTGTCAATAAAAAAATATAACTTTCTTTGGTTCTAACCTTTGCAAATCAGTATCTATAGCTCGGTAATTTCTCATACGTTGCACTCTGGACCTAGGAGCGTTGTTAATAAAATCCACGACAGCTAGACAATCCTTGCTCGTCCACTAAAAGGAAAAGCAGCAAGGAGCGAACCAAAAGCGATAAGAAAGGATCCAAGCCAGATTATAGACATTCCAGGTTTATAGTGCACTTTGGCTGCGATTTTGCTCTTACTCTTATCAATCTCTCCAATTACAACATAAATATCAGAAAGCAAATTGTGGTAGATACTGCTTTCAACATTTTTCTGACCTTCCGCAAGGTAAAATCTATATTCAGGAGTTACTTCACCTAATATCTTATTATTCAGCAAATTCCTGATATCCATTGTACCCCTCACTGCATGGAAATTTTTTTCTTTTATTAGCTCAATATTGCGTAAAGTAACTTTAAATTTATTGACTGTTATGCTATCCCCTATTTTTAAGTAATTTTCTTTTTTCTCCTGCCAACCAACTGAATAAGCTATACCAAGCACTAGAATTGCCACTCCAGCATGAGCAAGCATCATTGCATAGTAGGACTTAGAAACTCTTCTTGCTAATAAAATTGATTCACCAAATGCTACCTTAAATAAACGAATTCTTTTACTGTATGCTTCTAAAACAAAGATTAATAATGCTATGGAGATAGTAATTGATAGCACAATTATTAGCTCCATGTGAAAGATAAACGGCAAAATAGCTGCAGCACTGCAGAATGAAAATCTATATTCACGGAATATTGGCAATAGACTATTTCCCTGCCAACTGCAGTATTGCCCGATCATGGTGAGCACTAGAATAGCTAGTGCAATAGAGTTAAATAAAGAATTGTAATATGGTGCTCCAACTGAAATTAATTCACCGGTTAAATACTCAAGCACTGTAGGGTATAAAGTGCCAACGAACACGATGAAAAAGGCAGTGATGAATAATAAATTGTTCATCAGTATCATCGTAAAGCGTGAAAAGAATCTTCTACCCTCTGTCACTTGAGTAGCAAGTTTCTTTCTGGATTCCAGTGTCAAGCATTGGAATGACATCGCAGGCGTGTGATTTTTTCTCGTAAATACTACAAATATTACTAAGCTACTGACTGTAATTACACCAAGTAGAGCTAATATATATAGTCCATATCTTGGGTCATCTGCAAACGTGTGCACTGAGGTAAGTATTCCTGAGCGGACTAGAAATGTTCCAGTCACACTCAATATAAAAGTTGTAAGCGTAAGTAAAATAGCAAAGTTCCTTAAAACATTGAAATTCCGTACCACGAGCAACAAATGTGTCAGCGCTACTGCAATTAGCCACGGCATCAAAGAAACGTTTTCCACTGGATCCCAAAACCAAAATCCACCCCACCCAAGTTCGCGATATGCCCACCAGCTACCCAAGCTGATGCCCAAAGTGAGCAGCGACCAAGAAATAAGTACCCAAGGCCTGACAATTTTAGCCCAAACATTTCCTTCAGTATTTAAAATTAATCCAGCTATAGAGAGCGAAAAAGGAACGCTAAATCCAAGGTACCCCCAATATAATATCGGTGGATGAATAGCAAGGCCTATATCCTGCAATATCGGATTAAAACCCAATCCATCTGTTTCAATGCCTGGCATTTTAGTGAAGGGGCTGGATTCAATTAAAGTGAACAGCAAAAAACAAAAGCAAATCAGCCCATGAGTGATAAGAGATATTTTTTTTAATTTACTACCATTAGTTCGTTCTGGTGTCATTCCAGTGCTTGACACTGGAATCCAGTTTTTATTACACTGCCATTTGATGTACTCATTTGCAATTAAATTGTCTGGATCCCAGTGTCTGGGCACTGGGATGACAGAAGAAGAGACTGGGATGACAGAGGGGGAAACTGGGATGACAGAAGGTATATAAATATCCATTAGTAATAAATACATGACAAGCACTAAGGTCCAAAGCAACATGGACCCTTCTTTGTTTCCCCAAACACCACAAATCTTGTAGATCAAAGGTTTTGTTGTGTGTGAGTGGTAGTATACGTTTTCAAGTGAAAAATCATTTGTAATGTGGCAGTAGATCAAAATAGCCATTGACGCTGATACACAAAAAAATATGGCAGTGGTAATAAACCGACAAGAACTAAGCGGTAAAAACAAATATGTCAAAGACAATAAGCAGGCTAGCAATAGCAATATATTCCCAAGTTCAGGCATAAAAAATTATAGTTTTTATATAAACAATATTACTGATGACAAGTTAGAAGTTAAAGTGTTAATTGATGCTAGCATAATGCTCCCGTAGTTAGCTGTGCTAGTATTAATTAAAAATTAAATATTAAATCTTTATACTTTTATAGATAGCGTTAATATTGAGGTAACATTGTGGGTACAACTAAGATTAGTAAATTTCCATTCAATATAAAAGGTAAAGTGGCAAAACAACATGCCGAACCAATAATCGAAAAAAATCTCTATACTATTTTAGGATTCAAAGATATAGAAGATTTTGAAAATAAGACAAGTAAACTTGTTAATAAAAAAGTTTGGCAATCATTTGTTGACTGCTTTGCAAAAGAAATAGATTATGCAGCAACCGAAGAAGTTGTAAAAAACATCGTTTGTAACATTGCAAAGAGTGATCAAGGTAATGCTTTTACCAAAACTGAACATCTCATATTAAATGAAAAGCAAGATAATAAAAAGAGAGAAAAAGCGATTAGAAAAGCTATTAGTATTTTGAGAAAAATCAATCCAGAAAAAGCCTTTAATGAACTTTCAGTAATAAAAAAACAAGCTGAAGATTTTTTACAAACCGATTTTTGTAAAGCACAGAGTAAATCACTTCAAGGATTTGCTCCCTCTGGTGGACAGCTCTTTGCGGAAACTCTGAAATATATAGAAACACTAGAAAGATTATCCGAAGTAAAAAAAGAAGGGCTAGTTAGAGATTTCTTGTTAAATCATGTTAGTTTATTGAATAAAAAGTATCCTAAATCACAAGGTATAGCTCTTTCCACAGAAGTCCGGATATGATAAGATTAAGGATAGATGGCGATAAGGAGGTTGGATGCCGGCAGCATATAGTTATGATTTAAGAAAAAAAGCAATGGAAGCACTAGACGAAGGGGAAAGCAGAGAAGCAGTGGCAGCAAGATTTAAAATTGGACGAACTACTTTGTGGGAGTGGCAGCAAAGAAAAAAAGAAACAGGCGACTTTCAGTCAAAAAAACTCGGTAATGGAGGTTACAATCAGAAAATTATCGACTGGAATAAGTTTATCGAATTTGCTAAAAAACACGGTAGAAAAACTCTGTCGGAAATGGCTAAACTTTGGGGCAACGTTAGTATCCAAACGATCCACCGAGCTCTCAGAAAAATTGGATTTACGCGCAAAAAAAGACATATGGATACAAGGAAAGGAACGAAGAAAAACGTGCTGAATTCTTAAAAATTATAGCAACAAAAGAACCAGAAAACTTAGTGTATATAGATGAGTCTGGGATTGATAACACGGAGGACTATCCATATGGGTATTGCCAGAAAGGACAGCGATTTTATGCCCTAAAATCTGGAAAAAAAACTCAACGAATCAGCATGGTTGCAGCCTTAAGTAGAAGAAAGATAGTTGCTCCATTAACATTTGAAGGCCACTGTAATATGGATATTTTTAATGGATGGTTTGAGCAATTTTTGGCACCGATCTTAGAACCTGGACAAACTGTCATTCTTGATAATGCTACTTTTCATAAGTCTGATAAGCTTATCAAGCTCGCTAAAGGAGTCGGTGCAGAAATTTTGTATCTGCCGCCTTATTCTCCAGATTTTAACAAAATTGAGCATCATTGGTTTGCTATAAAAAACAGAGCCAGGAAAAACATTCCTCTATTCGAATCCTTTCGTCGTGCTGTTGATTCTGCCTTCCTATGACCTATTCGGACTATTATGAGAAATGCTATAAGAGGTTGTCGGGAAACTAGTAAATTCAAGCATATTCCCTCTTTAACATAACCCTACTCATAGCTAGGTATATGAAATTCTCAGTGGATGTTGTGAGTAAATCATACTCCTTCGATAGCCTTCTATTCCTATTAACCCAAGCAAAAGTCCTTTCTACAACCCATCTTCTTGGCTGTACTTTAAACCCTTGTTCTCTTGTTGGTAGTAGCTCAGGTGGCGTATCTTTGTGCACCCAAAATCTACATGGAGGCCTTTTAACAATTTCAATATCTATGTCATATTCTTCCTTTATGTGATTCTTTAAATTTCTTCCTTGGTATCCCATGTCAGCCCACATTTTTTTAACTTTAGTATATTTTGTTCTCATATTGTTTAATGCTATTTTAATACCATCTCTATCATTTTCGTTAGCAGCGCCTACGTAACAACCTAGTATAAAACCCTGAGTGTCTGTAATTATATGCCTTTTTCTACCCTTTACTTTTTTACTTCCATCATAGCCTTTGATCCCCCCTTTTCTGTAGTCTTTACAGATTGACTATCTACTATACAGGCACTCGGCTGCTCATTCCTTCCTATTTTTCTTCTACTATATTTTGTAATTTCATAATTCATTTTCTCAAAAATTCCCTGCTTCTTCCATTGCCTGAACTGCTCATACACAGTCTTCCATAGCGGAAAATCATTTGGTAAATACCGCCATTGACACCCTGTACGCAATACATAGAAAATTGCTTCTAATATTTCTTTTTTGCTATACTTTTGCGGCCTTCCTCCTTTCTTGTATGATACTCTGAAGTGTTTTTCTATTCTTGCCCATTCCCTTTCGCTTAGATCTGTTGGATACTTTTTTCTCATCTTTACCCCGTACTAAAATTTCAGATATTATAGCCTTTTACTTGTTTCCGGACAACCTCTAAAAGGGAAGATGCTATAACAATACTATCAAGTGATGAGTTGAAGAATTTTTACAATAAAGGTGTAAAAGAAGGAATGTTACAACCAATGGCATCTTACAAAGGATGCAGAAACCTGTATGACAAAATGAACCAGATAAAAAATGAATCCAAAAGTATAATTAAAAGAGAAGAACGGGAAGAAAATTTAAAGAAAATAGATAAGTCGATAATCAGCGCAATTAATGACATAAAAAAACATAGAGAAGCAATCCTTAACTGTAAAGACTTTCAAAATTCTTACATAAAAGAGAAAAAAGAACATCCATTTAGAGGCAACGCATGTCAAAAAATGATTGATATATATCAAGAGAGAATTGTTGGATATCAGGAGAAAATTCGTCAAAACTTAAACCAAATAAAAGCGATATTAAAAAGTGCGCCGCAAGAAATGGATGATGTGGAAGAATTCGAGGAAATAATTGATGATATACATGAAGCAAAGCAGTGTGATGAAATTTTTGATTCAGCTTTAATTTGTTTATCGAACATACAGAATGAGCTAGATATTCAGCTGGAAAATCCTTCAACAGAACTCAGAGCTTCACACATTAACGTTAAAACTGAGCTAACTAGGTTATAAGAACCAAATCTTTAGGATAATGAAAGCACTTTAATTCAAGACAGCTCTTAGTCTGTGTTTTAATTTGGTTGTGTTTTATTAAAAAAACTTTAGATTTATTTTATAATCGATACTCAAATATAATGACTCAAACTTGGGATTTGTTGCAAACAGGGCAAAAGGAAGGCTATAAAATTGCGTATACTAATGCTCGTATTATCGACCCGGAAACTAAACTTGATATAAAAGGTTCATTATTGACTGAAGGGGATAAAATTGTTGACTTTGGTGAATCATTATTTTCAACAAGTGGAGTTGATGAAACAATAGACTGTAAAGGGCTTGTTCTAATGCCAGGCCTTATTGACATTCACGTACATTTTCGTGAACCAGGCCAGGAACATAAAGAAACTATATATACAGGCAGCAAATCTGCAGCTGCGGGGGGAGTTACAACTGTAGTTTGTCAGCCAAACACTGTTCCAGCAATTGATAGCGTTATTTTGGCTAAATATTTGAAATATAGAGCACTTGAAACTTCACATGTAAACGTTGAATTTTACGCTAAAATCACCACTTCGGAAGAACACCTGACTGAAATGGCACTTTTAAAGGAAGCAGGTGCGGTTGGGTTCACCGATGATGGCATGCCAGTTATGAACCCAATGATTATGAGACAGGCGCTGCTTTATTCAAGTATGCTGAATGTTCCTATTGCTCAACATGCAGAAGATTTAAATTTATCTGCTGGTGGCGCAATCAACGAAGGTAAAATTTCTGAAGAATTGGGAGTAAAGGGGATCTTGAGTGCGTCAGAATCGGTTATGGTAAATCGTGATATACTGCTAATGAAGGATATGGAAAATGTGCACTACCATATTCTACATGTCTCTTCAAAAGATTCACTTGATGCTATTAAACGTGCAAAAGATTTGGGATTAAATGTTACGTGCGAAGTAACCCCTCATCACTTCACTTTGACTGAAGATATAGTAAAACAACATGGAGCAATTGCAAAAATGAATCCGCCGCTTCGCACTGAAGAAGATCGTTTAGCTATGGTTGAAGGTTTAAAGACAGGTGTGATTGATTGCATTGCAACTGATCACGCTCCGCATGATCGTAGTTCTAAAGATCTACCACTTGAAAATGCTGCATTTGGTATTGTTGGTCTTGAAACAATGCTGCCCCTTTCACTTGAACTCTATCACAGTGGGCAAATGGGTCTACTTGATGTGCTTGCAAAATTGACATATAAGCCTGCAGATATAATACACATACCACGTGGTCGTATACAAAAAAACCTTGCTGCAGACTTAATTTTAGTTGACCTCAATCATGAATGGGAAATTAAAACTGACAACTTTGCTAGTAAATCAAAGAATTCTCCTTTCGATGGTCGCAAAGTAAAAGGACACGTAGTACGTACTGTTGTGTCCGGCAAAACTATATACTCGCAGAAGAGTTAGTTATCATATCTTATCTATTCCAATTTGTTATCACCAGAATGGGCTAAGTGCACCTAAATTTAAATTAAGAAATCTTACACTGTCTCCGAATAAACACATCCTCTTATCTTTCCCTAATCTGTAAAGTTATTTTGTCTATCAATCTGATTCCAAAACAGCAAAATTATTGTATAATGTTACTTTGAAGTTTTATTTTCAATGCACAAGTTTGCAATACTTTTTTCTATACTGCTTGCAATAGTTGCTTACTACCTAAACAATGAAATCATATTTGAAATAGCAAAGCTATTTAGTGATATCTTTATCAGCTTGCTCAAATTAATAAGCTTACCTCTGGTTTTTTTATCCATAGTTTCCACAATTTCCGGGCTCAAAGACTCAATTGAAATCAAAGTCTTAGTTAAGAAAACACTATTTTATACTCTGCTTACAACTATTATAGCTGCGTTTGTTGCATTATCGTTTTATTTGTTAATAGATCCAGCAAGAAAAAATTTCATAAGTAATACAATAGGGAGTATTAACAGCAATAACCACAGTTATTTTTCATATTTAAAATCACTCATTCCTTCTAATTTTGTGCAAGTTTTTCTTGAAAATAATATGATTGGTAGCATATTAATCGCTTTTTTGATGGGTGGAGCTATTGTTTCACTTTCAAAAGAAAAGCAGGATATATTATATCAAGTATTCTCTGCACTTTTTGATACGCTACTTAAAATTGCTCAAGGGTTATTAAAATTTATTCCGCTTGCTGTTTGGTCTTTTATTACATGTTTTTTGCATGAATTAAAAGGCGGTAGTGAGTTCTACAATCTTTTATGGTATTTTGTTTGCATAATGTCTGCAAATTTTGTGCAGGCATTTCTGATTTTACCGCTATTTATGTGGTATAAAGGCATATCACCAATTCAAACGCTGAAAGGGGTTATGCCAGCACTCACACTTGCGTTTTTTTCTAAATCATCCAGTGCAACATTGCCAACAACTATAGAATGTGTGCAGAACAAGCTAAAGGTGCCAAAGAAATTATCGTCTTTTATTTTACCAATATGCACAACAATTAACATGAATGCATGTGCTGCATTTATACTAATCACTGTAATGTTTGTTGCAGAAATGAACGGATACGTATTTTCCTTAAGCGAAATGTTGATATGGATTTTTTTAGCTACAGGGGCTGCAATTGGTAACGCTGGAGTGCCGATGGGGTGCTATTTTATGGCAACCAGTTATCTCATGTCGATGAATGTTCCTCTGCATATTATGGGACTGATTTTGCCTATTTATACAATCATCGATATGTTTGAAACTGCAATAAATGTGTGGTCTGATGTTTGTATCACTCAGATAATTAATAAAGAATGTAATAGTGAAACTTAAAAAATGATATTAGACGAAAATAACCTAATAATAAAAGAATTTAAAGAAGCAGAAGCAATTTTGCATGGGCATTTTGTTTTATCATCCGGGCTGCATAGTGACACATACATACAGTGTGCGAAGATTTTTGAAAATCCAAGCAGAGCCATGAAAGTTTGCGCATTATTAGCAGATAAAATAAAAAAAGAATTAAATAGCTCCATAGATTTAATATTATCTCCTGCAATTGGTGGAATAATTGTGGGTTATGAGATTGGCAGGCAGCTTGGAATAAAGACAATGTTTTGCGAGCGCGTTAATGGTAAGTTTGAATTACGCCGTGGATTTAAGATCAAAAAGGGTGAGAAAATATTGCTCATTGAAGATGTAATAACCACAGGTAAATCTTCACTTGAAGCAGTGGAATGTGCAGAAGGGGAAGGAGGTAAAGTTGTTGCTGAAGCTTCTTTGATAAAGAGAAATAGTGAAACGAAACTGCCTTTTCCTGTCATATCTTTGATTGAACTGAACATCAAAAACTACAGCGAGGAAGAACTTCCAAGTGAATTAAAACAACTACCCATAACAAAACCTGGGAGTAGGGAATATTTAACAAAGTAATCCTATAATATCTTGGAAACACAGCATTTATACACAGCTTTAGTTATTTACTCCAAGTGTATTTTATGTATACTTATTACTAAATTAATTTTGAAATGATAGAAAATGAACGAATTTAAATCGATCCGAAATATAGCAATAATCGCACACGTTGACCACGGTAAAACTACTTTACTTGATAACATGTTAAAACAAAGTGGCACATTCCGCGAGAATCAAGAAGTTCAAGAACGAGTGATGGATAGTGGTGATCAAGAGCGTGAACGCGGAATTACAATACTTGCAAAATGTACATCAATAATGTGGGGCGATGAAAAGATCAATATTATTGACACGCCAGGGCACGCGGACTTTGGTGGGGAAGTGGAAAGGGTATTGTGCATGGCAGATGGTGTGTTGCTGCTGGTTGACGCTGCAGAAGGTCCCATGCCACAAACAAAATTTGTGCTCTCAAAAGCACTAAAAGCAAATTTGAAGCCAATTGTGATAATCAATAAGGTCGACCGACCAGATAGCAGAATTGATGAAGTATTAAATGAAATATATGAGTTATTTTTTAACCTTGATGCAACCAACGAGCAGCTAGATTTTCCAGTGTTGTATGCTTCAGGTAGAAATGGCTGGTGTGCTAAGGAGCTTTCTGATGAAAGAAAAGATTTAAGCCCATTATTTTCAACGGTTATAGATTATATAAAACCTTCTGTTTATAATCAAAATGCACCTTTTGCTATGTTGGTCACTCTACTTGAGTCTGATAAGTTTCTTGGCAGAATATTGACAGGAAAGGTTTATCAGGGCATTGCAAAAGTCAATTCAGATCTTAAGGTGCTTGACCTCGATGGCAAAGTAATTGAACGAGGAAGATTAACTAAGTTGCTCTCATTTTCTGGCTTGAAACGCATTCCAGTAGAACAAGCTGTGGCAGGAGACATAATTGCAATTGCAGGGCTTGAGGAAGCTTCAGTTTCAGACACTATAGCAGCACCAGAGGTTACAACTGCAGTAAGCTCAACTCCAGTTGATCCGCCGACAATGGCGATTACTCTGAGTGTTAATGATTCACCTTTTGCTGGGCAAGAAGGTACAAAGCTTACCTCAACTGCTATAAAGGATCGCTTATACGCGGAGGCAGAAACAAATGTTGCAATTACTGTGACTTTAGCACCAAGCGGTGAAGCATTTGAAGTAGGTGGGCGTGGTGAGTTACAGCTTGGAGTGTTAATTGAAAATATGAGGAGAGAAGGTTTTGAGCTTTCGGTATCACGCCCTCGCGTGTTATTTAAAGAAGAAGGCGGTAAAAAACTTGAACCTATAGAGGAAGTAGTAATTGATGTAGATGATGAATATAGTGGAATCATCATGGAAAAACTCAGCTTCCGTAAAGGTGAAGTAACTGACATGAGACCTTCTGGTAATGGCAGGACAAGATTAACGTTTTTAGTGCCATCAAGAGGATTAATCGGTTATCAAGGAGAGTTTTTAACTGATTCTCGTGGCACAGGCATAATTAACCGTTTATTTCACAGTTATGCTCCACATAGAGGTCCAATTTCTGGAAGGCGCAATGGAGTTTTAATTTCTACAGATAAGGGTGAGGCTGTGGCATATGCAATTTTCAATTTGCAAGACAGGGGAATTATGTTTATTAAGCCACAGGATAAGGTATATTGTGGCATGGTTGTCGGCCAGCATAGCCGTGACAATGATTTGGAGATAAATGTGTTAAAGGGTAAGCAATTAACAAACGTAAGAGCTTCAGGTAGTGATGAAGCTATAAAGCTCACTCCACCAAAGATAATGACACTGGAGGATATGATAGCGTATATAGATGATGATGAATTGGTGGAAGTAACTCCAAAATCTATACGTTTACGCAAGAAATTCCTTGATCCAAATGAACGTAAGCGTGCAGGAAGGGCAAAGAATAAGGAGTAATCAGAGGTTGAACATTTGCGAAAAATAGTGTATAATTATTCGTCTCCTAATTGTATTTAATTATGGCCTTTTCGAAATTTCTCGATCCAAAAAACAATTTCGCGTTCAAGAGAATATTTGGCACTGAGAAAAATAAAGATATTCTCATTCACTTTCTCAATGATATATTGGGCTTCGCTGGCAAAGATGAAATAGAAGAAATAGAATTTCTCAGCACTATCATGGATGCTGAGATTGCCTCTAAAAAACAAAGTATTGTTGATGTTTTCTGTACTGATTCTGCTGGAACCCAGCTAATTATTGAAATGGTGCGACCTGAAAGTCTTCGGTCATATTGTTTAAAAGGAGAGGAATTCCTTCAGAAAGAAACTAAAAGAGTTCTAAAACTTATTAAACCAGATGTTTTGCCATCTGAGTCTATGCATCAGTGCGAATCGGGTAACCGGTTGGTGCCAAGCGATGCGGACAATGAACCTCCTCTTGAAAAAGAAGATGCTCAATCGTGAAAGGAGCATAAACTACAAGCATCATGTGGTTGGAGAGCTAGGCTTAGTGGTATGGTGAACGTAAGTGAAGCTTCATAAGTATCGTAACGATTAAAGAGCTAAAGATGCTGATAAGCTCCGACCAAAAGGTAATGTGACATTTTTCATTTCTGGATGTACGCAAATCACCGGTATAGAGAAGTCACCTAACCCACTGTTGTATGACAGAAGGAACAGGGTAAGCCTGTATTTCCGCCTATATGGCAAGCAAACCGCAAGGAACGCTGATGAAAATGCAGGTAAAGGATAATGGAGAAAGCGAATGCCATTTTGTAACGAAATGTATAGAATTTGTAACATTAATTCGCGTGAAAACGAGCAGATTTCCATTTGGTCCCTCGTGACAAGAAACTTTGTTAACCACTTGAGGTAGAGAAGCAGATGACCTTACCCACAGAAATGATGAAGAAATTAGGAATATTTTTTACAAAAAGGACAATACTAACAAAAGAACTTTATTCTATTTAAAATATAAAGTTACAATAAATTTTCCTGTCATCTCCAAATAAATTACATTAACTTAGTATTGTATATTGTTAATAACTTAAATAATACAACCATTTTCAGCAACAAAAACCAAAGGTCTTGAGATACAAGATATAGCCTTTCTTATAATAGTCCGAATGCGATAAGATATGTGTTTATGGCTATAGCAGGCCAGTAGCATATTACGGTCTGTTCGGATTATTGTAAAAAGAGCTATATTTGTATGGTTACTATGATAGTTCCTTTTTTAAGAAAGTTTTAAATTTCATACCTAACAATAAACAACTTTAGGTTTAAATTTATGAAATCAGTTGTTATATACATCAGCAAATACGAATTTAACTGGTGTTATGGACTTAAATAAATTTACCGAAAAAGCAAAAAGTCTAATTCAAAGTGCTCAAATGAAAGCGTTGGGAGCTGGGCATCAGATTTTTATGCCTGAGCATTTACTAAAAGTGATGCTTGAAGATGAATCAGGTTTAGTTCAGGATTTGATAAACGCTTGTGGTGGAAGTGTGCAAAGTATTTCTGATGCTGTGGATAGCGCAATAAAAAAGTTGCCAGTAATTGAAGGTCCAGGAAGTGGTGGCCTTCAACTTTCAAGAGAAATAGCAAAAGTTTTTGAAGATTCAATTGGTATTGCAAAGAGAAATAAAGATTCATTTGTTGCTGTCGAGCGTTTACTGCAGGGCCTCACTGCACAAAAAGATGATACTGTAGGCAAAATTCTGGCAGAGAATGGTGTGACTCCACAAAAACTGAACTCAGTTGTTGCAGAAATGAGAAAGGGCAGCAGTGCGGACTCGCCAAACAGTGAGGAAAAATTAAACGCGGCAAAGAAATATACAAAAGATGTTACAGAGCTTGCTATGCAAGGAAAGCTTGATCCTGTAATTGGTCGTGATGAAGAGATCAGAAGAACTATGCAGGTATCACTGAGGCGGACAAAAAATAATCCAGTGCTGATCGGTGAACCTGGTGTTGGAAAAACTGCAATAGTTGAGGGGCTTGCAAATAGAATTGTTGCAAACGATGTACCACTTGGTTTGCATGATGCAAAGGTCTTAGCTTTGGATCTTGGTGCATTAATCGCTGGAACAAAGTTTAGAGGAGAATTTGAAGAAAGGTTAAAAGCAGTTATTAATGAGCTTTCGAAAGCGGAGGGAAAAGTTATCTTGTTTATAGATGAGCTTCATACTTTAGTTGGAGCAGGAGCAACAAGTGGTGCAATGGATGCCTCGAATCTGCTGAAGCCTGCTCTTGCGCGTGGAGAAATTCGCTGTATAGGAGCCACAACTTTAGATGAATATCGTCAGCATATAGAAAAAGATCCTGCGCTTGCAAGGCGTTTCCAGCCTGTGTTTATTTCTCAACCAACTGAAACTGATACCATTTCAATACTCAGGGGTTTGAAGGAAAGATATGAGGTGCATCATGGTATAAGAATTACAGACGGTGCAATAATTGCTGCTGCAACGTTGTCCAATAGATATATAACAGATAGGTTTTTACCTGATAAAGCAATTGATTTGATTGATGAAGCAGCAAGTAGGGTGAGAATTGAAATGGATAGCAAGCCTGAAGTTATTGATGAACTTGAGAGAAAGGTTATACAGCTAAAGATTGAAGCAGAGGCTTTAAAAAAAGAAAGTGATGAAAATTCTAAACAGCGTTTAAAAAAGATAAATGAGAAGGTTGAAAACCTAAATAGCAAATTTGCTGACTTGAACAGCAAATGGCAGATGGAAAAGAATAAAATAGCTAGAATACAAGAAACAGCCGAAAAATTAGATAACGCTAGAAAAGAGCTGGAATTGGCTCAGCGGAGTGGAAATTTAGGAAAAGCAGGAGAGCTGATGTATGGTGTGATCCCTCAGCTTGAGAATGAATTAAAAAATCAGGAAAAGGTTACTGGTAGTTTCTTAAAGAAAGAAGTGACTGGAGATGATATTGCAAACATTGTTTCAAAGTGGACAGGAATTCCAGTTGATAACATGATGCACAGTGAAAAGGAAAAACTTCTTAACATGGAGAATGAAATAGGAAGAAGAGTAATAGGGCAGAAAGATGCAATAGAAGCGATAAGTAATGCAGTTAGGCGCTCCCGCTCTGGGGTGCAAGATACTAATCGACCTTTTGGTTCATTCTTATTCTTAGGCCCAACCGGGGTTGGTAAAACCGAACTTGCGAAAGCCTTAGCTGAATTTCTGTTTGACGATCAATCAGCGCTTCTGCGTTTTGATATGTCAGAATATATGGAAAAACATTCTGTTTCAAAGCTAATTGGCGCGCCTCCAGGGTATGTTGGCTATGAACAAGGTGGCAGATTAACTGAAGCGGTAAGAAGAAGGCCATATCAGGTTATTCTGTTTGATGAAATCGAGAAAGCAAATCCAGATATATTTAATCTATTGCTGCAAATCTTGGATGAGGGTAGACTCACTGATAGTCATGGTAAATTAATTGATTTTCGCAACACCATACTGATTTTAACTTCTAACCTTGGCGCTGAGATAATGCTAAAAGGGAATGTTGATTCTGTAAGAAATGAAGTGATGCAAATAGTTAAATCAGCATTTCGTCCAGAATTTTTAAACAGGCTGGATGAAATTATTATATTCCACAGTTTAACCAGAGATGACATCTATAAAATTATAGATGTTCAATTTTCTTATTTACAAAAAACACTTGCTAAGCGTAAACTGAGTATAAGTTTGTTGCAGGAAGCTAAAGAACTAATAGCACAAACTGGCTATGACCCTGAATATGGAGCAAGGCCCTTAAAAAGGGTTATACAAGAGTGTATTCAAAATAATTTAGCTAAATTAGTTTTATCAGGGGAAGTAGTAGAAAATGATGAGCTAATAGTGTACGCTCTTGATAATGAAATCTTAGTTAAAAAGGTTTAAGTTCACTGTGTATTTTTGTTAAAAAAAATGTGTATAGATCATAATGTTGACACTGAGTCTTTATTTAAGTTAGCTGATCAAGAAAATCAGCAAGATAAAGAAAAAATTAAAAAATTTATTAAGTATTTTTATAGTTTTGTTTATAAAAGCGACCTAAAAGCCAATGATAAGTTTTTGCTATATATTGTAAACGATGCTTACAATTTTGTTTCTCAAAAAGAGAAAGATGAAAGTAAGTTAGTAGTAAGCAATATAGATGATATACCAGGAATAGAAGGCGATTTTACCACGATTAAGATAACAAACGATGATATGCCATTTTTGGTTGACTCCGTTATTGCAACTATTAAGTCGCACGATTTAACCATATGCTATTACAGCAACAGCATAATTAACATTAAAAGAAAAGATGGCCTAATAGACGAGATTTACTCTTTGGAAGAAAGCAATGGAGTCAAAGAGTCAGTCATATATGTAATTATCAAAGGTATAAGTGACAGCTTTGTTGATACATTAAAAGAATCTCTACAGAAAACGCTGAAAGCGGTTAATTGCGTTGTGAAAGATTGGCACTTAATGCTCAAGAAACTTGATGAGGCAAGTCTTTCTGTCATCCCAGCTGGGATCCAGGAAAAGGACACGTGGATTCCAGTGTCACGCACTGGAATGACACCAGACCGAAATCAAGAGCAAAAAGATTTTCTAGTTTGGTTAAAGAATAATAACTTCGTATTTCTAGGTTATCAAGAATATATTGCTGGTAAAGATGAAAAACTCGTCTGTGACAGCAAAAAGGACCTTGGCCTGATGAGAGTAGGTCAAAGTACGTTGATTCCTTCTGCAAACCTTGATTCCCTATACATATTGAGATCAGATCTAATCTCAATAGTCCATCGGCGTACATACATGAATTGTATAGGAGTAAAAGAATTTGATGACCAGGGTAATGTGGTAAAGGAACGGCGTTTTTTCGGGCTATTTACTTCTGTAGCGGAGGTCCAAGATATTAGAACTATTCCAATAATAAGAGATAAAGTTAAAGTTATAGAAAAAAATGCAGGGTTTGTAACCGGGGGCCACAATAACAAAGCTCTAATTTATATTTTACAAGTATTCTCATGTGATGAATTGTTCCAGTCTAATGAGGAAGAATTATTTCAAATTTGTACTTCTATTATGTCCCTTGCAATAAGACCAAGAGTCAAGTTATGCTTAAGAAGTAAGGGAGCGTTTACTAGTTGTATAGTGCTGATACCGATGCGTTATGCTAGCTCCAGGCTAATGCTCAAGATAAGCAATATATTGAAGGATGAGATAAATGCAGAAAGTTCAGATATTTATAACCACCACATTATAAACGAATATGACTTAATGAAATTGCACGTGGTGCTAAAGGCTAAAAACGCTAGTGTTCCTGATGATGAAGTTTTGCGTATCGAAAACAAATTAAGGAACATTACGGAAAAATGGGAAGATCGTTTTATAGACAATTTATATAATACTTTTAGCACTGTTGAGGATATATTCATCCGTTATTGCAAGGCATTTCCAATAAGCTATCAAGAGAGTTTCGAACCTCATGACGCATATTACGATATGAAAAAATTGGAGATAGTGAGGAAAAAAAGAGTTAGCGAGGTCGATTTAAGACTTACTCGTGACAATCTTAATTATCAATTAAAGGTTTACACTTCGAGCAATGGAGGTCTTGAATTATCGAAGATATTAAGAATTACTAAGAATTTGGGAGCTAAGATTCTATCTCATAATGGCTATTACATAGAAATTAACGGCGGAATATGGATACACCATTTTGTGTTGTCAAGAGTCGATGAATTAATAGACAACATTACTCTAAAAGAGCAATTTGAAATAACACTTGCGAAAGTGTTTAGCAAGGAAATTAAAAATGACTATTTCAATAGTTTGATCATTATTGCTGGGCTCAAGTGGAAAGAAGTGCTTCTGGTTAGAGCGTTAAGTGCTTACCTAAAGCAGACGTCATTTAACTACAATCCAGAATATATCCAAAAGGTAGTCTCAGAGCATCCAAAAATAGTAAAGTATTTGATACAACTATTTCATGCAAGATTTGATCCTAACATAGACATTGATAGAGCAGAAACTGCGGACATTGTCAGAGAAAAAATTGAGGAACTTCTAAAAGAGATCAGCAATGTTTCACATGATTACGTTTTGCGCTCGATATTTAACTTGATAATGGCTATTTTAAGGACCAGTTATTATCAAGACGATAAACCATATTTATCTACAAAATTTGACTCAAGTAAAATAAATGGTTTACCTGATCCTCGTCCGTATCGTGAATTGTATATTTATTCAAACCTTTTTGAGGGAATACATCTAAGAGGAGGGAAATTAGCCCGTGGTGGCTTAAGGTGGTCGGATAGGACGGAAGATTTTCGCACTGAAGTTTTGGGGCTCATGAAAGCTCAGATGACAAAAAATGCGGTTATTGTCCCTGTTGGTGCAAAGGGTGGGTTTGTAATAAAGCAAGCTTATAAAGATAAGAATATTTTAAGAGAGAAAAGTGTTGAGTGCTATAAGAGTTTTATCAGAGGAATGCTTGATATTACTGATAACGTGGTTGATGGTAAAATAATTCCACCAGAGAATGTGATTAGGTATGATGAAGATGATCCATATCTCGTGGTTGCTGCTGATAAAGGAACTGCTTCATTTTCTGATTATGCCAACCAGATAGCCTCTGAATATAACTTTTGGCTTGGCGATGCATTTGCATCTGGTGGATCAGTAGGTTACGACCATAAGAAAATGGGTATTACAGCAAGAGGTGCATGGATTGCAGCACAAAGGCATTTTTGGAAAATGAATAAGGATATTTACCAGGATGCAACTGTTATTGGAATTGGAGATATGGCTGGCGATCTATTTGGAAACGGTATGCTGCTTTCAAAAAATATACATTTAATCGGCGCATTTAACCATATGCATATTTTTGTTGACCCAAATCCTGATGCAGAAAAGAGTTTCACAGAACGTAAACGTCTCTTTAAGTTACCATTTTCAACCTGGATGGATTATAACAAAGATTTGATCTCTCAGGGTGGCGGGGTATTTGAGCGTAGCAGCAAGCAAGTAAATCTTTCTCAAGAAATGAAAAAATGCTTTGATATAACAGAAGATATGCTACCTCCAAGTGATTTGATTAGATATCTGTTGAAAGCAAAAGTGGACTTCATATGGAATGGAGGAATTGGCACGTTTGTTAAGGCAAAGAGTGAAAATCATAGCATGGTCGGTGACAAAGCAAACGATGAGCTGAGAGTAAATGGTAAGGATATTAGAGCTTCTATGTTTATAGAGGGTGGAAATCTTGGTTGTACACAGCTTGGAAGAATAGAATATGCTGAAAGAGGTGGATATATCAATGCAGATTTTGTTGATAATTCAGCCGGAGTGATATGTTCAGACCTTGAAGTTAACATTAAGATTGCATTTGTTTCAGCTATGAAAGCAGGGGGTATTTCTTTAGGAAAAAGGAATGAAATACTGGCAAGTATGGTGGATGAAGTTGCATCCAAAGTGCTTGAGAACCACAACAAAATTGAAACAAAAGCATTACTTCTTGAGTGTTTGCAAGCTAAAGAGAGATTGGAGCAGCACCACAGGTTACTGCTCAGTTTAGAAAAATCTGGGCTGTTAAACCGAAGCGTAGAATTTCTTCCAACTGAAGAAGAGATAGCAAGGATGTTAACTGGTGCAGAAGGTTTCAGTTCTCCTCAGCTCTCTGTTCTAATGTCTTATGCTAGAACAGCAATAAAAAATGAAATTATACATTCCGATCTGTCTGAAAAAGATCTTATATCTCATGACTACTTGCTAGGTTATTTTCCTAAAAAGATGGTAACAAAGTTTAAGGATTTCATATTAAAACACCAACTTCGTAGAGAAATTATCTCTACTTGCATTGCAAATGATGTAGTGAATAGAATGGGCTGTATATTCATCAATAATTTGGCTGAGAACACTGGAATTAAGATACAAGAAGCGGTTAACATATATATTGTTGTTAACCACCTGTATGATTTAAACAGCCTGTGGCAGAAAATTGATGAATTGGATGGAAAAATTGATGTTAACTCATACTTACAAATAGTGAGGAACGTGCAGAAATTTATTGGCAGAGTATCGTTTTGGTTAGTAAAAAATCTTAGCTTTGTAGAATTGGATGATGTTACAAAATTTAAAGATGCAATTGAAACTTTAGGCCATGATGTTTTAGATGAACACCTGTTAAAGGTCTATAATCATGGATACACTTCTTTAGTGGAACTTAATATAGATAAAGATCTAGCAAAAAAAATTGCTGACCTGTGCGTTCTTACTTATGCACTGGATATTATATCTGTTGCTGAACAGACATCTTTGTCCATTCTTGATGCTGGTAAAATATACTTTGAGTTAAAGTCGCTGTTAAGATTCGATCTGATTAGAACAATTGCCATCAAGATGAAAAGCCGCTCTTCTTATTGGGATCGCAGCTTAGTTAATGATTTATTGGACGATTTAAGCAATTACCATCACAAGCTAACTGTTAAAGTCATAAAAGCTACTGATAACCCCGAAGATAAGGTTCAAACCTGGGCTTGTAATGATAAGGACTACATAGAACGTTATAATAGTTTTTTAGATGAGATGGTTGCTTCTAAACTTGATTTAAGCAAATTAATATTTATAATCAGAAGGATTAAAGTACTTGCTTCATAGGAAAATGTTCAATATAGGTCTTTTAGAAATTTTAGTTGTAGCTTTAGTGAGCATAATTGTTCTTGATAAAAATAAGGTACCTGTATTTATTGATTTTATTAAGACTATATATAGGTATTTTATAATTGTAAAGTTAAAAGCTAGGAGGTTATTGAAGGATGCCGGAATTGAAGACTTATATAAAGAATGTAATGCTGAGAAAGTAAATTACATAATTGGTAAAAATGGTAAGCTTTATCCTACTTATGATATAGATAATACATCTAAAGATAATGACAGCAAAGATTCTGGTAGTAGATGATGTACTATCTAATGTCAAGCTTTTAGAAGCTCGACTAAAAGCAGAGTACTATACGGTTATCGTAGCTCATGATGGTGAAGAAGCTATAGATTTAGTAGCAAAGCAGCAGCCTGATATTATATTACTTGATATCATGATGCCAAAGATGAATGGCTTTGAAGTTTGTAAGGAGCTAAAAAATGATCCCTTGACAACCCATATTCCAATAATTATGGTAACTGCGCTGCATGATACTCATGATAGAGTGCAAGGTATTAATGCTGGCGCGGATGATTTTCTGACTAAACCAATAAACGAAACTGCTTTATCTGCACGAATTAAGTCTCTCACACGCTTAAAGATGATTATCGATGAATTGCGTTTGAGAGGAGAAACTAACGCTGAGATTGGTGGAGTCGCAGGAAACAGTATTATGGATTATTCCAATCAGATTTTTGATGCTAACATACTTGTTATAGATGAGGATGTTCATCAAGCAGAGCAGATATATAATATATTAAAGCAACGCTTTAGGTCAATTAAAATACTGAGTGATCCAATGGAAGCATTGAAGGTTGGTATTGAGAATGGTTACGACCTGATCATTTCTGATATGCAATTTTCAAAAACTGACGGCTTGCGTTTGTGTTCTGAGTTTCGTAGTAAGGTGGAAACACGTTATACACCAATTCTGATTCTTTCTGAGGATTATGATAAAAACAATTTAGTAAAAGCACTTGATGTAGGTGCTAATGATTATTTAACAGTACCTTTGGATGAGGGTGAGCTAATAGCAAGGGTTAATTCGCAAGTAAAACGCAAAAGATATCAAGATGCCTTGAGAATGAATTTATTTAATAATGCGGAAATGTCTATAAAGGACCCATTAACTAACTGTTATAATAGAAGATATTTTGATGCACACTTAAGAAACATTGTTAAGGACTCTGTGGAAAAGGATAGAAGGTTGTCTCTTATGATACTTGATATAGACTATTTTAAGATAGTGAATGACAGTTTTGGGCATAGTGCTGGAGATGAACTTTTAAAGCAAATACAGAAAAGAATTTCTGAAAATATCAGAGTGACAGATTTACTAGCTAGGTTTGGTGGTGAGGAGTTTGTTGTTGTAATGCCAGATACCAATGTATCAGATGCGTATACTGTTGCGGAGAGAATACGAAAAATTATTGCTAAAAAACCTTTTATACTTGCGGATAAAAATACAACCCACGATGTAACTGTGAGCATTGGAATTGCAGAAATGCAAGAATCTGACCTTGACAATATTAAAGAATTTATAGTACGTGCCGACAAATATTTATATAAAGCAAAAAACAGTGGTAGAAATAGAGTGGTTACTGGCTATAGCTAAAGTGGCTTAAGTTTGCCGACAACCGTCATTCCGCTACTAGTTAGCGGAATCTATGCTGAGATACCGCGAATGAATCGCGGTATGACGGTTCGCGGCAGCATGACGATAAGGTTTATACCTTGTCATTCCAGTGCTTGACACTGGAATCCAGTTTTCCATATAATCTCATCGAAAACGTTGTAACCACTTTCCATGCTAGTTTGCTTGTTCACAAGCAAACTTTTCTGGATCCCAGTGTCTGGGCACTGGGATGACATCATAGGGGCGCTGGGATGACACCCTGACAACCGTCGTCCCGCTGCTTGTTAGCTGGATCTATGCTAAGAGATACCGTGAATAAATCACGGTATGACGGTTCGCGGTGGCATGACGATAAGTTCTTCATCCCGCTACTTGTTAGCTGGATCTATGCTAAGAGATACCGCGAATGAATCGCGGTATGACGTAGGACTGCTAAAATTAAAGCGACAACATGAGGTTTCTCAGCTCTGGAAATTTCACGTTTAACTGCAAAAATAGATACTTATTTAAAAAATATCCTGTGACTTTCAGTCCTAACTGAAATTCTTGGAATGAGTAGCTGTTTTGTAGGTTATTATTGTATACATCATGTAACATTTGTGGAAAAGGTAGGAGTTTATCTGCATAATAATCTCCTACTTTTTTTGACACTGCTCTACCAGTTTTTGGAGAAATAAATTGTAAATTTTCCTTAACACCTGTTACAGCGCATTTGGATAAGTCTAACTTGAATCCCAATTGCGTAAGAAGCAGAAGCTCTAAGTTAAGATAATGGCTTTGCCAAGACTGATTGTTGTGTTTAATTACATCGATGAAATATCGAAAATTGTCATACAGCATGGCACAGGGTTCACTTTCTGGAAGCACTTTTTCTAAAATAGAGGAGAAAGAAACAATAGTAATGCTTTTTAACCTATCTTGAAAGAAATGATGGAATGGAGATTCGATTAATTCGCACTTAAAAAAACCTAGATTTTCAGGTAACTTAGCACTCCATTCTGCATGTAATAGATTACTTATCTGAAACTTATAATTGCTATTGTTTGTTAGCTTAGTTAATCCCCTGCGCTTTCCATGATTTTTTGTAAACAGAGAAAGAATTAAGTTTTTATCGCCGTATTTTTTAGCAGCTATAATGATGCCTTCATCTTTCCATCTCATTTAGAGTGTATTGACCGTATGATATATAGGATAGTGCACCTAGAGCGTGTAATCCATAAAAATCACTTACTCCGTTACTGTTTGCTTCCAAAGTTTCAAGGCTATGAGAGAGTAAGTTATTGGCTGCCACTCTTCTTCCTGAGCCTGATGCATTTCATACTGAGCTTTTGGTTTGCTAAATAATTGTTTGAATGATTTTAGTAACATTACTTTTCCTCGTCTGAAATTTTGGATAATTCAGCTTCTAATTCTTCTATCGTCGGTAAAGCTGTTTTTATGTTCTCTGGTAGATTTTCAGTTATTCGATATTCTGCTAGCCCTATTGGCTTGTTCATGTCTCGGAGTGTATATTTAGCAAGTACATCGTCTTTAGATTTACATAAGATTAACCCTATAGAAGGTTGATCTGTCGAGTGCTTCAGTAAATCATCAACTGCAGAAAGATAAAAATTCATTTTACCAGCATATTCCGGCTTAAAATCCTTATCTTTTAGTTCAATCACTACGAAGCAACGTAACTTTAAATGATAGAATAATAAATCAATATAAAAGTCTTTATTACCAACATCTAAATGAAATTGTCTACCAACAAATGCAAATCCTTCACCGAGTTCTAACAGAAATTTTTCCATATGCCCTACGAGTCCTTTTTCTACTTCTCTTTCATGAGCATCCTTACCTATACTTAAAAAATCAAAAATATACGGATCTTTTAATGTGTAATGTGCTAGATCGGATTGTGGAGATGGTAATTTTTCTTTAAAATTAGTTATTGCTTTTCCTTGACGTTTATGTAGTCCAAGTTCTATCTGCATCACCATAATGTTACGTGACCAGCCATGTTCAATAGCTTTTTTTACATAAAATAATCTTATTTCATGACTTTCTATTTTTTCCAAAAGAGTGATATTGTGATACCAAGTTAATTGTGCAAGAGGCTCCTGCACAAATTCAACATCAGGATATTCTTCGGCAAACTTACGCATATACTTCAGATTTCTCATGCTAAAGCCTTTCATTTCTGGAAATGTACTTCTCAAATCCTTACTTAATTGATCAATTACCTTAGCTCCCCAGGTATGTTCTTTTTGGCGTTTTAGGATCTCTGTACCAATATGGTGGTAAAGCAAAATAAGCTTACTATTTACTGCAAGTGCTGCTTTATAACGGTTTGTTGCAATATGATCCTTCAATTGCTCTAAAAATTCTGTATATTCTTTTGCTATAATTTTTGTCATACGGTTCCTTTTAATCCATTATACAATTCCTTTGTCTGTCGAGAAGACAATCTTCCGCTTGCCTTCAGCTTTGAAGGGATTCCTTATTGACTTCAAACTCGTCCATCAACTAAAATATATTGACTTTACGTGCAATATTAGCTTTAAACCAGTAAAACAAGCTGCTTAACATATGCGTTTTTTCTATTCGAATTATATTCTTTTTTTGTCTTTATGTTGTTTTTTGCTTTTTTCGTTATCTTCAACAAAAGCCCAAACGAATGATACGTTAGCTGTTCCTATACCACAAAGGAAAAAAGAAATAGTTGAGCACACTGTTGTAGCACAACCGAGGCAAATTATCGAAATGCAAGAAGAAGTCATTATTAACGAGGGTAAAGAATTCATTCCAATTCCAAAAAGAAAAAAAAGTGTAGAGAAAAAACTAAGAAGGGATGTTAGAGGGGCAAAAAATGAAATAGGAAACGAAAAAAGCGTTGAGAGCAAAAAGGATGAATTAGTTGTAACAGAAATTATTAACTCTATAAGAGACAAGCTCACAAAATGCTGGAGCATTCCTGAAAGCATAGCTTACAAAGAAAATTTTAATATAAAAATTAACTTATTGTTATCCAGTCAAGGCGAGATAATTATGGCGGATGTAGCAGACAGTGATTCCTATCGAAATAATCCACTTTTCAGGTCGATAGCAGATAATGCAATGCGTGCAGTATATAAATGTAGCCCATTGACCGGCTTGCCTACTCAGCACCACCACATTTGGCGTGAAGTAACACTAGATTTTATTCTATAGCTAAAGTAATTCTATAATTTAATAAGCCCACTGTATCCGTTCAGGATAGCAGCAAGGTAGTATAACCATAGAGTAAAAGTGAGTTTACAACAAATGGTGTCATCCCAGTGCTTGACACTGGGATGGCTTTGTTGCATCGCTACTTATGAAAGGCTAACTATAGTTAGGATTATAAGCAACCTATTGAAAATCTTGTTTTTTTGCAATCAATCTGATCAAATTTAAGAATAGTAATTTGTTATTTATATTAATAAATTTAATTCTATTGAAAATAGCTAAAGCATTGAAATTCTTGAATTTTAGCCGGATTGGTAAATGGTAGTGAAATTTCTTTTACTCAAATTTAGGTATTCATTGACCGTTCTTGTTATAAATACCAGAATAATAAGCTACTGATATTCCCTATCTTTTTTATCTTTAATCCATCATAGCTAGCGATGCAACAAAGCCCACTGGGATCCAGTTTTCTTTACAAATTCACCAAAAGTGCTTCATTCTATAACGCAAAACCCATACTTACCAAACCCAATGCATTACTTGCAATTAAGTTTCCTGGATCCAAGTAGTCTGGGCACTGCCGTCATAAAGGAACTAGTGTCAGCTACTTTCATGACACCCTTCTGGTAGGCCCAAATCGCAATGTTCGTACAGTTATGGAATGAACCGCGGTATGACGTAGGAAGATCTGAGCAAACTTTCAATCAGAAACAGCCAAAGATCTCTCTAAGATGTCAGTTTCTTTTGTATCTTCAACTTTACCGTCCTGGTCGAATGAAATTTGCAGAGACTTACTACTATACTTCCTTTTTCCTAAAAAATTGGCTTGTTTAATTTTATATGAGACATAGTACCAAACATTGTCATCGAACTTTGATACTAATGTTGGTGATCCTAAAGTGTGAACCACTTTTTCTTTATCGTCACCTACTTTTATCTTGCTCCACAATTCAACACTAATGCCAGGAGCTCCGTGATTGTGAATAGTGTGAGTGCAGCTCACTGTAAATAATAAAATAAAAGATATTAATACTCGCATTTCTGTTGATAAATTACTTGAAGCTATAATACACTAATAAATTATCTGCCGTCAAATTTCAAAAAAGTTAAATTGACTGATTCTCAATATCACTTAATATAATATTTACTTTAGAAAATAATAGGTGTCTTATGTCATTGTTAGAAGCAGATCCAATATACAAACCTTTTAATTACCCTTGGGCGTATGATGCGTGGCTGCAGCAACAAAGAATCCATTGGATACCTGAAGAAGTTCCGCTCGCTGATGACGTGAAGGATTGGAAAACTAAACTTTCAAGTGTAGAAAAAAATCTACTAACCCAGATCTTTAGATTTTTTACTCAGGCAGACATTGAAGTAAATAACTGCTACATGAGGCATTATTCAAATATATTTAAGCCAACAGAAATATGCATGATGCTTGCAAGCTTTTCCAATATGGAAACCATACACATTGCAGCTTATTCTTATCTTTTAGACACAATTGGCATGCCAGAAAGTGAGTATCAAGCATTTTTAAAGTATGATGCTATGAGAAAGAAATATGAATATATGTTGGAATTCGAGGAAAGCAAAAAACACGATAAAAAACATGTAGCTAAAACTCTAGCAGTGTTTGGTGCATTCACTGAAGGGTTGCAGTTATTTGCATCATTTGCAATTTTGCTCAATTTCCAACGTTTTGGAAAAATGAAAGGAATGGGGCAGATAATCGCCTGGTCAGCCCGTGATGAAACTTTGCACACCAATTCAATTATCATGTTATTTAATACATTTATTAAAGAGAATAATGAAATTTGGGACAACGAGTTTAAAGAGGAATTATATTCTGCATGTCGCACCATCGTTGAACTTGAGGACGAATTCATAAAGCTTGCCTTTGATTTAGGAGATGTTGAAGGACTATCCGCAGAAGAAGTGCGCAATTACATACGCTACGTAGCAAACAGACGGTTAATGCAATTAGGTCTTGAGTCCATATATGATGTCAATGATAATCCTATTCCGTGGCTTGATGAAATACTAAATGGCGTTGAACATACGAATTTCTTTGAAAATAGAGTAACAGAGTATAGCCGCGCAGCAACTCAAGGCACGTGGGAAGAAGCTTTTACTGAAAATGACACGAATAATAAGTGAATGCTAATTTCACTCTTTTTTGTCATTCCACTTTCATTACACCATTTGCTGTGCAGTTTAGACAGTTTTGCTTTACTTAACAACTAACTTACCATATATATGTCCATAGGACATTGGTATATAAGAACGTGCTACAACTATTAATCTTACTCACGGTCATCACTTCAGCTGCATTCTTTGGTCATTTAGCTCCAATGGAAGTAAAAACCTTCTTGTACTCAACGAGCCTTAGTATAAAAGAGGTTTTGCTATTTATAATGCCTTTTATTATTTTTGCGTTAATCTTTAGCAGTGTTAACAATCTTAAGCAGTCAGCTATAAAGTTCATATTGTTACTTATTATAATGATCTTCTTATCGAATCTGGCTTCAAGTTTAATAGCTTATTCTGTTGGGCATTTTATCATACAAAACACTTATTCAATACAAGATATAACGTATGAAGAAACAATTGTTCCCTTATGGTCGTTTAGACTGCCTGCATTGCTTTCTAATTTTTATGCCCTTGCTTGTGGATTTGTGTCCAGCATAGTAGTGTCCACACTGCTACCCAAAAAAAGCAGAGAGCTTTCGAACAAAATGTTAGATTTAACTCTCTTTATTTTGAAGACGTTTTTGACGCCGATTATTCCAATATTTGTACTTGGGCTTGCTTTAAAAATGCAGCATGATCAAGTTTTATCTATAATATTTAAGGATTACTCAATAATTTTCATTATTATAGCATCTGCAACCTACCTTTATGTTTTCCTCTTATATGGAGCAGCAAATTCATTCAAGATCACAAGCTGGATAGCTAGTATAGGCAATATGATACCGGCATTTATTACTGCAATGAGCACAATGTCTAGTAATGCAACTATGCCGCTTACTCTTGAAGGAAGCAAAAAAAATGTAAAGCAACCTGACATAGCATCGTCTGTTGTGCCAATAACTGCTAGCTTTCATTTAGTAGGTGATTGCTTTTTTATTATAATATTATCAATGATAATTGCCTCCGGTTATTCATTGTGCACAACAGACTATGTAACTTTCCTTCTCTATTTTTTGTTATTTAAGTTTGCTATCGTGGCAGTTCCGGCAGGAGGAATTATGGTAATGCTACCTATTCTTGAGAAATACCTCAAATTTTCTCCAGAAATGCTTTCGTTAATCACAGCACTGTATATAGTGTTTGATCCAATAATCACTTCAGCAAACGTTATGGGTAATGGTGCCTTTGCTATAATGTTTACAAAACTCTATGATAAGCTTAAGTAATGTCTATTTTAGCGATTGATACTGTAGGTATTGGTAGTTCAATAGCAATAGTTGATTATGATGGTAACTGTTTTGTAGAGCACAATTCCGCCAGCAACAATCATGCAGAATCATTTTTTCAAATTCTGAATACTTTGTTTGATAAGCACAACTATAATTATGATAAAATAGATCATTTAGTGGTAGTAGTTGGACCAGGAAGTTTCACTGGAATTAGAGTTGGTATATCAGCTGCACAAGGTATAAATCTTGCTACAAATAAGCCATTATACGGAGTTAGTGCGCTGGAAGTTCAAGCCTACGCAATATCTTTGCTTTGTACGAATAACAAAAAAAATATCAGAGCTATAGTCAAAAATGCTCAAGGGTTTTATACGCAGTTATTTGATTTCAATTTATTGCCACTATCTGCACCTGGATCCCAGTGTCACGCTACAAGCAGTACACATATGGATTGCAATTTAAATGCTAGCCATGCAGGGCTATTAGTCCGTTATAGATTAGAGAACAAGCAAAAATTAAATGAAGTTGAAGCTCTATATTTAAATGAGCCTCAGTATATGAAATCATTATAGACTATTCTTTCGCGTACATGCAATGTTACTAAGCTTGTGCATCTGGTTTACTATCTCTTGAGCTACTTCTTTTATACTCATATCTGAATTTTCTATCTCTATGGCACTTGGTGGTATAAATAAATCGTCAGTCCTAAATTTCTCTACAATGCTATTTAGATTAATCACCTTCCTATTTTTTCTTTGCCTTTTTAATGCAATACGCTTTTGTAATGTCGGTAGATCACACCTAAGTACCACAGGAAGGATTTCTGTGTTCATTTTTTTACTAAGCCTTACTATTGAATCATACATCCTCATGTTCTGGTCATTATTTTCCATCAACTCATCAATAAATATGTAATTTTTTGAGTGAATCGGATAATTTTCTATTACCTGAAGCATAATTTGCATAATGCCATATATTCTATCTTGAACTTCTTTAGGTATTTGATCACGTTCAAAGACACCATCGTATATAGAGCAAGCTTGAACATTGTTATAGAACTTACTATTTACAATTAATGCGTTTATCATATTAGATAATTCTATTGCTGTGGAAAGTTTACCACTTCCCGAAAGACCAGAGAGATATATGAAAAATCCTGCTGGCTGTTTTTTTGTGTTAATATTTACCATATTATTTTCAATCTTGAAACTTACATTTATAATAACATAAAAATGAAGCTTTAAAACATATGAAATATTATATAGAAAATTATTTTTGTAGTTAAGATATTATGTAATTTAAAAACATAAATTCTGTATATAAACTCTATAATAACGATAACTATTTTTAAGCAAGCTACAACACAAAAGTGTTTGGTATTCAGAAAGCAAGACAGAGTGGCATAGACTTATTAGTTTACTACAAGTCTCTTTTCGCGTATAAACCTTCAGAAGATTCTAACAGAGGATTGTGTTGTTAACAAAGAGCAGAGTAAAAAGGGATCTAGTCTATGCCTATCATATTTTGTCCTACCTTAAGTTCGATGATCATACATATACTCACCTTTCAGTGCGTTCTGAAGATCAAAAGTCGTTTTATATTTATCCGTTTGGTATGCGTTTTGATGAAGTAGATGAACGTTCGTTAATGAAAGTATCATTTGATGGAGATGTAATTGAAGGCAAAGAATATCAATATAATAGAACTGGCTATATAATTCATGGTTTTGTTTATCAAGCAAGGAAAGATATTCAAGCAATTTTTCACTTGCATACACCTTCTATTGTAGCGGTTTCTTCTCTCAAAGATGGGCTGCTTCCTATAAGTCAATGGGCACTGCACTTTTACAATAAAATCTCTTACCATAATTATAATTCCCTAGCACTTAGCGATACAGAAGGAAAGAGGTTAATAGCTGATCTGAAAGAAAATTTTGTCATGTTAATGCGTAATCATGGATCTATAACGTGTGGTCGGACTATACAAGAAGCAATGTTTTACTCGTATCATTTAGAACAAGCGTGCAAAACTCAATGTTTAACGTTAGCAATGAATAAGGAGTTATCAATTCCAAGTGAAGAAATTTGCTCAAAAGCTGTAAAGGATCTCCTATCTTTTGAAAGCAATCTTGGTGAGAGGGATTGGCACGCATGGGTTAGACTAATTAAAAGTAAGTTGTAAGAGACTTTCGCACTACTATCTGTCATCCAAGTAGTGACCTTACCCAGAAAAAGTAGAGAGAAAGTTAAGACGTTTTTGGAGTAAAATAAAACGTTTTTTCAAAATATGACAAATAGAAGAGAATATACAGCAGAATTCAAATTAGAAGCTGTTAAGCTGGTTAAAGAAACAGGTCAAGCAAGTACAAAAATAGCAAAAGATCTAGGTATAGATGGCAGTATGTTAAGTAAGAAAATATGATGGAAAAATGTCTGGAGCATACGCATTTCCAGGCAAAGGCTCCTTATGACAAAGAAAGATTTGATCTAAAAAAAGAGCTAATAAGAGAAAGAGACATCTTAAAAAAAGCCCTGGGCAAAGAAAAAGAGTAAAGTATTCTTTTATATAGAAATTGCTATAAAACACAGGAACTATGTAGGGTTTTGTACTGGTGGTATGGGTTGCTAAGGAAAAAAGCAGTAAAGAATTAGCAAAAGAAGGGCTTCTAGCAGATATTCAAAAAATACATCAAGCTTCTAAATGCAGATATGGAGCCCCTAAAATTCACGCTGAATTAAAAGCTTTAGGCAAAAATTAAAACAGTACAAAGTGTTATGCAAGAAAATGGCATTAAAGCCAAGTTTAGACGAAGGTTCAAAAATAAAAAACAGCAAATAAGCAACCGAGTTGTGGCTCCGAACACATTGGATCAAAATTTTACTACTGATCAGCCAAATAAAGTTTGGGATTACCTACATAAAAACTAAAGAAGGTTGTTGGCGGCAATAATTGACCTATATTCACGCATGGTGGTTAATGAGTAACATGATAATTAGTTATAGATTCTTTATTGATGGCCGTTGATAAACGCAAACCCGATAAAAATCTGCTGTTACATAGCGATCAAGGGTCACAGTATACCTCTCAAAATTACCAATTTCTATTGAATACAAAAAACATCATTTCCAGCATGAGCCATAAGGGCTGTTGTTACGATAACTCTGTTGCAGAAAAGTTCACTTAAAAGGGAGCTGCTTATTGATACTTCTCGCTCAACAAACCAGAACTGCCATATTTGAATACATAGAAATCTTTTGTAACAAATAACGTAGACATTCTACTATTAACTATTGCATTCCTGCACAATTTATTCTCATGATAAAAACGTCTTAACTTTCTCTCTACTTTTTCTGGGTAAGGTCACCTCTTTAGGTGCTCCTTTTTTCTTTCTTATACACACAAAAATCATATAGAATTGTAAATACAGCTTTTTTATTCTGATGCTTTTCAATTCTATAGCTCTGGTTGTCTCTCTATTACTATTTTTCTACATTATCGTAAAAAAACTGAGCGAAAAGAAAGCAAACCTTGAGGGTAATTTATGTAAATTAGAGCAAGAACTTCAAGAAACAAAGCAAACTTTGCTTACGAAGAATGAAGAAATAGTTGATTTAAGGGTCAAAAAAGCAGAACTTGAAGTAACTCTGCAAAAAGAACGTGAGGAAAAGAAAAAGGAAATAGAATTACTAACAAAAGCAGAGGAGAGATTAACAAACACTTTTAAAGCGCTCTCTCTTGATGCTTTGCAGACAAATAACAATAATTTTCTGAACTTAGCAAAGGAAGTAATCGATAGTAAATTAAAAGAAACGGAAAGCGATTTCAAAAAAAGACAAGCAACGATCAACGAAGTTGTAACTCCAATAAAAGAAAAATTAGAAAAATTTGATAATGAAATACGCGAGCTGGAAAAAGAGAGGGTAGGGGCCTATGAAGGTTTAAAGGAGCAAATTGGAGCGCTGATGAACCAAACTTCCAGCCTTGCTAATGCCTTGAGAAAGCCTCACATCAGAGGAAAGTGGGGTGAAATGCAACTCAAAAGGGTGGTAGAAATGGCGGGAATGATTGAATATTGCGATTTTTTTACTCAGCCGTCAGTGGTTGATAAAAACGAGGATAATTTATTGCGTCCTGATTTAATAATCAAAATGCCATCTGGAAAGCAAATAATAATAGATGCTAAAGTGCCGCTTGATTCTTACATGGATGCTATATCACAAAATGATTTGCAAATACAAAAGGAGAAATTAAAGAATCATTCCCTGGCAATAAAAAAACACATAAATGATTTGGGTAAAAAAGAGTATTGGAATCAATTTGAAAATACGCCAGAACTTGTGGTGCTTTTCTTAACAGGGGAGGGGGTTTTTAGCGCAGCACTGGAATATGAGCCTGCTTTGATAGAGATTGGAGTGGAAAAAAAAGTGATCATTGCAACACCGATCACTCTAATTGCGTTGCTGAGAGCAATAGCGTATGGATGGAAGCAAGAGATGATAGCTGAAAACGCAAAGAAAATCAGTGAACTAGGTCATATTTTATATGAGCGCATTTGCACAATGGGTGAAAACTTTGATAATTTGCGCAGGAGCTTAAAAAGTGCTGTTGATCATTATAATAAAACTGCTGGCTCTCTTGAAGCAAGGGTGTTTCCTGCTGCTCGAGAATTCAATAAGCTTGGTATACATGCAAAAAATAAAAGTTTAAGTGCTGCAAAGGAATTAGAGTCTTTACCACGCAGTTTACATACTGAGGAGCTGAAAGTAGATTAGGCATCTTAACAGGGAATGTTCAAAAAAGTGTGTCAAACCAAAAAAAAAGTAATAAATTGATATAAAAAAAATGGAGGTTTGACAATGAGTCAGAAAGTAGTAAACAGAACTACCGGTTTGGTAGATTACAAAGAACTGGAAGCAAATATACTGTCATCAATAAGGGAAGGCAGACCATTAACAGGAAGGGATGGAGCATTTACACCATTTATAAAAAAGCTGCTGGAGGCAAGTTTGGAAGGTGAAATAGAAAATCACTTATTAGCTGAAAGTGAAGAGAGGGTTTGGTTGGAAGAAGTGGAGTAGCGAATGGATATACAAAACGCTGGGTCTATATTCAGACTATAGAATAAGGTATTACAAACCGAAAGCATCACCAGCACAATATGTTATAAACTTTGGTAAAGAATCTGCTAGGAAAGCGTAGTGCGGATGCTGCGTTTGACGAGGCGGGAGCTGGAAACGTTAACATGGGAATTTGGATTGAGGCCTATTGTGAAAACAATGGATCAGCCACCAAACCCTAAAGTAGGCGCGCCAGTTCTTGACCCTACATATTTTTTTGAAGGTTAAATCCAGCTTAGGGTCGAGAAACTTAGATAAAGCCATAGCCAAAGTGTTTAAAAATATTAATATAGCTCTTTCCACAGAAGTCCGGATATGATAAGATTAAGGATAGATGGCGATAAGGAGGTTGGATGCCGGCAGCATATAGTTATGATTTAAGAAAAAAAGCAATGGAAGCACTAGACGAAGGGGAAAGCAGAGAAGCAGTGGCAGCAAGATTTAAAATTGGACGAACTACTTTGTGGGAGTGGCAGCAAAGAAAAAAAGAAACAGGCGACTTTCAGTCAAAAAAACTCGGTAATGGAGGTTACAATCAGAAAATTATCGACTGGAATAAGTTTATCGAATTTGCTAAAAAACACGGTAGAAAAACTCTGTCGGAAATGGCTAAACTTTGGGGCAACGTTAGTATCCAAACGATCCACCGAGCTCTCAGAAAAATTGGATTTACGCGCAAAAAAAGACATATGGATACAAGGAAAGGAACGAAGAAAAACGTGCTGAATTCTTAAAAATTATAGCAACAAAAGAACCAGAAAACTTAGTGTATATAGATGAGTCTGGGATTGATAACACGGAGGACTATCCATATGGGTATTGCCAGAAAGGACAGCGATTTTATGCCCTAAAATCTGGAAAAAAAACTCAACGAATCAGCATGGTTGCAGCCTTAAGTAGAAGAAAGATAGTTGCTCCATTAACATTTGAAGGCCACTGTAATATGGATATTTTTAATGGATGGTTTGAGCAATTTTTGGCACCGATCTTAGAACCTGGACAAACTGTCATTCTTGATAATGCTACTTTTCATAAGTCTGATAAGCTTATCAAGCTCGCTAAAGGAGTCGGTGCAGAAATTTTGTATCTGCCGCCTTATTCTCCAGATTTTAACAAAATTGAGCATCATTGGTTTGCTATAAAAAACAGAGCCAGGAAAAACATTCCTCTATTCGAATCCTTTCGTCGTGCTGTTGATTCTGCCTTCCTATGACCTATTCGGACTATTATGAGAAATGCTATAATTATACACACAATTATTCAACCATATTTTTGAAGATAGCTATGCCGCCGCGGTATCTCTTAGCCGCTAACAAGTAGCGGGATGACGATTGTTGGTAAATCTAAGTCAGTTTAGCTATAGGCAGCAATTTTCTGTATTTATTTTAAATTGAAGGAAGCTCAAATGAAAGATCATGTTTTGCTAAAAATCACAGAATGCAGTCTAACAGTGAACGGTTACGCTTTTGATCAAAAATGTTGTATAGTACACAATCAATTTTTCTGGATCCAAGTAGTCAAGGCACTGCCTTTGTGTTTGAGGCAAAATCGGCTATAACACTTAACATACTGCCTTTGCAAACAAATGTTCGTACAGTTATGTGTCAGCTACTTGCATGACGCCATTGCCTGAACGGGTACCAATGATTACCTATCAATCTCACCAAAAACTATATCGAGTGAGCCAATAATTGCTGCAACGTCAGCAAGCATGTGTCCTTTTGCCATAAAGTCTAAGGCTTGTAAATGCGCAAAGCCAGGTGCTCTTATTCGGCACCTATAAGGTCTATTGGTACCATCTGAAACTATATACACTCCAAACTCACCTTTTGGTGCCTCAACAACTGCGTAAGCCTCACCTTCTGGTACGTGATATCCTTCTGAATAGAGCTTAAAATGGTGAATCAGAGCTTCCATAGATTTTTTCATCTCTGCTCTTGACGGTGGAGAAATTTTTCTATCTTCAGTTTTTATTTGCCCTTCAGGCATTTTCTCTATGCACTGCTTCACCAAACTGATAGATTGCCTAATCTCTGCCATTCTAACTAGATAACGGTCATAACAGTCGCCATTTTGGCCGATCGGTATATCAAAATCTAGTTGATCATATATCTCATATGGCTGGCTTTTTCGCAAATCCCAAGCAAGCCCAGCAGCGCGCAACATTGGGCCACTAAAGCCCCAATCAAGTGCCTGTTTAATTGATATTTCACTAATTCCTACAGTGCGTTGCTTCCATATCCTATTTTCTGTTAAAAGTTCATCAACATCGTCTATATATTTTGGAAATTGCTCTATAAACTTTGCAATATCCTCAATCAAATCTTCTGGAACATCTGCTGCAATTCCACCTGGCCTGATGTAAGCTGCATGAAACCTTGCACCTGAAGCTCTTTCGTAAAATTCCAGTATTTTTTCTCTTTCTTCAAAGAGCCATAAAAGAGGGGTCATTGCTCCAACATCAAGTGCTTGAGAAGAAACGTTCAGTAAATGATTTAGTATTCTCGTCAGTTCACAAAACAAGACACGTAAATACTTTGCCCTAATTGGCACTTCACATTGCAACAATTTCTCCACACAAAGTGAATATGCATGCTCTTGTGACATTGGTGATACGTAATCAAGGCGATCAAAATAAGGCAAAGCTTGAAGATACGTTTTATGTTCTATTAATTTTTCAGTACCGCGGTGCAAAAGCCCAATATGGGGATCTGCCCTCTCGATCACTTCACCATCCATCTCTAAAACAAGACGCAACACTCCATGTGCAGCTGGGTGCTGAGGTCCAAAATTTAACATCATTGTCTTTAGATCGGGCATGTCCAGTAGTTTAAGATATTAAAATTGTATAGGCTAAAGTGCGCTCAAAGTCAATAAACTTCTTGCATAGGCTACAACTATCATTCAATAGAAACAAAAACTTTTACAATGGCTAATAAGTGTTGGTAAAACCAAGTCACTTTAGCTATAGAATGACAAAAAAGGTTTGCATTAGCCAAATTTTTAGTTGAAGTAGCATAAGAGGTTAAAGGAAAAGCTTTGTGTTAATGGATTCATTTCAGGTATAGTATAGATAATACCACAATACTTATAAAATGGATCATGTTGTTAATGCGTATAATAGACTTGACACTCCTATAGTCAGGGGAGAAGGGGCATATCTTTTTGATAAAGATGGTAAAAAATATTTAGATTTTGCTGCAGGTATTTCTACAACTTCTTTAGGGCATTGTCATCCATACATTACAGATAAGCTGAAAGAGCAATCGAGCTCATTATGGCACTGCTCTAACATTTTCACTATTCCCGAGCAAGAAAGGCTTGCCGAGCGTTTAACAACCCTTACTTTTGCAGATAAAGTTTTTTTCTGCTCAAGTGGGCTTGAAGCAACAGAAGCTGCAATTAAGTTTATTCGTCGTTACTTTTATTCAAAAGGGCAAGCAAAACGTAATCGTATTATTACAATTGAAGGAGGCTTTCATGGCCGCAGTATTGCTGCAATTTCTGCTGGAGGCAATGAAAAATCACGCGAAGGTTTTGCTCCGCTCCTTTCTGGTTTTGATAAAGTGCCAAGAAATGACATTAAAGCATTAGAAGAAAAAATCAACAATGAAATAGCTGCTGTATTTTTAGAGCCCATACAAAGCGAAGGTGGAGTATATCCACTAGACGTAGAATATCTTCAAAAAGTAAGGGAAATAACAAAAGCTCAAGGAATAATTTTGTGCTTTGATGAAGTGCAGTGCGGATATGGACGCATCGGTTCTTTATTTCATTATCAAAATGTCGGCATTGAACCTGATATGCTAACCTGTGCGAAGGCTATGGGTAACGGTTTTCCTGTAGCTGCATGTTTAGTGAAAGATTATATAGCAGAAGCAATTACTCCAGGAACTCATGGATCAACCTATGGTGGCAATCCACTTGCCATGACTGTTGGTAATGCAGTGCTCGATATAATGCTAAAAGAAGGCTTTTTTGATCATGTTAAAAGAATTAGTAAATATTTAAAAGAAAAGCTGTTGCTTTTAGCTAAAGAATTTCCTGAGATGATTTTAGAAGTTCGTGGAGAAGGGTTACTAATGGGAATAGAACTAGCAACTCTTGTAGCTGATAAAATTATTAGTCGATCTCTTGATAAAGGTTTAATAATAACTAGGGTTTTAAACAACAAAGTAGTAAGGGTAACCCCACCACTTATCATTGAGGATGAGCATGTGAACGCAGCGTGTAATATGCTTTATGATTTGTTTTTTAAGATTAAAGGTATATAAAATTCGGCAATATAAATTCAGGCTTGCAAATGCCTCTCATAACATGTAAAATTAATTTTATTTTTTATCACAATAACATCGTACTTTAATGGATTGGTTATTGGTCTTAGTATCATCAGCAATTTTTGTTTTGTTAGTTTTATCGTTTTTGTTCTCAGGAGCAGAAATAGGCTTAACCTCAATTAGCCGTTCTCGAGTTAATAAGCTAAAGCTAGACGGTAACAAAAAAGCCAGGGTAATAGATCGCTTATTAAATAGGAAAGAATTGACAATAGGAACGGTATTGCTCGGCAATACAATTATTAATATTACTTGCTCTGCTTTATTTACAGCAATATTTATCAATCTTTTTGGAAATGAGGGCATTCTCCTATCAACAATTATAATGACATTTTGTATTTTATTGTTCTGCGAAGTTCTACCAAAAACTTATGCTATTCAAAATCCTGAAAAATTTGCATCATTTTCTGCTTATTTTGTATTGTTTTTTGTAAAGATTTTTTCTCCATTGACACTAGGTATTCAATTTATTGTTAACCTCATCCTAAAATTATGTGGGCTGCATAAAGATAAGGAAGTGATATCTGCAGCGGATGCAATGCGTAATATGATTACTCTTCACCGCAGTGAAGGAACTATGTTGCAACAGGATTTAGATATGCTAAGCAGCATACTTGATTTGGCTGAGACAGAGATATCACAAATTATGACCCATAGAAGAAACCTATTTTCTCTTGATATAGATCGGAATAAAGAAGAGTTAATAAGAGAGATTTTAACCAGCAGTCACAGTAGAGTACCTTTATGGCAGAAGGAACCAGATAACATTGTAGGTGTAATTCACGTGAAAGCTCTAATAAATGCTTTGCGTGAAAAGAATAATAAAGCGGAAGAAGTTGACATTACCCAAGTTATGTCAAGGCCTTGGTTCATACCAGAAAGTACACCGCTCAGCGTGCAACTTCACAACTTCCGTAAGAACAGGAAACACCTTGCATTTGTTATTGATGAGTATGGAGCACTGCAGGGAATTGTAACTCTTGAGGATATACTGGAAGAAATAGTTGGAGAAATTTCGGATGAACATGATTTGATTACGGAGAATTTTATAAAGAAAATATCTGATAATATGTATCACATAGAAGGAAAATCTACTATTAGGGACATTAACAGGCAGTTATACTGGAATCTCCCTGATGAAGAAGCTACAACTCTAGCAGGTATGATTGTGAATGAAATAGAGCGCATTCCTGACGAAGGCGAGGAGTTTTCCATGTATGGTTTTCGCTTTAAGATTTTAAAAAAAGATAAAAATATTATTACTGTTGTTGAAGTACAAGTAAAAATTGGTAATATTAGTGGCAGCAATTAATTAGTGGAGTTTCATGGAAGATACAGTAAAAATAACGGCTGAAGAGTTGAAGGGTTACATAGAGAGAATCGAAAAACTTGAACAAGAAAAGAGGGATGTGCAAGATCACATTCGTGATGTATATGCAAAAGCCGCAGATGAAGGTTGGGATATAAAAGTGATGAAACAAATTATTAGGCTGAGGAAGATGGATGATGATGACAGAGAGGAACAAGAAATATTGCTTGATACCTATAAACGTGCATTGGGAATGAGCTACGAAGAAGAGTTAAGTGAATAGCAGAATTGTAATTGGAATAAGTGGAGCATCTGGTTCTATTTACGGTGTGCGTATTTTAGAAGCGTTGAAAGACGTCGATTATGAAACTCATTTAGTGATAAGTCGTGCTGGGAAAGTAACTTTAGCTCACGAGATTAAAGAAAAACTTGAAGATATTACATCACTTGCAGATTTTTACTATTCTGAAGAAAAGATTGGAGAAAAAATAGCAAGCGGCTCATTTAAAACCTCAGGGATGATTGTAGCACCATGCTCTATGAAGACAATGTCTGAAATCGCATCAGGTGTTACTTCCAATCTATTGACAAGGGCTGCAGATGTAACGCTAAAAGAAAGAAGAAAGTTAGTTCTTATGGTGCGAGAGTCACCACTGCATCTTGGGCATTTACAAAATATGTTAAAATTAACGGAGATGGGAGCAATTATTGCTCCACCAGTGCCTGCTTTTTATATTAAACCGAAATCGTTGGATGATATTATTAATCATTCTGTTGGCAAAGTATTGGATTTATTTGATATCAAATTACCCGACTTTAAGGAGTGGCAAGGAAGTGACAATTATTATTGATGGTAAAAAAATAGCAAACGACCTATGTGAGAGGCTATCACAAAAAATTGATATTTTAAAGAGAGAGTATAACATTTTTCCTTGCCTGAAAGTAATTCTCATGGGTAGCAATCCAGCAAGTCAGGTTTATGTTCGCAACAAACAGAAAAAAGCAGAATCAATAGGCATAAGTTCTGAGACCATTGTTTTGCCTAATAATATTTTAGAAGATGAATTAATTGAAAAAATCAATGAATTAAATGAAGATCCATCTGTGCATGGCATTTTAGTGCAATTGCCTTTACCAAATCATATTAGTGCAAGCAGAGTAATTAACACAGTAAGTGTTGAAAAAGATGTAGATGGCTTTCATGATGAAAACGTTGGCAAATTAGTTAAAGGTGAAAAAAACTGCCTTATACCTTGCACTCCTAAAGGTTCTTTGCATTTAATTAAGTCAATTGAAGAGAACCTTTCCGGTAAAAACGCAGTGGTAATTGGTAGGTCAAATATCGTGGGCAAGCCAATGTTTTACCTGCTATTGCAAGAAAACTGCACTGTCACCATCTTGCATTCACAAAGCAAGGATTTAGCTGAATATTGCTCTAAAGCGGATATAGTAGTTGCAGCAGTCGGAAAGCCAAATTTTGTTCAAGCAGACTGGATAAAGAAAGGTGCAATAGTGATCGATGTTGGCATAAATAGCGTTAACGTAGGAAAGCTTGTAGGTGATGTTGACTTTGAAGGAATAAAAGGGAAAGCCAAAGCTATGACCCCAGTACCCGGGGGCGTTGGCCCAATGACCATTGCATTTCTAATGATGAACACTGTTATTGCTGCTTGCTTGCAAAAGGGAGTTGATGCTTCTGATTTCATTAGTTGAGGTATGAAGAGGAAAGCTATATGAAGATAGAATGTACCATATCACAATTAATAAAAAATTGAGATTTTTGAAATTCCTCAGTAGTCAAATTTATTAAATATTTAGGATCATCATCTATTCTTTTTTCTCTACAAGTATAGCTAAAGTGGCTTAGGTTTACCTACAATTTGAAAAACAACAAATTCGTCATTCCGCTACTCGTTAGCGGAATCTATGCTGAGATACCGCGGCGGTATGACGTAGGGAAACCTTTCTTGGGTTAGCTATAGTTAGTGGAATTGCAAAGTTTCTAGGCATAAAAAGCTTTGAACCTAATATATGAGCCAAACTTGATTTTCCAACCGTAGATACACCTGTAATAAAAATAATAGTCTTCATTTTGTGAATTTATAGCATTTCTCATAATAGTCCGAATAGGTCATAGGAAGGCAGAATCAACAGCACGACGAAAGGATTCGAATAGAGGAATGTTTTTCCTGGCTCTGTTTTTTATAGCAAACCAATGATGCTCAATTTTGTTAAAATCTGGAGAATAAGGCGGCAGATACAAAATTTCTGCACCGACTCCTTTAGCGAGCTTGATAAGCTTATCAGACTTATGAAAAGTAGCATTATCAAGAATGACAGTTTGTCCAGGTTCTAAGATCGGTGCCAAAAATTGCTCAAACCATCCATTAAAAATATCCATATTACAGTGGCCTTCAAATGTTAATGGAGCAACTATCTTTCTTCTACTTAAGGCTGCAACCATGCTGATTCGTTGAGTTTTTTTTCCAGATTTTAGGGCATAAAATCGCTGTCCTTTCTGGCAATACCCATATGGATAGTCCTCCGTGTTATCAATCCCAGACTCATCTATATACACTAAGTTTTCTGGTTCTTTTGTTGCTATAATTTTTAAGAATTCAGCACGTTTTTCTTCGTTCCTTTCCTTGTATCCATATGTCTTTTTTTGCGCGTAAATCCAATTTTTCTGAGAGCTCGGTGGATCGTTTGGATACTAACGTTGCCCCAAAGTTTAGCCATTTCCGACAGAGTTTTTCTACCGTGTTTTTTAGCAAATTCGATAAACTTATTCCAGTCGATAATTTTCTGATTGTAACCTCCATTACCGAGTTTTTTTGACTGAAAGTCGCCTGTTTCTTTTTTTCTTTGCTGCCACTCCCACAAAGTAGTTCGTCCAATTTTAAATCTTGCTGCCACTGCTTCTCTGCTTTCCCCTTCGTCTAGTGCTTCCATTGCTTTTTTTCTTAAATCATAACTATATGCTGCCGGCATCCAACCTCCTTATCGCCATCTATCCTTAATCTTATCATATCCGGACTTCTGTGGAAAGAGCTATACTTGCTATATGAACTATCGGAGAAATTTTTTTATAGTTTATAGTATCTGACCTTACCCAGAAAAAGTGGAGAGAAAGTTTGGAATGTTTTTCACAAAGAGAATGATGAATCAAAATGCTCAGGAATGCAATAGTTAGAGGTTGTCCGGAAACAAGTAAAAGGCTATAATATCTGAAATTTTAGTACGGGGTAAAGATGAGAAAAAAGTATCCAACAGATCTAAGCGAAAGGGAATGGGCAAGAATAGAAAAACACTTCAGAGTATCATACAAGAAAGGAGGAAGGCCGCAAAAGTATAGCAAAAAAGAAATATTAGAAGCAATTTTCTATGTATTGCGTACAGGGTGTCAATGGCGGTATTTACCAAATGATTTTCCGCTATGGAAGACTGTGTATGAGCAGTTCAGGCAATGGAAGAAGCAGGGAATTTTTGAGAAAATGAATTATGAAATTACAAAATATAGTAGAAGAAAAATAGGAAGGAATGAGCAGCCGAGTGCCTGTATAGTAGATAGTCAATCTGTAAAGACTACAGAAAAGGGGGGATCAAAGGCTATGATGGAAGTAAAAAAGTAAAGGGTAGAAAAAGGCATATAATTACAGACACTCAGGGTTTTATACTAGGTTGTTACGTAGGCGCTGCTAACGAAAATGATAGAGATGGTATTAAAATAGCATTAAACAATATGAGAACAAAATATACTAAAGTTAAAAAAATGTGGGCTGACATGGGATACCAAGGAAGAAATTTAAAGAATCACATAAAGGAAGAATATGACATAGATATTGAAATTGTTAAAAGGCCTCCATGTAGATTTTGGGCGCACAAAGATACGCCACCTGAGCTACTACCAACAAGAGAACAAGGGTTTAAAGTACAGCCAAGAAGATGGGTTGTAGAAAGGACTTTTGCTTGGGTTAATAGGAATAGAAGGCTATCGAAGGAGTATGATTTACTCACAACATCCACTGAGAATTTCATATACCTAGCTATGAGTAGGGTTATGTTAAAGAGGGAATATGCTTGAATTTACTAGTTTCCCGACAACCTCTTATAGTAGATTTTTGGCAGGTTTACGCTTGTTAACGGCCATTAATAAAGAGTCCATAACCAATTGTTTATTTATTGAACTGCTCATTGACCAGCCAACTACCATGCGTGAATATAGATCGATTATTGTTGCCAAATATAGCCATCCTTCTTTGGTTTTTATATAAGTAATCCCATACTTTATTTGGTTGATCGACAATAAAGTTTTGGTCTAATATATTGGGAGCTACTGTCCGTTTGTTGTTTCTTAATTTTAAATTTTCTTCTCAATATAGCCTGAATACCATTTTTCTGCATAATACTTTGCACTGTTTTTAAGTTGCAACTTTTACCCAAAGCCTTCAATTCAGCATGAATTTTAGGAGCTCCATATCTACATTTAGAAACTTGATATATTTTTTGAATAGCTGCGAGTAGCTCTTTATTTGCTGATTCTCTACTGCTTATTTTTCTTGTGGTCCACTTATAGTAGCCACTAGCAGAAAATCCTACATAATTCCTGTACTTTATAGCAGTTATAGCCTTTCTTATAATAGTCCGAATGCGATAAGATATGTGTTTATGGCTATAGCAGGCCAGTAGCATATTACGGTCTGTTCGGATTATTGTAAAAAGAGCTATACTATGCTCTTTTATAAAAAAATATTTTACTCTTTTTGACTGGCCAGGGCTTTTTTTTAAATGTCTCTTTCCCTTGTTACTCTTGCTTTGTAAATCAAACCTCTCTTTGTCGTAAGGAGCCATGTTACCTCTACCTGGAAACGCATTTGCCGCTGACTTTTTTTCGTTATATTTCTTCATCCATTTTCCTAATACACTATCCCTTATTCCTAGATCTCTTGCTACTTTTGCAACTGGTTGACCTACCTTTCTTTGTTCATTTGCCAGCTTAACAGCTTCCAATTTGAATTCTGCCGTATATTCTCTTACCATTTCTAATCCTCCAAAATTTTATTTTACCCGAAAAAACTCCTTTCTTTCTCTCCACTTTTTCTGGGTAAGGTCAATATACCAGTGCCGAAAATAGTTGACAAAGATTGTGTATACTTATTACAATTGTTTGGGTACCAGAAGTTTTTACGGCAACAAAGTATGCACTAACTATAAGTAAGGAAGACTTTAAGCAGGCAATAAAAAAAATGAAGTAACGTTTAAAAGAGATTGAAGGAGAGAAGAAAAAGGTAAAAGGGAATACGGCAGAAAATGAATCTTATTACAAATAGCATAAAGGGCTTTTATTCTAGTGTTAAATCGGACCTAGATTGGCAAGCCAAACGTAGTCTTATTAGAACATTAGTAAAAGAAGTCAACATTGATCTTGATAAAGTAGATGTAGTATTTAAGATCAAAGAACTTGAAAACCCCGCCCAGAATGGACAAAATCAAAAGATGGTACATTGTCTAAGGGGTCTGGGCACTGGGATGACATCTTTTTTCTTGGTACAAATTACTCTTATGTCTCAATATTTGTACAGTTGTGTTATCGGCTGTTTGATGTTTACAACGCAGAAAGTTCATACGGTTGTAAGTCAAGCGGTAGGATGACAAGATTTTGCAAGGGTATTTTTTTTATAGGAGATTAATATGGAAATTTTTCTTGATAGCGTTGATTTAAATGAAATTAAAGGACTAAAGGAGTTCATTGACGGCATAACAACTAATCCTTCTTTAATAGCAAAGTCCGGGCGTAAAGATAAATACGAGGATTTAGTGCGTGAAATATGCTCTATTATAAAAGGGCCTGTTAGTGTTGAAGTTGTTGCAGATAGCCATGAAGAGATGATCACAGAAGGTCTGAATTTAGCAAAAATTGCTGATAATGTTGTGATCAAATTACCTCTTACACATGAAGGATTAATTTCTTGTAAAAAGTTATGGACAGAGCATAAAATACCTGTTAACATCACATTATGTTTTTCTCCTGGACAAGCACTGCTTGCCGCTAAGGTCGGTGCTTGTTTTATTTCCCCCTTTGTTGGTCGCCTTGATGATATAAGCTATGATGGCTTATCGCTAATAGAAGATATATGTACTATATATTCTAATTACGGTTTTGATACTAAAGTTCTTGTTGCATCAGTGAGAAGCCCAGCGCATGTAATAGAAGCTGCAAGGCTTGGTGCTGATTCAATTACTGTGCCAGCAAAAGTACTTAGACAATTAATTAATCACCCACTTACTGACCAAGGGCTAGCAATATTTGAAAAAGACTGGGGTGTAAAATAATAGACGGTTACAAATGAACATAAAAATTGGCGTATCCGTTCAGGCAATGGCGTCAACTTAAGAGCCTTCATTAGCAAACTCTCCTAAAGACATGATGGCGTTTGCTACCTTATTGCGGCTGCCCTGGTCGAATTTTAACTTTATAGCTAACCCAAGAAAGGTTTCCCTACATCATACCGCCGCGGCGCTAACGAGTAGCGGAATGACGAATTTGTTGTTTTTCAAATTGTAGGTAAACCTAAAGCTATGGAAAAAAAGAAGAACCAGTTTCTTAGTTCTTCATTGACATAATCCACTCCATATGCCATAATAAAATTTTATATCTTGGAGAAGGAAATGACATTAAGGTTAATACTACAAGAAGTCAACAGTAGTCCAGACCTGAGTGCAGAAAATGTAGTTGAGAAAATCAAAGATGAACTACAGCAGAAGCTTCCAGATATCTACAGTGAGTGGGAAAGTAACCAGTTTGATATAAATCACACATTTGAAGTACTTAATTGTGGTTTATTACTTATAGCAGCTAAAAATGGTTGTGGAAAAGTAGTAAAACACCTAATAAAAAGCGGGGCTAATGTTAATGTACAAGATGTATGGAAAAAAACCTCTTTACATTATTCTGCTCAGTATGGGTATACGCAAGTAGTAGAAGTTTTGCTAGAAGAGGGAGCAGACGTTAATGCACAAGATGAAGATAAAGAGATTCCTTTACATGTAGCTGCTGGCAAAAGAGATATAGAAATAGTGCAAATGTTATTGGAGAAAGTGGCAAATGTTAATCTACAGGATAAATCTGGAGGAACTGCTTTGCACTATGCTACATGTAATGCTAACATATGTACTCCTATGAAGGATGATAGTGCAGCAAAGATAGCGGGACTTTTATTACAAAGAGGAGTAGATGTTAATATAAAAGACGAGGATGGAAAAACTCCTTTGCATTATGCTATTGGTTATGAACTTATACAAACAATAGAAATGCTATTAAAAAAAGGTGCAGATGCTAATATAAAAGACAAGGATGGAAGGGCACCTTTATACTATGCTACTCTTAATTATAGTTACCGTAATATAAGGTTAGGAGGAAAACTGCTACTAGATTGTGACACAACTTTACTAGGTAATTTTTATGAACCTTACAAACCTAGTCCAAGGATGGCAAAACTCCTGCTAAATTATGGTGCAAATCCATCATGCATCCATAGACCTAAAGCTATAACAGCAGGAATTACTGTGGGTGTTATATCTGCTGTTGTAGTTCCACTAGTACTTGCCTATGCCACTGCATTACCTGCACTAGCAATAATTGGAATTACTGTAGCATCTGTACTGATAGTTGGTGGTATTACCTATGGAGTTGCATATAAGTCATCAGAGCATTCATTAAACAGTAAGCTAAGTGAGGTTAGCTGCAGTAATGTTGATGGAAATAAACAAACTGTATAACCATAATTATTAGTTCACCACAGTAACCGCACCATGGCAGTGTTTGTATTTCTTTCCGGAGTTGCAAGGACATTTGTCATTTCTTGAGACTTTGGGAAGTCTGCTATTTCTAGCAGAATGTAACCTATTGCCTATCTCTTGGTTGTCTGCCAACTTAAAGTGTGCTAAGCGGTGAATGGTGAGTTCCTTCCATTTTTCAAGCATTGACTCAAACATCAAGAAAGCTTCGCGTTTAAATTCATTCAGTGGATCTTTCTGCCCCATAGCACGTAAGCTTATGCTTTGTCTTAGGCTCTCTAGAACTGAAAGGTGTTCCCTCCATAAATGATCAAGTGTCATTATCATCATTTGCTTCACGATCGTATTCCACAAATCTGTAGTGTGCTGACTGTTGAAATATTTTTCTTTCTCAGTAAAAAATTCTTGTATCTTATCATTTATATAATTCAAAGCTTCTTGTTTATTCAAAAACTTTGCCAAGTCTTCTTTATCAAGCGTTATTCCATACCTTGTATGGAATTCTTTGGCTATATCTTCAACATAATCTTCGTAATAGCCACTTTGGATTATACCTTCTACTACGCTCTCATTTACTTCGCTATACACTTCAAATATATCATTAATTTCGTTGCCTAAGATATTGTTTCTCTGCTTAAAAATAACTTTACGTTGGTTATTGATTACGTCATCAAACTTAAGTAGAGATTTCCGCACGTCATAGTTTCTAGCTTCAACTTTCTTTTGCGCTTTCTCGAGTGCCTTATTGATCCATGGATGATGAATAGCTTCGTTATTCTTTAACCCTACTTTTTGTAAAAAGCTTCTCATTCTATCAGAGCCAAATATTCTCATTAGGTCATCTTCGAGCGATAAAAAGAACTTAGAAAGTCCAGGATCCCCCTGACGACCAGAACGGCCGCGTAATTGATCATCTATTCTCCTGCTTTCATGTCTTTCGGTTCCAACCACACATAAACCACCAGCTTTTATAGCAATTTCCTTATCTTTTTTTACTCTTTCAACTATTTCTTGGTATTTTTTTTCTCTTTCATCAGCATTTTTTATCTTCTTTAGCTCCACCTTTGCAATCATTTCAGCATTTCCACCAAGCTGAATATCAGTTCCACGTCCTGCCATGTTAGTTGCTATAGTGATACTACCTGGCACTCCAGCTTGCGCTATTATGTACGCCTCTTGTTCATGATAACGAGCATTTAATACTGAATGCTTAAGAGAATGGCTTTGCAAAAGCGCAGAAAGCTTCTCAGAGTTTTCGATGCTCACCGTGCCAACAAGGACCGGTTGAAGGCGTTTGTAGCATTCTTCTATAAACTTCAACACAGCATTAAATTTTTCCTTTTCTGTACCGTAAATTTCATCATCAATATCAACTCTTTTTACAGGTACATTGGTTGGAATTTTTACTACATTTAATCTGTATATATCACGAAACTCTTCTGCCTCTGTTGCTGCTGTTCCCGTCATTCCGGAAAGTTTATTGTACATACGAAAGTAATTCTGAAATGTGACCGATGCTAAAGTTTGGTTTTCATGCTGAATTTCAAGATTCTCCTTCGCTTCAAGTGCCTGATGAAGACCATCGGAATATCTTCTGCCCTCCATCATACGCCCAGTAAATTCATCAATAATCACTACCTTGCCATCCTTTACTATATAATCTTTATCAGCAGTAAACAGCTTATATGCACGTAATGCTTGGTCTATATAATGAGTCATTATCATGCTGTCAGTATCATAGAGCGAGGAATTTTCAGGAATGAGATTGTATGACCTTAGTAGTTCCTCCACTCGTGAAATACCATCTTCAGTCAAGAATACCGTTCTACCTTTTTCATCTACTTCATAATCGGAGTCAACTAATTTGGTTACTATTTTATTGATATGCTTATATATCTGATTGTTTTCCTCAACCGGGCCAGAAATAATAAGCGGAGTGCGAGCTTCATCAATGAGTATTGAGTCCACTTCATCAACTATTCCGTAGTGAAAGCCTCTCTGAACCATGTCTTCTTGAGAAAATTTCATATTGTCTCGCAGGTAATCAAAGGCAAGCTCGTTATTTGTGGAATACACGATATCTGCACTGTAAGCCTCTTTCCTCTCTTCGTCTGTCAAGTTATTCGTAATAAACGCAACAGAAACCCCAAGAGAATTATATAATTTGCTCATCCACTCTGTGTCTCGTTTTGCAAGATAGTCGTTAACAGTTACGACATGTACGCCTTTCCCTTCTAAGGAATTTAGATATGCTGCTAAAGTTGCAACGAGTGTCTTTCCCTCTCCTGTTTTCATTTCTGATATCATGCCATTGTGGAGCACCATTCCACCAATCAGTTGAACATCAAAGTGCCTCATGTTAAGAAATCTTCGAGAGGCTTCACGCACAACTGCAAATGCAGGTACGAGAAGATCATTTAACGTTTTCCCATTTTTCAATTCTCGATTGAATTCTTCAGTTTTACCAGCAAGCTCCTCATCAGATAAGCTCTGCATTTCTGTTTCTAATGCATTTATTTGCTGAACAATTTTCCTAAAGGATTTTATTATCTTCTTGTTTGTTGATCCAAATATCTTTCTTATAAAAAAGAATGACAACGTAAAAATGAAAAATATAAGAATGGCTGTCAAAATTAGCGGAGAATCTAGCATAAACTTAAGTAAAGTCTTATTTAATATGAGATTATATTACTAAATGCAGCCTACAGCAATTACATATTAGATTTGGGGAGTCTTTGGAAAGTCTTTTTTAAATCAAGAATTAAGAGTTTGCCAGGCAATTCCTACCCTCGAAGGCCTTTCTATCAACACATAAAGACTCTATTGCATTATTTTAGGTGTTTGGTAATCTTTAATTCTAGATCAAACAAATTTATAGCAGCCTGTATGAGGTAACTAGTTATGCACGGTAATATCTACCAGCTAAAGGTATTGATGCTATTTTTGCATCGAGGAGTGCTCTATCAGCACTCTTTTCGCTTAGGTACAGAAATAGAAGAGGCCAGAAAATTCGATGATTTAGTATTTGAATGTACCCAAGGTAGTAAGAAAGTATACCGTTTTTTGCAGGCTAAACACACACAAGATGAAGATAACAAGAAAATTGGAGTAGGGAACTTACTTACAAAAGATAAAAGTGGTGAGTTTGGATTAGCAAAGTATTTTGTTTCTTACCTAAAGATCAAAAATAATCAAGATTTTGCAGATGGTAACCTGAAAGATTTTATTATCTGTACTAATATCGATTTTGATCTGGATCAAAGCACAGCACGAAACACAGTGAAGAAGTTGAGGGTAGAAACTTTAGGACCAAACGAGGAAATAGAAATTTTAGTTGAAGTAATCGACACTAGTGATGTCTTTTTTAAAGATGGTGGCACTAGATATAAGTTCTCTTATATTCACAATAACATGATTTCAGTAGTGCAACCAGCATTTGAAAGTGCTGTAGAAGAAGCGATGGAAGAATTAGAAGAGGAGATAAAAAAACTCCAAAACAAGCCAGATCAGAACTCAAAAAGGAAATTGGAAAGAAATCAGACGTGGCAACGTGAATTTGGACGAATGATGAATGAAGGTAGGTTGGAAGACAATATAAAAGAATTTTTTGATAAGTTAGTATTTGCAGTAAATCAGCCCAATGAAATAAAACTAGCGGATATTATCAAAAGTGAGCTAGGCGAGCAATTTAATGATATTGATAGACAGAATGTTTACGCTCGCTTCCAAGAAAAAATGCTAGATTGGTTGAAAGAAAAAGGGAGACGTTTTCTTACACATGAAGACGGAAGAGAATTCTTTCGCAAGATGAAAGAAGAAATCTTAGAGGTTGTCGGGAAACTAGTAAATTCAAGCATATTCCCTCTTTAACATAACCCTACTCATAGCTAGGTATATGAAATTCTCAGTGGATGTTGTGAGTAAATCATACTCCTTCGATAGCCTTCTATTCCTATTAACCCAAGCAAAAGTCCTTTCTACAACCCATCTTCTTGGCTGTACTTTAAACCCTTGTTCTCTTGTTGGTAGTAGCTCAGGTGGCGTATCTTTGTGCACCCAAAATCTACATGGAGGCCTTTTAACAATTTCAATATCTATGTCATATTCTTCCTTTATGTGATTCTTTAAATTTCTTCCTTGGTATCCCATGTCAGCCCACATTTTTTTAACTTTAGTATATTTTGTTCTCATATTGTTTAATGCTATTTTAATACCATCTCTATCATTTTCGTTAGCAGCGCCTACGTAACAACCTAGTATAAAACCCTGAGTGTCTGTAATTATATGCCTTTTTCTACCCTTTACTTTTTTACTTCCATCATAGCCTTTGATCCCCCCTTTTCTGTAGCCTTTACAGATTGACTATCTACTATACAGGCACTCGGCTGCTCATTCCTTCCTATTTTTCTTCTACTATATTTTGTAATTTCATAATTCATTTTCTCAAAAATTCCCTGCTTCTTCCATTGCCTGAACTGCTCATACACAGTCTTCCATAGCGGAAAATCATTTGGTAAATACCGCCATTGACACCCTGTACGCAATACATAGAAAATTGCTTCTAATATTTCTTTTTTGCTATACTTTTGCGGCCTTCCTCCTTTCTTGTATGATACTCTGAAGTGTTTTTCTATTCTTGCCCATTCCCTTTCGCTTAGATCTGTTGGATACTTTTTTCTCATCTTTACCCCGTACTAAAATTTCAGATATTATAGCCTTTTACTTGTTTCCGGACAACCTCTAAACTATCGAGGTTATTTATTATGATTACATCTTATCAAAATTTCATTGGCATTGATATCGGAAAATTTAAAAATGTTGCTGCAGCTTATAACCAAAGGAGCGCTATCAAGTTTGACAATGATGCTACTGGTTGGCAACAGTTGTTTCAAAAATTTTCAGATATCCTACCTAATTCTCTAGTAACTTTAGAAAACACTGGAAAATATGAGCTTGGCTTAGCACATTTTCTTGTTGATAAGAATGTTGCTGTACATCGAGCTAATACTCGTAAAGTAAAAAGTTTTATCATATCACATGGAACTTTAGCAAAGACAGATCAATCAGATGCAAGAGCCCTTGCTCAATATGGTTTTGAACGCTATAGTGCTCTATCTCTATTTGTGCCTATGTCAAAAGAACAAACCGCCTTAGTTGCACTCTGTCAACGTCGTGATGACATTACGCAAATGAGAACTCAAGAGAAATGTAGGCTTGCAGCACCTGAAAACGACTATATAAAGGAAAGTTGCCAAAAAACAATAGACTTTTTTACCAGTCAGATAAATGAGTTCAACGATGCCATACAAAGAATTATTGATAAAAATCCAGAGTTACAAAAGCGTCAAAAAATCTTGAGAACAGTGCCAGGAATAGGTCTCAAGTTATCACAAGTTTTTGTGTGTCTAATGCCAGAACTTGGCCACCTAAACAAAAAAGAAGTTGCAAGTCTTGCTGGAGTTGCTCCACATCCAAAAGAAAGCGGTAAAACTATTGGTTACCGAAGGATAACAGGTGGTAGAAGCAATGTTCGTGCAAAGCTTTTCACAGCTGCTATGGCTGCTGCAAGATCTAAATCTGCACTTGGTGCTTTTTATTCTGATCTTATTGGTAGAGGTAAAAAGAAGATGGTAGCTATAACAGCTCTAATGCGAAAAATCATAGTAATTGCCAATGCAAGACTTAAAGAAGCAATTAATATGAAATAAAAAAAAATCTGCATAGAAAATAGGTTAACGGATATGTGCGTCTACACACATTTAAAGCACATATTCGTTAACCATAAAATCTAAGCAGTGGTTGCTGTTTGATATAAATTTCTTTCTGTATAAACTAGGATCTTTGTTACCAAAATACATTTTTCAATTGAATAAAAATACAAAATTATCAACAAATGAGACTAAATTCAAAAAATTTTAAAAAACATAGTTGATGGCAAGAAGGAGCAGCGCTTCGGAATGATATGAGGTCAGGATTTACGTTCTGCGGAATCACATTTGAGGAATATAGAGGGCAAGCAACTGATCCTGAAGGAAACGTAAGAAGATTTATTGAGAAAGATACAGGGCACTGTTTTCCAGTAGGAACAGCAAGCACATTTACGACATACTTTGCACCAGCAGACTTTAATGAAACAGTAAATACTCTTGGACAGCCACTATATGCAAAACAAGAGCCAAGAAGATTTGATAGAGGGACTGATTTACATACTCAGTCAAATCCTCTGCCAATGTGCCATCGTCCAGGAATATTAGTAAAAGTCGCTATAGCATAACATACTGGTAGAGTAACCACAAGTTGGTGAGGTACAAGAGGAATCTACTAGTATATACCTTATTAGCATACTTATGAAAGAATGCAAGAGAATATTAAGCGACTATTGGAAGATTGTTTTGAGCATTTAGGAGTGGAAGCCACATATTGTAATAAAAATAAGGAGGCTATTCGAAAAATAAAAGCGCTAATTAAACGTCCTGACACTACGTACTCTTTAGGTGCAGATGGAGCATTAACTCAGCAAATTGCCTCAATAGAGATACGCAGTGAGGACGTTACTTCCTTTAGCATAGGTGATTATATCAAGATTGAAAAAAGGTTCTACAAGATTTTTGAACCACCATTGAAAGATTCTTCAGGTAAAATATGGAAAATTGAGGCAATAGAAAGTGTTTAATATTAAAACTGGTAACAATATTAATGAAATAATCTCCAATATTGACGGAAAAGAGCAGAAAGTAAAACTGGCAGCTATAAAAGCGCTGAACAAAACAGCACTATGGTTAAAAGCAAAAGCAGCTAAGGAAATTAGTGAGGAAAAGAAGATAAAATTAACGGTAATGAGAAAAAGGTTGCGAATCTTTAATTCAAACTTGTGAGGTTTATCCAACGATAAGAAGGGAAATAGTAGCGCCAGCGGTGTTTGTAGAGCTTGTGAGTTTAGAGCCAGGAAAAGATCCGGGTACTGAGGAATTAGCGCTAAGAGGAAGATTTGAAGCGAGAATTGTAGTTGATGGAACAGTCGAGGATTCCTCGTTAGTTGTAAGGTCATTAGCAGCAGAAGTAGCAAGAGTAGTAAATAAAAATACTTGGAACGTAAAAAATATTTCTTCTGCTGAATTTCTCTCTGCAGAGCCTGATGGATTTAGACCCGAATTAGATGCATATTTGGTGTGGATGGTTGATTGGAGTCATCAGCTTCATTTAGGTAAATCAGTATGGGAAGAGGGGAAAATTAAACCACATACAATAAACGTAGGAAATATAAATGTTGGATCATAGTTTTGCGATTTCAGAGCTAAATAGAAAAGTAGCGAATATCATTCGTATAGGAGTTGTAAAAGAAGTAGATTATGAAAAAGCAAAAGTAAGAGTAAAAATAGGTGAACTTTTAACAGATTTTCTTCCATGGATAACTTCTAGAGCAGGAGAGGAAAGAAGCTGGCTACCACCAAGCATAAATGAACAGGTAGTAATATTGTCACCATTGGGAGAGTTATCATTAGGAGTAGTACTAGCTGGAATATATCAACAGAAGTATGCTGCATCAGAGAATAAAAAGGAAATAAATAGTGTAAAATTTCAGGATGGGACAAAGTTTACATATGATAAAGGGAAGCATCATTTAGAGATTGAAGTAGTGGACAAAATAACACTGAAGGCTGGGGAATCGAGTATAGAAATGACAAAAGATAGTATTAAATTAAAAGCAAGAAGAGTAGATTTAAATTGATATATATGAGTAAAGCAGTTGTTTGCATAGGAGATCATTGTACAGGTATGCCGATTCATGTCTGTGTGAGCGGGAGTGAAGATGTATTTGTTAATGGTAGACCTGCTTGTCGTAAGGGTGATATCTTGAGTATTGGGGAAACACTAACGCAAGGATCAAACAACGTATTTGTAAATGGTATTGGTGTAGCGAGAACAGGTGATGTGGCATCCTGTAGTTTTCAAATAGTAAGTAAAAATCAAAGTGTGTTTTCAAAATAAAAAAATTAAAGTAGTCGAAAAATGAGAGGAATGGATGCTAAAACAGGAAAGGAATTAGAAGGCTTAGAGCACTTAAAGCAATCAATTATTGATATATTAACTACTCCTATTAATAGCAGAATAATGCGGAGAAATTATGGGTCGAGGTTGTTCGAATTAGTTGACAAGCCAATCAATCGCGATTTTACGCTAGAAATTTACGCAGCAACAGCAGAAGCTTTGGAAAAATGGGAAAAGAGATTTAAGTTAGAAAAAGTAAAAATAACAGAAGTGAAAGAAGGAAAAGTAACGCTTGACCTAGAAGGATTGTACTTACCAATGGGGGAAAAGATTCGCTTTGACGTGGTTGTGGTATAAAGGTGGAGCAGCCAAATATTATCGAACCACTGAACTTCGAAGAAATCTTTTCACGAATGAAAGAAGAGCTAGTGAGTCGAGACGCAGGTTTTACAGCATTAGTAGAAAGTGACCCAGCGATGAAGATTCTGGAGGTAGCAGCATGGCGAGAACTTTTGCTGAGAGAAAGAATAAATGAAGCAGTAAAAAGTAATTTAGTGAAGTTTGCAATGGGAGAAGATCTTGATAATTTAGCTGAATTTTACGGAGTTGAAAGAGAAAAAGAAGAAAAAGATGAAAATTTTAGGAAAAGGATTAAAGCAAAGATAGTTGGCTGGTCAACAGGAGGAAATTATCGGTATTATGCATTATCAGCAGATACAAGAGTAAAAGATGCATTAGTAGAATCACCTGTACCAGGAAAAGTACAAGTTTCAATCTTATCAACACAATTATCCACAACTGGCATACCCGAAGAAGAATTACTAGAAATTGTCAGAAATCAGCTAAAAAGGGAGGATGTGAGGATTTTAACAGATACAATAGAAGTGGTAAGTTGCAATATTATTGAAATAGATATCCACAGTAAAATTAGCATTAAAAGACCAGATATTATTGAAACAGTGAAGAAGAAATTTATCGAAAAGTTTGAAGCAAGCAAAAGACTGGGATGGAGTGTTACAAGATCATGGATAATAGCAAATTTATTTGTAGATGGTGTAGAAAACGTAGAATTAATAGAACCAAAAGAGGATGTTGTGGTACTGGGGAATGAATGTGCAAATTTGAGAAATTTAAAATGTTACTGCCACCAAATGCAACAAAACAGGAAAAAGGGCTAGTAGAAGCAATCGATTATAAAGTTGATCCAAGCAGGATAAGAGGATTTAAGCTTAATCCTAAAGATGAAATACTATCGTGGATAATAGAAGAATATGGGTTAGGAGAGATACTGCATTGGGCAAAAGACAAAAGAAAAGCCGTAGAGGAAGGAATAAAATTTCAGCGTTTAAGAGGAACATCAGCGTCACTGAAAATAGCATTAAAATGGGCAAATATAGAAGATATTACAATTATTGAAGAGCCACCCGGTAAACACTTTTTTGAGTTGCAAGTAGGGATAAAAGAGGTACCAAATGATTTCTTTGTTGATGCAGTAGTAGAACTAGCAAAGCTATCATTACCTGCAAGATCGAGACTAATGAGGATTTTTAACGATCACTACAATATTAGCAGGTTCATTTTAGATGAAAGCTTTTTTGGCAGTTTGTTATCGGATTATTCAGGGTTAAAAATAGAAAAAGATGGACCAGTGTTATCATTTGGAAGAGTAAATTTTTTCAGGTCTAGTGGTCCAGTTATTAGGATAATAGAAAACTATCTACGCGATCATTATGAGCAAGCATTTAGTAATGACATATATCGATTAGATGTAGCAATACTTGGAGAAACCGAGCCTCACACAAAGAATTATAACGGTCTTTATGAAAGAAGTCATCAGTGGAATAATTTAAAAACGTTATATCCGCTACCACAGAGCTTATTACCTGAGATTAAGTTTGCTAAAGCGCAGATAGTATTATCAGATAGCTGGAACTTAGGGGAAATATAGCTCTTTTTACAATAATCCGAACAGACCGTAATATGCTACTGGCCTGCTATAGCCATAAACACATATCTTATCGCATTCGGACTATTATAAGAAAGGCTATAAACGCATGTTTTCCGGTTACGAGCGTAGAAGAGGAAGGGGATAAATTTTTACTAGGAAGTAGCAAACTATCTGAACAACTGTGGAATTTAAAGTACAAGCCAATTTTAGAAAGGTTTAGCGTTACTCACCATTACAAGGTAGAAGACTTTACCAACCAAAAAGTTATAAGATTTGGTGTGGCAGAACACTATGTTCATTTTGAAAACAATTTAGATTTAAAGCAAAAGGACGCAATACACGAGTTAGAAAGTTAAATTTTGGTATTTTACCCAGGAGTATAGCTCTTTCCACAGAAGTCCGGATATGATAAGATTAAGGATAGATGGCGATAAGGAGGTTGGATGCCGGCAGCATATAGTTATGATTTAAGAAAAAAAGCAATGGAAGCACTAGACGAAGGGGAAAGCAGAGAAGCAGTGGCAGCAAGATTTAAAATTGGACGAACTACTTTGTGGGAGTGGCAGCAAAGAAAAAAAGAAACAGGCGACTTTCAGTCAAAAAAACTCGGTAATGGAGGTTACAATCAGAAAATTATCGACTGGAATAAGTTTATCGAATTTGCTAAAAAACACGGTAGAAAAACTCTGTCGGAAATGGCTAAACTTTGGGGCAACGTTAGTATCCAAACGATCCACCGAGCTCTCAGAAAAATTGGATTTACGCGCAAAAAAAGACATATGGATACAAGGAAAGGAACGAAGAAAAACGTGCTGAATTCTTAAAAATTATAGCAACAAAAGAACCAGAAAACTTAGTGTATATAGATGAGTCTGGGATTGATAACACGGAGGACTATCCATATGGGTATTGCCAGAAAGGACAGCGATTTTATGCCCTAAAATCTGGAAAAAAAACTCAACGAATCAGCATGGTTGCAGCCTTAAGTAGAAGAAAGATAGTTGCTCCATTAACATTTGAAGGCCACTGTAATATGGATATTTTTAATGGATGGTTTGAGCAATTTTTGGCACCGATCTTAGAACCTGGACAAACTGTCATTCTTGATAATGCTACTTTTCATAAGTCTGATAAGCTTATCAAGCTCGCTAAAGGAGTCGGTGCAGAAATTTTGTATCTGCCGCCTTATTCTCCAGATTTTAACAAAATTGAGCATCATTGGTTTGCTATAAAAAACAGAGCCAGGAAAAACATTCCTCTATTCGAATCCTTTCGTCGTGCTGTTGATTCTGCCTTCCTATGACCTATTCGGACTATTATGAGAAATGCTATACTAACGTGGCACGAACATCGTCATTTGAACAGAAGTTGGAAAAATAGCCAAGTAATATCTATAATAAGTTAAGCACTTATATTTAGATCCTCATATATTATGTTAATAATAGGTTAGAGTGTATGAAATAAAAAGAAAAAGACTTGCTTTCTTATGCTAAAACGGACATGACTTGAATAGCGGCAGGTAAATATAAGAAATTTGTCTGGCACTAGAAAAGCTAATTTTGTGAGGTATGCAATGGGGTTCAACGAAGAAAAGAGAGAATCTTTTAGTAAGTTTTTTAAAGAAGTATCAAGTAACGGATTTAAAAATATTAATAAAAGAAATGAAGAAGGAGAGACGATATTACACCAAGCAGTGGAAATCTCTGATTACAAAACAGTAAGGTTATTAATAAAAAAAGGAGCAGAGGTAAATGCAAGAGATAAAAAGGGTTATACACCACTGCACTGCGCAGTATTTGCGAGAAGTTTAGAAAATGTAAAAGTACTGCTAAGGGAAGGAGCAGAAGTAAATGCTACTCAATATGTCAGTGGATGTACGCCATTGCACTCTGCATGCAAAATAGGAGGAGCAGGAGTTGAAATAATAAAAGAGCTAGTAAAGGCAGGAGCTGAAGTTAATCAACTGAATAAGTACGGTGCAACACCAATGTACTACATATGGGAAAGTGAAAAGTATCGTCTATGTGATAGCAAAGAGAGTGAAAAGGCGAGTAAATTTCTGGGAAAGCAAGGTGGAATAACAAAAAGTAGAAAGCTGACGTGCTATGGAATAGAGAGTTTAGTGGAAGAAATAGCATGTATGTTAGATAGAAGCTATTTACCGGAGTTAAAAATAATAGAAATAGAAGAAATAAGAAAGAGAGATAAGGAGCTAATAAAGGAAGAGTGTAAAAATTTAGCAAGCAAGATAATGAGCCAAGTGAACGAAATGATAGATGAGGTGGTGAGAAAGAAGGCTTAAAAGAGGGGTTTAAATTTAAAGAAAAGGTGAGGTAGATTATGGTAAAGCTTGATAAGAAAGAGAAGTCAGCAAAAGAATTATTAGAGAACTCATATAAAAATATTTATGAAAGAGACGAAAAAGGAAGAACAGCTCTGCATTATGCAGTAGACGCAAAAACAGTGAGGTTATTAGTCGAAAAAGGAGCGAATGTGAATGCAGCAGATGTAGAAGGATACACAGCACTGCACCTAGCGATAACGGAGAAACGTCTAGAAACCGTTAGAGAATTGATAAAATCAGGAGGGAATGTAAATGCGGAAGAATATAGAAATAAATGCACTCCATTGCACCTTGCATGTATGGTGGGGAAAGTGGAAATAGTGGAGGAGCTAGTAAAAGCAGGGGCTGAAATAGAACAAGCAGATAAATTTGGGATGACAGCGATGGATTATGCGAAAAACAGCAAAGAGATCACTGAAATATTGAAGAAAGAAACAGACAGAATTGAAAAGTTATTTATGAAAGGCTAAAAATATGGAGGAAGAAACAGAAAAGAAAGTAATGAATTTAGAGAGAAAACCTTTGGATGAGCTGAGAAAAATATGGAAGAAGGTATATGGGGAAGAAGCACCACAACATTCGAGGAAATATCTGATACCAAGATTAGCTTATAGAATGCAGGAGGAAGAATATGGAGAGATGTCAAGAAAAGGAGCAAAAAGACTGGAGTATCTAGCAGATCGGCTAGAGAAGGGAAAAAGAATAAGTAGCGATAAATTACCAGTAGAAGGGACAGAGCTAATATTAGAGAGAGGTGAAGAGACGCATGCAGTGATGGTAACAGATAAGGGTTTAATCTACAGAGAAGAGTTTTATACGTCATTGTCGGCAGTAGCAGGGAAAATAATGGGAATGAGTTATAATGGACCATTTTTGTTCGGTATGAGAGAAAAGAGAGAAAATTAAAAAGGAAGAAGATGCTAAAAGAAGTAAGATGTGCGATATATACAAGAAAATCAAATGAAGACGGGTTAGAGCAGAAGTTTAACAGTTTAGATGCACAACGAGTAGCATGTGAAAAATATATAAAAAGCAGAGAAGGTTGGGTAGCATTGGCAAAAAAGTATGATGATGGTGGCTTTTCAGGAAAAAATTTAGAAAGACCAGCAATAAAGGAATTATTTGAAGATGTAAAAGTAGGAGAAGTAGATTGTGTAGTAGTATATACACTGGACAGGTTATCAAGGGAAACAAAAGACAGCATCGAAGTAACATCATTTTTTAGAAGGCACCGAGTAAATTTTGTAGCAGTAACACAGATATTTGACAATAATACGCCAATGGGAAAGTTCGTGCAAACGGTATTGTCAGGAGCAGCACAACTAGAAAGAGAAATGATAGTAGAGAGAGTAAAAAATAAAATAGCAACATCAAAAGAACAAGGATTATGGATGGGTGGAACTTTACCGCTAGGGTATGATGTAAAAGATAAAGAATTAATAATAAATGAGAAAGAAGCAAAAACAGTAAAGCATATATTTGAAAGATATTTGGAGCTGAAGTCAATGGCAGAACTGGCAAGGGAGCTAAATAGAGAAGGTTACAGAACAAAATCAGATATCTTTAAAAAGGCCACGGTGAGAAGAATAATAACAAATCCAATATATATGGGAAAAATACGGCATTATGAGAAAGAGTATGAGGGAAAGCATGAAGCAATAATAAAAGAGGAAAAATGGCAAAAAGCACAAGAATTGATAAGGAATCAACCATATAGGAAAGCAAAATATGAGGAAGCGCTGCTTAGGGGAATAATTAAGTGCAAGAGCTGTGATGTAAATATGACTCTGACATACTCAAAAAAGGAGAATAAAAGATATCGATACTACATATGTAATAACCACTTAAGGGGGAAGAATTGTGAAGCAGTAAATCGAACAGTAGTAGCAGGAGAAGTGGAAAAAGAAGTGATGAGGAAAGCGGAGCAGATATATGAAAAATGGGAAGAAAAAGCGGAAGAATGGAAAAATTTAAGTTTTGGAAAGCAGAAAGAAGTAGTGAAAAAGTTAATAAAAGGAGTAATGGTAAAAGAAGATGAAATAGAAGTGAGTTCGGAGGATAATATAGAATTTGTGCCAATGAACTTAAAAAAGAAAGGAAACAAATGTGTGGTAATAGAGCCAGAAGGTAAAACAAATAATGCGCTACTGAAAGCATTAGTGAGAGCTCACCTATGGAAACGTCAGCTAGAGGAAGGAAAATATGCAAGTGTGAAGGAACTGAGTGCCAAAATTAATATAGGTACAAGACGTATACAACAAATTTTAAGGTTAAATTATTTAGCACCAAAGATCAAAGAAGACATAGTAAATGGGAGGCAGCCAAAGGGTTTGAAGTTAGTTGAATTGAGGGAAATACCAATGCTGTGGAGTGAGCAGATGAAGAAATTTTGCAAATTAGCGATTTAAAAATCACACGATTAATACTTTACTAATACAAATTAGCTACATAAGAGATACAAAGAAAAAAATAATATGAGAAAACTAATTACCGGAAAAACTAATGAAGCAGATATAACCTATGAGTTGCCATTTGATCAAGATCAGTTAACAAGCAAAGATAAAAAGGAGCTTTTTAAGCTATTAAAAAGGATACAAGAGGGTAAAAGTATCAGTGAAAAAATTAGTAAATCCTTTCATGATACACGAAAGATTTCGTGGATACTAATAGTTGATATATATGAACGTAGAAGAGACGTATTCACACTATTACATTATGCTAGATTTTGCAAGAATAAGCAAGCTGAGAATGATCTTTTAGAAGAAGCTAAAAAACATGGGCTTTTTAAGGAGTTTAATCGTACGAAAATAGTCTCGGACTACTTAGGAAGTCATGGAGAATTAATACGTACATATAGTACTGTTAAAGATGGTGTAGTAAGGGTAGAAGGTTTTGAGCCTTGGGATGATAAGGAAGTGATGAATCCAAATATGACAAGTGACAAAGAAGAAAAAAACTCGTTAATAGAAACTATTATGGAAGGATCAGTGGCTTATAATATTTCAGAAGATATTGAAGAAGTTTCGGATAAGAATAAAGAAAATTTTTATGGAGAACAACAAGAAGAAACCGCAGAAACTGGCACTCAGCCGTGCAAGAAGATTAATAATGGTGAAGATTATGAAAGGAATGAAGAAAATCAAGGGAATTTCGCTAACTCAGGAAGAACGGTGGTAAAAGAGCTGAATGCTTTAAGAATCTTTTCTTCTAACCCTTGTGTTAACGATAAATCTTTCAAAATTGCAGATGAAGAATCATCAACAAAAGCAATGCAACGGAGAGCGATTCTGACTGGTGCCGTTGGGGTGGTGCTACTGGTAAGTGGTATTGTATCACATATTATGAAAATGCCTACTATAGGAACAGTTGGAGTGATTGCTGGATTGGCATGCATAAGCTTTGCGTTGTACAGTACCCTAGAACCGAGTACAAAGCTAGAGAAGGTAGAAGAGCTCTTCCGATCCAACGCAAGAGAACATTCCTAAAAAACACAGATATTAAAATAATTTCCTAAGAAATACTTCTAATTTACTAACCAAGTACTAAACCTGCTGCTATTTTCCTCAAGGCAATCCATCAACTTAATAGGTATATTGTTTACACTACTCATCTTCGTAGTCAGGATATTGTGGAGGAGCCTCTCCTTGCTTTTTAGTAACTTTTGGATATCTTGTTCCAGCTTCTGCTTCAATAATGCCACAACATTCTACTAAAAATTCCCAATTATCGCCATAATCAAAAAGAAAAATCATTTTTTTATCTGGCTCAAAAACCTTGTAGATATAAGAATTTTTGACGCTTTTTTCATTAGGCATAAACTATAATCAGTATTATAAAATAAAGTGTATACTTCATTACTTTCATAAATATCGTTTATGTTACTATAAAAACCAAATGAATGATCTAACTCAAAACTAAAGGCCTTTATGATAGTTTCTGCAAATTTATAAAGACTGCTTTCAATTCCATCTCACGGTAGATTTTTTTGTCTAGAGAAACTTTAAATGAGTATACTTTCTTTTTCTTATCCACTTAATTTACCTTTAACTTACATTAAGTTAACCAATCGCAAAAAAATAACGTAAGTCAAATATAACCTTACCCACATATCTTACCCTATTCGGACTATTAGGAGAAATGCTATACTTTAGAAAAAGCTTAACTGAACTTTCATTCGTTCTTACAGCACATACTTACTTTTCAATGACCAATTATATGGCTATTGCCACAAATAGGCGTTCTTAGGCCTTGAAGATGACTGTTTACTTTCAGCGAATCGTCTAAATCATGCTCTATTTTTTGTGTTGCCATCTCAAATTTAAATCCCAATTTTTCACAGAATTTTTGAAAATATTCTCTAATAATAGAGAGCAAGTTTCTATCTCCCTCTTTATAATTTTTTAATTCCTTGGGAACAGTGAGTGATAATTTACCGTCTTTATAGGTTACACCATCTTTTCCATCTTGAGACTCAAGTGTAAATTCCAGTGAGGTGGATAGACCACATATTTTTTCCCCTGGATTATCAAATTTGGTCACAGGTATTTCCATATCAGACTTTACTCTTATGTTATTATGGCCAGTGTAATCAATATTCATTACTTTGTCAGGGTCTTGCGTTGTTAATCGATAATTGCTAAGTGCAGAGTGATATTCAATAAATATACCTGCCAAGTATCCTGCTTGATTACAATTAGTAACTAGTTCTTCTAAGATAGGGTCACTCGGAACTTCTGCTTCAGCATATTTAAACATTTCCTTAAAAACTTCTTTTACAAATGGTCGGTAGTTCTTATTCTCATCTCCTACTTTGAGTAATAGATGCATATGCTCTCTTCCAGCATTGTAAAATCTCTCAAAATCTCTACCGTACGAATTGGTTTTCTGATAATCAGGAATTTCAGGATTTTCACAATGACTTTCCCACAATTCACTTAACGCGTTATGTGCAAGTTCCTTTTCAAGATCCTTTAGGAGTGAATCAACAAAAGCCCTACCATGATCTGTATCTATTTCTCTTTGTTTTTTTCTTGCGGTTTCAGTACTATATATATCATAACCATTAAAAAGGTTGCTTTTGCAATATTTAGCTCCTTCCATTAACGCAGAGGTTAAAACTGTATCTATAATCTTTCCATTAATAACAAAGTTCATTCTTGGAAGATCAAAATACATTGTTTCACCAGAGTTTGCTGATTTATTGCTCTCGCCAGCCTTTAATTTACTAAAGCCAAATTCTTTAATTTTAACCTTCAATGTAACTATTGGATTTGCTTCTGTCATAGTCCGTACTTATTAAAGCCCCTAAGCTTGATTATAACATAAGAACCATTAATAGATTATTAACAACACCTAAACGCAACAAAGGCCTTACACCATCTGTACAACAAATACGCAAAGACAATAGAACTTTATTATATTCTATCTATAATGATTCAAAATAGCAAGCCTCAAACTAGAAGCCTGCTACCACTTACTGGTTACTTTACATCAATCTTCTTGATGTGTTTCTCTGACTTAGGTATGGTTACATGTAATACTCCATCTGAAAAACTAGCAGATACTTTATCTCGCTCCACATTTACTGGAAGCTGAATAGACCTATAGAAAGAGCCATAGTACCTTTCTCGATGATAAAACTGCTTATCTTTTGACTCGTTATCACATGTCTTTTCACCCTTCACTATTAAGCTATCGCCAGATATACTAATATCTATGCTTTCTTTGGAAATACCTGGTAACTCTAATGAGAGGCAATAGCTTTCCTTTGTTTCATAAAGGTCACAAGCTGGTAATAGACTGTTGCTTCTTCTGGAAAGCTCTGGATTCCATCCTGTAAAGAAGCTATCAAATATGTCATCAACGGCTCTTTGTAACCCTCTTACACTAAAGTTATCACGGTTATTGTTTTTATTTGAATGAACTATATTGTTCATGTTGTACCTCCTTTCACTAATATGTGCATTATGTAATCATTCCACTTGTTAGTTTCAATACCTTATACCAAATATCATAAATAAGTAGGCAAATAACTCACAGAACAAATAGTTTTGATCGAACTTTCCGTAATATTACGAATGAATGCACATATAGTATCCTCCAATAAACTAATACCAATTCCTAAAAATAAATAGACAAATAAAGAAAAATTTCTAAAATAGAACAATTTAAGAATTAGTGAGGAGTTATGGCAGGAAAAAGTAAAGCAATAGGAGAAGAATGATATAATAAGTGTAACCTGGAATTAAAGAAGCACGGAATAAGAGGAGAGATAGGAAGAAGATTACAGGCAATAATATCTGGAAAAGAATATGGAATAACAAAAGTTGCTCAAATATACCGAATTACTAGAACTACATTGATGAAGTGGATTACAAGATTTAAGGAAGGAGGAGTCGATGCGTTTAAAATACAACCAGGACGTGGAGTAAAGCCGAAGTTGAGCTACAAGCAGCAAGAAGAAATTAAAAATGTCATAGCAGAAGAAGGAGCCAACCTAACGGCTAAGAAATTAAAAATCATAATTGAGAAAATGTTTTCTATTGAGGTAAGTAAGTCTACAGCACATGGACTGATGCAAAAGTTAGGTTTTTCGTATATTACTCCAAGGCCTGTGCACAATAAACAGGACAAAAATAAACAAGAAAAGTTTAAAAAAAAATCTTAATGAAACTATTGTCACGTATCCCGAAAAAGAGCTATTTTTCTTCGATGAATCGCGGTTTGGCACACATTCAAAGATTGGACACGGGTGGTTTAAAAAAGGCATTAGGACACAGGTTAAGGTGAAATTAGGTAGGCAAAACTTTTATCTCTATAGTGCAGTTAATCCTAGAAATGGAGAGACTTCTAGTTTATTCGCACCAAACGTCAATACTGATTGTATGAATATATTCCTTGAGCAGATGTCACAATATTTAGGAACAAGGGAGGCATTTCTTATTGTGGATTGTGCAGGATGGCATAGATCCAAAGGTTTAAAAATACCACAAAATATTACCTTAATCTACTTACCTCCATATTCACCAGAGTTAAATCCAGTAGAGCGTTTATGGCAATATTTGAAAGACAATCTCATTAAAAATAGAATATATGACTCTGTTAGTTTATTGGAGGATACTATATGTGCATTCATTCGTAATATTACGGAAAGTTCGATCAAAACTATTTGTTCTGTGAGTTATTTGCCTACTTATTTATGATATTTGGTATTATACCTAAATTTTGGATGAGTGATAAAAAAGCTAGAGGAAGAATGGACTATGGATTTGTCGAATTGGACTTTGAATACTTGATATCTTCTTTCCAGATAGATTGAAAACGAAGTTGTATAAAAAATGCTGCTTTGAATGGTTATTTTTGAAATATTTGAGCCTGATTTTTAAATTCCCCTTTCATTTACTAACTGATTGCAATAAGCTTCTTTCATAAAGCTAGATGGAACATATGATTTTTCTATTGTACAATCTGACTGTTTCATAGTTTTAGCTAACTCTTCAGAAACGTCACTGTTTATTTCAAAATAACCATCTTCTATGCCTATAGAAACATTTTTTCCTCCTAAAAGACAGCTCCCCCCTAAACTTGATTTATCCTCCAACTTACTAAAACGTGCTATGCTTTCTTCGTTGGCGAGCTTTACTTCTATTTTATTATTATCTCTATCACTAGGAGATAAATAAACACTGACCTTCCCAAAGTAAGTAGTAAAAGACATTTCAATTCTACCCTCCGAAATGTCGGTGTAATTCCTAACTCCTTCTTCATTTTCAACTCTAACTATACTTTCTCCAACTTGAAGCATACCAATTTCCAGACCTAAATTTTTAGCTTTTTTATTGTTGAATATTCTTGCAACTTCGACAACACTATCTTTTGGATATTTTATACAAAAGTGTCCATTGTCCATCTCTAACTCAAAATCATGATCATCAGTTTTTACACTTACGTCTACGATACTTTTGTACACCAAGTCCTTAAGTTCTAAAAGTATTTTTTCTCGTTGATCTAGAGCGTATCTATCTGAGCAAATTATGTTCACGAAATCGCCATGTTCTTCATCGCTAAATCTATTTAAAGACGCACCTCTTGATACTATTTGCAATATCTTTTTCTCATCTAAAAATCCATAAATTCGGGTAGTATCGTAAGAAAAATATAGCTTTTGCAATGTATCAATTATGCGATCCACTAAAGATATATTAGCTTTATACGGAAGAGTGAACATTACTCTTTGTTTCAGCGCCTCGCTTACAATTTTATCAAGTCTTTTATTGCACTCTTCATAATCCTCTTCATTACCATAGTTACCCAAAGCATCCAATTCATCATGAATATTATCTATTTTTTGCCAAATACTTTCATATTTTTCTCTTTCTCTTTCTCTTAATTTTACTTTTGCTAAGGAAAAAGAATCTTTTTTACGTATTATGTTTGCATTGTAGACTAGTTGACCGTAGGTCCTACCAACAATTTCATCATAATCAAAGCAATAGCTAACATTATAGTCACTTTCACTAGTTGATTCCTGATCATTGCTACTTTCATCGTCATCTTTATTCCATACTTCAATATCGTAATCAGTGTTTTCAAGGTTTTTGTCTTCACTTGTTCGATAATCTTGATTGTTTTCTACTTTTTCGTACAGCCAGGTTGATTTTTGATCATCGCTACTTTCATCGTCATCTTCATTCCATACTCCAATGTCGTAGTTAGTATTTTTAGGTTTTTTATCTTCACCTGTTTGATAATCTTCTGCTTCTCTATATAGCCATATTGATTCCTGGTCATCATTATCATTGATACGCCTCATTTCCACTTTTGTTGTAGACTGAGGTCTTACTATTTCTTTTCTTACGTTTTCTTTGTTTAATTCATCTTCAAGAGACACTTCATTACTAATATAGAAGTTTTTCTGTTTTAAACTCTCATTTTCATTCTGCAATGAACTAAATTCTGCAAACAGTTCTTCACGCTCTGATAAATAAACATAGAGCTGGCCTATTACATCATTAAGTTCCTTATCTTTTTCTAATATCTGGTTTTCATAATTACTCTTCAAATCCTCTATACTGTCTACCAGCACTACACTTTCTTTTCTTAGTCTACTTGAGTTAGATTCAACCAAATTTAACCTTTGCTGTAACTCTTCATTTTTTTTGTCTATCATCTGTATTTCACTCTTCATATCTTCTAATTTGCTGTCCAAGTTCCCTATTATGTCATTTTTATTCTTCACGTCCAATAATACTTTTTCTATTTCTTGTTTTAGCTGTTCAATTTCTTGGCCATTTTTAGTTAATTCTCTTGTTTTTCTTTGTAATTGAGCTTCAAGATCTTTAATTTTCTTTTCTAGGATCTGATTTTTCTTGCTGAGCTCACTCACTTCTTGATCATACTCTTCCGCTATACCTTTATAGCATTCCAAGAGCTTTTCATTTTTCTTGAGATCAAAGTTTTCTTGTTGCAGCCTTTCTATTTCACCATCTGAATTATCTATTACTTGGTTACCCTCACTACCAATCTCAAATATCTCTTCAGAAGTAATCGTAAAATCTTTAAATACGCAAGGCAAAGTAGTGTCTTCAAGGTTATTACTATCAAATGAGTTATATTGTACTACCTGCCTTGAACTAGGCATACTTATACCTTTCTATTAACAAAGGCACACAATGCATTATATTTACTATATACGCAACTGATTTAAACATAATTTATTTACTAATTCATATTGTGAATTTTTATAAAATAGGTTTATATGCAAAATATTATAATAACGTTAAAGCACGTAGCTAATACCATTATTAGTACAGTATAAAGGGCCTTTTTGCCTATAATTGAAGAGTTTAAGCAAATTCATAATATACCTCATTTATCTTCTAATAACGAAAATTTGTATCGAAACAGATAAGACCATAAGTATGAAATTCAAAGAGGAATGAATCAGTTAAATCAAGAATAGATGTTGTGTTATAGTAGTGATTATGCTAATTATTGGGTCGTTTGGTTAAAAGGTAATTGTGAAAAGGGGTAAGAATTTGACTGAAGATAAAAAATTAGCATCTGATATTCTAAAAGAGGTTGCAGGTACTGGTACTGCTGATAGTGATAAAGTGACATTGTTTGACATTAAAACAGCTTTACAAGAACGTGGTTTTGGTATTTTAATGATCATCTTCTCCTTGCCGCTATCGGTGCCTATACCGGTTCCACCTGGTTATACAACTATTCTTTCTATACCTTTAATCTTGTTTTCATTACAACTTCTGCTTGGGTTTCATTCTCCCTGGATGCCACGTTGGTTGGAAAGGAAATCCTTTAAACGTTCAACATTAGCCCTTGTGGTTAAAAAAACTTTACCTGCATTAAAAAAAATAGAAAAGTTCATGAAACCGAGAATGTCTTTTATCTTCTGTGGGCCAGGTGAAAAGATTTTGGCATTTATAATGCTGGTTTGCGTATTGGTGATAGCCAATCCGCTTCCGTTGACTCACTTCATTCCAGCAATCGGTACGACTCTTATTTCACTTGGTATTATGAATAAAGACGGGCTTGTCTCGATACTTGGAGTGTTGGTATCCTTGTGTGGAATATTATTTGCTCTTATTGTAATAGTAAAAGGTCCACAGCTTATAATTAGTGCGTTTTCTTTTCTCAAGAGTTTTGCATACGGTTAATCTTGAGCTATTAGCAAATTAGATATTCTATAGAAATACCATGGCAACCAGTGTGGAAGCAAATTCTTTTGTTTACTGTTTGTGTCTCAAAAGCATAAAAAAGTACGTACTGTTGTGAGAACAATTTAAACAAAAGCGGCGTTTTAAAAGTAAAAGCTTGGAATTTTTACAACAAAGTTAGGCAAAACAGTTCATATGTAGATTTAGCGAAAGTAAGCCAATATAGGTGATTTCAGCGTATAATAAAATCACCATATAAAAAAGTTCGTATGTATCGTTTGGAAGTCCAATCCATCCCAAAACAAACTCTTCTCACGACCCTTGGTTTTGAATGCTGGAAATGGTTGTGTTATTTGAGTTAGTGGTAATTAATGTTAAAGAGTGAAAATTAGTTTATTTGGAAATAAAAGGAAAATTCATTGCAATTCTATATTTAAAATAGAATAAAGCTCTTTTTGCATCATGTATTAATAAAAAAATATATTTTTTTGCGTATCCTTTCGTTTTAATTAATATGAAGTGATATGACACCTAATGTAGAGTTTAAAGATAATCACGGCACATCAATATCAAATTTGGAAAATGTTAAAATTATAACCTTGAGTGATGAGAAAGGGTGCGCCGTGGTACGCATTAAGAAATACTTAGCGGAGCTAAGCGGGGTTCAGAATAAATGGCCTCGAGGTGAACAACTAACTTTAACCCGAAAGGGAAGGAGGACAAGAGCATGTATGTAAAGCGAGAGTTATCTGAAGATGTGTAAGGTAACGGCTTGCAACACCTGATCAATATGGTTAAAGCTAAACTGCTTGAATTCTAATCTTCAGGGGTGGGATTTCACATCCATGGGTATCACATTCAAAACCCCATGTCTACAGTAAGCACAAATTAAACTTTCGTTTGTGTGACATTCTGGCTGTAGAACGATAAGTAGTGAACTTATTTAAGAGGATGAATAGAAAACCTAAGTTGATCTAGAACAGTTCTTAGTGACGGAACATGGGATGACCTAAGGAACGCGAGTTCTATGGTTACGGAGTCATCGTAGTAGTCGTGAAAGTAACGAATCACCGGGGAGTGTGGGAAAGCCACATACAGGGCAAAGGGTGACAGATAATTGAATGTTGAAATTGGGAGGTACGCAAGATGCGGAAAGCTGAAACAATACTTAACATTATACGTGAACGTGGAAAAAGAAATTTGCCGGTTAAAAACGTATATCGCCTACTCTATCAGCGTGATCTTTACCTTCGGGCGTATGGCAAACTTTGTCGTAATAAAGGTGCTATGACAGAAGGTGTGACAGTTGAAACAGTTGATGGTATGTCTTTGGAAAAGATCGATAAAATCATAGAGGGTTTACGCTATGAGCGATATCGGTGGACACCAGTAAAACGTATCTATGTTTTAAAGAAGAGTGGTAAACGCAGGCCGTTAGGGTTGCCAACATGGTCAAATAAGTTACTTCAAGAAGTAATTCGATTAATATTGGAAGCCTACTATGAGCCTAAATTTAGTGAATGTTCACATGGATTTCGACCAAAGCGTGGATGCCACACTGCATTAAGAGCAGTAATGCAAAAAGGCAGAGGTACAAAATGGTTTAATTACCCCGCCAACAATGTTGCAAAAAACGTAAAATTAGAGAAAAGCATTTCTCGAAAACTTCTATGTCCAAAAACAAGAGTGCCATTTATTTATAGTGCCAACAATCAATTAACCATCAGTTTCAATGAATGATATGAACATATTATTTCAAGGAAAGTTCATGGGAAATAAGAGATTAGCTATACGGATTAGCTATAGCTATGAAACTAACCGGTTGGCAGAAAAGTATTTGTTAGATGCTTATGAAAAAGCCATGTCAAAGCAAGTAAGCCAAAAAAATTTAAAACATAAAAATGGGATTCAAGGAGGATCGAATGGTAATAGTGAGTTTATATGCAAGAGTTTCTTCGGGGAAACAAGCACAAGAAAATACAATAGCAAGTCAAGTTGCAGCTTTAGAGAAGCAAATTAGTACGGATGGATACAAATTATTAAGTGAGTATAAATTTATTGATAATGGCTACAGTGGATCTAATTTAGTCCGTCCTGATCTAGAAAAGTTACGTGATAAAGTAACAGAAGGTAAAATTGATAGAATTTACATTCATTCACCTGATCGCTTATCTAGAAAATATGCATATCAAATGGTATTACTTGAAGAATTTGAGAAAGCAGGAGCAGAAGCGGTTTTCTTAAATTATGAGATTAACGATAATCCAGAATCTCAATTGCTGTTACAAATGCAAGGTATGATAGCAGAATATGAACGAGCGAAAATTATGGAACGAAGTCGTCGCGGAAAGATTTATGCAGCTAATAAAGGTTGTGTAAGCGTAATGGGAGGAGCTCCTTATGGTTATCGTTATATAGATAAATATATGGGAGGAGGACAAGCTTTATTTGAAATAAACGAAGAAGAAGCTAATGTTGTTCGGAAAGTATTTTTGTGGGTAGGAAGAGAAAGGACAAGTATTGGGGAAGTGTGTCGTCGGCTAAGAGGTTGTCGGGAAACTAGTAAATTCAAGCATATTCCCTCTTTAACATAACCCTACTCATAGCTAGGTATATGAAATTCTCAGTGGATGTTGTGAGTAAATCATACTCCTTCGATAGCCTTCTATTCCTATTAACCCAAGCAAAAGTCCTTTCTACAACCCATCTTCTTGGCTGTACTTTAAACCCTTGTTCTCTTGTTGGTAGTAGCTCAGGTGGCGTATCTTTGTGCACCCAAAATCTACATGGAGGCCTTTTAACAATTTCAATATCTATGTCATATTCTTCCTTTATGTGATTCTTTAAATTTCTTCCTTGGTATCCCATGTCAGCCCACATTTTTTTAACTTTAGTATATTTTGTTCTCATATTGTTTAATGCTATTTTAATACCATCTCTATCATTTTCGTTAGCAGCGCCTACGTAACAACCTAGTATAAAACCCTGAGTGTCTGTAATTATATGCCTTTTTCTACCCTTTACTTTTTTACTTCCATCATAGCCTTTGATCCCCCCTTTTCTGTAGCCTTTACAGATTGACTATCTACTATACAGGCACTCGGCTGCTCATTCCTTCCTATTTTTCTTCTACTATATTTTGTAATTTCATAATTCATTTTCTCAAAAATTCCCTGCTTCTTCCATTGCCTGAACTGCTCATACACAGTCTTCCATAGCGGAAAATCATTTGGTAAATACCGCCATTGACACCCTGTACGCAATACATAGAAAATTGCTTCTAATATTTCTTTTTTGCTATACTTTTGCGGCCTTCCTCCTTTCTTGTATGATACTCTGAAGTGTTTTTCTATTCTTGCCCATTCCCTTTCGCTTAGATCTGTTGGATACTTTTTTCTCATCTTTACCCCGTACTAAAATTTCAGATATTATAGCCTTTTACTTGTTTCCGGACAACCTCTAATTGCCAATGCAAGACTTAAAGAAGCAATTAATATGAAATAAAAAAAAATCTGCATAGAAAATAGGTTAACGGATATGTGCGTCTACACACATTTAAAGCACATATTCGTTAACCATAAAATCTAAGCAGTGGTTGCTGTTTGATATAAATTTCTTTCTGTATAAACTAGGATCTTTGTTACCAAAATACATTTTTCAATTGAATAAAAATACAAAATTATCAACAAATGAGACTAAATTCAAAAAATTTTAAAAAACATAGTTGATGGCAAGAAGGAGCAGCACTTCGAAATGATATGAGGTCAGGGTTTACATTTTGTGGCATAACGTTTGAGGAATATAGAGGGCAAGCAACTGACCCTGAAGGAACGGTTAGAAGATTTATTGACAAAGATACAGGGCACTGTTTTCCACTAGGAACAGCGAGCACATTTACAACATATTTTGCACCAGCAGACTTTAATGAGACAGTAAATACTCTTGGACAGCCACTCTATGCAAAACAAGAACCAAGGAGGTTTGATAGAGGAACTGATTTACATACGCAGTCAAATCCTCTGCCAATGTGCCATAGACCTGGCGTATTAGTAAAAGTCGCTATAGCATAACATACTGGTAGAGTAATTACAAGTTGGTGAGGCACAGAACGACTCTACCGGTATGCGCTTTCTTAGCATGTAAAGGTTAGTATATCAAAAAGAAATATGCAAGAGAATATTAAGCGATTATTGGAGGATTGTTTTAAGCATCTAGGAGTGGAAGCCATATATTGTAATCGAAATAAGGAGGGTATTCGTAGAATAAAAGTGCTAATAAAACGTCCTGAGACTACGTACTCTCTAGGTGCAGATGGAGCATTAACTCAGCAAATTGCTTCTATAGAAATACGTGATCAGGACGTTACTTCCTTTAGCATAGGTGATTATATCAAGATTGAAAAAAGGTTCTACAAGATTTTTGAACCACCGTTAAAAGATTCTTCGAGTGAAATATGGAAAATTGAGGCAATAGAAAGTGTTTGATATTAAAATTAGTAACAATATTAATGAAATAGTCTACAATATTGACGAAAAAGAGCAGAAAGTAAAACTGGCAGCTATAAAAGCACTAAATAGAACAGCACTATGGTTAAAAGCGCAAGCAGCTAAGGAAATCAGTGAGGAAAAGAAGATAAAATTAAGTTTGATAAGAAAGAGATTAAGAATTTTTAAGGCGAAAACTAGCAGATTAGAAGTGTTAATTAGAGCAAATCTCTATGACATTAGAGCATCGACAATTGGCAAAATACAAAAAACAAGAAGAGGATCGAAAGTAGGAAAGCATGAGTTTATAGGAGGATTTGCAGCAGTTATGCCAAAAGGAAATAGCGGTATGTTTAAACGTGAAGGAAGAGCAGCATTGCCAATAAAGGAAGTTAAATTGCCATTGGAACCAGAAGCATCAAAAGTAATGAGAGATCTTGTTAATTATGAGGTTGAGAAAGTGTTTACAAAATTTTTTGAACGTGAATTGAGCTATAAAGGATGAATTTGAAAGATTTACATGATAAAATTTGTACCACGCTGAAGAAAGAAATTTCTGCGATACAAACATGCGAAGTATATCCAGCAATAAGGAAAGAATTAGTAGCACCGGCAGTATTTATAGAATTATCAAGTCTAGAGCAAGGAAAAGATCCAGGAACAGAAGAATTAGCTCTGAAAGCAAGATTTGAAGCTAGAATAGTATAGCATTTCTCATAATAGTCCGAATAGGTCATAGGAAGGCAGAATCAACAGCACGACGAAAGGATTCGAATAGAGGAATGTTTTTCCTGGCTCTGTTTTTTATAGCAAACCAATGATGCTCAATTTTGTTAAAATCTGGAGAATAAGGCGGCAGATACAAAATTTCTGCACCGACTCCTTTAGCGAGCTTGATAAGCTTATCAGACTTATGAAAAGTAGCATTATCAAGAATGACAGTTTGTCCAGGTTCTAAGATCGGTGCCAAAAATTGCTCAAACCATCCATTAAAAATATCCATATTACAGTGGCCTTCAAATGTTAATGGAGCAACTATCTTTCTTCTACTTAAGGCTGCAACCATGCTGATTCGTTGAGTTTTTTTTCCAGATTTTAGGGCATAAAATCGCTGTCCTTTCTGGCAATACCCATATGGATAGTCCTCCGTGTTATCAATCCCAGACTCATCTATATACACTAAGTTTTCTGGTTCTTTTGTTGCTATAATTTTTAAGAATTCAGCACGTTTTTCTTCGTTCCTTTCCTTGTATCCATATGTCTTTTTTTGCGCGTAAATCCAATTTTTCTGAGAGCTCGGTGGATCGTTTGGATACTAACGTTGCCCCAAAGTTTAGCCATTTCCGACAGAGTTTTTCTACCGTGTTTTTTAGCAAATTCGATAAACTTATTCCAGTCGATAATTTTCTGATTGTAACCTCCATTACCGAGTTTTTTTGACTGAAAGTCGCCTGTTTCTTTTTTTCTTTGCTGCCACTCCCACAAAGTAGTTCGTCCAATTTTAAATCTTGCTGCCACTGCTTCTCTGCTTTCCCCTTCGTCTAGTGCTTCCATTGCTTTTTTTCTTAAATCATAACTATATGCTGCCGGCATCCAACCTCCTTATCGCCATCTATCCTTAATCTTATCATATCCGGACTTCTGTGGAAAGAGCTATACCTTCTTGAGCAGCCCAGTGTAAAGAATTACAACCATGAATATCTTTGTCTTTAACATTAACGGATCCTCTATTAAAAAGAAGCTTAACCACATCTAATCTACCTTCTTGAATAGCTACATATAAAGGTGTTAATTCGTGCTTATTTTCGGTATCAATATTTCCAATTCTTCTGATTAAGTCTTCAGCTTCACTGATGTTATTTTGTACTATAGCATTAAACATCTGATTTTTTAATACAACCACTTTTTCTTTATTAAGGTCCCCTATAATATCTTCTGAGTTACAAGTAGAAATTATACATTTCGAGTTAGAGAGTATTGTATCATTAAAAGCAAATATCATCTCTCTTGCTGGCTGGTAGGTATTCCAATTCTCTACTTTTATTAGAGTATTATTTTTATGTAATAGAACTAAGCTATCATTAATAACTTCTGCATCAAAACCTAATATAGATTTATCTCTGAAATCGACTAAACCAATATCATTATTATTAATTGGCTGATTATGGTAAATCTGTAATCCTTGTTCATCTGGTTTGTAATATCTGAAAAAATTAGGATTTGTTTCTATATGTTTAAGTTCTAGATTTGCACTATCGATTTTGTAAAATTTATTGTTTATCCGCAATATAATGTATTGATGCTCTGGACTTTTTAAGTAATCAATTAAACCAATAGTGCACATTAAACAGGCAGCCAAAACCTATGGTGTTATGCAAGCGTGATAGTACAAAATTACGTGAAATAACTCATCTTCTAGAGTTGGTGGCGCCTGAACGGTTATGGTTAAAAACACTACTAGCTTCAGGAACTTCCAAGGCAGAACGCGGGTTACCAAAATTACTAGAACCACTAACATTAAGCAAAATAGGTGCTTCTTGTCCTGAAGCAGGAATACGCTCTACACGAGATATAGTAACTTCTTCTCCTTCTTCTCCAAAAAGTTCAGGATCGCACACCCTAAAGCATTCTACCATACATGTAGACAATTCTGCCCTTCTCGCACTCTTGTGTTTTAAAGATTTGATGAGTAAGTTATAAATCTGTTCTCGACTTTGATCAGGTATCTCGATTTGAATAGGTAGATATACTGAATTATTTTCTCTCTCTAATGCCAGCGAGATACTTTCCCTCTTAATTTTCTTATCCATATGAGACCTTAAACAACCATTTACATTTCTATTTTCTAGCAAAGCTGTATTAATAGCTTGAGCATTTTCTAATGCCCAGATGGCACTATCATAATAGTCTCCTTCCTGCACAGTGGAAACATCTTCGATTCTAACATTTTCTCCTAAGACATCCTCAACTGAACGACTTACACCGGCTTCAACGCCCATGTTATAGCAGTCAGCATAGTACGCAAAGTAATTCTCACTTCGGTAAATAATCACTAATGTAACCCAATGATTATTACCTAGATTAACAATTAAAGTTACCTGACGACTTGTATCTGATGTTACATTTTGCTTAAATTCAGTTAATACATTGTTCACACACTTGTAACCTGTTCTATCTCCTTCATGGATTACCTCCATGGAGGTTACTGCAAAACTTTGATTGCTACAATTATGAAGACCATATTGCTTTGCAGCGAGGAGTATGTCCCGATATTGAAGGCAGTAATCATAACACTCATTTAATGTTGCAAATTCTAGTGTAAGGAGATCATCCACATCTCGTATTTGGTTGCCATATCCAAGAATATTGTTTATGTTCTGTAATATGCGCTGCAATGCCTTATCTTGAATTTCAATAGAGCTTACAAAATATCTATAGCTCTTTCCACAGAAGTCCGGATATGATAAGATTAAGGATAGATGGCGATAAGGAGGTTGGATGCCGGCAGCATATAGTTATGATTTAAGAAAAAAAGCAATGGAAGCACTAGACGAAGGGGAAAGCAGAGAAGCAGTGGCAGCAAGATTTAAAATTGGACGAACTACTTTGTGGGAGTGGCAGCAAAGAAAAAAAGAAACAGGCGACTTTCAGTCAAAAAAACTCGGTAATGGAGGTTACAATCAGAAAATTATCGACTGGAATAAGTTTATCGAATTTGCTAAAAAACACGGTAGAAAAACTCTGTCGGAAATGGCTAAACTTTGGGGCAACGTTAGTATCCAAACGATCCACCGAGCTCTCAGAAAAATTGGATTTACGCGCAAAAAAAGACATATGGATACAAGGAAAGGAACGAAGAAAAACGTGCTGAATTCTTAAAAATTATAGCAACAAAAGAACCAGAAAACTTAGTGTATATAGATGAGTCTGGGATTGATAACACGGAGGACTATCCATATGGGTATTGCCAGAAAGGACAGCGATTTTATGCCCTAAAATCTGGAAAAAAAACTCAACGAATCAGCATGGTTGCAGCCTTAAGTAGAAGAAAGATAGTTGCTCCATTAACATTTGAAGGCCACTGTAATATGGATATTTTTAATGGATGGTTTGAGCAATTTTTGGCACCGATCTTAGAACCTGGACAAACTGTCATTCTTGATAATGCTACTTTTCATAAGTCTGATAAGCTTATCAAGCTCGCTAAAGGAGTCGGTGCAGAAATTTTGTATCTGCCGCCTTATTCTCCAGATTTTAACAAAATTGAGCATCATTGGTTTGCTATAAAAAACAGAGCCAGGAAAAACATTCCTCTATTCGAATCCTTTCGTCGTGCTGTTGATTCTGCCTTCCTATGACCTATTCGGACTATTATGAGAAATGCTATACTTTCTAAAAAAGGGAACGACGTAGTTAGAAATTTTGCTATTTCAAATCTATTATTTTCATAGGCAAAGCTTAATAGAAATGCTAAAAGCTCTTTATCTACATTATGGTGTATTCTAAATATAGATTCTAATGATTCCAATCGACACAACATGATAGCCCAAGAAAACAAATCCCTATTCTGATGACTGTCAATAATAAGCGTGGGGTCCTTTCTGCTAAGAAAGCTTACCATTTTTAGATCGTTATTGAAGATAGCGAATTTGATAGGAATAAGACCAAGTTTATTAGGGAATCTGATCAAACCAGGTTGAATGTTTAATAGAAATTCTACTACTTCTAGCCTGGAAAATGAAATAGAATAATGAATTAGAGCCATTCCATACATATCATGTGCCCTTAATAAATCAGGGCGCTTTTTAAGCAAAAGTTTTATAAGATTAAGCTCACTACAAACACCAACTAGATCCAAAAAAGTTCTACCTTGTTCACAACACAAAGTTGGCAAGTGAGGGTAATGCTGCGCTAGAAACTCAAGACATTCATACCCAGAATGTAGGGTACTTAGAAACGCTACAATCCTCGTCTTATTAAGAAAAGCAGCAAAATCAATAGGGAAAATGCCATCTCTATCGGGTGATGTAGCTAAATGCGGATCCTGTCTGGCTAGAAATTTTACTAACTCTAATCTGCCAAGCAAGATAGCATAGTAGATAGGTGTGACCCCTTCACTATCAGGCATACTAATTAGATTAGTATCTTGCTTAAGAGGTTGTCGGGAAACTAGTAAATTCAAGCATATTCCCTCTTTAACATAACCCTACTCATAGCTAGGTATATGAAATTCTCAGTGGATGTTGTGAGTAAATCATACTCCTTCGATAGCCTTCTATTCCTATTAACCCAAGCAAAAGTCCTTTCTACAACCCATCTTCTTGGCTGTACTTTAAACCCTTGTTCTCTTGTTGGTAGTAGCTCAGGTGGCGTATCTTTGTGCACCCAAAATCTACATGGAGGCCTTTTAACAATTTCAATATCTATGTCATATTCTTCCTTTATGTGATTCTTTAAATTTCTTCCTTGGTATCCCATGTCAGCCCACATTTTTTTAACTTTAGTATATTTTGTTCTCATATTGTTTAATGCTATTTTAATACCATCTCTATCATTTTCGTTAGCAGCGCCTACGTAACAACCTAGTATAAAACCCTGAGTGTCTGTAATTATATGCCTTTTTCTACCCTTTACTTTTTTACTTCCATCATAGCCTTTGATCCCCCCTTTTCTGTAGTCTTTACAGATTGACTATCTACTATACAGGCACTCGGCTGCTCATTCCTTCCTATTTTTCTTCTACTATATTTTGTAATTTCATAATTCATTTTCTCAAAAATTCCCTGCTTCTTCCATTGCCTGAACTGCTCATACACAGTCTTCCATAGCGGAAAATCATTTGGTAAATACCGCCATTGACACCCTGTACGCAATACATAGAAAATTGCTTCTAATATTTCTTTTTTGCTATACTTTTGCGGCCTTCCTCCTTTCTTGTATGATACTCTGAAGTGTTTTTCTATTCTTGCCCATTCCCTTTCGCTTAGATCTGTTGGATACTTTTTTCTCATCTTTACCCCGTACTAAAATTTCAGATATTATAGCCTTTTACTTGTTTCCGGACAACCTCTAACCAGAAATTCTATTAATTTTAATTCACCAGATGAAAGGATAGCCATAATAAGAAAAGTCACGCCATCTTTATTAACCCTCTTCATGTGCTGAAGAGAGCTTTTCAAGAGAATTTCTGCTAGCGCAAAATGACCATGCTGAACAATAACACCCAAGGTATTTATACTTAATAGACCATCTCTACTAGAGTGAACTAGCTGCTTAAAAAGAAATTCTCCTATAGATTGCATATCCATTAACATACTATAGCCAAAGGGACTAATACCGTACTTGTCAGTTACATCAATCAACTCAGGATAGTTTTCTGCTAAAAAACTTACTATATCTGATTTACCACTTAAAACGGCATGATGAAGAACATTCGCTCCACCAGAATCATTTGCACTTATATCAGCTCCCTCCTTGATCAGAAATTTTAATACCTCCAATTGACCATGTAGAACAGCAAAAATAGTGGGACTTACACAAGTATCGTCTTTTTTATCCAACAAACTACGATCTTTTTTGATCAGGAAATCTACTACTTCCCTTTTACCACTTGCAATGGCAAAATGAATCAGATTATTATCATGAGAAGTTTCCTTCATACAACGACTAAATTTTTCAAAGAGGAATTCCAGAGTTTTTACTTGACCACCGAGGGCAGCAAGATGAAGAGGAGGAACTTTATATCCCAAATTAAAACCATAACCTTGTGCGAATAGAAACTTCACTATTTCGAGCCGACCATTGAAGGCAGAATAGCAGAGGGCATCATTACCCAAATTATCAGTCAAATTTGGATTAGCTTGACATTTGTGCAGAAGCTCTACCATTTGTAAATTGCCTACTGTACAGGCATAATGAAAAGGGGTTGTACCATCACGATCGGCTAAATTTATCATAGTATTATCCCGTATATGCAGTGATGATACCTTCAAATAACTAAAATTGCAGACAGCTTCATGAACAAAAGTCTGGCCCAAATAACTGTTTACGTAAATCAAATCAAGATTTTTACCGTATACACGTTGTGTATTAGTACTACTCAATCTATGCACGACTTTGACTGAAGACTTTACTTTATCTAGCTTGCCATCATCGACAAAATGCTGAGATTTTTTTTCCTCTCCTTCAATACATCTTTTCTTTTTATTAGCCTCTGTAGGCAAATCACTTCTTCGCTTTCTACTTAAGGAATGTCTAGACACTTTATTATCAGATGAACTCAAGGAGATGTCCATATCTTCTGATATATCAACAACAACATCACCATAACCTCCAGATCCACCACCGTAACCTCCAGATCCACCACCGTAACCTCCAGATCCACCACCGTAACCTCCAGATCCACCACCGTAACCTCCAGATCCACCACCGTGACCTCCAGATCCACCACCGTGACCTCCAGATCCTCCTCTACCATCATCAGGACCTTGCGATTGGCCAATCCCTCTCCTTTGCTTGAACTCAGCTAGTAATTCTGTGAATAAGACTTTAATCTCATTAGTATCATACTTTGTTGCTAATTTCATCCCCGAGATGCTTTCCTTTATTAATTCAACTTCACGTTCAAAATCGATCTGCTGCGAAGCACAGGGATGTAGACTTTGTGATGGAAAGAGATCTATCTTTTTAACATAATAGCTTACACCTTGAGGAAATCCTTCAAAAGCATCTTTTTCAAAGACTAAGGGGCTTCTTAAGCCGTATTCAGGAATACAAGATTGAGAATATGAGAACACTAACGAAGAAGAAACTAAGACGGCTGTTTTTTCGTAAACTTGATTAGCACATATGGTTTGTGAACTGTGTGTAAAAGCTAACGAATGAGAATAGCGCATATCATTAAGTTTACCTAAAAGAACAGCTTTTATCATTTCATCACATGAAAGCTCTGACGGGCCAGTCCTAATAAGGTATTCCTTTGCCCTCCAAGCTGCAGCACACGATAATTTTCCCAGAACTGACTCATTTATCTCATTACCAGTGAATCGAAGAATTTGAAATTGAAAAGCTTGGAAAAGCTCGATTCCACACCGAATTACAAGATCCTCTAATACATCATTACTAACCTTATCAACTAAGTTAACAAATTTAATATTTTTAAGCTTGTCATCACAAATGAAACTTGCAACTAGAGAAGAAATGTACCTAGCAATAGACGCTGATGAAGGTACAGCACCCATAACAGAAGCAGAAGCCCCAAGACCAAAAGCACAAGAGGCAACCCCTACACCTACACCAGCTCCGGATATGAACGACAATACTTCACTCACTAAGGCTTTGGAATCTTTAGATTCAGCTCTTATGGACGTTCGAGAACCTTCTATCGAAGAAAAAAACTCTCGGAAGAAACCTGCAACAAACAAATATCTTTTTCTTTCTAACACTCATCAACCCAACTACATTAAGCTCTAATGATAGCAGAAAAATTTAGAGAGTCAAACAATTTACCCATTTTATTAGGGTGATTCTCAATATAACTTTTTATCATTTTGTCTGTTGCATTTCCACTAGTCCTGACAAAGTAGCCTGCTGCCAATAATCCAGTATCTTTTTCTTAACTCTGGAAAGCTTTGGTGGATTTTTCTGGAACTTTTTTCTCTTATTAACTGCACTAACTTGCTAATACTTAACTCTTCCGCAACTTCTTTAGTTTTCTGCCCTATATCTACAACCAATACTGGATATCAATATTTTGTTATCCACACTATGTGATATGTACATTCATATGCAGAGTGACTGCTTTTTCTATAATATTCCACATTCTTGCAAATTTTTCATCTTAAAATTATATTCTTGAAAGGATGGACTTCAACTCCAGGGTTTTCCTCCCACATTTGGGACAGTAAACTTGCTATTTAATTGTAAACGGCCTTGACTTTTTCCTACATCCTTAAGTAAGCTTATACTAAAATGTTAAAAGAACAAATATCCTAACTATGCCGAGCAACAAATGTTAGCTTTTATGAGAAGAGTTTGTTTTGGACTGTGTTGGACTACCAAATGTTCCGTGCGAACTTTTCTTTATAATAATTCTACTATACCGCAAAACGAGCTATATTGGCTCACTTTCGCTAAATTTACATACGAATTTACTTGCCTAACTTTGTTGCAGGAATTTTAAGTTTTTATTTTCACAATGCCGCTTTTGTTTCAATTATTCTCGCAAAGATGGGATCTTTTTTACAATTTTGACAAGGTAAACAATTTTATCTTTTCTAACGCTGCAGGTCTGAGTATTTTCCACTAATTTTGATTTAAAGTATTAACGGAGTTAATCATTATTATAATTCTAACAATTATGTTGTCTTCTAGAAGAATATTGCTACAATTGGCCGAAGCTTTGGTTTTGTCTTTAATTAGATTGATTTTGTTTGTTGGTTACTAGCTTTTGTGTTAAGTTTTTTCCGAAAGGTTAATTTGTATAGTGTTGAGGTAAAGTTGTTATGTCATTAGAAAATAGCAGTAATAAAATATTTAGAGGAAGTATCTACACTGTTTTAGGATTTAAAAATAGAAAATGTTTTGAAGATACAGTAAGCAAGCCTTTGAGGAAGGAAGTCTGGAACAAATTCGTTGATTGTTTTAAAAGCGAAATGGCTAATCCGGCAAACCTGTTGATTGTAACAAACATTGTTTCTTCGATTGCGCAGAAAGACCCCAATAGTAATTTTTGTAAAGTTAGCGATATAATATCTTATAAACCACAAAATGCTAGCAAGAGAGAAAAAGCAATTCGCGAATCTACTGATATCTTGCAAAGTATGAACCTAGAAATAGTCTTTAACGAACTTGCAGAGATAAAAAAAGAAGCTGAAAGTATTTTAAATAGCCCTCTCAATTTACCGGGTGGAGGTGGTTTGCCTAATAAAGAGCTTTTCGAGCAAACCCGTCAATATATAGATGGACTAGAGAAATTGTTTAAAGCACGGAAAGAAGAGGTAGTTAGAAGTATTGTGTCAGGTCGTGCTGATTTACTCGGTAAAAAATATTGTGAATCACCAGCCAAAAGAGAAGATGCTATGTTGATACTATTGGATGATGAATTGAGGAAATTTTATGATATAACAGTAAAAGAAAAAGGTCTAGACTCAATGGTATCTTACAAAGAATGTAAACGATTATATGAAGAAACGAAACATGAAAGAAGTCAATCTAACGTTACAATTGCAGCACTCGAACCAGTAGAAATAAGCGTGAACAAAGTAGTAGTACAACCCCTTGCGAATGAAAGTAGCAAAGAGTGTGAGAAGAATAGAACTCGAAGAACAGAAACTGGTGCTGGTCATAGACAAGAGCAAGGTTCTCATATACGGGAAATCTTAGGTGAAAAAATAGCAAAACTTGAAGGCAGAAAAACTGTTGCGAAAGAAGAAAAAAGTGGTATGTTAGATAGAACTGTGAGTTTAGTACAGAACTTTATAAGCCATGATTTAATGGATGGTAAAATGGATACAGATGTAAAACAGCAAACCGAAAGCTTGCATGAAAAAACTCATCAGTCGCCTCAAAGCACGGAAGGTCGGTTAGACGTTGTACAAGCTCAATTAGAGCAAGAGAAACCAGAACTGCAAGGTAAACTCAACGAGCGCAAAGAAGAGCTGGATAAGATGGTTGTAGGGGTAGAGGAGCTTAACAAAACAAACACCGGACTAGAAGAGAAGATTAATAATCTCACTGATCAGGTAGATAACTTGAATAGAGAAAAAAGTTCACTTGACAGTCAACTTGAAGAGAAAAAGAAAGAGCTGGATAACGTAAATGAAAAGTTAGCACAAGAACAATTGAAGGCCTCTCAATTGGGTGATCAAGTAACTAAGCTTACTAGAGAAGTTGATGAAACAAAATCTCGACTCAAAAACGATGAGATAGAATTAAAACAAGCAAAACAGGATGCTAGTATGCTAGAAGATAAAGTATCTCAATCAGATAGACAAAATAGTCAATTGCAAGGAAAGCTGGATAATACACAGCAAAGCTTGGACGAAAAAATTGGTGAGTTATCTCGAATTAACGAAGAAAACATCAAACTACAGAGTGAGCTCAAGCTTAAAAAACATGAAAATAATGACTTAAAGACAAAGCTGCAAGAATCCACAACCAAAAGTAAAGGACAAGAGGGGCGAGTTGAAGATCTACAGAAACAACTTCAAAGTAAAAATGAAGAACTGAACGGTAAAAACAAAGAGCTCTCATCAATAAGCGCTCAGAGCAGAAAGCACATAGCCTATGCTTCTGTCTCTTTTGTATTGTCTGGAGCATTTGCTGTTAGTGCAAGTTTAACAATGTCTTATTTAGCAATATGTATTTCACTCGCTGTAGCTGCATTGGTTTCTCTTGTAGCAGGGTGTTACTGTTCTTGTAAGGCGAGTACGGCACTGAGTAATGTTGAAGAAATCGAAAATTGTATTAGTCATACAGCTTCACGAACTCAGGTAACCTAGGTTGGGAAGGGTTAAGTCTTGTGTTAGTAGAGAGGTTCTTCTAGAGAATTGATATCTGTGTTTTTTAGGAATGCTCTCTTACGTTCGACCGGAAAGGCTGTTCTACCCTTTCTAGCTTCGTGCTCGATTCTAGGGTACTATACAACGCAAAACTTGTGTATGCCAATCCAATAATCATTATAACTGCTCCCATAGTATGCATTTTCATAATATGTGATACAACACCACTTAGCAGTAGCACCATCCCAATGACACTAGTCAAAATCTCTCTCTGTTGCATTGTTTCTATTCCCTTTTTAATCTAGAATTAGCGTTACAATTAATCTAGTTTATAGCATTACCTATGGTAATCCAAGTAAGATTTTTTCTCATAATCAAGTCATAGTAAATTGGAACAACTTTTTACATCTCACAAAAGCTCTGACTTTAGATTTAGGATTGAAATTAGTAAGTAGAATGATTACGTAATGCATGTATTAGTGAAAGGAGGTACAACATGAACAATATAGTTCATTCAAATAAAAACAATAACCGTGATAACTTTAGTGTAAGAGGGTTACAAAGAGCCGTTGATGACATATTTGATAGCTTCTTTACAGGATGGAATCCAGAGCTTTCCAGAAGAAGCAACAGTCTATTACCAGCTTGTGACTTTTATGAAACAAAGGAAAGCTATTGCCTCTCATTAGAGTTACCAGGTATTTCCAAAGAAAGCATAGATATTAGTATATCTGGCGATAGCTTAATAGTGAAGGGTGAAAAGACATGTGATAACGAGTCAAAAGATAAGCAGTTTTATCATCGAGAAAGGTACTATGGCTCTTTCTATAGGTCTATTCAGCTTCCAGTAAATGTGGAGCGAGATAAAGTATCTGCTAGTTTTTCAGATGGGGTATTACATGTAACCATACCTAAGTCAGAGAAACACATCAAGAAGATTGATGTAAAGTAACCAGTAAGTGGTAGCAGGCTTCTAGTTTGAGGCTTGCTATTTTGAATCATTATAGATAGAATATAATAAAGTTCTATTGTCTTTGCGTATTTGTTGTACAGATGGTGTAAGGCCTTTGTTGCGTTTAGGTGTTGTTAATAATCTATTAATGGTTCTTATGTTATAATCAAGCTTAGGGGCTTTAATAAGTACGGACTATGACAGAAGCAAATCCAATAGTTACATTGAAGGTTAAAATTAAAGAATTTGGCTTTAGTAAATTAAAGGCTGGCGAGAGCAATAAATCAGCAAACTCTGGTGAAACAATGTATTTTGATCTTCCAAGAATGAACTTTGTTATTAATGGAAAGATTATAGATACAGTTTTAACCTCTGCGTTAATGGAAGGAGCTAAATATTGCAAAAGCAACCTTTTTAATGGTTATGATATATATAGTACTGAAACCGCAAGAAAAAAACAAAGAGAAATAGATACAGATCATGGTAGGGCTTTTGTTGATTCACTCCTAAAGGATCTTGAAAAGGAACTTGCACATAACGCGTTAAGTGAATTGTGGGAAAGTCATTGTGAAAATCCTGAAATTCCTGATTATCAGAAAACCAATTCGTACGGTAGAGATTTTGAGAGATTTTACAATGCTGGAAGAGAGCATATGCATCTATTACTCAAAGTAGGAGATGAGAATAAGAACTACCGACCATTTGTAAAAGAAGTTTTTAAGGAAATGTTTAAATATGCTGAAGCAGAAGTTCCGAGTGACCCTATCTTAGAAGAACTAGTTACTAATTGTAATCAAGCAGGATACTTGGCAGGTATATTTATTGAATATCACTCTGCACTTAGCAATTATCGATTAACAACGCAAGACCCTGACAAAGTAATGAATATTGATTACACTGGCCATAATAACATAAGAGTAAAGTCTGATATGGAAATACCTGTGACCAAATTTGATAATCCAGGGGAAAAAATATGTGGTCTATCCACCTCACTGGAATTTACACTTGAGTCTCAAGATGGAAAAGATGGTGTAACCTATAAAGACGGTAAATTATCACTCACTGTTCCCAAGGAATTAAAAAATTATAAAGAGGGAGATAGAAACTTGCTCTCTATTATTAGAGAATATTTTCAAAAATTCTGTGAAAAATTGGGATTTAAATTTGAGATGGCAACACAAAAAATAGAGCATGATTTAGACGATTCGCTGAAAGTAAACAGTCATCTTCAAGGCCTAAGAACGCCTATTTGTGGCAATAGCCATATAATTGGTCATTGAAAAGTAAGTATGTGCTGTAAGAACGAATGAAAGTTCAGTTAAGCTTTTTCTAAAGTATAGCATTTCTCCTAATAGTCCGAATAGGGTAAGATATGTGGGTAAGGTTATATTTGACTTACGTTATTTTTTTGCGATTGGTTAACTTAATGTAAGTTAAAGGTAAATTAAGTGGATAAGAAAAAGAAAGTATACTCATTTAAAGTTTCTCTAGACAAAAAAATCTACCGTGAGATGGAATTGAAAGCAGTCTTTATAAATTTGCAGAAACTATCATAAAGGCCTTTAGTTTTGAGTTAGATCATTCATTTGGTTTTTATAGCAATATAAATGATATTCGTAAAAGTAATGAAGTATACACTTTATTTTATGATATTGATTCTAGTATGACTGTTATGCCTAATGAAAAAAGCGTTGAAAATTCTTATATCTACAAGGTTTTTGAGCCAGATAAAAAAATGGTTTTTCTTTTTGATTATGGTGATAATTGGAAGTTCTTAGTAGAATGTTGTGGTGTCATTGAAGCAGAAGTTGGAAAAAGATATCCAAAAGTTACTAAAAAGCAAGGAGAAGCTCCTCCACAATATCCTGACTATGACGATGAGGAGTAACCACAGCAGGTAAAAGTTAAGCAACCTCTTTATATTTTGATGACAGTGATGTTAAAATAGGCACAATATCGTTAATCTAGCAGGTGTAGCCAATTAAAAGCAGAAGCGTAGCAGCATCAATAGACTCCTTTCAAAATTGAGAGAAGGAGTGTAAGATCAAATATCTGAAGGTGAAATATAAGGAAATAAAAGAGTTGATGTATGGTCCCAGAGAGTGATGGTATACTATCATCATCATTTAAGGAGTCATTATGGGACAGATATTACATGGGTGCGCCAAAACAACACAGACGATTCGTAGAGCAATACAAAATAGAAAAGAGAGCATAGCAAAACTCTCCAAGCATTATAACCTTAATCCAAAAACTATTATTAAGTGGAGAAAACGTTCATTTACGAAAGATGCTGATATGGGTCCAAAGCATCCAAGATCAACTGTTTTAACGCTAGAAGAGGAAGCTATAATAGTTACATTTCGCAAGTATACACTACTGCCACTAGATGATTGCCTTTACGCTCTGCAGTCTACAATTCCGCATTTGACTCGCTCTAGCTTGCATCGTTGTTTACAAAGACACAACATTAGCAGATTACCAACTGTTGATGGAGAAGTTAAGTCAAAAAAGAAATTCAAACAATATCCTATCGGTTACTTTCATATTGATATTGCTGAAGTTAGAACTGAGGAGGGCAAATTACATTTGTTTGTTGCTATTGATAGGACATCCAAATTTACCTATGTTGAGTTGTGTAACAGTGCTACAAAACCCATAGCTGCTGAGTTCTTACGTAATTTGATTAGAATTTTACCGTATAAAATCCATACTATTTTGACAGATAACGGTATACAATTTACAAACCAGAAGCGTCATAAGTATGCTTTCCAACATATATTTGATAGAGTTTGCGAAGAGAATGTTATTGAACATCGTTTGACAAAAGTTAGCCATCCTTGGACGAATGGGCAAGTCGAGCGTATGAATAAAACTTTAAAGGATGCTACAGTTAAGAAGTATTACTATCAATCGCACCAGCAACTTAAAGAACACCTTTATAACTTTGTTATGGCTTATAATTATGCAAAGAGACTCAAAACTCTTAAGGGTCTTACTCCTTATGAATTTATAGCCTTTCTTATAATAGTCCGAATGCGATAAGATATGTGTTTATGGCTATAGCAGGCCAGTAGCATATTACGGTCTGTTCGGATTATTGTAAAAAGAGCTATTATATGTTATCAGTGGACACAGTCTCCAGAATTATTTATACTAAATCCACACCATCACACTCTGGGACCATACATCTTAGTATAAAAATTGCAAAATAAGAAAAATGTTATGTTATGTTAAATTAACTTGACTTGACTTGACTCATATGATACATTATATATAATAAATTATCTGTTCAAGCTAGGAGGTAGCACGATGGTTGAAAAGTCAAAAAAACCTGTTGTAGTGTCTGTCAGTCAACAAACAAGTGAGCAAGTTTCAGGAGGGGGATTAAGTAGTGGGCTAAAGTGTATAGAAACAGATGAGTTACCAATAGTAGGTAATCAAGATGATTACTATAACTCCATTAAACAGGATTTACTTTGGAGAATTTCAGACTTATTTGGTCCTTCCTGTCTTGATATAATGGAAGAATGGTTTGTTAAATTAGGTGGTTTACAATTAACAAATAGTCAAAAAGAATTAATTAGCGAGTTATACCCTATTATTAGGTATTCTAATTCTCTTGACACTTCAAAACTTAAACAATTTTTAGCAAAAAATGAGAATAACGCAGATCTAAAAGCTGTTCTTAATCTTAAAGTAGGAGCGAAAGAGTTCACACTACTACATATGCTTATAGAAGTGCTAGAAGAAAACATGTACAATGGTCGTACATTGATGGAGGATTTCTTAAAGGCAGGAGCTGATCCTAACATAAGAGACTATCAAGGAAATACACCTCTACATTACGCTGCTGCTCATCTTGGTCTTATAGACCACAGAACTGTAGGTTTACTCATTAAAAATGGAGCTGATCCTAACATTCAGAATCATCAAGGAGAAACATTTCTACATGTAGCTGTACCTCTTGCTAGAGATTATGAAATGGATGATTTTATGAAATATGTGGATAATTTTAAAATAGAGAATAAGAATGGAAAAACTCCTATGCAAATTGCGATTGACAATTGCAATTACTATCTCATAGAGCACTTATTCACTGAAAAGCAAAAGAAATTGAATGAAGAACTAAATAAACTGGTCCTGGGTACATACACTTCTGACGATAAGTACAACTCATATAGATTTGACACTCAAGGTATTGAAAATTTGAAGAAGTTTTTGGATAAACATAAAAACACTGAAGATTTAAAGATTGTTTTGATTAGTAAGAACTATGAATATAATCTCCCAGAGCTTCAAGGTGATATGTGCACTGAATTGAGTAAGTTACTTTCAGTAGCGGCAACTCAATCGCAAGCAGGAGCAGATGAACAAGAGGCTGAGACAACTTCACACCAAACAGTAAATTTACCAAGTAAATGTTTATTTAACGTTTGTTTACCAGATAAATTAAACCAGCTAGATGAGTACTTGACAGAAGTATCAAAAGCTAAAAATATGGCTGAATTACAAAAAGTTGTGAATGAAGCTATCATATCTGGAGTAAGACTGAATTTTGCTAAAGATCAAAAGAATTATTTCACAGATCATGTAATAGAAAGAATTAACCAGCTAAAAGAAAGTCCAGAAGTCGCTAGCAATATAGTCTGTATATTAGTATCGAAGGGAGCAAGGTTAAGAAAAAGTGACAGTGTTGATAAATTGGAGGTTATAGGATCAGGGTTTGAAGCTCATAAAGCTAATATGATCAAAGCTTATCAAGAGTATCTCAATTTTACTCAGAGATTTCTGAAAATTGCAAAAAATGCAACCAATTCCGAGTTGAATAGCACAAAAATTGATAACTCTACTTTTTACTTAGAATATTCAGAAGATAGCACAATAGATGTTGCGAAGATTACAGATGGAGCAAGGAGTTTAGGACTCACTCAAGGAGAAATAGAATACGGAAGAAATATAATCAAGATCGGTAAAAATGAGGTAGAAATTATAACTCAAGGAGGAATAAGGAATTATACAGATCTTGTAGAAGATAGTAATATAGTGTTAATTTTCTGTACTAGTTTGGGAGAATTAGAAGTTAGGTTATACCCTCATAAGCAAAATAAAGACCAAATAAAGGTGGAAGTAAAAAACCAAGGTCTGCTGGAAAGTTTAAAGCACTGTAAAGAAGAACTAGGAAGGAATTGCTTGCTAGGAGGGCTATCAGTCAATAATGCAATAGAACAAGGATATTTTTTCAGATCTGGAAAACTTTGTCAACCTTCTGAAACACTTAGCGTTAACTCTTCATTAGGTGATATATCATTGTCTTCTCCTATACAAGAGAGTATACAACAGGTAAGATAGTCAGTTACATAATATTACAATGGAAAACCATGGTAATATTAAGTTAACATTTTAGGTATTTTTCCGAGTAAGTTATCTTATTTAAAGGTTTACCTGATGCTTATTTGTTTTTAAGCATGACATTTTTATGTTGTATTCAAATGAGAATGAACAATGATAGGCTGTGCTGGATCTTGCAATTTTTCGAGTTTCGTATCCGGTTTCAGAGTACTGTATAACGCAAAATTTATGCAAGCCAATCCAACAATCCCGCCAACTACCGCTATTATATGCATTTTTAGGATATACGATACAATGCTGCCTACCAATAAAACTATTCCAGCACTACCAGCCAGGATTGCTCGTTTTTGCTGTATTGCTTTTGTTGATGGATTGTCTTCTTTGCCTCCAGCATCACTATTAAAACATTTTCGAAAAGGAAAGCTATCAGAAATATTGCGTTCTTGCACAGCATTTTCTATTGAGAAGTTTTGAGCTTTTTTGCTGTTTTCAAATGTCAGGTGAAAATTTTCGTTATCTTCATTGTCTAATAATACTGGATCTAATGGCATTAGTCTTTGTGTTGACATCGCTTTTCTTCAGCATGTTCTATCATTGTTGGATTGAAATTATCTATATCTTCGCCATTTAATAATGACCAGTCTACTGATATTAGTCTTCTTGTTGACACCATTTTTTCTTTAGAAAAAAGAACCTCGGTTTCAGCTTTTTCCTTCTTTTCAAATGTCAGGTGAAAATTTTCGTTGTAAATTATTTTTGCTGTCAGAAGTTTCTGTGTATTATAATTACGCTTCTTCAATTTTTCACTAATACTTTTACCCTCTTCTATCTTTTTTAATAGCTTAAAAAGTTTTTCTGTATCTTGCTTTGTTAACTGGCTATCATCATTTGCCAATTCATAGGTTATATTTTTCCTGTTTTCGATATTTTTGAACTGTGGCATTATATTTCTTCCTCTACAATGGTTACTTGTATATACTTTTTTCATTAATAACTTATTAATTTCTCAATCAAGCACTACCCATAAAATTTCTCCAACTGCTCACTCCACAGCATCGGTATTTCCCTCAAGTCAGCTAACTTCAATCCTCTTGGTTGCCTTCCATTTACTACGTCTTCCTTAATCTTTGGTGCTAAATAATTCAGCCTTAAAATTTGTTGTATTCGTCTTGTACCTATATTAATTTTGGCACTTAACTCCTTCACACTTCCATATTTTCCCTCTTCTAGTTGCCGTTTCCACAGATGAGCTCTTACCACTGCTTTCAGTAACGCATTGTTTGTTTTTGCTTCTGGCTCTATTACTGTGCATTTCTTTCCTTTCTTTTTTATTGGTATAAATTCCACCTTATCCTCTGAACTCACCTCTATTCCATCCTCTCTCACCATTACTCCTTTTATTAACTTTTTCACTACTTCTTTCTGCTTTCCAAAACTTAAATCTTTCCGCTCTTCTCCCCATTTTTCATATAGCTGCTCCGCTTTCTCTATTACTTCTTTTTCCACTTCTCCAGCTACTATTGTTCGATTCACTGATTCACAATTTTTTCCCCTTAATGATTATTGCATACGTAGTATCGATACCTTTTATTTTCCTTTTTTGCATACGTCAGCGTCATATTTACATCACAGCTCTTGCACTTAATTATTCCCCTAAGCAAAGCTTCCTCATATTTTGCTTTTTTATATGGTTGATTCCTTATCAATTCCTGCGCTTTTTGCCATTTTTCTTCTTCTATTATCGCCTCATGCTTTCCCTCATACTCTTTCTCATAATGCCGTATTTTTCCCATATATATTGGATTTGTTATTATTCTTCTCACTGTCGCTTTTTTAAAGATATCTGATTTTGTTCTGTAACCTTGACTATTTAGCTCCCTTGCCAATTCTGCCATTGATTTTAGCTCCAAATATTTTCTAAGAAACTCCTAAGAACCTTCTTCATCTATCGGCTCCTCTTTCATTAGTATATAACCAAATTCCTTTGCTTTTTTAGTCAAATTTTTGACTACTCTCTCTTTGTAGAGTGTTTCATAATAGTTCATTCCTTTTTCTACATATTCTTGTCCATATTTTAGCATATTATAAAAAATACATGCTAATTTCCTTGCTGTAGCAGTGATCGCTTTTGGTATCCCTAGTCGCTTCTTTAACCTCCTGCAGTATGCACCAAGTGCAGTGTTGCTTCTTGATACACAATGAGCAGCAAGTCGCAAGGCAGTTGCAGCACGATTAACAACTTTACGAGTTCTTGTTCCAATAATTTTCCCTCCTGTAATTTTATTAGCAGGACTTAATCCGAGCCAGGAAGAAAAATGCTTTTCTGTCCTCCATTTATTGTGATTTATACCTGTTTCTGAAATGACAGCCTGTATACTTAATACATCAAGTCCTGGAACTCTAGTAAAATCCATCCCCGTTATTCGATATAAATCTTCATCTACGGCAAAATCTGGACTATTCTTCTGTTTTCTCTTTCGTGTCTTATTCAATGCCCTGTTCTCATTCGACTTTGTTTCAAATGTTTTATAGTAATTTTCTATACTTTTATCACATCCCGTTATTTGCTCTTGAAAAAAAGTATATGCTGCATATTCTTGTTTTAGCACAAACAAGTGTTCCTCTCTATAATCACCAGCTAACGCTTTTGCTATAGTAGACTGATCATTTTTTATTCGTGCATCCCTGAATTTAGCCAATTTCTCAGGATCTCTTTCGCCTTCAATTATAGCTTCAATGATTTTCATACCAGTTATCCCAGTAATATGACTAATAACCTTGTGTAATTGAATATTCATTTGAATTAGCGCTTTTTGCATACGTTGAGTATGTTTAGCTGCATTTTCAATTAGATTAGCACGTTGTCTAACGTAACTACGCAGTACACACATTTGATTATCCGGTCTAAATGATCCTTGAAGCAGTCCATAGCTGTGCAATTGTTGCAGCCATTGACAATCTTGAACATCAGACTTTCTACCAGGCACATTTTTGACATGTCGCGCATTTACTAATTTTACTTCAAATTTATGTGATTCTAATATTTGAAATAAGGGAATCCAATATACTCCAGTTGACTCCATGGCTACAGTTCTAACCTGACACTTTTTTAACCACTTTGCTAAGTTGTGTAGATCTACTGTAAAGCACCCAAATTTTTGGATACGTTGTTCATCTCTTCCTTCAGGTACACATACATAATGTACAGTCGAGCCAATATCAATCCCTGCTGCATCAAGGTTTATTGTTTTTAATTTACTTTTTGCTTCTGCCATATAAAATCCCTCCTATATTATTATGATAAGAAGCACTTCAGCTTGGGACGGTTAGGTTATACAATCTTCTAAACGAGGTAGCCCAAAAAGAACTCCATCAATGGTTTTACCATTTCCCCCAAAACCATGCTTTCAAACGGGCATTTATAGCACCATTGATTGTTTCGGTTATAGCTGCAGAAGCGCTTCTTCATAACACTATACCCAAAGAACATAAAGTAAAGAGGGAGTTTCTTTTTGGTTTTACAGATTTTATCTGTTCTGGGCTTTCAACGATGTTGCTTAAAACCCGAATTAAAAACGAGATGGAACGGGGAAAACTGCTTGAGGCAAAAGCAAAAGCTGAAATTGGTGAACTTATCTCAGTAGAAGAAGTAAAGACTGAAGCATTTAACGTTGCAAGAGTGGTAAGAAATAATCTTTTAAATATCCCAGACAGAGTATCAGCATTACTGGCATCGATGAACGACACAGAAAAGATCCATAGAACGTTAACAGAAGAGATTACCAATGCACTTGAAGAATTATCGAAAAATACATTTTAATGACTACTGTTAATTTATATTCAAACAATTTAAAATTATTAAAGAAAATTAGTAGACGCCTTATAATAATAGGCTCAATAGCTATAAGCATCTCTATTTCTACAGCATATGCTGGAATAATTGCAGTCATTATTCTAAGTTGTTTTGCTAACAGATGTCCACTGTAAACAACCAAGTTCTACTTTTACCGATATGGAAGTAGAAAATGTAGCAAAATTTTGGCAGGTAATGGTGTGATCTATAGCAGTAGCTTCTATGCAGGACTGAGGCCAGATCTACCACTTAAAGTATCAGAGTGGGCAGATAAGAATCGTCAGCTTTCAACGATAGCATCATCAGAACCAGGAAAATGGAGGACAGAGAGAACACCCTACCTTAGAGAAGTAATGGATTCACTATCTTCGTCTTCGCCGGCTGAAAAAGTGGTATTCATGAAAGGAGCGCAGATAGGAGGAACAGAGGCAGGAAACAACTGGATAGGCTACATTATCGACCAAACACCAGGTCCAATGTTGGTAGTGCAGCCAACTGTAGAGATGGGAAAACGTTGGTCAAAGGGAAGATTTGCACCATTAATTGAAGATACGCCATGTTTAAGGAGTAAAATAAAAGACCCAAGGTCGAGAGATTCAGGCAACACTGTACAAAGTAAGGAATTTCCGGGAGGAACGGTAGTAGTAACAGGTGCCAATAGTCCAGTGGGTCTGCGCTCTATGCCGGTAAAATATCTTTTTTTAGATGAAGTAGATGCATATCCAGGAGATTCAGGAGGAGAAGGAGATCCAGTTTTACTCAGCATAGCCCGAACTAATACATTTACGCGGCGAAAAATCTTTTTAGTTTCAACACCGACGATTCATGGAATAAGCAGAATAGAGAAGGAATTTGAGAGTTCAGACAAACGATACTTTTTTGTACCTTGTCCACATTGTGATCACTATCAGGTGCTGAAATGGCCACAGATAAAGTGGAAAGATAAAGAACCCTCAACAGCCCACTACGTTTGCATAGAGTGTAGGGGAGAAATAAAAAATCATCAGAAAACAGAGATGCTAGCTAGAGGTGAATGGAGAGCAACTAGGGAGGAAGGAAAAAAAGAGGCAAAAAAAGGGTTTCATTTATCGAGCTTGTATAGCCCAGTTGGTTGGTATAGCTGGAAACAAGCAGTAGAAGATTACCTGCATGCAAAGGAAAATGAACAATTACTGAAAGTTTGGATAAATACAACACTCGGAGAAACCTGGGTAGACAAAGGAGAAGTACCAGACTGGAAGCAACTATTTGAGCGTCGAGAAAATTTTCCGATAGGCATGGTGCCAAAAGGTGGAAAAATAGTGTTAACGGCAGGGGTTGATGTACAAAAAGACCGCTTAGAAGCAGAAGTAGTAGCATGGGGTATGGGTCGCGAGAGTTGGTCAATAGACTACCAGGTATTAGAAGGTGATACTGGAAGTGGAGAAGTATGGGAAAAACTTTCAGAGCTCTTGAATCATCATTTTATCGGTGAAAATGGTCTTGAATATATGATAAGCATGATGGCGGTTGATGCTGGGTATGCAACGCAGGAGGTATACAATTGGGTAAGAAGTCATCAAGGCTCTGGAAGAGTAATGGCAGTAAAAGGGGCAAACAAAGCGCTAGTGCCGCTTAACAGCCCAAGTAGAGTTGATGTAACAGTTGGAGGACAAAAGCTAAAGAGAGGAATGAAGCTGTGGCCAGTTGGGGTATCGATATTGAAGTCCGAGCTTTTCCAATTACTTAATGTTTTAACAGAAGGGGCGCCGGGGTATTGTCATTTTCCAGAGTATCCACCTGAATATTTTAAGCAGCTAACCGCAGAGCAACTAATTACCAAAGTAGTAAAAGGATATACCAAACAAGAGTGGCAAAAGATAAGAGACCGAAATGAAGTACTAGATTGCAGAGTTTACGCAAGAGCTGCATCTATTGCCCTGGGGATTGATCGTTGGCCAGAGAGTAAATGGGAGAGTTTAGTAGGTGAAAAAACTAAAAAGTCAAAAAGAGTGAGAAGAAGTCAATGGTTGAATGAGAAAAGTTGATGTATAGCCAAGAATATTTAGATCAAGTAGAAGAAGCGATAAAGAAGCTACAGAGCGGGGAAAGAGTAGTATCGATTGCATATGGTGACCATGTGGTTAGGTATGGAGAAGTTCAGATAAAAGATCTATTGGACTTAAGACAACGAATCAAAGCTGAGCTGAAAGTTGCAGGTATAAAGCCGAAGCGCAGGATTGTGATTTCAACAGATAAAGGGGTTAAATAAAATGGCTGAAAATCAACTAAATGTTAACGTGAGCTTTGAAGGTGAATTAGCGAAATATCTCAAAGATATAGCAGAACAAGACTGCAGAAGAAGTTTTAGTAAGTCTAGTAAGGGAAGCATTAGAGGAAGATATAGAACTGTCAAAAATTGCTAATGAACGTGATATTGATGGCGCAGAGTTGATTAGGGCTGAAGATGTGGACTGGGATAAAATATTATCTGCAGGAACCTTTTGCACAAAATGTCAACAGCCTATTGACCAAAATTCTCCAACAACTCATTGAAATTTCAAATAGTGCAGCAACCTGTTGCACAAATAACAAAATAAGAGCCCCAAATGATAAAAAATGTAATTGTAGATCTCTCCCACTGGAACCAAAGTGTAAATTTTAAGTTAGCGAAAGAAGATGAAATATTAGGAATCATTCATAAAGCAACGCAAGGGCTAGAGTATGTGGATCCTAAATATGCAGAAAGAAGGAAAGCTGCCGAAGAAAAAGGACTGCTTTGGGGTGCATATCATTTTGGCATAGGAGCAAACGGAAAGGACCAAGCTGAGCATTTTCTGGAAGTAGTCGGAGAGAGTTCTAAAGTGTTGCTAGCCCTAGATATCGAAGACAACGGAGGAAACAATATAACGCCAAAACAAGCAGAGGATTTCGTTAACAGGGTTTATAGAGTCACAGGTCGTTTGCCACTGATTTATGGAAGTCCTTACTTTATAAATGATTTCGCTACGCCGATTTTAACAAAATGTCCACTGTGGGTGGCAAGATGGAGACGTAGACCTAAGTTACCAAGAGGATGGAAAGAGTGGGCTTTATGGCAATATACCGACGGAAAAAGTGGGGAAGAGCCGCATTTAGTGAAAGGGATTGGACCGTGTGATAGAAATAAATTCAACGGCACATTAGAAGATTTGAAAAGATTTTGGATATCGTGATGTTATTGAAATCATTTAAGAGGTTGTCCGGAAACTAGTAAATTCAAGCATATTCCCTCTTTAACATAACCCTACTCATAGCTAGGTATATGAAATTCTCAGTGGATGTTGTGAGTAAATCATACTCCTTCGATAGCCTTCTATTCCTATTAACCCAAGCAAAAGTCCTTTCTACAACCCATCTTCTTGGCTGTACTTTAAACCCTTGTTCTCTTGTTGGTAGTAGCTCAGGTGGCGTATCTTTGTGCACCCAAAATCTACATGGAGGCCTTTTAACAATTTCAATATCTATGTCATATTCTTCCTTTATGTGATTCTTTAAATTTCTTCCTTGGTATCCCATGTCAGCCCACATTTTTTTAACTTTAGTATATTTTGTTCTCATATTGTTTAATGCTATTTTAATACCATCTCTATCATTTTCGTTAGCAGCGCCTACGTAACAACCTAGTATAAAACCCTGAGTGTCTGTAATTATATGCCTTTTTCTACCCTTTACTTTTTTACTTCCATCATAGCCTTTGATCCCCCCTTTTCTGTAGTCTTTACAGATTGACTATCTACTATACAGGCACTCGGCTGCTCATTCCTTCCTATTTTTCTTCTACTATATTTTGTAATTTCATAATTCATTTTCTCAAAAATTCCCTGCTTCTTCCATTGCCTGAACTGCTCATACACAGTCTTCCATAGCGGAAAATCATTTGGTAAATACCGCCATTGACACCCTGTACGCAATACATAGAAAATTGCTTCTAATATTTCTTTTTTGCTATACTTTTGCGGCCTTCCTCCTTTCTTGTATGATACTCTGAAGTGTTTTTCTATTCTTGCCCATTCCCTTTCGCTTAGATCTGTTGGATACTTTTTTCTCATCTTTACCCCGTACTAAAATTTCAGATATTATAGCCTTTTACTTGTTTCCGGACAACCTCTAAACAATTATTCCGCAAACCACCAAAGCCTAAAGGTTCAGCATGGGATGCATCAGGTTCAGGAAGAAGATTATTGCACTTTCAACCAGAAGTAGGAAGTATAAATAGCTTACTTTCCCAGAGCCTTGAACATCTGCGTAGTCGTTCACGTGACATGGTAAGAAAGAATTCCTATGCAGCAAACATCATCGATACGATAGTGAGTAATTGCGTTGGGACAGGAATAAAGCCGCAGTCAAAGGCGAAAGATGCAGAGTTTCGGAAAAAAGTGCAAGAGTTATGGCTGAGATGGACAGATGAAGCAGACAGCAGCGGAGCAAGTGATTTTTATGGGTTACAAGCTCTAGTATGCAGAAGTATGATAGAAGGAGGGGAATGTTTTGTAAGACTCCGAACAAGAAAACGAGAAGATGGTCTTTGTGTGCCGTTGCAACTGCAAGTACTTGAATCAGAGCATTTAGACAATAAGAGCAATCAAACCCTTGCCAACGGTAATGTAATTAGAAACGGCATTGAATTTAACCGATTGGGGCAAAGAGAGGCGTATTACCTATTTAGAGAACATCCAGGTGAAGGCTCGTTTGGCGAATCAGTGAGAGTACCAGCAAATGATGTTTTACATATCTACAGACCACTAAGACCTGGGCAGATTCGAGGAGTACCATGGTTGTCCAGTGTACTGTTAAAGCTCTATGAACTTGATCAATATGACGATGCAGAATTAGTACGAAAAAAGACTGCTGCAATGTTTGCTGGGTTTATTACGAGACTCGATCCAGAAGCAAATATTTTAGGAGAAGGTGAAGTAAATGAGCATGGAGTAGCATTATCGGGTTTAGAACCTGGGACTATGCAACTTTTAGATCCAGGGGAAGATATCAAGTTCTCGGAGCCATCAGACGTTGGGGGAAGTTATGAAGCATTCATGAAACAGCAGCTTAGGGCAATAGCAGTAGGCACAGGGATAACTTACGAGCAGCTAACAGGAGATCTAAGTGGTGTCAATTATTCATCAATAAGAGCTGGGTTAATAGAGTTTCGTAGGAAGTGCGCGATGTTACAGCATAACGTGGTAGTATTTCAGCTTTGCCGGCCATTATGGAATAGGTGGCTAGAATTAGCACTACTCTCTGGAGAACTGGACATAGGTGAAAAAAAAGGGGAAAAGAAGAGGTAAAATGGATACCGCAAGGGTGTGCTTACGTAGATCCACTCAAAGACCAGCAAGCACAGCAAATGGCAGTAAGAAATGGATTTAAGAGTCGATCGGAAGTGGTTTCAGAACTAGGTTATGATGTAGAAGAAATAGACCAAGAAATTGCTGAGGATCAAAGACGTGCGAGTGAATTGGGCTTAAGTTTTGATTCTGATGTACAAAGTAGTTTTGCGGAAATGACATGAAACAACAAGCAATGTGGCTGAATAGACCGGTAATGATGGAGCAAAGAAGTTTTGATCTATTGTCATTATATGCAAAAAAGCAGCCGATCTTCAAAAACATAAAACACGCAATAAGAAATAATAGAAAGGGAATAGCAGTCATACCGATACATGGAATCTTGACGAAGAATTCAGAAGCTTTTGATGATATTTTAGGGATGACATCATACGAGAAGATACGTGAAGAGATAGAAGAAGCTTTAATAGATGAAGAAGTAGAAACAATAATTTTGGACATAGACAGCCCCGGAGGAGAAGTAAACGGTTTATTCGACCTTGCTGACTTTATTTACGGAGCAAGGACAAAAAAGAGGATTGTGGCGATAGCAAATGATGATGCTTACTCTGCTGCGTACGCTATAGCTTCTAGCGCTGAAAAGGTGTATGTAAGCAGAACATCGGGAGTTGGAAGCATAGGAGTAATAGCAAGTCACATTGATCAAAGTGGATTTGATGAAAAGCAAGGGATAAAATATACAACTGTTTTTGCTGGAAGTCGAAAGAACGATTTAAATCCGCATGAGCCGATAACATCTGAGAGTTTGGAAAGCTTACAAGAGGAAGTAGATCGCCTATATGAGATGTTTGTCCAGCTCATAGCACAAAACAGAAATTTGTCCACGGAAACAATCAAATCAACGGAAGCAGGGCTATATTTTGGGGAAAAAGCAATAGAGATTGGACTTGCTGATGGAATTACGACATTTTCAGAATTTTTTGACAATTATAGGAGTAATATGACTAAAACTGAGATAAAAGAACAAGCAATAGATATTGATGAGCAAGGAAGATGTTTAGGGTACGAGAGCTGCCGTAAAGAAGTATTAGAGGTGATAAGATTATGTAATTTATCAAAGATGCCAGAGAAAATAGGAGAATTTATCGAACAGGATGTCAATGCAAAACAAGCGCAAGAGATATTAATGTCGATACTAGCAGAGAGAACGAAGAAGACAGAGATTTTGAGTACAATACCACAAAGTACACCGGAAGACTTGATGATGCAGGTAGCGAAAAGTCGAGCAAAATCGGGCATTTGATGGTAGCCTACTCTTAACCGCGGTATATAATGCTAACATACGCCGCGGTAAAATAAAGTTGATCATCTTATAACCGCGGTATATAATGCTAACATACGCCGCGGTAAATTGTATGAGTGAACCAATAATTGGTAGAGAAAAATAAACAGCGATTCTAGAAAATAAGCTTCTTTCCCAATCAGCCGAGTTTATCGCAGTGTATGGTCGACGTCGTGTAGGAAAAACATACTTAATAAAACAATTTTTTAGCAAGCGAGATGTAGTGCTATTTGAGCAGAAAGGCCTTAACAAAGGTAAATTAAAGGCGCAGCTTGAGATCTTCGTAGAATCATTGTCTAGAGCTTTTTACAATGGCATAAGAATGGCTGTACCTAAAAACTGGATGGATGCGTTACATCAATTAACTCTTTCGATTGATATATACAGAGATAAACAAGTTGTGATATTTTTTGATGAGTTGCCATGGCTTGCTGCAAGAAAATCTGGATTCTTAGTAGCACTAGAACACTTTTGGAATGTATATTGAACATACCGGAAAAAACTTATATTGGTTGTTTGTGGTTCAGCAGCTTCTTGGATGTTAGAAAATTTAATATATAATAAAGGAGGATTACATAATCGTATTACTGCAAGAATAGGATTACAGCCTTTTAACTTACGTGAAACTAAAAAGTATTTAAGATATTTAGGAGTCAATCTTAACCATCAGCAGATATTACAGATCTATATGGCAATGGGAGGAATACCACATTACCTAAAAGAAATAAGTAAAGGATTGTCAGCGACACAAGATATTAATGAGATCTGCTTTCAGAAGGAAGGTTTGTTATTTGATGAATTTGATATGCTATTCCACTCTTTGTATGAAGAACCAGAGACATATATAAATATTATTCGCACGATTGCAAAAAAGCCAAAAGGAATCAGCAGAAAAGAACTGATAAAAGCAACAAAAATCACTGAAGGAGGGTACTTAACCACAAAACTAAGGAGTTTAGAAGAAGCTGGATTTATAGGAGATTTTTTACCACTGAATAAAGCAACAAGAGGAGCATATTACAGGGTAATGGACGAATATGTGTTATTTTATCTAACGTGGATTGAACCATTCAGGGAAGTAATGAAAAAGGCAATAACAAGTGATGTTCATTATTGGGAGTTAGCAATAAAAAAACCAGCTTGGCTAACATGGACAGGACAAGCATTTGAAGCAGTGTGTTTTAAACATGCCAATACGATTAGAAGAAAATTAAATATAGAGCATATGGGGTTTATATGTGGAGATTGGCAATATCACTCAGGGAAAAACAGTAAAGAAAGTGGTGCTCAGATAGACTTGGTATTTGATCGAGAGGATGGATGTACGACACTTTGTGAAATAAAATACAGTGATAAGCCTTATACGATAACAAAAGAATATATAGAACAATTAAGAAAAAAAGAGGCAATTTATAAAGAAAAAACTAGGTCAAAGAAACAAATATTTTGGGTACTTATTGCTGCAAACGGAGCAACTGAAAATCAGTACTTGAAAGATATAATCAATAATGTGATCACGTTAGAAGACTTATTTTAATTTAATATCGAAATTTCAGAAAAACTTACACAGCTTTTTTTGAGTAACAAATATAGGAGGGAAAAAATGACAAGTATAACAGAAGGAAATAATTTAGGCGATCTTCTGAAATATGAAGTGTCTAATCTATATTCAAGAGACCAAATAACAGTAGCAAAGGGGCAAAACCTAAAGCTAGGTACGGTTGTTGGTTATGATACTAAAGACGGTCTAATTAAGTCCTTAAATCCAACAGCTACAGACGGCACGCAAACAGCAATAGGTGTAATAACAAGTGATGTAAATGCAACGGAAACCACCAAAGCAGTAATCATTACTCGTATAGCAATACTAGCTGATCATGCAGTGGTGTGGCCAGGAAATATCACTGAGGAGCAAAAAGCTGCAGCAATAAAGCAACTTGAAGCACGGGGTATCATCATCCGCAAAGGTGTCTAAACTTCAACTCAACTTAAATTAATAGGGAAAACAAGGGGAAAAACATGCAAAATCCATTTACAAATCCGGCATTTAGTATGACAGCATTAACAAATGCAATGAACATATTGCCGATAAATTATGGTCGAACAGAGAATTTAAATTTATTTCCAAGTAGGTCAGTAAGATTTCGTCATATTACGATAGAAGAACACCAAGGAGTTTTAACTTTATTACCAACGCAAGTTCCAGGAGCACCAGCAACAGTAGGAAAACGAGGAAAAAGGAAAATAAGAACTTTTACCATTCCGCATATTCCCCATGATGATGTAGTGTTGCCTGAGGAAGTGCAAGGAATAAGGGCATTTGGGTCAGAGAATGAACTTAAGGCGCTGGCAGATGTAATAACGGATCATTTGCAGATGATGAGAAACAAACACGCGATAACGTTAGAGCATTTGCGGATGGGAGAATTGAAAGGGATTATTCTGGACGCAGATGGCAGTGAATTATTAAATCTGTACAACGAATTTGAAATAACACCAAAAGTAGTAAATTTTGCGCTAGGAACAGCAACAACAGATGTAAAACGAAAATGTCTGGAAGTATTGCGCCATGTTGAAGATAACTTAAGTGGTGAATATATGACCGGGATTCATGCGCTGGTAAGTCCAGAGTTTTTTGATGCACTAACTTCTCATGCCAAAGTAAAAGAAGCATATGAAAGATTGTAAGTTAAAAATGTGATATAAAAGAGATAAGAGGGAAAGATAACCCTACTCACTATAGGAATAGGGCTATCACGGGCGTGTGCGACCGAATGAAAGTTGGTATTACAACCGTAGCCATCAAGGTAAACTAGCCCCATCTCTCGATACGTTTGAATAGTTGCATGGGACATATGTATGCACCCGTTTACAATCTTAAATTAATTAAACTATCGAGGTTATTTATTATGATTACATCTTATCAAAATTTCATTGGCATTGATATCGGAAAATTTAAAAATGTTGCTGCAGCTTATAACCAAAGGAGCGCTATCAAGTTTGACAATGATGCTACTGGTTGGCAACAGTTGTTTCAAAAATTTTCAGATATCCTACCTAATTCTCTAGTAACTTTAGAAAACACTGGAAAATATGAGCTTGGCTTAGCACATTTTCTTGTTGATAAGAATGTTGCTGTACATCGAGCTAATACTCGTAAAGTAAAAAGTTTTATCATATCACATGGAACTTTAGCAAAGACAGATCAATCAGATGCAAGAGCCCTTGCTCAATATGGTTTTGAACGCTATAGTGCTCTATCTCTATTTGTGCCTATGTCAAAAGAACAAACCGCCTTAGTTGCACTCTGTCAACGTCGTGATGACATTACGCAAATGAGAACTCAAGAGAAATGTAGGCTTGCAGCACCTGAAAACGACTATATAAAGGAAAGTTGCCAAAAAACAATAGACTTTTTTACCAGTCAGATAAATGAGTTCAACGATGCCATACAAAGAATTATTGATAAAAATCCAGAGTTACAAAAGCGTCAAAAAATCTTGAGAACAGTGCCAGGAATAGGTCTCAAGTTATCACAAGTTTTTGTGTGTCTAATGCCAGAACTTGGCCACCTAAACAAAAAAGAAGTTGCAAGTCTTGCTGGAGTTGCTCCACATCCAAAAGAAAGCGGTAAAACTATTGGTTACCGAAGGATAACAGGTGGTAGAAGCAATGTTCGTGCAAAGCTTTTCACAGCTGCTATGGCTGCTGCAAGATCTAAATCTGCACTTGGTGCTTTTTATTCTGATCTTATTGGTAGAGGTAAAAAGAAGATGGTAGCTATAACAGCTCTAATGCGAAAAATCATAGTAATTGCCAATGCAAGACTTAAAGAAGCAATTAATATGAAATAAAAAAAAATCTGCATAGAAAATAGGTTAACGGATATGTGCGTCTACACACATTTAAAGCACATATTCGTTAACCATAAAATCTAAGCAGTGGTTGCTGTTTGATATAAATTTCTTTCTGTATAAACTAGGATCTTTGTTACCAAAATACATTTTTCAATTGAATAAAAATACAAAATTATCAACAAATGAGACTAAATTCAAAAAATTTTAAAAAACATAGTTGATGGTTACAACGTTTTCGATGAGATTGCAGAAAGGCTAGATTCCAGAGTGGAATGACATCGTTCACTATGTACCATATTGCAATAGTTGTGGTCAAGGCACTGGGATCTGAAATTGCAGTGTTCGTACAGCTATAGAATATAGATCAGAAGTGACAGAGCTTAAAAAAAGGCCTAACATTCTTAATAAACGTAAAAAGCTTTATGAAAATCAGAGTTGGAGTAATAGGCTGCTTAGGCAGAATGGGCAAAAAAATACTCAATGAATTAATTACAAATACCAAAGTGGAAATAGCAGGTGCTGTTGCCCGTTCAGGTAGTAAGTACATAGATTCAGATATTGGACCAATTATAGCCAATCTAGGAATTAAAGTTACAAGTTCTATTAGTGGCATATTTGAGTCATCTGACGTTGTAATAGATTTTACAACTAAAGAATGTATGTTAGACTGCCTTAAAGCAGCTGTAAAATTTAAAACACCGCTGGTTAGTGGCACAACTGGAATAGAAGGTGTCGATTTGAAAGAATATGCTGCTGAAGTTCCAATATTATGGTCAGCAAATATGAGTGTTGGGGTTAATGTGTTGCTGAAATTGGTAAAAAAAGCTGCTGAGCTTTTAGGTAATGAATATGACGTTGAGATTTGGGAAATGCATCATAACTTAAAAAAGGATTCACCATCTGGAACAGCTATAGAACTTGGCAAAACAATTGCTAACGCTTCAAAAGTGGATTTTCAGTCCAATCAATATTTACATAGTGGTTCAAACATAAGGAAAAAGGGGGGAATAGGTTTTGCAGTATCTCGTGGAGGTGGAGTAATAGGAGATCACAGCGTGATGTTTGTTAATTCTGATGAACGGATAGAACTAAACCACAAAGCAATTGATCGCACAACATTTGCTAGAGGAGCTGTTCAAGCAGCAGTATGGCTATACGAAAATAAAAGAGAAATTCCGGGGCTCTATTCAATGCAGGATGTGATATGAGCAATACACGTGCCTCTGTTAAAGATTTAAATCTCTGGTACGGCTCTAAGCAAGTTTTATTCGATATAAATTTGAATATTTATAAAAGAAAAGTTACTACTTTTATCGGACCATCCGGGTGCGGTAAATCAACATTTTTGCGTTGTTTTAATCGTATGAATGACTATGTACCAGGTTGCAAAACTGTTGGTGAATTAGATATCGATGGGCTGGGTGATATATATTCACGCGATATGGATGTTGTACTACTTAGAGCAAAAGTTGGTATGGTATTTCAAAAGCCAAATCCTTTTCCAAAATCAATATATGATAATGTTGCTTGTGGGCCAAAATTGCATGGTATGGCGAAGGATAAGCAAAAATTGAATGAGATGGTGGAAAATAGTTTAACCAAGGTTGGTTTATGGGAAGAATTGAAGGACAGATTGCAAGATAGCGCACTCAATTTATCCGGTGGCCAACAACAGAGGCTATGCATCGCTCGCGCAATTGCAGTGAAGCCAACTATTTTATTAATGGATGAACCGTGCTCTGCTCTTGATCCAATGGCAACCAATGCAATCGAAAATCTTATACAAGAGCTGAAATTAAGATTTACTATAATTATGGTGACTCATTCAATGAAGCAAGCTAAAAAGTTATCTGATAGTGTAATTTTCTTTCATAATGGCAGAATTGTTGAGTCTGGAAGCACTCAAGAAATATTCGAAAATGCTCAATCTCCCTTAACAAAGGAGTATATCCTGGATCATTAAATTTCTGACCTTACCCAGAAAAAGTGGAGAGAAAGAAAAGAGTTTTTTCGGGTAAAATAAAATTTTGGAGGATTAGAAATGGTAAGAGAATATACGGCAGAATTCAAATTGGAAGCTGTTAAGCTGGCAAATGAACAAAGAAAGGCAGGTCAAACAATTACAAAAATAGCAAAGGATTTAGGAATAAAGGGTGGTTTATTAGGAAAATGGATAAAGAAACACAACGAAAAAAAGTCAGCGGCAAATGCATTTCCAGGTAGAGGTAACATGGCTCCTTACGACAAAGAGAGGTTTGATTTACAAAGCAAGAGTAACAAGGGAAAGAGACATTTAAAAAAAAGCCCTGGCCAGTCAAAAAGAGTAAAATATTTTTTCATAAAAGAGCATAGTAAACACTATAAAGTGCAGGAATTATGTAGGGTTTTCTGCTAGTGGCTACTATAAGTGGACCACAAGAAAAATAAGCAGTAGAGAATCAGCAAATAAAGAGCTACTCGAAGCTATTCAAAAAATATATCAAGTTTCTAAATGTAGATATGGAGCTCCTAAAATTCATGCTGAATTGAAGGCTTTGGGTAAAAGTTGCAATTTGAAAACGGTGCAAAGTATAGCTCTTTTTACAATAATCCGAACAGACCGTAATATGCTACTGGCCTGCTATAGCCATAAACACATATCTTATCGCATTCGGACTATTATAGCTCTTTCCACAGAAGTCCGGATATGATAAGATTAAGGATAGATGGCGATAAGGAGGTTGGATGCCGGCAGCATATAGTTATGATTTAAGAAAAAAAGCAATGGAAGCACTAGACGAAGGGGAAAGCAGAGAAGCAGTGGCAGCAAGATTTAAAATTGGACGAACTACTTTGTGGGAGTGGCAGCAAAGAAAAAAAGAAACAGGCGACTTTCAGTCAAAAAAACTCGGTAATGGAGGTTACAATCAGAAAATTATCGACTGGAATAAGTTTATCGAATTTGCTAAAAAACACGGTAGAAAAACTCTGTCGGAAATGGCTAAACTTTGGGGCAACGTTAGTATCCAAACGATCCACCGAGCTCTCAGAAAAATTGGATTTACGCGCAAAAAAAGACATATGGATACAAGGAAAGGAACGAAGAAAAACGTGCTGAATTCTTAAAAATTATAGCAACAAAAGAACCAGAAAACTTAGTGTATATAGATGAGTCTGGGATTGATAACACGGAGGACTATCCATATGGGTATTGCCAGAAAGGACAGCGATTTTATGCCCTAAAATCTGGAAAAAAAACTCAACGAATCAGCATGGTTGCAGCCTTAAGTAGAAGAAAGATAGTTGCTCCATTAACATTTGAAGGCCACTGTAATATGGATATTTTTAATGGATGGTTTGAGCAATTTTTGGCACCGATCTTAGAACCTGGACAAACTGTCATTCTTGATAATGCTATAGCATTTCTCATAATAGTCCGAATAGGTCATAGGAAGGCAGAATCAACAGCACGACGAAAGGATTCGAATAGAGGAATGTTTTTCCTGGCTCTGTTTTTTATAGCAAACCAATGATGCTCAATTTTGTTAAAATCTGGAGAATAAGGCGGCAGATACAAAATTTCTGCACCGACTCCTTTAGCGAGCTTGATAAGCTTATCAGACTTATGAAAAGTAGCATTATCAAGAATGACAGTTTGTCCAGGTTCTAAGATCGGTGCCAAAAATTGCTCAAACCATCCATTAAAAATATCCATATTACAGTGGCCTTCAAATGTTAATGGAGCAACTATCTTTCTTCTACTTAAGGCTGCAACCATGCTGATTCGTTGAGTTTTTTTTCCAGATTTTAGGGCATAAAATCGCTGTCCTTTCTGGCAATACCCATATGGATAGTCCTCCGTGTTATCAATCCCAGACTCATCTATATACACTAAGTTTTCTGGTTCTTTTGTTGCTATAATTTTTAAGAATTCAGCACGTTTTTCTTCGTTCCTTTCCTTGTATCCATATGTCTTTTTTTGCGCGTAAATCCAATTTTTCTGAGAGCTCGGTGGATCGTTTGGATACTAACGTTGCCCCAAAGTTTAGCCATTTCCGACAGAGTTTTTCTACCGTGTTTTTTAGCAAATTCGATAAACTTATTCCAGTCGATAATTTTCTGATTGTAACCTCCATTACCGAGTTTTTTTGACTGAAAGTCGCCTGTTTCTTTTTTTCTTTGCTGCCACTCCCACAAAGTAGTTCGTCCAATTTTAAATCTTGCTGCCACTGCTTCTCTGCTTTCCCCTTCGTCTAGTGCTTCCATTGCTTTTTTTCTTAAATCATAACTATATGCTGCCGGCATCCAACCTCCTTATCGCCATCTATCCTTAATCTTATCATATCCGGACTTCTGTGGAAAGAGCTATACTTTTCATAAGTCTGATAAGCTTATCAAGCTCGCTAAAGGAGTCGGTGCAGAAATTTTGTATCTGCCGCCTTATTCTCCAGATTTTAACAAAATTGAGCATCATTGGTTTGCTATAAAAAACAGAGCCAGGAAAAACATTCCTCTATTCGAATCCTTTCGTCGTGCTGTTGATTCTGCCTTCCTATGACCTATTCGGACTATTATGAGAAATGCTATAGATGTATGGTCCCAGAGAGTGATGGTATACTATCATCATCATTTAAGGAGTCATTATGGGACAGATATTACATGGGTGCGCCAAAACAACACAGACGATTCGTAGAGCAATACAAAATAGAAAAGAGAGCATAGCAAAACTCTCCAAGCATTATAACCTTAATCCAAAAACTATTATTAAGTGGAGAAAACGTTCATTTACGAAAGATGCTGATATGGGTCCAAAGCATCCAAGATCAACTGTTTTAACGCTAGAAGAGGAAGCTATAATAGTTACATTTCGCAAGTATACACTACTGCCACTAGATGATTGCCTTTACGCTCTGCAGTCTACAATTCCGCATTTGACTCGTTCTAGCTTGCATCGTTGTTTACAAAGACACAACATTAGCAGATTACCAACTGTTGATGGAGAAGTTAAGTCAAAAAAGAAATTCAAACAATATCCTATCGGTTACTTTCATATTGATATTGCTGAAGTTAGAACTGAGGAGGGCAAATTACATTTGTTTGTTGCTATTGATAGGACATCCAAATTTACCTATGTTGAGTTGTGTAACAGTGCTACAAAACCCATAGCTGCTGAGTTCTTACGTAATTTGATTAGAATTTTACCGTATAAAATCCATACTATTTTGACAGATAACGGTATACAATTTACAAACCAGAAGCGTCATAAGTATGCTTTCCAACATATATTTGATAGAGTTTGCGAAGAGAATGTTATTGAACATCGTTTGACAAAAGTTAGCCATCCTTGGACGAATGGGCAAGTCGAGCGTATGAATAAAACTTTAAAGGATGCTACAGTTAAGAAGTATTACTATCAATCGCACCAGCAACTTAAAGAACACCTTTATAACTTTGTTATGGCTTATAATTATGCAAAGAGACTCAAAACTCTTAAGGGTCTTACTCCTTATGAATTTATATGTTATCAGTGGACACAGTCTCCAGAATTATTTATACTAAATCCACACCATCACACTCTGGGACCATACATCTAACTATTGCATTCCAGAACAATTTGATGCATCATTCTTTTTGTAAAAAACATTCCACACTTTCTCTCCACTTTTTCTGGGTAAGGTCACTTTTCCACTGATCATATTTAATCGCCATAACTTTACTCCTACTTTAACAATATTTTAATTATCATATATTATGGCAAGAAAGTCAACCCTACCTAATTTTGCTTAGTGAGCACACTAACTATGAAACAATCTATATTACCATCAAAAACAGAATTTATATTGCCCACTTCATGTCCGGTTCTTAAATCCTTCACCATTTGATATGGATGCATAACGTACGATCTGATCTGATTGCCCCAGCCTATATCGCATTTTTTACCATATTCTTCAGCCATTTTCTGTTCTTTTTTTTCCAGTTCAATTTGGTATAAACGTCCTTTAAGTAATTTTAACGCCTCATCTTTATTTCTGTGTTGAGAACGACCATTTTGGCATTGAACTACAACACCAGTTGGAATATGCGTAATGCGTACCGCACTTTCAGTCTTGTTCACATGCTGACCGCCTGCTCCGGAAGCACGATAGGTGTCGATCTTTAGATCCTTTTCATCCACAGCAATATCAATTGAATCTTCTATCACTGGAGTTACTCCTACACTTGCAAAACTGGTATGACGTTTACCATTTGCATCAAATGGCGATATTCTAACCAGCCTGTGAATTCCACTTTCACTTTTTGCCCACCCATAAGCTTTTTCTCCAACGATTTTTATCATTGCAGACTTTATACCAACTGACTCTCCTTCTAATTTTTCTACAACTTCAACTTTAAAGTTGTGATAAATTTCTGCCCACCTTATATACATGCGCATCAGCATTTCAGCCCAATCATTGCTCTCGGTTCCGCCAGCTCCTGAGTGGATTTCTAAAAAGCAGTTATTATTATCTGCTTCACCAGTAAATAAGGACTCTGTTTCTTTATACTTGATTAATTTCTCTAGCTTAGCTAATTCATTTTCAACTTCAGAGAAAAATTCTTCATCATTTTCATCAATAGCAGACTTCATTAAGCTGATGGCATCGTTGTAATCGCTTTCCAGCTTTAAAAACGACTCTACGTCATTCTTAATTTTAGAACGTTCTTTTAAAACTTCTTGTGCTTTTTGGTTATCTCGCCATAGGTCATCATTCGACGCTTGGGAGTCAAGCTCTTCAAGACGCAACTTTAATTTTTCTATGTCAAAGACACCTCCTGATAAGAGAAATACTTTTATTTAAGCTTTGAAAGTGTTCAAGAATTTCTGGATAAGTTTTCATTATACTTTAGATTTTAATATATTTACTATCAATAACAATAACAGTAAACAAAATAGAAATTTAACCATATGATAGTTAATTTAAATAATTTCATTATACTTTAATGTTTAAGGAAATCAAGCGCGTATATTTATTAAAAAACAAGGTAAAGTAATGAATATTGAAATAAGTTCCCATTATGGTTTAGACAAAAAGGCTATTGATGACTTAATAGAGTCACTTGATAACGAGGAGCTAGAGAATGTTCGTAATATTGTAAAAACGATAGACAGTGTTCAGTTAGCTTATTTTTTATCTACTTCGATCAGTGATCACAGGGAGAAATTAGTTAATATCCTCGATCAACATTTGTTAAGTGATGCCCTAGTGCATGTAGTGCCAGATTTACAAATAGAGATCATAGAAACATTGGGAATAGAAAATACAGCAAAGTTACTAATGCTCCTTGATGTAGAAGATATAGTAACCATAGTGAAAGATTTAGATAGAAAGTCTGTAGAAAATATACTTTACTATTTGCCCAGCAAAACTCAGAAATCGGTAGAGGAGTTGCTATCATATCCGGAAGAAAGTGCAGGAAGGTTAATACATAAAGATATGGTTATAGCTCCATATTATTGGACAATAAATCAACTGACAGAATTTGTGTGCAACTATAAAAAAATACCAGAAAAATTTCACCAGATATTCATTATCAACTCAAAATTAGAGCCTATAGGCAGTGTTAATTTAAATAAGGTAATATCTCACTCAGGAGACACAATAATAAAAGAGATAATGGATCATGACATAAAAATCATTAAAACTGGAATAGACCAAGAGGAAGTAGCAAGAATATTTAAAGATTACTCTCTATTATCGGCTCCGGTAGTAAATAAGAATGGTAAAATTATTGGTGTGATCTTAATTGAAGATGTGATAAAAGTTGTTCAACAAGAAACAGAAGAGGATGTACTCAAAATAAGCGGTGTATCTTCTAAAGCCGATATAAATGCCCCTATACATAAAACTATAATTAAAAGGCTACCTTGGTTACTGTTTAACCTCTTAGCTGCAACAATGTGTTCCATAGTAGTTGGCTTTTTCGATGATGTAATAAAAAGTTTTATAGTGCTGCCAATAATCATGCCGATAATTGCATCAATGAGCGGAAATGCAGGATCCCAAACAGTAACGCTAACCATCCGGGCAATCGCAACAAAATATCTAACTGAGCAAAATGCAAAAAGAATACTGATGAAAGAATTTTTAATAGGTCTTATAAACGGGGTGATCTTATCTACTATTTCATTAGTAGTGTTAGCAATAAGGTTTCACAACTTCAAAGTGGAGATGATTTTTGTGGTCTCCATGATTATGATGTCAATTATTGCAACGTTCATCGGAACTTTCATTCCTATAATGCTTCATCGCTTAAAGTCTGACCCTGCCGTTTCTTCTTCAATCCTAACATCGGCAACAACTGATATTCTCTCAGCTTTTATATTTCTTGGTTTAGCTACGATCTTTTTATTAAATAGCTAATACTATCTATAGCTATACCGCCGCGAACCGTCATGCCGCGATTCATTCGCGGTATCTCTTAGCATAGATCCCGCTAACAAGTAGCGGGATGACGAGAAAGGGGCTACTTGGATGACATTCTTCCTGGTGTGCCCAAATCACAATGTTCGTACATCTGTGGATTTATTCGCGGTATAGATATCGCTAACGAGTAGCGGAATGACGGTTTTTCAAATTGTCGTAAGTCAGTTTAGCTATAATATCAAGTTTCACCAACTATTTCTCTCTATTAAATAAGAATAAATTACCTATACAAAAATAGATTGGCAATATTTCAAGTCTGCCAAGCAGCATTAAAAACGATAGAAATAATTTTACTTCATTACTGAAAGAAGAATAGTTACCTGAAGGACCTATTAAGTTGCTGAACCCTGGACCAGAGTTTGTAAGCGTTGCAGAGACTGAACTGACGCTAGTTATAAAGTCTGCATTGCTTAAGTAAGACATCACTATTGATGAAATGGTAAACGTTAACATGAAAATTGCAAAAAATATAAAGACAGAGTAAACTTCATCATTCTCCAGGGTTTTTCCATTGAATTTTACTCCATTGTCTGCATCAGGGTTTAATAAAAGGTAAAAGTAATTTCTTATAGACCTTAAAAGAACAATCAAGCGGAAGATTTTGACACCACCACTTGAAGAACCACTACATCCACCAACAAAGGTGAGAAAAAAAGCTAAGACTGAAATGAAACTCCAATCTATATGATTACAGATTGCATAACCAGTTGACGTAATCAAGGAAGTGATGGTAAATGTGCTGCATCTAAATGATAATGACACTCCTAAATCAACATTTTTATACAACCAAAAACAAGCAAATAAAGATGAAACAATAGCTATCTTAAAAAAGTAAGAGACCTGCTCATCATAGCAAATGTCTAACCGTCTTATGATTTTTAAATAGCTAAGAAAAGGCAGAGAACCCAAAATCATAAAAACGATCGTTATGGCTTCTAGTATGGGATTATTATAGTGCCCTATAGAATCATTATAGTTAGCAAATCCACCAGTTGATACAGCAGACATTCCGTGACATATTGCATCAAATAGTGGCATACCAGCTAGATAATAGGAAAATATACATAACAAAATTAAGCCATAATATATTGCCGTAACATGAATCACTACGCTTCGCGTATTCGGCAACTTCCTTTTGGTAGCATCTGAATACTCAGAATAAAGTAAATTATTTAGGCTGAGAACCTTAAACATAGGAAAAACTGCAATTCCTAAAGTGATTACACCAAAACCCCCCATGCCATGTAGCATTGCTCTCCATAGCAGTATTCCTGGAGATTGTTTTTCAATATCATTAAATATAGTTGCTCCTGTGGTTGTGATGCCAGATATCGTTTCAAACAATGCATCAACATAGCTCAGATTATCAAAATAGAAAGGAATAGCTGCAAACAGAGACAAGGCAATCCAGGTGCAACTAGTAATCGCAAAAATTGCTGGCATTCCATGCAATCTACTTAATTTACCGAGTAAAATAAAAATTGCGCCAGATGTGCAGGTAATTATGAATCCAGCGAGGAAATTTTTCCATTCGTAGCTGAGATACTTATTGGTAATAGCAGGAATAAGCATTGCTAAGCTAAACAGCAATAGGAATATTCCCACAATAAATACAATTGAACGCAAATTTTGTAAACGTTGATGATTTTTCATAGAATTACTTCCTCGCTATACAAAGCCATAAAAGCTACTCTAACGTCAAGCATTTTGTTGGCCTTTATTAACAGTTATTAACAGTATGCTTGATTTACTTGTAAATATGTGTGATAATTAAATTTTTATTAGAGGTAAGATATGGTTGAATTAACTAATGCACAAGAAGAAATTCTAGATTCATTAAGACAGGCAGTCTGGAATGGCAATTTTCAAGAAGTCCAGAACGTACTCGACAATAATAAACATGATGATATATAGCATTTCTCATAATAGTCCGAATAGGTCATAGGAAGGCAGAATCAACAGCACGACGAAAGGATTCGAATAGAGGAATGTTTTTCCTGGCTCTGTTTTTTATAGCAAACCAATGATGCTCAATTTTGTTAAAATCTGGAGAATAAGGCGGCAGATACAAAATTTCTGCACCGACTCCTTTAGCGAGCTTGATAAGCTTATCAGACTTATGAAAAGTAGCATTATCAAGAATGACAGTTTGTCCAGGTTCTAAGATCGGTGCCAAAAATTGCTCAAACCATCCATTAAAAATATCCATATTACAGTGGCCTTCAAATGTTAATGGAGCAACTATCTTTCTTCTACTTAAGGCTGCAACCATGCTGATTCGTTGAGTTTTTTTTCCAGATTTTAGGGCATAAAATCGCTGTCCTTTCTGGCAATACCCATATGGATAGTCCTCCGTGTTATCAATCCCAGACTCATCTATATACACTAAGTTTTCTGGTTCTTTTGTTGCTATAATTTTTAAGAATTCAGCACGTTTTTCTTCGTTCCTTTCCTTGTATCCATATGTCTTTTTTTGCGCGTAAATCCAATTTTTCTGAGAGCTCGGTGGATCGTTTGGATACTAACGTTGCCCCAAAGTTTAGCCATTTCCGACAGAGTTTTTCTACCGTGTTTTTTAGCAAATTCGATAAACTTATTCCAGTCGATAATTTTCTGATTGTAACCTCCATTACCGAGTTTTTTTGACTGAAAGTCGCCTGTTTCTTTTTTTCTTTGCTGCCACTCCCACAAAGTAGTTCGTCCAATTTTAAATCTTGCTGCCACTGCTTCTCTGCTTTCCCCTTCGTCTAGTGCTTCCATTGCTTTTTTTCTTAAATCATAACTATATGCTGCCGGCATCCAACCTCCTTATCGCCATCTATCCTTAATCTTATCATATCCGGACTTCTGTGGAAAGAGCTATACAAGCAGTTTTGAGCCACGAGGGGACTTTGACTAGTGACAAAGGTACCATTTAAATGATGTTATTGGCTGTACTAAAACTAGCGTTAACACTAAAGTAGGGATCATTGAACTAATTTGGCAGAAAGCTGATAAAGAAACTCGTGATTTTTTGTGTGATTACAAGGTAGTAAATTCTTTTGAAGGTCAACCATATTTTGTAGATACAATAGGTGGTCTTAAACCCTTTCAACAAAAAATTGACCCTAATATAGCCTTTCTTATAATAGTCCGAATGCGATAAGATATGTGTTTATGGCTATAGCAGGCCAGTAGCATATTACGGTCTGTTCGGATTATTGTAAAAAGAGCTATAACACAGAATATTCTGCTCTTGCACAAGTTATTCAAGAAATAGAAGATCACAAGTGGGTAAAGGATCTTTATTCCAATGCTCCTATAGTAACTAACACTACTACACCAACTACTGGCAACAAAACCCCAGAAAAGAACGAAACAACCTTCTGGAGTGAACACAAAGGGAAAATTGCTCTGGGCGTTGTTGGACTGTGCGCAGTTGGTGCTGTTGCAGCCTATGTGCTGGCATATCCTGTAGTTGAATTAGTTTTAGAAGTTTCAGCAGTTTCAGCATTGGCTGTACTAGCTTATATTGGAGGAGTTTGTGAGAAATCAGAAAGTCCAAATACGAAAAGTTTGAACCCGGTTGTTTCTGGGTGTTGCAACAACGCAGAACTGCTTAATCAGTAATCCATTGTCATCCCAGCGCGCCGCGCTGGGTCTGACTACGCTAGAACAAAGAATATAAAAGAAACGTTGCCGTCACGTTATATCATAAACCTTTGCTGAAGCTTTCTTTATATCTTCACTTGAAAGTGGAATTAGACCAAGCCTAGATAGGTACCCATCTTCAATGCCGATCGAATCTATAATTTCTTTTATGAATTCTCTTAATCCATCAACAGTATCCAGGTGTTCTTTCTTTATATAAAGGTATAGAGGTCTTGCTAATATATATTTTCCCGATGATATATTTTCGTAAGTTGGCTCAATTCCTGCAATTGTGCTCCCTTGTATTTTATCTTGATTCCTCATTAAAAAGCTAAAACTAAATATCCCTAAAGCGTTCTTGTTACTTTTCAATTTTTGTATTATTATGTTTTCATTAATTCCAACTTCTATATACCTTCCGTCATCCCTTATATTACCACATGCTTTCTTTCTTTCTTCCTGATCTTTATAATTCTCTTTGAAAATTCTCGAGTTCATGCATGAATATTGATCAAGCATAATAGAATTAACCAAAGTTTCGTATGTGCCTGTATTTTGATGTGGACCATAAATTTCAATTTCTGTTTTTGGTAAGGCTTGATTTACATCAGACCAAAACTTCTTATTATTTTTTACTAATTTATCATTTTCTTGAGAATATGCAGATAAAGTTTCAAATAAGTCCTTCTTTGTGAAATCAAATCTATGGCTTTGATTTGAATTTGCAATGACAACTCCATCATAGCCAATGATGATTTCTATCACTTCATTAATTTTATTCCTTTTACATAGTTCTCTTTCTACTTCCTTCATAGGGCGAGATGAAGTAGTGATGTCTGGATTGTCTTCCCCTATTCCTGAGCAAAACATTTTGAATCCTGATCCACTTCCTATCGATTCCACAACTGGAGTCTTAAAGGAGAATACACGGTTGAACTCTTCGGCTATAAACGAGATAAAAGGAAAAACAGTTGAAGATCCAACAATTCTGATGTATTTCCTGGCATCAGCATTTGATAGCGGCGTGAATAATACGAATACAAAAATCAGGAGAAAGTTTCTAAGCATTATTTTTAGTTAAGAACATAAATCTAATTATTATAACAAAAATCAAACTGAAAAGCTTTAATTGCATGACAAAAGCTACAGTTTACATTTAAATTTTATTTTATATTATTGTAAGTATTACACAACTTTAAGGGGCAATTATGGCAGTTATGCCAGATAAATGGATAAGAGAAAAAGCTGAAAATTTTGGAATGATAGAGCCTTTTGTGAATCACAAAAGCAGCAAAGGTGTTATATCTTTCGGACTATCATCTTATGGTTACGATGCAAGAGTGGATAATAAATTTAAAATTTTTACTAACGTTAATTCAGCTATCGTGGACCCTAAAAATTTTTCTGAGAATAGTTTTATAGATAAGGAAACAGATGTATGCATAATTCCACCAAATAGTTTCGTACTTGCAAGTACAGTGGAATATTTTCGTATACCAAGGAATGTACTGGTCATTTGTGTTGGTAAATCAACTTACGCAAGGTGTGGAATTATAGTAAACGTTACTCCCTTAGAACCTGGATGGGAAGGTCATGTCACACTCGAATTCTCAAACACCACTCCGCTTCCTGCGAAAATTTACGCTAATGAAGGCGCATGCCAATTCGTATTTTTAAGCGGCGAAAGTGAATGCGAGAAATCATATGATGATATGAAAGGAAAATATATGAATCAGCATGGTATCACTTTGCCGCTGGTGAAGTGATTGCCATGAGAGTGGTAATTTTTCACTTCCGTACTTTTTCATTGTTGCTTACAATAATTATAGCTACACCATGTGCTTTTCTTAATTAAAAACTTCAATTATTAATTGTAAGTTACTGAATTTATTATCATAGTATCTGTCATCCCAGTACCACTTTCTTGTCATCCAAGTAGCGTGACACTTGGATCTTTTCTCAACAATTTCAAAAAAATCTATCAAAAGGAGGATTACCATGTCTACAATAATTTTATCATCAATTTTTGGTCAAGCAGGCAGCATTTTTGGGCCAATTGGCCGGATTATCGGTTCAGAGCTCGGTGCTCTTCTTGGTGCGCAGCTTGATGGTGCGATGTTTGGCCTTGATGCCGAGCAAAAAGTAACGCATGGTGCGAGGCTAAAAAATCTGCAAGTTCAAACCTCAACCTATGGCAGAACAATTCCAATTATCTATGGCACTGCTCGTGTTGCAGGGAACATTATTTGGGCGCAGCCAATAAAAGAAGAGGCGATAACCACCAAAAGTAAAATTGGAAGAGGTATGAACGTTACATATAATTATAGCATTTCTCATAATAGTCCGAATAGGTCATAGGAAGGCAGAATCAACAGCACGACGAAAGGATTCGAATAGAGGAATGTTTTTCCTGGCTCTGTTTTTTATAGCAAACCAATGATGCTCAATTTTGTTAAAATCTGGAGAATAAGGCGGCAGATACAAAATTTCTGCACCGACTCCTTTAGCGAGCTTGATAAGCTTATCAGACTTATGAAAAGTAGCATTATCAAGAATGACAGTTTGTCCAGGTTCTAAGATCGGTGCCAAAAATTGCTCAAACCATCCATTAAAAATATCCATATTACAGTGGCCTTCAAATGTTAATGGAGCAACTATCTTTCTTCTACTTAAGGCTGCAACCATGCTGATTCGTTGAGTTTTTTTTCCAGATTTTAGGGCATAAAATCGCTGTCCTTTCTGGCAATACCCATATGGATAGTCCTCCGTGTTATCAATCCCAGACTCATCTATATACACTAAGTTTTCTGGTTCTTTTGTTGCTATAATTTTTAAGAATTCAGCACGTTTTTCTTCGTTCCTTTCCTTGTATCCATATGTCTTTTTTTGCGCGTAAATCCAATTTTTCTGAGAGCTCGGTGGATCGTTTGGATACTAACGTTGCCCCAAAGTTTAGCCATTTCCGACAGAGTTTTTCTACCGTGTTTTTTAGCAAATTCGATAAACTTATTCCAGTCGATAATTTTCTGATTGTAACCTCCATTACCGAGTTTTTTTGACTGAAAGTCGCCTGTTTCTTTTTTTCTTTGCTGCCACTCCCACAAAGTAGTTCGTCCAATTTTAAATCTTGCTGCCACTGCTTCTCTGCTTTCCCCTTCGTCTAGTGCTTCCATTGCTTTTTTTCTTAAATCATAACTATATGCTGCCGGCATCCAACCTCCTTATCGCCATCTATCCTTAATCTTATCATATCCGGACTTCTGTGGAAAGAGCTATACTATGCAACGCTTGCAATTGCGATCTGCAAGGGGAAAGTAGAAAAATTAAACAGAATCTGGGCAGATACAACATCACTTAGCTTTGATGAAATAGATTATACTTTTTACAGCGGCAGAGAAGACCAAAATCCTGATCCATTTATGTCATCAATTGAAGGAGAGGGGAATGTGCCGGCTTATAGGGGAATATCTTACATAGTTATCAAGAATTTTCCTTTAGCAGACTATAACAATCGCGTCCCGATATTTACATTTGAAGTGCGAACTGCATTAAAACCCAGTGGATTTTCAATAGCAGAAAATATTCGGAATATCAATATAATACCAGGCTCAGGAGAGTTTGTATATGATACAAAAATACAGAAGAAAATCGCGCAAGAGAAAATAAGCAGCAACCAATATATCCCATATGGGCTGGCGCAAAGGGTAAATCACAACAACCACACTAAAAAGAGCGATGCAATGCTTTCTTTGGATCAATTAAAGGGAGATTTACCAAATGTTGAGTGGGTATCGGTAGTAGTCAATTGGTTTGTGAATGATCTGAACATTAAAGATTGTAAAATATACCCTGCAGTTGAATTTCAAGATGATTCCGCAATATTACCTGATGATTGGCAAGTAGGAAGTAGTACCAGAGATAATGCTCAGCTAATTTCAAAAGATGCGAGTGGAAACCCAAGATATGGTGGCACAGTTAGTGATGCAGCGCTAATAAGATATATAGAAGAGCTACACAGCAGAGGCTACAAGGTGATGCTCTATCCAATGCCCTTGCTTGACACAAAGAACAAAGAGTGGCGAGGAAAATTGAGCGGGACTCCTGGGGATATAAGTGATTTTTTTGAGAATCAATATAACAAATTTATAGAGCATTATGCAAGCATTGCCAAACAAACTAAAGTGGAAGGGTTTATCATCGGTTCTGAACTTGTGCGGCTTACCAAAATTAGAGATGAACAAGGTAATTACCCTGCCGTTATAGAGCTAGTTAAGCTTGCAAAGCGAATAAAACTTCAGCTTGGAAAAGAAGTAACGGTAACTTACGCTGCTGATTGGAGTGAATACCATTCATATGATGGTTGGTATAATATGGATGAACTGTGGTCTTCAGAGTACATCGACGTTGTTGGCATAGATGCTTATTTTCCACTGACTGATGGTCCAGAGCCTCCTTTTGGCTATTCTGCAGAAGATGTAATGGGTGGTTGGAGCAGTGGAGTGGGGTATGATTATTTCTATGATTACTCAAAGAGTGAACCTGAAAAAGTAAAGTATAACGACAGCAGGTATGCGTGGAAAAATATAGAGAAATGGTGGAGTGAAACTCACATAAATCCAGGTGGTAGTAAAACGAAATGGCAACCAAAAATGAAAAAAATATGGTTTACTGAGTATGGATTTCCCAGTATGAACGGCTGCACTAATGAGCCAAATGTGTTTGTTGATAAAGGCAGCATAGAGAGCAAATATCCACGATATTCAAACGGAGAGGTGAGCTTTCTTTCGCAAAAAATTGCAATTGAAGGAACGCTAAAGAAGTGGCAAAGCTCGGAAATGGTAGAAAAAATGTTTCTCTGGGCATGGGATGCAAGGCCATTTCCTTATTTCCCCAATTTGTGTGATATGTGGACTGACTGCCATAATTGGCAGACAGGACATTGGATTCAGGGAAAGCTTTCACAGCTTAATATTTCCGATGTTTTATCGGATCTATTACAAAAAGCAGGTTTAAAAAGCGATCAGTTCGATACGAGTGATGTTAAAGGATTATTGTCTGGATATGTAATAAATGACCAGCAATCGGTACGTTCAATTATTAAAATGCTGCAAAGTTGCTATTTTTTTGATGTGGTTGAACAGGACTCTAAACTGAAATTTGTCCAAAAGGGCAGGGGAGTTACAACTGTAATGCCAATTGGTGAAATGGTTTTCAATAACAGTTCAAAGTCGATGCAACTTGTTAATATTAGTCAACTGGATTTAAACAATAAAGTTAACATCGTTTACTTTAACCGCAATTTTGGCTATCCAATTGATGTTAAATATGCTGAGTTGCCAAAGCAAGGCACTGCTATAACAGTTGAAATACCACTCATTATGGAGGAGGGAGAGGCGCAAAATATCGCTGAGGTTTTACTTTATTCTTCGTGGCAAGAGAGAAATATATACAATTTCAAGCTACCGATAAAATATGCGTGGCTTGTGCCAAGTGATGTAATAACGATTTTAGACAGTGAGAAAAAACATACGGTGAGAATTATAAAAACGAAATTTGAAAGCATGTCCATTCAAGTAAGTGGTGTTGGTTATGACAGCTCCATATATAAGCTTTCTTTTCCTTCAACAAGGTCACTTATGCTGAAGGAATACCCTCCCTCTCACATTAGCAAAACCATCGTAGAAATGATAGATTTACCGGATATTAAAGGTAATAGTGCAAGCTTTACTTTAATTAGTGAGGAAAAGAATTGGAAGGGAGCAACACTCTTTATTTCGTACAACGATAAGGATTATAAGCCTATTGCAAGCACAAACAAGCAGTCTACTTACGGATATGTAATGGAATCTACCGACGAGGGGCTTATAGTAGTGCTACGTTTTGGTAAGCTGCTAGGAATTATCGATTCAAATTCAGCATTAATCGGAAAAGAGGTAATAAAATTCCAGAGTGCTGAACTTATAGATAAAAATAAATATAAGCTTAGCAACCTAATTAGAGGGCAAGAGGGCACCAAAGAGTATCAGCACACCGCAGGTGAAAAATTTACTCTGCTTGATGATTCAGTAATATCTTTCGAAGTGGAAAGGGGAAAAAAGTTTTACCTAAAAGCAGTGACTTACGGTGACTCGCTGGAAAATACGGAAGTGAAAGTGATAAATTCATTTAGTAATTGAAATTTAATAAAGTAAGTGCTAGAATTAATATACAGGTATTAATGGTAGAGATATAACATGTCAAAGGAAATGGTCAATGCGTTGAAAGCTGAAGTGAAGAAGCTCAAATATGCTGATTTCAAAGCTAACACTTGGGACGAAGTAATTTCTGGTGAGGGAACATATAAGGATCTTAATAGAACACACGGCCTTGCTATTAACGGACAAAAAATAACTAACGAATTTATTAACAATCTGTATTCAAAACATAAAAATCTAATTCTACGGGATGAAAACGGAAAAGGGAATTATCGTCCATTTCTCAGACAAATTTTTACAGAAATGTTTAAACACGTTGGTGCAACAATTCCCAATAACTCTATTATTGAGGAGTTAATAAATAACTATTATCAGGGCGGATATACTCATTTTCTTCCTAATGATATGAGTCAAGCTCTTGGATCTTTTCATTTGTCAACGCAAAGCAACTGTATGACAAGAGAGTATATTATGGATTGTCGTGAACCCAATTGTATAAAGCTTAGTTTTAGCATGAAATATACAAAAATGCTTAACTATGATGATTATACATATATCGAAACACCAGGTTTTTGCAGTTCAGCGGAGTTTAAGCTGAAATGTAAGGATGAAAATGTGACGTATGAAGACGGTAAGGTATTGCTTACCATTCCTAAAGAGTTAGAGGACTATAAAGCTGGTGATGACGGTTTGTTTGATAAGCTTACTTATATTATAAATAAGCTTATTGAGTATTTCAAAAAACTTTGTGAGAAATTGGGCTTTGAGTTTGATACAAGAATAGAGTAAGATCCTGAGCGTAATATAAAAATAGAGCATAATCTTGGTGAACCACTAAAGGTAGTAAGTGAGGCAAATGCATCTTCTGTTGAAGACTTAAAGCTTAAAGTGAATAATCAAAGGTAAGATATTGAAATTCGTGCTTTTCATGATTTTAGCTTAAGATTTCAGTGTCCGCTACTCGAATGACATCGTTTACTATGTAACATTGTACTTATACTAATGAAAAAAATACATTATAATTAAGTATATTTAATCCAGTAAATCATTAAGTGAAAACAGCTCTTTCGCAAAATATCATCTCTCTTATTATGATATTGTCTGTAGCAATTGTCGATATGGCAACTGACCTATACTCAGTTGCACTACCAAGCATTGCCAATTATTTTAAAGTAGAAGGCAGTGTAGTGCAGCTTACAATTAGCTTGAATCTAGTTGGATTTGCGGTGTCTGGATTAATTTATGGTCCATTATCGGACCATTATGGTAGGCGTCCAATGATGCTGATTGGTATAACAATTTTTACTTTGGCAAGTGTCATGTGTTATATAGCCGACAGTATTGCGCTCTTGATACTAATTCGCTTCATACAAGGAACAGGGGCTGGTGTTGCAGGTGTTGTTGGGTATGCAGCAATAAGGGATATGTACTCGGGTAGTGAATACTCGAGAGTCATTTCAAAATTAAATATGGTTGTGGCACTCTCACCTGGAATAGCTCCAGTGGTGGGCAGTTATATAATTTCACATGGGTATAGTTGGAAATTTTTGTTTTTTATTATATCACTCGCGGCAATTGCTATACTTATTTTTATCTACTTTAAGTTACAAGAAACACTCACTGTAAATAAAAATGAAACCAGTATAACTAACATAACTACTAATATCTTCAAGCAATATATATCAATATTTAGAAATTATCGTTTCCTTGGGTTTTCAGCCATTCATGGATTAACTTTCATGTGGCTTTGGGCATACATTGCTAACTACCCGTTCATATTTGAATCGATGGGCATTGAAGTACAGTATTTTGGCTACCTCATATCGATCATAGTCATATTTTACATAATTGGAACTTTAATTAATAGAAGGTATGTACCAAAAGTAGGGGTTAGCAAAATGCTAATAATAGGTTTGGTGTTACCGATAATATCCGATAGTTTATTGGTATATTTTTATTTCGCGGACAAGTTGAATATATTCATTCTTCAAACTGCTTGGATTCCAGCCAATATCGGACTTGCATTAATAATAAGCAATAACGTAACTTCTGCCTTAGAAACGATCAAAGGTATAGGGCTTGGTAGTGCAGTCCTCTCATTCTGCAATATGATGTTTGGGGCTATTGGAATATATATAGTAGGAAAATTTTTTCGCTATGGTATTTTACCAAATTTACTATTAACAATAGCATGCTCTACAATTGCAATTCTTATGTACAGCCAGCTCAAATGTACTGAAAAACACAGGGAATAACCATTATTTGCGTGATCCAGAGCTCATGGGTTATTAATGACTTTATCATGATAATATAATTTTACAGGGGGTGAGAGCTCATGGGTTATTAATGACTTTATCATAACAATATAGTTTTACAGGAGGTTTGGGATGAGCAATTCAAACAGAGATATAAGAGATATAAATGCTGATTTATTTCAGGCTGCTAAAAGTGGTGATTTTAATGTAGTAAACGATCTAATAAAGGAAGGAGCAGATGTTAATGCAGTAGATGATGATGGAAAGACTCCTCTACATTGGGCTGCTGAAAATGGCCATGCAGAGATAGTAAAAGATCTATTGGACAAAGGGGCAAATGTTAATGCAGAGGATGATAATGGAAATACTCCTTTAGGTTTAGCCGCTGATGAAGAAATAAAAACTCTATTGCAATCCGCAGAAGAATCTGATGATGCTAGTCCAGTATTGCAAGATGATGAAGAAGAAAGCCAAGTTCCACAAAATGCTGCTTTATTTGAGGCTGTTGAAAGAGGTGATATTGATGGATTAAAGCGTCTAATAAGTGAAGGAGCAGATGTTAATGCTTTAGATGGAAACAGATTTACTCCTTTACGGCATGCTATTGCCAAAGGAAACAAAGATATGGTCTCGCTTTTAATTGATAGCAAAGCAGATGTTAATGCACAGTCTGAAACTGGACGCGCTCTTTTACATGTTGCTGTTGACGAAGCCAACAAAACGCAACCACTCGATACAAGCATAATAGAAGCTCTATTAAAAGTAGAAGGAATCAACGTTAATGCAGTAGATAAAGATGGAAAGACTCCTTTACATGAAGCTGCTAAAAGTTACAATCAGCAAATAGTAACAGTTCTATTAGAAGCAAAAGGAATTTATGTTACTCCACTAGATAATACTCGCAGCACTCCTTTAAATCTTGCCTCTCAACAAGGCAGGCAACATATAGTAAAAATTCTAGAAGAAACGCAAAAGGACATCGAAGCTTTGTATTCAGCCGTTAAAAGTGATAATTATGAGGAAGTTCAAAGTCTATTAAGTAAAAAAGTAAACGTTAATTCAATAGACAACGATGGAAAAACTCTTTTACATTTTGCTGCTATAAAGGGCAATGTAGAAATAGTAAGAGCTCTAATACAAACAGGGGCAGATGTTAATATAGCAGATAAAGATGGAAGGGTTCCTTTATTTGAAGCTGCTTTCTATGGTCATAAAGATGCAACTGAAGTTTTATTAAATAATGGAGCAAAGGTTGATACAGTAATGGAATCACTTCTTCAGAGTATGATGGAATATAATTACAATAGTAGCCATAAAGATATAGTTAAAGCTTTATTAAACAAGGGAGCAAATGCTGATGCAGTAGATTCATATGGACATACTCTTTTGCATTGGGCTGCTAGAGAAGGTTATACGGATATAGCAGAACTTTTATTAGAAAAAGGAGCGAATGTTAATATACAAGATAACGATCTATGGACTCCTTTACATTTTGCTACAAAAAATAAAGTGTTTATGGGTTATGCAGATCGTCCAGCAAACGCCTCTGCGGAAACAGTAAAATTCTTAATAAAAAAAGGAGCAGATGTTAATATAGAAAATGAAGATGGAAATACTCCTTTCAAATTAGCCACTGATGAAGGAATAAAAACTCTATTGCAACCAGCAGAAAAATCTGATGATAGTTCAGCGGGTGGATCATCGACAGATAGTGAAGGGGGTCAAGAGGAAGAAAAACGAGTAGGTGATGATACTGAACTACAATCAGATAATAGCAAAGAAGGGGAAAAAACCAGCACCACCAGTGCAGAACAAGGAACTGATGTACAAGACAACGATGTAGGTCCTGTTGCTTCCACAGAACCTGCACAAACAGAAGAACAGCCGAGCTCTTTTTTTGGTAGTTTGTTTAGTATACTTATGAAGCCTTTTTCATTAATTGCATCATTTTTTGGTGGTTTTTTTTCATGGTTGTTTGGGTCTGACGAAGAAAAGTCTGACACACAACCTTATGATGATTCTTCTTCACCTGGGGTCGATCAATCAGTTGAACAAAATAATGGTGATCATAATGACCAGAGCAATGTGATTTGATAGTGATCTTCTACCGGAAAAGGTGTCATCCCAGTGCTTGACACTGGGATGGCTTTGTTGCATCGCTAGCTATGATGGATTAAAGATAAAAAAGATAGGGAATATCAGTAGCTTATTATTCTGGTATTTATAACAAGAACGGTCAATGAATACCTAAATTTGAGTAAAAGAAATTTCACTACCATTTACCAATCCGGCTAAAGTTCAAGAATTTCAATGCTTTAGCTATTTTCAATAGAATTAAATTTATTAATATAAATAACAAATTACTATTCTTAAATTTGATCAGATTGATTGCAAAAAAACAAGATTTTCAATAGGTTGCTTATAATCCTAACTATAGTTAGCCTTTCATAAGTAGCGATGCAACAAAGCCATTCCAGTGTCAAGTGCTGGAATGACATCCTCTCTAAGTAGCCTCCTTCTCCTGTTATCCCAGTGCGTGACACTGGGATCTCATTTTACTTTATGATGATGTCATGAAAGTAGCTGACATTGGGATCCAGAAGACTTAATTTCAACCAAATAATAAAGGCTAGATCCCAGTGTCACGCACTGGGATGACAAAAAAAGGAGCACTGGAATGACACCATCTTGGATGGAAATAACGTCACGCGCTGGAATGACAAAGAAGAGTGGGCTTTCATATGGTTATGCAAGAGGTTTACTGAATGCAACCTAACTTCTCACACACACATTTTACCACATGATCAGCGTTGATATTAAAATGCTCATAAAGTGTTTTATAAGGTGCTGATTCTCCGAAGCTTTTCATGCCAATAAATATACCGTTTGAACCTATGTATTTATGCCAACCCATTTCACTTCCGGCTTCAATTGCAACTTTAATGCTGTCATTATTTAATATTGCCGCTTTATATTCATCGCTTTGCTCGTCAAAAAGCCTCCAGCATGGCATAGAAACAATCCTTGTACCTATACCCTTTTCCTGCAATTTCTCCCTTGCTTCAACTGCAATTTCAACCTCGGACCCCGTAGCAAATATCGTCACTTTTAATTCTTTTGAACATTCACACAAAATATATGCACCAAACTTCGATAAATTAGCAGATTGATCGATATCAGAGTAGAACTTGCGCATGTAACTTACGTTTTGCCTTGAGAGCGCAAACAGTGCTGGAGATTCTTTCTTTTCGAGTGCAATGCTAACACACTCCAGAGTTTCAACTGCATCGGCTGGCCTAAAAACATATAGATTTGGTATAGCACGCAAAGAGGCTAAATGCTCTATTGGCTGATGAGTCGGGCCATCTTCTCCCACTCCAATTGAGTCGTGAGTCATGACATACATAACCTGCTGTTTCATCAGAGCTGAAAGACGTATAGCAGGACGACAATAGTCGGAAAATACCAAAAAAGTGCCGCCATAAGGAAGAATCGCGCCGTGAAGTGCCATACCATTCATACATGCTGCCATAGCGTGCTCTCTCACTCCATAGTGGACATAAGAGCCACTATAATTATTGCTATTTATTACCTGCATGTGCTCATATTTAGTGCAATTTGACCCGGTAAGATCAGCAGAACCGCCGATTAATTCCGGCATAGACTCAGTTAAAAGTTCCATTACTCTGCCGAAAGAAGATCGAGTAGCTTCGTTTGGCATTAGCTCACATATTTGTTTCTTCAGGTCAGCTAAAACACCAGCGATATTATCTGGTAGATGTTTATCTAACCGTCTTTGAAGTTCTGCATGATACCCTGTCATCCCAGCATTCTCTTCTGTCATCCCAGTACTCTCTCTTGTCATCCCAGTGCTTGACACTGGGATCCATTCTTTTTCTTCTTTCCTGGTCACGCGCTGGAATGACATCGTGTAGTTTTGTTTTGCTCTCTCAACAGTTTTCTTCCAGGCATTTTTCACATCTTCTGGTACATGGAATGGTTCATAATTCCAGTTTAATTTCTCTCTCATCTGTTTTATGTCTTCCTCCGAAAAAGCACCACTGTGAGCAGAGGATGTGCCAGCACGGCTTGAAAATTTTCCGATAATAGTTTTGCAGCAGATCATTGTAGGTTTATCAGACTTTTTTGCTTGCTCTATTGCAAGGGATATGGCATCAAAATCATGGCCATCAATTTTGTCAACATTCCATCCATACGCTAAGAAGCGTTTCTCTACATCGTCAGAACAGGAAAGGCAAGTAGCGCCATCTATAGAAATATCATTATCATCAAAAAGAGCTATAAGCTTATTCAATTTAAGATTCCCAGCAAGTGATGCTGCTTCATGGCTTATTCCTTCCATAAGACAGCCATCCCCTAGCATCACATAAGTGTAGTGATTGATTCTAAACTGCTTTTCAAGTATCGATTCAGCAAGTGCCATGCCAACAGCAGCGGCAAACCCCTGACCGAGCGGGCCTGTTGTTGCCTCTACCCCGGAAGTCAAGCCGAACTCTGGATGACCTGGGGTCTTGGATCCCATTTGTCTGAAGTTTTTTAGCTCATCTACGCTAATATAACCTGTCAAATATAATATTGAGTATAGTAACATTGACCCATGACCGTTTGATAAAACAAAGCGATCTCTATTGAACCATTTAGAATCATCAGGATTATGATTCAGATATTTAGCAAACAAAACAGTTGCAACATCTGCCATGCCAAGTGGCATACCTGGGTGTCCAGAGTTTGCTTTTTGTACTGCATCAATTGATAAAAAACGGATGGCGTTTGCCATAGATTTTAAATGTGAATGATTCATGTGTTAATAGAAAAACTTAAAAATGAAGTATAAAAGATTATATCAGCAAAAACAAGTTGACACTGAGTGCTAAAATCCTTAATAATCTAAAGTTAAATCGTGAGAGTTTTTATATGACAACTGTTATCACTAGAAAGTATAGGATTAGCCGTAGACTTGGTGTAAATTTATGGGGTAGAGCTAAAGACCCAGTAAACAAAAGGAAATACCCTCCAGGTCAACATGGTATTCTTGGATTCAAGAAGTTATCCGACTTTGGTAAGCAGTTTGCTGCGCATAAGAAATTTAAGTTTTACTATGCGATTTCAAGTAAGCAGCTCAGACGCACATTTTTAGATGCTTATAACAGAAAGGGTTATACGGCTGATAATTTTATCGGTATCTTAGAATCGAGATTAAGTTCTGTTTTATACCACTCTGGTCTTGTTCCAACAATTTACTCAGCAAAGCAGCTCATATCTCACAAGCACGTTACAGTTAATGATAAGGTGGTTAACATATCGAGTTATCGAGTGAAGCCAGGTGATATAATAAAAATAAGAGAAAGGGCAGCAAAAATCCCTGTAGTAGTAGAGGCTGAACAAAAACAAGAGCGCAAGGCTCCGGATTATTTAGAAGCAGATAGTAAAGAGCATTCAGTGAAGTATTTGAGGTCACCTCAATATTCTGAGGTTCCTTATTCAGCAGACATGGAAGTCAATTTAGTAGTAGAGTTTTACTCTAGATAGATAAAAAAAGCCCGTGTGGCGGAATCGGTAGACGCAGCGGACTTAAAATCCGTGGGTTTTGCGACCTTGGGAGTTCAAGTCTCCCCATGGGCACCAATTTAACTTAGCAGATAAATACAAAAAAGTATGAAATGGCTTGATATAGAAGATATTGTGGAAGCTCTGGAGGAAAAATTTCCAAATGAGAATATAATTAGTATCAGATTCACTGAGCTTAAAAAAAAGGTCTTGAGTTTAGAGGAATTTGATGATGATGAAAAACGCTGTAACGAAAAAATACTCGAAGCTATTCAAGCAGCTTGGATTGAGGAAAGATTAACCGCATAGCAATAAACCATACGCAAACGGTGTGCCGTAGAGACACAAAGAATGTTCAAGTAAGAGCAAACTAAGTGCGAAAGCTACGCAATAGATGAGGGTGGGCCCCTCGGAGCCGGTTTACAAGAACAGGCTTCAAACAACCATGAGCTGCTTTGGTAAAGAGCCAAGGTAGTGAGCGTTATGGAAAAGGCGCAATTATGCGTCATGTATGAAATAGAGAGATGAACGTAAGTGAACCACTGATGAAGTGTCGAAACCGGTTGTATGACGTCAAAACCAGGGGGTCGTTTGTAACCTGGGATAAGGCTATCGGGAGCTTGTTTACTGGATAGCTGGCGTCCGGCATAAAGGTGGCATGAATCTATTTTAGGCTATTGTGTGGAACTACGGGAACCTGTCGTTTCGATGATAAGGGAGAAATCCAAGGGGCTAAACTCCAAGGATGAGAGTACCGATGCGAAAAACAGGGACGGATCAGCTCGTAGTAGTGAAGAAGTTTCTGTAATGGAAATGGAGCGAAGGGGCTGAGTTATTTAGTTTTAATTGTTTATCAACCGAAAGGGAGGAGTTAATGAATAAAACAAAGTCTTTTGATATACCAAAGCAACTTATTTGGAGAGCTTATAAACAAGTATTGAAAAATAAAGGTGCTGCTGGTGTGGATGAGGTTTCGATAACAAAGTTTGAAGAGAATCTAAAAGATAATCTATACAAACTATGGAATAGGATGTCATCCGGAAGTTATTTTCCAGATCCGGTAAAAGCTGTTGCGATACCAAAAGATACAGGAGGGCAAAGAATTTTATGTGTTCCTTCAGTATTCGACAGGATAGGGCAAACGGCTGCTGCTATGTATCTAGAGCCGCTGGTAGAACCAAAATTTCATGAGGATTCATATGGTTATAGACCAAATAAGTCTGCACTGGATGCGGTAGATACAGCTCGTAAAAGATGCTGGAGGTACGATTGGACGATAGATCTTGATATATCTGGATTTTTCGACAATTTGGACCACGGCTTGGCATTGCAAGCTATCAAAAAGCACACAGACTGCAAATGGGTCATACTGTATGTTGAAAGCCCAGAACAGATAAAATCTGTAAAACCAAAAAGAAACTCCCTCTTTACTTTATGTTCTTTGGGTATAGTGTTATGAAGAAGCGCTTCTGCAGCTATAACCGAAACAATCAATGGTGCTATAAATGCCCGTTTGAAAGCATGGTTTTGGGGGAAATGGTAAAACCATTGATGGAGTTCTTTTTGGGCTACCTCGTTTAGAAGATTGTATAACCTAACCGTCCCAAGCTGAAGTGCTTCTTATCATAATAATATAGGAGGGATTTTATATGGCAGAAGCAAAAAGTAAATTAAAAACAATAAACCTTGATGCAGCAGGGATTGATATTGGCTCGACTGTACATTATGTATGTGTACCTGAAGGAAGAGATGAACAACGTATCCAAAAATTTGGGTGCTTTACAGTAGATCTACACAACTTAGCAAAGTGGTTAAAAAAGTGTCAGGTTAGAACTGTAGCCATGGAGTCAACTGGAGTATATTGGATTCCCTTATTTCAAATATTAGAATCACATAAATTTGAAGTAAAATTAGTAAATGCGCGACATGTCAAAAATGTGCCTGGTAGAAAGTCTGATGTTCAAGATTGTCAATGGCTGCAACAATTGCACAGCTATGGACTGCTTCAAGGATCATTTAGACCGGATAATCAAATGTGTGTACTGCGTAGTTACGTTAGACAACGTGCTAATCTAATTGAAAATGCAGCTAAACATACTCAACGTATGCAAAAAGCGCTAATTCAAATGAATATTCAATTACACAAGGTTATTAGTCATATTACTGGGATAACTGGTATGAAAATCATTGAAGCTATAATTGAAGGCGAAAGAGATCCTGAGAAATTGGCTAAATTCAGGGATGCACGAATAAAAAATGATCAGTCTACTATAGCAAAAGCGTTAGCTGGTGATTATAGAGAGGAACACTTGTTTGTGCTAAAACAAGAATATGCAGCATATACTTTTTTTCAAGAGCAAATAACGGGATGTGATAAAAGTATAGAAAATTACTATAAAACATTTGAAACAAAGTCGAATGAGAACAGGGCATTGAATAAGACACGAAAGAGAAAACAGAAGAATAGTCCAGATTTTGCCGTAGATGAAGATTTATATCGAATAACGGGGATGGATTTTACTAGAGTTCCAGGACTTGATGTATTAAGTATACAGGCTGTCATTTCAGAAACAGGTATAAATCACAATAAATGGAGGACAGAAAAGCATTTTTCTTCCTGGCTCGGATTAAGTCCTGCTAATAAAATTACAGGAGGGAAAATTATTGGAACAAGAACTCGTAAAGTTGTTAATCGTGCTGCAACTGCCTTGCGACTTGCTGCTCATTGTGTATCAAGAAGCAACACTGCACTTGGTGCATACTGCAGGAGGTTAAAGAAGCGACTAGGGATACCAAAAGCGATCACTGCTACAGCAAGGAAATTAGCATGTATTTTTTATAATATGCTAAAATATGGACAAGAATATGTAGAAAAAGGAATGAACTATTATGAAACACTCTACAAAGAGAGAGTAGTCAAAAATTTGACTAAAAAAGCAAAGGAATTTGGTTATATACTAATGAAAGAGGAGCCGATAGATGAAGAAGGTTCTTAGGAGTTTCTTAGAAGATTGTTTTACACATTTAGGACAGCAAGCTTTGTATGAGTCAAAGAATAAGTCATACCTGGTGCAGATATTAAAACAGCAACCAGACAAACTCTATGGTATTGGTGAAGGACAATTTGTAGGGGAGATGTTGATTTTGGAGGTGAGTGTCTTTGATGTATTGCAACCAATGGGGAGATATCTTTATTATTGGTAACCGTAGATACAAAGTACACTCACCGCCACTCAGAGATAACTCTGGAATGATCTGGAAAATTCAAGCGTCAGGGGTGTAGATGCGTATTATAGCTCTTTCCACAGAAGTCCGGATATGATAAGATTAAGGATAGATGGCGATAAGGAGGTTGGATGCCGGCAGCATATAGTTATGATTTAAGAAAAAAAGCAATGGAAGCACTAGACGAAGGGGAAAGCAGAGAAGCAGTGGCAGCAAGATTTAAAATTGGACGAACTACTTTGTGGGAGTGGCAGCAAAGAAAAAAAGAAACAGGCGACTTTCAGTCAAAAAAACTCGGTAATGGAGGTTACAATCAGAAAATTATCGACTGGAATAAGTTTATCGAATTTGCTAAAAAACACGGTAGAAAAACTCTGTCGGAAATGGCTAAACTTTGGGGCAACGTTAGTATCCAAACGATCCACCGAGCTCTCAGAAAAATTGGATTTACGCGCAAAAAAAGACATATGGATACAAGGAAAGGAACGAAGAAAAACGTGCTGAATTCTTAAAAATTATAGCAACAAAAGAACCAGAAAACTTAGTGTATATAGATGAGTCTGGGATTGATAACACGGAGGACTATCCATATGGGTATTGCCAGAAAGGACAGCGATTTTATGCCCTAAAATCTGGAAAAAAAACTCAACGAATCAGCATGGTTGCAGCCTTAAGTAGAAGAAAGATAGTTGCTCCATTAACATTTGAAGGCCACTGTAATATGGATATTTTTAATGGATGGTTTGAGCAATTTTTGGCACCGATCTTAGAACCTGGACAAACTGTCATTCTTGATAATGCTACTTTTCATAAGTCTGATAAGCTTATCAAGCTCGCTAAAGGAGTCGGTGCAGAAATTTTGTATCTGCCGCCTTATTCTCCAGATTTTAACAAAATTGAGCATCATTGGTTTGCTATAAAAAACAGAGCCAGGAAAAACATTCCTCTATTCGAATCCTTTCGTCGTGCTGTTGATTCTGCCTTCCTATGACCTATTCGGACTATTATGAGAAATGCTATATTGTACGACAAGGAAAAGCATCATTTTGAAGTTGACGTAGTAGATAAAATAACATTGCAAGTTGGGAAATCAAGTATAGAAATAACAAAGGAAGGAATAAAACTTAAGGCACAAAGAATAAATCTAAATTAGGAAAAGGAATGAATAAATCAGTTATATGCCTAGGAGATCACTGCGGGGAAGCGTTGCCGCATTTTTGTATAAGTGGAAGCAGAGATATATTTGTAAACGGAAGACCAGTTTGTCGGCAAGGAGATAGTTTTACAGAAGGTAAGGTAATGGAACAAGGGTCAAAAACAGTGTTTGCAAATGGTCATGGTATAGGAAGAGTTGGGGATTCAGTATCTTGTGGGTTTAAAGTAATAAGTGGAAGTGAAAACGTGTTTGCAGGCTAAAAATGAAAGGGATGAGCAATAAAACTGGAAAAGAGCTTGAAGGAATAGAACATTTAAAGCAATCAATAGTTAATATTTTAACCACGCCGATATGCAGCAGAATAATGAGGAGGGAGTATGGCTCAAGGTTATTTGAGTTAATTGATCGGCCAATAAATAGAGATTTTACGTTAGAAATTTATGCGGCAACAGCAGAAGCGCTACAAAAGTGGGAAACAAGGTTCAAACTCGAAAAGGTAAAAATCACAGAAGTAAAAGAAGGGAAAGTAACGCTTGATTTAGAAGGATTGTACTTGCCAAATGGAAAAAATATTCATTTTGAAGAAATTGTAGTATAAAGATGGAGCAGCCAAATATTATCGAACCACTGAACTTTGAAGAGATTTTTTCTCGGATGAAAGAGGAATTAGTAAGTCGTGATGAAAGTTTTACGGCATTAGTAGAAAGTGACCCAGCAATAAAGATTTTAGAGGTAGCAGCCTGGAGAGAGCTTTTGCTGAGACAAAGAATAAATGAAGCGGTAAAAAGTAATTTACTTAAGTTTGCAGGAGGAGAAGACTTAGATCGTTTAGCTGAGTTTTATAGTGTAGAAAGGGAAAAAGGGGAAGATGACGAACGATTTAGAAAAAGAATCAAGGCAAGAATAGTTGGCTCAAGCACTGGAGGAAGTAAAGAGCATTATAGGTTTCAAGCACTCTCAGCAGATAGAAGAGTAAAGGACGCGCTGGTTGAATCAAAAGTGCCAGGGAGTGTAGAGATTTCGATTTTATCCACGGAGTTATCCACAAATGGCATAGCGTCTGAAGAACTACTTGATATTGTAAGAAAGCGAGTCACCAGGGATGATATAAGGGTATTGACAGATACGATAACAGTAGTTGGTTGCAATATTATTGAAATAAATATCCACAGCAGAATTAGCATTAAAAGACCAGATATTGTTGAAACAGTGAAGAAGAGATTTATAGAAAAATTTGAAACAACGAAAAGATTGGGATGGAGTGTAACAAGGGCGTGGATTATAGCAAATCTATTTATAGAAGGAGTGGAAAACGTGGAATTAATAGAGCCAAGAAAAGATGTTGTGGTACTGGGGAATGAGTGCGTTTGTTTAGGCAAGCTAGAAATCGAATTAATGGGCAAAAGCTAATGTTGCTTCCACCTAATAGCACAAAAGAAGAAAGAGCCATAGTAGAGGCTATCGATTACAAAGTTGATCCAAGCAGGATAAAAGGATTTAAGTTTAATTCTAAAGATGAAATACTACCGTGGATAATAGAAGAATATGGATTGGGGGAAATTCTGCGTTGGGCAAAAGAGAAAAGAAGAGCGATAAAAGAAGGGGTAGAATTTCAGCGTTTAAGAGGAACACCAGCGTCACTGAAAATAGCATTAAAATGGGCAAGTATAGATGATATTACAATTATTGAAGAGCCACCCGATAAACACTTTTTTGAGTTGCAGGTAGGGATAAGAGATGTACCGAATGACTTCTTCGTGGATGCAGTAGTAGAACTAGCAAAACTATCATTGCCAGCAAGATCGAGGCTAATGAGGCTTTTCAATGACCACTATAATATTGGAAGATTTATTTTAGATGAAAGCTTTTTTGGCAGCTTATTATCAGACTACTCTGGTACAAAGATCGAAAAAGATGGACCAGTGCTATCATTTGGGAGAGTAAATTTTTTCAGGTCTAGTGGTCCAGTTATTAGGATTATAGAAAACTATCTACGCGATCATTATGAACAAGTTTTTAGCAATGATATATATTGCCTAGATGTAGCAATCCTTGGAGAAACCGAGCCTCATACTAAGAACTATAACGGTATTTATGAAAGAAATCATGTGTGGTATAACTTCAAAGCGCTATATCCGCTACCACAGAGCTTATTACCGGCAATAAAGTTTGCTAAGGCACAAATAGTATTATCAGATAGTTGGAATTTAGGAGAAGTAAATGCTTGTTTTCCAGTAAGTAGTATAGAAGAGAGGGGAAAAAGGTTTTTACTAGGAAGTGATAAGCTATCTGAACAACTGTGGAATTTAAAATACAAGCCAATTTTAGAAAGATTTTTTGCCGTTCACCACTATCAAGTAAAGAATTTCTCTACCCCCAAAATAATAAGATTTAGCGTAGCAGAACACTACATTCATTTTGAAAACGAATTGGATTCAAAGCAAAAAAATGCAACATACGAGCTAGAAAACTACATTTTAGTATTTTACGGAGGCGTTTCAACTTGGCACGAACATCGGCATTTGAACAGGTCGTGGAAAGAAAGACAGCCCATATGCTTAATATACTAAACATGTATATTTATATCTTCATATACTATATTAGTATTTAGTTAAAAAAGGTGTACTACGCGAAAAAAGACTTGCCTTTTTATACTAAAACACGCATAACTTAAATAGTAGCAAGTAAACAAAAAAAATTGATCTTGCACTGAAGTGAGCCAAATTGGCGTATGTTTTTATAGTGGGGTAACTAAAATGTTCAATTTAAATAAAAGACTGGAAAAATTAAAGGAGAATTCATTTCGTGGAATAAATGAAAAAGATGAAAAAGGGGAAACAGTATTGCACCGTGCAGTGGAAATCTCCGATTGCAAAACAGTAAAGTTATTAATAACAAAAGGAGCGGACATCAATGCAAGAGATAAAAAGGGTTATACACCACTGCACTGCGCAGTATTTGCGAGAAGTTTAGAAAATGTAAAAGTGCTGATAAGGGGAGGAGGAGAAATAAATGCCACTAAATATATCAACGGATGTACGCCACTGCACTCTGCATGTAGGCTAGGGGCAGGAATTGCAATAATAAAAGAGCTAGTAAAAGCGGGAGCTGCAGTTAATCAACTGGATAAATATGGTGCAACACCAATGTATTATATATGGGAGAGTGAAAGGTATGGCCTATGGGATAATGGAGAGAATGAAAAGGCGAGGAAATTTCTGGGAAAGCAAGGAGGAATAACAAAAAGTAGAAAGCTGACGTGCTATGGAATAGAGAGGCTAGTGGGAGAAATAGCAGATATGTTGAATGGGAGCTATATGCCGGAGCTAAAAATAATAGAGATAGAAGAAATAAGGAAGAGAGATAAGGAGCTAATAAAGGAAGAATGTAAAAATTTAGCAAGCAAGATAATGAGCCGAGTGAACGAAATGATAGATGAAGTGGTGAGAAGTAATGCTTAAAGGAGGGACTTAATTAAAAAAAGTGAGGTAGGTTATGGTAAAGATTGGTAAAAAAGAGGCATTTAATAAGTCAGCAAAAGGATTATTAGAGAACTCATTTAAAAGTATTTATGAAAGAGACAAAAGGGGAAGAACGGTTTTACATTATGCAGTAGACGCAAAAACAGTGAGGTTATTAGTTGAAAAAGGAGCGAATGTGAATGCAGCAGATGCAAGAGGACATACAGCACTGCACCTAGCGGTAACGGAGAAACGCCTAGAAGCCGTGAGAGAATTGATAAAATCAGGAGGGAATGTAAATGCTGAGGAATATGGAAATAAATGCACGCCGCTGCACCTTGCATGTATGGTAGGTGAAAAAGAAATAGTGGAGGAGCTAGTGAAAGCAGGGGCTGAAATAGGGCAAGTAGATAAATTTGGAATGAAAGCGATGGATGATGCAAAAAATAGCAAAGAAATAGCCGGGGTATTGAAGAAAGAAACAGACAGAATTGAAAAGTTATTTATGAAAGGCTAAAAATATGGAGGAAGAAACAGAAAAGAAAGTAATGAATTTAGAGAAAAAAGCGTTGGAAGAGTTGAGGAGAATATGGAAGAAGGTATATGGGAAAGAAGCGCCTAGATATTCAAAGAAATATCTGATACCAAGATTAGCTTATAGAATGCAGGAGGAAGAATATGGAGAGATGTCAAGAAAAGGTGCCAAAAGACTAGAATACCTAGCAGATCGTCTAGAGAAGGGAAAAAGAATAAGTAGCGATAAATTACCAGTAGAAGGGACAGAATTAATACTAGAGAGAGGGGAAGAGACGCATGCGGTAATGGTAACAGATAAGGGTTTAATCTACAGAGAAGAGTTTTATACGTCATTGTCGGCAGTAGCAGGGAAAATAATGGGAATGAGCTATAATGGGCCTCTCCTATTAGGAATGAGAGACAAGGAGAAAAGATGCTAAAAGAAGTAAGGTGCGCAATTTATACAAGAAAATCAAATGAAGACGGGTTAGAACAAAAGTTTAACAGTCTTGATGCGCAGCGAGTAGCATGTGAAAAATATATAAAAAGCCGAGAAGGTTGGGTAGCACTGGCAAAAAAGTACGATGATGGAGGCTTTTCAGGGAGTAATTTAAATAGACCAGCGATAAAGGGATTATTTGAAGATGTAAAGGCAGGAGAAGTAGATTGTGTAGTAGTATATACGCTGGACAGGTTATCAAGGGAAACAAAAGACAGCATAGAAGTAACGTCATTTTTTAGAAGGCATAGAGTAAATTTTATAGCAGTAACACAAATATTTGACAATAATACGCCAATGGGAAAATTTGTGCAAACAGTGTTATCAGGAGCAGCACAACTAGAAAGAGAAATGATAGTAGAGAGAGTAAAAAATAAAATAACAACATCGAAAGAACAAGGGTTATGGATGGGAGGAACTTTGCCGCTAGGGTATGATGTAAAGGAGAAGGAATTAATAATAAATGAGAAAGAAGCAAAGACGGTGAAACATATATTTGAGAGGTATATGGAGCTGAAGTCAATGGCAGGATTAGCAAGAGAGTTAAATAGCCAAGGGTACCGAACGAAATCAGACATCTTTAAAAAAGCCACGGTAAGGAGAATAATAACAAATCCAATATATATGGGAAAAATCAGGCATTATGAGAAACAGTATGAGGGAAAGCATGAAGCAATAATAGAGGGAGAAAGATGGCAAAAAGCGCAGGAATTAATAAAGGATCAACCATATAGAAAAGCAAAATATGAAGAAGCGCTGCTTAGGGGAATAATAAAGTGCAAGAGCTGTAATGCAAATATGACGCTGACGTACGCAAAAAAAGAGAATAAAAGGTATCGATATTATGTGTGCAACAATCATTTAAGGGGAAAGGGTTGTGAATCAGTGAACCGAACAATATAGCATTTCTCATAATAGTCCGAATAGGTCATAGGAAGGCAGAATCAACAGCACGACGAAAGGATTCGAATAGAGGAATGTTTTTCCTGGCTCTGTTTTTTATAGCAAACCAATGATGCTCAATTTTGTTAAAATCTGGAGAATAAGGCGGCAGATACAAAATTTCTGCACCGACTCCTTTAGCGAGCTTGATAAGCTTATCAGACTTATGAAAAGTAGCATTATCAAGAATGACAGTTTGTCCAGGTTCTAAGATCGGTGCCAAAAATTGCTCAAACCATCCATTAAAAATATCCATATTACAGTGGCCTTCAAATGTTAATGGAGCAACTATCTTTCTTCTACTTAAGGCTGCAACCATGCTGATTCGTTGAGTTTTTTTTCCAGATTTTAGGGCATAAAATCGCTGTCCTTTCTGGCAATACCCATATGGATAGTCCTCCGTGTTATCAATCCCAGACTCATCTATATACACTAAGTTTTCTGGTTCTTTTGTTGCTATAATTTTTAAGAATTCAGCACGTTTTTCTTCGTTCCTTTCCTTGTATCCATATGTCTTTTTTTGCGCGTAAATCCAATTTTTCTGAGAGCTCGGTGGATCGTTTGGATACTAACGTTGCCCCAAAGTTTAGCCATTTCCGACAGAGTTTTTCTACCGTGTTTTTTAGCAAATTCGATAAACTTATTCCAGTCGATAATTTTCTGATTGTAACCTCCATTACCGAGTTTTTTTGACTGAAAGTCGCCTGTTTCTTTTTTTCTTTGCTGCCACTCCCACAAAGTAGTTCGTCCAATTTTAAATCTTGCTGCCACTGCTTCTCTGCTTTCCCCTTCGTCTAGTGCTTCCATTGCTTTTTTTCTTAAATCATAACTATATGCTGCCGGCATCCAACCTCCTTATCGCCATCTATCCTTAATCTTATCATATCCGGACTTCTGTGGAAAGAGCTATAGTTGCCGGAGAAGTGGAAAAAGAAGTGATGAAGAAGGCGGAGCAGCTATATGAAAAATGTGGAGAAAAAGTGGAAGAATGGAAAAATTTAAGTTTCAGAGAACAGAAAGAAGTTGTGAAAAAGTTAATAAAGGGAGTAATGGTAAAGGAAGATGGACTAGAGGTGAGTTCAGAGGATAAGGTAGAATTTATACCAATGTGGTTAAAAAAGAAAGGAAATAAATGCACAGTAGTAGAACCAGAAGGCAAAACAAACAATGCGCTACTGAAAGCTGTGGTGAGAGCTCATCTGTGGAAACGTCAACTGGAGGCAGGAAAATATAGAAGTGTGAAAGAGCTGAGTATCAAAATTAATGTAGGTACAAGACGTATGCAACAAATTTTAAGGTTAAATTATCTGGCTCCAAAGATTAAAGAAGACATAGTAAATGGAAGACAGCCAAGAAGTTTAAAGCTAGCTGATTTGAGGGAAATACCGATGCTGTGGAGTGAACAGTTGGAAAAGTTTTATGGATTAACGTTTATAAAAGCAACAAGAGGAGAAAAACTATGAAAACACCAAAGCTATTGAAAAGTATTGCTAAAAAATTCAAAAATAGCACTGCCGCAAAAGAACAAGAGCAAAAAGTTTCTAGCAATGCAGATTCAGCAGAGGCCAAGAAACCTTTGGAAGATGTTCTTAATGAGAAAACAGCTAGAGCAGCAGGTTGTAACAGGAAAAAGTGTGAAGGTTAAAGAGGAAGTGCATGAAGTATGTGACATAGAGCATAAATCTGTAATTGATACTGACACTAAATTATGCAATATAAATAGTGAAGATCTTCAACTTATATGTGAAAGCAACGAAGAAGCGCAAATAGAAACTACTGTGGAGCCAACTTCCGTTGATAGAGCTGACAGTCCATTGAACCATGTTTTGATGGTGATGCTGTAGAAAAAAAACCATCAACACAATAAAGACAGGTAATCGTAGCAGGTGTTGTTGGTGCAGCATTGCTAGTTAGCAGTATTGTGGCTTATATATTGAAAATGTACGCCATAGCGGTAGTTGGCGGGATAGTTGGATTAGCTTGTGTAAGTTTTGCGCTGTACAATATCATAAACCCCAACATCAAGCTCGAGAAAGTAAAAAGTGTGGAGTAGCATATTATCCAATCTTCTTTGAATCCAACATATACTCAAAAAACGTCAAGCAAATTCCAAATAAGCTAATTTCTTTGGAAGAATCTATAAGTTATTAAACTTTCTGCAATTCTTTTACCTCACTTATAGAAAGACCAGTAAACTTGACAATAGTGTCAACATCAACATTATTAGCCAGCATTGTTTTTGCTACTTCAATTTTTCCTTCAATTTTTCCTTCCTCTTTACCAATTTTTTTGCCTTTTTCAGTAGCATCATCGAGTCTTTGAGCGAGGACAGCCTGTTCATCAAGAATACGTTTTATTTCCTGTTCGTAGGCAATAAATTCTTTCTCTGACCAGTTAAATCTATTTAGCTCTTCATAGGCTTTTTTGATTATAAAATCACTCCCTATTATTTTTTCCAGCTCCTCTTCACTGGTTTCCTCTGCATACCTAAAGAAATAAGCCCACTTTTCTACTATATTCTCCAATTGATCTTCCTTCGTCTTTGGAAATTTTGGCAGCTCTATGAAGATAAATTGAAAATCTTTTAAGTCATGCTCATTGGTTTTTTCATCTCTTATGGTATGGCTAGATATATAGTCAAGCTTATCAGGGAATAAGGTACAATTTGAAATCGCGATAAAGAAAATCTTCTTTAAATCAACGTATTTACCAGATTTATCAGCTTGTCTTGAGTAAGCCTTAGCAGCATAAAGTTGTGCGCGTTTTTCAAAGCCTTTATCACGAGTGAGCTGGTCAGGTAAGGAAGCAGTATTACTACTACCCCCTCCCTTAGAAACGCAGCATGCAGGTTTCCCAACACTACGCTTGAGCCCCTTATCTAAGTTCTTCTTTTCTAGAACCGGCTTGTCCTTCATGATTCCTCAGGAAACATCATTCTTAATGGTGACACCAACAGTAGAGAACCTTCTCTTGAGAAAGAGCTTGCTAACATTCTTGTTCGTTTCACTCTCTCATCAAAATACTTTTTCCATTTTAAGTCAAGGGGATTTGCATCCGCTCTGATTTTAACATGTCGTCTGATAGGTATATCAATCAGCTTAAGCAGTCTTAAATACCGTATCTCTTTTGGTTTGTTCTTGCATAGGGGTGCAGCAAAAACCCATTGGCGTTGACCCATTACTTTGAAGTAACGATTCTTTATCCAACGTAATCCTTTACGAGGATGTCTTTTCTTTGCCCATTTCCATAAACTATGCCAAATTTCATTGTCGATCTTTCTAAACGCTTTTTTAGCACACACATGGTGATAGTAATTTCCCCATCCTCTCAGTAGAGAGCTGAGTGACTTAATTACTATAGCCTGAGTGTTCGCTATATTTGCTTTTATCAATGTACGTGCTTTATTAAGAAGTCTTCTAAGAAACTCCTAAGAACCTTCTTCATCTATCGGCTCCTCTTTCATTAGTATATAACCAAATTCCTTTGCTTTTTTAGTCAAATTTTTGACTACTCTCTCTTTGTAGAGTGTTTCATAATAGTTCATTCCTTTTTCTACATATTCTTGTCCATATTTTAGCATATTATAAAAAATACATGCTAATTTCCTTGCTGTAGCAGTGATCGCTTTTGGTATCCCTAGTCGCTTCTTTAACCTCCTGCAGTATGCACCAAGTGCAGTGTTGCTTCTTGATACACAATGAGCAGCAAGTCGCAAGGCAGTTGCAGCACGATTAACAACTTTACGAGTTCTTGTTCCAATAATTTTCCCTCCTGTAATTTTATTAGCAGGACTTAATCCGAGCCAGGAAGAAAAATGCTTTTCTGTCCTCCATTTATTGTGATTTATACCTGTTTCTGAAATGACAGCCTGTATACTTAATACATCAAGTCCTGGAACTCTAGTAAAATCCATCCCCGTTATTCGATATAAATCTTCATCTACGGCAAAATCTGGACTATTCTTCTGTTTTCTCTTTCGTGTCTTATTCAATGCCCTGTTCTCATTCGACTTTGTTTCAAATGTTTTATAGTAATTTTCTATACTTTTATCACATCCCGTTATTTGCTCTTGAAAAAAAGTATATGCTGCATATTCTTGTTTTAGCACAAACAAGTGTTCCTCTCTATAATCACCAGCTAACGCTTTTGCTATAGTAGACTGATCATTTTTTATTCGTGCATCCCTGAATTTAGCCAATTTCTCAGGATCTCTTTCGCCTTCAATTATAGCTTCAATGATTTTCATACCAGTTATCCCAGTAATATGACTAATAACCTTGTGTAATTGAATATTCATTTGAATTAGCGCTTTTTGCATACGTTGAGTATGTTTAGCTGCATTTTCAATTAGATTAGCACGTTGTCTAACGTAACTACGCAGTACACACATTTGATTATCCGGTCTAAATGATCCTTGAAGCAGTCCATAGCTGTGCAATTGTTGCAGCCATTGACAATCTTGAACATCAGACTTTCTACCAGGCACATTTTTGACATGTCGCGCATTTACTAATTTTACTTCAAATTTATGTGATTCTAATATTTGAAATAAGGGAATCCAATATACTCCAGTTGACTCCATGGCTACAGTTCTAACCTGACACTTTTTTAACCACTTTGCTAAGTTGTGTAGATCTACTGTAAAGCACCCAAATTTTTGGATACGTTGTTCATCTCTTCCTTCAGGTACACATACATAATGTACAGTCGAGCCAATATCAATCCCTGCTGCATCAAGGTTTATTGTTTTTAATTTACTTTTTGCTTCTGCCATATAAAATCCCTCCTATATTATTATGATAAGAAGCACTTCAGCTTGGGACGGTTAGGTTATACAATCTTCTAAACGAGGTAGCCCAAAAAGAACTCCATCAATGGTTTTACCATTTCCCCCAAAACCATGCTTTCAAACGGGCATTTATAGCACCATTGATTGTTTCGGTTATAGCTGCAGAAGCGCTTCTTCATAACACTATACCCAAAGAACATAAAGTAAAGAGGGAGTTTCTTTTTGGTTTTACAGATTTTATCTGTTCTGGGCTTTTAATACTTTCTTTCGAAGGTTTAATAATTAACTTCTTATTATATCTACGTACATTACAACCAAGAAAGTCAAACCCTGTTGTGATAGATGTAATCTTTGTCTTCTCTTCTGACAGAATTAAACCTCGCTCATGAAGAAAAGATGATACTAAAGGCTTAACTTCCTTTTCCAGTACTTCATGTGTGAAACCTGAAATAATAAAGTCGTCTGCGTATCTGATTACATTCACTCCACTTCTGATTTTGTTTCTTTTTCTACTGCCGAGTTTACCAAATCGACTTTCCAATAACTTTTCAAGTCCGTTTAAGGCTAAATTGGCTAGTATTGGAGAAATTATACCACCTTGCGGGGTACCTGCAGTTGTGGGATACAGAGTTTTTGATTCTAGGAAGCCAGCTTTTAACCAACTATGCAGAATTTTTTTCTCCATAGGAATATGCTTCATAAGCCATTCATGATTAATGTTGTCAAAGCATCCTTTGATATCACCTTCAAGTATCCATTGTAGTTGATTACGACTTGCCAGTAACAAATGACAAGCTACTGTAGCATCTGCACAGGATCTTTTAGGTCTAAAGCCATAGGAGTGACGATCACTGATCGTTTCAGCTATCGGTTCCAGAGCAAACAGATATAATGCTTGCATGGCTCTATCTTTTATCGTGGGTATTCCAAGAGGTCTTCTTTTGCCATTAGATTTACTGATATAAATCCGTTTTAGCGGAGAAGGTTTATATCCTCTTTGCTTTAACTGCTTTATTCCTTGAAATTTAGCATTGCAAGTTGACCATAGTTGACGATCTACACCCGCTGTGTTTTTTCCTTGGTTTTCAGTTACTCTCTTAACAGCCAAAGCTTTTCCGCTAAAAGAGCGTGTGAGAAGATGTTGTAAAGTTTTTACCTTACCCCATCTTCCTTCTTGGACAGCCTTAACAATACGTCTTTGTAGCCTCACAATAACTTTCTGGCATTTCTTCCATGGCAACTGCTTCCATGCTTCAAAGCTTTTGGTAGATGCACTTACAGGTTTACTTGTAATCATCTGCTTTCCTACCTTAAGTGGTTAACAAAGTTTCTTGTCACGAGGGACCAAACGGAAGTCTGCTCGTTTTCACGCGAATTAATGTTACAAATTCTATCCATTTCGTTACAAAATGGCATTCGCTTTCTCCATTCTCCTTTACCTGCACTTCCATCAGCATTCCTTGCGGTTTGCTTGCCATGTAGGCGAAAATACAGGCTTACCCTGTTTCTCCAGTCATACAATAGTGGGTTAGGTGGCTTCTCTATACCGGTGGAGTTATTATTTGCGTACATCTAGAAATGAAAAATGTAACTTATCCACATTACCTTTTGGTCAGAGCTTATCAGCATCTTTAGCTCTTTCATCGTATCGGTACTTATAAAGCTTCACTTACGTTCACCATACCACTAGCCTAGCCCTCCAACCACATGATGCTTGCAGTTTATGCCCCTCTCACGATTGAGCATCTTCTTTTTCAAGAGGAGGTTCATTGTCCGCATCGCTTGGCACCAACCGGTTGCCCGATTCGCACTGATGCGTAGACTCAGACGGCAAAACATCTGGTTTAATAAGTTTTAGAATCCTTTCAGTTTCTTTCTGAATGAATTCCTCTCCTTTTAAACAATATGACCGAAGACTTTCAGGTCGCACCATTTCAATCACATACCTAGCCCCACTAGAGTCCCTGCAAAGAACATCAACTATACTTTGCTTATCAGAGGCAATTTCAGGATCCATTATAGTACTGAGGAATTCCACTTCTTGTATAGTATTTATCTCGGTAAACCCTAAAATATCATTCAAAAAATGTATGAGAATATTCTTATTTTTTTCAGTGCCAAATATTTTTTTGAAGGTTAAATCCAGCTTAGGGTCGAGAAACTTAGATAAAGCCATAGCCAAAGTGCTTAAAAATATTAATAATTATATACTATTATTAACAATTATTCAACCATATTTTTGAAGATAGCTATGCCGCCGCGAACCGTCATACCGCCGCGGTATCTCTAGATCCCGCTAACAAGCAGCGGGATGACGAATTACTTAACCGTCATACCACCGCGAACCTTCATACCGCGATTCATTCGCGGTATCTCGGCATAGATTCCCCTAACAAGTAGCGGAATGACGATTGTGTATCGTGTTTTGCTAAAAATCACAGAATGCAGTCTGGTTACCTTAATTAGAAGTTTAGCTTTAACTTTAAATGGACTACTCAACCGTGACAGACTTAGCTAAATTTCTTGGACAATCTGCATCTAACCCTTTTTTTGCTGCAGTAAAGTAAGCAAGGAATTGCATAGCAACACTGTAGATGATTGGAGAGATAAAATTATCAGTGTCTGGAAGTTGCACCACATCTGCGCAAACTCCCCTTAGGAATGGCGCTCCTTGTTTATCACTGAAGGCAATTACTTTGCCTTTTCTTGCAATAATCTCTTGTATATTAGATAGCGTTTTAAAGAATAAATCATCATAAGGGATAATTGCTATAACAAGCACAGTAGAGTCTATTAAAGCAATAGAACCATGCTTCATTTCTCCCGCTGCAATACCAGTTGTATTGATATATGAAAGCTCTTTTATTTTCAATGCGCCTTCCATTGCAACTCCGTATGAACTTCCTCTGCCGATTAAAATAACGTTATTGTGTTCTAATATACTGCCCGATATATGTTGTATTTTCATCACATTCAAAAAGTGCTCAACATACTCGGGAATAGAGTTAATAGCGTTGCTTAGCTGTTTTATTCTCTCTCCACCCAGTACACCTTTTATTTTTCCAAGCTCCACGGCAAAGCATGCTAAAGTTGCAAGTTGCGCAGAAAAGGTTTTTGTTGAAGCAACACCAATTTCTGGCCCAGCAAGAGTATGTAACACAATATCTGAGATCTTTTCAATGCTGCTGCTAAATGTATTAGTTATACTAATGATTGTTTGCTTCTGTGATTTTGCATAACGCAGCGCTTCTATGGTATCTGCAGTTTCACCAGATTGAGAGATAAATAACCCAATGCTGCCTTCTTCCAGCTTGACGTTGCTATACCTAAATTCTGATGAGATTTCTAGATATACTCGAACTTGAGCGACATTTTCCAGCCAATACTTTGCTATTAGCCCAGCAAAATAAGATGACCCGCATCCAACTATAGTAATGTAACTCAGCTCAGAAAACAATTTTTTGTTAGCAAATATTACCTCTTTATATTGCTTGTAAAATTGATTTATTGTTTTGTTTAATGCACGCGGTTGCTCAAAAATCTCTTTTAACATGAAGCTAGGGTAACCATTTTTGCTAATTAGAAAATCACTTGGACTACTATTTTCTATACTGCGTTTAACTTGTGTACCATTGTTGTATATACTAACTCCACTAGATTTTATCACTGCAATGTCATCATCTTCCAAATGCGATATTCTTTCCACAAATGCACTTAAAGCATTAGAGTCAGATGCAGCAAACACTGTGTTACAGTTATAGCCTATTGCTAAAGGCAAATTTCTCTTCGCAACAAATAAGGCGTCTGGATATTCTGCAAATAATAAGACCAAGGCAAATGAGCCATGTAAGTTGTTTAAACACTTAAATAGAGAATCAATTGGCGACAATCCTTCATCAAGATATAAGGTTAGCATGTTTGGTATGATCTCTGTGTCAGTGTCAGTATGGAATGACATGCCCCTTTCTTCTAGACCCTTTTTTAGCAGATTGTAATTCTCAATTATGCCGTTATGAGCAACAACAACATTATTTGTACGAATGGGGTGAGCATTTTTAAGGCCTGGGACTCCATGTGTAGCCCAGCGAGTATGTGCTATACCAACTGTACTGTGAGACATCTTGCTGTCATCAACAACTTCACATAACCTTTCGACTTTACCTTCTGATTTTTTGACTTCTATCTTACCTTCGTTATTTATGATTGCTATACCTGAGGAATCATATCCCCTATATTCCAATTTTTGTAACCCAGTTAGTAAGGTTGGTATTACTGAATCACCGCTACTTACTACACCAAATATTCCGCACACAAATGGATCACCAAACAAACTTTTTTCTAAACATATTAAGCATTTTTGCCTTTATTACTGGTTGATTTATATTCTTTTTATCATTCTTTCGATTTTACCTTTTTAATTGGTTTAGCTGCTACTTTTTGAGTTTCTTTGCTTAAAACCTCAGATATAGCGGACTTTAGAACTTTTATCTCAACTTTTGGTGCTATTTCTATTATAAATTGTGCATTTGCCTCATCAACTTTATTAACTTCACCTATTATTCCACCAGAAGTAATGACTGTATCACCACGTTTTATTTGATCTATCATCTTTCTATGTTCTTTTAGTTTTTTTTGTTGCGGGCGAATAACGAGAAAATAAAATACCACAAATATTAAAATCAGTGGAATAAAACTAGCAAAAGATGCGCCGATACTTGATGTATTGCTAGTTGCATCTGCTGCAAAAACTTCAGAAATGAGCATATTTAATCCTAATTGTTAATGATAAAAACAAACCTATTTAAGTATTAATTACAATACCATGCCATGTCAAGTTTGGTGAAGGCGTTTCTCAATACCGGCAATAATACTGCGAATTCTAAGTTATGCTAAAACTAATATGGCGGGAGTGATGAGACTTGAACTCACGACCTCATGCGTGACAGGCATGCGCTCTAACCAACTGAGCTACACCCCCCTAATTTCTTTTTAGCATTTTCGGGCTTCAACTTTAAAGCTAATAAACATGTTGCCCTTTGTCAATATTTTTTGTTTGCGCTTTGCTGTCTTTTCTATTACTATGTAAATAATTTAATTTCACACATGGCTTGTACAAGTAGTCCCATTAGGGTTATGCCATGGAGGATAAACTATTTGGAGGAATGATATATGACAAATTTGCCTAAAGTCACTGTGCGTGATTTAGCTGAATCTGGTGTACATTTTGGTCACAAAATTAGTCGCTGGAACGCAAAAATGGCTCCATACATATATGGAGTGCATCAAGAAAATCGTATACATATAATTGATTTGCGAAAAACACTACCATTGCTACAGGTGGCCATGAAGGCTTTATATGACGTTGCATTTCAAGGTGGTCGCATTCTATTTGTTGGTACAAAGTTTCAAGCTTTTGATATTATTGCAAGTGAAGCGATTCGTTGTGGTCAATATTATGTGAATCATCGTTGGCTTGGTGGTATGCTTACTAATTGGGGCACTGTTTCTTCTTCGATAAAAACCTTGATGCAATATGAGAAAATATTAAATGACGAGGATAGCATTTTAACAAAGAAAGAATTGGGAAACATTGAAAAGAAAAAGCAAAAGCTTGATAAGGCGCTTGGCGGTATTAGAGAAATGGGAGCAATTCCTGATATCTTATTCATCATTGATACTAATAAAGAGCATATAGCGGTTAAGGAGGCTAAGAAGTTAGGAATTCCAATAGTTGCAATACTTGATACTAATTCTGATCCAGATGGTATTACTTATCTAATACCTGGAAATGATGACTCAAGAAAATCAATAGAGCTCTATTGTAAATTAGCTACCGACTCTATATTAGCTGGAATAGAGTCTAGTCTAGCAAAATCTGGAGTTAAGATTGATGATATAAGGGGTGATGAGTTTATTCAAGAAAAAGAAGATGGTATTGTGCAAACTAAAAGGAGACGTAGTAAAGTTTACAAAGAAGAAGAAAGGGAGGTAGTAACAAATGAAGATGAATCCAGATGATATAAGAGAATTACGTGATAGAACAGGGCTTGGCTTAAGTGACTGTAAAAAAGCATTAGAAGAATGTGATGGTGACATTAAGAAAGCCGTTGATAAGTTACGTACAATAGGTCTTGCTAAAGCTGACAAAAAATCTGATAGAGTAGCTTCAGATGGGCTCGTTGCTATGTGTTTGACTGAAAATTGTGGTGTATTGATTGAACTCAATTGCGAAACCGATTTTGTCGCAAGGAATGAGAAATTTATAGAGTTAGTTTTAAATTTAGCATCAATTGCTCATCAAGAACGCTGTACTAGCGTTGATGAGTTAAAAAATGCCAAGTATGAAAGCATTGGCACAGTGCAGGAAGCTATTATGAATGGTACGTCAGTTCTTGGTGAGAAGCTAGAGTTAAGCAAGCTTTGTTACTTAGAAGCTAAGGATGGAGTTATTGCTGGCTACGTACATGGTGATGTGTGTGGCTTAGGTAAGATTGGTGCTTTAATTGCATTTCAATCATCTGGTGATAAGGCGAAGCTACAAGAGATTGGGAAACAAATAGCTATGCATGTAGTTGCTATGAAGCCTGAAGCTTTGTCTATAGATGATTTAGATCAAATGAAGTTGAACAACGAACGTTCTATAATTGAAGAGCAAGTGAGGAGCTTAAATAAACCTGAAGAAGTAGCAAAAAAAATAGTAGATGGACGAATGGCTAAGTACTATGAAGAAGTTGTTTTACTGGAGCAAAAATTTATAAAGGATGATAAGATGAAGATTTCTGATTTTATAAAATCAAGCGAGTTGAGTGCTGTTAAACTCTCTAATTACAAGTTACTTGTTTTGGGTGATGCAGATTAAATAGCAAAAAATGTTTATTTCAACAAATGAAAAAAGCGAAATAAAATATTCCAGGGTGTTATTTAAAATCTCTGGTGAGGCTTTGATGGGATCAAAGCAATTTGGTCACGATATGGAGACTATAGGTGAGTTATCTAAAGGCATAGTTGAAGTTTGTAATCTTGGAGTTCAGGTATGTATTGTTGTTGGTGGTGGTAATATCTTTCGTGGCACATCTGCGTCTTTAAGTGGTTGTGAAAGAGCAAGCAGTGATTATATTGGAATGCTTGCAACTATAGTCAATGCTTTAATTTTACAAAACTTTTTAGAAAAAAATTTAGTAGCTTCTAGGGTATTATCTGCAATACCCATGGCCACTGTATGCGAACCTTACATCAGAAGGAAAGCTATTCGTCATTTAGAAAAAGGTAGAGTGGTAATTTTTGCAGCAGGCACAGGCAACCCATTTTTTACTACAGATACAGCTGCAGCCTTACGTGCTGTTGAAATGAATTGTGATGTTATTCTAAAGGGTACGCAAGTAAATGGTGTATACTCCGCTGATCCGAAAAAAAATGAGGATGCTGTAATGTATGATAGGCTTTCTTACACGGATTTATTGACTCGTGATTTAAAAGTTATGGATGCATCAGCAATTTCACTTGCTCGTGAGAATTCTATTCCAATTATAGTTTTTTCTTTGAAGGGAGAAAAAATAGTCAATATTATTAAGGGTCAAGGTACTTATACTATAGTTTCAGATTGTAAACAGTAGGTAATTTATGTTAAATGAAATAAAAGCTAAAACAAAAGAAAGAATGCTAAAAACTATTCAGTCCTTTCATGATGATATTAAAGGCGTACGCACTGGTAGAGCTAGTGCATCTTTGCTTGATGGTATAGTTGTAAACATCTATGGTGGGCATCAAAAGTTAAATCAAGTTGCAGGCGTTTCGGTTATAGATAACAAAACCCTATCAATTAAAGTTTGGGACATTAGTGTTGTAGGTGAAGTGAAAAACGCTATATTAAATGCTAACCTGAATTTAAATCCTGTTGTCGAGGGTAGCACCATACGTATAGCTCTTCCGGACTTGACACAAGAAACCCGTGAAAAATTAGTGAAATTATTGCATCAGTTTGCTGAAAATGCACGGATTGCCATTAGAAATATACGTAGAGATATTATGGAAGAAACAGAAAAAATGAAGGAAAATAAAGAAATCTCAGAAGATGATTTTCATGGTGCTAAGAAGGAAATACAAAATATTACTGATGATAATATAAAAAAGATTGATGGTGAATTGTCCATCAAAGAAAAGGATATACTGAATCACTAAATGATATGGAGAAAGCTTACATGGCAAATGATGTCATTCCAGTGTTTGACACTGGAATCCAGTCTTTACTATACAACTATCTGATGCACTTGTTTGAAATCAAATTTCCTGGATCCCAGTGTCGGAGCACTGGGATGACACCAATTTTGCATTCAAGTATCAACTATTGGTGTCACTACAGTAACTCTCTTCCTGTCATGCAAGTAGCTGACACCTTCCAGGTGTCCATTGAAATCCAAAAAATTTCACTCAAGTCAAAATTAGGTTAAATTTAAATGTTGAATCAAGAATCTTTACCGAAACATTTAGCAATTATTATGGATGGTAATGGTAGATGGGCGAACAATCAAGGAAGGGTAAAAATTGATGGTTATAAAAAGGGCAGTGAAGTTGCATACGATATTGCCAAGTATTGTACGGACTTAACTATACCCTACTTAACTTTGTATGCATTCTCTATGGAGAATTGGCTTAGACCTAAAAACGAAACTGACTGTCTATTTGATTTATTTTACTCCGTTTTAACTAATGAAGATAAAGTCAATTTCATTTACAATTGTAACATTAAGTTGAATTTTATTGGCAATTTAAGTCTGTTACCCAGTAAAATATTGGATCAAATTAAAAAAGCAGAAGAAATGACACATAAGAACGATGGTTTATTACTCACTGTGGCAGTCAGTTACGGAGCAAAGCAAGAAATTACACAAGCTATAAGCAATATTATAAAAGAAAATATTGCTTATGTATCAGAAGAGGAATTTGAAAAATTTCTGTATACTAAAGATTTGCCAAAATTGGATTTATTAATTCGCACTGGCGGCGAAAAAAGGTTAAGCAACTTTTTATTATGGCAAGCAGCTTATGCTGAATTGTATTTTTGTGATACTTTATGGCCTGATTTTTCTTGTCAAGATTTGAGTAAAGCATTAGAAGATTATACAAAAAGAGAGAAAAAATATGGTAGATAATAATTTTATAATTAGAATGTTGTCCTCAATAGTAATATTATTCATATTTTCCTTTGCTACATATTTCAGTGATTTATCGTTTTACCTATTGATTTTTTCGATAGCAGTTTTATCTTCTTTTGAATGGTATAATCTAACCCAGGGAAACAAAATTTTATACGTTTTTGCATTATTATTGATTGCACTACCAAGCGCCTCATTAATATATTTATATAATCTACCACAGGGAAAATACGCATTAGTATGGTTCGTCTTAACCATTTGGGGAATTGACGTTACTGCCTACCTGTTTGGCAAGAATTTTGGTGGAGCTAAAATTTGCCCAATTATTAGCCCTGGAAAAACTTGGGCAGGACTTCTTGGTGCGATTTTAGCTGGAGTAGTGTGCACAATTTTTGGATCAATATTTTTTGGTCTATTTTCAATTTTTTATTCTCCAATCATTGGCCTTGCAATTGCTATTCTAGCGCAACTTGGCGATTTCACTGAGTCGCTTGTTAAAAGAGCTTACGGTGTTAAAGATAGTGGAAATATGATACCTGGCCATGGGGGAGTGCTCGACCGTATGGACAGTTTCATTTTTACTGCCCCTCTTATTGCTATTTACATAAGCTAAGTCTGCAGAAGTGCCATTAGAGCTCATCCCTAGTCAGCTCCCCAACCGCTTCTACAGTGCAGTCATGGACAAACGTCTTTTCACAATAAGGGCAGGCTATTTCCTCTTCTTCTCCCATATCTAAATATATTAATGGATGGCCGGAACCCTCATCATTCTCATCACCATGACAACAAACTTTTCTATTATTAACCCTCACTTTTGACATGCTGCTCCTTTAGCTTATAACATTTTATATATTGAATATACCCATTCAGAAATAAAAAACAACAAGCACTATTCTCCATTTTTTATCCTATTCAGGTTAATCAATTCGTTTTGAACACCTTTTGATACAAATTTGCTAACATCTTCTCCTAATCTTGCTATTTCCTTTACAAAGCTTGATGAGATAAATTGAGTATCTTCAGAAGCAGGAAGAAATATGGTTTCGATTTCAGGAAGAAGTTTATAATTTACCCAGCTCATTTGAAACTCGTAATCAAAATCCGATACTGCTCTTAATCCCCTAATAATAACAGAAGCATTCTGCTCTTTGGCAAACTTCACTAGCAACCCATTAAAAGATATAACATCTGCATCAATTCCTAGCCCTTTGATTTCATTTTCAGCCATGCTTGTGCGTAGCTTTGTGTCAAAGGCAGTATGCTTATTAACGTTTTCTGCAACTCCTATTATTAATTTATCGACTAGTTTACACGCTCTTTTGATTATGTCAAGATGCCCAAAAGTTATAGGGTCAAATGTGCCAGGGTAGATTCCTATTTTGTCATTAATGTTCATCCTTTATTTTTATAAACTACTTTAAAAACTTTTGATAGACATAATAACATTTTTTATCTAAAAATAAAAGTATACAGTTGGCCTGATAGCTCAGTTGGTAGAGCAAAGGACTGAAAATCCTTGTGTCGCTGGTTCGATTCCTGCTCAGGCCACCTTCTCTTTCTTGGCAAACTTGCCTTTTTGTTATAAAATACTCTATATCGTAATATAAATATTAGGGAGGCAAGTCATAGTATATAAATATTATAATAAACTATTTAATATCTTATTAATTATAGTTCTATTATTAAGCAATATTACTTATGCTGGCGTTAGTGAAAAACCGGCATCTCAACATGTAACCAGAAAAGAAGAACCAGCGTCAACTGTCTTGACGGCAGAAAATACAGTAAATAATGACATAGTTGTTGGTTTGTTGAAAACGGAAGAAGCACATGAGCTTGGGCTATCTCAAAATATCTACGAGATGTTTAATAACTTTGGAGTTAAAACCGTACTCATTGACTACAATAAAATAATTAACTTAAAAGAAATCCAAGAAAAGTCGCTTATCTTTGCAAAACAAGATGAAACATTGGCAAAGAAGCTAACATTAGACCGAATAAAAGTTGAAGTTGCAAAGTTTGTTAAAGAGCACAAAATAAATAGAATATTTATTCCGGATAATTTACACTCAGCACCCACTCCTTGTCGCCAGCTTGTTACTGAAGCAATTGTAAAAATAGTGGATGATAACCCTGCAATTCATTTACTTGGCATATGTGAAGGCATAATGAATGCAAAGGGAATTGAAGTAGTGAGTGTTGTGAGTGATGAAGAGAAGCAAAGATCTCATTTAAAATCAGCACCTAATCCACAGAAAGAGGATGTACCTCTCCAGCAGATAAAGATCGTTCCAAATAGTCGTTTAGCAGAAGTAGTAGCCAAATTCCTAATACCTAATGAAAATGGCTGGTTTTCAACATATTTTCCAGATGCTCATTCAGGAGCAGTAAGTAATACACCAGAAAATAGAAGAAAATTGGAGTCACTTGGATATAAAGTTGCAGCATTTTCCAGTGAGGGGGTAATAGAGGCTATTGAAGATAAGCATGGTAATGTTCACTTTCAAAGTCATCCAGAAGCCCTTGTTGTGAAGTCAGATAAAAACCTCTATTTATCAAATCACAAGGAACGTCAAGTGTCTACACTAGTTGCTATAGCGATTATGAATGATTTTCTTTATCGTGCTTAATGGCTATAGCTTTAGGCTTACCGACGATTTGATAAACGATAGATTTGTCATGTATCCGTTCAGGCAATGGCGTCAACTTAAGGAAAAATATCAGCGATAGTGTATAAAATTTCTCTCCAAATTTTTTATCATTAAATTATCCAAAGAGTGCAAGGGACAGCACTTTTGTTTCTATTTTATTGCAACAAAAAAGTTTAAAATGTGTCTTTTTTAGGTGAGGCATGCAAAAAGGAAAAGATCTTATCTTACAAATTAAAAATGCAATATACTCGAAAACTTTTCAGAAAATCCATTGTGTTGAGTTTTACACGAACAAGAAAACTTCCTTTTTCGACAGTATTTTCTATGATTTTAAAGTTAGTTAAAAAAAGTTTGGGAATAGAATGTGAACTTATGGAGCCATTGACATGTACCCTCAAAGCAAGCTTTTTCTAAAGCAAGGTATAAGATTTGCCATACAGGCTTTCAAGAATTTAAGCATCCAAACAGCCTATCAGGATGAACCTGAGTTGGAGAGGCTATAGACTTATTGCAGCAGATGGTTCTGGTATGAGATTACCTAGCTCTGGGGAAATTGTATCCGAGTTTGAACCAAATGGAAACTGACCTTACCCAGAAAAAGTGGAGAGAAAGTTTGGAATGTTTTTCACAAAGAGAATGATGAATCAAAATGCTCAGGAATGCAATAGTTATAGCTCTTTCCACAGAAGTCCGGATATGATAAGATTAAGGATAGATGGCGATAAGGAGGTTGGATGCCGGCAGCATATAGTTATGATTTAAGAAAAAAAGCAATGGAAGCACTAGACGAAGGGGAAAGCAGAGAAGCAGTGGCAGCAAGATTTAAAATTGGACGAACTACTTTGTGGGAGTGGCAGCAAAGAAAAAAAGAAACAGGCGACTTTCAGTCAAAAAAACTCGGTAATGGAGGTTACAATCAGAAAATTATCGACTGGAATAAGTTTATCGAATTTGCTAAAAAACACGGTAGAAAAACTCTGTCGGAAATGGCTAAACTTTGGGGCAACGTTAGTATCCAAACGATCCACCGAGCTCTCAGAAAAATTGGATTTACGCGCAAAAAAAGACATATGGATACAAGGAAAGGAACGAAGAAAAACGTGCTGAATTCTTAAAAATTATAGCAACAAAAGAACCAGAAAACTTAGTGTATATAGATGAGTCTGGGATTGATAACACGGAGGACTATCCATATGGGTATTGCCAGAAAGGACAGCGATTTTATGCCCTAAAATCTGGAAAAAAAACTCAACGAATCAGCATGGTTGCAGCCTTAAGTAGAAGAAAGATAGTTGCTCCATTAACATTTGAAGGCCACTGTAATATGGATATTTTTAATGGATGGTTTGAGCAATTTTTGGCACCGATCTTAGAACCTGGACAAACTGTCATTCTTGATAATGCTACTTTTCATAAGTCTGATAAGCTTATCAAGCTCGCTAAAGGAGTCGGTGCAGAAATTTTGTATCTGCCGCCTTATTCTCCAGATTTTAACAAAATTGAGCATCATTGGTTTGCTATAAAAAACAGAGCCAGGAAAAACATTCCTCTATTCGAATCCTTTCGTCGTGCTGTTGATTCTGCCTTCCTATGACCTATTCGGACTATTATGAGAAATGCTATAATAGTGACGTTGTTTGTTATAAAAAATTTCTATGTATTCAAATATTGCAGTTCTAGTTTGTTGAGCAGAGTGTTGTGAAGTATCAATAAGTATTTCTCTTTTCAATGAGCTAAAGAAGCTTTCCACAACAGAATTGTCGTAACAACAACCTTTATGACTCATCTATGTTTTTTATGGATAAGAGATATTGATAACCTTGCAAAGTATATTGTGAACCTTGATCACTATGTAATAGTAGATTTTTGGCAGGTTTACGCTTGTTAACGGCCATTAATAAAGAGTCCATAACCAATTGTTTATTTATTGAACTGCTCATTGACCAGCCAACTACCATGCGTGAATATAGATCGATTATTGTTGCCAAATATAGCCATCCTTCTTTGGTTTTTATATAAGTAATCCCATACTTTATTTGGTTGATCGACAATAAAGTTTTGGTCTAATATATTGGGAGCTACTGTCCGTTTGTTGTTTCTTAATTTTAAATTTTCTTCTCAATATAGCCTGAATACCATTTTTCTGCATAATACTTTGCACTGTTTTTAAGTTGCAACTTTTACCCAAAGCCTTTAATTCAGCATGAATTTTAGGAGCTCCATATCTACATTTAGAAGCTTGATATATTTTTTGAATATCTGCTAATATAGCCTTTCTTATAATAGTCCGAATGCGATAAGATATGTGTTTATGGCTATAGCAGGCCAGTAGCATATTACGGTCTGTTCGGATTATTGTAAAAAGAGCTATAACTCTTTATTTGCTGATTCTCTACTGCTTATTTTCCTTGTAGTCCACTTATAGTAGCCACTAGCAGAAAACCCTACATAATTCCTGCACTTTATAGTGTTTACTATGCTCTTTTATGAAAAAATATTTTACTCTTTTTGACTGGCCAGGGCTTTTTTTAAAATGTCTCTTTCTCTTGTTACTTTTGCTAACTCTTTCTGTAAATCAAATCTCTCTTTGTCATAAGGTGCTACATCTGGAAATGCATTTGCCGCTGACTTTTTTTCGTTATATTTCTTCATCCATTTTCCTAATACACTATCCCTTATTCCTAGATCTCTTGCTACTTTTGCAACTGGTTGACCTACCTTTCTTTGTTCATTTGCCAGCTTAACAGCTTCCAATTTGAATTCTGCCGTATATTCTCTTGCCATTTCTAATCCTCCAAAATTTTATTTTACCCGAAAAAACTCCTTTCTTTCTCTCCACTTTTTCTGGGTAAGGTCAGTATGGGAAAAGGTGAAAGATGTACTAAAAAACCCAGAGATGATAAAAAAGGAATACCAACGTAGAGTATTAGAAAATAAAAATGATGAATCATCAGAGAAAAAGTTTGCAAGAAGAGAAAATCAAATAAAAGAAGGTATCGAAAAATTAATGGAAGATTATTATAGTCAAGAAAATGCAGGAGAGAAAGGATATATAAGCGAGGAAGAATTTAAACAGACAATGAGAAAAATGAAAGAACGCTTACAAGGGATAGAAGAAGAGAAAAAAAAGGTAGTTGATCAGAAGGCAGTAGAAAAAGGAATAAGTCTTATTATAAATAGCATAAAGAATTTTTATTCTAGTGTAAAATCGAACCTGGAACAGCTAGATTGGCAAACTAAGCGCGGCATTATTAAAGCATTAATAGGACAAATTAACATTGGTTGTGATCAGGTAGAAGTAGGATTTCAGATCGAAGAACCAGCACAGGATGGGGGAATTCTTAATTTGTATCATTGTACTACACATCATAATAAGGGGGTTGGCAAAATGTGTCAAGCAAGTTTTTTCGTTTCTATAAATCTGGATTTCAGCGTTATGCGCTGGAATGACAACGTGAGGTAAATTTTTCAACATCCCAAAATTACAGAATTCAGTCTGTTTAATTAAGTGTGAACTGTTACACGAAAATTTTGTAAACAGATTAATATACCCTGTTTTTGCTATTCATCTAAAAATGGAACCATAGAGTACGTTGAGGAGCGTAAGCAAATTTTAATGCAAAAATTACTATCAAAAAATAGATTATGCAAGAGGTCTAATTATTCTGCCGCAATTTTGCTCTATCACACTTGCCACATTTAATATTCCAGCTTCATCATAATAATTTCCAATCACTTGCAAGGCAAGTGGTAAACCCTCATTGGAGAGCCCAACAGGAACAGAAATAGCAGGCAATCCTGCCAGACTTGCCGGCACAGTAAACACATCATTGATGCACATAATTAGCGGATCTGGCTTTTCATTTAAGCCAAAAGCTTCTGTTGGAGCAGATGGCACAAGTATGTAATCTATTTTTTCAAACGCTTTTATAAAATCATTTCTGATTAATGCCCTGATACACTGTGCTTTTTCGTAATATTCATTGTAATGACCTGAGGAAAGCGCATAAGCGCCAATTAAAATTCTTCTTTTCACCTCTTTACCGAAACCTTCTGCTCTTGTTAGTGAATACATTTCTTCAAGGGTATCAGCATCAACCCTGAACCCATAACGCACACCGTCATAACGAGCAAGATTGGATGAAGTTTCAGCAGAACAAATTAAATAATAGACTGGTATTGCATATTTAGTATGTGGCAGAGTAACGTCAACAACTTCAGCGCCATTTTCTTTTAAATAGGAAGCAACTTTCTCCCAATTATGGACTATTTCCTCTGAAATTCCATCCATCCTATATTCTTTTGGTATACCAATACGCTTACCCTTGACATCACCATTTATAAAGCTAGAAAATTTAGGCACTGGCTTTTCGCTTGATATTGAATCTTTTGTATCATAGCCACAGATTGCTTCCAGCATTAATGCTGAATCAGAGACAGAACGAGTAATGACTCCTGCTTGATCTAGAGAACTCGCAAATGCAATCATACCAAAACGCGAGCATCTTCCATAAGTTGGCTTTATTCCAACCACTCCACAATAAGCTGCTGGTTGGCGCACAGATCCACCGGTGTCACTCCCTAGTGCTCCAGCGCATAAAAATCCAGCCACCGATGCTGCAGATCCACCAGATGATCCACCAGGAACAACTTTTTCCCCATCGCTTTTTCTAATCCACACATTTTCAACAGGGCCAAAATAGCTATTTGTGTTCGCAGAACCCATAGCAAATTCATCCATATTAAGCTTACCGAGCATGGCTGCTCCACTTTTTAAAAGCAAGTCAGACACCGTAGATTCGTAAGTCGGAACGAAATTTTCCAGCATTTTTGAGCATGCTGTTGTTTTTATTCCTTTTGTACAGAATAGATCTTTGATGCCAACTGGTACACCCATGAGCGGCGAGATTAAATCATCCTTTTGCCTAGAGAAATGTTCATCTGCAGCTTTAGCAGCTTTCATTGCTATCTCTGGGGTTTTTGTTATAAATGCATTTAATTTCTCATTTTCAACCGCACTGATGTGCGCCTCTACGAGTTCAACGGCAGAAAAACTCTTTTTTTTGAGCCCGTCATGCATTTGTGTAATACTTAACTTTCTTAGTTCATTCATCAATATTTAATTTTTAGCAAGACGTTAATTATAACATGGCACGATAAAAAATCCATACATTTATAGTTACAGCTAGAAATGTAGCTAAGGTAACTTAGATTCACCGACAATCGTCATCCCGCTACTTGTTAGCGGCTAAGAGATACCACAGCGGTATGACGTAGAAGCTATACTTTTATACTCACCAACTCAGTATCCAATCCGGATTGTATCTTAAAAAGGTCAAAAGACTATAATAAGCAAAGGAGTGATACTGTGTCTGAGTGAAAATCGTTGAGATCCCAGTGTCTGCTGCTTGCATAGCATTTATTTACAAAAAAATAGTCATGCAAGAGACTTTGCTTGGATATTTGATATAATTTAGGTCTATTAAAGCAAAAAATACTAACATGAATGAAGTGATAACATTTGGTTGTCGTCTAAATTTTTACGAGAGCGAGTTAATCAAAGAAGCATTAAAAAAAGCAAAGAGAGAAAATGTTGTTGTGGTGCATAGCTGTGCAGTGACAAACGAAGCAGAACGTCAGGTAAAGCAAAAGATACGTAAGATTTACAAAAATGATCCAAATAAAGAAATTATCGTAGTTGGTTGTGCTGTTCAGTTGGATCCAGAAGTTTACAGTAGCATTCCTGGTGTAAGTAAAGTGCTCGGTAATCAAGATAAGCTAAAAGCTGAAAATTACTTACTAAATGACGATAAAATCTTGGTCAGTGATAACCAAGTAGAACCTGTTCTAATTAATGGATTTGAAGATAAGTCAAGGGCATTTATTGAAATTCAAAATGGTTGTAATCATAGCTGCACATTTTGTTCAATTACTGAGGCAAGAGGGAATAATCGATCTGTGCCAATAAACAGTATTATAGAGCAAATCAGGATCTTTGTAGAAAATGGATATCAAGAAGTAGTGTTTACAGGGGTTGATATTACTGACTTTGGTACAGATTTGTTGGGTAAGCCATCACTTGGTTCAATGATTAGGAGAGTTTTAAAGGATATACCAGAGTTGAAGAGGCTAAGACTTTCCTCTATCGATATTGCTGAAGTTGACGACGAATTAATGGATTTAATAGCTAATGAGTCAAGACTTATGCCTCATTTACATTTGAGTCTACAATCTGGTAATAATTTAATACTAAAGAGAATGAAGCGTCGTCACAACAGAGAACGAGTGATAGAATTTTGTCATAAAATGAAGAGCTTGAGGCCTAATATAGCATTTGGCGCTGATATTATTGCTGGATTTCCAACAGAAACTGATGAAATGTTTCAGGATACAGTTGATTTACTGAAAAAAACAAATATAGTTTACCTACATGCTTTTCCATATTCAGAGCGGAAGAATACACCTGCTGCACGAATGCCACAAGTACCAGAGAATGTGCGTAAAGAACGAGTAAAAAATTTAAGAGAAATGAATAGAGAAATGATGAGTAGCTTTTATCAATCTTTGATAGGCACTGAACAAAGTGTTCTGGTTGAGCAAAATCATATCGGTAGAGCAGAAAATTTTGCATTAATAAAGCTTGAATCAAGAGCGCAAGCTAAAAGTATTGTGAAAGTTAATGTTACAGGCGTAGAGAATAATTATTTAATTGGAAATACTCTTTCTTAATTTTTGTACATTAAAGAAATATATGATATGATGGTTATACTATAAATGATAATTATGGGTTCATTTGTGATAACTAAAAGATCTATTACTTTATTTTTGATTTTAATTTCATGTGTCTATTTTTTTATTACTTATATCGGTAATTATGTACACGTTGAACAAGTTATTGGAACACAACTCTTAAAACTAGAAACGGACAATAATGAAGATGTAATGCATTCTAAAGAGGTTAATGAAAAAGAAGTACTAACAGAGGATTTAAAATATCAAGAACCTGAAAATAGTCCTATTGAACAACCTTCTATTCTCCAAGTAGCTGATCAGAAAAATATGTGGTCACGTATTGCAGATCAAGCTGAGCCTACAAAAGAAAAATCAAAAAAACTTGATTTTTATGTTAGCGCTAACGGTGGTAAGGTATACCATGATAATTCAGAAACATTTGTAAAGGGTATACAAGAAATAGGAAAAAGAGTCCTAACTTTAGTTGAAAGTCATTATGGTTTTATAATAAAAAATATAGTGGCAGATGAAATTAAAAGTATACAGCAATTTGATGGTAAAATTGATTTCCAGTGGTTTAGCAGCATGTCTTTAGGTTACTATGCTGGAGAAAATGGTAAAATTGATTTTGAAGCCGCGTATTCTATAGCCAATATTGAAGATAGTAATTCTCCTCCGGTATTTGATAAATCAGCAAGTATATTTGCGTTTTTGTTAAACTTCTATTATAATCCCAGCGTTCAGGATACACAATTTGCTCCGTACATCGGTCTTGGTATAGGACCAACAGTTTTTAGATTAAAAAGGATTAATGGGTCACCCCAAAATTCAATGCCACTGAATGTTCCTTGGTTTGCTTATCAAATAAAACTTGGTGTTGATTATTCAATAATCCCAGAAATCAAAACCTTTCTCGGCTATCGTTACTTTAGCGTTCCGATACCTGTTGCAGATGACATATCTACTCACAATATTGAAGTTGGTTTGATATTTAATTTTTAGTGATAATTTAATATATATATAAATTCTTATCTTTTCTATCTAACAAACCAAATGTTGGTACGATTGTTGCTTTTAAAAAAATGACAGTTTCTACTGTTCTAATATTATTCGCTAGCCTTTTTGATTTCTGATGCAATAAGCTTTGCTTATCTTCTCTATGTTCTATAAGCCCGCCGATTACCATAATTTCACCGCTCTTAATTTTTAACATAGAGTTCATTTCTCTGATTTCAACAATTGGAATGTCGCTATTTAATTTCATTTTACTCTGCTGTGCGACGTACTCTATATCTGGATCTTTAGTGTAGCCGTTAATTCTTGATAAAGTTGGATGTATATCCATGAATATTTCACTAGTATCAATGTTAATGCTTGGGTGGATTATTAGCACAACACCTATTGGGACGCTATTCATCTTGGTAATTAAGGTCTGATTAGAGTTTCTAGTATCTTTTTGTATATCGGAAGTAAAATAAATATGGTTTTTAGTAAATGAAATCATCGCTTGCTGATTATTTATAGCATGTACTCTGGGGCTTGAAATTACAGTTGAAGTGCCAAATTTGTCTAAATTTTTTACTAAATCTCCTAGATCATTCGCACCAAAGTTCATTGCTAGGTTAATAATGGAGTTATCTTGATTTATTATAGACTTAGTTCCATCGTGTAAGTCATTTAAGTTCATACCAGAAAGGTATTTGTCATCTAGCACAACTTCAACTATTTTTGCCTCTATCATTACTTGAGAAGACGCTAACTTCTTAACCTTATTAATATATTCTTCAACAGCTTTGTGGATATCTTTTCTAGCATTCAAAATAATAACACCAGCTTCTCTGTTGGATGAGAGGAATTCGCCATCATCCACCCCGTTAACATCCATTATTGCATTCAAGCCTTTTTCTAATGAATTCCATAAGTCACTACTGTATTGAGACTTCATAACATTGTTATAGTCCCTATCAACGTTACTTCCATCACTGTTAGTAATATTGTTACTAATGACGAAACTGCTTTGAGCAGAATGTTGAATATTGATGAAGTCTACGTAATAATTTTGCGCGTATGGCAAGTCCTGCTCAATTCTAATTACACCATTACTTGTTGAATAGCGCAGTTTGGCGCTATTTGCTATACTCTGAATTACTTCATTTATATCCTTATCTTTTAGCTTTAAAATAATATTACCTGATATTTTTGGGTCCATATCCAAGTTAACGTCAGAAAGTTTTCCTATCTCAATCAGCAAATCTTTTACTGATACTTCTTCACTAACATTAATAGAAATAAGCTGATTACTGATTGTGAGATCGGGAAACTCTATTGGTAAAGGCATAATTTCTGGTATTGCCGATTCATTACTCTCCAAAGAGGTGTTATATTGTTGCAACGAATAATCGTGCTCACCTATATCATGATGATCTTCGTTGCCTATATTAGTAAGATGTTGCTTAGTAGGCAGGTGTGTGCAAGAAATAATGAAGAGGAGTATTAAGCATTTAAAAATAGCCATTAGAACAGCATATAGATCTATACTAATAGATTTCTATAAAAATATTAAAAATGTATTTAATCTCATTTTCATCGAGCAGATAATTGTCATATATTAGCTTTGGCTATGTATTTTTTGTATACTCTTCTTGTACTTAAATGTAGACCAGCATAGCCTTAGTTTTTTTATATATTTTACTTCTTTCTCTATATTTAATAATAGGCTTGAAAATAAATGGTAAGCCTATAATTGTTAGGCTTAGAGCTAGGGTTGAAAGTATACAACAGGCTTTGTGTTTACTATGTAGCTCTTTCAGGTAAAGCATCAAAAATCTACAAAATTTTTTGTAATTTTCTTCGATGTTTTTTTTGCTATGAGCCTTGCTAATGAACATATCTATTGCGGTATGACCGTTATTACACTTAATATTAAGGTCTGCACCTTTTTCTATTAACATCTGAGCTATATCAAAATAATCCTTTTGAACAGCAAGATGTAGAGGTGCAAAACCTTGTTGCTCACAAATGTTCATATTGGCTCTAACTTCCAATAACATTTTCACAATTTTTGTATGGCCTTTTTTAACTGCCAGTAGCAAGGGAGTTCTGTTACATTTAGTAACAGCATTAATGTTTACCTTAAGCTTCAATAAGAGCTTAACTGTTTTAGTGTTACCATTATGGCTAGCTTTATGCAGCCTAGCGTTACCATTAAAATCTTGATCGTTTGCTTCTATTCCCTTTAAAACAAGAAATGTTACCATTTTTCTATTATTATGCTCAATAGCGCAATCTAACGCATCAAAACCATGGTTGTTTTTTGTGCAAAAAAACTCTTTAAGTTTAATTTTATCGTTACTTGCTTGCTGTTTTTTTGCAATAAGTTTTACTATTTGCATTTTGTTGTTATACGCTGCTAGGAAAAGCGTAGTGTTATTTTCTGCATCTTTGGCTTCTATATTTGCACCTTTCTTTATCAGATATTCTATAATTTCTGCTCTGCTGTCATAATGTGCGGTGCATTGATAAATGGTTAAAAACAAAGGAGTACGAAAATTGTTATCTTCACATTCGAGATTTGCTCCGCTATCAATTAAAATTTGGACGCTTTTTTTAGAACCGTATAGTGAAGCTATATGAAGAGGAGTATAGCCCTCTTTGGCATCTTTTTCATTAATTTTTGCGCCTTTTGTTATCAAAAAATCTATTAATTCCGTGTCATCTTGTAGTGCAGCAAGGTGCAGTGGAGTGAATCCATTTTTATCCTTGGAATTAATTGTCAGTTGGTTAACAAAAAGTTTAGCAACTTTCTTGTGTCCATGCATAATGGCGTAATGCAGAGGGTTTCTATTTTCGTTGTCTACGACATTGAAATCAGCTTCGTGCTCTAGTAATGACTTTACTCCAACTAAATCGCCTTCTTTTGTGAACTTATGCAAGAGAGTGATTCCACTTGCATCTTTTGAGTTAATATCAAATCCATTTTCTACTAATTGGTTTATATCTTCCTCACGCGCCATATCACTTAAATCTCTAATTAAACTCTTTTCGCGTTAATAATACTCCTACTTGATTAAGTTTAAATGAATCTGTGAGAAATGGCTAGTGCATTCTTGCATAACAAACTTTTGGCAGCGCATTGGATGAAACGAAAAACTTACTTGACAAACTCCGCCAGCCCTCCTATCATGAAACTGAAGCTATTTATTTATCTTCGCAATCTCTGCAGTGGATTAATGACAAAAAACTTAATGTATTTGGCGTAAATCATGCTTAATTTTTTGCACTATGTGCACCTCATGTCTTTATAAAACTTTTAGGTTTCTACCTATACAAGCCGAAACGCGCTTATAAAGTGTTTAAGACAGTAAAAGACGTCAAATAGACAAGGGAGAATTTGAATACTAGCTACCCTAGGGTTTCTTTGCCTTTTTTTTTATTTGGTAAATTTCTTAACATTTATAGCTAAACGACAACTGTCATTCCTGTAAAGGTCAAGTATCCCGCTACTTGTTAGCGGGATCTAGAGATACCGTGACGGTATGACGTAGGATTGCTGTCATTCTGCTACTTGTTAGCGGCTGAGATACCGCGAATGAATCGCGGTATGACGGTTCGCGGTGGCATGACGATAAGCTCGTCATCCCGCTACTTGTTAGCGGCTGAGATACCGCGAATGAATCGCGGTATGACGGTTAGCGGCGGCATGACGTAGGATTGCTGTCATTTCGCTACTTGTTAGCGGCTGAGATACCGCGAATAAATCGCGGTATGACGGTTAGCGGTGGCGTGACGATAAGCTCGTCATTCCGCTACGTGTTAGCGGCTAAGAGATATCGCGGTGGTATAGCTATAAATTGTTGATATCTTTTTTATATCACATTTTTAACTTACAATAGTTAGCCAGCGTTCCTTACATTAACCAAATCTTTCAAATTCTGCACTCACCACTACCTATAACTCACTTTCACGCAATATTGATCGTTCTTAAAAAGCAATCTAACATTTTTTATTCCTTGATTGCGAAGCTTTGATGCAGCTGATTTAGCAGCCTGAGCACTTTTAAAAAATGCAACATATCCCTTACTTTCTGCACTGTCTTGTTTCGGGTGACGTTTCTGCATTTCTTTTTCATATTGCTTTCTGTAATGAGGAGTATTTTGTATCAATTGTTCTGACATCTTTCTTAGGTATTGAACTTTTACTTTTGCAAGCCCAGATTTATGAAATCCTAAGACTTGAGCTGCTTTTTCTGATAAGTCTATTATTCTGCCTTCAATAAAAGGCCCTCTATCGTTAACCCTTGTAACAAGCTTTCTTCCATTTTCTAAATTAGTGACAAGAACAAAGCAGGGTAAGGGCAAAGTCTTATGCGCTGCAGAGATCAAGTGACGGTTAAACGCTTCACCATTTGCTGTAAGTGTGCCATGATCTTCTATTCCATACCACGATGCTATCCCTATCTCTTCATAGTGTTTACAGTTTTTTGGGTGATAAGTTATACCATTTATTGTGTAGCTGCTGCCAATTTTATAATGACCTGCAGTGCAGTTAAACCTGTTGCTAAAACTGCAGCTACTTATCAAAACAAATATTAGACATAGAAAGGTTAGGTTTTTTATCATTGTATTCGGTAAGAGGGTTCGATACTATGAGGATTTTAAATTATACTATAATAAATTTAGTAATGAGTAAACATCTACTGCTAAATATTAACAAAACTCAAAAAGGAATAATACATATTATTGGTATAGGTGGAATCGGAATGAGTGCCATTGCTGAAATTCTTCACAATTCCAATTGCAAAGTTCAAGGCAGTGATGCACAATCAAACGACAATATAAATAAGTTACAAAAGCTAGGTATAGAGGTTTTTATTGGTCACAATGCTAATAATATAAGCCAAGCTCAAATAGTTGTACATTCTTCTGCAATAGAATCTGATAATGTGGAGTTAATTGCGGCAAAAAATAACAATAAAACCGTTTTGCATAGATCAGACATACTTGCTGAAATTATGAAAGGTAAATATGTGATAGCGGTTTCAGGTTCAAGCGGAAAGACAACAACAACCGCTATGATTGCTTCCATTTTTGATCATTCTGGCATTGATGCGACTGTAACTGTAGGAGGGATATTAAATTCCTATAAGAGCAACTTCAAACTTGGAGGGAGTGACACTTTTCTGATCGAGGCTGATGAGTCTGATGGAACTATGCTAAAAATCCCTGCAAAGATTGCTGTCATAACAAGTATCAACAATGACCACATAGATTATTACGGCACATTTGATAATATCAAAAATGCATTTTCCCAATTCGTGAATAATGCAGGTTCTGCAGTTTTACCTGATTCTGTAGACATCGATTATGATGCGGGTAATTCTATAACGTTTGGGTTTGAGAATGGTAGCATAAGAGCCAGCAACATTAAACAGCATGCTAACAGCATAGAATTTGATGTGTTGAACAACTGGATTCCAGCATTACGTGCTGGAATGACAAAAGGAAAGTGTACAGAGATGTCATCCCAGTGCGTGACACTGGGATCCAGCCCTTTAAAAAACATAGTACTATCAAATGCAATTGGAATTCACAAAGTAAGCAACGCCCTAGCTGCAATATCAGTTGCGATAAAGCTCGGAATTAGCGATGCAGATATTAAAAAAGGCCTTTTGGAATTTCAAGGAGTAGCAAGAAGATTCTCTTTGATTGCCGATATTAAAGGTGTTAAGTTAATTGAGGATTATGCCCATCATCCAAATGAAATATATGCAACTTTAACGGCTGCACGTTCGATTACTAAAGGAAAAGTAATAGGAATTATCGAACCACTTCGTTTTGCCCGCATTCGTAATTTTTTTGATGAATTCATACGAATTTTCATGATGTTTGATTATGTCATCCTCACTCCTGTTCATCCCCCAGAAGACAAGCCTATTCCTGGTTGTGGGATTGATGATATACAAAAAGCTTTAATCAGTAATGGATTTAATAACACAAAAATTATGAATGATGCTTTGCTCATTTCACATTTTATTAGTGATTCGACAAGTCCAAGTGATATAGTATTATTTATTGGTGCTGGTAGTAATATAGCTAAATTGGCAAAGGAAACTGCAGCACTTATTGCGGAAGTTAAGGTTTAATGTAATGAATAAGATAATCAATAACGTATTTGCAAGAGAAATTTTAGATAGCAGGGGTTACCCCACTATTGAGGTAGAAATTGAGCTCTGTGATGGTGCAATAGGCAGGGCATCTGTACCTTCTGGAGCTTCAACCGGTAAATTAGAAGCCTTGGAACTCAGGGACCAAGATGAGAAAAGGTATTGTGGTAAGGGAGTGCTGAAAGCTGTTCAAGCTGTAAATGGGATAATAGCAGATGAAATCATTGGAATGAATGCAGCGGACCAAAATGCAATTGATAAAGCATTAATTGAACTGGATGGAACAAAAAACAAATCAAAACTTGGAGCAAATGCAACTTTGGGTGTGTCTCTTGCAGTTGCAAAAGCAGCAGCAAACAGTTTCAAAATGCCGCTATATAGATATTTGGGAGGAAAGCAGACGAGTGTTATGCCGGTTCCACTCATTAACATAATTAATGGTGGAGTACATGCAGACAATAAGCTCGATTTCCAAGAATTCATGATTCTTCCGGTCGGTGCTGAGACTTTCAGCGAAGCGATTAGAATATCTGCGGAGGTATTCCACAACTTACGTAGCATTCTTAAGAAAAAAGGTTATAGCACAAATGTAGGGGATGAAGGTGGTTTTGCACCAAATATTGAAAGTACTGAAGAAGCACTTGATTTGATCATATACGCTATAGAATCAGCAGGTTATTCAGCGCAAAGTGATTTTGCACTAGGCCTTGATGTTGCTTCATCTACTTTTTATGAAGATGGAATTTACAAATTTGAACACAGAGATCTTACTTCAGAAGAGTTGACTGAATATTATTGTAATCTTGTGGAAAGATATCCAATAATTTCTATAGAAGATGCAATGAGTGAAGACGACTATGAAGGTTGGAAATTACTTACTGCAAAATTGGGGAGTAAAATTCAATTGGTTGGGGATGATTTGTTTGTTACAAATTGTGAACTGATATGCAAAGGAATAGAGGAAAAAATGGCAAATGCTGTACTGATCAAGCCAAATCAAATAGGGACGTTAACAGAAACTTTTGCTGCTATTGAAATGGCAAAATCAAATGGCTATAAAGCTGTTGTTTCTCATCGCTCAGGTGAAACAGAAGACACAACAATATCTCATATAGCAGTTGCGTCAAATTGCGGGCAAATAAAAACCGGGTCGCTATCGCGTTCTGATAGACTCGCGAAGTATAACGAGCTAATCAGAATAGAAAGCGCATTAGGAAAGGATGCTAAATATTATCGTGGGTTAGCATGGGTTTTATAGACGAAGTAAAATTGTGTTTAAAAGCTGGTGACGGTGGTGATGGCTGTGCAAGTTTTCGTCGAGAAAAGTTCGTTGAATTTGGTGGTCCAAATGGTGGTAATGGAGGAAAGGGTGGAAACATAGTTTTCATCAGCGACGCTAATCTCAACACTTTGCTTCATTTTCGTTATAGAAGACACATTAAAGCAGATAGTGGAAAAAATGGTGCAGGCAGGGATAGATCTGGCACAGCAGGGAAAGGCGTTATACTTAAAGTTCCAGTCGGTGCACAAATAATTGATGAAGAAAGTGAAGAGATAATAGTAGACCTTGACAAGCCTGGTATGGAATTTCAAGTAGCACAGGGTGGAAAAGGTGGACTTGGAAATACTAATTTTAAATCTTCTACTAATAAGGCACCAAGACATTTTACTTACGGTCAGCCTGGCGAAGAAAAACATGTATTATTAAAACTAAAAGTTTTATCAGATGTTGGAATTATTGGCATGCCAAACGCAGGTAAATCAAAATTTTTGACTCGCTGCTCAAATTCCGATACAAAAGTAGGCGATTATCCATTTACCACCGTAAGACCTCATTTAGGCATGGTAAAAGTGGATGATAGCGAAGTTGTAATAGCAGATATTCCTGGAATAATTACTGATGCTCACCTTGGAGTTGGGCTCGGGCATAAATTTTTAAAGCACATAGAAAGGTGTCAAATTTTACTTCATTTAATCGATGTAACTCACGATGACGTTGTTTCGGCTTATAGTTGTATCCATAATGAATTGGAACTTTACAATAGTGATCTTGTTGAAAAAGAAGAGATTGTAGTATTAAACAAATGCGACTTATTGAGGGAAGCAGAAATTCTGGAAAAGAAGAATCACCTAGCTAATTATCTCAATAAAGAAGTGCTGTGCTTATCAATTAATGGTGATTTACAGCCTATTTTAAGATTATTAAGTGAAAAATTGAAAAAGAGTAATTCTAAGGAAATCGATGTATATGATCCTTTTAAAGCGTAAATTTTCTATTTATGGATGTACAAGAATGGTAGCGTGCAACCAGAACTAAGCGTACAGCTGTGCAAACATCGTGATTTGAGTCCACCAGAAGGGTGTCATCCCAGTGCCCAGACACTGGGATCCAGGAATTTTATTAAGTTGGTAAGCATAAAAGTAGCCGTTTTATGTTAAAATACAACGTTTTGATGATTATGAAAAGGCTGGATTCCAGACTGGAATGACACCATCATAAAGTGAATCAGTGTCAGCTACTTGCATCTACCATGCAAGTTAACTGAAAATTGCAATGTTCGTACACTTGACTACTTGGATCTAGTATGATTTAATTAACCAAGAAGTAGGCATGAAAAAATTATGTAGTGAACCAGTTTGCATAACACCAGGAGGAAAATATGGATAGAAAGACGAGAATAGAATCAGACAGCTTAGGGGAAGTAAAAGTACCAAGTGAACATTACTGGGGAGCACAGACTCAGCGTTCTTTAGAAAATTTTAAGATTGGCACAGAAAAAATGCCAGAGCCTCTGATTAAAGCATTAGCAATAGTAAAACTTGCAGCAGCGCGTGTTAATATGAAACATGGTGTTATAGATGATAGGGTAGGGGACGCAATTTGCACAGCCGCGAGGGAAGTAATAGATGGCAAATTTAATAATGAATTTCCGCTTGTTGTTTGGCAAACCGGATCCGGAACGCAGACTAATATGAATATGAATGAAGTGATCAGCAATCGTGCAATAGAGATTTTAGGTGGTAATTTGGGTAGTAAATCTCCAATACATCCAAATGATCATGTGAATTATGGTCAGTCGTCAAATGACACCTTTCCAACAGCAATGCATATAGCAGCAGCAGAGCAAATAAACTGCTTGCTTATTCCAAATCTTGAAAAATTGCATAAGGTGCTGGATAATAAGGTTCAGGAATTTAAAGATATAATAAAAGTAGGACGTACTCATCTGCAAGATGCAACGCCCCTAACACTAGGACAGGAGTTCTCTGGCTATGCAGTCCAGATTAAAAAGGGGATAGAGAGAGTAAAATCAACTTTAAGTGGTATATACGAGCTTGCACAAGGTGGCACTGCGGTTGGCACGGGACTCAATACTAAAAAGGGTTTTGCTGAAGATTTTGCAAAGCAAGTTGCAGGAATTACTAACCTTCCATTTACTTCAGCAGGCAATAAATTTGAAGCGCTAGCAGCAAATGATGCTTTAGTTGAGCTCAGTGGAACACTCAATACAGTAGCAGTCAGTTTAATGAAAATTGCAAATGATATAAGGTTGCTTGGTTCTGGTCCAAGATGCGGAATTGGGGAAATAATGTTACCGGAAAATGAGCCTGGTTCTTCAATTATGCCAGGTAAAGTGAATCCAACTCAGTGTGAAGCGGTGACTATGGTATGCACTCAAGTTATGGGAAATCATGTTGCTGTAACCATTAGTGGTTCAAACGGTCATTTTGAATTGAATGTGTTTAAGCCAGTGATAATTTACAATGTTTTGCAGTCTATAAGACTTTTAGCTGACGCAAGTTTAAATTTTACAGAAAAATGTGTAGTTGGTATTAAAGCAAATGAAGAGAGGATAAAAGATTTACTGAATCAGTCGTTGATGTTGGTCACTATATTAAATACGCATATAGGGTACGACAATGCAGCAAAAATAGCGAAGCTTGCTTATAAAGAAAATATCACTCTAAAAGAAGCAGCAGCAAAACTTCAACTGCTCACTGAGGAAGAGTTTGAAAGGATAGTGAAACCAGAAGAAATGGTAAATTATTTGTAACCGCTCACACTTAATTCTTCAATCTCACTAATAGAAAGGCCAGTAAACTTGACAATAGTGTTAACATCAACATTATTATCTTGCTTTGTCTACCTTATTTTGCCGCTCCCCTGAACGGATACGGTTTAAGACATAAGATCCTTTTTCATAGCTATACTACGTTATCCAGCGTCTGGGCACTGGTTTCTTGGTACTTATTCCGCAATAATTTTTTTTTCCCTCAATAAACTTTGCAGTTCGCCTTTTTCGTACATCTCGCGAGTGATGTCGCAACCACCAATAAACTCTTCCTTTATATATAATTGTGGAATTGTTGGCCAATCAGAAAACTTTTTTATAGATTCACGTATTTCATCATTCTCCAACACGTTAATATACTTAAACTTCACGTTCAATTTTTTTAGGATTGACACGACGAGTCCAGAGAATCCGCATTGAGGAAAATCAGAAGTGCCTTTCATATACAATACCACATCATTTTCTGTTATATCTTTTTTTATTTGTTCAAAATTGCTCATAAATTCACCTTATTTTTAAGTATTAGTTTCCAGTTGCAAGGCGTGTATAGACTGACCTTCCAGAGCTTTATATACCATTTTATGCTGTTCTATTTTTGTCTTTCCAAGAAAACACTTGGAGTTTATTTTTAAATGATAATGGTCATCATCTCCAGCAAGATCATGAATCTTTATATCAGCGTCGGGGAACGATTGTTTGATGATCCTCTCTAATTCGTGAATTGCAATAGTCATTGATTTGCTTTAAATTACAATACTTTCATTATAAATCTAAAACGATTGAGCGCAATAAAAAGTTGCTATCATAAAAAATAGAAGCATACTATAATAATGGAATGACAAATTATGCAGGGAGGCTTTTTGGTGGGCGAAAGATTTAAATTCACATATCTATTGGTTTTGCTAACTTTTTCATTTAGGTGCTTATCTTACGATGATAAAATAAATAACTTAGAGAATGTTTACATCAAAGCTAACTATTTTGGAGCATTCTTCAATGCAATAGGTTCTCTAGAAGGAAAAGAAGATGCAGGTGACAATATAACAGAGGGGGTTTTTAGTTTTAATAAGAAGGAGCGAATTGAAGCTGGATACAGTCCTAAATATGTTCCAGGGTTTGCCGGTAGTGCTGCAATAGGGTATTTATTCAAAAATATGAGAGTTGAGTTTGAAGGCTTATATTCTCAGACTAACTTATATGATGAAGATTATTCAGATAAGAAAAAAGCAAGATATATTGAACTTCGTCGTCACAATGATGCGTCTACTGGAGCGGAATGCAATTCACCTTGGAGAAGTGGAAAGGTTGATATTCACATTCAAGAAAATTGTAGTGTTGAAGCAGAGTTCAGAGCTGCATTTAAGATGAAAAATGAAGGTTTTAATAACTTAGCTGGAATGGTCAATGTATATCGTGATTTTAATATAGCAAAAATGCCATTCACCCCATATGTTGGTATTGGTGCAGGTGTAACTAGGGTTAAATTTCTAGGAAAAACCAGATATGCCTTGGCTTACCAAGCAAAACTTGGTATCAATCACCAACTTACAGCACAAACTCAAGCATTTGCTGGTTTACGCTATTTTGGTATCCTTGATAACCAATTTAAAGATATTGTACCAGAAATAAAGATACTAGCTGGTGAAGGATATATTCCTGCCGGTGGAGGAAGTAAAGTTGATGGAACTGCACGTGTTGAATCAACAACTGCAACCATTACCAATAGGTTTGGCATATATGGCTTAGAGTTTGGGTTGGTTTATCACTTTTAACTTTATCCAATAAATTACATATGTGAAGATAGTAAATTCAGCGTGCTGAGAACATTAGAAAGACGAGATTTTAATTGATTTTCATATTTACTCCAATCTTGTATTGCCTTTCTTGCAACACCTGAATCAACTGCGGCTTTTGCAACAGCAGAAGCTACTATAGAAATTAATCTTGGGTCAAATGGAGTAGGTATTATATATTCACGTCCATAGCCCATTTTACGACCGCCATAGACTGCAGATATCTCACCTGGTACTGGCTCACGGGCAAGCTTTGCTATTGCATCTGCAGCTGCAATTTTCATTTCATCATTTATTGTTGTTGCATGTACATCAAGTGCCCCTCTAAATATATAAGGAAAACCCATTACGTTGTTGACTTGGTTGTTGTAATCTGACCTACCAGTTGCAATTATTGCATCTGGCCTCACAGATTTTGCAAACTCAGGCCTTACTTCTGGATCGGGATTGGCAAGAGCAAAAATAATCGGGTCTTTGCCCATACTCTTTAACATCTCTTCATTTAACACATCTTTTGCAGATAGTCCGATGAATACATCAGCGCCTTTTATTGTATCAAGTAGAGAACGTTCGGAAGTATCAATTGCATACTTTTCCTTCCACTCATTCATATCCTCGTTTCTACCTTTGTATATTACTCCTTGCTTATCACACAGCACTATATTTTTAGCGCCCATGGACTTTAGTATTTCTAAACATGCAATACCGGCTGCTCCAGCACCATTCATAATGATCTTAACGTCCTCTAATTTCTTTTCAACAATATCAAGAGCATTTTCTATGCCAGCTGCAACAACCACCGCAGTTCCATGCTGGTCATCATGGAACACTGGAATATCCATCAGTTCATTCAGGCGTTTCTCTATTATAAAACAATCGGGAGATCTTATATCTTCTAAATTTATCCCCCCCCAACTTGGCCCAAGATACCTTACTGCATTGATGAAATCTTCTATATTTTCTGTACCAACTTCTATATCAACTGCATCAATATCAGCAAAACGCTTAAATAAAACAGCTTTGCCTTCCATGACAGGTTTTGCAGCAAGAGGACCGATATTACCAAGTCCAAGCACTGCAGTGCCATTTGAAATGACAGCAACACAGTTGCTTTTTGCTGTATAATCATAAACAACCTCAGGATTTTTAGCTATTTCAAGGCACGGAGCTGCAACACCAGGGGAATAAGCAAGTGACAAATCATACTGGGTAGATAAAGGTTTTGTTGGCATGATTGAAATTTTACCAGGGTTACCACCTCTGCTGTGATACTTAAGCGCTTCTTGTTTTGTGGTACTATCTAAATCATCGTTCATCATTACATCCTTATATTTTAAGCTTGTATTTTTTAAGTATATGGAGTTTTTATAAATGTTCAATTGTAAACTATTAACTTGTGAACTCTGTTGTACTTCTGTATAAGTTTACCTATTACGTAAGATGATGTTACATGCTTAAAAAAAACGTGCCTAATTTGCTTACAATTTCTCGTGCACTTGCAATACCAGCAATAATATTAAGTTTTTATATAGAAAATAAATATGCAGGCCTGATAACAATATCAATCTTTGTGTTTGCGTGCATTACGGATTTTTTTGATGGTTACTTGGCGCGTGCGTGGAAAGTCCAATCAAAATTTGGCAAGCTATTTGATCCAATTGCTGATAAATTAATAGTGGTTTCAACGATAATTATGCTAGTTTATAAGCAGAAGATAAATGATTTTACAATAGTACCATCGATTATCATCATCTGTAGGGAGATATTAGTCTCGGGTTTGCGGGAGTTTTTGATAGCTACAAATGTTAGTCTACCTGTAAGCAAAGCTGGAAAAATTAAAACATTTTTGCAGATGGTTGCTGTAGTAGCGCTAATAATGAACGATTATTATATGATTCAATATACAGGTGCGATTTGTTTATGGGTTGCAGCTATTATAACTATGTGGTCAGGCTATAATTATATCCTAGCCTGCATCAAATAGATTGATTAAATCTCCTAGGAAATAGTTAATAGACAAGAGTAGTTAATATCTTAGTGATATTGACTCAGAAAGCAAAAAGGTGTATAATTGTATTAACTTACTACTAATTAGGTTAATATTATGAAAATACCTAGTGGCAAATTTTCTTCTACTAAAAAGGTTCCAGGAAAGAATAAGAAAAAAAGAGATTTTGAACCATTAGAAGAGTTTTTTTGGGATTTTTGGCCAACAGTTGATAAAGAAGTCAAAAGAGAAAGGCTAGAACAAGAACTATTAGCACTAAAAAAAAGAGAGCTATATAGAAAATGTGCATCATTGGCAACAATGGTCCCATTTACATTGCTGATGGCGATTGAACTGGAAAAAACATATAGCGATCAGGTATTACTTGGCGTGATAAGTGGCGCGCTAAGCCACACTATATTACCTTTTACAGTCTTATCTCTTATTTGTACGCTATATTTAATTTACAATAATAGGAAGATAGCACAAAAAGAACGAGAGTTGGAGATTATTGAAAATGGAAAGGAAGTAAAGGAAAAAGAGCACAATATTTCTGATATAGGTCAGTGTTTGATCTATATTGAGGCTATAACAACTGCACTGGTTATTGTAGGTATGATAATGGGTGAAACATCTTCACTTGAAGCAGCAGAGGATGCAATTTTATTTCTTGCCAATGCAATTGCTTTTCTTGCAACTCTTGTTTCTTATATTGATAAGCATGAAAAAAATAAGAAAAAGGAAACAGAAAAGTCTGATCTTGATGAGAAATCTAGCAAGAAAACTAGCAATATATCTGTAGCCGGATTGGCGCTTGCTGGTTCTTCTGTGTTTTTAATAAGAAGGATAATGTTAATAGCATTAGCATCGTCCTTAAATCCTGCTGTTGGACCTACTTTAGGCTTGATAGGTATTGCAATTTTTATGGCTGTACAGGTCTTAACTATACATTCCTACAGTAAGACGCTGAAAGATCCAAAAGTGGAAGGACGAGGTGAATCAAGAAATGCAGGTAGTTCTGACCGTAGTTATAAAGAAGAAGGACCGGCTATTGCCTAAGAAATTTATTTATTTAAGTAATATTTAGGTCTATACTTTATTTTGATCGAAAAAAATCTTATGTATAAGACTTTAATCACGTGCTTTATTTTCCTAATTTGCTCCTTTACACAATCGTATGCGGATGATCTTGAAAAAACTGAAACTGAACTATATGAAGAAGCAGTTGAACTTTTTGACCAGAAAAAATATAAACAAGCTATTAGGGCATTTCATAAGATAGAGGATTTGTATCCTTTTTCTTATTGGGCAATGAAAGCAAAATTATTATCTGGGGTCTCTCACTATAATATGGGTAACTATAGCAGTGCTGCAAGTGATATGGCTGATTATATATATGTTTATTCAAATGGTGAAGATTTACCATATGTATACTACTTAAGAGTATTATCTTATTACATGCAAATTAATAAAGTGCAACTTGGACAGCAAACTGCATATAAAACTTTAGAGCTAGCCACTGAGTACATTAATCTCTTTCCAGGCAGCGAATATGTAGACGAGATAAAGGAAAGAGCAAAATTAATCACAGAACATATATCAACAAAAGAGTATTCTATCGGTAAATTTTACCTGAGGCGTGGTGAATATTTAGCAGCAATTAAGCGTTTCCAGAATATGGCAAGCTATAAGGATTCTAAATATTTTTCTAAGTCTATTAACCATTTAATAGCAGCCCATTCAGCTCTTGGCCTTGACTTAGAAGCTGAGCAGTATGAAAGTATGTTATTAGCAGAAAACCTGCAAGATGCCAAGCCAGAGGCTTGAAAATTTGCTTTAGCTTTTTCTATGCTTTGATATATAATTAGGTTTTTAACTATTTGAATATGGCTGGTCATTCACAATTTTCAAATATAAAACATCGGAAAGGCGCTCAGGATGCAAAGCGCTCTCAAAAATTTACGAAGATGATTAGAGAAATAGCAGTTGCTGCAAAGCAAGGGCTACCCGAACTCAACCCGCGCCTTCGCTCTGCTATATTTGCTGCACGCAAGGAAAATCTACCAAAAGATAAAATAGAAACAGCAATAAAAAATGCAACTGGTAACGTTGCTGGAGAAAATTACGAGGAAATACAATATGAAGGTCATGGGCCTTCTGGCACTGCACTCATTGTCCATGCCTTGACTAATAACCGCAACCGTACTGCTTCTGAGGTACGTTATATCTTTTCTCGTAAAGGTGGAAATTTAGGAGAAACAGGAAGTGTTAGTTACCTTTTCGATCATGTAGGCTTAATCGTCTATAAAGCAGAGGGTGTGAATTTTGATGATTTATTCAGTCATGGAATCGAATTAGAAGTATTGAATGTTGAGGAAAATGACAAAGAAGGATTACACGTTATAACTTGTGAAATAAAAGATTTTGGTAAAGTACGCGATGCCTTTTATGCAAAATTCGGAGAACCAGAACTTGCTCGTCTTTCATGGCAGCCAAAAGATCTGATTGAAATTAGCGATAAAGAGTTGATTGATAAATTATCTGCATTGGTTGAAGAATTAGAAGATAATGATGATGTACAGTATGTGGAAGGTAATTTTACTTTTGTTGATGCTGTTTAAATGATGAAGCTGATTGTATTTATGCTGCTCTTTATCTTACCGTTATATACCGCTGAAACATCAACAGATCTTGCACAGCCATTCCAGCATGGAATCAGAAAAAAAAAAGCTACTTTGACGACAGAAAGTGATAGAAAGTTGTTATTCATATCCAGTACCATAAAATCTTCCTTTTTTGCCACGGAAGGGTTGGCGCCAAATACAGTGGTGAAATTGATCAACATATATAAAGATTTCGGTGTTGATTTTAAAAAAGACATTGTGCCGAAGAGTAAATTGGAGGTTCTTTTTGAGAGATTGCCTAATAATCAGAAGACTGAAGAAAAAATTTTATATGCTTCACTGACAATAAACAAGAAAGCTATTAGTTTATATCATTATAAATCGCAAGACGGCAAAGAAAGATATTTTAATAAAGAAGGAATAAGCTTAAAAAATGGCGAAATTTTTGCAAATCCTTTAAATGGAGATTATCGCGTATCCTCGAAATTTGGTAATAGAAAGCACCCTATTCGCGGTAAAATTGTTTTTCACAAAGGAGTGGATTATGCAGCTAAACTTGGCACTCCCATATACGCTGCTGCAGAGGGTGTGATAGAATATATAGGAAAGAATGGTGGCTATGGAAATTACATCAAAATAAAACACAAAAATGAATATTCAACCTGTTACGCGCATGTAAGTAGATTTAGTGGCGATATAAAGTTAGGCTCTAAAGTAAAGCAGGGGCAGATCATCGCTTATGTTGGTAGCACTGGTGTTGCAACAGGACCCCATTTACATTACGAAGTTATATATAATGGCAAACACATTGATCCGCTTACGATAGCACATAAAACTGAAGTAAAATTGCCTGATCATGAATTAAGAGAGTTTAAACTATTTGTAAATAAGATAAATAAAACGATCAACAGAGAGGGTTCAAGTGAAAAAGAAGTTTAAAGACAATATGGATAAGAATACGATAAACGATAGAAATTTAAGTCAACTCCGGTTTTTTCCTGTACTAATAGCGCTAGGATTAATTTTATCGCTGCTTTTTTTGGCATATGACAGCACAATTGCACTTGGAGTTGCTGCCGTTTCAATTTTGACTTTTCTTCAAGGATTTTTTATTAATGACCCTAATGAAGCAAGAGTGATAGAATTTTTTGGTCATTATATTGGAACTTATTTTAAGTCTGGAATATGTGTAACGCTTCCCTTTTCAAGCAAATATATAGTTTCCCTAAAATTTCAAAATATCAACACAGAAAAAATAAAAGTGAATGATGCCAATGGAAGTCCAATAGAGATTTCAGCAGTGATTGTTTGGAGAGTAAATAGCCCTGCAAAGGCGTATTATAATGTTAACAACTATCACGAATTTGTTTTTGTACAAAGTGACTCAGTAATAAGAGAATTAGCTAGTAACTATCCGTATGACAGCGAGAGCAATGAGGAATCTTTACGTAAAAATTCTGATAAAATTTCAGATGAATTGCGGTCAATGTTACAACAAAGATTAGATATTGCAGGAATTGAGATTACAGAAGCAAGAATATCGCATTTGGCGTATTCGTCCGAGATTGCACAAGCAATGTTAAGGCGTCAACAAGCACATGCTATCACTTCGGCAAGAAGGCATATAGTGCAAAATGCAATAGGAATTGTCGAGGAAGTAATAGCTCATTTTGAAAAAAACAAAAGCTTACAATTAGATGGCAAGCAAAAGGTTCAATTGATAAATAATTTGTTGGTTGCCCTAATCTCTGAGCAAGATGCACAACCGACGATTAGTTTAGATAATAATTAGCATAGAAGCCGATTGGGTTTCATAAATGCAAGTCACTATTAATTTCTTGATTAATAGACTAAATGATGTTATAAATTACACGCATTAGGGGTGCTCTAGAAAAGCTGAGAGTACATAAAGTACAACCCTTTGAACCTGATATGTTAAAGCAAGCGTAGGAAAATGTATGTATATAAATATTGAAGAATGCTTCGGCTTCATTGCGTTAATTGCATCTCTAATTGGATTATCACCTCAAGTATATAAAGCATATATCACTAAAGTTACTCGTGATGTATCGATGTTAATGTTAGTAAACTATCTTATTTGTTCATTGTCTTGGATTGGCTATGGTCTTTACCAGAGCTCAATTTTTGTGGTGCTTAGCAATATTGCTGGATTAGTGATTAGCATAATATCAATTATTCAAAAATGTTACTACGATGCAAAACCTGCACCATGATCATGTGCTGCACTGCAGTACACAACAACAATATCGTTCTATTGTAGTGCTAAATGGAAAAATACCGAGCTCATCGTTTTTTAAACGAGATATACCTATTATTGCTGTAGATGGAGGAGCAAACAAGCTTCTATCAATTGGCGTAAAACCTGATCTTGTAGTAGGAGATTTGGATAGCGTAAATCTGGATTTACGTGCTAATTTGAATACGATATATCTACCTGATCAAGATTATTGCGACTTTTCTAAAGCAATGGCTCACTTAAAAACAGTAAAGTTATTGCCATCAATAGTAACGGGTATTACTGGAGGAGCAATTGATCACATACTACAGAATATTAACATTTTTCTAAGTACGGGCAGTATCTTTTACACACCTTCACCTCCCATGGTAGGTTACACTTTACAAAAAGGTATTACCCATTTTTTTTCTTTGCCAAAAAATACTAAAATATCTTTACTTGGTATACCGAGAGCTCAAATATCAACTAAAGGATTAAAATGGGAACTGCACCTTAGTAATCTTGCTTTTCCGGGAAAAAATTCTTGCTTTAATCGAAGTTTAGGCAATAAGGTATCCGTAGAAGTACACAGTGGTATATGTCTAGCAATGATTTATTTAGAGACAGTAGATGATGCTGCAAGACATCATGTGCGTCAAGTTAAGAAGTAAATAGACTTCTTGCATAACCCAAACTAAGTAGAAAAAAGGTATCATCCAAGTAGCTGACACTGGTTCCTTTATGACGTGTCATTCCAGTTTCAGCTACTTGAATGACAGCAGTCCTACGTCATACCGCCGCGGTATCTCTTAGCCGCTAACAAGCAGCGGGATGACGAATTGCTTAACCGTCATTACACCGTCATACCGCGATTCATTCGCGGTATCTCTTAACATAGATCCCTTACTTAACCGTCATACCTTAACATAGATCCCGCTAACAAGCAGCGGGATGACGAATTACTTAACCATCATCTACACCGTCATACCGCGATTCATTCGCGGTATCTCAAAGCATAGATCCCGCTAACACGTAGCGGGATGACGATTGTCGTTTAGCTATAAACATTAAGAAATTTACCAAACGAAAAAAAAGGCAAAAGAAGCCCCGTGGTTATTATCCGCTTTAAAATATTGGCGTTTTTTATGTTTTAAACGCTTGACAAGCGAAATTCAGCTGCTTTTAATTGCAACTAACTTACGCTGCAAATGTTTAAGAAATTTACTAAGCAGAAAAAAAGACAAAGAATCCCCGAGTTAGCTAGTCTTTTACTATCTCTGTCGAGTATTGGCATTTTTTGATGTCTTGTAACGCTTTATAAGCGCGTTCAGCTTATTTAGATAAAAATCTAGATGTAGATGAAGTTTTGTAAAGACATACAGTATCTATATACTGCAAAAAATTGAACATAAGACGCCGATACATTAAGTAATCCTTACCTTTTAATCTGCAGATTGGCGAAAGCAAATACAATAGCTTCAGTTTCATGATAAGTGGGCTGGCGGAGTTTGTCAAGCAAGTTTTTTCGTTTCTACTGAATGACAGTTGTGGCTTGGGAGGTAGTGCAAGAAGTCTATTGTATTACTGAATTATTAATAATTCAGTAATAGTGCCTGCTATGTAGCTAAAATTTTCCTTTAACTTAAGCTATATGTAGCTAAAATAACTTGGGTTTACCGACAACCGTCATCCCGCTGCTTGTTAGCGGGATAACGCGGCGGTATGACCCTGACTTGCATTAGCTATGTATAATAAAGGGAATCTATGACAAAAGAATCATTGGTAAAAACTGATATAGTGAAAGTTGAAGACAAAAAGGCGGTAAGAAGCTTTTTTAAAATACTAGGTGGAGTGGCAGATGCTGTAAGATCGTGGATTGGTAACATCAGTCCTGATTTAAGCAACAGTCGCGATATCGATAGTTTAGTCTTGAAGATGAACGAGTGCTTAAATCCAAAGGGAGGGGAGGTTTCAGCACGTAAAAACGCTGTATCTCTTGGTAACTTGTACTTAAGCTTATCAGAGAAAGGTAAAATAAAATTTCTACAAACCCTGGCAGAAAAATTTAATCCGAATAAAGCGGAAATAGATGAGAAAATTAGAGAGTATAAGAAAAACCAAGATCCCGAGTTAAACTATAAATTTGAACAGGATTTAATAAAAATTCTTGAATCACCGCGTTCTAAAATATTGAAGCAATTTATTTCTTTACCAGAAGGCCTTAAGTTTATTGTTGATATGCGTTCTGACGTGCTTAAGCTAAAGAACCAATATAGAAGCTTGAATCCACTAGAAAGCGAATTAAAAAATATACTCTATACTTGGGTTGATGTTGATCTACTTGATCTTCGTCAAATCACCTGGGATTCACCTGCATCATTGCTAGAAAAACTTATAAAATATGAAGCTGTGCATAAAATTTCCTCTTGGGATGACTTAAAAAACAGGCTGGGTCTCTGTTTTGCTTTTTTTCATTACAAGATACCAAACGAACCTCTAATTTTTGTAGAGGTTGCATTGGTGGATAAGATTGCAGATAGTATTCAACACCTTTTAGATGAGTCAGTACCTTCAAATGATCCGAGTAATGCAAGCACTGCTATATTCTATTCAATATCAAACACTCAAGCAGGGTTATCTGGAATCAGCCTTGGTAATTTTTTGATCAAAAGGGTTGTAGAAAAGCTATCACAGGAGTTTAAAAGTATAAAAACATATGCAACTCTTTCTCCAATACCTGGCTTTACGAAATGGCTAAAAAACAATCTAAACCAAGATGTCACTTTATTGGGCAAACTAAATATAAAACAATCTAGTGCAGAAATTTTAGAAAGTGCAGAGCAATTAAAAATTAACGTTGAATGTATAAATGAAACTAAACAATGCATGCTTAAACTATGTGCATATTATTTACTAAAAGTGAATAATAGTAATGGGAATGCTTATGATCCGGTGGCGCATTTTCATTTAAGCAATGGTGCATCGATAAAACAATTAAACTGGATGGCGGATACTTCTGAAAAAGGTATTAGTCAGTCGGCTGGAATGATGGTAAATTATCTGTATGAGTTGCCTAAAATAGATAATAATCATGAAAACTATATGGTTAATAAAGTGATTTCCTGCTCGAAAAAAGTGTCGTCTATGTTGAAGGAGTAAATAGTCTCTTAATAAAGGATTGCCCTCACAACACTTAAAATGTAAAATGGTTCTACTTAAGTAAAATAGCCATAAATGAACAACATAAGAAATTTTGCAATAATAGCGCATATAGACCACGGTAAGTCAACGCTTGCTGACCGTTTAATAGAGGAATGTAACGGCCTTGAAGCAAGAGAAATGATCAATCAAATACTCGATTCAATGGATATAGAACGCGAACGTGGGATTACAATTAAGGCACAGACGGTAAAACTCAATTATACGGCAAACGACGGTAATCAATATTGCCTAAATCTCATGGACACCCCAGGTCACGTTGACTTTTCTTACGAGGTAAGCCGAAGCTTAGCCGCATGTGAAGGTTCACTTTTAGTGGTAGATAGTAGCCAGGGCGTTGAAGCACAAACCCTTGCAAATGTATATAAAGCTATTGACAACAACCATGAAATAATAGTTGTGCTCAATAAAGTTGATCTTCCTGCTGCAGATCCAGAAAAGGTAAAACTCCAGGTTGAGGAAGTAATTGGCATTGACGCAAGTGAGTCAGTTTTAATATCAGCAAAAACTGGACTTGGAATAAAAGATGTACTGGAAGCAATAGTAGCAAAACTTCCAGCTCCTCAAGGTGATGTAAATGCTCCATTGCAAGCAATTTTGGTTGATAGTTGGTATGACACTTACTTAGGAGTAGTAATTTTAGTGCGAGTTAAAAATGGAGTGCTAAAAAAAGGCATGAGAATTGTTATGATGTCTAATAATGCTACATATCAGATAGATAATATCGGTATTTTCACCCCTAAAAAAGTGATGACGGGTGAACTTTCAGCGGGTGAAGTTGGTTTTATAACTGCTTCAATGAAGGAAGTAGCAGACTGCAAGGTAGGAGACACTATCACTGAGGAAAAGAGACCTTGTAGTGAAGCACTTCCTGGATTTAAAGAAGTGCATCCTGTGGTATTTTGTAGCATTTTCCCTCACAAAACGGATGATTTTAAATATCTAAGGGAAGCTCTAGAGAAGTTACATTTAAATGATGCAAGTTTTACCTTCGAAGCTGAAACTTCAAATGCACTAGGCTATGGATTTCGTTGTGGTTTTTTGGGAATGTTGCATCTTGAAGTTATTCAAGAAAGACTCGAGAGAGAGTTTGATTTAGATCTAACAGCAACTGCACCGAGTGTTATATATAGGGTTACAACACGAAGTGGTGAAGTTTTGAATATTCATAACCCAAGTGATATGCCAGATCCAACGAAAATTGAAATTGTGGAAGAACCGTGGATTACCGCAACCATAATGGTCCCTGACCAATACTTGGGAGAGATTCTATCTCTATGTGAAGAAAGGAGGGGAGAACAGGAGGATTTATCTTACATTTGTAACACAACAACAGCATTGTTAAGATATAAATTACCACTGTCTGAAGTTGTTTTTGACTTTTATGATCGATTAAAATCAATTTCCAAAGGATATGCAAGTTTGGATTGGGAAATTTCCAGCTATCTGGTAAGCCAAATAGATAAATTAAGCTTTTTAATTAATGGAGAGCCCGTAGATGCATTAGCCTGTATTGTTCACAAAAGTAGGGCAGAAAAAAGGGGGCGTGAAATATGTGCACGCTTGAAGGATCTAATACCACGTCAGCAATACAAAATCGCGATTCAAGCGGCAGTGGGCGGAAAAATCATTGCCAGAGAAACGATTAACCCATACAGAAAAGATGTAACAGCTAAACTCTATGGTGGGGATGTAACGCGAAGAATGAAACTACTTGAAAAGCAAAAGAAGGGTAAAAAAAGGTTACATTCTATAGGGAACGTAAATATTCCACAGAATGCTTTTATTCAAGCCTTGAAGATAAGTGATTGATCTTAAAAGACTTCTTGTATAGTTTTTGGCAACAACCGTTAGAAACGAAAAAACTTACTTGACAAACTCTGCCAGCCCCCTTATCATGAAAGTGAAGCTATTTATTTATCTTCTCTGTACAGATTAAATGACAAAAAAACTCACGTATCTGGCGTCTCATGTTTAATTTTTTGCACTATGTGCACCTTATGTCTTTATAAAACTTCTACCTACATAAGCTGAAACGCGCTTATAAAGCGTTTAAAACATAAAAAAACGCCAACTTAAAAAATGGATAGTGAATAACTAGCTACCCTAGGGTTTCTTTTGCCTTTTTTTCTGTTTAGTAAATTTCTTAATGTTTCTAATTTAGATTAGTTGCGGTTTAAAAGCAACTGAATCGCGGTTATTAAGCATTTAGAATAAAAAAACGCCATACTTGAAAGTATAATGTAAGTATAGCATTTCTCATAATAGTCCGAATAGGTCATAGGAAGGCAGAATCAACAGCACGACGAAAGGATTCGAATAGAGGAATGTTTTTCCTGGCTCTGTTTTTTATAGCAAACCAATGATGCTCAATTTTGTTAAAATCTGGAGAATAAGGCGGCAGATACAAAATTTCTGCACCGACTCCTTTAGCGAGCTTGATAAGCTTATCAGACTTATGAAAAGTAGCATTATCAAGAATGACAGTTTGTCCAGGTTCTAAGATCGGTGCCAAAAATTGCTCAAACCATCCATTAAAAATATCCATATTACAGTGGCCTTCAAATGTTAATGGAGCAACTATCTTTCTTCTACTTAAGGCTGCAACCATGCTGATTCGTTGAGTTTTTTTTCCAGATTTTAGGGCATAAAATCGCTGTCCTTTCTGGCAATACCCATATGGATAGTCCTCCGTGTTATCAATCCCAGACTCATCTATATACACTAAGTTTTCTGGTTCTTTTGTTGCTATAATTTTTAAGAATTCAGCACGTTTTTCTTCGTTCCTTTCCTTGTATCCATATGTCTTTTTTTGCGCGTAAATCCAATTTTTCTGAGAGCTCGGTGGATCGTTTGGATACTAACGTTGCCCCAAAGTTTAGCCATTTCCGACAGAGTTTTTCTACCGTGTTTTTTAGCAAATTCGATAAACTTATTCCAGTCGATAATTTTCTGATTGTAACCTCCATTACCGAGTTTTTTTGACTGAAAGTCGCCTGTTTCTTTTTTTCTTTGCTGCCACTCCCACAAAGTAGTTCGTCCAATTTTAAATCTTGCTGCCACTGCTTCTCTGCTTTCCCCTTCGTCTAGTGCTTCCATTGCTTTTTTTCTTAAATCATAACTATATGCTGCCGGCATCCAACCTCCTTATCGCCATCTATCCTTAATCTTATCATATCCGGACTTCTGTGGAAAGAGCTATAAGAGGTTGTCCGGAAACAAGTAAAAGGCTATAATATCTGAAATTTTAGTACGGGGTAAAGATGAGAAAAAAGTATCCAACAGATCTAAGCGAAAGGGAATGGGCAAGAATAGAAAAACACTTCAGAGTATCATACAAGAAAGGAGGAAGGCCGCAAAAGTATAGCAAAAAAGAAATATTAGAAGCAATTTTCTATGTATTGCGTACAGGGTGTCAATGGCGGTATTTACCAAATGATTTTCCGCTATGGAAGACTGTGTATGAGCAGTTCAGGCAATGGAAGAAGCAGGGAATTTTTGAGAAAATGAATTATGAAATTACAAAATATAGTAGAAGAAAAATAGGAAGGAATGAGCAGCCGAGTGCCTGTATAGTAGATAGTCAATCTGTAAAGACTACAGAAAAGGGGGGATCAAAGGCTATGATGGAAGTAAAAAAGTAAAGGGTAGAAAAAGGCATATAATTACAGACACTCAGGGTTTTATACTAGGTTGTTACGTAGGCGCTGCTAACGAAAATGATAGAGATGGTATTAAAATAGCATTAAACAATATGAGAACAAAATATACTAAAGTTAAAAAAATGTGGGCTGACATGGGATACCAAGGAAGAAATTTAAAGAATCACATAAAGGAAGAATATGACATAGATATTGAAATTGTTAAAAGGCCTCCATGTAGATTTTGGGTGCACAAAGATACGCCACCTGAGCTACTACCAACAAGAGAACAAGGGTTTAAAGTACAGCCAAGAAGATGGGTTGTAGAAAGGACTTTTGCTTGGGTTAATAGGAATAGAAGGCTATCGAAGGAGTATGATTTACTCACAACATCCACTGAGAATTTCATATACCTAGCTATGAGTAGGGTTATGTTAAAGAGGGAATATGCTTGAATTTACTAGTTTCCGGACAACCTCTAATATGTAACATTATTGGCTACGTTTGGGGAATAGGCGGACCGCTTATGACCGTAGTGATAATAGGTGCAGCTTTGCTTGCGATATTTGGTAGAATGCCATGGCCAGCTCTTTTTGCACTCGGTATATTTTGTGCTGTATTTTTCGGTGCTAAAACTATCGTCATAAAAGTAATGGGTGGTATAGGCGGCACTGGAAATACTTCTTTGATGGACCAATGTGGAACAGGAGACACAAAAAAGAACTATTTTTTTCTAAAACAGACCTGATGTACGGCTTTAACTATATCTTCCACTTGTGGTAATGCTTTTTTTTCTAGATTTGCAGCGTAAGGTAAGGGGATGTCCTTGCCAGTTACGCGTACAACTGGAGCATCAAGGTAGTCAAATCCTTGTTCCATAACAACGGCTGACAGCTCTGCTCCTATTCCTGCAAATGGCCATCCTTCTTCTACACTAACTAACCTATTAGTCTTCTGAATAGAGTTAATAACAGTTTGAGTGTCAAGTGGTCTTAAGGTTCTGAGGTCAATAACTTCAGCTTCTATACCTTCACTCGAAAGTAAATCTGCTGCATTTAAGGCATCCATTAATTTTAATGAAAAAGCAGTGATAGTTACATCCTTTCCTTCCCGTATAACAGCAGCTTTGCCTATCTCAAGTAGATAATCTTTGTTTGATAGCTCAGAGTCAGAAACTTCATGCTCATGTCCATAAGCTATTTCGTTTTCTAGAAATATTACCGGATTAGGGTCACGAATTGCAGCTTTAAGCAGACCTCTGCAATCGGAGGCAAAATAGGGTGCTATTACTTTTAACCCCGGTATATGCGAATACCAAGCTGCAAAGCATTGAGAATGTTGTGCAGCAACTCTTGCTGCAGCGCCATTTGGTCCACGAAATACTATAGGGCATCCAAGTTGTCCGCCTGACATATAATTTGTTTTTGCTGCGGAATTCACAATTTGGTCAATAGCTTGCATAGAAAAATTAAAAGTCATAAACTCGACTATTGGCTTTAATCCAGCAAATGCCGCTCCAACAGCAAGGCCAGCAAATCCATGTTCGGTAATAGGCGTATCAACTACTCTGTTTTCTCCAAACTCTTTCAGTAATCCTTTCGTTACTTTATAAGCACCATCATACTCTGCAACTTCTTCACCCATGATAAGCACATCAGAGTCGTTTTGCATTTCTTCTCTAATTGCTGTGCATAAAGCTTCTCTTACACTTAAGGTTGCCATTTATAAACTTTTATAGACTTTAACTAAAGTAACTATATCAGAATTACTGGGGATAAGTAAAGTGTACAAATTAAGTTTTACAAACATAATGATTGTATTGCTTGTGTTTTTAATAATATATACTGCTAAGTTAATAATAATTCACTTGGGAATAACAGAAAAATACATGATAATTTTATATTTCAAATAGAATAAAATCCTTTTTATTGATACTGTCTTTTTTTGTAAAAAACATTCCTAACTTTTCCACCACTTTTTCTGGCTAAGGTCAGTATAACTTTTGCTTGAAATAACTGTTTATATGGTGCAATTTACAGCTTTTAGTTGCTAAAATTATAACTCTTAATTTAATAATTTTAATCCAATAAGCTTTCAGGTTAATAAAATTAAATTATTTGAGTAAATGCAATACCATGTCTTTATTTGTGGGTAATAATAAGAATAACGAAGGTTGGCTCAGCTACACTTCTATAATTTCAATTTTTATGTTTACCGTATAAAAGAAGTTTCTTCTGTCTGTGTCTCCCTGTTTGAAACCAACCTTATTCTCTCTCTTTCTTGTTCTGAACTTAACCCGCGAAGCGCGTGATCGAAATCTTTCTCACTAATCTTAGACCGTCTTTCCTCAACAGCACACATTTTTGCCTCATTTACTAATTGCTCTAACTCAGCCCCAGAATAGCCTTTAGTCCTTTCCGCAATGTTTTTAAGGTTTAACTCATTATCGGCTTCTGTACCTCGCATATAAAGTTCTAATATTTTTTGTCTCGCTTCTACGCTTGGATTAGGGATATAAACCCTCTGACCTAAACGTCCAGGTCTAATAAGTGCTGGATCTATACCACCGATAAGGTTAGTTGCACCAATTACTATTATATCTTTTCTGCTCTTAAATCCATCTATTTCAGTTAACAACTGTGTTAAACTCTCTCGACAATGGTAAGCTGAGTTATTAGCGGTACTTCTTTTTTGTGCAACTGCATCTATTTCATCTATAAAGACTATACAAGGAGAATATTTTTTTGCTATTTTAAAAAGCTCGCGTACAGCATGTGCACCATGACCAATATATACTCCAATAAGTTCAGGACCTGAGATGCTTATGAAATTCATATTTGATTCACCTGCAATTGCACGAGCCATAAGTGTTTTACCATTTCCAGGAGGGCCATATAATATGTAACCTCTTAGTGAATTAATACTTTTATTTCCAAACAGCTTGCGCATTTCTTCTGTCATTTGGTCACAGCAAATCATCTGCAACCGTTGTTTTAAGGAGTCATCAATTATAGCATCAGCAAATGTTATTCTTTTATCATCTGAATTAGCTAATTCTATCGATATAGGCAGCTCTACTTCCTTTAGTTTGCTGAATACTTGATCATATACAAACCAAACAATAAAAAGGAGAACGACAAGTAACACACAAGGCATAGCTTCACTAACATAATGTGCAGCTAACTCATACCCTTTACTAAGCAACATTGTATGCATATAGGCAAACAAAAAAGCGATAGAGACAATAGTTGCCACGCATAGTAAACAGATTGAAATTCTTTTTAGTAATTCTGAAATTTCAATTTTTTTCATCTTAATACCTTATACCAATTTTAAACTAAGAATAATTTTATCTAGCTTACCTATTTTAGCTTGATTAGAGCGTTCAGAAAAATTATCAAGTACGTACTTTAATTTATTAAATACTAAAAACAATATATCACCATATTGTCACATACATCTTTAAAGTTTACCAAATTCATTTTCAAAAAACAAGATTTTATTATTAACCCGAATTCTGGATTAGATTTTAGGTAAATTATTGAAAGTCTTGAATTTTACTAAATTAGTAACTAGTCTTAAAATGCTTACTGCTTTATCGTAAATGCTAAAACAATAAGCTATTGATATTCTTGTTTTTTTTAATCTCCAATCCAGAATTCGGGTTAAAAACGCTAACTTGTATCTTCAAGAAGTAAGACATAATAGCTCTAAAATGTCTTGCAAGGAAAGGTAAAGCTGAACGCTAACTTATGCCAGAAAAATACCGTCTTGTTTGCCTTTTTGAGTAGTATCATCTTATTTTTCCTGTAAATTTTGTTTATAACGCCTAAGATTTACGATATTTTAATCCCGGTAGAATATCTTATAAAATCAGATTATATGTTATACCTATGGAAATAGATAACTTTCAGCAATATTACAACCAAGAAGAAATGAAGACAGTAACATTAGCTCAAATTTATAAAGACTTGGTAATAAAGATATTCGATATAGCCACAAGCAAAATGTAAGCTACTATTAATGGTATTATGGAAATAGCACCAACGATACCACCTACTATACCTACTACCAGAGGTGACGGAGTAGTAAGGCTTAATATAATAAGTGGGAGAGATATAATTGATAGTATTATAGAAATTACACCTACTGTTTTCAGAAGAGATAGAAATCCTTTTGAATCTAAGTGTTCTTTTTCCCTTAAATAATATAAAGAAAATGCTTATACACATTATAGCACAAAGTATTACTGCTGCTATAAGTGCTGCTAAATAAGCTATATTCATTGCAATTATCACACACCATAATAAAAAAGTCAACTCCATATGTTTAGGTTGTAAAATCCCAAAAAGCAGCCAGAATAGAATAAGCAAACATTTACGAATTGAATTTAGTGCAAACAAGGGTGTTGATATCAACCATACTCTGCAGAATCGCAATATGGTATGACTACATGCTTTTTATTGATTTGATTAACATAATCAGCAGAGAGTTTTGTTTTGCAAAAGATGTCTACAGTAACATACTGCAATTATTTGGAATTGTAGGGCTAGGTGCAATTGTAAGGCCACTTGGTGCATTCATATTTGGTCACGTTGGTGACAGGTATGGAAGGAGGATAGCATTAATAATTACTATCTTGCTAATATCGATACCATCAAGTCTCATTGCATTTATTCCAAGTCACAATCAAGTAGGTATAATTTCTACTATATTGCTTCTTGCAATCCATATAACACAAGGAATTGCACTTGGTGGTGAACAAGGAAGTTCTGTTTATCTTATAGAGCATTTATCCAGTAGGAAAGAGAACTTAGGGATGTATTTTGGAATGATGGGTTTTGGTCGCTCCATTGGCGTCTTGCTTTCTGCGGTGATAGTGATTATCTGCAAAAAAACTACTGATTTTTGTACCTGGGGTTGGAGATTGCCATTTATTTTCTCAGCTATTTTAGGATTAATTAGCGCGTATAGCATATACACATTGGGAGAAACTCCAGCATATGAAAAAAATCGAAAACAAAGAAATTTACCTGATTTGCCAATAATAGAGCTTATAAAACGCCACAAGAGAGCTCTTATACTTGCTATTTTAATATCTGTACCTGTTAATGTTGCTGTTGGATTTACCATATTTCTTCGAACTCTCGCAAAGGAAATAGCATCAGTGGATGTTTATGTAACAACATATATCAACGAAATTGTATTGATTATAACCAGTGTATTAATGCCGATATCTTCAATAGCGTTTGGAATGTTGGCTGATAAAGTTGGAAAAGAGCGCACTGCAATCTTATTTATAGCAATTACAATGGCACTGTGTTGTCCTGCGTTATCTATTGCATATTACTATAAAAATTATCTTGTGATTGCGTTGAGCGTAATGGTTCTCTCTATAATAGAAAGGGGTATAGTTCCCATAGGAATAGTTGCATCTGAACTCTTTCCTACCAATGTTAGATTTAGTGGTGTGAGCTTATCACGCAATATCTCTTATGCGTTACATGGAGGATTTACTCCTATGGTTTGTATTTGGTTGACTGTAACATTTCCTCAAACAAACCTTGCTGCTGGGCTTTATATAGTCTTCTGCTTGTTGATCAGTGTGGTAGCAATATTGCAAATAAAACCGCAAGATAAGAAATTTGATTGGTCTTAGTTTTCTCCTATGTGATTTGATAGACCGGGAAAGGGTTTCATCTAAGTAGCTGACACCCTGACAACCGTCATCCTGCTGCTTGTTAGCGGGATCTAGAGATACCGTGACGGTATGACGTAGGACTGCTGTCATTCCAGTCTGGAATCCAGAGAAAAGGATGATGTCATCCCAGTGTCCCTGTAATGTCATTCCAGTGCTTGACACTGGAATGGCTTTGTTGCATCGCTACTTATGAAAGGCTAACTATAGTTAGAATTATAAGCAACCTATTGAAAATCTTGTTTTTTTGCAATCAATCTGATCAAATTTAAGAATAGTAATTTATTATTTATATTAATAAATTTAATTCTATTGAAAATAGCTAAAGCATTGAAATTCTTGAATTTTAGCCAGATTAGTGAGTGGTAGTGAAATTTCTTTTACTCAAATTTAGGTATTCACTGACCGTTCTTATTATAAATACCAGAATAATAAGCTACTGATATTCTCCATCTTTTTTATCTTTAATCCATCATAGCTAGCGATGCAACAAAGCCCACTGGAATCCAGCCTTTATTATGCAGCCACTTGGTTATAGCTCTTTCCACAGAAGTCCGGATATGATAAGATTAAGGATAGATGGCGATAAGGAGGTTGGATGCCGGCAGCATATAGTTATGATTTAAGAAAAAAAGCAATGGAAGCACTAGACGAAGGGGAAAGCAGAGAAGCAGTGGCAGCAAGATTTAAAATTGGACGAACTACTTTGTGGGAGTGGCAGCAAAGAAAAAAAGAAACAGGCGACTTTCAGTCAAAAAAACTCGGTAATGGAGGTTACAATCAGAAAATTATCGACTGGAATAAGTTTATCGAATTTGCTAAAAAACACGGTAGAAAAACTCTGTCGGAAATGGCTAAACTTTGGGGCAACGTTAGTATCCAAACGATCCACCGAGCTCTCAGAAAAATTGGATTTACGCGCAAAAAAAGACATATGGATACAAGGAAAGGAACGAAGAAAAACGTGCTGAATTCTTAAAAATTATAGCAACAAAAGAACCAGAAAACTTAGTGTATATAGATGAGTCTGGGATTGATAACACGGAGGACTATCCATATGGGTATTGCCAGAAAGGACAGCGATTTTATGCCCTAAAATCTGGAAAAAAAACTCAACGAATCAGCATGGTTGCAGCCTTAAGTAGAAGAAAGATAGTTGCTCCATTAACATTTGAAGGCCACTGTAATATGGATATTTTTAATGGATGGTTTGAGCAATTTTTGGCACCGATCTTAGAACCTGGACAAACTGTCATTCTTGATAATGCTACTTTTCATAAGTCTGATAAGCTTATCAAGCTCGCTAAAGGAGTCGGTGCAGAAATTTTGTATCTGCCGCCTTATTCTCCAGATTTTAACAAAATTGAGCATCATTGGTTTGCTATAAAAAACAGAGCCAGGAAAAACATTCCTCTATTCGAATCCTTTCGTCGTGCTGTTGATTCTGCCTTCCTATGACCTATTCGGACTATTATGAGAAATGCTATAAGAGGTTGTCCGGAAACAAGTAAAAGGCTATAATATCTGAAATTTTAGTACGGGGTAAAGATGAGAAAAAAGTATCCAACAGATCTAAGCGAAAGGGAATGGGCAAGAATAGAAAAACACTTCAGAGTATCATACAAGAAAGGAGGAAGGCCGCAAAAGTATAGCAAAAAAGAAATATTAGAAGCAATTTTCTGTGTATTGCGTACAGGGTGTCAATGGCGGTATTTACCAAATGATTTTCCGCTATGGAAGACTGTGTATGAGCAGTTCAGGCAATGGAAGAAGCAGGGAATTTTTGAGAAAATGAATTATGAAATTACAAAATATAGTAGAAGAAAAATAGGAAGGAATGAGCAGCCGAGTGCCTGTATAGTAGATAGTCAATCTGTAAAGACTACAGAAAAGGGGGGATCAAAGGCTATGATGGAAGTAAAAAAGTAAAGGGTAGAAAAAGGCATATAATTACAGACACTCAGGGTTTTATACTAGGTTGTTACGTAGGCGCTGCTAACGAAAATGATAGAGATGGTATTAAAATAGCATTAAACAATATGAGAACAAAATATACTAAAGTTAAAAAAATGTGGGCTGACATGGGATACCAAGGAAGAAATTTAAAGAATCACATAAAGGAAGAATATGACATAGATATTGAAATTGTTAAAAGGCCTCCATGTAGATTTTGGGTGCACAAAGATACGCCACCTGAGCTACTACCAACAAGAGAACAAGGGTTTAAAGTACAGCCAAGAAGATGGGTTGTAGAAAGGACTTTTGCTTGGGTTAATAGGAATAGAAGGCTATCGAAGGAGTATGATTTACTCACAACATCCACTGAGAATTTCATATACCTAGCTATGAGTAGGGTTATGTTAAAGAGGGAATATGCTTGAATTTACTAGTTTCCCGACAACCTCTAAAATTAAGTCTTCTGGATCCCAGTGTCTGGGCACTGGGATGACAAAGGAGGGCAGTGTCAGCTACTCGGATGACACCCTGCTGGTGGACAATGTTTGTATAGTTGTGCGTCACGCGCTGGAATGACGAATTACTTAACCGCCATACCGTCACGGTATCTCCTAGCATAGATCCCGCTAACACGTAGCGGGATGACGATTTTGTATCGGAAAACAAGTAGCATGACGATTTATCAAATGTTCCTTAGTTTCTCAAAAAAATCCTTTAACAAAAAAGAGCATTCTGTTTCTAATATCCCACCATAAACTTCAGGTATATGGCTGCAAAATTGAAATATCTTAGCACCATTTTCAATTCCTCCACCTTTTGGATTATAAGCTCCAAAGTACAATCGTTTAATTCTGGCAAAGGAAATGGCTTGAGCACACATCGGACATGGTTCTAATGTTACGTACATATCAGCATCACAAAGCGTGGGAGTTGAAAATGCTTGTCTGATCGCTAACATCTCTGCATGTGCAGTTGGATCGCTGGATATATTGTGTGCAGAAGAAATGATATTGTCTCCACTCACTATTACAGCACCTATGGGCACCTCATCATTTTTTTGAGCGAGTTTGGCTTGCTCTATGGCAAGCTCCATATATTGATACTTAAACACTAGGCACTTATTTCTTATCAATTGTTGCTTTAACGAACGACACGAAAAGAGGATGAGGAGAAAACGGCTTTGATTGAAATTCTGGATGAAACTGCACACCAATAAACCACGGATGACTCTCTAACTCCACTGCCTCTATGCACGTTCCATCTTCTGATATGCCACTGCATAGCAGCCCATTTTTTTCCAAATCATCTTTATAATCTGAATTGATTATGTATCTATGCCTGTGTCTTTCTGAAATAGTAGTGTTACTATATGCATCCATCATTTTAGAGTTTGCATTTATATTACATTTGTATGCCCCAAGTCTCATGGTTCCACCAAGATCGTCATCTTGATCGCCAGCTAACTTAACGATTGGATGTTTACAGTTACGAAATTCTTCAGAGTGTACATCTTCAAGCTTAACAACATTACGAGCAAATTCAATAATTGCAAGCTGCATACCAAGGCAAATTCCGAAAAATGGGATATTATTTGTACGGGCATAATTTATTGCTAATATTTTACCCTCTACTCCGTCATCACCAAACCCCCCTGGAACAAGGATTGCATGAGAATTCTGTAATTTCTCTCCTATAAGTTTTTCATTTATAGGTTTTTCTTCCTTCTCTCTTGAGTTAACCCAATTTATCCTTACTTTGACTTTATTACTAATCGCACCATGATTTAATGCTTCAACTAGTGATTTATACGCATCAGGGAATTCGGTGTATTTTCCCACTATAGATACAGTAACTTCCTGTGTTGGGTGCCTTATGGAATGCACTATTTGATCCCATTCAGTCAAGCTTGGTTTTGGCTTACTTAAATGAAAGTGCTCCAAAATTTGCGTATCAAGCCCACATTGGCTATACAACACCGGTAACTCATATATATGACTCACATCAGGGGCAGGTATCACATTGAATAAAGAAACATTGCAAAGCTTAGCTATTTTCTCTCTTTGATTATCGAAAATTTCTTTCTCACTGCGGCATAATATAATATCTGGCTGTAACCCCGCGGAATTTAACTCTCGAACTGAATGCTGCGTTGGTTTTGTCTTTAATTCTTGCGCTGCGGTAAGATATGGTATTAAAGTTAAGTGAATAAGGATAACTCTTTGTTTTCCTAATGTGTAGTTAACTTGGCGTATAGCCTCCAAAAATGGTTGGCTTTCAATGTCACCTACAGTTCCGCCTATTTCACATATTACAAAATCTAAACCTTCCGTACCATTAAAAATGAACGATTTGATCAAATCTGTCACATGAGGAATGACTTGCACAGTTTTGCCCAGATAATCACCACGCCTCTCTTTCTTCAATAACTCATGATATATCTTACCAGTTGTTATATTGTCATCTTTTGTTGCTTTAATTCCAGTAAAACGCTCATAATGCCCAAGATCCAAATCAGTTTCAGCACCATCTTCGGTAACAAATACCTCTCCGTGCTGAGTTGGGTTCATTGTCCCAGGATCAATGTTGAGATACGGGTCAAGTTTTCTGATACGGATCTTAAAACCGTGAGCTTGAAGAAGCGCACCAACGCTTGAAGCAACTAAGCCTTTACCAAGCGATGACACAACTCCACCTGTGACAAAGATAAATTTAGCTTCCTTCATTAATTTTCAAATGGAACAGAAGTAGATTCACTTTCTTGCTTTTTTTCTAATATAATTTTTTCTGCGATCGATTTTTTATGTACGTCTTTTGAACATAATCCTGACAATAGCAATGTATTTATAATAAACAATCCAGCAACAATAGCCGTTACTCTGCTGAGCGGGTTTTCAGAAGATTTCACTGGAATCATCGAGTTGACCCCCTGTTGTGTATTACTAAAACCACTTAACGAACTACTCCCAGGTGGCTGCAAGAGCACTAAAATTACTAACACAACAACCAATATTATTTGAAATATACTTAATACCGCTACTGACATTATAGATAGGGCTGAAAATAAAAATCTTAGCAGTACAAAGCACGTAAGTCAAGAACATCTGTCACCCAAGTAGTTTGAAATCTAAGTATGTATTTACTGCTTACCTTAGATGTATGGTCCCAGAGAGTGATGGTATACTATCATCATCATTTAAGGAGTCATTATGGGACAGATATTACATGGGTGCGCCAAAACAACACAGACGATTCGTAGAGCAATACAAAATAGAAAAGAGAGCATAGCAAAACTCTCCAAGCATTATAACCTTAATCCAAAAACTATTATTAAGTGGAGAAAACGTTCATTTACGAAAGATGCTGATATGGGTCCAAAGCATCCAAGATCAACTGTTTTAACGCTAGAAGAGGAAGCTATAATAGTTACATTTCGCAAGTATACACTACTGCCACTAGATGATTGCCTTTACGCTCTGCAGTCTACAATTCCGCATTTGACTCGCTCTAGCTTGCATCGTTGTTTACAAAGACACAACATTAGCAGATTACCAACTGTTGATGGAGAAGTTAAGTCAAAAAAGAAATTCAAACAATATCCTATCGGTTACTTTCATATTGATATTGCTGAAGTTAGAACTGAGGAGGGCAAATTACATTTGTTTGTTGCTATTGATAGGACATCCAAATTTACCTATGTTGAGTTGTGTAACAGTGCTACAAAACCCATAGCTGCTGAGTTCTTACGTAATTTGATTAGAATTTTACCGTATAAAATCCATACTATTTTGACAGATAACGGTATACAATTTACAAACCAGAAGCGTCATAAGTATGCTTTCCAACATATATTTGATAGAGTTTGCGAAGAGAATGTTATTGAACATCGTTTGACAAAAGTTAGCCATCCTTGGACGAATGGGCAAGTCGAGCGTATGAATAAAACTTTAAAGGATGCTACAGTTAAGAAGTATTACTATCAATCGCACCAGCAACTTAAAGAACACCTTTATAACTTTGTTATGGCTTATAATTATGCAAAGAGACTCAAAACTCTTAAGGGTCTTACTCCTTATGAATTTATATGTTATCAGTGGACACAGTCTCCAGAATTATTTATACTAAATCCACACCATCACACTCTGGGACCATACAGTTAGAGGTTGTCCGGAAACAAGTAAAAGGCTATAATATCTGAAATTTTAGTACGGGGTAAAGATGAGAAAAAAGTATCCAACAGATCTAAGCGAAAGGGAATGGGCAAGAATAGAAAAACACTTCAGAGTATCATACAAGAAAGGAGGAAGGCCGCAAAAGTATAGCAAAAAAGAAATATTAGAAGCAATTTTCTATGTATTGCGTACAGGGTGTCAATGGCGGTATTTACCAAATGATTTTCCGCTATGGAAGACTGTGTATGAGCAGTTCAGGCAATGGAAGAAGCAGGGAATTTTTGAGAAAATGAATTATGAAATTACAAAATATAGTAGAAGAAAAATAGGAAGGAATGAGCAGCCGAGTGCCTGTATAGTAGATAGTCAATCTGTAAAGACTACAGAAAAGGGGGGATCAAAGGCTATGATGGAAGTAAAAAAGTAAAGGGTAGAAAAAGGCATATAATTACAGACACTCAGGGTTTTATACTAGGTTGTTACGTAGGCGCTGCTAACGAAAATGATAGAGATGGTATTAAAATAGCATTAAACAATATGAGAACAAAATATACTAAAGTTAAAAAAATGTGGGCTGACATGGGATACCAAGGAAGAAATTTAAAGAATCACATAAAGGAAGAATATGACATAGATATTGAAATTGTTAAAAGGCCTCCATGTAGATTTTGGGTGCACAAAGATACGCCACCTGAGCTACTACCAACAAGAGAACAAGGGTTTAAAGTACAGCCAAGAAGATGGGTTGTAGAAAGGACTTTTGCTTGGGTTAATAGGAATAGAAGGCTATCGAGGGAGTATGATTTACTCACAACATCCACTGAGAATTTCATATACCTAGCTATGAGTAGGGTTATGTTAAAGAGGGAATATGCTTGAATTTACTAGTTTCCCGACAACCTCTTATTTTGATTAACATATGCATAAGACTTTGGGCTTAATATGTATCACATTTTAAAATACAAAGATTATGAACCAAAAATAGACGAAAGTGCTTTCATCGCAGGTGGTTCGCATATCATAGGCAAGGTTGAAATAGGAAGAGATGCAAGCATCTGGTTTAATTGTGTAATCAGAGGGGACGTTGGATCAATAAAAATAGGTAATGGAACAAATATTCAAGATGGAACGGTAATTCATGTGGATAGAAACCCAGGTGGTGACACAATTATTGGCAGCATGGTAACAGTGGGACATTTTTGTATGTTGCACGCATGCACGGTGCATGATAAAGCGTTTATTGGTATGGGCTCTACCGTGATGGACCATGCAGTTGTGGAGCCTGAAGCTATGGTAGCTGCTGGCTCACTGGTAACACACGGAAAAGTGATAAAAAGTGGGGAAATATGGGCTGGCAGGCCAGCAAAGTTCTTCAAAAAGATGTCGAATGAAGAAATTAAACATATTACACAATCAGCACAAAATTATATTATGCTAATGAAGGAATATAAAAACTGAAGTTCGCGTCAAGTGTTTTACTTGACACGTACATTTCGGCTTAACCCTTGTTACTTCTTTTTCCCATCTCATTTACTTCTTGTGCTTTTGCCCCATCTACTTGAGTACTAGGTAATACTGCATATGTAATACCACCGGCTACAAGTGCAGATGCTACTGCTATACCAACCATTACCCAAATATCTAATCTCACTGTACGTTCAAGTGCAGTAAATGCTATCAGTCCAGCAGCAAGACCCATACCAACAGTAGCAGTGTACCGTGCTCCATTGCCTTGTTTTGGTTGCTCAGTTGTTTTGTTTTTAGCTTCTAGTTCTTTATTTTCCTTCTCTAACTGATGAACTCGAGCATTTCGAGCTTGTAAGTCTTTCTTTAGGCTTTCAACTTCAGCATTTGGTTGGTTTATTTTAGCTTCTAATTCTTTTATCTTATCCTCTTTACCCTTTAACTGAGCAGCATCTGGTCGGTTGCTTAACTGTGCTTCTAAATCTTTTATTTTCTCGTCTTTATTTTTTAACTGAGCAGCATTTGGTTGGTTGTTTAACTGTGCTTCTAAATCTTTTATTTTATTTGTTAGTGTTGTTTTTTCACCCTCTAACTTCGTAACAGCAGCATCTGGTTGAGCTTTTAATGCTGTTATTTCATTCTCTTTCTCTGTTAACTTTTGCTGTAACGCCACAGCATCTAATGCTTCCAATTCTGTTATTTTAGCATTTTTCTCTTCTAACTGCTGCTGCAACGCTGTAGAATCTATTGCCTTTAGTTTTTCCACTTCAGCTTCTAAGTCTTGTTTTTCCTGCTGAGCTGTGTCCAATTGATCTTGTAATTCTTGTGTTTTAATTCTCAATTCCTCCTCAGCTTTCTTCTTTGCAGCTTCTAATTCTTCATTTTTCCCCTTTAACTGCTCTTCTGCAGCTTCCAATTCTGTTGTTTTAACATTTTTCTCTTCTAACAATTGTACTGTGGGATGGCAAGATAGGGCTTTTACCATAATCTCCTCTTTCCCATCGTTAAAGCCTAACAGATTTTTCATTTCTTCTAGGCGACTAAAATATTTGCCACCCTTTTTCCCAACGGATTTTACATTCATGATTGTATTATCTCCTAGTTCTTCTTGAGGATAAGAACCAGTAATATATAGTTGTTGATCATTTAGCGTACAGCCCACATAAAACTTGTCATCAATTATAGCACCACTCTTATCTACGTTTTTATACTTTTTAAATTCTTCATAATCATCTTTTTTTATAACAAGCACTATTTTATCATCGGCAACCTGTATTGTACCATTCTTTAAGCTTAGCATAACGAGCCTCAATTATAACTTAACATTACATAATACCCTTAGAACCTAAGGTCAAGTAATATTTTTATCATAGCATAGAAAATTTATGTTCGTAAACAAAAAATTTTGGCGTAAAATTGCCGTAATTGTGCTATAGCTAAAGTAATTTAGGTTTACCGACCATCGTCATTCCGCTGCTTGTTAGCGGGATCTAGAGATACCGCGGCGGTATAACGTTGCTAGCTTAAGGTGTAAAATTGAGAAATATTTATGTTAAAAGAAAAATACGGCTTTAAAGAAGTTGAAGACAAATGCAACATATTATGGGAAGGTAGTAAAGTTTACAGGTGGAATGGTGAAAAGGATAACACTTTCACTATAGACACACCTCCACCGACAATATCGGGTAAATTGCATATTGGCCATATATTTAGCTATTGCCACACGGACTTTATTGCAAGGTTTCAGCGCATGCTGGGAAAAGATGTGTTTTACCCAATTGGGTTTGATGATAATGGGCTTCCCACTGAAAGATTGGTTGAGCAAACCTATAAAACCCGCGCAAAAGAAGTTGGCAGAGAAAAATTTATAGAGATGTGCCATGAGGTTATTGAAAAATCAAAGCAAGAATTCAAGGAACTATTTAAATCGGTCGGCATTAGTTATGACTGGGATTTGGAATATCACACGATCAGCAAGGAAACTGTGACGCTTTCACAGATGTCGTTTATTGATCTATATAATAAAGGGTATGCATATAGAAAAATGCAGCCCATCCTTTGGGACCCGGTTGATAAAACAGCAATTGCGCAAGCAGAAATAGAAGATAAAGTTTTTGAGTCATCCTTAAACACGATAGTTTTCTCTACTCAAGAAAATGAGCAGATCAACATTGCAACTACGCGGCCTGAGTTACTTCCCGCATGTGTTGCAGTTTTTTGTCATCCAGAGGATGCGCGCTACACTCATCTAATCGGAAAAACAGCCATAGTGCCAATAACAAAGGAAAAAATTCCAATCATAGCTGATGATAAGGTTAAAATAGATAAAGGCACTGGGCTTGTTATGTGCTGTACGTTTGGTGATGAACTCGACATATATTGGCAGCAAAAGCATAATCTACCGATGAAAATTATCATCGATCAGGATGGGAGGATGAACCTTCATTCAGTACATGGTCAGAAGGAAGAAACATGGATTCCAGTGTCAGCTACTCGGATGACAGACGATATACTAAATGAAATAAATGGATTGAAAGTTACAGCAGCAAGAAAGAGGATGATTGAAATCTTGAGTGGAAAAGGACTTTTGATAGAAAGCACTAACATTTCTCATTCTGTTAAGTGTGCAGAAAGATCTGGTGCACCACTTGAGATATTGCCTACTTATCAATGGTTTATCAAGACCTTAGAGCAAAAAGCTCAAGTATTAGATAAAGTAAAAGAATGCAATTGGCACCCAAGCAATATGCGTAAACGCATGGAAGTGTGGATAGAAGGGCTAAATTGGGACTGGTGCATCTCAAGGCAGCGCTATTTTGGTGTGCCATTTCCAGCGTGGTATTCCAAGCGTAAAGGAGAAGAGGGCAAAATCATCCTAGCTGAAATAAAGGCCCTACCTATAGATCCATCGAAAGATTTACCAAAAGGGTATAGCAAAGAAGAGATTATCCCAGATCAAGATGTAATGGATACTTGGGCCACAAGTTCAATTACTCCTCAACTAAGTGCACTGGCAGTAAACAGTGAGTTTAGCTTACCAAATCATCGCTATGATACGATATTTCCTGCAGATCTGCGCAGCCAGAGCCATGAGATAATAAGAACTTGGGCTTTTTATACTATTTTAAAGGCACATTATCATGCAAATTCTTTACCTTGGAAAAACATTATGATCAGCGGTTGGTGTTTAGCAGATGATAAGAAAAAGATGAGTAAATCAAAGGGTAACATCATCACTCCTCATGTAATACTTGAAACTTATGGAGCTGATGTAGTGCGCTATTGGGCAGCGAACTCAAGGCTTGGAGTTGATACAGTCTACTCTGAAAATATATTCAAAATTGGCAAGCGCCTAGTTACAAAACTTTGGAACGCTAGCAAGTTCGTTTCCATGTTCATGGAAAAGCATCAAACAGTAAGCATAAATTCCATCAGTGAGACGATGGATAAATGGATACTGTCTAAGCTGTACAAAGTAATAGGTAGAGCAACGAATAACCTATTACAATTTGAATACTGCGAAGCTTTGGGCGTAATAGAGGAATTTTTTTGGAAGGATTTTTGTGATAGTTACTTGGAGTTAGTAAAAAAACGTGCGTACGGAAGCAGTTTAAGTGCAAAACAAAGCTTGGCATATGTACTGAATATTACTTTGCGGTTATTTGCACCTTTTCTGCCATATATTACAGAAGAGATATATCACCAGTTGTATAGTTATAATTCTGTACACAATCAAAGTAATTGGCCGAGCAAAGAAGAACTTATCTACGATAAATATTCAGAGGAAATGGGAGATAATGTTATTCAGATATTAAACATTATCAGAAAGATAAAGGCAGATAATAATGTATCAGTTAAGCATCTGATAAAAAAGTTGATGATAAAAGCAGATCTACGAGAGGATAAATTGAATCAATCTGCACAGGATGATTTGCAGGCAGTTTGCAATGCGGAAACGATAGAGTGGATGCAGTCTGAGCTTGAAACTGAAGACGGAAAATACATAGTGAATATAGATTTACATTGATTTTTGTGTGAAATTAGTTTGACTTCCTTTAACGTGAGTGTTACCATAACAATCGTTTTACGTGTCAGGGATAATGATAGGAAATCTATATAATAAAAATAATGCACCATATTTTATAGCTGGTGCTCTTGCTACTTTGGTATTGCTTGCGTCTGGGACACTTGCTGTTGCCCCTTATGTTAAGTTCTTGTCTTCAGTTGCAGCCTTTAATGTAGCTCTTCCTGTTGCTTTGAGTTTGTCTATACTTTCTATTTTGGTGCTTGCACTTTCATGTAAAATAATTAGTAATAATGTAGAATTGGAAGCAAAAGTAAAAGGTCAGTTAGAACATAAGGAGGAGATGCTTTCTCTTGAACACCAAGAGTTACGTGATGAAAATACAAGATTGAATGAAAGAGTAGATTCTTTAATGGAGGAATTGTGTCAATGCAAATTAGAAAGTGAAAAGAATAAGTTATGTTTAAAGTCAGAATATGAAGATGAGTTACTCTTAAGATTGGAATATGAAGGTGAATTAAACTTGGAATTAGAACATAAAAGTAGGGAAGCTTCTTCTCTGCGTACTCAATTAACTATGTTAAGAAAAAAAGTAGAAGTAGAAGAAGTAAAACAATTAAAAACTTTAGAATCGGAAGAACAACATGAGAGCTCAGAAAGCGACATAGAAGAATTAGAGAAGAAGTTATGCCAGTCGGAAAAGGAAAAGAAAGAATTAGAAGGTAAAGTTAGTGATGAACGTCAAAAGCGCACTGATCTTGAAAGTAAAGTTGATAAATTGTATACAAAGGAGAAAGAGTACTTATCTAAAATTAAGGAGCTGGAAAAGGAATTATCATCTTTAAAAGAAGACGAGGAAGAACTTGTTGATGAATCAATGAGAGCTAACGATGATCTCAAGGAAACTGCAAATAAATTTAAAGAAAAAGAGAGAGAATATGTAACGAAAGCAGTATTTACTGTACTCGATGTAGTGGAAAAAAGAGTAGAGCAAGAACTTTCTGATTTGGAAGAACAGCAATACATACAAGATACAGGCCATATACAAAAAGGAGTTGATGTATTTATGCAACCTATATATAGAAAGTTAAATATAGATAATCAACAAAAACTCAACGATTGTACTACAACGTTGAAACAGTTACAGGATCTTCTAGCTCCTTGCGATTCTGGATATGCTAGTAGACGTTCTACCCCGATCAATAGCCACTAGACATTTTGAGTACAGTTGTACACTGGATACATAAAACCTTAGCCATTTTTAGCTAGTAGACTGAAGATGGGAAGTTTGTTGTAGGTGCAGGATAAAAATAAATACTCCCCTCCACAGATAAGAGAATTTTAATAAATATATACAAGACTGCTGAACGTGGGGGGGAGGGGAGTAATGAGCAATTTGCTTAGTGAGGCTAATGCATTTTATTTTGTAGCTAGTTCCTTAGCTACTCTTACGTTACTTACATCTTTAGCGCTTATTTGGTGCTTGCACTTTTATATAAAATAATTCGTAATAATAAGAAAATAGAGATTGAGAGAAATAAATTCGCTCAAAAAGAGCAAGAGTTGGAAAATAAAATAACTCTAGGAAAGGAAGCTGAAGAAGCTGCAAACAAAGAAGTGAAGAATCAATTACATGAATTATAGCATTTCTCATAATAGTCCGAATAGGTCATAGGAAGGCAGAATCAACAGCACGACGAAAGGATTCGAATAGAGGAATGTTTTTCCTGGCTCTGTTTTTTATAGCAAACCAATGATGCTCAATTTTGTTAAAATCTGGAGAATAAGGCGGCAGATACAAAATTTCTGCACCGACTCCTTTAGCGAGCTTGATAAGCTTATCAGACTTATGAAAAGTAGCATTATCAAGAATGACAGTTTGTCCAGGTTCTAAGATCGGTGCCAAAAATTGCTCAAACCATCCATTAAAAATATCCATATTACAGTGGCCTTCAAATGTTAATGGAGCAACTATCTTTCTTCTACTTAAGGCTGCAACCATGCTGATTCGTTGAGTTTTTTTTCCAGATTTTAGGGCATAAAATCGCTGTCCTTTCTGGCAATACCCATATGGATAGTCCTCCGTGTTATCAATCCCAGACTCATCTATATACACTAAGTTTTCTGGTTCTTTTGTTGCTATAATTTTTAAGAATTCAGCACGTTTTTCTTCGTTCCTTTCCTTGTATCCATATGTCTTTTTTTGCGCGTAAATCCAATTTTTCTGAGAGCTCGGTGGATCGTTTGGATACTAACGTTGCCCCAAAGTTTAGCCATTTCCGACAGAGTTTTTCTACCGTGTTTTTTAGCAAATTCGATAAACTTATTCCAGTCGATAATTTTCTGATTGTAACCTCCATTACCGAGTTTTTTTGACTGAAAGTCGCCTGTTTCTTTTTTTCTTTGCTGCCACTCCCACAAAGTAGTTCGTCCAATTTTAAATCTTGCTGCCACTGCTTCTCTGCTTTCCCCTTCGTCTAGTGCTTCCATTGCTTTTTTTCTTAAATCATAACTATATGCTGCCGGCATCCAACCTCCTTATCGCCATCTATCCTTAATCTTATCATATCCGGACTTCTGTGGAAAGAGCTATAACTAGAGAGAAGCAAAATTTAGACAAGAGAGCAAAAAAATTGAATCAGAAAGTAAATGAGTCAGAAGCTGAGAGAAAATCTTTTCTTAAAGAAAAAGAATCTTTAGAGAAAAAATTAGAAACAGCAAAGAATCGTACGTTTGAAATAGACAATGAATTGGACAAAACAAAAGAGGAAATAGATAAGCTTGTTGCACGAGAAGAAGAATTACATCTTAAAATCTCGTGTTTACGTGAACAGTTACAAGAAAAAGAAGAACGTATAACAGAATTGAAAGGGAAAATAGACAATAATCAATGCAAAGAATTAGAAAATAAAAAATTGAATGAGGAAGTAGAAAAATTACGTAAAGAAATAAGGGAGTTATACGAGAAAGAAGACAAATTTTATAAAGAAAGAGATATATTACGTAAGAAAGAAGACACACTTTATAAAGAAAGAGATATATTATATGAGGAAGAAAAAAAGTTGCATACAAAATTAGATGACCTAAAATGTGAAATCAGAAAAATCAATAAAGAAAAGGAAAATTTATCTAAAAAATTGGAAAAGAAATTTGACGAGTTAGATGAAGCAAATGGTTTAATTGAAAATCAGTCTTTTGAGTTAGACGGAATAAGAAAAGATTGTAACAATGAGGTAAAAGGTTTAAAAAATTTACTTTTAGAGCGAGACAGTCAAATAGAACAACTTGAAGAAGATTTGTTGAGAAATGCAGAAGAGAAAAAGGGTTATTTACCGGAAATGTTAGAATCTGTGGTAGACAAGGTAGAAAAATTGGTAAACAATAATGAAGCGATCGGAGATCGTAGTAGAAAAATAATATTACAGGAGACTCAAAAAATAAAGTTTATATTGAAGGAAATTATGCAATTCACGCTAGGTGAAGATTCTAGATGTGAATCACCATCAGAGGAAACGTTTGATTGTTTACTGGAGGATCTTGGATATGCAAGTCGCTCATCCACTCCGATCAAATTGCCAAATTCACTATTGACAGAATCTTATGAACGTAATCAGAGTGAAAGTATTTGCAAAACACAACAATGAGTCTTATTATAAGATAAATCATGCAAGATAATGAACCCAATAATATGCGCACTGGATACACAAGACTTAAATAAGGCTATTTCTCTAGCTAATGCTCTGCGTGGTAAAGTTGGCATGGTAAAGCTGGGATTAGAATTTTTTGCTGCTCAAGGTCTTTCTGGAGTGCAAGAAGTTGCAAAATGCAATGTACCAATTTTTTTAGATCTGAAATTGCATGACATTCCAAACACTGTAGCTAAAACAGTTGAAGTAATAAAAGTTCTGAACGTTGAAATGTTAACTCTGCACATCAGCGGTGGAACAAAAATGCTTGAAGAAGCGCTAAGTGTAGTGCAAGGCACAAAAATAAAGCTGATTGGAGTGACAGTGCTAACTAGTATGAGCAATGAGGATTTAAACGAGCTTGGAGTAGCAAGAGAGGCAAAATCACAGGTAATTTTGCTTGCAAAGCTTGCAAAAAAGATTGGACTCCATGGAGTAGTCTGTTCTGCACTAGAAGCTCAAGAAGTGCGCCGAGAGTGCGGTGAAGACTTTAAAATTATTACTCCAGGAATTCGTATAGATCCAGGTCATGACGACCAAAAAAGAACAGCAACACCAAAAGAAGCAATAAATTCAGGAGCTGATTATATCGTCATTGGCAGACCCATTACAAAAACTACAAGTAGTGCGGAGCTAATATTGAAATCCATGAAAGAATTTTAATATAATAACTTAATTTATAAAAATACTAACATATTAATTAGGAATAAGCATGAGTAATATCAATAGAATAATACGCAAAGTAATCAAGGAATTCCGCTCAAAATTACCAGATAAGGAAATAGAGGAATATTCTGGCAAATTGAATAAGCTACATATCTACCAGTGCAATAAGCATATAATAGAAAATAAGAAGCTATATCATTATACAATAAATGGGAAAACCCATGCTATGGGTCAGCATGGGCATAATTTTGTCAAGAGTTTAGAAGTTATCTTGAGGAATAAGCCACAAATTTCCTTAGAAGAGGTAATTGATTTTATGGAAAAAATAATTAATTTTGGTATTGATAGTTGTTATGGAGCATTTGAGATGATATTTGAATCTCGCTCTGGTGTTACAATAGATGATGCAGTTAATTTTGTAAAAGATAGCTTATCTAGTAAATTTTATAGATTCCATGGCAGTGGGATTTTCAAAGTAATATTAGAACTTAATCCAGAGAGCTCTCTTGAAGAGATAGAGAAACAATTTAGCAAAGTAGTAGATCCTTACTTTCTTAATGCTTGGAGTCGAGAAAGTGAAAGGGCTTTTGCTAAGATATGTAGGTTATGTAGAGAAGGACATGTGGAGAATATGCAGAAATTTGATTTTAGCAATTTTAATTTAGATCAAGATAGTGCTGGAGCATTAAGAGCACTGTTACAGTATTGTGTTGACGTTTCTAATCAAAAAGCTTTAGGTGATTCACATGAATTGCATAGAGAAGAGATGGAGGGGATATATAAATTTGATGATAATTACGATTTAAATTTAGATAGTGATCATAATGATAGTATCTGGCATTGAAATTATACTACAATAATAAAATAACTGGATAAAAATTATCACCAAAAAAATTCAAAAAAGTGCTTGACATAAAAGAACGAACATTATATAGTGTCATTATCTTTTATTTTATCTCGCTTAATTTAATTACTGGATTAAGCTTACAGTACTAAGCGTGGCACAAAGTGCCACGCTATTTTTCGGTTTACATTTTCAACAGATAAAAAATGATGCCATTTCAGTGCCAAGCACATAACTGTACGGATATTCATTTTTAAAGGTAAATTGCACAACAGATGATGTCATTCCAGTGCTTGACACTGGAATCCAGAAATTTTGCTTATAACTGAGCTGATGAGCTAAAGGTAGTTGTCTTACGCTAAAACAAACGTTTTTAATTAAGTTGCATAGAAGCTGGATCCCAGTGTCAAGCACTGGAATGACATCGTTTACTATGTACCATATTGCAATATTCGTACAACTGTGGGAAACATCTATGGATGCCATTCCTATTACCTTATTTCCATTTTTATTTCATTTTCAAAGGAGGCTATTATGTCACTTACCGATATCGCTCACCGTATCAATGAACTCGCTTCATCATGGGAGCAATTTAAATTAATAAATGATCGCAAACTAAAAGAAATTGAAAGCAAAGGGCGTGCTGATTCTGCAACAATTGAGCAGCTATGCAAGGTAAATAATGCCATTGATAGTTGCAAAGAGCGTTTAGACTTGATCGAAACTGCAGCTCAACGCCCAGAAGTAAATACAGATTTTAGCACAAGCGATAAATATTTTTCTGATTATATCCGCAAGGGAATGGAAAGCGGTTTATCACACAAAACCCTCAGTGGAGATGACAGTGATATCGGGGGGTATCTAGTTACTCCGCATATTGTAAAACGCATAAACAAGCGCGTAACTGATTCGTCCCCAATGCGACAAATATGCTCCAGTCAAAGAATCTCTACTGAAACATTGGATTACATTATAGAAGATTTTGACCGCGCCGGTGCAGGTTGGAGCAGTGAAACAGTAGATGATGAGGACGGTGGCAATAAGTCTAAGTATGATTTTGCAAAAGATACGGACACGCCCAAAATCCAAAAGATTTCCGTCACAACTTACGAGTTATATGCTCAACCACAAATATCACAAAAGTTACTCGATGATGCGTTTGTCGATGTTGAGAGTTGGCTGGTGGAAAAGATTGCCGAGACTTTTAGTAAGGAAGAAAGCGAAGCCTTCATTAAGGGTGAGGGCACTTTTCAACCAAAAGGAATTTTAGCTTATGAAAATGGAAACAGTTATAATAAAATAGAGCAAGTTAAAACTGAAAAATTAGATAGTGATTCAATAATGATGTTGTATTACTCTCTGGACGAATATTATTCCAAAAATGCGTCATTTTTGATGAACAGGAGTACGTTGAAGGATATCAGGCTGCTAAAATCTCAAACAGGTCAGTATCTCTGGCAGCCAAGTCTGTCGCTTGAAGCTCCAGATACTTTAATGGGAATACCAGTATATCAATCTGCCGATATGCCACCAGCGCCAAACAATCAGCTACCAGTAATTGCGATGGCAGATTTCAAACAAGCTTATAAGATTGTAGATAACAGAGGAATGAGAATATTAAGAGACCCTTATACGAATAAACCTTATGTGAGGTTTTTTGTCACTAAGCGTGTCGGCGGAGAGGTTGTAAACACCAGTGCTATTAAATTGTTGAAAGTTGCGAGCAAGTACTAAAAACTTCCGCAGCATCATCTTTATAGCTGATCAAAGCAACACGTCATACCGCGATTCATTCCATAACTGTACGAACATTGTGATTTTGGCCCATCAGGAGGGTGTCATCCCAGTGCTTGACACATATAGCTAAACTGACTTAGATTTACCGACAGTTTGAAAAACAAAAATTCGTCATTCCGCTACTTGTTAGCGGAATCTATGCTGAGATATCGCGGCGGTATGACGTAGGAAAACCTTTCTTGGGTTAGCTATAGTTTGCTATATTATGTGATTTTATTTTTAGCATTGCTTCTTACATTATGTAATTTTGTTTTCCATAATGTATATTATGTAATTTTCGATGCTAAAATCTGTTATAGCTCTCAGTATGATATGAGTGATTCTCTTTTAATAATTATTTTTTAAATAGTTTGTTGGTTCATCAATTTCTTTAGGATTGATATCTACAATTATTTTTCCGTTTTTTAACAGAATAATCCGATCTGATATTTTTGTTAAAAAATCCAAATTGTGAGAAGCGATAATCATAGTAATACCCATATCTCTAACTGATTGTAAGAGTTCCACAACGTCGACTATTGTTGCTACGTCTAAACCAGACGTTGGCTCATCGCATAATAGAATCCTTGGATTCATCATTAAGCTTCTGGCAAGCGCAACCCGCTGTTTTTGCCCACCGGATAGATTACTAGGGTAATCATTTTTTTTAGAGGCAATACCCAAAGACTCAAGTAGTGAATCACTTTGATCCTGAGTTTTGTTTTTAAGTTTGGGAGCATATGTAAGATTTTCCCAGACAGTCATATGTGAGAAAAGTTGAAAATCCTGAAATACAAAACCAGTACTATCATTGCATTCAATGCTACCAGAATCTAAAACTTCGAGTTTTTGTATACAACGTAACAATGTTGATTTACCACTACCAGAAGGACCAGCAAGACCAACTATAGATTGTTCTATAATCAGGTTAATATTATTAAGTACTGGAACATTATTAAATAATTTACAAACATTATGCATTTTTATCATATATACCTTTCTGTTCAATCTTTTTGCCTATATATTCAATTAGTAATACAAGAGCGTAATAATAAGCCCCAGCAAGACAAAGTGGTATAAAATAAGTAAATTGTTCTGCTGCAAGCATTTGCGCAGAGCGCATAATATCAACACCACCAATAGTAGAGATTAATGCCGTTTCTTTAAGGAGTGCAATGATCTCATTTATCATTGCAGGAAGAATATTTTTAATAACTTGTGGTAATATAATATCTCTCCACATATAGAAACTAGGTATTTGTAAAGTTTTAGCTGCTTCAAACTGGTTTTTTGATATAGTTTCAATACCAGCTCGTAAAATCTCAGCAATATAAGCACAGCTATTTAGACCAAATGCTATAATGCCAGCACTAAATATGTTTAATTTAATTCCTGCAATGGTTGGAGTCATAAAATAAACAACACTTAACTGTAATATAAGGGGGGTGCCACGTATTACAGATATAATTCCATTAATTAATGGAATACAGATCTTATTATATCTGAGTACTGAAAATAACCCTCCTAGACTCATACCTAAAAGCAGTCCTCCAATCAATAATTTTAAAGTAAAGGCAAGGCCTGTTCCAACAAACAAGAAATTAGAAATTAATTCCTGCATCAGTTATCTCCTAGCCATTTTTCTGCTATTTTTTGTATTACACCTTTACTTTCTAAACTTTTTAATGCCTCGTTTATTTTATCCTTTAAATCAGATCCTTTATTCACAGCAATAGAATAACCATTATCTGACTTAGCGATGGCTGACCATGATAGACCAGGATTTTTTTTGCTAAATACTTTACCTTGGAACCCATCGATTAGGACGCCATCAACATGACCAGACTTTAATGTTTCTACAGCTTGATTATTATTGTCTATAGCAATAATTTGAGCTGTTGTAGGAACATGCTCTTTTAGCCAAATTTCCATGACAGTTCCTAGTTGAACGGCTATCTTCTTGTGAGTTAAATTGTTTATACCGGCTATGGGTTTATTTTTGTGATATAGAATAACAAATTCCCCTGTATAATAACTATTTGAAAAATCAAAATTTTTTTCACGCTCTTCTGTGCTACCAATAGTAGATATAGCAGCATCTACAGAATTACTTTGCAATGCTGCAAATATAGTACTAAACTGCATATCTTTAAATATTGCTTCTTTACCTAACTCTTTTGCTACTAATTGAGCAAGCTCAATGTCAAAGCCAGTAAATTTACCATTTTCACGATATTCAAAAGGTGGATAATCTGCAGAAATTGCAAATTTAATGATATTATCGTATTTATCTTCCTTGCATCCTGTTAATAGAATACTTATCGCTATAATAGCATTTAAAATGTATTTTTTCATATTACTAATTTATATTCATATTTTATTCATCTTATGAATATAGACATTAAAAATTGAATAGTCAAGAAATAATGAATATAATTTCAAATATACTTATTACATATTCAATATGAGGAAAATGCATAATGCATGACAACACACTAGGTGAACATATTTTAAATATTATTCAAAATCACGAAATTTTAGAGCAGAGCGATTTACAGACCTTGCTTAAAGAAAGAGGGCACAACATTCCTCAGGCTACTTTATCAAGAAAATTAAAAAAACTTAAAATTGCCAAAGTTGCTGGTGTGTATAAAGTAATCGATATCAACCAGTATCAATTACCATTGATACTTAATATGCAAATTTCGGATTTTGGTTTAATAGTACTACATACCCAACCAGGACAAGCTAGCAGTCTGGCTTACTTTCTAGATCAGAAATATGTTATTTATTCATTAAATAATAGCAAAAACATAGGAATTATAGGAACTATAGCAGGTGATGATACAGTATTATTGATCATCAAAAGTAAGACTGAACTTAACAAAGTATTACAATCAATTTATGAAACATTTCCATATTTAAGTCCTGAATAAGAATGTTGTAAGTTAAAAATGTGATATAAAGGAGATAAGAGGGATTTCTTTGTTTAAATCTTTGTCTTCTTTTTTTCAATATACCTACATATCAGAATGGACAATTCATATAGAATCAGCATAGGTATTGCAAGCCCTACTTGGCTTAATACATCAGGTGGAGTTAAGATTGCAGCAATAATAAAAATTACCACTATTGCAATTCTACGTTTATTTGACAAACTTTGTGCAGTCAGTAGCCCAACTCTCACCATTAATGTGAGTATTACTGGAATTTGAAATGCAGTGCCAAAAGCAAACATAAATTGGAGAACGAGGTCTAAATATTCGCTAACTGATGGCATAAACTCTATTGGTATACCGAAAGATTTCCCACTATGTTCAAAAGTGATGAAAAACTTCCAGGCTAAAGGAAATATATAGTAATAGACTACAGTAACTCCCGTTACAAATAAAACCGGTGTTGCAATCAAGTATGGCAACAACACTGCCCTTTCACTTTTATATAACCCAGGTGCTAAGAACATATAAAATTGCCATGCAAACACAGGAAAAGAAAACAAAAGTGCGCTCATTATTGCAACTTGGAGATACACAAAAAATGCCTCTGTTAAGTCTGTGTAAATTAAAGAAAAACCTTCGCTACCTTTTGTTGCTTCTATTAAAGGTGCGAGTAAAAAACGGTATATATTTTCCTTAAAGTAATAACAAAAACCAAAAGCAACGCAAAAAAATAGAAAGCAAAAGATAACTCTTTTTCTGAGTTCCGCAAAGTGCTCATAAAATGAGGCGTATTTGCTTGAGTTCCAGTTCATACTTTACTATAGCTCAATAATGCTATGTCTAACATTCTCAGCGAAAAAGCCCACTCATTGTCATACCACGCTGCAACCCTGCATATATCACCTGTAACATATGTACCAGTTAAATCCACAATTGCACTATAAGGGTTATGCACAAAATCTATTGAGACTAAAGGTTCCTCGCATATAGAAAGTACATTTGACATTGGATAACCCTCTGTCATCCTAGTACCCTCTGATGTCATCCGAGTAGCTGACACTGGGATCCAGAAATTAGATTCCAGCGTCACGCGCTGGAATGACGTAGAGGAGAGAGCTGCATCCTTAAACATTTCATTGATTTCTTTAACGGTCGCTTTCTTATCAGTCGTAAATGTAAAATCAACCATAGAAACATTGCTAACCGGAACTCTGACGGCAGTGCCATCTAGCTTGCCCTTTAATTCAGGAATTATAGAACCAATTGTTTTTGCTGCTCCGGTTGTAGTTGGCACCATAGATAATCCGCAAGCCCTTGCTCTACGCAAATCTTTATGATTACCATCAAGAACATTTTGATCATTCGTGTAGGCATGTATAGTAGTCATAAAACCGCTTTTTATACCTAAACTGGAGTGTAGGACTTTCACAATCGGAGCAAGGCAATTTGTAGTGCAAGAACCTGCTGATATCACTTTATGCTCTTTTTCGAGCATATCGTCATTCACACCATAAACTATAGTGACATCAGCATCCGGAACTGGAGCAGAGACAATTACTTTCTCTGCATTGTGCCTTATTGCTTCTTCACGTTTATTGAATGCACCAGTACATTCAAGTATTACATCAACATTCCAAGGAATATTTTCAGGATTCCGTTCTCTATATAAAGAAAACTTTTTGCCATTTATAGAAATCCAATTTTGAGACTCATTAAAATCAATATCACCACTGAATTTGCCATGAACAGAATCATATTTAATCAAATGTGCATGCTGCTTTGCACTGAGCGATCCATTGACAGCTACAACTTCTATTTGTTTGCTATATTCTTCTATTTCGAAAATAGCACGCAATACGCCTCTGCCTATTCTACCCAGACCATTAATTCCTACGCGAACCGTCATCTCTTCATTCAAAAAATTTAATTATAGAGGATATCACTTGATATTTCATTTTATTCTTTTGCTTTTCTATCGATATGAACATTATAGCAAGGAGACAGGGCTAAAAACTTGCTTGACAAACTCCGCCAGCCCCCTTATCATGAAACTGAAGCTATGTATGGTCCCAGAGTGTGATGGTGTGGATTTAGTATAAATAATTCTGGAGACTGTGTCCACTGATAACATATAAATTCATAAGGAGTAAGACCCTTAAGAGTTTTGAGTCTCTTTGCATAATTATAAGCCATAACAAAGTTATAAAGGTGTTCTTTAAGTTGCTGGTGCGATTGATAGTAATACTTCTTAACTGTAGCATCCTTTAAAGTTTTATTCATACGCTCGACTTGCCCATTCGTCCAAGGATGGCTAACTTTTGTCAAACGATGTTCAATAACATTCTCTTCGCAAACTCTATCAAATATATGTTGGAAAGCATACTTATGACGCTTCTGGTTTGTAAATTGTATACCGTTATCTGTCAAAATAGTATGGATTTTATACGGTAAAATTCTAATCAAATTACGTAAGAACTCAGCAGCTATGGGTTTTGTAGCACTGTTACACAACTCAACATAGGTAAATTTGGATGTCCTATCAATAGCAACAAACAAATGTAATTTGCCCTCCTCAGTTCTAACTTCAGCAATATCAATATGAAAGTAACCGATAGGATATTGTTTGAATTTCTTTTTTGACTTAACTTCTCCATCAACAGTTGGTAATCTGCTAATGTTGTGTCTTTGTAAACAACGATGCAAGCTAGAACGAGTCAAATGCGGAATTGTAGACTGCAGAGCGTAAAGGCAATCATCTAGTGGCAGTAGTGTATACTTGCGAAATGTAACTATTATAGCTTCCTCTTCTAGCGTTAAAACAGTTGATCTTGGATGCTTTGGACCCATATCAGCATCTTTCGTAAATGAACGTTTTCTCCACTTAATAATAGTTTTTGGATTAAGGTTATAATGCTTGGAGAGTTTTGCTATGCTCTCTTTTCTATTTTGTATTGCTCTACGAATCGTCTGTGTTGTTTTGGCGCACCCATGTAATATCTGTCCCATAATGACTCCTTAAATGATGATGATAGTATACCATCACTCTCTGGGACCATACAGATTCTTTAAATTTCTTCCTTGGTATCCCATGTCAGCCCACATTTTTTTAACTTTAGTATATTTTGTTCTCATATTGTTTAATGCTATTTTAATACCATCTCTATCATTTTCGTTAGCAGCGCCTACGTAACAACCTAGTATAAAACCCTGAGTGTCTGTAATTATATGCCTTTTTCTACCCTTTACTTTTTTACTTCCATCATAGCCTTTGATCCCCCCTTTTCTGTAGTCTTTACAGATTGACTATCTACTATACAGGCACTCGGCTGCTCATTCCTTCCTATTTTTCTTCTACTATATTTTGTAATTTCATAATTCATTTTCTCAAAAATTCCCTGCTTCTTCCATTGCCTGAACTGCTCATACACAGTCTTCCATAGCGGAAAATCATTTGGTAAATACCGCCATTGACACCCTGTACGCAATACATAGAAAATTGCTTCTAATATTTCTTTTTTGCTATACTTTTGCGGCCTTCCTCCTTTCTTGTATGATACTCTGAAGTGTTTTTCTATTCTTGCCCATTCCCTTTCGCTTAGATCTGTTGGATACTTTTTTCTCATCTTTACCCCGTACTAAAATTTCAGATATTATAGCCTTTTACTTGTTTCCGGACAACCTCTATAGTATTTTCTAAAACGAATGATAAACGTCTAAAATGGTATTACCAACTAAAAGGTGTAAGTTTGTACATTGATGCATTAGAGGTCTGAGGCGACTTTTGATGGTGTGCCAACAATGCTCTATCGGATTTAGATCTTACTATTACCCACAAATATAAATGTTTGTTGCATAGCTCTTAATGGCATAACTTTTGCTTGAAATAACTGTTTATATGGTGCAATTTACAGCTTTTAGTTGCTAAAATTATAACTCTTAGTTTAATAATTTTAATCTAATAAGCTTTCAGGTTAATAAAATTAAATTATTTGAGTAAATACAATACTATGTTTTTATTTGTGGGTAATAGTAAGGCTTAAAGCAAAATGTAGTACGAACGGTAGGTGGATCTAAAAGATCGAATTACAATCCTGTATACAGCATTTTGCATTATTGTTTGATTATATTTATAGGTACAAAAATGGCTAGAATAATTTTCATGGGAGTAGATGTTTCCAAGGAAGCATTGGACATCTCAATTAATGGCAAGCATAAGCGCATAGCAAACGTGAGTGATGCTATATCTAAGTTTATAGAAACAAATATAGTCGATTTACCCATCAAGTTATGTGTAAGCTGGTGGCTATGAAAAGCTCATTATAAAATTGTTGCAAGATAACTGTCCATAAAGCTCACCCGAATCGGGTATATGCATTTGCCAAAGCTTGCAATCATTTTGCAAAAACTGACAAGTTATAGCTCTTTCCACAGAAGTCCGGATATGATAAGATTAAGGATAGATGGCGATAAGGAGGTTGGATGCCGGCAGCATATAGTTATGATTTAAGAAAAAAAGCAATGGAAGCACTAGACGAAGGGGAAAGCAGAGAAGCAGTGGCAGCAAGATTTAAAATTGGACGAACTACTTTGTGGGAGTGGCAGCAAAGAAAAAAAGAAACAGGCGACTTTCAGTCAAAAAAACTCGGTAATGGAGGTTACAATCAGAAAATTATCGACTGGAATAAGTTTATCGAATTTGCTAAAAAACACGGTAGAAAAACTCTGTCGGAAATGGCTAAACTTTGGGGCAACGTTAGTATCCAAACGATCCACCGAGCTCTCAGAAAAATTGGATTTACGCGCAAAAAAAGACATATGGATACAAGGAAAGGAACGAAGAAAAACGTGCTGAATTCTTAAAAATTATAGCAACAAAAGAACCAGAAAACTTAGTGTATATAGATGAGTCTGGGATTGATAACACGGAGGACTATCCATATGGGTATTGCCAGAAAGGACAGCGATTTTATGCCCTAAAATCTGGAAAAAAAACTCAACGAATCAGCATGGTTGCAGCCTTAAGTAGAAGAAAGATAGTTGCTCCATTAACATTTGAAGGCCACTGTAATATGGATATTTTTAATGGATGGTTTGAGCAATTTTTGGCACCGATCTTAGAACCTGGACAAACTGTCATTCTTGATAATGCTACTTTTCATAAGTCTGATAAGCTTATCAAGCTCGCTAAAGGAGTCGGTGCAGAAATTTTGTATCTGCCGCCTTATTCTCCAGATTTTAACAAAATTGAGCATCATTGGTTTGCTATAAAAAACAGAGCCAGGAAAAACATTCCTCTATTCGAATCCTTTCGTCGTGCTGTTGATTCTGCCTTCCTATGACCTATTCGGACTATTATGAGAAATGCTATAGATGCTAAATTACTGGAAAAATACGCTGAATTTGTCAGTAAAGACGGTGAAGTAAAAGGATGTATAATTTCACAAAAGCAAGAGGAATTAAAGGAGCTGGGGGCAGTTGAGCGTAATTTAAATGATGCAATTCATGCAAACAAGTGTCGCCTGCAAAGTGCGACGGGAAAAGCTAGAGAATACATAGAAAGACAGATAGGGTTTGCTGAAAAACAATTGAAAGAAATTAGGCAAGACATAGAAGACGCAATAGCTGAATTGAAAGGAAAAAATGAGCTTTTAATCAGCTATAAAGGTATTGGATCAAAGACGGCGAGCGTTCTACTGACAGAGGTGCCTGAGCTTGGTAGATTAGAGAATAGAGAAATTGCATGCTTAGTTGGAGTTGCACCTAAAACTAGTGAAAGTGGAAGAAAAGTTGGCAAAGCTCAAATCAAAGGAGGCAGGTTTTATGAAAGGAAAGCACTATACATGTCAGCTCTTGTTGCTATGCGCCACAACAGAAAAATGAAAGCGTTTTATCAGCGTTTGGTTGATTCTGGCAAAGCTGCTAAGGTTGCATTAGTTGCTGTCATGAGAAAAATTATCGTTTGTTTAAATGCCATGATAAAAAATAACAACTTTTATCTTGACTCTTAAGACGGTAGATGACAGACCATTGATTGTATGGGTTCCATCTGTTATATATAATCTTTTTGAATACGAAGAAAACTGATGAATGAGTATGATATTACGGTTATAGGTAGCGGTCCTGGTGGTTATATAGCGGCAATTAGGGCGGCACAGCTTGGGTTTAAAACTGCAATTGTGGAAAAAGAAAAAAATTTAGGCGGTATATGCTTAAATTGGGGATGTATACCAACAAAATCACTGCTTAGAGCATCTGAGGTTTATAGGCTAATAAAAAGATCAAAAGAGTTTGGTATAGAAGTAAAGGGAGCGAATTTTGATATACAATCAATAGTGAAATACTCAAGAAACGTTGTTGATAAATTGTCAAGCGGTGTTGCATATTTGATGAAAAAAAATAATATCAAAGTTCATCAAGGTTTTGGTAAACTTGCAGGCAATGGTACTATAAAAGTCGTTAGCGATAAGGAAGAACAAGAAATTGTTTCCAAGCATATCATTTTAGCAACAGGCGTGAGGGCACGGAATCTGCCTGGAATAGAGGCAGATGGAGATTTAATATGGAATGCGCAGCACGCTATGACTCCAGAGAGATTACCAAAATCGCTACTAATTATAGGGTCTGGTGCAATTGGAATAGAATTTGCAAGTTTTTATAGTACTTTGGGTGTTGATGTAACAATCATAGAGATAAAGAGCACTATTTTGCCGCTGGAGGATAAGGACATTTCAGATTTAGCACAAGAAATATTCACAAAACAGGGGATAGAAATATATACAAGCAGTAGCGTAAAAGCTCTTACTAAAAGTAAAGACTCTGCTCAAGTGCTACTAAGTAGTGGTGAGAGCAAAGAATTTGAGAGGGTGATTGTTGCGGTTGGAATTCAAGCAAATATTGAAAATATAGGTTTAGAAAATACAAAAATTAAATTAAGCCCTTCTGGCTTTATTGAAACGAATGAATGGTATGAAACTAGTGAATCAAATGTGTATGCAATAGGTGATGTAGCTGGCCCACCATGTTTAGCACATAAAGCGAGCCATGAAGCCGTGATCTGCATTGAAAAGATTGCTGGTAAAAATGCTCATGCGTTAAAAAAAGAATGCATACCAAATTGCACTTATTCTCATCCACAAATAGCGAGCATCGGCCTTACTGAGGAACAGGCAATAAAAGGTGGGTATGATATAAAAATAGGAAAATTTCACTCTAACTTTAATGGTAAATCTGTTGCACTCAGTGAAACTGAAGGGTTAGTGAAAACGATTATAGATAAAAAAACCGGAGAAATTCTGGGTAGCCACATGATAGGTGCAGAAGTAACGGAGTTAATTAGCAATTTTGCTCTTGCAAAGCAACTAGAAGGAACAGACTTCGACATAAAATCTACGATTTTTCCTCATCCAACCATTTCAGAGATGATACATGAATCAGTGCTTGCTGCAGATGTTAAATAGTTGAACTAACGTTCCATCGTTTTAGAGTTGTCAATGTCTTGAGTAGTAGTTTGATTAGGCACTTTAGTTTCAATAGATTGATTACCACCAGCATCAGAATTCTGTAACTCTTCTTTCAATCCCTTAGCTGCTTCTTTAACTTCAAGCTTTGCCTTTGGATGAAGATCTTCTGGGCCTTTTCCTTTAGTATCCAAACCTTGTTGTAGATTAGTGCTTTTCATTTTATTATGCTGCTCGTGCTCAGGTAGGTCAACGACCGAATTGAAAAGAATTTTTATTATATTTTTTAGCAGTTCTAAAAAACCTCCGCTTCTGCCTTCTCTTTGTTCTTGAGGTTTATTTTTCTCATTAGGTTCTTTTTTACTATTACTTTTAGGCATTTTTAACTCAACTATCATAACGCTTAATAAAATTCTACGTGCAAATTGTTAAATAACAGTTAACAATCTAGGATTTATTATTTACAGATGGATATTATTTTAGCAACAGGTGGCACAGGTGGGCATATCTTTCCGGCCATAGCTTTAGCAAAAGCACTAAAGACACAAGGATACAATTGCATATTATTCACTGATAAAAAAACAAATAAAAATACCGACATAGAAAGCTACACCTTACCATTACGTAGACCAAGCAGCAACAAATTTAAGTTTTTCCTTTTCTTGATATACAGCTCTATGTTAGCACTGTATCAAGTAAGAAAATTAAAACCAAAATCGGTCATTGGTTTTGGTAGCTATGCTTCTTTTCCAACTCTTCTTGCAGCAAGAGTTCTTTCTATACCTATAATTTTACATGAACAAAACACAGTTTTAGGGAGAGTAAATAGATTCTTTTTCAAGAGTGCAAAATTAATTGCAACCAGCTTTCCGGAGACTAAATATGCAGAGGGCAATAAATGTATTTTTACAGGAAATTTTGTTGATATAAAAGCACAGAGCCATTCTAGCACTGAGAAAATCCTAAATATATTGGTCATAGCAGGCAGCCAAGGTGCAAATTTTTTTGATGATGTAGTAAGCAGCGTAATTTGTGATTTACCTATGAAAATGAAAAAGAAAATTAGAGTGACGCAGCAATGTACGAAGAAAAATGTAAACAAGGTCAAAAGTCTATACAAAAGTGAAAAGATCGATTGTGAATTGAGTGAATTTTTTGATGATATGGAGAATAGACTGGCCAATGCTCACTTGGTAATTAGCAGAGCAGGAGCAACTTCAATAGCAGAGATCACTCTTGCTAGGCGTTCTGCTATATATATTCCTTACCCTTACTCAAAAGATAATCACCAATTTTATAACGCAAAATATATTGAAGACTCGAGAGCAGCTATAATAGTTAAGCAGAATAGTGAAGCAAAAAAAAATCTAACAGAGGTACTATTTGATCTATTAAATAATTCTCAAAAATTGCGTGATATGACCAATAGTACAGAAAAAACAGGGATAAAGAATGGGACTACTGAGTTTGTTAAGGTGATTGTTCACAGGTTTAGTTGATGGCTGCTTGCTTTTTCTTCAAACACGTCCCAAAGATCCTTTTCTAGCGATATATTATACAATTTATTGATATAAACTACTCCCGTGGGTGAAGTTGTGTTAATTTCGAGCAGGAAGTCATCTATAATATCAATACCAACAAATATTAGCCCTCTTTTCTTTAATTCAGGACCAATTTTGTTACATATTTCATTGTTTCTATCGTTCATTTGAGCGGGCTCAAAACTTGCTCCAAGTCGCATGTTTGTTCTGATCTCTCCACTGATTTTTGGAATTCGTTTCATTACACCAATTGGTTGGCCATAAAGTAGCAATATTCTTTTATCTTTATCTATGTTTTTACAAAATGATTGTGCAATCACAGGGCATTCGTATTTTGCTATCATGAGATCCACTACTACTTGAATACTATTCTCATCTTGTATTCTTATCACATCGTTTCCTCCATAACTATACAATGGCTTCAGAATAATATCTTGATAGTTGTAGTAGAAATCTCTAATCATTGATATATTTTCAGTAATCAAAGTTGGCGGAATTAGCTCTGGAAATAATGAAGTCATCAATTTTTCAGGACAATTTCTTATTTCTGTTGGATTGTTAATTACCAATGCGCTGGTTTTTTCTAAGATATATGTTGTTGTAATATAACGCATATCAAAGGGTGGATCCTGTCTGATAAATATGATGTCCATTTCATTCAAGTTGATTGCTACATCCTCTTTAGAGATAAAACTAAAATCATCAACGCTGACTTTCTGAGCCAGAGCAATTGGATGGTTTAGCTTTAGTGCTAAATTGTTAGGAGCATAGACAAAAACTTCGTGCTTCCTCCTTTGTGCTTCCTTTATTAGCACGAATGTAGTGTCAGTTTCAAAATTTATATTTTCATCCATCTGAAAGGCAACTTTCATTTATGTTCTCTACCTATTGTCACAATTGTACAAATGTTATAATTTGAAAGCGATTTTTGCCTAATGGCGTAACTTACTGTACCTATATCGTACATAACTTACAACTTGTTTTACTCCCTTTACTTTTCTTGCAATTGCTATTACAGCTTTTAATTCCGCTTTATTTTGGGCTATACCCATCAAATAAACAACTCTATCAACCGTATTAACGCTATAATTAATTGACTTAATATTTCTTTTTCCCAGGAGTCTTGTTCTTATTTCCGCTGTTATCATGCCATCTACAGTGGTGTCTAGCATGGAAGCCATTTGAATTGGTATTACTCTTATTTCATTTATCACTTCTTTAATTTCTTTTTGCTGCCAAGCTATTTTTTCTGCTGTAAGTTGTTTTTCAGGAGTGTCAACACTTCCAATGAGCAATACTCTTCCTTCACTTACTTTAACCTTTATGGATGAAAATAGCCCATGTTTTAAGAGCCCCTTATTAATTCTGATGACCATAGTCGTATCATCAATGATATTTCCCAAGGATTTGTCCTGCATTGTTATTGCTGTTGCTGTCGCTGTAGCCACCACACCACCTATTATAAGGGTTGTGCAACCACTTTGTGTAATCAAAAAAATTGCGAGTAAGAAGCTTGTTATTAATCTCATTATTGATTTTCAGGGTTTAGAGCTTTCATTAAGAAATGTTAATAAGCTTTTTTGATTGTGTAAATACCATAAATTAAGTAAGACTTTAAACCTTGAATATTTTTAATGGAATACCTATAATAGGGTACTGAAAATTTCTTGCGGATATGGCGGAATTGGTAGACGTGCCAGGTTTAGGTCCTGGTGAGCTTGCTCTTGGGGGTTCAAGTCCCTCTATCCGCACTTTAAAGTCATGTAACTTAGGTTTTAAGGGAAAATTTATAATCACTAAATACACTTTTGTTTGTGTAAAAACCTGTTCTTAAGGATTGTGTTTAACTTAAATTCTGGTAAAATGACTCTATTAAGATATGAATTAAAATGTTAATAAATGAATTATGATGTCTAATAATATACCTCAAAATACAGTCGAAGTAAGTAGCGTATATACCTACAAAGAGCTTAGTATAGATAAACTAAAGTATGAGTATGAAATCACAGTTGGTAGTGATTATATAAAACAAAAGGTAAATTCCAGGTTGCAAGAGATAGCAGAAAATGCAAAATCACCTGGATTTAGGGCTGGAAAGATGCCCTATGACCTTGTTGTTGCAAATTATAAAAACGAGGCTTTGGAATATGTGATAAATAATACAATTGATTATTGCTCAAGTGATTTGATGAAAAAAATTGAAGTCAAGTCTCACATTTATCCTAAGGTTGATGTTATATCATTACCAGATCTGGGCAAAGAAAATGAGGAGGGCAATTTTGTATACAAGCTATCTTTTGAGTCGATGCCTGAAGTACCGATGATAGATCTTGACAAAATAAACTTAAAGAAAATTGAAGCAAAGATTGAAGAGGAAGATATAAAAGAATTTATTGATTCTATCAAAACAAAGTTCCCCAATTTTGCCTCTGTTGATGATGCTTCTTATCAAGCGAAAGATGGGGATAAATTGATAATTGATTTTGAAGGGCGGATTAGGAATAAGCTCTTTCAGGGTGGAAGTAGCAAAAATTTTGCCGTTAATTTAGGGTCTGGCACATTTATTAATGGTTTTGAAGATCAATTAACTGGTATGAAAAAGGGAGAAACAAAGAACTTTAAGTTGAAATTTCCTGAAAATTACCAAGCCATTTCCCTTGCAGGACAGGAAGCTGATTTTTCTGTGCGAATTAATGAGATTCAGGTTGCCAAAGATTTTGAAAATGATAATGAAATAGCTAAGAGTATTGGTTTTAAAGATTATTCTTTGCTAATAAGTCATGCAAAACAAATGATTGGTGATCAGTGCACTGAAATGATAAATTTCTTAATTAAAAAGGAGCTATTTGATTATTTGGATGCTAATTATAGTTTTGATTTACCCACAGACATAGTAAAACAGGAGCAACAAAGAATGGAAGGAGAACTGGGCACTCAAAATGATTCTCGTAAAGAAGCTGAAAAACGTGTAAAGCTTGCTATGTTATTTATGAAATTTAGTGCAGAACATAAAATATCATTAACTCAAAATGATGTTTTGAGTGTTATTGTAAATCAATATGTCAGTAAAGATGTGCAATTTGACAGAGTACTTAAGCATTTTGAATCAAATAAACAATTTCAAGAATTAGTTAGAGGGCAAGCGCTTGAGTATAAAGTGACAGATTATATAATAGAAAAAGTTAGTAAAGAAGAGCAGATTGTTTCTGTGAAAGAATTAAAGGAATTATTTGATAATATTTAATAGGAAAAGGTATGACTCTTATACCAATTGTAGTTGAACAAACTAGTCGCGGTGAGCGCGCTTATGACATATATTCAAGACTAGTGAAAGAAAGAATAATTTTCGTAACAGGTCCTATTGAGGACAACATGGCTAGCGTAATAGTAGCACAGCTTTTATTTTTAGAATCGGAAAATCCCGATAAAGACATTTGTATGTATATTAACTCACCAGGTGGTGTTGTAACTGCTGGTTTGTCGATCTACGATACAATGCAGTATATAAACCCAGACGTTTCAACTTTATGTATAGGTCAAGCTGCGTCTATGGGTTCTTTATTGCTTGCAGCTGGTACAAAAGGTAAGCGCTACTCTCTACCTCATTCAAGAATTATGATACATCAGCCATCTGGTGGTTATCATGGTCAAGCAACTGATATAGAAATACATGCTAATGAAATTTTGCGAGTTAAGAAAAAACTAAATCAAATTTATGAAAAACATACTGGAAATTCACTGAAGAAAATTGAAGGAATGATGGAAAGAGATAAATTCATGGATCCTGAAGAAGCAAGGAAAATTGGCTTAATTGACAGGGTGATAGCTGAGCGTACAGATATTGAAATTGAAAATACTAAAGTTAAACAAAAGGTGGGTTAATGGATAACAATAATGATTTACACTACTGTTCTTTTTGCAACAAGGCGCAAGATGAAGTAGATAAATTGATTACTAACTCTTCGGATGGTTTAAAGGTGTTTATTTGTAATGAGTGCATAGAATTATCCCATAAAGCAATAAGTCAAAAGAAAGATAGATCTTTTAATTCAGATCGTATATCTGATATGAAGCTATTACTAAAGAAACCTGAGGATATAAAAAATTTTCTTAGCAAGCATGTTGTAGGTCAAGAACATGCGCAACATGTTTTATCTGTAGCTATGTATAACCATTGTCAATCCATGGTACAATTTCATGCTATAAGTGATATTGAAATCGAGAAGTCAAATATAATGCTTATTGGTCCCACTGGTTCTGGTAAGACTTTGCTGGCCAAAACACTTGCTAAAGTTTCAGATGTGCCATTTGCTATGGCTGATGCGACAACTTTAACTGAGGCAGGTTATGTGGGTGATGATGTAGAAAGCGTGTTGTCGCGTTTATTACAAGCTGCAAATTATGACGTTGCAAAAGCACAGCGTGGTATAGTGTTTATAGATGAAATAGACAAGATCACAAGAAAATCTGAAAGCACTTCAATAACCCGTGACGTTTCAGGTGAAGGGGTCCAGCAAGCTCTGCTTAAGATTATGGAGGGTACAGTTGCTTATGTTCCGCCACAAGGAGGGCGAAAACATCCACAACAAGAGTTTATACAAGTGGATACTAGTAACATACTGTTTATTTGTGGAGGAGCTTTTGAAGGCCTCGATAAAATTATTGAAGCGAGAAAAAAGGGAACATCAGTTGGCTTTGGAGCAGATATAAGTCAGTCTAAAGAGCAAAAGAAAAAAAATGCTTTACATGATGTTCAACCTGAAGATTTAATCAAATTCGGTTTAATACCCGAATTTGTAGGGCGGGTTCCAATAACTGCTGTTTTAGATGAGCTGGATCATGAAGATTTAATACATGTTTTGACAGAACCAAGAAATGCGCTAATAAAACAATACAAAGCATTGCTTGCGTTTAGCAAAGTAAACCTTGAGTTTTCAGATGAAGCAATATCAGCTATTGCTAAAAAGGCTATAAGCTATAAAACAGGCGCAAGAATGTTACGTGCTATCTTGGAGTCACTTTTGCTTGACATTATGTATACATCTGGAAACGGAGGCTTTGAAGGTAGCACTATAGTAATCACTAAGAAAATGGTAGAGTTAGGAAAAGCAACGGTTAATCATAATAATAATGGCAATGTTATAACGGTTAATGATTAATTTGAGGCATATATTATGAACATTGAACGTACTGTGAGCTCTGGTTTTGCTGCATTGTCAGTATTACCTTTAAGAGATGTAGTAATTTTTCCAAATATAATGGTGCCTTTATTCATAGGCAGAGAAAAATCTGTTAATGCACTAGAGTATGCAATAAGTAGTAGTAATCACCAAAATGAGATTTTTCTTGTAGCACAGAAAGATGGCTCTGTTGATAATCCAGAGCCTGAAGATCTTTATGAAGTAGGTGTGTTAGCAAGCATTGTACAACCGTTAATAAAATTACCTGACAATGCAGTAAAAGTTATAATCCGGGGGATAAGAAGGGGAAGAGTTGTAGAATATATTAGCTCTCATACTTTATTACAAGCCAGGGTAGAGTTAGACAATCATTATAAAGAAGATGAAGACAATATTGATTTAGAAGCTTTAAGGCGGTCTGTTGTAGACGCGTTCGATAGCTGGTGTAAGCTAAACAAGAAAAATCAACCCGAGGTTGCCATTAACTCCATTGATCAAATCAAAGAAGTTGATCAACTTGTAGACACGGTAGCTTCACATTTAAATATAAAAGTATCAGATAAACAAAGTATACTTGAGGCTTATGACCCAGAAGAGCGTTTAAAAAAAGCTTTTGCTTTTATTGAGAGAGAAATGAGTATTTTGAACGCACAAAACCGTTTATATAAGACAATTAAATCGCAAGTTGAAAGCACTCAGAAAGTTTACTACCTTAACGAGCAATTGAAAGCTATACAGAAAGAATTAGGCGAATTTGAGAATGGTGATGAAGGGAATATACTCAATGAATTTGAAAAAAAGATAAATGAAACAAAGCTTTCTCAGGAAGCAAGAGAGAAAGCTATAACTGATTTGAAGAGATACAAGAAAATGAATCCCATTTCTCCTGAAGCTACAGTTATATCTAGTTACTTGCATTGGTTGCTTGAGTTGCCATGGGGAAAGTACAAAGATGCAAAAATTAACTTAAATACAGCTAAGAAAATCTTAGATGAAAATCATTATGGCATAGAGAAAGTAAAAGATAGAATAATAGAATTTTTAGCGGTATTAAAAAGAGTAAAAGAGATAAAAGGTCCTATACTTTGCTTAGTTGGACCACCAGGTGTTGGTAAAACTTCTTTAGCTAAGTCTATGGCAAGAGCAGTAGGAAGAGATTTTGTTCGTATAGCTCTTGGTGGTGTGCGTGATGAGTCCGAGATACGAGGGCATAGGAAAACTTATATTGGCTCAATGCCTGGTAAAATCATTCAACACATGAAAAAAGCTAAGTCATGCAACCCGCTTTTTCTGCTTGATGAAATAGATAAGATGGGTTCTGATTCGCGTGGCGATCCTGCATCTGCATTACTTGAGGTTTTAGATACTGAGCACAATAAACACTTTACGGATCATTACTTGGAAATTGAGTTTGATCTTTCAAGTGTAATGTTTGTAGCTACGGCAAACAGCTTAAATTTACCACATCCTTTGCGTGATAGGATGGAAATTATACAATTGTCCGGGTATACTGAAGATGAAAAAATCAGTATTGCTACACACCACCTTATTCCGAAGTTAAAGAAGGAGCATGGTTTGCATCAGAAGGAGTGGAGCATAACTAATGAGGCGTTATATGAATTGATACGTTTATATACACGTGAGAGTGGTGTGCGGAGTATGGAGAGGGAGCTTGCAAAGCTCATGAGAAAGGCAGTTAAAGAAATATTGACTGATAAAAATAAGAAAATATCCGTAGGGGTTGACAATTTACAAGATTATTTAGGGGTACGTAAATATACCTTTGGCATTGCGGAAAATGAGAGTTTAGTAGGAATAGTAACTGGGCTCGCCTATACTGAAACAGGTGGTGATATTTTGATGATAGAATCAGTCCTAATTCCGGGCAAGGGAGAAATAAAATACACAGGAAAGCTTGGAGAGGTTATGCAAGAATCTATAAAAGCTGCGTATAGTTATATTCGATCAAATTGTTTATTTTTTGGTATAAAGCCCGAAAAATTCCAAAATAATGATATACATTTGCATGTACCTGAGGGTGCTGTACCAAAAGATGGCCCTTCTGCTGGCGGCGCGGTATGTACGTCTATTGTTTCTCTTATGACAAATATACCAGTTAACAAAAATGTTGCTATGACAGGCGAAGTGACATTGCGTGGTAGAGTTTTAGCTATCGGGGGCTTGAGAGAAAAATTGCTTGCAGCGCTCAGAGGATCAATCAAAACTGTGATTATACCAAGTGAAAATGAGAAAGATATGCAAGAAATTCCGGCAAGCATCAAAGAGGGGATCAACGTAGTTTTTGCTAAGAATATTGATGAAGTTATGAAAGTTGCTTTAATGCACCCTACTACTCCAATTAATGGTGATGATAATCAAAATAGTGTGCCTTCCTCTATAGAAAGTAAAGATGATACTTTTACTATGTCGGAAACATTGAAGCATTAGATTAAAAAAATATTATCAATCTCCATTTCTCTTTTATCCGGCAAAAATCCACCAACTTGTGCATCCCATAAGGATATGACTTGCTTTGTTGTTATGTCATTCATATTTTTTACTTATTCTATCTCCCAGTTTAATTCAAGTAGATGATATATTATAATAGTCCTTTTCATGGAAACCTTTTCTGGTAGATTGCTTTCTAGAAAAACCTTGGTCAAGGTGCTAACTGTGGTTTATAATAATATAAATCATATCATAGTTGATTTGCGTTTATCAGAGCTGGAGTAGAGGTATGTTTTATCTTACAAATTTTTTGCCTATTTTACTGTTCCTATTTCTTTTTGTAGGAAGTGGTATATATTTTACTATTCTTGGCGTGTCAAATGCTTTTTATCAGTTATAGCTCTTTCCACAGAAGTCCGGATATGATAAGATTAAGGATAGATGGCGATAAGGAGGTTGGATGCCGGCAGCATATAGTTATGATTTAAGAAAAAAAGCAATGGAAGCACTAGACGAAGGGGAAAGCAGAGAAGCAGTGGCAGCAAGATTTAAAATTGGACGAACTACTTTGTGGGAGTGGCAGCAAAGAAAAAAAGAAACAGGCGACTTTCAGTCAAAAAAACTCGGTAATGGAGGTTACAATCAGAAAATTATCGACTGGAATAAGTTTATCGAATTTGCTAAAAAACACGGTAGAAAAACTCTGTCGGAAATGGCTAAACTTTGGGGCAACGTTAGTATCCAAACGATCCACCGAGCCCTCAGAAAAATTGGATTTACGCGCAAAAAAAGACATATGGATACAAGGAAAGGAACGAAGAAAAACGTGCTGAATTCTTAAAAATTATAGCAACAAAAGAACCAGAAAACTTAGTGTATATAGATGAGTCTGGGATTGATAACACGGAGGACTATCCATATGGGTATTGCCAGAAAGGACAGCGATTTTATGCCCTAAAATCTGGAAAAAAAACTCAACGAATCAGCATGGTTGCAGCCTTAAGTAGAAGAAAGATAGTTGCTCCATTAACATTTGAAGGCCACTGTAATATGGATATTTTTAATGGATGGTTTGAGCAATTTTTGGCACCGATCTTAGAACCTGGACAAACTGTCATTCTTGATAATGCTACTTTTCATAAGTCTGATAAGCTTATCAAGCTCGCTAAAGGAGTCGGTGCAGAAATTTTGTATCTGCCGCCTTATTCTCCAGATTTTAACAAAATTGAGCATCATTGGTTTGCTATAAAAAACAGAGCCAGGAAAAACATTCCTCTATTCGAATCCTTTCGTCGTGCTGTTGATTCTGCCTTCCTATGACCTATTCGGACTATTATGAGAAATGCTATATCTCCACTGGTAGCCATTGTTCCTGCCATAGCTCTGGGTTGGGTTTTATACAAGGGCAATACTGAAGAAAAAATGTATGCCTTTCTAGATGGGGTAAGAGATCGTAATATTATCACTATGTGTATCATTTTCTTACTTGCAGGTGCATTCAGTGAAGTAACTAAAGCAATCGGTAGTGCTGATGCCACAGTTAATTTGGCTCTTTCATTTATACCAACACAATTTTTACTCATAGGATTATTTTTTGTAGCAGCTTTCATCTCCACTGCTATTGGTACATCAATGGGCACCATTGCAACAATTGCTCCTATTGCAGTTGAACTGACACAAGCTGGGATTTCTCCTTCCTTAGGAGTTGCAACCGTTGTAGGAGGAGCAATGTTTGGCGACAATTTATCTATTATCTCTGATACTACAATTGCATCTGTGATGTCTCAAACGGCTGATATAAAGAAAAAATTAAAACTGAATGCAAAAGTGGCACTAATTGCTTCTATATTCACAATAATTATATTATTTTATAGCTCAAGCAATAGTGCTGCTATTTCAGTTAAGGAGTATTCTTTATTGCTTGTGACTCCTTACATAATACTTATATTGCTTGCAAACTTTGGAATAAATGTATTTACGGCATTGGTTTTAAGCATAACTTTTGCTGGAATCATTGGATTTATAAATAACAACAATTATGGTTTATTATTTTTAAGCCAAAACATCACTAAGGGGTTTATGAGTATGCATGAAATTATGCTACTGTCATTGATGGTTGGCGGGCTTTCAGGACTGGTAGGTAAAAATTCTAAGGAGTTTGCAGATAAACTTTCATCTTGGGTTATGATACAACGTGGTGGACAAAAAACTGCGCAATTATTTATTGCAAAAATAGTCAGCATATTTGATATTTTACTTGCAAATAACACCATCGCTATAATTTTTAGTGGTGAAATTGCTAGAGATATTGCTAAGAAATATGAAATACCGCCTCACTATAGTACAGCATGGCTAGGCATATTTTCTTGTGTATTTCAAGGATTAATACCGTATGGCGCTCAATTGCTTTTGGCTAGCACTATTGCTGGAGTTTCACCTTTGGCAGTCATGCCACACGTATACTATTGCTATGTTTTAGGTATTATTGCAGTGTTATATATTGTATTGAACAAAATTGAGAAAAAAGATTGTGCTTAACATACAAGACAATGCTTCACTTTGTAAAAGATGGATATTCCTAGCAGTATGTGCCCTTGCTTGCTCTGGGTTACTGTCAATAATTGTTATTTTTCTACGATTGCCTTTTATCTCCTCTCTTGTTCCTTCTGCACAATATATTTTTGATAATGCGCTGGTAATACACGTGAACTTGTCAATTTTGGTGTGGATGTGCTCTATAATATCTCTGCTCTTTATCATAAACCTACAAAATACCAATAGTTGGTTTAACTTTTCATGGGTTCTATCAACCCTTTCGATGCTGCTCATGTTTATATCCGCATTCGTTCCAAACACTGAAGTTATCAAAAGTAACTATATTCCCGTATTACAAAACAAATTATTTTTACTTGGACTCAGTTTATTTATTGCCAGTATATTAGTAAATACAATGCTAGCATACACATCAAAAAAAGAGGTTTCATTTCTCTCTGTTGGGCAAATTGGGCTAGTTATTATACTTGTATCGTCATTTCTTTGCTTTGTTTTAGCATATAATAATATGCCTCCAGGTCTATATCACTCAGATAATAATTTATTTTACGAATATCTCTTTTGGGGAGGCGGACATTTATTGCAGTTTGCTTTTACTCAAGGAATGTTTTTAGTCTATTTAATAATGCTAAGTTCCAATGATATTAGTTTAGCTTCAAACAATAAAATTACTATTTTACCACTATTTATAAACACGATTTTAGCTGTAGGCGCACCGTTTGTATATTTTGTTTATCCAGTTGATAGTGCCAAGTTAATACAGTTTTTTACTTGGCATATGAGGATTGCTGGAGCAGTTTTGCCGTGCTTTTTGATAATATTAGTGTGCTACAACATCAGAACTTTTATTAATGATAAAAGCAACTATTTATTACATTCATTTTTGTTGTTCACTTATGGAGATGTGCTCGGAGTGTTGACTATTGAAGGTAATGTCACGATTCCCGCTCATTACCATGGTTCTGTAGTTGGTATCACTATAGCTTTTATGAATTTTGTCTACTGGATGTTACCTAAATTAAACTTTAAAGAGATAAAAAGTTCCATGGTAAGATTACAGATTTATGCCTACAGTATAGGGCATTTTCTCCATATCACTGGTCTTGTGTGGCTTGGTGGATATGGTGCTTTAAGGAAGGTTGCAGATCTGCCAAGTATTTCGTCAATGTTAGCACGCACGTGCTTCATTATAGGTGGCGCTATATCAGTTGTTGGTGGAATGTTGTTCGTAATAATTGTGCTTTTACATCTGTTAAAAGGCAAAGCGCGTACCAACTGACCCATAGAAACAAAAAAAACTTCCTTGACAAACTCCGCCAGCCCCCTTATCATGAAACTGAAGCTATTTATTTATCTTCTCTGTACAGATTAAATGACAAAAAAACTCACGTATCTGGCGTCCCATGTTTAATTTTTTGCACTATGTGCACCTTATGTCTTTATAAAATTTCTAGGTTTTTACCTAATATAAGCAGAAATGCGCTTATAAAGCATTTAAAACATCAAAAAACGCCGATTTAAAAAATGGATAGTGAATAACTAGCTACCCTAGGGTTTCTTTTGCCTTTTTTTCTGTTTAGTAAATTTCTTAATGTTTATAATTTAGATTAGTTGCGGCTTAAAAGCAACTAAATCGCGGTTATTAAGCGTTTAGAATAAAAAAACGCCATACTTGAAAGTATAATGTAAGTAATTAGCCAACCACGGGGCTTCTTTTGCCTTTTTTTTCATTTGGTAAATTTTTTAATATTTATACGGAAGGTAGCGCGTGACGCTGGAACCCCAAAAAAAGGATGATGTCATCCCAGTGCTCCTTTTTTTGTCATCCGAGTAGCTGACACTGTCCTCCTTTGTCATCCCAGTGCCCAGACACTGGGATCCAGCATTTCACGCAATCCCATCAAGAACGTTGTATTTTACATAACACTTTTATGCTTACCAACTTAATAAAATTCCTGGATCCCAGTGGGCTTTGTTGCATCGCTAGCTATGATGGATTAAAGATAAAAAAGGTGGAGAATATCAGTAGCTTATTATTCTGGTATTTATAACAAGAACGGTCAGTGAATACCTAAATTTGAGTAAAAGAAATTTCACTACCACTCACTAATCTGGCTAAAATTCAAGAATTTCAATGCTTTAGCTATTTTCAATAGAATTAAATTTATTAATATAAATAACAAATTACTATTCTTAAATTTGATCAGATTGATTGCAAAAAAACAAGATTTTCAATAAGTTGCTTATAATCCTAATTATAGTTAGCCTTTCATAAGTAGCGATGCAACAAAGCCATCCCAGTGTCAGCTACTCGGATGACAAAAAAAGGAGCACTGGGATGACAGGAGAGGGAGGCTACTTGGATGACATCATAGGGGCACTGGGATGACACCATTCTTTTTCCTGGATCCAAATAGTCAAGGCACTGGAATGACAAAAAAAGGAGGCACTGGAACGACAAAGTGGAGTGTCTGCTTCTGTCATCCTATGATAGCTAAAAAGACCTGGTCACGCGCTGGAATGACACCGAAGGGGCTACTGCCCTCTTGGATGGAGACCAGTGTCAGCTACTTAGATGATACCTTTTTTCTACTTAGTTTAGGTTATGCAGAAGTCTAATACAATTATAGAACAAGCTTAAAAATTCTGGTAAAGTAGTTTTATTTACAAAGAAAGAATATGCTACTTGAAATTGAAAAGCGCAGCATAACAAATGCATTGTGGAAGTTGCAAGAAGCAGATCAAAGGCAAATCTTAACTCTTACACAGAGATTTGAGTTACCAGAAATATTAGCAAGAATATTGGTTACTCGTGGTGTTAACATAGAAAATGCAAGCGACTTCTTATATCCACTAATCAGATCGCTATTACCAGATCCCTTTCACCTTCTTGATATGGATAAAGCTGTTTCTCATATAATACGGGCAATAAAAAATGATGAAAACCTTGCAATATTTGGTGACTATGATGTTGATGGTGCAACGTCGTCAGCATTGATTAACAGGTACCTGAGAGCAATCGATATACACTCTATAATCTACATTCCAGATCGTGTTGATGAGGGTTATGGATTAAACACAGATGCTTTATTACAACTTAAAAAGAATGGAATTGATTTATGTATTTCCGTTGATTGTGGTACGCTTGCATATCAACCAATAGAAGATGCAAAGGCTTTTGGTCTTGATATTATAGTTGTTGACCATCACCTTGGTACGGAAAAATTACCAAGCGCCGTAGCAGTTGTGAATCCAAACCGCCTTGATGAGAGCTCTCCTTATAATAACCTAGCAGCAGTTGGAGTGTCATTTCTGCTAATTGTTGCTCTTAATAAAAGCCTACGTGAGCAAGGATTTTTTACCAACAAAAAAGAACCAGATTTATTTGATCTGTTGGATTTGGTTGCCCTGGGAACTGTCTGTGATGTTATGCAGATCACAGGCCTCAATAGAGCACTTGTCTCACAAGGATTAAAAGTTATGTCAACAAGAAAAAACGTTGGCTTGCGTGTTTTATTTGATGCTTTGGGAATCCTTGAAAAACCAAGTGTTTCTCGATTAGGGTTTAGTATTGGGCCATGCATAAATGCTGGAGGAAGAATTGGAGAAGCATCGCTTGGTGCAAGGTTGCTTTCCACCGATGATGATGAAGAAGCACATTCAATCGCGCTAAAATTAATAGATTTGAATAATGCAAGAAAAGTGTTAGAAAATGAGGCTCTCTTGGAAGCTACAGCACAAGCGGAAAAGTCTGCCCAATCAGGTGCGAATTTTATAATGATAAGTGGCAATTGGCACCAGGGAATAATTGGTATAATTGCATCAAGGCTAAAGGAGCAGTTTCACTTGCCAACAGTAGTGATATCTTTAAATAATGGAATAGGAAAAGCAAGCTGTAGATCAATTTTGGGAGTTGATATCGGTGCTGCAGTCCTTTCCGCAAAGTTTATAAATTTGATTATTGAAGGTGGTGGCCATAGTATGGCGGCAGGATTTTCAATTAAAGAAGACAAAATAAATGATTTGCATGATTTTTTTACTGAAAGATTTTCAAACTCTATAAATGAGAAAACTTTAAAAGCTGATAGTATAGTAACTGCTAAAGCAATAAACTTATCTCTGTGGAACCAACTGCAACGCTTGGGACCATTTGGAGTTGGAAATCCTGAACCAAGGTTTATTATCCAAGGAGCAAAGATAAGAAAGCCTGAAGTTATAGGAGTTGACCATATAAAATGTTTTATTGCTGATGATAATGTTATGGTAAGAGCTATTGCATTTCGTTCTGCAAATACTCATCTTGGCTCTGCTATCATGCAGGGTAATGTTAAAGCTATTTTGGGTAAAATCTCTATGAATTACTGGAATGGCAATGAATTTGTACAATTTTTAATAGAAGATGTATTGACCATAAGTTGAGTGTATCTGTTCAGCAGAGTGGCAAAATAGGTAGACAAGATAAACCAAAAAATCGAGAAAAAGTGAGTTTACAACAACTGGTGTCATGAAATTATCTGACACTGATTTCCATCCAAGAGGGTGTCATCCCAGTGCTCCTATAATGTCATCCCAGTGCGTGACACTGGGATGACACCCTACTTAACCGTCATACCGCGATTCATTCGCGGTATCTCTTAGCCGCTAACAAGTAGCGGGATGACGAGCTTATCGTCATGCCACTGCGAACCGTCGTACCGCGATTCATTCGCGGTATCTCTAGATCCCGCTAACAAGCAGTGGGATGACGAGCTTATCGTCACGCCGCCACGAACCGTCATACCGCCGCGGCGCTAACAAGAGATCCCGCTAACAAGCAGCGGGATGACGGTTGTCGTTTAGCCATAAACATTAAAAAATTTACCAAATGAAAAAAAAGGCAAAAGAAACCCTAGTCATTGTCTATTTTCAGTATTGGCGTTTTTAAGTCTTAAACACTGCAATTTAGCTGCTTTTGAATGCAACTAACCTACGCTGCAAATGTTTAAGAAATTTACTAAGCAGAAAAAAAGGCAAAAGAAACCCCGTGTTAGCTAGTTGTCACTCTCTAATCCTGCAAATTGGCGTACTATACTGTCTTAAACGACTTATAAGCGCGTTTCAGCTTATATAGGTAAAAACCCAGAAATGTTGTGAAGACATAAGGTGCACATAGTGCAAAAAATTAAAAATAAGACGCCAACTACGTTGTTTTCTTGCTGTTTAATCTGCACAGATGAAGATAACTGAATACCTTCAATACCATGATAAGGGGGCTGGCGGAGTTTGTCAAGCAAGTTTTTCGTTTCTATATGGGCTACCTTAAGACTTCAACGTCTTAACGCACTTGACCCCACCAGCATATAAATTTGCATGGCTCTTTCCAGTATTAAGCAATGCAAATCCAATGTTGTCTACACTAGAGCGCAGTTCCCCTATTTCCTCATTGTTTTCATTTGTCACTTTAGTGCCAATATCTGGAAGTGCGTTATCCCCCTCAACAAGGTAAAGTTTTCTTCTGAATATTTCTTGTCTGCTCATTCGATTTACAACTTCCTGACCTATATAACACCCCTTATTAAAGCTTATACCGTTTACTTTATCGATTAAAAATTGCAGCGGAAACGATGAATTCTGCACCATATCTTTCGCTCCATCTGGAACGAGATTTTGAATTCTGACTTTTTCATACTGAGTAAAATCCCCAACCGGCTCTTTCATTTCATCTTTATGTATGATCCTCATTCCTAGCAGCTTGTGCCTTGGATCTTGAAAAATAACTTGTGACTTACTACTACACTCCGCCAACTTAGTATTAAACAAAACCCCAACCTTATATAGTGCACTAACGTCTTTAATCTTTACCCTCAAATAAGTTTTAAGTAAATCTAGTTTCTCGATTATTTGCTGCAAGTGCATGTTTTCGCACTCCAAGAGGGTGTATTTACCATATTCAATAAGAAAAAAATCATATAGATATTTTCCCTGAGGGCTAAGCAATAAAGAGTAAATGGCTTTTTGGCTATCCAACTTATTAATATCATTGGTTATAATACCCTGCAGAAAATCTCTAGTGTCAGGCCCATATAGCACTATCACACCACGACTTAAAAATGGTATATAACTCATGAAATCTCTATAAATAAATCTAAATTTTATTATATAACATTAGGCTCTTTTAGAAACTGCTTTTGGCGTGCATATTTTATAATGGCGTGCATATTTTACAAGCTCCAGCCCTTGAAATCTAACTTACGAGTATATATATATAAACTTATAAGTTAATTTGTTGATGAGGAAAAACAAATGTCAAGTATAAGTTTAAATGTATTAGATGATAGCGTGCTGATCAAGCCTATTAGCGAAGAAAAGCAAGGTGGAATTGTGCTTCCATCAAGTGCTGAAAAGAAACCTACTAAAGGTGAAGTTATAGCAATTGGTGAAGGTTCACGCAATTCAAGTGGCGAACGCGTAACTTTAACTGTGAAAGCTGGTGATAAAGTGTTCTATCGCCAATGGGCTGGTACAGAAATAGAACATAATAATGAGAAGCTTATCGTGATGAAAGAGTCCGATATACTTGCTGTCATTAAGTAGCAGTCTTTATTTTACTAAACTGAAACAAAGCGCAACATAGCGCATTGTAAATGATTTTATTATAGTTTTCTAAATTTTTTATTAACAAGAGGTGATAAAAATGACTAATGTAGTAGTATCAGGTGAGCAGTTGCAAGAAGCCTTTCGTGAAGTTGCAGCAATAGTGGATTCAACGGTAGCAATAACTGCAGGACCTAGAGGAAAAACAGTAGGGATTAACAAGCCCTATGGAGCACCAGAAATTACAAAAGATGGTTATAAGGTGATGAAGGGTATCAAGCCTGAAAAACCATTAAACGCTGCGATAGCAAGCATCTTTGCACAAAGTTGTTCTCAATGTAACGATAAAGTTGGTGATGGTACAACAACGTGCTCAATACTAACTAGCAACATGATAATGGAAGCTTCAAAATCAATTGCTGCTGGAAACGATCGTGTTGGTATTAAAAACGGAATACAGAAGGCAAAAGATGTAATATTAAAGGAAATTGCGTCAATGTCTCGTACAATTTCTCTAGAGAAAATAGACGAAGTGGCACAAGTTGCAATAATCTCTGCAAATGGTGATAAGGATATAGGTAACAGTATCGCTGATTCCGTGAAAAAAGTTGGAAAAGAGGGTGTAATAACTGTTGAAGAGAGTAAAGGTTCAAAAGAGTTAGAAGTTGAGCTGACTACTGGCATGCAATTTGATCGCGGTTATCTCTCTCCGTATTTTATTACAAATAATGAAAAAATGATCGTGGAGCTTGATAATCCTTATCTATTAATTACAGAGAAAAAATTAAATATTATTCAACCTTTACTTCCTATTCTTGAAGCTATTGTTAAATCTGGTAAACCTTTGGTTATTATTGCAGAGGATATCGAAGGTGAAGCATTAAGCACTTTAGTTATCAATAAATTGCGTGGTGGTTTAAAAGTTGCTGCAGTAAAAGCTCCAGGTTTTGGTGACAGAAGAAAGGAGATGCTCGAAGACATAGCAACTTTAACTGGTGCTAAGTACGTCATAAAAGATGAACTTGGAATCAAGATGGAAGATCTCACGCTTGATGATCTTGGTACGGCTAAAAATGTTAAAATTACTAAAGATAATACCACAGTTGTCAGCGAAAATAGCGATTCTGAAAGTGTGAAAGCTAGAATCGAGCAGATTAAATCTCAAATTGAAACTTCAACTTCTGATTATGATAAAGAAAAGCTAAGAGAACGTTTAGCGAAATTATCAGGTGGCGTTGCTGTGCTCAAAGTTGGTGGAGCAACTGAAGTGGAAGTTAAAGAACGTAGAGATAGAGTCGAAGATGCGCTGCATGCAACAAGAGCTGCAATTGAAGAAGGTATAGTTCCAGGTGGTGGGGTTGCGCTTCTTTATGCTTCATCTGTTCTCGACAAATTAAAAGGTGCAAGTGACGAGGAACAAATAGGCATAAACATTATCAAGAAAGTTCTCAGTGCTCCAATTAGAAGGTTAGTCAAAAATGCTGGTCTTGAATCTGCTGTTATAATTGACTATTTGATTAAGCAGAATGATAAAGAGCTTATATACAACGTTGAGGCTATGAATTATGCTAATGCGTTTACAGCTGGTGTGATTGATCCAGCAAAAGTGGTGCGTATTGCTTTTGAAACAGCGGTATCTGTTGCGAGTGTGCTGATAACTACTGAATCTATGATAGTTGATGTACCAAGCAAAGAAAATGCTTCATCTCCTATGGGTGCAGGAGAAATGAGTGGCATGGGTGGATTCTAAGTAGAATGAAACCGTGGAGCAATTGCTCCACGGTAGTTCCAAAAAATCTCACATTTTACTATTCGTTAAAGGTAATACGTTTGGTGCAGAAATGCACTACTGTTTGCATCCGTTTCACTCCTTTATATTGTGGTTGTCTAATAACAAAAAGGCAGCATAAGAAAACTATAACCCCTAGTATATTTATACTATAGCTGACCCAAGCAACACGTCATACCGCGATTCATTCCACAACTGTACGAACATTACAATATGGCACATAGTAAACGATGTCATGAAAGTAGCTGACACTGGAATGACACCCTTTTGGATGGAAACCAGTTTCACGCACTGGCATGACACCCATTTGTTCCTATATAGCTCTTTTTACAATAATCCGAACAGACCGTAATATGCTACTGGCCTGCTATAGCCATAAACACATATCTTATCGCATTCGGACTATTATAAGAAAGGCTATAGTTGTCTTTTCTCGTCTACCTTATTTTGCCACTCTGCTGAACAGATACAATTTACAACCACCCCCCTACCCTTTTTAGTTGTTCAGCAAATATAGAGAGGTTAAAGGGAGTGGTATTACTTAAACAACTAAATAAAAAACCAGGTAGATCATTCTGAAATTCTTGCATTTTTGTCCATAATTTTGTTAAATAACTTCCCTTTTGGTCATATCGAACCAAATTTCTTTTTCACACCACCTTTTAAGCCACTTTCGTTAGTTTTTGTCATAATGCGATCAAACACTCCCAATAACCTCTTTAATAGGTTTGGAGTTAGCGAAGAGATAAGATCAACAGATACGTTATTGTTTTTGTCATCACCACTTGCTTTATAGTCTATTGAAACGATTCCCCTACTTTTCCCACCAGTAAGAAGTTTTCCAATTATAGGAATTTTTAACAAAGATTTATTAATTGAATATGCTGGTATTACTTGTCCTGCAACCTGGAATTTATAATTTCTAATATCGAGCTTACCACCAGTGCTAATACCTAACTCCGCCCCTTCAAGCCAAGATTCTTCAATTTCAATAGTGCCATCTTTGTATGAAAAAGGTGCATTACATTTGTAAAAGTATACACCTTCATTTTTTATGGCATTTACAATGCCAGGCAATGAAGACATCGACAATAAAGTAGTAAGTAGTGGAGCATCTTTGATGTAGAAATTGCTAATGGATAACGTACCATAATGTTCTCCACTTTCTCTCTGAGGAGAGAGATAAAAAGACAATTTGCCGTTTTTAATTGATTTACTAATGCCTAAGGAACGCAAAAGCATACCTGAATTATCCGCATATATTTCGAGCCCTATTCCACTGTATTCTGCTAGTATGTTGCTGCTATCTTCCAGAAACTGCCCTGTAAATTGACTTCTATTGCAATTACCTTTAGTACAGGTTACATTCAGCTTAGCATTTTTGATAACGATGCCTTCTTTCATAATTACATTGTCAACATTCATACTAATCTCTATATCTTTATTTAATCCATTACTGTTTTTGCCAAGCAAGCCTAAAATATCACTTAAGTTAATTTCCTCACCATAAATAGTTATGGCATTTTTCTCCTTACCTGATTCAATTTCTATACTAAAATCATTATCAGGCAATTTAAAGCTACTAGAATTTAAATATAAATTTCCATTTTCTACTCTTCCGCTGAATTTTATATCTAGGTCATTTCCTACAATGTCTAATTTATCTACTAACAATTCACCTGCTCCTTTTAACCTTGTAGAAAACAAAATTTTATTGTGATCTTCAAAGCGATTTTTCCACCCTAAGTAGCTTGAATGTGATTCAAATTCTGATAAATCTATATCACCATTAACATACCCCGTCTTATCTTGATTTATCACTGACTCTAAATTTGCACTGACATAGCCACTATCAAAATTAAATATTTGAGCGGGTAAATCTCCGGTCAAATTCCAGGCGAAACTTTCATTCCTATTGCTACTTTTCAGGTCAAATAATAGCTGTGTGTTATTCACCATACCACTACCATTTAAATCTATAAAGTCACTGCCAAAACTAAGCTTAATATCATATTTACCAAGACTTGCATTATAGACGGCCAAATTGTCAATTTCAGAATGAAAATTTGCTGAGAAGTCTACTTTTTTGTCATCAGCATTTAGATTAAAAATGCAAAAATTAAATACGGATTTTGCCATTCCACTTACTTTATCCCTTTCAACCTTCACCACATCATCCAGCTTAAATCTTATAGGCTCATATAAACCATACGCATCACTTACAGCTTTGCCATTAATGGTTAGAACTGAATCTTCCTTATTTAGAGATTTCATTTCAATATCACCACCATTAACAGTGAAATTCTGAAACTTAGCGCTATTTACAGTAATTTCAAGATCGTTATTCTTGATGATCAAATCACCCTTTAATTCCTTTACTTGCTCAAAATCTTCATCAAATTTTACGCTACCGTTTTCTATATCAGCAACAATTACAATGTCTGACAGATCGTCATCAACCAAATTGTTAATTTTGCCATTGAAACTTACAATGGTATTTAAAACATCCCCATCAATATTATCACAATACCAGCTTTTAAATTTACTATTTACTACACTATCTGGTATATAAGTACATAAATCCTTTGCAGCAAACTTACTAATATTAATTCTAAGCAAAGCATGACTTGTACTAAAGTTCATTTTGCCTATCAAAGAGAGATACGTGTCATTTAACTTAAAATGGAAGTTTTTTACACTAATAATTCCATCACTATATGTTAAATTTATATTTACATTAGTTAAGGCCAAATTTTTGTTCAAATAATTTTCTGTATTCAATACGTATATATTTCCATCTACAATTTCATCCTTTTTATTAATTTTCACTGAGAAGCTTCCTTTGAATCCTATATTTTTGTCCAAATTGTAGCTTTTAACTAATGTAGAAAACTTGCTCAATAGTCCCAATTTTAGATCATAAAATGTCCCGTACACATTTAGCAAATTGTTGCGATTTTTTATCGTAATTGATAAATCATCCAAAAATCCCTTTCCATCTTTTGTATTCACATGAATATCTAAAACATTAAAATCTTCCCCCTTCCCTATATATAATTTATCAATAAAAAATTCATCTTCTGTGCTTTTATCAATAGCGATGTTAGTAAATTCAATTTTTGAATCCGCATTTAAGTCAAAAAAAAATTCCCTTATTGTTTTTAATAGATTTTTTGCACTACTTTCTGTCATCTTGAAATTCTTCCCTGTCATCCCAGTATCTTTTTTTCCTGTCATCCCAGCACTCGTCCTTGTCATCCAAGTAGCTTGACTACTTGTTTCTTTTTTTCTAGATTCCAGCGTCACGCGCTGGAATGACACCGAAGGAAGGCGGTTACTACTTAAATAATGATTATCCAAAAGGTCTAATGAGTTTTGCGGATTAACATTAGTTTCTTCTCTCTTGATACATACATGCACATTATCAGCTGAAACCTGAGAGAGATTTGTGCTAGCTTTAAATAAGGAACTTAACTTAAAATGTACAAAAAGCTCAGGAACTTTTATAGTAAAATTAGGGTTTGCTATTGCCAAATCCGTAATGACTAAATACGGATCTTTGCCATCTTTCTGCCAAACAACTGAGGTATTCTCCATATTAACGCTTGAGCCAACAAATATTTTTGATATTTTATGTTTAACATAAAAATCAATATAATTAATATTGATTTCTAAAGGCTTAAAAAAAATAAAGAAGCACAATATGAATAATAAAGCTACGGAAAATAATATAGTAATTTTTTTAAGCATCGATTATTGCTTTTCTTGCTAAACTATCAGCCTCCTCATTATACTTATCGCCACTGTGTGCTTTAACCCACTTCCAATCAATTTCGTGTTGTGAAGCAACGTTGTCTAGCTCTTTCCACAATTCCATATTTTTTACTGATTTTTTATTACTTGTTTTCCAGCCATTCATTTTCCACTTATTTATCCATTCTGTTATGCCATGCTTAACATAAAGACTATCCGTATATAAATTAATATTACAAGAAAATTTCAATACTTTCAGCCCATTGATCACCGCTGTTAACTCCATTTTATTGTTTGTGGTATTTTCTTCTCTACCATAAATGTCTTTTCTGTAATCTTGAAATAATATGATAGCTGCCCATCCTCCCGCTCCAGGATTACCAGAACACGCCCCATCCGTATATATTGTCACTTCTTTTTTACTCATCTTTGTTTATATCGGTTAACAAAGTATATAGTTGCTTTTATGAAAGCACAATTTCTAAAGGTAGTTTAAGCTGCACCTTTAAATTTTATTATAGAAACAAAAAAAAGTGTGACAACGAGCATTACCAAAAGGAAAAGTAAAAAATAGTTTTTATGCTTCTGCCGTTCTTTCATAACTAAAATAAATCAATAGAACAAAAAATAATACTGGCGAATAGGGAAAATAGATAAGAAATTGAATAAGAAAACATTTTTTTCTGTGAGCTGTGATTCTTGAACTTCATAACAGATACAGCGTACCAAATAAAAACGCAACCTTCAAAGGTTGCCATGCTTAGATAAAGTAAAGCCTTTTTCAAAAATAGAGCCGGAAGCAAGCTAGTTAGCACCAGCAAAACACTATAAATTAATATATATTTTCTTGTTTTTTCCGGACCATAAACAATATTGAACATTGGAATCGATGCCTTTGCATAGTCTTCAGACTTATTTAAAGATAGGGCCCAAAAGTGTGGTGGAGTCCACATAAAAATTACTAAAAATAAAATGAAACTTTCCCAACTGACAGAATTAGTCACAGCTGCCCAGCCAATCATTGGAGGGAAAGCACCTGCTGCACCACCGATAACGATATTCTGCGGAGTGCGTCTTTTGAGCCAGATCGTATATACAAAAACGTAAAACAATATGCTGATTGCAAGTAAAGCAGCAGAAATATAGTTTACTGCTATTGCCATGATAAATACTGACAATATTCCAAGAGTTATACCAAATTCAAGCGCGCTTTCTGCAGAAACTCTACCTGAAGGTATAGGGCGGTTTTTTGTCCTTTCCATGAGCAGATCTATGTCTTTGTCATACCACATATTTATAGCACCTGCAGATCCTGAGCCAAGAGCAACACATATAAGAGATATTAGTGCTAGAAAAGGGTGCATACTACCTGGTGCAGTAACCATACCAGCAACTGCAGTAAATACCACAAGATACATTATCCTTGGCTTCAGCAAACGCCAAAAATCCAGTATTGTTGATTCAACATTTAGCAAAACACTTGTGTACATTCTATTTTACCACTGGTGGCTTTTCGAAAGTATGAAAAGGCGGTGGTGAAGATACCGTCCATTCCAAGGTGTCACCTTCCCAAGGATTATCTCCAGCTTTCTTGCCCCATTTAAAGAGATGTATAACTATAAACACAAAAAACATAACTGAAACAAAGGACATATACGAACCAATTGAGGATATATAATTCCAAGGGATAAACGCATCAGGATAATCAGGTATACGCCTTGGCATACCAGCTAATCCTAAGAAATGTTGAGGTAAAAAAGTGATATTGGTGCTAATAAAAGTAAGCCAAAAGTGGATTTGACCTAAGCGCTCATTATATTGTTTACCCGACATTTTACCAATCCAATAATAAAAGCCAGCAAAAGCTCCAAATAATGCAGCAAGTGACATGACATAATGGAAGTGAGCAACAACATAATAGGTGTCGTGCAGGAGCTTATCTATTCCACCATGAGAAAGAATTATTCCCGTTATGCCACCGCCAACAAACATAAAAATAAAACCTAGTGCAAATAGCATAGGGGTCTTAAACTCAATTGCTCCACCCCACATAGTTGCAATCCAGCTAAAGACTTTTACACCAGTTATAACACCGATAAAAATTGTGGTAGTGCTAAAAAATGCAGCAGCGTCAGCACTAAGCCCAACAGTGAACATATGATGAGCCCAAACCATAAAGCCAAATACTGCTATACCTATCATTGCATAAACCATCCCTATGTAACCAAATACAGGTCTGTGAGAAAAAGTTGATACAACCTGACTTATGATGCCAAATGCAGGAAAAATAATTACGTAAACTTCTGGATGACCAAAAAACCAAAATAAATGTTGAAATAACACAGGGTCACCACCACCTGCAGGATCAAAAAAGGAAGTACCAACATTGCGATCAGTAAGAAGCATAGTTATAGCACCGGCAAGCACTGGTAAGGCAACAATCAACATAAATGCTGTTAGCAAGACAGACCAAACAAACAGTGGCATCTTAGTTAATGACATTCCTTTTGTGCGCATGTTAAATATAGTAACTATAAAGTTGATCGCCCCAACAATTGACGACATACCAGCAACATGAAGTGCAAGTATAGCAATGTCAACTCCTGCACTTGGATGGGACATTACCTGTGATAAAGGTGGATATAAAGTCCAACCTGTACCTGGACCTTCACCAATAAACACTGAGAGAATGAGCAAAATAAAAGATGACACTAATAACCAAAAACTTAAATTATTCATACGAGGAAATGCCATATCTGGTGCGCCAATCATGAGAGGTACAAACCAGTTACCAAACCCTCCCATGAGGGCTGGCATTATCATAAAAAACACCATTATCAACGCATGCCCTGTAACCATTACGTTATATAATTGATAGTTATTGTTAAGTATATTAATGTGCATTAGCTGAGTGCGAATAATCACCGATAATAATCCACCAATAATTCCAGCTAATATGGAAAAAATAATGTACAGTGTCCCTATGTCTTTATGGTTGGTGGAAAACAACCAACGCTTTATGCCCTTTGGTGCGTCACTCATATCTATACTCCAAATTTAACTCACTAATTTTCTATTTTCAATCCACTTATTAAAATCTTCTTTGCTTACTGCTTCAACAACAATTGGCATAAATCCATGGCCTTGACCACACAATTCGTAGCACTGCCCGTAATAAACACCAGGCTTTTTGATATTAAACCACGCCTCATTCAGCCTACCTGGTATCGCATCAATTTTTACACCGAAAGCCGGTACTCCCCAACTGTGTATCACATCTCCTGCTGTAACTTGTAAACGAACGTTAGTATTAACGGGTAAAATGATGTTGTTATCAACAGAGAATAGCTTTAAATCTCCTTCGATAAAGTCTTCTTTTCCCTTAATATAACTATCAAATGACACACCTTGATATTCTGGATATTGGTAACTCCAATACCATTGATGGCCAATAACTTTCAGTGTTATATCAGCTTTCGGTATTTCTTCCTGTAGCTTCAGTAATTTAGCGTTTTCAAAGGCTAATATTCCAACAATGATAGTTGGTATAACAAACCAAATAATTTCTAAAGGAACACTATGGGTAGTTTTACTTATGTTTGTTACTTTGCTTTTACGAAAGCGAAACGCTATATAAGCAAGCAGCGCCCACACAAAAAGCATTATTGTAACCATCACAAGCATCACAAACGAATGTGACCTAACTACAGCCTCCATTACTTCAGTTGCAGGAGCAGGAAATCCAAATTGCCAGGAAGTAGGAGCAGAGGCAACAGATATATTTGAGTAAAATATTATCAATAGTGCAAATAACTTCACCATATCTTTTGTTTGTTTGCTATAAAACTAAGTGATATACTGTATAATAGTATATATAAACTTACTATGCAAATAGAGATTAGTGATGGTTAATAATTTTTTAGCATTCAACAAGTATAATAGTACAATACTAATTGAGGAAAAAAGCATTTACATAAATCTATTGTAAGTAAAAATATTATAATATTTTAAATTAAGTATTTACTTTAAGTAAATTCTATAATAAGTTTAATAGTGTCTGTTACTGCTAATAACCCTCTAGCCTCACACCTAAAAGCAGTAACAGACACTATTAAACTTTATGACAAGTTTATAATCTGTAAGATCAAAGTCTTACAAGTTTCTTTATTTCATTATACATTGCAGTTTGTTAATTAACTTTTAATGCCTATGGTGGCATTTACAGCTTGGACCAAAGGTTTATGTATTATAGAAAATAATTATAAAAAAAACACACTATTTGTATACCATACAAACTTTTTTTATTCTGCATAGCTGAGTTATAGCTCTTTTTACAATAATCCGAACAGACCGTAATATGCTACTGGCCTGCTATAGCCATAAACACATATCTTATCGCATTCGGACTATTATAAGAAAGGCTATACTAGATTCTGTAAACGAAATCTTTAGAGAAGCCAAATGGGCAAAGTTTCATGAAGGTCTTTGGCATCTCTTAGCATAGATCCCTTACTTAACCATCATACCGCGATTCATTCGCAGTATCTCAAAGCATAGATCCCGCTAACACGTAGCGGGATGACGATTGTCAGGCTAGCTGTCATCCCAGTGTCAAGCACTGGGATGACAAGGTATAAACCTTATCGTCATGCCGCCACAAACCGTCATACCGCGATTCATTCGCGGTATCTCTAGATCCCGCTAACACGTAGCGGGATGACGATTGTCGTTTAGCCATAAACATTAAGAAATTTACCAAATAAAAAAAAGGCAAAAGAAGCCCCGTGGTGGTTGGCTATTTACTATGTACTAAAATATCGGCGTTTTTTTTGACCTTACCCAGAAAAAGTGGAGAGAAAGTTTGGAATGTTTTTCACAAAGAGAATGATGAATCAAAATGCTCAGGAATGCAATAGTTAATAGTGACGTTGTTTGTTATAAAAAATTTCTATGTATTCAAATATTGCAGTTCTAGTTTGTTGAGCAGAGTGTTGTGAAGTATCAATAAGTATTTCTCTTTTCAATGAGCTAAAGAAGCTTTCCACAACAGAATTGTCGTAACAACAACCTTTATGACTCATCTATGTTTTTTATGGATAAGAGATATTGATAACCTTGCAAAGTATATTGTGAACCTTGATCACTATGTAATAGTAGATTTTTGGCAGGTTTACGCCTGTTAACGGCCATTAATAAAGAGTCCATAACCAATTGTTTATTTATTGAACTGCTCATTGACCAGCCAACTACCATGCGTGAATATAGATCGATTATTGTTGCCAAATATAGCCATCAACTATGTTTTTTAAAATTTTTTGAATTTAGTCTCATTTGTTGATAATTTTGTATTTTTATTCAATTGAAAAATGTATTTTGGTAACAAAGATCCTAGTTTATACAGAAAGAAATTTATATCAAACAGCAACCACTGCTTAGATTTTATGGTTAACGAATATGTGCTTTAAATGTGTGTAGACGCACATATCCGTTAACCTATTTTCTATGCAGATTTTTTTTTATTTCATATTAATTGCTTCTTTAAGTCTTGCATTGGCAATTACTATGATTTTTCGCATTAGAGCTGTTATAGCTACCATCTTCTTTTTACCTCTACCAATAAGATCAGAATAAAAAGCACCAAGTGCAGATTTAGATCTTGCAGCAGCCATAGCAGCTGTGAAAAGCTTTGCACGAACATTGCTTCTACCACCTGTTATCCTTCGGTAACCAATAGTTTTACCGCTTTCTTTTGGATGTGGAGCAACTCCAGCAAGACTTGCAACTTCTTTTTTGTTTAGGTGGCCAAGTTCTGGCATTAGACACACAAAAACTTGTGATAACTTGAGACCTATTCCTGGCACTGTTCTCAAGATTTTTTGACGCTTTTGTAACTCTGGATTTTTATCAATAATTCTTTGTATGGCATCGTTGAACTCATTTATCTGACTGGTAAAAAAGTCTATTGTTTTTTGGCAACTTTCCTTTATATAGTCGTTTTCAGGTGCTGCAAGCCTACATTTCTCTTGAGTTCTCATTTGCGTAATGTCATCACGACGTTGACAGAGTGCAACTAAGGCGGTTTGTTCTTTTGACATAGGCACAAATAGAGATAGAGCACTATAGCGTTCAAAACCATATTGAGCAAGGGCTCTTGCATCTGATTGATCTGTCTTTGCTAAAGTTCCATGTGATATGATAAAACTTTTTACTTTACGAGTATTAGCTCGATGTACAGCAACATTCTTATCAACAAGAAAATGTGCTAAGCCAAGCTCATATTTTCCAGTGTTTTCTAAAGTTACTAGAGAATTAGGTAGGATATCTGAAAATTTTTGAAACAACTGTTGCCAACCAGTAGCATCATTGTCAAACTTGATAGCGCTCCTTTGGTTATAAGCTGCAGCAACATTTTTAAATTTTCCGATATCAATGCCAATGAAATTTTGATAAGATGTAATCATAATAAATAACCTCGATAGTTTAATTAATTTAAGATTGTAAACGGGTGCATACATATGTCCCATGCAACTATTCAAACGTATCGAGAGATGGGGCTAGTTTACCTTGATGGCTACGGTTGTAATACCAACTTTCATTCGGTCGCACACGCCCGTGATAGCCCTATTCCTATAGTGAGTAGGGTTATCTTTCCCTCTTATCTCTTTTATATCACATTTTTAACTTACAATTTCTTGAGCAAGCATTCCGTAAGCAGCTCTCATGTCTTGCTTTCCACTTCTTTCAGAAAAGCTTCAGGTTGCATTTTTGCCCATAATAGACATAAACGTGAGGCAACGGTTATACTATCTACAAAGATGCATCGGTATTTAGAAAACTCAGAGGAAAACTCCTTATATTTACTAGATACATGCTCGTAGTGTTTTTGACTATATGCCTGATCAGACCTTAATGCAGGGTTTGGACCACCAATAAGACAAGCAATGTCTCTGGCTTCATTCCAAGTGCGAATCTCAGTTGAATCTCCTTTCCAATCCTGAACAGCTAGAAGTCCTGCTTCAAAATCAAGACAAAGTGTTGTTGATTCATCGAGAGTTTTGAGTAAGCTAGTCTTGCCAATTCCGTAAGGTCCGAAGATTACCATTTTCACACCTGTTACTATTTTTGCTCTTTCTTTGTTGTTTATTATTTTCATGTTTTTCCCCCTTATAGTTAGAAATCTCGTTTTAGGTATGTTTTTAGGTGGGAAAACTCTTTGCGTAGTTTGTTGATTGTGTCGTAGAGAGTTGATTTTGGTATACTAGTCCTTCTGGAAATTTCACAAATGCTGTGATCTTCTGCCAATAGTTTACATATTTTTCTTAACTCTCTAGGTAACTTTGCAATTGCTTCATTTACGTCAATGCGTACTGCGGAGCTATATTCAAGACTTTCATCGCTCTCTTCGTATAAAGCTTCATCAATAAAATTAATGGTACGTTTTTTACATAGTTCTTTCTCTTTTAAATTAAGAGCACGGCATTTAACGTACTGTTTTATAAAATGTCCTTCAAGTTCATTAAGGCCAGGCAAACAGTCAAGTAAAAGATCTTGCTCAACATCTTCAATGTCTTTATAAGCAAAAGCTTTTCCTCTCTTCAGAAGCTTAGCATAGTGTCGTATGTGTTTAACAACTTTTGGGTTAATACCAATATAGGAATTTTTAGAATGCATATTTTGCCCCTCTAATTAAGAAATGATTAAAGTGTTAATTGTGATAAACCCAAGTATTTGGATTTTCTACAGGAATTACGCTGCCATAGTGTGGTGACTTGTAGTGTGTGGGTAGTAATCTGTGATAGACTGTAACCTTTTTATTCTTCTCTGGATCAAATATTTTTTCCCCAAATTCCATACCTTCAACGCAAAGTACTCCGTATTTGTTTCTTGCAGCGTTTTTGCCTTCTTTGTTGAATTTAACGTAGCCTTTGGTAGCAAGGACATCGAGACGATCACGTATAGAATGTGTACTGCCAAGACCTTCTTTATTTTCAAATGCCTGACAAAACTGATTAATTGTATAAGCATGACCCTTACGTCCTTCTGCACATATTAAGTCCAAGATGATGTCATATCTACAAGAACGTTCGGCATCTAGTTTTTCACCATAGTCTTTATTTATTAACCTTTGTGACTCAGCGTCAACTTCGTACCAATGACCATTAATTTTATCAACAAATTTTGGCATAACAGAATTTCCATTACGTAACTCAAACATCAGTTGACGATAGCTGTTCTTCTCATCAGGCCTAAACATGATCATTCCAGTGGTATAGAATCCTCGTAAGCTGCTAGCGCCACTAAAACTTTGAAATGGATCTTCTTCTAATAGTTTCTTTTGCATTTTCTTTGTATGGTGCACAAGAATAACTCCAGCATCTGGATTGATTAGAGAACGCAGTTTTTCAACTCTCTCCTGGAGAAAGAAAATCATGGCATTATTATCATTTTCGTTACCGTATTCATCAGCATCAAAAACGTTACGCAATGGATCTACCGCTATGATATCAATGGTGTTTAGGTCAAAGTTTCTTTCTGCTTCAGTTACGATATCTTTAATGCCATTTTCATTTAAAAGCAGCTTAGTCTGTGGTGTAATAACTAAATTGTTTGCAGCAAGTTTAATAAGTTCTTCACTAAGTTTCATCTGTTGCAACCGTTCACGCATATAGTGGTAACCGATTTCAGTCTGAAGGTAGAAGATTCTTAAGGGCCTTTTTGGCACCATATCAAAAAATGGAGTTCCAGATGCCATATGAAAAAGCCAAGAAATAAGAAAGTCACTTTTTCCCACTTTAGGCGCGCCAGCAAAAACTAAAAGACCACTAGGAGTTAAAACTCTAGGAGCAATTATGTCTTCTGGCATTGGTGATTTGTCATTTAGGTACTGCAATACAGGAAATGAAGTAACGTTTTTTGTATATGGGAGAGAAACAGTTGAGGTTAAAAATCTTTTGACGTCTACTCCTTCTTTAATACAATCAGCAGCATCCCAAGCTTTTGGTTTATCTTGTGGAATTTTAAGAATAGAAAGCGATGCAACGCCTATATTTAAAAGCTTCTTTGCAACATTTTCAGCATATTTCTGACCTGAATTATCGTTGTCTGGCCATATGGTTATGTGTTTACCTTTTAGCGGAGCCCAATCTGTTTTATTTACAGGTGAATTTGCCCCAAACATCATTGTTGTGGCTGTTATGCCCTTACTGATTAAACTTTCAGCACATTTTTCACCTTCAACGAAAACAATTTTATCGGATTTAATTATACCTGGAACATTGTACAAAGGCCTTGGATCTGGAGCAGTACTACTTGAGTTTTTTACATCAAAACAGCTATATCGTTTTTTCCCTGAAGTGCTATCATAACGGTAAATTTTAGCTATTACTTGATTATTTTCATCATGATAGTCCCAACATGCTATTAAACGTTCTGAAAATTCTTCTTTATGGTTTGTTGAGTGACCAAGCCATTTTTCTATATCTTCTATGGTATCAAGAAACTTAGTCTGACTAGTAACATCCCACCAGAGATTAAGTATATCTCCGCCTTCACCAGTAGCAAAATCGTGCCATAATCCGGCTCTTTCTCCTCTTGTTTCTACTACTAAACTTTTCCCTTTATCTCCTCTAATATTACCAACATAGAACTTACCTCCGTGGAAAGTACCATTTGGTAATAAGTAGGATAAAGATGATTCTATTCTTGAGAGTAGTTCTGCTTTTACTTCTGCTGCTCTTTCAAATAAAGCTTGCTTGTCATGCATATTGTTTTCTCCTGTTAAAATAAGCTATGTTTGTTGACAAAATGTCTCTGCTACATAGCTCATGATGATGTTCTTAAAGGCTGGTAATTTAAAATACAGTCATAAATGGGTAGAGAGATGTCTCTATACCTTTTACTATAGTATAGCTCTTTTTACAATAATCCGAACAGACCGTAATATGCTACTGGCCTGCTATAGCCATAAACACATATCTTATCGCATTCGGACTATTATAAGAAAGGCTATAATACCGGATTTCTCATAGGTTTTTCCGGAAGGGTAGAGAAATTTTTTTTCAATCATAAGTTGATACTGCCCATATTTACTCCAAATATTTGCAATTCAGAAGACCAGGTTTGCTAGGTCTTACTATAGTAAGTTCGACAAAATTACAAAAACTGTTCACTTTTTTAAAAAATTTTGCACAACTCCGCTTTCTATTAGCTTTCATACCCCACTAAATGGACTCTTTGTACTAGAAATGCAGTCCGAAATATGAATTGCTCTAAAATTTTTTTCATTACGATTTTTCTATTAAACTTTAATAGAGCTTAACGTGTTTACAATATACCCAGGGGAGAGATTTTCCGTCTATAAGAAGTAGCCACAAAAATGTGGTATTAGTAAAGTTATTTATAATAATTATTTGTGAATTAAGCATTTTAGATTCGAGATTACATAGATTTTTGGCAGTTTAAGCCATTTTAGATTGGAAAATGAAATCTCCTAAAAGGAAAAAATCCGGCTATATTAAAGGGTTAAGAGTAATTTAAGTTTGAAATTCAAAAAAACTTCTTAATTGCTTTAAAAGCTAGGATTATAGAGGGTTTTTGAGTGTAGCCCAGTTTCGGGTAAAACCTTATATATTATATATATAATAAATAATAATATATAATAATAGAACATATAGGATATGTACCTTTCATAATACCTACCTAAATATTATTAACGTGCTTAAATATTTAATTTTTAAATAACAAGTTAAGCAAAAAGACATGAACTGTAATAAGTTTTAACCTGGTGCTCAACTGAAATGGTTTTCAAAAAGGCTAATATACCGTCCATTTTAATTTTTAACCGAAATATAAAAGTCATTTAAAAAATAAACTCAAGTGGCAATTAACCGGTTTTTTAAAGTCGCCTATAACCTACTCTAACTACTTACGCATACAGGTGGACCAGCTGCATTTCATGATATTAGTAGACATAAACCTAGTTATTGTAAGATAATTAAAGGCATCACTCAAAGGAAGATAAATGTGTGGCCTATTCTTCAAAGTAAGGTTTTAAGGAATAAGAAGCTGTTCTGAGTTTTGTGATTTCCAGTAAAATTGAAAAATTAGGAACAAAAACATACTATACTTAACTCACTGAATTTCTATGCTTTTAGCCACTTAGTGTGTGAAAATATTACTTTTCCATTTTCAAAAGACTTAATGAATCAGATCGCCCTAAATAAAAATACAACACAGAGACAAAAATATGAAAAACCTGCTATTGCATTTTGGATAACCTAAAAAAAGATGAAAGACAAATGCTTACAAAAAACAAGATGGCTAATAATATCGTTTTAAAAAGATTCTACGACTCCAGGGTACAATTATACTACTAAGACCTAAGTTACTTATGTAAGGTAGCTCAAAACCCGATTATGAGGCACTTCTAAATTATCTTTTACCTTAAACTTTTACTTACTACAAAAAACCTTGTTTCATTTTATCATGTTTTTTATTTGTTGTAAAATATTTTTTCAAAAAAGTGAACAGCTTTTGTAATTTAGGTAAATATATATAACAAGAGCTGGTTATTTTGGAGGTCTTATTGAAATATAACGACTTTTATTTAAAACTCTTAAGGAAATATTTTAAATAATCTCTATAAACAAATTGTAGGTGAAGATAAAGAAAAAAGTTTTGCCATAAACATAAGCTACAAAACTCTCTCAATAGTTCAAGATGGAGACAAATTTATTTATTTACGTCTCCAATTTTATCGCGTACAATGGAGACAAAGATTTATGTTTTCACTAGGGTGGTTCACCCCTTGAAATTAAAACAAAAGCAAGATGTCAAACACAGATAGCTCAACTACAAGCTGGTTTTTGTTGTAGTTATTTTCTCACTTTCTTTACTTGCTTTAATTAATTCATCAAAGTCAGATTCATGTAATTTATCTTGTATAACTCTGTACTTTTCGTATTCTCCTTCAGCTAGAGCTTTTGCAACTTCAGCACTAACTTTACCAGCATCTTTAAGTACTTCATAATCATTGAACAATAGAAATGCATCCAACTTTTCAACCCAATTCTGCATTTTCATTAGCCGATGCTTTCTTGCTTGAAGTTCTGCATAATCTAGATACATTGAAACAATGTGATTTAGTTCACTTAATTCTTTTTCACTCAACCACTATCGGCTGAGAGCCGAAAGGTTGGATATAGCGCTGGAAGCGCGATGAGAAGCTAAAGCTACTCCAATCTTATACTAGATATAGAATGAGGCTGATGTGCATCTGTATGTTTATTGATGTACTCATTAATGACTTCATCTGTGATATGTCTGCTGGTAGCACTAAAGTATCCTCTTCCCCAAAAACGCTTTCCCCAGTACATTTTATTTAGCTCTGGAAATTCTTGTTGAACTTTGCGTGAAGACCTGCCTTTGGCTCTTTGAACAAAATCACTCACAGCTATATGAGGAGGTATTACTACGAATAAATGTAAATGATCTGATGATATTACTCCGTTTTCTATCTTAATCCCCATTTCTTCAGATACTTCTGCTATGATTGTTCGTATTCTCTCCTTCATAGCCTTAGTTAATACTCTGTACCGATATTTTGTAATCCAGACTATATGGTACCTATGATAAAATACAGTGTGTTTTCCTTTGTCATATTCCGTCATAACTATACTTTATAAAGTACAGTTATGACATTGACAAACTAAAGTTTCTCCACCTAGAAGGTGGAGGCTTGTACCATCTTATGGAAAGTCAAGTAGTTTTTTGCAACACTTACATCACTCTTATGAATTTTATTACCTAGACCATCTTTCCAAGTAGTTAGTCCCATATGTGGTTTTTTATGATCAACTCGAGAATATATTAGCTCTGCTGCAGTCAAGCCGTAAATCGCCCAATATAATTTATTCTGTACTTTTGCATAAAATTGTTTTGTTATTTCTGAATTTGGATCATAGTCTGCAGAGCATTCAGCATAAATGTCAGTAATCTTCTGGTAAAACCTACGTTCGGATGCTCGTATTTCCCTGATTTTTTCAAGTAACTCATTGAAGTAGTCTTTACCGAACTTCCTTCCGTTTTTTAGTCGTTCGCTATCTAATGCAAATCCTTTGATAATAAAATCCTTTAAAATTTTCGTAGCCCATACTCTGAACAATGTTGCTTTTTTAGAATTAACTCGATAACCAATAGCTATAATTGCATCCAAATTATAAAATTGTGTAGGATACTGTTTACCATCTTCAGCAGTATTCCGGAAAATCCGGATAACTGAATCTTTATCTAACTCTTGACTAGCAAATATGTTCTGTAAATGCTCACTAATTGTTCTAATATTAACATCAAACAACTCTGCCATTCTTTTTTGTGTAAGCCAAATGTTTTCATCTCGATACAAAACATCAATTCTCACGTCTCCATCTGGAGTTGTATATAATAAAATTTCGTTCCCATTTATTATCATATCTACTCTACCTTACTTCAAGTAGCATATGGGTTATTTGTAAAAAAGACAAGCAACTGTAAAACTCTAAAAATAGAGAACTATCTGCTTTATTCTTTAGCTGATAAGCAGTTTTAAAATTATTTTAACTTTTTTTTAGAAAATCCCGGAAAAAGTGGTGAGAAATCCGGTATATATATAATAGAAGGGCATTGATGTAGTTTGTGGATGTGCTTCAAATACAAAAGCTTTAAGTGTCAATTCAAAACTCGGCAAACAAACATTGAATATACTTGTATTTTTTTAGATGAGGTAAAAACTTCATTTTAAAGCTAGGTGTAACTTTATAGATCAATCTCAGCACCTCATCAAAGAATGCACTTAGTACCCTTTAAAACTTAATTAAATGGTATTTTTAGTAATCTTACTGTTACAAAACAAACTTGCAAGCAACGGTTTTTATCCTTTGCAAAAAAAATTGAACAGTTTTTGTAATTTTGGTGAATATATATAATAAGAAAACAACTTTCTGCAGTAGCACATAATTCTCGAATTTCCGTTGTTGGTCTACAAAAACCTATGAATTGCTAGTGTATTTTGCAGAAACCAGACGATATTTTGGAGTAAGTGCTACTTGTAATTTTAATAATAGCAAATGTCAATCCTAACACTGGACCTCGGCAAACAAACGGGCTGGGCAATTCTGACAGATGGAGCAATTCAAAGTGGGAGCAAAAGCTTTCATGGTAGTCGTTTCAGTGGAGGTGGCATGTGCTTTTTGAGTTTCCGTAATTGGCTTAACTCTTTAGAACATAAGTTCACTGCAGTGTATTTTGAGGAAGTAAGAAGACATTTAGGAACAGATGCAGCGCATTGCTACGGTGGTTTTCTGGCTGTTCTCTCTGCTTGGTGTGAAGAGCATCATGTGCCATACAAAGGTGTTCCTGTAAAGACTATAAAACGCTTTATAGCAGGCAAAGGCAATGCAAGTAAGAGTGAAGTTATTGAAGCGATACGTGAAAAAAGTTTTTCACCTAGAGATGATAATGAGGCAGATGCTTTGGCATTAATGTTTTACGCTATGAATCTTGGTAAAGATTTTAACACATAAAAAATACCGTAAAAGTGGGTCCTTTCGGCCATACTGGCGGGTTTGGTGGTGCTGACTCCAGGCCTTCTTTAGCGTCAGAGATATTTTAAATATTAACTTTTTAATTATTAAGAATTTAAATTATATGAATTTAGCAATCCACTACTATCCTACTCGAAACCTAGTTGAATATGAGCGTAACCCACGTAAAAATGACGATGTGGTCAACAGAATGTGTGCTTCTATTCGGGAATTTGGCTTTCGTATTCCAATTCTACACTATCTGTTAAGGAGAGAATTGAATTGTTTGAAAAAGGTACGAAGCAAACACCTATTATTAAGGAGAAACATATGAAGCAAACTTGTGGTAGTCACGACCTGAAGCAGTGCAACACTGAATACAAAGCAGCTTTTTCAAATGTGATTAGTAATGGTAGTGATGGCAGTATTACACTAGGAATGGATGAGGCAGGTGCTGATCAATTTGATGCACTTTCAGTGTTGGATAAGGGTGAAGATACAGAGGATGAATTTAATACAGTTTGTGAGGAAAAAGGAATAGAATATAACCGTCCGTATTCTCTTGATCAGTTTGAGGCAGCATCAAACACATCTTCCAACTCCCAAATAGACAACACAAAAGAAATGCAAAAAGAGGAAGAGGATATAGAATTAGGAGATAAACCAAAGCCGTTACCTAGGAATGGAATGTTGGAGAAGGACAATATTAGAAATGTAGCTCCACCTTCACCTAGAACAGCAGAAAATCATCGGTTGAGTATTATTCAGGATATTGCACCACCAAAGCTACCACATTCTTCTTTCCAATTAAATGGAGAAAAATGTGATGAGCAAGAAGCTATAGGAGAACCTATGTATGCAACTATAGACCAAAGTAAAAGATTCTCGAAAAGAGGTTTAGATGGTAAAATAAATGATCAAAGTCCAGAGATAGAAAATTCAAATTCTGAAGAAACATCAATTAAGAAAGGATCAATTGATGAACCTGTAGATCTGAATACAAAATTTTTAAAAAAGAGTTTGGAAGGAAGTGATAGTGGAATAGACAATAGAAGTGCAGAGATGAGTGAGTCTTGTGGCAATCAAGGATGGGAGAATATGTCATTAAATCATGATAGTCCAGTTACACTTTCAACTAGCTCATCAGAAAAAAGTGATAATGAAGAAACCCCGTTAATTAAAAAAGAAAAGAAAACAAATAGAATTTTGCCAAGAGTAAAATATGCAGTGCAGCAGAAGGAATTTATAATTTTCGGTATAGCTGCTGTTGCACTTAGCGTTTCTGCAGCTTTGGTATATTTACAGGATAAAGCACAATTTATTGCATTTTTTGCAAACAGTGTCATCTATGTAACTATACCAATTCTAGCTGTTGCATTATTGGTTGCAATTAGTCCGATATTTTGTGGAATAAAGCAATTTAGAGATACTGAAGAGTGTCAAATAGGGGGAAAGAATGCGAATGAAACTTTGAATCAGGTGCTAAAGTATCAACCAAAAGATAAAGTAATAAAATCAGTCAAACTGGAATACGGCAATGGTACTCATTCGCATTTTACACTTAACGCTTGGGAGGGTAAGAACAACTTCATTAATATTGACGACAAAGTCATTAGTAGAAGAAATAAAGTAGAATCAGTAATCAAAGATAGGCCATTATTTACAGCATTATTAAGCAGTTTGGTTGCTGTAAATATAGTATTGCCTTTATTACTGTATGTAGAAGGTGGTATTAATAGTGTACAGAAGTTTTACCAGAACGCTTTGATTAATAACGTAGGGTTATCACTACTTATAGGCTCGAGTATACTTGCACTATCAGTGATATTCCTTGGAGTACATTACTACAGAAAAACAAATTGCACAAATCTTGTATATTGTGAGGAAAGAATTGAACCAGAAAAAGTTAATGGAAAGTTCATTGAGGAAATAAAGGAAGCAAGGACAAAAGTGCTTGAAGAAAACCATAGTAAAGATGCCAAATGCAGCAGTTTAACGCTAGAGCAAGTAGTGGTTGAATCTCATAACTACAAAGATGCAATTTATAGTATTAGTTGAAAATAGCCAAATTTCACTATGTAAAAAGAAAGCAGCTATAAACCGGAGTACTTCGCTCTATATTAGTAAAATATCTCTAAGACGCCGGCAAGTATAAACAGGTAGGGAATTGCTGATACTGGCAAAACCTTTTCAGAGATTCAAGAAGAAAATTCGTAGAAACAAGAGAGAGGAGAAAAAAAAGTGAAAATCACACAAACAGAATGGGCAAGAGAGATAGGAGTATCAAAGCAATATGTCTGTTATTTAGTAAAAAAAGGAATAGTTGAGTTGGAGGATGGTTTGATCAATAGAGAACAAGCAAATGAAGCAGTAGCGGCAATAAGAGATCCAAGTCAGCCACTGAGGAGGAAAAATCCAGAAAATACAAGTAACCTTTCCACGATGTTGCTAAAAACCAGAATAAAAAATGAAATGGAACGAGGTAAACTTCTTGAGGCAAAAGCTAGGGCTGAGATAGGAGAACTTGTAGCAGTAGAAGAAGTAAAGCGCGATGCATTTAATGTAGCAAGAGTTGTCCGTAATAATTTACTTAATATTCCAAATAGAGTTTCAGCATTGCTTGCATCACTGAGTGACACTGAAAAGATTCATATGGCGCTAACTGAAGAGATTACAAACTCATTACAAGAGTTATCTAATACTAAATTTCAAATATAAAAAAGATTTTGAATATAAAATGGCTGATAACTTAAGTTTGGAGTTAATAAAGTGTCTCATTAATCAACCTGGATTAGATGTTAATGTCAGAGGATTAAATGGAAAGACACCACTACATTGTGCTATAGAATTTGATGAATTAAGCATGGTAGATTTGTTACTCACGAAGAAGAATATTAATCCTTTTGTTGAGGACAATGAAGGCAAAACCTCCTTAGATTATGCCAAAGAAGGGAAAAAAGCAGAAATATTGAAAGCGCTAATCAACAATAAATACGGATCAGAGCAAGATAGCTTGCTTCATTTGGCCGCAATGATAGGTGAAGTTAATGCAGTGAGATATTTGATCAGAAAAGGTATTGACGTTAATGCACGAAATGCTCTGCATCATACTCCATTACATCTAGCAGCAGGCATAGGACATGGAAATGTTGTCAAAATTTTAGTAGAAGAAGGAAAAGCTGAAATAGATGTCTTTGATGCACGAAATCAGACACCAATGCACTATGCAGTTAATAATAAAAAGTTGGAGATAGTAAAGTTACTGCTGAAGCTTGGAGCAGATGTAAATAGCGCGCGCATAGGACAAAACTCAATGAAATTGTCACCTGTTCATATAGCTGTAAGTAATACTAATTACGATGAAAGAGACTTATGTCTTGATATTCTCAAATGCTTAATAAAGGAGCCTAATGCTCAAGTCAATTTGCAAGACTACGAAAATAAAACACCACTACATTACGCTGAAAGACTTAAAACAATAGAAGTTTTACTAACGCGAGAAGATATAGACCCTCTGGTAAAAGACGATAGCGGCAAGACACCATTTGATTACGCTAAATCTGAGATAAAGAAGGCTTTGGTGAGTAATAAATACGGTTCTGAAAAGAATAGTCTACTCCATTTAGCTGCACAAAGAGGAGAAATTGAGATTGTAGATGCAATTTTAAAAGAAGAAATCAATATTGATATTGTAAATAATAAAGGTCTATCACCGATTTATCTTGCTGCAGAAAAAGGGCATTTACATGTAGTAAAGTTATTGCTGAAAAAAGGAGCAAACTATACACCTGTTCTGCACTTAGCAATCAAGTCAAATAATTTAGAATTGCTAAAAACTTTATTTAAAGAAAAGAGTATCAAATTACCAGATGAGATAGGCAGATCTGTACCAATTTATTATAGGTGTATGGAGCATAGAGATGCAAAAGTAAGAAAATACAATAATGTAATCTGTGTTTCTACCTCAGTAAGTGCAGTAGCAATAGCGGTATGTATAGGGTTAACAGCAACAACAATAAGCGGTGCAATCATTTTTGCAACAATAACAGGGGTATTTGTGCTTGTTATAGCAATAATCATAAGTCAGATGAGCAAAAGATATATAGAAAACGAATTTCAGAAAAAGATGTTTATGGAATTGGAGGAATGTAGTTCTACTGTTAATGATGTTGAGATAGAACCAGCAATAAGTAGGGTTAAGGTATGATCTATGCTACATCTTTTTCTGAAGGTTTAAGACCAGATCCACTACTTAAAGTATCAGAGTGGGCGAATGAGTATCGAGTTTTAGCACCAACTGCAGCATCAGAGCCAGGAAAATGGAGAACGGAAAGAACTCCTTATTTAAAAGAGATCATGGATTCACTTTCTCCATCTTCACCTGCAGAAAAAGTAGTATTCATGAAAGGAGCGCAGATTGGAGGAACAGAAGCTGGTAACAATTGGATAGGCTACATCATTGATCAGACACCAGGTCCAATGTTAGTTGTGCAGCCAACAGTTGAAATGGGAAAACGTTGGTCAAAAGGAAGATTTGCGCCACTGATTGAAAGTACACCATGTTTAAAAAGTAAAGTAAAAGACCCAAGGTCAAGAGATTCGGGCAATACTGTACAAAGCAAGGAATTTCCAGGTGGAATAGTAGTAATAACTGGAGCAAATAGCAGTGTAGGCCTCCGATCTATGCCAGTAAAATACCTCTTTCTTGATGAAATAGATGCGTATCCAGGAGATTCAGGAGGAGAAGGAGATCCAGTACTGCTCAGTATTGCTCGAACTAACACTTTTGCACGTAGAAAGATTTTTTTAGTATCAACACCAACGATTCATGGAATAAGCAGAATTGAGAAGGAATTTGAAGCAACAGATAAGAGATACTTTTTTGTACCATGCCCGCATTGTAATTACTATCAAGTTCTAAAGTGGTCACAAATAAAATGGGAAGATAAAAATCCAAATACAGCACACTATATATGTGTAGAATGTGGTGAAAAGATAGAAAATCATCAAAAGACAGAGATGCTTGAGCGTGGAGAATGGAGGCCTACTAGTAGAGTAAAAGGTGAGAAAAAAGGATTTCATCTTTCAAGTCTTTATAGTCCAGTTGGCTGGTATAGTTGGCAACAAGCAGTAGAGGATTTTCTGCATGCAAAGGAAAGTGAACAATTACTGAAGGTTTGGATAAATACTACGCTTGGAGAAACCTGGGTAGACAAAGGAGAAGTACCAGACTGGAAGCAACTATTTAACAGAAGAGAATTTTTCCCCATAGGCACAGTACCAAAAGGCGAAGTAGTTCTCACAGCAGGAGTAGATGTCCAAAAAGATCGGTTAGAAGTAGAAGTTGTAGCCTGGGGAAAAAGCCGTGAAAGTTGGTCAATAGACTATCGAGTATTTGAAGGAGATACAGGAGGTGGAGAAGTATGGGGAAAACTCTCTGAGCTCTTAAATCATCATTTTATCGGTGAAAATGGGCTTGAATATATGATAAGCATGATGGCGGTTGATGCAGGGTATGCAACGCAGGAAGTTTACAACTGGGTGAGAAGTCATCAAGGATCGGGAAGAGTAATGGCAGTGAAAGGTGTAAATAAAGCGCTAGTACCACTTAGCAGCCCAAGTAGAGTAGATATAACAGTTGGTGGTCAAAAGCTGAAAAGAGGAATAAAGCTGTGGCCAGTAGGGGTATCGATATTAAAGTCAGAGCTTTTTCAGCTACTTAATATTTTAAAAAGCGGGGAAAAAGAGAAAGTGCCAGCAGGATATTGTCATTTTCCTGAGTATGCACCTGAATATTTTAAGCAGCTAACGGCAGAGCAATTAGTCAGTAAAGTAGTGAAAGGATATACCAAACAAGAGTGGCAAAAGGTAAGAGAAAGAAATGAAGTACTAGATTGCCGAATTTACGCAAGAGCAGCATCTATTGCGCTTGGAATTGATCGTTGGCCAGAGAGTAAATGGAATAGTTTGAGTGAAAAACCAGAAAGTAAAAAATCAAAGAAAATAGTCAAAAGCAAGTGGATCAGCAAGTAGTAAATGTATAACGAAGAATATTTAATTCAAGTCGAAGAAGCGATAAAAAAACTGCAAAATGGAGAGCGAGTAGTATCAATTGCTTATGGTGACCATGTTGTGCGGTACGGGGAAGTTCAAATAAAGGATTTATTGGAGCTCAGGCAACGTATTAAAGCTGAACTGAAAGTTGCAGGTGTGAAGCCAAAGAGAAAGATAGTGTTTTCAACGAGTAAAGGGATTGACAAAATTATATAAAAGTGTTACAATTCGAAGTTGATATCTTGCAGTGAATAATATGGATCAAAATCAAGGAAGGATTAATGTTAATGTAAATTTTGAGGGGGAGTTTGCTCATTACCTTATAGAAATGGCGAAAGTTCAAAATAGACCTATAGAAGAGATTGTAAAAGATCTAGTAGAAGAAGAACTTGAAGTAAGTAAACTATCTGAAGGTGACGAAATGGATGAAGGAGAAATAGCTCTACTTGAACTTGCTGCTAAACGTAATGTTCCTGGAGCAAAAATAATTAGGCATGAAGATATCAAGTGGGAATAATTTACCAAATTGGTTATTTAGAAGGTGTAGATACCGAAGATCTTCCTTCTCTTCCGAAAACAATACGGTTAAGGGTGCAAAAAGCTATAGAAAAACGTCTCACAATTATTCCTGATAAAGTAGGTGAGGCTTTATCGCATAAATGGGTAGGCTACTTTAGGTTGCGTGTTGGCGATTATCGAGTCATATACTTAATAGATAACTCAGAGCACATGGTCAAGATTGCAGCAATAGGACATCGAAAAGAAATTTATAAACGTAGTCCAGAGTAATGACTCTCTACATACAATCTGTTAAACAAATTCTCTAGCAACTTGCTATAATTTTTCAATGTCAAATTGTGCAACAACTTGCTGCATAATTAAAGAGGCAAAATGTTATTAAAATCATTCAAGCAATTATTTAACAAACCAAAGATAAAAAGCTCTGCATGGGATGCTGCAGGATCAGGAAGAAGAGTAGTGTATTGGCAACCGGAGAAAAGTAATATAAATAGCTTACTCTCTCAAAACCTTGAAACTTTACGTAGTAGATCACGTGATATGGTGAGAAAAAATCCATATGCAGCAAATATCATTGATACAATAGTAAGTATAGCCTTTCTTATAATAGTCCGAATGCGATAAGATATGTGTTTATGGCTATAGCAGGCCAGTAGCATATTACGGTCTGTTCGGATTATTGTAAAAAGAGCTATAACTCTATTGGAACAGGAATAAAACCACAATCAAAAGCAAGAGATGGAGAATTTCGAAAGAAAATACAAGAATTATGGCTAAAATGGACAGATGAAGCGGACAGTAATGGAGTAAGTGATTTTTATGGATTACAAGCTCTAGTATGCAGAAGTATGATAGAGGGAGGAGAATGTTTTGTACGTTTAAGAACGAGAAAGCTGGAAGATAGATTTTCTGTGCCATTACAACTGCAAGTACTTGAGTCTGAACATTTAGATAATAAAACAAATCAAACTTTAGGAAATGGTAATGTAATAAGAAACGGGATTGAGTTTAACAGGCTTGGGCAAAGAGAAGCTTTTTTCCTTTTTCGAGAACATCCAGGAGAAGGCTCATTTGGAGAATCAGTGAGAGTGCCAGCAAATGATGTTTTACATATTTATAGACCATTAAGACCTGGGCAAATTAGAGGGGAGCCATGGCTTTCTAATATACTGCTAAAGCTTTATGAGCTTGATCAATACGATGATGCAGAGCTGGTGAGAAAAAAGACAGCAGCAATGTTTGCAGGGTTTATTACAAGACTTGATCCTGAAGCAAATATTTTAGGTGAGGCGCAAGCAAATGAGCAAGGAGTAGCACTATCTGGCCTGGAACCTGGAACAATGCAGCTTTTAGACCCAGGAGAGGACATAAAATTTTCAGAGCCATCAGATGTTGGAGGAAGTTATGAAGCATTCATGAGACAGCAACTGAGGGCAATAGCAATAGGTACAGGGATAACATATGAGCAGCTAACAGAAGATTTAACCGGTGTTAATTATTCATCAATCAGAGCAGGATTAATAGAGTTTCGTCGTAGATGCGCTATGCTGCAACATAACATTATGGTATTCCAATTTTGCAGACCAGTATGGAGTAGATGGCTAGAACTTGCCACTTTATCTGGAGAGCTTTCTACAACAGATAATCAAGTATTTAAAGAAGTAAAATGGATACCACAGGGATTTGATTGGGTGGATCCACTGAAAGACCAGCAAGCACAGCAAATGGCAGTAAGGAATGGATTTAAGAGTCGATCGGAAGTAGTATCAGAAATGGGTTACGATGTAGAAGAAATTGATCAAGAAATAGTAGAAGATCAAAAGCGAGCTAATTCTTTTGGACTTTGTTTCGATTCTGATGTTAATCATAAAAGGGGAGGAAGTGGTGTGGATAAATAAACCAGTAATGGTAGAGAGAAGAAGCTTTGAACTACTATCATTATATAACAGCAAACAACCTATCTTTAAGAACTTAAAGCATTTTCATATAAACCCAAAAGGAATAGCAATAATACGTATTTATGGAGTTTTGACAAAAAAAACAGAAGCTTTTGATCATATTTTAGATATGACTTCGTATGAAAATATTCATGAAGAGATAGAGAGCGCTTTAGAAGATAAAAGCATAGAGACGATTCTACTTGACATAGACAGTCCAGGAGGGGAAGTAAACGGTGTCTTTGACCTAGCTGATTTTATTTATGAATCAAGAACAAAAAAGAGAATTATTGCAATAGCAAATGATGATGCATATTCTGCTGCGTACGCTATAGCCTCTAGCGCTGAAAAGGTATTTGTGAGTAGAACTTCAGGAGTAGGAAGCATAGGAGTAATAGCAAGTCATATAGATCAAAGTGGGTTTGATGAAAAACAGGGAATAAAATATACGACAGTATTTGCAGGAAGTAGAAAAAATGATTTAAATCCACATGAGCCAATAACTTCTGAGAGTTTAGAAAACCTAAAAAGCGAAGTGAATCGTTTATATGGAATGCTGGTTGAGCTAATAGCACGCAATAGAAACCTTTCTGTAGAAGCAATCAAATCAACAGAAGCAGGGCTATATTTTGGCGAGAAAGCAGTAGAAATAGGTCTTGCAGATGGAATTACAATTCTTTCATCTATTAATCAAAACAGGAGTATTATTATGAATGAACAAACTACAAATGACCTAAAAACTAATAATTTAACTAAGTATCGTACTGAAGTTGTTGAATTAATACGTTTGTGTAACTTATCACGAATGCCAGAGAAAATAGGAGAATTTATTGAGCAGGGTGTAAGTGTTGAGCAAGCAAGGGAGGTTTTAATGGAATTACTTGCAGAAAGAACAAAGAAGACAGAGATAATAAGTACAATACCACAGAATTCAGGAGAAGAGTTGATGATGCAGGTAGCGAAAAGTCGTAGGCATTTAAAATATATAACAAAAGGAGAAAAGCAAAATGAGTAGTATAACAGAACAAAATAATCTAGGTGACTTATTAAAGTATGAGGCATCAAGTCTATATTCAAGAGACCAAATAACGGTAGCAAAGGGTCAAAATCTGAAGCTAGGGACAGTTGTTGGTCGTGATAAAGACAACATGATTAGGATAATAAATCCAACTGCCACAGATGGCACACAAACAGCAATAGGTGCAATAGTAAGTGATGTAAATGCGACAGAAAATGCCAAAGCAGTAATTATTACTCGTAGTGCAATGCTAGCTGATTATGCAGTTGTATGGCCAGCAAATATCACTGAAGAGCAGAAAAATGCAGCAATAAAGCAACTTGAAGGACGAGGGATCATCATCCGCAAAGGGGTCTAGTAAATAATAAAAAACATAAAGGGGAAAAAATGCAAAATCCATTTACAAATACAGCATTTAGCATGACGGCACTAACAAATGCGATGAATATATTGCCGATAAATTATGGACGTGTTGAAAATTTAAATTTGTTTCCAAGTAGGTCAGTAAGATTTAGACATATTACCATAGAAGAACACAACGGAGTATTAAGTTTACTACCAACGCAAGTTCCAGGAGCACCAGCAACAGTAGGAAAACGTGGTAAAAGAAAAGTAAGAACATTTACGATTCCACATATTCCTCACGATGATGTAGTGTTACCAGAAGAAGTACAAGGAATAAGAGCATTTGGATCAGAAAGTGAACTGAAAGCGCTGGCAGATGTAATAACTGATCATTTGCAGCTAATGAGAAACAAACACGCGATAACATTAGAGCATTTGCGAATGGGAGCGCTCAAAGGAATAATTTTAGATGCTGATGGGTCAGAATTATTAAATCTGTACAACGAATTTGAAATAACACCAAAAGTAGTAAATTTTGCCCTTGGAACAGCAACAACTGACGTAAAACGTAAGTGTCTGGAAGTACTCCGGCACATAGAAGATAATCTAAGTGGTGAATATATGACTGGAATTCATGCCTTGGTAAGCCCTGAGTTTTTTGATGCATTAACTTCTCATGCTAAAGTAAAAGAAGCATATGAAAGATTGTAAGTTAAAAATGTGATATAAAAGAGATAAGAGGGAAAGATAACCCTACTCACTATAGGAATAGGGCTACCACGGGCGTGTGCGACCGAATGAAAGTTGGTATTACAACCGTAGCCATCAAGGTAAACTAGCCCCATCTCTCGATACGTTTGAATAGTTGCATGGGACATATGTATGCACCCGTTTACAATCTTAAATTAATTAAACTATCGAGGTTATTTATTATGATTACATCTTATCAAAATTTCATTGGCATTGATATCGGAAAATTTAAAAATGTTGCTGCAGCTTATAACCAAAGGAGCGCTATCAAGTTTGACAATGATGCTACTGGTTGGCAACAGTTGTTTCAAAAATTTTCAGATATCCTACCTAATTCTCTAGTAACTTTAGAAAACACTGGAAAATATGAGCTTGGCTTAGCACATTTTCTTGTTGATAAGAATGTTGCTGTACATCGAGCTAATACTCGTAAAGTAAAAAGTTTTATCATATCACATGGAACTTTAGCAAAGACAGATCAATCAGATGCAAGAGCCCTTGCTCAATATGGTTTTGAACGCTATAGTGCTCTATCTCTATTTGTGCCTATGTCAAAAGAACAAACCGCCTTAGTTGCACTCTGTCAACGTCGTGATGACATTACGCAAATGAGAACTCAAGAGAAATGTAGGCTTGCAGCACCTGAAAACGACTATATAAAGGAAAGTTGCCAAAAAACAATAGACTTTTTTACCAGTCAGATAAATGAGTTCAACGATGCCATACAAAGAATTATTGATAAAAATCCAGAGTTACAAAAGCGTCAAAAAATCTTGAGAACAGTGCCAGGAATAGGTCTCAAGTTATCACAAGTTTTTGTGTGTCTAATGCCAGAACTTGGCCACCTAAACAAAAAAGAAGTTGCAAGTCTTGCTGGAGTTGCTCCACATCCAAAAGAAAGCGGTAAAACTATTGGTTACCGAAGGATAACAGGTGGTAGAAGCAATGTTCGTGCAAAGCTTTTCACAGCTGCTATGGCTGCTGCAAGATCTAAATCTGCACTTGGTGCTTTTTATTCTGATCTTATTGGTAGAGGTAAAAAGAAGATGGTAGCTATAACAGCTCTAATGCGAAAAATCATAGTAATTGCCAATGCAAGACTTAAAGAAGCAATTAGAGGTTGTCCGGAAACTAGTAAATTCAAGCATATTCCCTCTTTAACATAACCCTACTCATAGCTAGGTATATGAAATTCTCAGTGGATGTTGTGAGTAAATCATACTCCTTCGATAGCCTTCTATTCCTATTAACCCAAGCAAAAGTCCTTTCTACAACCCATCTTCTTGGCTGTACTTTAAACCCTTGTTCTCTTGTTGGTAGTAGCTCAGGTGGCGTATCTTTGTGCACCCAAAATCTACATGGAGGCCTTTTAACAATTTCAATATCTATGTCATATTCTTCCTTTATGTGATTCTTTAAATTTCTTCCTTGGTATCCCATGTCAGCCCACATTTTTTTAACTTTAGTATATTTTGTTCTCATATTGTTTAATGCTATTTTAATACCATCTCTATCATTTTCGTTAGCAGCGCCTACGTAACAACCTAGTATAAAACCCTGAGTGTCTGTAATTATATGCCTTTTTCTACCCTTTACTTTTTTACTTCCATCATAGCCTTTGATCCCCCCTTTTCTGTAGTCTTTACAGATTGACTATCTACTATACAGGCACTCGGCTGCTCATTCCTTCCTATTTTTCTTCTACTATATTTTGTAATTTCATAATTCATTTTCTCAAAAATTCCCTGCTTCTTCCATTGCCTGAACTGCTCATACACAGTCTTCCATAGCGGAAAATCATTTGGTAAATACCGCCATTGACACCCTGTACGCAATACATAGAAAATTGCTTCTAATATTTCTTTTTTGCTATACTTTTGCGGCCTTCCTCCTTTCTTGTATGATACTCTGAAGTGTTTTTCTATTCTTGCCCATTCCCTTTCGCTTAGATCTGTTGGATACTTTTTTCTCATCTTTACCCCGTACTAAAATTTCAGATATTATAGCCTTTTACTTGTTTCCGGACAACCTCTTAGAGGTTGTCCGGAAACTAGTAAATTCAAGCATATTCCCTCTTTAACATAACCCTACTCATAGCTAGGTATATGAAATTCTCAGTGGATGTTGTGAGTAAATCATACTCCTTCGATAGCCTTCTATTCCTATTAACCCAAGCAAAAGTCCTTTCTACAACCCATCTTCTTGGCTGTACTTTAAACCCTTGTTCTCTTGTTGGTAGTAGCTCAGGTGGCGTATCTTTGTGCACCCAAAATCTACATGGAGGCCTTTTAACAATTTCAATATCTATGTCATATTCTTCCTTTATGTGATTCTTTAAATTTCTTCCTTGGTATCCCATGTCAGCCCACATTTTTTTAACTTTAGTATATTTTGTTCTCATATTGTTTAATGCTATTTTAATACCATCTCTATCATTTTCGTTAGCAGCGCCTACGTAACAACCTAGTATAAAACCCTGAGTGTCTGTAATTATATGCCTTTTTCTACCCTTTACTTTTTTACTTCCATCATAGCCTTTGATCCCCCCTTTTCTGTAGTCTTTACAGATTGACTATCTACTATACAGGCACTCGGCTGCTCATTCCTTCCTATTTTTCTTCTACTATATTTTGTAATTTCATAATTCATTTTCTCAAAAATTCCCTGCTTCTTCCATTGCCTGAACTGCTCATACACAGTCTTCCATAGCGGAAAATCATTTGGTAAATACCGCCATTGACACCCTGTACGCAATACATAGAAAATTGCTTCTAATATTTCTTTTTTGCTATACTTTTGCGGCCTTCCTCCTTTCTTGTATGATACTCTGAAGTGTTTTTCTATTCTTGCCCATTCCCTTTCGCTTAGATCTGTTGGATACTTTTTTCTCATCTTTACCCCGTACTAAAATTTCAGATATTATAGCCTTTTACTTGTTTCCGGACAACCTCTTATAGCATTTCTCATAATAGTCCGAATAGGTCATAGGAAGGCAGAATCAACAGCACGACGAAAGGATTCGAATAGAGGAATGTTTTTCCTGGCTCTGTTTTTTATAGCAAACCAATGATGCTCAATTTTGTTAAAATCTGGAGAATAAGGCGGCAGATACAAAATTTCTGCACCGACTCCTTTAGCGAGCTTGATAAGCTTATCAGACTTATGAAAAGTAGCATTATCAAGAATGACAGTTTGTCCAGGTTCTAAGATCGGTGCCAAAAATTGCTCAAACCATCCATTAAAAATATCCATATTACAGTGGCCTTCAAATGTTAATGGAGCAACTATCTTTCTTCTACTTAAGGCTGCAACCATGCTGATTCGTTGAGTTTTTTTTCCAGATTTTAGGGCATAAAATCGCTGTCCTTTCTGGCAATACCCATATGGATAGTCCTCCGTGTTATCAATCCCAGACTCATCTATATACACTAAGTTTTCTGGTTCTTTTGTTGCTATAATTTTTAAGAATTCAGCACGTTTTTCTTCGTTCCTTTCCTTGTATCCATATGTCTTTTTTTGCGCGTAAATCCAATTTTTCTGAGAGCTCGGTGGATCGTTTGGATACTAACGTTGCCCCAAAGTTTAGCCATTTCCGACAGAGTTTTTCTACCGTGTTTTTTAGCAAATTCGATAAACTTATTCCAGTCGATAATTTTCTGATTGTAACCTCCATTACCGAGTTTTTTTGACTGAAAGTCGCCTGTTTCTTTTTTTCTTTGCTGCCACTCCCACAAAGTAGTTCGTCCAATTTTAAATCTTGCTGCCACTGCTTCTCTGCTTTCCCCTTCGTCTAGTGCTTCCATTGCTTTTTTTCTTAAATCATAACTATATGCTGCCGGCATCCAACCTCCTTATCGCCATCTATCCTTAATCTTATCATATCCGGACTTCTGTGGAAAGAGCTATACTGACGATCCCGATTGATAATGTCCTGGATTTAGACCAGCAAAAGCTGTAAATTGTTTAGCATTGTCAAAGTTATCAACTGATGGCATTTCTGCGACAACAGCAACAGCAGTAAGATATCCTATACCTTTTATAGTCTTAAGGTTTTCCACCATATTTTTTAGATGTGGATAGTTATTTATATGCTCATTAATTTCTTTTTCGAGAACAATAATTTGCTCCTCTATTGCCAAAATTACTTTAGATATAGCTTCTTTGCAACTGGAATGCATATTTTTGTTTTCCAAGCGATTTGTCTGTTGCACCTTATCATCTTTTAGCGATTGCATGCAACGGTAAAGCTCCCTCAAATGCCTCATTTCAGGTGCAATGGGCTTCCAAAGAGCAGGTTTGTTGGCGATACAAAATCTAGCTATCATAGCTGCATCTGATTTATCTGTCTTATTTCTGAGCAGCTCACTTTTGCCAAAAGCTTTCTGGGTTTACTATACTGACATTATGTCCTAAATCGTGCATAAAAGTAGCCAAATCTTCTCCATACCAACTAGTTGCTTCAAGACATAAATGAGTAAGATTTGCTCCATGGCCATTGCACCAAACTACAAGTTTTGCAAAACCATCTTGATTATTTTGAAAGACTTTGTGTCGTTTTTTACTGTCCACTAACAAACAAACATCAAATTTCTTTTTTGAAATATCCACACCCAAAATAGCATTTACTTGCATAAAATTGCCTCCAAGACTATAAATAAACTGAGAGTTTAGACTAACCTTGTAATACGGGATATAATTCCAAAAGATACTGTTCAGTCTTTAACTCTATGGGAGGGAAGCAAAATCTGGCTTAATGGCATTAGTGTCGCATCAGCTTCACCCTCCCTGTGAGGTATTTTAGCTCTAATGCCTCACATCATAAAGATACAAGTGTCACGCACTAACTGTACGAACATTGAGATATAAGAGTAATTTGTACCAAGAAAAAAGATGTCATCCCAGTGCCCAGACACTGGGATGGCTTTGTTGCATCGCTCTTCGGATAGTAGGTAACGCACAATAAATTTATGAAGCTATCTCAAATTTAGCCATGCCTATTTCAGTAAATTTGTTAAGCAAATAACATTTGAGTAGCAGTTCCCTCTCACGATTCATTTCAGATTTGTTCCTAAAACTAAATCCAAATGTCTTTTTTAATCGCGAGAAAAAACCTTCTATATAAGATCTTTTTCCATAACTCATCTCTTTTTTCCACTTCTTTATACCATCTTCATCATATGACTTTATGAGCTTGACTGCAGAATTTCTCTCAGCCATATAGTCTAACTTTGGATGCTCTGTTGCGTTGTTTTTCGGAGGAATTTTCGTTTTTATACCATATTGATTACACAGCTTATAGAGCTTTTCTCTGTCATATGCCCTATCTGCATATAGTACTTTTATGACATACTGAAAATCGACTTCTTTTAGCAAATCACAAGCTCCATAGTGATCAGAGTAGACACCGTTACTGTATTTTACAGCTATGGCTTTTTTGCTGTTTGTATTCAACATTACATGCAATTTTCTTGTCTGTTCATAGCTGCGATACTTTCTATCTTCGCTATTTTCTTTGCTATGACCAGGAGTGTTGTTGTATATACTAATTCCTGTACTGTCTATAGCAATTTCGATATCTTCCATATTATTTTTATCAATTCTGCAATCATTGATCTTAATATTGAGTTTCTTAAACCTTCTTGATGATTGTGAATAGCTGATAACTTGCAAATTTTTCCCAATTTGCTCAAGGTATCCTGCTATAAACCCAACTGTTTGCCTCAGGCCTATTCTAAATAAACAAGTTATTATGTGCACCAAAATTACAACTTTATCGCTATAAATATTATTGCCACCTGGTATTTTTGGACCATTCTCGTACCACTTTTCTATGGCTTCGTTGATATAATGAAAAATATTTCCTCTTTTTTCTAGAAATTTGTTATATTCGCTATGGTTACTGACCCTCATTTTTTGTGGCATATTTTTTCTTCAACAGTTAAATCGCTATTTATAATGAATTTTGTCAGTAATCACTAATTTTTCTGCTGCTATGCAACAAAGCTCACTGGGATCCAGATTGGACACTAAGTTGGTGAGTATAAAAGTAGCTAACCTTATGTTAAAACACAATATTTTTGGTGAGGGGTTGCATTAAAAGCTGGATTCCAGTGTCAAGCACTGGAATGACATCGTCTTAACATTGTACCATATTACAATGTTCGTACAGTTATGTGTCACGCTACTTGGATGACAAGAAAAGGTTTCTAGAATGACGGAAACGAAGTCATACATAGAAAATAGGTTAGGTATTTTCAATTTTTGTTGTATACTCAAATAAAAATCTCACTTTTACAGATGGATACAGTAAAGTTTGTTTTATTACTGCCAACAATATTACTCATGCTAGTTGCTGGTGTTTACCTATCGATTAAACTAAAATGGCTACAGGTATTTAGATTACCATACGCCCTTTCACTCCTTGGAGCTAAAAAAGGAGAAAATAAATTTTCTTCTATAGCCGCTCTGTTTACAATTTTAGGGGGAAATTTAGGAGTAGGAAATATTTCAGGAACTGCTGTTGCTCTAAAAACCGGAGGACCGGGCTCTATTTTGTGGATGGCGATAATTATTGTTATCACTTCTGTGATAAAATATGTCACTTGTTATCTAAGTATAAAAACCAGAAAGGAAAAGAACGGACGGTTTATAGGTGGCCCTGTAGACTACATGGCTGATGCATTTAACTCTAGAAAAGCTACAATTGTGTTTCTAGTTGTTATGATAATGGTTTCAATAACAGTTGGTAACCTTGTTCAGGTAAATTCTCTATCAATACCACTTAACATGATAGATGTGCCTGTAGTCATTGGTGGCATTGTAATGGCCATAATATTTTTTGTTGTTGCAGCTCTCAGCTTAAAAAAAATTAAAATTTTTATATCGGCTATGATACCGATAATGACGGTAAGTTACCTCACACTTTGCGGTATCATATTATTTAAATTTAGTGAAAATATTCTTCCTTCTCTAAAACTAATAACAAGCAGTTTTTTTACAACTAGTAGCTTTAACTCTGGTTTATCTCTAGGTTTGATTTTAGAAATGTTGACTATTATTCAAGTTGGAACTTTGCGAGGTATTTTTGCAACAGATATAGGGCTTGGCCTTGAAGGAATCGTACATTCTTCAATTGTTCCTAAGAAAAATAATAATAAATTTATTATTGAGCAGAGTCTAATTACGATAATATCGCCTTTTATAGTTGCGTTTATAGTGTTTATTACAACAATGGTACTGCTTGTCACAGATTCTTGGGTCACTGATTTAGAGAGCACTAACATGTGCATATTTGCTTTTAGAAAGGCAATGAATTGGCCTTATATTGACTATTTAATTATGGCCATAATGTTTTGTTTTGCTTTTACTACTATTTTTACTTGGTTTTTTTGCTCAAAACAGACAATACGCTATGTGTCTATGGATAATAAATACACTAAAATCTGGATTGTAATTTTTACCATGATCATTCCGCTTGGTGCGATAGGTAAAGTCCGGTTGCTATGGGATGTTGCTGATATCTCGATTGCTGCTTTGTTGTTTATCAACATACTCGCTATACTCAAGCTAACCTCTCAAGATCCAGAAGTGTTTACTATGAGTAGCAGATATTTGAAGTTGCAAAAACAGAGCTATAGCTAAAGCAATTTAGGCTATGCAGCTGTTGTGATATAAAAGTGATTTCCGCCAAGAAGGATGTCATCCCAGTGCCCAGACACTGGGATCCAGGAATCTTGATTGGCACTAAGTTAGTGAGCATAAAAGTAGCTAATCTTATGTTAAAACACAACATTTTTGATGGGGTTCGTGAAAGGCTGGATTCCAGACTGGAATGACAACTTAAATCGTTTGATGTTACCATAAAATAGCTTGTGTCATCACATTAGTAACACAACCTTCCTTAATAAAAATTCAACCAATGCTTGTGATAATTATATTAGCTAGTATTAGCTAGAACTAAAGGCAGAGGGTTATTAGTGAGGGATATATGGGCACTAACGATACACAACAAGAACACATTTATAATGAGCGCATTCAAGAAATTTTTCCTTTATTTGATAAAATAAAAAAGGAAGACGACCCAATTTATAATGCTAGAGTTGATTTTAACACAGTAAAGTTTTTAACAAAACACGCCAACTGGAATTGGGACGAAGAAGAAAACAAAGATAAAGCATATGGAGTTATTCTTCAGAAATGCGACAAGACAAAGAAAGCTGGACAAGACCTTGAAAGTGAAGTTAAAGAAAGGTTGAAAGAGTATGTTGATGATGTTGCAGGAGTTTCAATATACGGTAATCACGCAAGTATTACGCTGGGAAATAACAAAAAAGAGTTTAAAATCAGCGAATTTTTAAACAGTGATTTTTGTGAGAAGAATGAAATCTCGGGATTTTCAACATTGCATAGTGATGGAAAGAGCGGAATGCATGGTTTTGTTGCCGAGGAAGAAGGGAAAAAAATAAGACATTATGTCGTAACTGATGGTTCATATGAAATGACTTTAAAGTGGTATGCGGAGGGGAAGGAATGTAAGATCAAAATTAAGATTGATGCTAACGGTGTAGACCTTGTTAAAGGTGATGATTTTTCTCTAGAACGGTTAGAAGTAAACAGAGATGTAAAAATAGGTGGTTTATTCTTGCATGAAATACAATTCAGGGAGAAAGGACAAGGAAAAGCGAATGAGATGCAACATAATAAAGACAGTAACGAGCTATCATCTGAAACTACAACAAGAATTGATGTTAATAGAGGTGTTAGCGTTCAAGCTACTGATATAACTCAAAAAAAAGAAGACCACCATTCACATTTTGGACTACAATCTAACAGCAGAAGGCAGTCTTACGATAGCGGAATTGGAAAAGATTTTGACGATAAAATTAATTCTCAGGAGGCTAAAGAAAAGCGTGAGCTTAGACAAGCAGCACGAGAAGCAAATTCGGGAGGTCAAGTTTATAACCTACAATCGCTTTTTGAGGAGAATCCTCAGAACAAAAAAACTCCTCCGCCACTTCCACCTAGAACTAGTTCACTACCACCTAAAAAAGGTGTTTTCGATGAGCAAGGGGGAGCCAAATCTGGAAGCCAAAAACCAGATGACTTGCGCGAAAATGAGCAAACACCTAATAATCAGCAAAAAGGTGCAACTTCTGATTCTTCAGATAGTTCTACTTTCACCAAGTCTGTAAGCCACAATCAAGATAATAGGCAAGAAGATGAACGGTATGACAATCCTACATTTGGACATGCTGTACCTGGAAGCCAAAAACCAGATAGAAGTGAGCAAACACCTAATGATCAGCAACAACCTAAAACCCAGCAACAAGAAGGAAATAGCAAAGGCGATCTGTTACAAGACATCAGAAATTTCAAGAAAAACAACTTACGGCACATTGATGTTGATGATAGAAAAGCATCAATTGCAGGAAGTAGAAAAAATAACCCATCACCGTTAGAGACATTAAAGGACATAATTCCTTATTCATCTTCTCCAGATAACAGTGATAACCAAGATGCTAGTGATGCTAAGTGGAAAGAAAGTGAACAGCCGCTCTCTGCTACAGCACTCAATAATAAAAGTGACTCGGGCTATTCATCTCCAACTCATGACAATAATGAACAATCTCAAGTAAATCCTGAACAGTTAAAGAAGAGCTTAGAGAACATTGAACAAAGTGATCAAACTCCACCTGAAAATCTTCTTAAAGAAATCAGAGATAGATCACAGCAGGATAATAGAGGATTAAGGCAAGTTGATCCTACTGATAAACTGTCACAAGATAAAGAAGATGGATTGCAAAAAGACGATTTAGCAGATGTAAAAATAGTGGAAGGTCCAACTATTAGTGTCTCTGCTTCAACACCAAATAGTATAAGTGATTCAGGCTATATATCTCCAACTAATAGTGATAGTAAATCTCAAACAGATTTAAAACAGGTAGGAAGGAAATTAGAAGAACATATTAGACAAAGTAATCTAACTCTATTTGAAGAACTTAAAAATACATTAGGTCAAGAAAATCTCGGGTTAAAACCAGCTGATCAGAGTCAGATTAGCGAAGAAACTAAAAAACGCTTGAGAGAAGTTGGGTTGCTAAAAGACAGCTCAACAGACATAAAAGCAAACGATTCGGGCTATTCATCTCCAACTCATGACAATAATGAACAATCTCAAGTAAATCCTGAACAGTTAAAGAAGAGCTTAGAAAACATTGAACCAAAAGAAATCGGAGATACGAGTGAGTTAAAAGGAGCATTGGGAAACCCGGATAAAGGGTTAAGAGAACCGGCACAACAGGCTACTAAAGAAAATATTCCTAAAGATTCATTCTCAGAAAACATTTTAGAAAAGATAGGAGAAGGTAAACAATATGACCCTATACGTAAGTGGTTAGAAAAAACAGTGGCAGAACGAGAAAATAATGACACTAATCCAACTGTAGATAAAAATAGCGAACTATATAAATTACTAGAGAAAGATGAAGCACAACTGAAAGCTGGAGTAATAGAAGAAGAAAGAGGAGATACTTTAACAGAACACACTGATGGTTATGATCGCAATAGAATTGCATTAGCTAACAGAAATAAAAGACCACTAGATTGGGCTAAACAGGTTGCTGAGTCACAACAAAAAAAAGATACTAATAAAGGTATTTCAATATAAATTGAAGTTAAAATAATTGCTTAGCAAACAATAGGTTTCATGTAATGGTAACCCTATAACGGAAGAGTAGGAGCCGCGTAAGAACAATACGAACACTCCAGCTAGGCCTTGTATATTGCATCCCCCCGCCCTATTTTTCCACTCTTCTGATGCTAAATAATACTTAATTTCTTGTTCACTGAGACGTTTAAATTTCACTATTGTAACCACAGTCCTGATATGTTGTTTAGATTGATCGGGAGTTAATAGACATACACTGGTGTATACTCTATGCCTTCTTCCTGATAACAAGCGGATACATTTTTCTGCTTGCTCAACGTTTTCAGCTTTGAGCAATATCCTTCTACCACAAGCAACAACTGTATCAACACCAAGCACAAAATAATTTGGATTTAAACTTTGTATTTTCTCAGCTTTACTTTTTGCCATACGGATTGAGTAATCCTTCGGAAGTTCCTTTTTTAAAGGGGCTTCATCTATATCTGCTGGCAAAATTAAACCTGGCTCAATGTTTATTTGTTTTAGTAAAGCTATACGCCTTTTCGATGATGAAGCAAGAATAAGATTATTTAGAGATCGTTCTGTCACTTGTACCTTTAAGCCTTCTAATGATCCTACCCTTTCTCGCATTCCTATCGTAAATGCTCATCTCAACTAACACCCTATCCCCTATAATGATGCGTATTTTACTTCTTCTCACTTTCCCTGATACATGACAGATAATCTCATGTTCATTGTCCAGTTTCACTCTAAATTCTGCTGCAGGTAGTAAAGCAGTTACTGCCCCTTCCACTTCAAAAATTGTTTTCGATTTCTCGTCTTTTATCATATGTTATATTATAATTTAATAATCTTTTTTAGTCTACTATAGATTTTAAATTATTATCAACACAAAAGACCTTTTGCGCCCCACTTAAGTTGCAACTTAACCCCAACCATCTTCACAATGATACCCTACCTACGTTTCTACTCTCTGCCACCTTCTCAATAGAACTTATAGGACTTATGTTGAAAGATAAATCATTATCACAATTTTCTTCATCGCTATCAAGTCCACTATCAACGCTTAAAGATCTGAGTAATGTTGTCTTCTCTCTCAGTGGAACATAAGACTCATTATCAACGCTTGAAGATTTAGATAACCTTTTCTTCTGTCGTGGAGCATTACCAGACTCATTAGAAATTTCTCCCGTTAATTGATTGTTGAAGCTCCTTTGTTCATCAGCACGAATTTTTTCTTCCAGTCCATCAAGCATTCCTACCAATTCATCACCCCATTCATTTTCTTCTTCTAATAATTGTTTACACTTTTCTTTCTCACGCTCTAGCTCGTTTCTTAACTCTTCGACTTTATCTTCATCTTTAGTGAGTTCAAGTGTAAGCACCTTATCTCCTGGAAATTCCTCGTACTCGTTTTCTAGTTCTTCAATGTTGAGTTTTAGTCTCTCTTCTCCAAGTGTATCTTGTAAATCGCTATCCTGCCTATCTGATTCTTTAATCTTTTGCTCAATTTCTACTTGTACCTTATATTCCTGATCTAATTCTCTTAGCTGATCTTTCAAGCGCTCTTTCTGCTGGCGTCGTTCAACCATTATCTGTTCCGCATCTTCTCGTGCTTGATTTAGCTCTTTTTCCAAATTCTTCTTTCCTGCATTAACAATTTTCAGCTCTTCCTTTAGCTTTCTTTTTTCTTCATATACACCTTTAAGTTCTTGTGCTTTCCCTTGTAGCTCTTTTAACACACCTGCTAATTCTTCATTTTTTTGTGCCAGTTCAGTTTGCAATTCCGTGTTTTTTTGCTCCTCTTTTTCAAACCTGTCTTGTAAATTGCTATTCTGCTTCTCTAACTTTACAATTGTTTGATTAGCTTCTGCTTGGGTTGTTTCTAGTTTCTCCTGTAGTCGCTGATTTTCTTGTATTAATTCATGGTGCTTTTTATTTATCACTTGCAACCCTGCTTCTATTTCTTGCTTCAATTCAACAGCTTCTTTTTTCAAATTTGACATCTCTTGCTTCAATTCAACGTTTTTTTCGGACAGCATCTGATTATTTAAAATCAATTCATCCATTTGTTGTGAAGCAAATTCTGTCTGAGTTCCAGTGTGCTGTAAATTGACTTCCGTTTTAGTTTCAATTTGTTGTGAAGCAACTTCTGTTTGAGTTTCAGTGTGTTGTAAATTGACTTCCGTTTGAGTTGATGCATTGCTATTAATAGAAGGAGGAAGGCTATTGTCAGCATCAACTTTAGGGTCTAATTCCCCCTCTGGTTCCTCGCGATAGGCCGCTATAGACTCATTTTGAAAATTATTATTAGCAGTAGGTACAACATCAGCAGCCTTACCTTTTTCTAGTACAGCATCATATAAGGAGAGACCTTGAATATATAATTCATCGTTTTGCTTTATTAATTCTAAGATCTCATCCGATAGCACAAAATCTTCATCATTAAATTTTAGTACTTCAGTTATGCCATCGCTACTCACATTCATAATCATGGTACACATTTCGGATCCATCCTTTACAGGCCAAGTGCTTTTCATTTCATAATATGCGCCCTCTTTAAATTCATAATATCTTTCCTTACCTTTCCGATGAGCGTGTATTTCATGTTTTTTATTGCAATAGATATTCAGCTCTTTAATATCTTTCTCTTGCTGTAAAATGTCACTAATCCTGGTTGGCTCACTTCTATTGTAATTAATAGAGTTGATATTCAAAACTCTATAAGCGTTATCAGTTTCTGTGTAATAAGCTTGAAGCTCTACGCCTTTCTCTCCAAGATATTTACTTGCAGCTTCTTTTCCCTGCTCTGCCAACTTTATGTATTTATCTATATCTTCCTTAAAGCTCTTATTAGCAGACTCTGTTACTGCTTTATCTATGTACGTTTTTTTAAAATCTCCATCATTTATTAGGTCATAAAAACTCCACTTATCCCCAAAAGCCCTCTGCACGTAAGTGAAATTCTTTTTTTCCTTTAGTTTTCCTAAGAACCACACCTTTTCTTTCAGATTTTTCAGTTGAAAGCTTACCCTTGCCTTTACACTAGAGTTTTTGGCAGGAATACTAACTTCTTCTAATTCTTTAAGTAATTTGTTATTTTTTATAATTGAGGAGCAAAACTTTACAATAGCAGAATTTGCAAACGAAGGATCTTTTTTTATATCTTCATCAATAATTTCTTTAAAACGTGCAAATTGAGGTAGAACATAAAAATTGATTATTTCTTTTTCTGATCTTGTTTTATTAGCATAAGAGATATCACCTAATTGTGAATATAACTCTTTTAATGTATAGTAGATAAGCGTAGAGTAATAAACCTCCCTATTCAGTGAAGTTGGTCCAATACACTTTTCAAGTTGATCACCTGTTTTTCCTGCCTCTGCTGTTTTTTCTTCTTTAGCCAAACTTCCAATCATAATACACCTCCTTAACTATATTTATATTATACCAATTAACATATATTAAAAGAAATCAAACTGTATAACCTCGCCCTACACTAACTTTTATGATTACTTAATTGTGTAAAAATAACTGCAAGTGTTAAACTTGAGCTTTTATTTTTCATTATACATTTCTTACTACATGTTTATACTGCTGTCTTGCATAATAGACTATTCGAAGTTACACAAGTATTTTTTTTATTAGATAAGAGTTAGTAAGAGCCTGTTCATAATTTTTTCAGAAGTAAGGCAGTGAAAGCCAGAACGACCATTTGTAGGCTAGTATTGAGTTTTCGCTCACAATTTTTCCACAATCTTCTACATTTTTCTAACTAAGCAAAAGATCGCTCCACAACCCATCTTTTGGGCAATACAACAAAGGAACGTAATTCATTTCTTTTGATCACTTCAACGGTTGCACCAATAATCGTTTTTATTTGAGTTACAAAATTCTCTCCAGTATAGCCTGCATCAACCAGTACATTTTTAACTCCCGAGAGGTTTTCTTTTGCATTTTCGACCATTCTCACAGCACTGCTACGGTCAGTTAGAGGTTGTCCGGAAACTAGTAAATTCAAGCATATTCCCTCTTTAACATAACCCTACTCATAGCTAGGTATATGAAATTCTCAGTGGATGTTGTGAGTAAATCATACTCCTTCGATAGCCTTCTATTCCTATTAACCCAAGCAAAAGTCCTTTCTACAACCCATCTTCTTGGCTGTACTTTAAACCCTTGTTCTCTTGTTGGTAGTAGCTCAGGTGGCGTATCTTTGTGCACCCAAAATCTACATGGAGGCCTTTTAACAATTTCAATATCTATGTCATATTCTTCCTTTATGTGATTCTTTAAATTTCTTCCTTGGTATCCCATGTCAGCCCACATTTTTTTAACTTTAGTATATTTTGTTCTCATATTGTTTAATGCTATTTTAATACCATCTCTATCATTTTCGTTAGCAGCGCCTACGTAACAACCTAGTATAAAACCCTGAGTGTCTGTAATTATATGCCTTTTTCTACCCTTTACTTTTTTACTTCCATCATAGCCTTTGATCCCCCCTTTTCTGTAGTCTTTACAGATTGACTATCTACTATACAGGCACTCGGCTGCTCATTCCTTCCTATTTTTCTTCTACTATATTTTGTAATTTCATAATTCATTTTCTCAAAAATTCCCTGCTTCTTCCATTGCCTGAACTGCTCATACACAGTCTTCCATAGCGGAAAATCATTTGGTAAATACCGCCATTGACACCCTGTACGCAATACATAGAAAATTGCTTCTAATATTTCTTTTTTGCTATACTTTGGCGGCCTTCCTCCTTTCTTGTATGATACTCTGAAGTGTTTTTCTATTCTTGCCCATTCCCTTTCGCTTAGATCTGTTGGATACTTTTTTCTCATCTTTACCACGTACTAAAATTTCAGATATTATAGCCTTTTACTTGTTTCCGGACAACCTCTTATAGCTCTTTTTACAATAATCCGAACAGACCGTAATATGCTACTGGCCTGCTATAGCCATAAACACATATCTTATCGCATTCGGACTATTATAAGAAAGGCTATATCTCTGCTGTTGTTGTATAAATTGCATGCTTGCGTATCTACTGCAATACGGCCCTGAAATCTTCTTGCCTGCATCATAGCTTCAGCAGTATCTGCATTTTTTATACTCTGTGCATCAATTATGCAGAAGCTTTTCCGACCATTGTTTTGTCGCAATTATTTTTTTTTAATACCAGCTCCAGAACACTTTCTTTATTTGCGTCTGGTTTTTCACTCCACTTCTTAAAATAGTCGTAACAATTGCGCCATTTTGGGAACTCTTTTGATACCATTCTCCACTGGCAACCACTTTTTAACACGTATAACACTCCACAAAATACATCATGTAAATCAAGTGTTCTTGGTTTTGTCTTCTTTCTGCAAGATTCCAGATCTGCTACAATAATCTCAAACTTTTCTCGACTTATGTCACTTGGTTATAAACTTCGCATATCCTACTTTATATACTTTATCCTCTCACTTTATCTCTTTTTTGAGATTACGTACAGGCTCTAAGATACAAAGACGTTTTCAGAAATCTTTAAGCTTAATAACATCCTCTCTCTTTGGACTAGTTGAGATTAGATGAATTGGTACACCTATTAATTTTTCTAACCTGTCTATATATTTTATTAAATTGATAGGCAATGCTTTAATCGACCTTTTACCTTGAGTGTTTTCTTTCCAGCCAGGAAACTCTTCATATATTGGCTCTAATTCCTCTTGTATTGAATGTGATGCGGGTAAATAATCATACATTTTTCCGCTATATTTGTAATCAGTGCATATTTTAATTGTATCAAAAGAATCAAGCACATCTAATTTGGTTAATACAATGCTTGAAACTCCAGAGAGTTGTACGGCCTGGCGCACTAAAACTGCATCGAACCATCCGCAACGCCTTCTTCTATTGCTCACTGTTCCAAGTTCCTTACCTATAGTAAACAAGCTATCTCCTACTTCATTTTTCTGCTCAGTAGGAAATGGGCCATTGCCCACTCTTGTTGTATAAGCTTTTACCACACCAATAATGTAAGCATTGGAGGATAACCCTGAGCCTGTTATTGCTTGCGATGCTACAGTATTACTTGAAGTAACAAAAGGGTAAGTTCCGTGGTCGATATCTAAAAATGCGCCTTGGGCACCTTCAAATATTATTTTCTTACCTTCTTTCATCAAGTCATTTAATATCTTCCACACAGGTTTTTTATATGAAAGAATTTTTTCTGAAATCTCTTGAATTTCCTTTAATATTTCTTCTTTTTTAACTACCTGGTAGTTAAGGCCTTTCCTGATAGCATTGTGGTAATTCAAAAGAGTATCCAATCTTTTATTGAACTCATCTGCGTTTTCTAAGTCACAAAGGCGTATAGCTCTCCTCCCAACTTTATCTTCATAACATGGTCCTATCCCTTTATTTGTTGTACCAATTTTGTGATTTCCATTTAAATCTTCAAATAGCTTTTCCTTGTCCTTATGTACGCTAAGTATTAATGGACAGCTCTCAGATACCATCAAGTTGTTATAGTTTACGTCTACTCCTTTAACTTTCAATGACTCTATTTCTGAGATTAGAGCGTGTGAATCAAGAGCAACGCCATTTCCTATGATAGATATTTTGCCTGGCCTCAAAACAGCAGAGGGCAGTAAATTTAATTTATAAACCTCATCATCTACTACTATAGTGTGCCCTGCATTATTTCCTCCCTGAAATCTCACAACTACATCTGCATTCTCAGAAAGATAATCTACTATTTTACCCTTGCCTTCGTCACCCCATTGCAGACCAACAATTACAATATTATTCATCATTATTTTCTAGATTAATACATAAATATTAATGCAGTACGCTACAAATGGAAAGAGAAATCTACGCCTTTCCTACACCCCTTAAATAAAGAAATATACTGTCGATTTTCTTAATATATTACCAAATTATTCATCATTATATGATATAACTTACAGCATATTTACAGTAAGGTGTTATTTATGAAAGAGACAAAAGGAAAAAATAATAAGAGTCCAGTAGTTAGATTAAAGGCCACAGCTAAAGAGTTCAATTTTAGTAAATTAAGAGCAGATCAAGATAATAAATTAGCGAATTCCGGTGAAACAATGTTCTTAGATTTTCAAAGGATGAATTTTATTATTAACGGAAAAGAAATAGATAAAAATCTTATTATTGCATTTAAGGAAGGAGCTAAGCACCGCAAAAGCGAACTTTTTAATAGTGATGATATATATAATGACGAAATATTTAACAAAAAAGGAACAAGAGAAATAGATACGGATCATGGCAAAGCTTTTGTTGCTTCAGTACTCGAAGATATTGAGAAAGAGCTTGTAAGTAATGCATTGGGTGAGCTATGGAAAAATCACTGTGAAAATTCCAAAACTGCCAATCATCAAAAAACCGATTCATATAAGAAAGAATTTGAAGAATTTTACAATGCTGGCCAAAGGTATATCCATCTATTACCAACAGAGAAAGATGAAAACAAGGATTACCGTTCCTTTGCAAAAGAAGTTTTCAAAAAAATGTTCAGATACGCTGGGGCAGAAGTTCCAAGTAATGCTATTTTAGAAGAGCTAGTCACCAATTGTAATCAAGCAGGGTATAAGGCTGCTCCATTTATACAAACCCAACTTGCACTTGGACAGTCGTTCATAGTAGAAAATCCTAAAAAAGTAATAAACATTGATTGTGCTAACCAAAATAATGTGAGAATTAGATCTGATATGAGGCTACCAATACTCTCTGTTATAGCCTTTCTTATAATAGTCCGAATGCGATAAGATATGTGTTTATGGCTATAGCAGGCCAGTAGCATATTACGGTCTGTTCGGATTATTGTAAAAAGAGCTATAAAAATCAAGTTATGCATGGCGATAAGATATGTAATCTGTCTAGTTCATTGGAATTTACAATTGAATCTCACAATGGTGAAGGCTTTGTAACATACAGAGATGGTAAATTGTCACTTACTATTCCTAAAGAGTTAAAAAATTATAAAGATAATGGCAAGAGCTTGTTTGACATTATTAAAGAATATTTTCAGAAATTCTGTGCAAAATTAGGATTTAAACCTGAGACAAAAATACAAATAGAGCATGGCTTCGGTGCTCAAAGTAACTATTTAGATGGTACAATATCAACCACAGGATCAGATGCAAATGAAGAATTTATCAATCTTTTAAGCGAAAATCTCAGAGAGAGGTTATTGGGGTCAGGAGTTGCTCTAGAAGATGAAGATGTTGATGATATTGTTGAAGTCAGAGTATCTACCGTTATAGATCTATTGAGTGATTATGCTAAATTGGAAGATAATAAAGAACACAGAGAGTTATTAATAAGTAAAGTAGCAGATAATTTAGGACTTTCCACTCAAGATAAAACAGCACCAGAAGTATTGATGGAATTAGGCTCTTTACCTTCTTTGACAAAAGGTCAGGTTAATCATAATCAAGTGCAGTCTGTTGTAAATACTTTTATTGAGTTAATTATTGAAGGGAAAAGCGAAGTATACAAAAAAGGAGGTGCGATTAATGCAATTGATGCAATTCATAAGGAGATAGATAAGGCAATTGTTGAGCAAGAAAAAAAAGCAACCAACAAACAAGATATAGAAAATGATAAATGGACAGATAGAATCAAAAAACAGAATTATTCTGCGGAATCACATGAACATTTACCTTAAAGATACTGGTAGGCTCCTTAAATATTTTAGAGTTCATGGTTGCAACGGTTGCTATTTTACAGTGCATCTCACAACACTTTCTTCAAAAATATACATGTTAACATACCCTGGACGTACAAGATCACACTTATACCCAAGCTTTTCATAAAATACTTTCGCTTTTTGAAAATTCATGGTTGCAACGGTTGCTATTTTACAGTGCATCTCACGACCATAATCATGAACTTCTTCCATTAGCTGCTTTCCCATACCTTTTCTTCTATAATCAGAGTGCACCCAAAGCAAGTCAGTGTAAATTGAACCATAGATAACAAAACCGCTACAACCTGCAATAATTTGTTCAGTATCATCGCGAATAAAAAAAGCAAATGGGTTACACGTACCTTTATCAACGGTTTCTTCATTAATCTTTTTGAGTAGGAATTCAATGTCTTTGCTACTTGGTGATGTGGTGTGTTCTATTTTCATCTCTCGGCCTAATACCGCATACTGATTTCTCTCTTTATCTTATATAAATTAATTAAGTAAAGTGAATACAGTATCCACACTACTAAAAAAAATGTGGCACAAAACATAAACATTGCAACCAGTGGCAACAGCAGGGAACTTTCTATTGCTATTCCACCTTTTCTCAAAATGCTTGCTGGCTGATGGAGAGTGGACCATAAATTCACGGAAAATTTTACTATAGGAATATTTATAGCACTAAAGATGGCAAATACTGCTGCTGATTTTTCTGCCCTCGCTTCATTATCAAAAGCGCTCCACAATGAAAGGTAGCCAACATATAGGAAAAATAAAATCAGCATTGAAGTAAGCCTTGCATCCCATACCCACCAAGTGCCCCAGGTTCCTTTTCCCCAGATGCTGCCTGTGATTAAGCATATTGCAGAAAAGACTGTCCCTGCAGGAGCAGCAGCATGTGCCAAGACACTAGCAATGCTATTGTTCCACACCAATGAAATGAAACTGAGTGATGCAATTAATCCATATATTCCAAGAGCAAGCCATGCAGAAGGCACATGAAGATACATAATTCGTACAATTTCTCCTTGTTTATAATCTTCTGGGGAGAAGAATAACGCCAAAGACATTCCAATTAAAAAACATGCGAAACAAATCACCCCAAGCCAAGGTAGAGCTTTCTTAGAAAAATAAGAGAAATTTGTAGGCTTTAATAAAAACATTCATTTTGAGAATAATTGTGTTAAGAATTTACCAATTAGTTTGAGTTTTATCAACAGGATAGTTTTTCTATATTTACGTAGGTCAACAAATTAGCATAATTTCAGTAGCAGATTGCTAGCTATTATTTTTAGTATATGACCCTTAAAAAGCTTAATCTACACTTAGTATCAGATTCAAGTGGTGAAACTGTTATATCAGTTGCAAAATCAGCTCTGAAACACTTTCGTTCTGTAGAAACGATCGAATATGTTTGGTCTTTTGTAAAAGGAGAAGAGCAGATTGACAAAATTCTGGAGGAAATTAATAGGAAAAGTGATGAGCATAATTTTGTTATATGCACTATTACTGATGATGAGCTAAGAAAATATCTAAAAGATAACTGTATAAAGTTGAAAATTCCCTATAGAGCAATATTATCACATATTATTAGAGAAATTTCGTCTTATCTTGAAATTGAAAAAGACGAAAAGCTTGACTTGCATACTGAGATAAATAACGAATATTTTCAGCGCATTGAGGCAATAAACTACACTATTAATCATGATGATGGACAAAATATTCAAGATATTGATAAAGCAGATATAATTTTGGTTGGAGTTTCACGTACATCAAAATCTCCCACCAGTACGTATTTAGCTTACCGAGGCTATAAGGTTGCAAATATTCCTTTTGTTAGTGGGGTACCCTTTTATGTCGACTTGGCAAAATTAAAAAATAAACTGACAATAGGGGTAACAATAGACGTAAGTAGGCTAATAGAAATACGCAAAAATAGACTTACTTCAATTAACAACGAAGATAATAATATATATGCTAACCCTGAGAAAGTAGAAAAGGAAATTAAAGAAGCAGAGGAGCTCTTTAAACAGAATAACTGGCCAATTATCGATGTCACGCAAAAGTCGATCGAAGAAGTATCAGCAACAATTATACAATATTTTAATAAAATGTTATCAATTGACTAACTCTTGATAAGTGATTACAATGTAAAGTAATTTAATTCTTACTATAGATATGAAAGTCAAAGGGTCGCTAAAATCTCATCGTAACAGAGATAAAAATTGTAAAGTTGTGAAAAGGGGTGGTAAGATTTACATTATAAATAAGGTAAAGCCAAGGTGTAAAGCGCGTCAAGGTTCTTAGCTTTTTGTTCACCTTTTCATGTTATATATTTTTTATATGTGAAAGTACGGTGCTTATATCTAAAAAGAAGCAAAAGTTACTGTGTTTAAGCGCAGCCTTACTCATTTCTTCCCTTACATTATATTTCAGCATTAGCACAATTACAGGTAAACGTGGCTTATTGACGTTAATCGATTTAAAAAAAGAAATCGAGTACAATAAACTTTTGCTAAAGGATGTCTCTTCTGAAAAGGAAAAGTTGGACAACAAAGTATTTGGCTTATATGAAAAAAGCTTAGATTTAGATCTGCTTGATGAGCAAGCAAAAAATGCTTTAGGTTATGTGAACCCTAATGAACTTATGGTTGTTCTTGACGTGGAATAGCAGTAGTGACCTTACCCAGAAAAAGTGGAGAGAAAGAAAAGAGTTTTTTTGGGTAAAATAAAATTTTGGAGGATTAGAAATGGTAAGAGAATATACGGCAGAATTCAAATTGGAAGCTGTTAAACTGGCAAATGAACAAAGAAAGGCAGGTCAAACAATTACAAAAATAGCAAGAGATTTAGGAATAAAGGGTGGTTTATTAGGAAAATGGATAAAGAAACACAACGAAAAAAAGTCAGCGGCAAATGCATTTCCAGGTAGAGGTAACATGGCTCCTTACGACAAAGAGAGGTTTGATTTACAAAGCAAGAGTAACAAGGGAAAGAGACATTTAAAAAAAAGCCCTGGCCAGTCAAAAAGAGTAAAATATTTTTTTATATAGTAACTGCTATAAAGTACAGGAATTATGTAGGATTTTCTGCTAGTGGCTACTATAAGTGGACCACAAGAAAAATAAGCAGTAGAGAATCAGCAAATAAAGAGCTACTCGAAGCTATTCAAAAAATATATCAAGTTTCTAAATGTAGATATGGAGCTCCTAAAATTCATGCTGAATTGAAGGCTTTGGGTAAAAGTTGCAATTTGAAAACGGTGCAAAGTATTATGCAGAAAAATGACATCAGGGCTATACTGAGAAGAAAGTTTAAAATTAAAAAACAACAAACAGATAATAGAGCTGTAGCTCCCAATATACTAGATCAAAACTTTATTGTTGATCAACCAAATAAAGTATGGGATTACTTACATCAAAACCAAGGAGGGATGGCTATATTTGGCAGCAATAATTCTCACGTATGGTAGTTAATGAGTAGTGCAATAAATAAACAATTGGTTATGAACTCTTTATTAATGGCCATTAATAGGCGTAAACCTGTTAAAAATCTACTGCTGCACAGTGACCAAGGTTTACAATATATTGCTTTTTTTCTTAAATCATAACTATATGCTGCCGGCATCCAACCTCCTTATCGCCATCTATCCTTAATCTTATCATATCCGGACTTCTGTGGAAAGAGCTATACTGCGCAAGGGTATCAATATCTCTTAGCTGTAAAGAATATAGATGAGTAATAAAGGCTGTTGTTACGACAATTCTGTTGCAGAAAGCTTCTTTAGCTCATTGAAAAGAGAAATACTTATTGATACTTCACAACACTCTGCTCAACAAACTAGAACTGCAATATTTGAATACATAGAAATTTTTTATAACAAACAACGTCACTATTAACTATTGCATTCCAGAACAATTTGATGCATCATTCTTTTTGTAAAAAACATTCCACACTTTCTCTCCACTTTTTCTGGGTAAGGTCAAAGGATCTTATGTCTTAAACCTTATCACCAGGCTTAACAAATAGGTGGCCCAATACTATTAACTTTATGGGTTTATCTTCGTTATTTGCTACTATCCAAACCCCATCGCTCTCATGATCAACAATTTCTATTGGTGCAAATACTACATAATTATTGTCATCAACAATCTTTATTCCAAGAGCACCCTCGTCACTTAAGCTCAGGGCTGAAGAAGGAACTTTATATGCAAATCTTTCGCCTGAAGGTAGCCTTACGTTGGCAGTTAGTCCCTGCAAGGATATCATTTTATTATTAGTTACCTTTACTTCTACCCTATAAGACCCAGTTTTAGGCTCAGCAATTTTACTAATAAAACTTACTTCACCTGCCAATTCTTTTCCGTCCAGCAAATTAATTTGAGCTGTGCTGCCTAGCTCTATTTTATTTACTTCATTTTCCGAAACGTATAACACTACAAGAATTTGATCGAAATTAACCACGTCAGCTATTTTTTGCCCAGCATTAACAAAATCCCCTTCGTTTGCATTGATTTTATCAATATAACCATCTATAGGAGATGTGACTGCAGTATTTTCTAAATCCAATTCTAGCCTTTTTAGGTCAGCTTTTGCACTTTGTAACGCAGTAAAAGCTGCTTCTACTTGTATTTGTGCCCCATAGCCTTTTTTATTCAGTTTGTGAGAGGAATCATACTCAATTTCACGCTGCTTTAATAAAGCTTTGGCTTTCTGAGCTTGCTCAATCCTGTCATAATCTTCTATCTTTAACACTACATCATCTCTTTTTACCTTTTCACCATCAGGTAAATAAATAGCAATAATCTTACCACTTATTTTTGAGACAAGGCTAGCTCTATGTAAGGGATTTACTGTACCAGAAAAATTTAAATATATAGTGCGGTTTTGCGGCGCACATTCTTGAGTTTTTACTGAAAAGCTACTAGTTGCATTATCGCTATGAACCGCCTGATCTTTTTTTAAAAATGCACTACTGATAAAAAACAGTAGAATAAAAGCAATACTGGAAATGATGATTACTTTATTTCTCATCTTTAAACAATAGAATTTGTTGACCAATCTTGTTAGAAACAACTGCATAAATTTTCGAATCAGAAATGTAAGTATAATACATGTACCATTGTCACTCCATAAATAGTTTTATATGAGAACAAACACAAGATTTTCCTATAATAAGTAAGTTTTTTATTGCTAAAATGCAATTTTTAATCGAATAAAATTGCAAACAAAGTTGTGCATAAGACTGGATTTAAAAAAATCTCGAAAAACATACTAAAACTTTTAAATAATAACTTTATATCTAGTGGCTTTGCCTTCTCCAAGACGCTGTAAGTATTTCATCCCTAGCAGTTTCTTTGTAATTGCCTCTACTGTTCTTGGAGGAAATCCTAGAGCTTCTATAGCATCTTTTCTACTAAATTCTTTATCTGCAAGGCTAAGTGCCCATTCCCAGAAGAATAATTGTTTTCTTGATAATAAATATTCAGTATTCTCCCTCTCAAGAATATAATGCGCCTCATTTGCTTGCGTTTTGAGCACATTAAGAAAAAATATTAACCATGGGGAAATATCTTCTTTGCTACTTTTCCAGCTACTTTGTGTTTTATTAAGCGCTAAATAGTAATCAAGTTTGTTAGTTTCAATTATCTTTTCATGTGATACAATAGATACAAAATCATAACCCTGCTGCAACAGCATTAAATTAGTCATCAATCTACTAGTTCTGCCATTCCCATCTTGAAAAGGGTGTATTGCCAGATACTCAAAAACAAAGTTAGCAATAATAATAAGAGGATGCTTAAATTTATTATTTAAGGACCAGTGATACCAATCAATAAGCTCTTGTACTTCCTTTCTAACAAGGTAAGGTGGTGTGGGATCAAAAATTATACCAACAACTTTTCCATTCTGATCTTTTGCCTCAACTCTATTAGAACTTGCTTTGTATTTTCCTCTATGATACAAATCTTTTTCACTATAAAGTAGCATCTGGTTGTTAATGTGCAATATTGATGACTCACTAATTGGAATATCCGTATAATCATGAAATATTAGTTTAAGCATTTCTAAGTAGCCAGCAATTTCTTGCTCATCTCTATTTTTAAATTTTTTGACACGTAGGTTTTTATATAGATCCTCAACTTCTTTATCGGTTAGACGATTTCCTTCAATACGGTTAGAAGCGCCAGAAGATGTAACAATAACTGAATGAGTTAATCTTTCAATTGTTTGTGGTAGTAGTTTTTTCGTTATCTGCCAGCTATTTTTAACACTATCAACTGCAGTAATTAACTCGTACACTTGCTCAATTACAGGCCCTTCTAGGTTGAGACGCGTACTAAGACGAAAATTCTTCCAGTTCATATTCTTCTCACATGCATATTATGTGAGATAATGTGAGATAATGTGATAAAAGTCAATAGTAAACTTTATATGCACAGCAGAGCTAACTACAAAAATTATACATTTTCAAGTGATCCTAACCATATCAAAAACTACAGGGCAAAGCTGTTAGAGGAAGGCTTAATTAGTTAAAAATTTCAATCTTATGTAAAATATTGTCTTATTTTGTAATTTTCTTGTTGACTAACGAGACGATATCTACTTTTCAATAAACTCCATTTGCATTTCTTGTATACTGCTTTCTATTTGCTTTATTTGTTCTATCAACCTTTCCTCTAAGTCAAGATTACCGCTCAGCCTCGCTTCGGTTCTTTCTTTTCGTAATGCATTTAACTCTTTTAGTAACACTATATTATTCCACACAATTTCTGCAGATTTTCTCTCGTTCAGTTGGCTATTTAGTACACTAGTTTTTTCAAATACATACTTTATAACGTTAAACTGTTTCAATTCTTGTAACAAAGCCTCTTTATCGAGTTTGCTTTTGTTACTTATTACATCAATTATACGCTGTTGTAATCTTTTCATCTCATTAGTAAATTCAAAATGAGAAAATTGCTCAAAAAATATAGGACGGTTCAAGATTTCAGGAAATTCTACGGCTATACGCAAAATTACGGCCTGATTTTGCTCTGCTTCAATTAGCTCTGGAGACTTGTTATGAAGATACTCACCTTTTGTTGCTCTAGTTTTACTATTAAAAATCTGTTTTTTGAAGCTACTTCTTAGTTCACTAGCCTTATTGTAAAAATAATCTCTGTAATACCTTCTAATACTGCTGTTGCTAATAGTATTTACATATTCCATGAACTTGTGCTCAAGAATTGAATATTTTTCCGGAGCAAGTTTTTCATAATTTTGCAAATTGCTATCGATTATGTGATGCCATAAATATTCAGAATGCAGTTTTGTTGAATGGTCAAGAGCAGTCAACACGTCTTCTTTCTTGTATGCCAGTTCGTTACATATATCGTATGGATCTTTATTACTTGGCAAAGTCACAAACTTTAACGTGTATCCAGGCTCTAATATTGGCAGAGCAAGTTCTGCAACTCGAGTAGCAGCATGACGTCCAGCACTATCGCCATCCATACAGATGGAGATTTCTTTAGCAAATCTCCATAGATTTTTTATCTGTTCTGCAGAAATTGCGGTACCAAGCGGAGCAACTGCATTACTAATTCCTGCTTGATGTAGCGCTATAGCGTCCATATATCCTTCAACAACGAGTATGTGCTGTTTTTTACGTATTTCGCTTAAAGCAAAGTTTAATCCGTATAAATTCTCCCTCTTCTTGAAGAGCTGACTCTCTGGACTGTTTAAATATTTCGGCTGTTGCTCAGAACTTAGCGCACGTCCGCCAAAACCAATAACTCTCCCTGCAATGCTCTGTATAGGAAATATCAGCCGGTCATAAAAATAATCATGAAAATTTTTGTTTACTAATCCAATATCAATTAAAATTTTGTCTTCAATACCTGAAGAGTTTAAATACTCTTTCAAACCAGAGCTTGGTGCATAACCTATCTTAAATTTATCTATGATTTTAGGTAAAATCTTACGCTGCTTTAAATAATCTACAACACCTTGATTTTTTTGTGCAAACCAATTTGCAGCTAAATCAAGCGCTAAAAATAGTTTATTGTCCTCTTTTGTAATACTAAGATTTTTGGGCAGTTCAACACCTGTAACCGATGCTAATTTTTCCAATGCTTCTTTAAAGCTTAATCCTTCAGTTTGTGAAATAAATTCAAATGCATCACCACTAGCCAAGCAACCAAAACAGTAATATAACCCCTTAGTATTGCTCACCGAAAAAGATGGGGTTTTTTCGTTATGAAATGGACAGAGCCCAACAAAACTATCTCCTCTTTTTATTAATCTGACTTTTTTACCTACTAGGTCGGATAATAATAATTTTGATTTTATAATATCTATATGATCCATCTTGTTAAATTAGTAGTAGGATAAAAATTATATAGAATTTATACACATCTGACTCGAAATTTATTTCTATAACTAAAGCAATTTAGATTTACCGACAATGTAGCTATACAAATTCAAGAGCAATCCTGTCATCCAGGTAGCCCACAGAAACAAAAAACTTCCTTGACAAACCTCGCCAGCGCCCTTATCATGAAACTGAAGCTATTTATTTATCTTCTCTGTACAGATTAAATGACAAAAAAACTCAACGTATCTGGCGTCTCATGTTTAATTTTTTGCACTATGTGCACCTTATGTCTTTATCAAATTTCCGGGTTTTGACCTACACAAGCTGAAATACGCTTATAAAGCATTTAAAACATTAAAAAACGCCAACTTAAAAAATGGATAGTGAATAACTAGCTACCCTAGGGTTTCTTTTGCCTTTTTTTCTGTTTAGTAAATTTCTTAACGTTTATAATTTAGATTAGTTGCGGCTTAAAAGCAGCTAAATCGCGGTTATTAAGTGTTTAGAATAAAAAAACGCCATACTTGAAAGTATAATGTAAGTAATTAGCCAACCACGGGGCTTCTTTTACCTTTTTTTTCGTTTGGTAAATTTCTTAATATTTATACAGAAGGTGTCATTCCAGTGCTTGACACTGGAATCCAGTTCTTATTATACAGCTATCTGGTGTACTTATTTAAAATTAAGTTTTCTGGATCTCAGTGCCAAAGCACTGGGATGACACCCTTCCTGGCGGAGATTATTCTCAAATCACAATGTTCGTACAGTTGTGGAATGAATTGCGGTATGACGTAGGAAAACCTTAGCTATAGCTTTAGAACTCCCAAAAGGTCAGAAGCATTGAATGACTTGACAGAAAGTTCAAACCCATATAAAATGTCCTTATTTCTTATATGTTAGGTATAGTATCAATTGCCTCAGATCATGCTGGTTATGAATTAAAATCAGAAATAAAACCTTACCTGGAAGCCCTAGGTTACAGAGTAGTAGATCAAGGCTGCACTGCTAAGCAAAAGTGTGTAGATTACCCAAACTATGCTGTTAAAGTTGTAGAAGATATAACAAGCAAAAAAGCAAATTATGGGATATTAATTTGTGGTACAGGTTTGGGCATGAGTACTGTGGCAAATCGTTTTGAAGGAATCTACGCTGCTTTATGTAACAGTGTTGAGATCGCAAAATTAGCTCGCGAGCATGGCAACGCAAATGTACTGTGTCTTGGTGCAGGATTTACTGCGAGTGGATTAGCAAAAGACATAGTCAAACAATTCCTCGAAACAGAATTTTCAAAAGAAAGCAGACATAAAAAACGCCTTGATAAACTCAGCAATATAACCTCTAAGAAAAAAAAAACAAAAACTTATAACGAAGATGAAATATCAAAATTCGCTAAAATGGCAGGCCAGTGGTGGGATGAGAACGGCAAATTCAAACCATTGCACATGATGAATCCTGTTAGAGTATCTTACATTATTGAGAAAATAAAAGAGTTAAAAAAATGCAATTTAAAAGAATTATCATTGCTTGATGTCGGGTGTGGTGGTGGCATTTTGTCAGAGTCAATGGCACGCGTTGGCATTAACGTTGTGGGAATAGATGTATGTGAAGAAAACATAAAAGTAGCGCATTCACATGCGAAAAAAGTAGGGTTAAATATAGAATATATACACACCAGCATTGAAGAGCTAAGCAATGACAAGAAGTACGACGTGGTTCTGTTGATGGAAGTAGTTGAACATGTGGATAATTTAGAGCTTTTCATGAAAAAAGCGATAGAACTGCTAAAACCGGAGGGGTTAATCTTTATATCCACAATAAATAGAACTATTAAATCCTTTTGTCTTGCAATAATTGGTGCAGAGTACATATTAAATTGGCTGCCAAAAGGTACACATAACTGGAATAAATTTCTCAAGCCGTCAGAAATTGCAAATCACTTAAGAGAAAATAATGTAACGCTGCAAAACATGGCTGGCATGGAGTACAACGTAATAAAGCGTGAGTGGAATCTAACTAAAGGCGTGGATGTTAATTATATACTCTGCGGTTTGTTAGATTTAACTCTATAAAAGCACCATTTTCACTTCCAATACTTTGAAGGATCTTGGCCAGCTTTTATACAGTAGCCTTTATTAGTTAGCGCCCAACCGGAACGACAAGCATAACCTGTACCTACACGTTCATATCCAGGAGCAGCAACACACTTTCCATTCTCCAAGGTTTGACCTTTAAAAAGACAACAAACTTCTTTTTCTGTTACCTTTGTTACAATTTGAGGAGCACCAAAAAACACAGCAACAAACATACCCAGTGCGAAAAGTGCAGGCCAAGGCATTCTGCCAAATATTGCAAGTAAGCTTGAACCAATTATTACCACTGTAATCATTGGTCCACCTATTCCATGAACGTAACCTATTACATTACACATTACATCTGTTGCTCCATCAGCGTGTGCATCAAATGCATAGAAAACTATAAATAGAATTACAAGAAAATTTCCCATTGTTCTTCTAAGAAACTCCTAAGAACCTTCTTCATCTATCGGCTCCTCTTTCATTAGTATATAACCAAATTCCTTTGCTTTTTTAGTCAAATTTTTGACTACTCTCTCTTTGTAGAGTGTTTCATAATAGTTCATTCCTTTTTCTACATATTCTTGTCCATATTTTAGCATATTATAAAAAATACATGCTAATTTCCTTGCTGTAGCAGTGATCGCTTTTGGTATCCCTAGTCGCTTCTTTAACCTCCTGCAGTATGCACCAAGTGCAGTGTTGCTTCTTGATACACAATGAGCAGCAAGTCGCAAGGCAGTTGCAGCACGATTAACAACTTTACGAGTTCTTGTTCCAATAATTTTCCCTCCTGTAATTTTATTAGCAGGACTTAATCCGAGCCAGGAAGAAAAATGCTTTTCTGTCCTCCATTTATTGTGATTTATACCTGTTTCTGAAATGACAGCCTGTATACTTAATACATCAAGTCCTGGAACTCTAGTAAAATCCATCCCCGTTATTCGATATAAATCTTCATCTACGGCAAAATCTGGACTATTCTTCTGTTTTCTCTTTCGTGTCTTATTCAATGCCCTGTTCTCATTCGACTTTGTTTCAAATGTTTTATAGTAATTTTCTATACTTTTATCACATCCCGTTATTTGCTCTTGAAAAAAAGTATATGCTGCATATTCTTGTTTTAGCACAAACAAGTGTTCCTCTCTATAATCACCAGCTAACGCTTTTGCTATAGTAGACTGATCATTTTTTATTCGTGCATCCCTGAATTTAGCCAATTTCTCAGGATCTCTTTCGCCTTCAATTATAGCTTCAATGATTTTCATACCAGTTATCCCAGTAATATGACTAATAACCTTGTGTAATTGAATATTCATTTGAATTAGCGCTTTTTGCATACGTTGAGTATGTTTAGCTGCATTTTCAATTAGATTAGCACGTTGTCTAACGTAACTACGCAGTACACACATTTGATTATCCGGTCTAAATGATCCTTGAAGCAGTCCATAGCTGTGCAATTGTTGCAGCCATTGACAATCTTGAACATCAGACTTTCTACCAGGCACATTTTTGACATGTCGCGCATTTACTAATTTTACTTCAAATTTATGTGATTCTAATATTTGAAATAAGGGAATCCAATATACTCCAGTTGACTCCATGGCTACAGTTCTAACCTGACACTTTTTTAACCACTTTGCTAAGTTGTGTAGATCTACTGTAAAGCACCCAAATTTTTGGATACGTTGTTCATCTCTTCCTTCAGGTACACATACATAATGTACAGTCGAGCCAATATCAATCCCTGCTGCATCAAGGTTTATTGTTTTTAATTTACTTTTTGCTTCTGCCATATAAAATCCCTCCTATATTATTATGATAAGAAGCACTTCAGCTTGGGACGGTTAGGTTATACAATCTTCTAAACGAGGTAGCCCAAAAAGAACTCCATCAATGGTTTTACCATTTCCCCCAAAACCATGCTTTCAAACGGGCATTTATAGCACCATTGATTGTTTCGGTTATAGCTGCAGAAGCGCTTCTTCATAACACTATACCCAAAGAACATAAAGTAAAGAGGGAGTTTCTTTTTGGTTTTACAGATTTTATCTGTTCTGGGCTTTCAATAATCATGCCTGATTGTTTCTTATTTTAATAAAATTTCAGTAAATAGCTTTTTTCAAAAATTATGCTTAACCCAATCAATATTTATTTATTACTGCCTTTTTAATACTATAATTAACTCAGTTGATTTTTATCAAAATGCTAAACCATGGAACAATTCGAGAACTTTTACATCACCACGCCAGTATATTACGTAAACGATAAGCCGCATATTGGTCATGCATACACTTCTCTCTTGTGTGACGTGGTGGCAAGGTTCATGAAACTAGCTGGGAAAAATGTCAAATTTACCACCGGTACAGATGAACATGGACAAAAAATAGAAAAAGCAGCTAAAGCAAAGGAAATGCAGCCAAAAGAATTTACAGATGAAGTGAGCGTTTCATTTAAAGAATTGGCTAAGTTCATGAATTTTGAGTATGACGATTTTATTCGCACTACGGAGGAACGTCACAAAAAAGCAGTTATAGCTTTATGGAATAGACTTGAAGAGAGAGGGCAAATATATTTGGATTCCTATTCGGGTTGGTATTCAGTTCGTGATGAAGCATTTTATCAGGAGTCAGAGCTGATAGATGGCAAAGCACCAACAGGTGCTGAGGTCCAGTGGATAAAAGAAGAGAGTTACTTTTTTCGCTTATCAAACTGGCAAGAAAAATTACTGGAACTCTATAAAAATCAGCCAAGTTTTATCTTTCCTGAGAGCAGAAGAAATGAAGTGATATCGTTTGTAAGATCAGGGCTCATTGACCTCTCAATCTCTCGCACTAGTTTTAACTGGGGAATAAAAGTACCAGGTAATGACAAACACGTAATCTATGTCTGGATAGATGCATTAACCAATTATCTTACATCAATAGGTTTCCCTAGTACTGAAGGTGAGGAATATAAGAGGTTTTGGGCAGAACCAGAAACACAGATTCCAGTGTCAAGCACTGGAATGACACCAAACCAAGGGAAAACGCAGATTCCAGTGTCAAGCGCTGCAAACCTAGCTGACAACTCTTTCAACGTTCATGTAATCGGTAAAGACATATTGCGCTTTCATGCTGTATATTGGCCAGCGATTCTCCTTGCAGCAGACCTGCCACTGCCAAAACAAATTGCAGTTCATGGTTGGTGGTTGAACGAGGGAGAGAAAATATCCAAGTCCCTTGGTAATGTCATAGATCCAATTGGCCTCGCTCAAGAGTTTGGTGTTGATCAGCTACGCTATTTTCTCCTCAGGGAAGCAAGCTTCGGCCAGGATGGTAACTTTAGTAAGAAAAATATGATCAGCCGGATAAATTCAGAACTGGCAAACAACATAGGCAATTTAGTACAAAGAACAATTTCATTTTTACACAAGCAATGTTCTGGAATTGTACCAACAATCGATCAAAGCCTACTTAAAGGTGAAGAAAGTTTGCCAAATTGCAAAGCTATACTAGGTCAAGTGATAGACCATTTATCAAAGTATGAATTTAACCATATCATACTTCTAATCATCAACATCTCTTCTGAAGCAAATGCCTACATAGACAAAAGTGCACCCTGGACACTAAGCAAAACTGACAGAGAGCGCATGAATTTAGTAATTTACAAGTTACTGGAATATATCAGGATAATAGGCATTTTATTGCAGCCAATTGTCCCGAGGTCAGCGGAAATGATACTTGATCAACTGCAAATCCCGAAAGAGCAACAAGATTTAAAATCTCTGTGCAACGCATGCGTAAGCTTAGGCATTACGCTGCCTAAACCTACGCCGGTTTTTTTGAGGGTTGATGCTAAAGAGGAGAAATAGTGTAAAAACTATTTCTCCTGGATGGGATTATCTTTAGTTAACAACGGTGCACACCGCTGTCTACATATTCAAGTTAGGTGGCAAGTGCCTTAGTTACTTTAGCAAAATATGGTTTAGTAACATCAGCATCTATCACTACTACTTCCGTCATTGCCGACTTAACCTTTCCTAGGCTCCATGCAAACCAGCCTTGACCATTTTCTTCTTTAGTTGGCTGACTTTCTGGGCTAGAAATCTCAGTACCTTTTTCATCACCAGATTCTGCATCATAAAATACATCCTGATCCTCAGAAAGACTCATTAAATAACTTTTAGCAGCATCAACATTTAAATGATCAGGTTGCTTAGGAACGTTATCAATATTTAAATAATCCAAACTATTAGCTCGTTGCTTTTGCTCACTGGAAAGAACCTCAAGATTTAAATAATCCAAACGAGTTAGTTCTTGCATGCTAGGTTTAGATCCATCTTCACGCTTAAACTGCTCTTCCGGACTAGAAACCTTAGTACCATAAATCCTACTGTACAAGCTGCTTCCAACGCTGTTAAGTGCTCCTCTTACAGATGCAATTGACGCATCATAAGTATTTTTCAAGCCACCTCCAATACCACTAAGTGTTCCTTTTGTAGACTCAGTTGATGGCACATAATTATCGTAAGCATATTTGCCAGAATACAAGACACCATTAACTGTTCCTTTTGCAAGCTGAACAGTGCCATCAGCAATTGCCACTTTTAATTTGTCTTCTTCTATCTTTTTATTTTTTTCAGCTAGTTGAGTTTTTTGCTCAGAACTTTTCTGCTTTTGAGTGCGTACTTGATCTTTTAACTTAGAATTTTCTTCCTCTTGAGCTTCTACTTTATTTTTTAACTTAGAATTTTCTTCCTCTTTAGCTTTTACTTCCGCTTCTTTTTTAGCTAGTTGAGTTTTTTGCCCAGAAATTGTTTGCTCTTGAGCTTTCATTTTATTTTTTAACTCAGAATTTGTTTTGTTCTCACTAATTGCTTTATACGAAAGTGCAATAGTTACAACAGAAAACACAGCATAACCAATAATAAATGGCAAGCCAACACTTAATGCTGCAACTGGAGCTAAGAAACCAATATAAGGAGCTGCAGCAAACACTCCCGATGCTAACAAAGTTGCAGTAGCCAGAGCACCAGCTATAAGATAGGGTACATTGTTTTTATTCATCATCTCACGTATTATAAAATATAATACCATTATAAAAGGATTTTTAAGAAGTTGTCAAGCTATCTTTACATAAAAAAAAATAATTGATAAACTTGGGAACAAGAAGATTGCTGCCAAGCTATGAACTATGCCTTTCCGTGTAATCTTTAAATGCACCTCTGTTAGAGTCAAAATATAGCTTCACACTGCCAATTGGTCCATTTCTCTGCTTTGCAATAATGAGCTCTGCAATGTTTCTAATTTTTTCCATTTTCTCTTGCCATTCCCGATGTTTATTGTTTCCTTCATTTGGCTGTTTTCTTAGTTCATAATACTCTTCTCTATAGAGAAACATTACTATATCTGCGTCTTGCTCTATGCTCCCTGAATCACGTAAATCAGAAAGTTGTGGTTTTTTATCATCCCTCTGCTCAACAGAACGAGAGAGCTGAGATAGTGCAACAATGGGAATATTTAGCTCCTTTGCAATTGCTTTCAAACCCTGCGTCACTTCCGAGATTTCTTGCACTCTATTTTCATTACTCCTTTTTGTTGTTCCTCTGATTAGCTGCAAATAATCAATGAATACCACTTCTACATTATATAATTGATACAGCAAGCGTATTCTGGTGCGAAGGGCACTAATTGATAGTGCAGGGGTGTCATCTATGAGGAAAGGCAGTTCAGATAATTCTGTACTAGTATTGATAAACTCATGCAATTCAAAATCACTAATTCTCCCGGTTAATGCCTTATAATAACTAATTCCTGAATCTATAGTAATCAATCTTGCCGTTAATTGTTCTGCTGACATTTCAAGTGAGAAAAACGCTACATGGTGTTGTTTATCTGCTCTTTTTTGCAACATCTTACAAGCATTAAGTGCGATGTTTAGCGCCAATGCTGTTTTACCCATAGAAGGCCTTGCAGCTAAAATTAATAAATCAGATTTTTGTAGACCACCAAGAAGCTGATTTAGATCTTGAAGTCCGGTTGTAACGCCTAGCGCTTCTGGATTATTTTTCAGTGTGCTGATCTTCTCAACTACATCTTTAATTGAACTTGCAAGTTTTATATATGTTTTCTCACCTTGTTTTTTTACTGCCAAATTGAACAATTTTGTCATTGCTTGTTCAATTTGCGCCTGTGCAGGATTTTCAATATCGTAGTTGTAGCTATCACCAACTATTTCTTGCCCGAGCTTGATTAAACATCTCCTTAAGTAAGTATCACGGATTATTCTAGTCAAACTATAAATATCAAGTGCAATACTTGCCTTCGCTGCAAGCTTTGCTAAGTACTCTACCCCGCCACACTCGGTAAACGCTTGGTCGTTCTCAAAAAACATTTTGAGGCTCAGTTCATTGGCAATTATGCCATGTTTCCTGGTTTTAGATATTTGCGTAAAAATACTTTGATGCAGTGGATCATAGAAATTTTCTGCTGTAATTGTGTCTTCAACTGCATCACAGATTCTATTATCACGAATCATTGCACCAATAAGCATCTGTTCAGCTTCTAGATTATGCGGTAATTTACATATTTCCTTGTCTACACTTCTTGAACCCAAGAGACTAGCTAATTCATTCATTTTAAGTTTTGAGAGTAACTGTTGATTATTGTAGAATATTTAGTCCTCATTTGAAAGATGTAAAGGCAAAAAAATTTGACTAATTCCGTGTTGCCTATAGCATTAAAACTTAATGCCCCTGTGGTGGAATGGTAGACACGGCAGACTCAAAATCTGTTGCTTGCAAAAGCATGCTGGTTCAAGTCCGGCCAGGGGCACGTTAAATATTGGAAAGTGTATATATGTTACATAAATTTTTTGATCGTTTATTTTCTATTTTTTCTTCTATAAATGTTATTCAAAAGGTAAAGAAAGATGAAAATGGGATATGTTATGTAAAGGGCCTCAGGCGCTATATATCAGTATTGCTTGATTTAATTATTATCGTTTTGTTCTTGCAGTTTTGCAGCCAAGCCTTAAATCAGCTCTTTATGAACTCAGAGGATAGCAAAATATTAAGTCAAATTGCTGCAAAATCCCCAATGCAAGCACCACTGTCTGCGGAAGAAAAGACAACGCAGAGTAGACTTATAAAATTACTAATCCTAAATCAAATAGTCCAGTTTATTATGCTCTTTTGCTATGTAATATATATGTGGGTAAAGTTTGCTACTACACCTGGAAAACTATTATTTGGGCTTAGAGTTGTGGATGCACAAACTTTCGAAAAGATGACCCTAAAACAAGCAACAAAGAGATTTTTTTCCTTTATATTGTCAGTTGCACCATTGTTCTTGGGCTTTTTATGGTCAAATTTCAACAAACGCTGTCAAACTTGGCACGATAAGATCGCAGGCACAGTGGTTGTCACGAGTAAAAGCCTTAGAAGGCAGAGCTAAAAACTACTTGACACCCTTCGCCAGCCCCTTTATCATGATAGTGAAGGTATTCAGTTATCTTCATCTGTGCAGATTAAACAGCAAGAAAACAACGTAGTTGGCGTCTTATTTTTAATTTTTTGCACTATGTGCACCTTATGTCTTCACAACATTTCTGGGTTTTTACCTATATAAGCTGAAACGCGCTTATAAGTCGTTTAAGACAGTATAGTACGCCAATTTGCAGGATTAGAGAGTGACAACTAGCTAACGCGGGGTTTCTTTTGCCTTTTTTTCTGCTTAGTAAATTTCTTAAACATTTAAACTAAGGTGAGTTGCGTTTAAAAGCAGCTAAATTGCAGTGTTTAAGATTTAAAAAACGCCAAATACTGAAAATAGACAATGACTAGGGCTTCTTTTGCCTTTTTTTTCATTTGGTAAATTTCTTAATGTTTGTAGCTAAACGACAACCGTCATCCCTGTAAAGATCAAGTATCCCGCTACTTGTTAGCGGGACCTAGAGATACCGCGAATGAATCGCGGTATGACGGTTCACGGTGGCATGACGGTTAAGTATAGCATTTCTCATAATAGTCCGAATAGGTCATAGGAAGGCAGAATCAACAGCACGACGAAAGGATTCGAATAGAGGAATGTTTTTCCTGGCTCTGTTTTTTATAGCAAACCAATGATGCTCAATTTTGTTAAAATCTGGAGAATAAGGCGGCAGATACAAAATTTCTGCACCGACTCCTTTAGCGAGCTTGATAAGCTTATCAGACTTATGAAAAGTAGCATTATCAAGAATGACAGTTTGTCCAGGTTCTAAGATCGGTGCCAAAAATTGCTCAAACCATCCATTAAAAATATCCATATTACAGTGGCCTTCAAATGTTAATGGAGCAACTATCTTTCTTCTACTTAAGGCTGCAACCATGCTGATTCGTTGAGTTTTTTTTCCAGATTTTAGGGCATAAAATCGCTGTCCTTTCTGGCAATACCCATATGGATAGTCCTCCGTGTTATCAATCCCAGACTCATCTATATACACTAAGTTTTCTGGTTCTTTTGTTGCTATAATTTTTAAGAATTCAGCACGTTTTTCTTCGTTCCTTTCCTTGTATCCATATGTCTTTTTTTGCGCGTAAATCCAATTTTTCTGAGAGCTCGGTGGATCGTTTGGATACTAACGTTGCCCCAAAGTTTAGCCATTTCCGACAGAGTTTTTCTACCGTGTTTTTTAGCAAATTCGATAAACTTATTCCAGTCGATAATTTTCTGATTGTAACCTCCATTACCGAGTTTTTTTGACTGAAAGTCGCCTGTTTCTTTTTTTCTTTGCTGCCACTCCCACAAAGTAGTTCGTCCAATTTTAAATCTTGCTGCCACTGCTTCTCTGCTTTCCCCTTCGTCTAGTGCTTCCATTGCTTTTTTTCTTAAATCATAACTATATGCTGCCGGCATCCAACCTCCTTATCGCCATCTATCCTTAATCTTATCATATCCGGACTTCTGTGGAAAGAGCTATAATTCGTCATCCCGCTACTTGTTAGCGGGATCTCTTGTTAGCGGATGAGATACCGCGAATGAATCGCGGTATGACGGTCTGCGGCGGTATGATGGTCTGCGGCGGTATGACGTAGAGCTCGCGTCAGCTACTTTCATGACACCATTTGCTGTCTTCAAAAATGAATGTTTTTACAATTGTGCGTCATGCGCTTTATTAAATATTTTACTTAAAAATCTAATTTCTTATTATACAAGAGATAAGCAATTCATTGATGATGAAAAATTACAAAAAGGGGCATAGAAAGCGCCTAAGGGAGAAAATTATTTTAGATAATGGACAATCATTACTTGATTATGAGGTTTTAGAGCACATTTTATATTCAGCATACAGTAGAATTGATGTAAAGCCGATAGCAAAGAGTTTGATAGAAAATTTTGGCAGTTTGAATAAAGTTTTTAATGCTGACCTGGAAGCGCTGCAAAACGTTGATGGTGTCAGCAATGCAGCGATATCTGCCATCTTTTGTGTAAAACAAGCCTTTGTTCGTTCTGCAAGAGAAGAAATAAAAGACCTGCCTATAATCGATAACTGGGAAAAATTGCTTGATTATTTAAGAATAAGTATAGGAAGCCTCAATAAGGAAAATTTTCGCGTCATCTATATGAATAAAAAGTATCGTCTAATAGCGGAAGACCTGCAAAATATTGGTACAGTAGATCAAACTCCTCTTTATGTCAGAGAGATCATCAAGCGCGCACTTTTGATTGGTTCAACATCCATTGTAATATCTCACAATCATCCAAGCAGAGATACACAACCTTCAAATAGCGATATATCTCTCACTAGACAACTAGCAGAAGCTTGCCAAAGTATAGGAATAGAATTAATAGATCACATTATTATTACATTCAGTAGCTATTTTAGTTTCAAGGAAAATAGGTTGTTGTGAAAGCCTTTATAGCTACAGTAACTTAGATTTACCGACAATCGTCATTCCGCTACGTGTTAGCGGCTAAGAGATACCGCGAATGAATCGCGGTATGACGTAGATTGCTGTCATCCCGCTGCTTGTTAGCGGCTGAGATACCGCCGCGGTATAGTAACTCGTCATCCCGCTACGTGTTAGCGGGATCTATCTGCGGCGGCATGACGGTAAGATTTATTGTGGTATGATGGTGTAGTATAATGTTGGTAAACCTCAGTTACTTTAGCTATAAACGATTAAGATGAAGTTATCATATATCTATATACTTACAAATAAAGCTAATAGCACATTATATATTGGTGTAACTGCAAATTTGATCAAGAGGATTTGGGAACACAAAAACAAAATTGTTTCAGGTTTTACATCAAGATATAATGTAAATAAACTTGTATGTTTTGAAGAGTTTGAAGATATAAGTTTAGCTATTGCAAGAGAAAGGCGCCTGAAAGAATGGCCAAGGCAGTGGAAAATTAATTTGATCAATCAAAAGAATCCTAGCTGGATTGACTTATATTACTTAGCTTTAAGATAGCTATGCTGAGATCCCGCTAACACGTAGCGGGATGACGAGAAAGGAGCAGCAGGATAACGGTTGAGTAATTCGTCATCCCGCTACTTGTTAGTGGCTGAGATACCGCGGCGGTATGACGGTTTGCGGTGGTATGACAGTTAAGTAATTCGTCATCCCGCTACTTGTTAGCGGGATCTATCCGCAGCGGTATGACGTAGGACTGCTGTCATTCCGCTACGTGTTAGCGGCTGAGATACCGCGAATGAATCGCGGTATGACGGTCTGCGGCGGGATGACGGTTCGCGGTGGTATGACGTAGTAGCTATTTCTTGCAATCAAGTTTCGTTAAAAGTCAGATTGAATGGTTAAATCTTCCACCCAAATAACCACGCACTCTACTTGCTTGTTTGGATATATTTCTTGTACTAAGGTTTTATAGATTAACATCTGTTTTTTTATTTCATTTAATAAGGAAACAGAAACGTTACGGTGTGATTTGTAGTCAATTATGATTGCTTTATCTTGCGTTATGCATAGCCTATCTAGTCGTACTAATACTGACTTGCCATCAATTGTTCCACTCAGTGTAATCTCTGATTTGCCTTCCAAGTCAAACAAATAGCCATATTTTTCATTAAAGGCTAATATTTTACTGTAAATTTCATCCTTATCTTCGCTGATGTTATCAAGGTATTTTCTGACCCAATTTTTTCTCCTTTCTTTTTCTATCTTGGGCATATACTGCAATATGCTGTGAATAATCAGGCCTCTTGCATAACCATCTGTCATCCAAGTAGCTGACACTGGGATCCATTCTGCTCCTTCTTTTTCACTGGATTCCAGCGTCACGCGCTGGAATGACATTGATAGGTTTGGCGGAAGGGAAATGACCGGAACGTCAAAGTAATCACGTTTTTTATAAATGTAAGGGTAGTTTGCATTCACGCATAATACTTCAACTTTTTCTTTAAATATTGGCCGTAAACCCCTTTGTTTCTTTTCATATGGTTCTCCATACTTAGTGATTAGATCATACCAAGAGCCCTTTTGCACTGGCTCTTTACTTAAGATGTATAACTCATCTTCAGCACGCGTGAGTGCTACGTATAATAAACGCAAATATTCATTATAATCCTCTAGTTTTTTCTCTCTTTTTACTTGATCGCAATAAGCGTTGTTGTTTTTTCCACACCAAAATGGTGCTTCCGTTCCATCAAAGATAATGCTTTCACTGTTTCTTGGCACTGTGTTTGTATCAACCAAAAATACTATGGGAGCTTGCAGACCTTTTGATTTGTGAATTGTCATTATTCGCACAGCATTGCGTTCTGATTGCATATCATTCTTAATCTCCGGATTATTCTCCTTGATCCATTGAACAAACGCTTGAAGAGATGGGTTTTCAAATTGCAACACGAGGTTCATAAATTCGTCTAGGACCTCAAAGCACTCAAGACCTAGCCTTGCAGCAAATTTCTTCTTACCTGTACGTAATATATGCGTAAATAGTGTAAGAGGAGACTCTATGCGAGATAAGTTAATGAGATAGTTTAATTCACTATAGATAACCACAGAATAATCCTGAATTCTTTCCCATAGTGAATGCTCTTTACGATCATATGCAATGTTAAATAAATCATCCTCGGTAAAATTGAATAACGGTGATTTTAAAGCATTTGCAAGAGCTAAATCATTTGCCTGGAGGAGTAAAAATTCGGCCAAAGCTATTAAGTCCTGCACGGCTATATAGTCCATAATTCTAAAATAATCCCGGCCTACAACTGGCACATTTGCTTTTTTAAGTTCGCTTATTATGTAATCAACTAACACGTTTCGTTGTCGCACCAAAATCATAATGTCTCTTGGCTCTATATGGCGATCTTTAGCGACTAAAATTCGCCCTTCATTTAACCAATTGTGAATTCTGTTAGCTATTGTTTGAGCAAGTAATCGATCTGCTATTGTATAACCTTCCTTGCATGTCAGAGGAATTTGTAAAGCTCGCTGTTCTTTCTCTTTGCGCCTTGGTAACGCTGGCCAAATTTCAATATATCCTTGGTCATTTTCTCTATGTGGAACATGTTTTATTTCATTATCATTAAAAGATATTTCTGCGCGGAAGTTATTAAATATTCTATCTACAAGCATCAAAACTTCTGGAGTTGAACGAAATGACTTTTCAAGTTGGCATGATATCCAATCTCTACCACCAGTTTTCGTATGAAAGTATTGTTGCATATAGTTGAATAGATGGGGATTTGCTCCTTGAAATCTGTATATGGATTGTTTTACGTCACCAACAACAAATAAGGTTCGCTTTTCATCATTACCGGCAAAAAATTCATCGCAGAGATTTGTTATAATTTTCCACTGGCTGATGCTATTGTCTTGTGCCTCGTCAACAAGGATGTGATCTATTTTTTGATCCAAGTTAAACAATATCCAATCTTTATAGTTTGGATTGCTAAGAAGATTTGTTGCTAAGTTGATTATATCATTGTAGTCAAGCAGTGCATTTTTTGATTTTTCACTATTATACAAATCAACATATACTTTAAATACACCAAGTAAGCTACTGGTTCTCTTGAATATTTGATAAGAGTTCATGTCTCTTATATGGGTAAATACTACATTCTGAACGCTCTCTATTATTTGCTCTGCATCTTTGAATTTCTCCAAAATACTTTTTGTTGCAATGGATGATATGCTCTTTTTTTCGTGCGATTCTGATTTTAGAAATACCTTGGCTAGGTTTTCTACTTTAGTGTCATTCCAGCGCGTGACGCTGGTTCTTTTCTTCTGGATCCCAGCTGGGATGACAGTAGAATAAAGTATTTCACTATAACTCTGATCTCTTTTACTGCCTTCACTTAATATCTCGGCTAGTCTTTCCACGTGCTCAATTGTTTCACTCTGTAAGTCATGAATTTCATCTGGGGCGCTCAATTTATCTTTGATATATTTCGAATCATTTGCTGACGCTGATCTTTTTACACATAAAGTATAAAGCAAATCGCGTAGTTTATTTTCATCAATTTCAGTTGCAATAAGGTTGATATCATCCTGCACAGTTTCGTTATGAAGCACTTTATTGAATATGATGGAATGTAATTCTTTACATTCACTCAGCGTGCAATTTGGAGCAATGCCAGCTTCTATAGGAAAGCTGGAGATTAATTTGTAACAGAAAGCGTGTATGGTTTGCATAGTTAGACCAAGATTTTCCAGTTCAGAGAAAAGCCTTCTTGCTCTTGTTAAATAATCTTTATTTTTTCTGGATCCCAGTGTCACGCACTGGGATGACAAGTAGGGGTGCTGAGATCCCAGTGTCACGCACTGGGATGACATTGGAAAGAAATCTAGTTGTTCTAGATCTGCTGCCAACACACTATCTGAACATATTGCCCACTTACTGAGTATGCTGTGAATGCGATTCTCCATTTCGTTTGCTGCAGCATTGGTGAATGTTAAGCAAAGAATATTTCTTTTGTTTTCTAATAAAAGTCTCAATACTCTGTCTATTAAGATTTTTGTTTTGCCTGTACCAGCGGACGCATTTACCCACACAGAGAAATTAGGATTTATGGCATTTGATCTCATCAGAAGTGCGAGAACCTTATAAAAGTTGACTAGAATAGCATTATACATATAATGTAAAAATAGTGTTAGTGAAGATATATAATGAAAAGTTTTTGTGTAAAGGCGCCTGCAAAAATCAATCTTTTTTTGCATGTTGTAGACAAAAAAGAAACAGGGTATCACTTGATTGAAGGTTTATTTGTCTTTGCTAATCTCTCTAATTTTTTGGAAATAAAAGTAGGTGAGAAGGATTCTAGATACGATAACTCTACAGTTGAATTTATAAACTCCGATTCTAAAATAAATAACCAATATAACACTGTAATGAAAGCGGTTAATCTGCTGCTTAGGCATGCTCCTGTACGCACTAAAGTCACTGTAAAGGTTGTAAAAAACATACCAATTGCTGCAGGACTTGGTAGCGGATCCTCAGATGCTGGAGCTGTGGTACGTACGCTAGGGAAGCTGTGGGAGATTGATAGGACGATTTTAAATGAAATAGCCTTAAACGTTGGTGCTGATGTTCCCGCAAGCGTAGATAGCAAGCCAGTTTTTGTTAGAGGTATTGGCGAAGAATTATGCCACATTAAAAAATTCTCTTTACCTACAAATGTGGTGCTTGTGAAACCGAAAAAAAGGTTTTTGAGTACACCAGAGGTATTTTCCAAACATGAAGGAAAATTTTCTGAGCCAATTAAATGGAGCGATGACGCTGAAAAGGATTTGTTGAAGTTTCTTAAAGAGACGAGAAACGATCTTCAAGAAATAGCAATAAGCTTTGTACCTGAAATTAAGGATGTGATATCAACACTTGAGTCACAAGAAGGCTCTATACTTTCTCGCATGTCAGGCAGTGGTGTATCATGTTTTGGAATATTCGATAGTGAGGAAAATGCAAAAGCTGCTGCAGTTAATATCGGAAAAAAGCAACCAGAATGGTGGGTATGTGACACTCAATTAATAGTTTGACTTATGGATGTAACTCCCTTAATTTCCGAGAATAAAAATCTTATAAATGGTTACAGGGAAGGAAAATTTTTGGTAAACAATCAAGAATATTATGGCTCAATTATAATTTTTCCTGAAAAGGTGATAAAATTGAAAGAAAGTGATATAAACAGCAAGGAGTATTTTGAATCTTTTTTAACAGAGGAAATAGAAATTTTGTTAATAGGTACTGGTAAAACACGCAATATACTAAGTTCTTCAGTGAAGTCCTATCTTATGGAACAAAAAGGTTTAAATTTTGAATTTATGACAACAGGTTCTGCATGCAGAACCCATAACGTTTTAATATCCGAAGATAGATTTGTTGTCAGTTATCTAATAGCCATATAGCATGCTTACCCAGGACTTTTTCATCAATAGTCTAATTGCAGTAGTTGTAATTAGCCTAGTAACAGGCGCTTTAGGATCGTTTATGATATGGCAAAGGTTATCTTATCTTGGTGATAGTTTGTCCCATTCTTCGTTGCTTGGTGTTGCACTTGCTTTAATCTTTAAGATTAGCCCATCGCTTAGCATAATGCTCATTGCAATTACATTTGCTATACTACTTTCTCTTAATTTTAACAGATTATATTCTGCTGATACGATATTGAACATTGTTACCAATGTAGTTTTATCATCGAGTTTAATACTTATGTCTTTTCTTCCATCTGGCAATAATAGTATTATTAGCTCACTGTTTGGTGATATATTAACGCTCGATCAAAGTGATATAGTATTGATTTTTTTAACCTCTGCAGTAGTTACTTTGATATTAATATTTAGATGGCGTTATTGGTTAATGATTTCAATTAATCAAGATTTAGCAGTAGTTGAAAAAATTAATGTTACCTTTGTTAGACTAGAATTTTTAATCACTCTTGCTATATTTATAGCAATTGCTGCCCAACTAATAGGAATATTACTCATTGCTGCATTTTTGCTAATACCAGCAGCATCTGCAAGGCTCATTTCGAAAACTCCAATGCAGATGATTATTGTTGCAACAGTTTTTTCTGTGATCTCTGGGATATCAGGTCTCATGTTATCTGCAAGTTTTGATTTGTTAACTGGACCTGCAATTATACTTGTTGCAGCGGTATATTTAATTATCGCTTATTTTATAAGGCTAGTATTAAGCAGGTTGGCTTAATTTTGATCTCGAATGTTAATAATTTTGTAATATACTCATTATAAAACATCACTATCTTAGCACAAAATAGTTTTTGCTATACTATTATTTATATGCTAATGATAAGTTGTTAATTTTATGGAGTAAGCAATATGAGCGAAGAAGGATTTTTTTCCAAATATATATCTCAACCTGTGAAAAAATTTTATAATTATATTACAGGAAAAACAGAAGAGTCAGATGATGTAGCAGGTGATGTGCATAATATTGCACAAGGAGACTCAGAGTCTTTGGATACTCATGTACAGTCAAATGAGAATGATATCATATAGATAGCATGAGGGTCACACCATCCAAAGTTAAAAAATTCCTAGAGAAACCTGATGCTTTACGTGGTGTGTTAATTCATGGAAGTGATAACAGTAGGGTTGATTTTTATGTACAAGAAATAATTGCTAATTTGGGTGAGTATTCAGTTCAGGTGATGGATTTTGCAATAGTGCATAAGTCACCCAGTTTACTGTTTTCTGAATTGGCAAACGTTTCGATGTTTACCAGCAAAAAATTAATTAAGCTGATAAATGTGAGTGGAGGTATATCCAAGGAGTTAAAAAATGTATTGGATTATAACGCAAGTGGTCATTATGTAATGATGGTAGCAAATGATCTTCCATATAATTCTGCGACTAAAAGTTATATGGAGAGTTCAAAAATTTTTGGTGTGATTGCTTGCTATAAGGACAGCAACAGCAATCTTTGTGACATTATATCAAGTTACTTAAAACAAAATGATATAAAATGCACAAATGAGATAATCTACCATTTGCAATCTTACTTTAATCATAGCAAGCTGCCTATATGTTCAGAACTTGAGAAGTTAGTTTTATACTTAGGGGAGAGAAAAGACCTAAAACTTACTGATATAGAATTATGCTTTTCAACTTCCGGCAACGACTATGCTACACTTGATGATCTATGCTCTGCCATAGCAAGTAAAGATATGTCGCGTTTCATTAGAATTTCTGATGCATTGATATCGCAAGAAAATTTTTCACCGATAGCACTAATTCGCATTATATCAAATTATTTCCTACGCCTTGAAAACGTTTTGCTGTCAGTGCAAGGTGGAATGAGTGAGCAGGCTGCGATTGATCAGCTAAGCCCTCCATTGTTTTTTAAACAATTGCAGAGTTTTAAATCTCATTTGAAAAGTTTGCAACTTTCAGAACTTAAGAAGATCTTGGAAAAATTGATAAGCTTAGAAGTTACCTGTAAAAAAACTGATTTAGATCATAAAATGATTTTTCAACATGCACTGACGGGTAGCTGACTACTCGGATCCAGCCTTTCTTATAATTTCATCAAAATGTTGTATTTTAACATAAAATAGCTGCTTTTATGCCTACCAAAATTCATTCTTTAGTGTGTGTCTCACAAGTATTCTTTGCTAATAGGATATTTTCGAATATAATTGAATATAACTAGATAAAAATACAGATATGTTTGACATTTCAAAAATTGTAATAACACCTGAAATGTTAAAATTAGTTGCTGAAATTGATGAATTTAAAGGAGCATGGCAATTGTTTGGTAATTTAGCTCCAGAACGTTTACAAATGCTCAAGAAAATTGCAACAATTGAAAGTATTGGTTCTTCTACTCGTATTGAAGGGGCAAGATTATCAGACCGTGAAGTTGAGCAATTACTATCCAAACTTGATACACGCTCATTTCGTTCTCTAGATGAACGAGAAATAGCCGGATATGCGTATGTGTGTGAAGAAGTATTTCAAAACTTTAACAAGATGACATTTACAGAAAACACTATAAAACAGTTTCACATCTGGCTTTTACAATTTTCATATAAAGATCAAAGGCACATGGGAGAATATAAAAAATTCCCCAATCATGTTGAAGCGTTTGATGAATCTGGAAAAAGCTTGGGCATAGTTTTTGAAACAGCCTCTCCATTTGAGACAGCAACACAAATGCAAGAACTTATTTATTGGACTAGCCAGCAATTAGAGGTGAAATCGTTACACCCTCTATTAATTATTGGCATTTTTATAGTTACTTTTTTAGCTATTCATCCCTTCCAGGATGGAAATGGCAGATTATCACGCATTCTCACAACTTTCTTGTTACTAAAGTTAGGGTATATCTATGTACCTTACAGTTCCCTTGAAAGTAATAAGGAGAGTTATAGTTGATTTGCGTTTATCAGAGCTGGAGTAGAGGTATGTTTTATCTTACAAATTTTTTGCCTATTTTACTGTTCCTATTTCTTTTTGTAGGAAGTGGTATATATTTTACTATTCTTGGCGTGTCAAATGCTTTTTATCAGTTATAGCTCTTTCCACAGAAGTCCGGATATGATAAGATTAAGGATAGATGGCGATAAGGAGGTTGGATGCCGGCAGCATATAGTTATGATTTAAGAAAAAAAGCAATGGAAGCACTAGACGAAGGGGAAAGCAGAGAAGCAGTGGCAGCAAGATTTAAAATTGGACGAACTACTTTGTGGGAGTGGCAGCAAAGAAAAAAAGAAACAGGCGACTTTCAGTCAAAAAAACTCGGTAATGGAGGTTACAATCAGAAAATTATCGACTGGAATAAGTTTATCGAATTTGCTAAAAAACACGGTAGAAAAACTCTGTCGGAAATGGCTAAACTTTGGGGCAACGTTAGTATCCAAACGATCCACCGAGCTCTCAGAAAAATTGGATTTACGCGCAAAAAAAGACATATGGATACAAGGAAAGGAACGAAGAAAAACGTGCTGAATTCTTAAAAATTATAGCAACAAAAGAACCAGAAAACTTAGTGTATATAGATGAGTCTGGGATTGATAACACGGAGGACTATCCATATGGGTATTGCCAGAAAGGACAGCGATTTTATGCCCTAAAATCTGGAAAAAAAACTCAACGAATCAGCATGGTTGCAGCCTTAAGTAGAAGAAAGATAGTTGCTCCATTAACATTTGAAGGCCACTGTAATATGGATATTTTTAATGGATGGTTTGAGCAATTTTTGGCACCGATCTTAGAACCTGGACAAACTGTCATTCTTGATAATGCTACTTTTCATAAGTCTGATAAGCTTATCAAGCTCGCTAAAGGAGTCGGTGCAGAAATTTTGTATCTGCCGCCTTATTCTCCAGATTTTAACAAAATTGAGCATCATTGGTTTGCTATAAAAAACAGAGCCAGGAAAAACATTCCTCTATTCGAATCCTTTCGTCGTGCTGTTGATTCTGCCTTCCTATGACCTATTCGGACTATTATGAGAAATGCTATAAGAGGTTGTCGGGAAACTAGTAAATTCAAGCATATTCCCTCTTTAACATAACCCTACTCATAGCTAGGTATATGAAATTCTCAGTGGATGTTGTGAGTAAATCATACTCCTTCGATAGCCTTCTATTCCTATTAACCCAAGCAAAAGTCCTTTCTACAACCCATCTTCTTGGCTGTACTTTAAACCCTTGTTCTCTTGTTGGTAGTAGCTCAGGTGGCGTATCTTTGTGCACCCAAAATCTACATGGAGGCCTTTTAACAATTTCAATATCTATGTCATATTCTTCCTTTATGTGATTCTTTAAATTTCTTCCTTGGTATCCCATGTCAGCCCACATTTTTTTAACTTTAGTATATTTTGTTCTCATATTGTTTAATGCTATTTTAATACCATCTCTATCATTTTCGTTAGCAGCGCCTACGTAACAACCTAGTATAAAACCCTGAGTGTCTGTAATTATATGCCTTTTTCTACCCTTTACTTTTTTACTTCCATCATAGCCTTTGATCCCCCCTTTTCTGTAGTCTTTACAGATTGACTATCTACTATACAGGCACTCGGCTGCTCATTCCTTCCTATTTTTCTTCTACTATATTTTGTAATTTCATAATTCATTTTCTCAAAAATTCCCTGCTTCTTCCATTGCCTGAACTGCTCATACACAGTCTTCCATAGCGGAAAATCATTTGGTAAATACCGCCATTGACACCCTGTACGCAATACATAGAAAATTGCTTCTAATATTTCTTTTTTGCTATACTTTTGCGGCCTTCCTCCTTTCTTGTATGATACTCTGAAGTGTTTTTCTATTCTTGCCCATTCCCTTTCGCTTAGATCTGTTGGATACTTTTTTCTCATCTTTACCCCGTACTAAAATTTCAGATATTATAGCCTTTTACTTGTTTCCGGACAACCTCTACATCTGGCATTAAGCATAAGAGATAAATTTTTATCTCCAGATCAGGGAATGTGTAATCAAACTCAAGGAGGAGTAAACGAATATCAATTAACAGAAAAAGCTAAAAAAGAACATATACCTAATTCCTCTATGAGTTCCCCTAATATTGCAAGCATACATTCATTGAACAGTCAGAAAGCAGTTAGAATAGGCTCTTAGCATAAAGCACCAGCTCCTCTTTTGTTAAAGTGTAGGAGCTATCTTCCCAATGTTGTTTTAGCAATTCCAAGTTTCTACCTAAACTTTTTCCTGGCTGGTGACCTATACTTATTAAATCATCGCCAGATAAAGGAAATTTTGGAATATTGAATGTGTTAGCAAATGAAATGTATTCATCAACATTTTCTCCAGACTCAACACCACAAATTTTCACTAAATCACAATATAATTCTCTACCAAATAAAGATATGTATTTTTTTTGCTCTTTTTCTGAGAGTTCTGTTTTGATATCGTTGGATAGTAAAAATAGCAGCTTTTTCTTTTGCTTGTTCGAAAGACGTAAAAATTTGCTTACATATTCTCCAAGACTTAGCCTGTCATTTTTTTTAGTAGTCCTAAGGAGTAACGCTAATTTTACTAGTGCATCAGTGCCCAAAAGAAGTGGCGAAGACAGAATTTCGCATTTTACTTCTTTTGGGATAATCTTTTGCAAAACATCAGATTCTTGCATGCTCTTAAGTGTTGGAAAAGGATCATTGCACTCCAGCAATTTAAGTATTTCATCTCTTATTCTCTCTCCAGAGAGGTTTTGAATCATATGCGAATGCTTTTTGCATACGTTTAGTATTTCATCACTCAAATCTCCGACACATATTTTTGCATGAAAACGAAATGCTCTTAAAATACGTAGATAGTCTTCTTTAATTCTATCTTCAGCGTTGCCTATAAAGTTTAACCTTCGCGCTTTTAAGTCCTCTATACCACCAAAGTAGTCATATATATGGCCATGCTTATCTGCATACAGAGCATTAAATGTAAAGTCGCGCCTTGAAGCATCCGCTTGCCAATTATTGGTAAATTCTACTTTTGCATGCCTACCATCACATTTCACATCATGCCTTAGTGTTGTGATCTCAAAAGATCTTTGATTTAGAACCGCAGTGATAGTTCCATGTTTTAAGCCAGTTGGAATAGTTTTAATATTACGGAGTTTTAGCGCTTTAATCGTTTGATTGGGAAGCAAATTAGTAGCTAAATCGATGTCGTGGACATCACGCTGCAAAATTGAGTCTCTCACACACCCGCCGACAAGCCTAGCCTCACCACCAAATTCCTCTATGGCATCAATAATTAAACTAGTCTCATGGTCAACTTGCATTTAGGTTAGTACGTACTGCAAGTTCATATTATATGAAATGCTTGCAAAAGCCCTATATAAAAATATACAGGGCTATTAAGATTTTACAAGTTGTGGTGCTCGTTGTTGATGAAATGGTTCTGCCATCGATTCCTTACCACATCTTAGTAAACTTGAAGGGTTTTGCTGCTCTATGCGCTGCTTTATATCACTAACGCACTGCCCTACAACATCACCAATTTTTCCATCAGCATTTTCTGCCAATAACTTATCAAATCCCTTTTCAACCTCTGCTCTCTCAGAGATATCCTTTGAAAGGTTACAATATTCTAAGATCTCGTCTAGCTGCAGTTTTTTTGCTAATAGGAAATCTTCTTGTTCTTGCTCTTGTTTAAGTTTGGTTTCCTCTTGCAGTTGTTTTGCTAAACTTTTATTTCTATCAAGCAATGGTTCGAAATGCAATCCGCCTTTGTTTATTATATGCACAATACTACTATCATCATAATCAACTTTATTGTATTCACCTGCACTTTTTGAACCTGAATTGTCTATTAATTCATGCAAAGACAGATCTTGGTTATCAACAGTCTGGTTCTCTATAACATGTAGCTTTACCTTATACTTTTCACAAAGTATTCTGCCTTCAACGTCAGGATCACCCCATTTATCGTTACGCATAATGTTTGCTGTATAATCATCTACAGTTTCACTACGGTGCTGGCCATTGTTATCATGACTATTGACAATTGCATTTGTAAACCACTTTGGTGGATCCTTTTGTGCAAATTCCCTACAATCATTTCTTAATTTTTCGACAGTAACTTGCTCTCCTTTCTGTTGTTCTAGACTTTGCCTGAACGAGTCAAAAAAACAGCTTCCATTACCAATTGCTTGTCCTACATAGAAATTGTCAGGGTAAGGGTTACTATTTAAAAGAGTTATTTCTTGCCCTGAGATCCTGGGCCTTTTTATTCCAACCTCAACATCATGAAAGTCACTTGGTAGTTTCCGTTTCTTAGCTGTAGTCATAGTTTTTACCTTAATTTAAGCTATATACCAACAAGATTGTAACTAATTAAGTATAGCAGAAATTTTTAAATTATGCAATAGTTATAATTTTACATAGCAAATATGAGCTTTAACTGCGGTATAGTTGGGTTACCAAACATAGGAAAATCAACCTTATTTAATGCGCTTACAGAGTCAAGTGCAGCCGAAGCTGCAAATTATCCTTTTTGCACAATTGAGCCAAATATAGGCAAGATTTCGATAAAAGATCAACGTTTGAAACAAATCGCAGCAATTGCAGGTTCAGATAAGATAATTTATAACCAATTAGAAGTTGTAGATATTGCAGGTCTGGTAAAGGGTGCGAGCAAAGGTGAAGGGCTCGGCAATAAATTTTTAAGCCATATCAGAGAAGTTGATGCCATTGTTCATCTGCTCAGGTGCTTTACGGATAACGATATCAGCCATGTACACAGTAAAATAGATCCAATATCAGATGCTGAAGTGGTAAAAATGGAATTAATCCTAGCTGATATTGATAGCATAGAAAAAAGGCTTCCTCAATTGGAAAAGAAAGCAAAGCAAGGTGATAAAGAGCTAAAGAGACAACTTGAATTAATGCAAGAGGTTTTAGCTACTTTAAAATCAGGTAAACCTGCAAGAAGTTTGGAGAATATCGATGGAGATGAGATGAAGTCGCTTCAATTGCTGACAACAAAGCCCGTTATGTACGTTTGCAATGTTGAAGATACAAATGTTATAACTGGCAATGAATTATCTAAAAAGGTAGAGAGAATGGCAGAGGAAAATAAAAGCAAATTTTATTGCATTTCAGCAAAACTCGAAGCAGATATTGCAAATCTTGATAGTGAAGAGGAAAAACAGAGTTTTTTATCAGAATTTGGCTTACAAGAATCAGGCCTTGATGGAGTAGCGCGTATTATGTATGAAGTGCTGAGTATGATAACTTTCTTTACTGTGGGCCCCAAAGAAGCACGGGCATGGCCAGTAAAAATAGAGTCAACAGCCGATAAAGCAGCAGGTGTAATCCACACTGATTTTGAGAAAGGCTTTATAAAAGCAGAGACAATAAGCTTTGCAGACTACATAAAGTATGGAAGTGAATCAGCTTGCAAAGACGCAGGAAAAATTCGCTTTGAAGGCAGAGATTACATCGTGCAAGATGGTGATATAATGCACTTTAGGTTTAATGTGTAGTAATTTATCCTTTCTATTGGTTTTTTATCTAAGGCATTTTTTACTGTAGATTAATCATTTGATTATAGTATCATTTTAATTAAGCTTATGCTTGGGATATTTATGAAGAATATTTTATATTTTATATTATTAGCTGTCGTATTCGGATCACCCATCCTGTTTGCCGTAGAGCAGCTTGAAGAAAAGAAAATTGAATCAGTTCATAAAAACGAAAATGTAGGTGTAAGGAAGCAAGATAGCACAAATCAAAAAGATGAGTTGAAAAGCAACGTCGATGCTAAACAAACACAAGAAGCTGAGAGCAAAAGATTAGACGGCACTACCGATAAAGAGAAACTGCAACACAACGAGAACAAAGCTTTCGTAGTTGAAAAAACTATAAGTGAAGGTGAAAGGATTGATAAAGATTTGCCAAATGACCAGCTAGAAGGAAGCACAGACAAATTTGCTCAAAATTTACCAAATGTGGCCAATAAAGAAGTGAATAAAGATTTGAAACCAGAGCCTTTGCCTTTAAGTGCTGATTTAAATGAGAATACAGCTAACCCGCAAAAAAATCTACAAGCTGATCAGAAGATTGATATAAAAGATAATGAACTTTCAAAAAGTGATGCGAGTCAATTATTAGAGGGAAAAAAAGAAAAAGTAGAGAGTCAGTTTGAAGAAAAAAAAGTGAAAGAAACAAACAGTAATTCCAAGGACCGCAATAGAGTAAAACCTATAACTAAAAAAGATGAAAGTGAAAAGAAAAATTTACAAAAATGGACAAAGCTAAACAGAGAACCAATAAAAGAATGGGGTCATAAAGACATACAAAGCAAGTCAATATATAAACGACAATATGATAGCCTTAATGAGCATCTTCCTACAACTGTGTTTATTGATGATTACAGTAAGCAATTTTTTTACTGCATTAAGAAGAACAACTTAACTTGCTTAAGAGGAGTAATAAGTAAGCTAGAAAAAATTGGATTAACAATTCAAGAGATACTAAGGTTTAGAAATAAATTGGGTGATACTCCTCTCATTTATTCAGTTAAACAAGGTGAGGTAGACATAGTGCGCTTTCTCTTATTACAAGGTGCTGATCTTAGAGTAGTTAACAATAATTTTCAATCCCCAATTGATATAGCAATCGAAAAAAAGCAGATCAATATAATAAATGCGATTGCCGAAATGATGCCACATCTTTTGGAGGATAGAAAAATAGACAATAAAGAAAGCTCAGCAATGTACGATTGGGCTGTGAAAACGAAAGAAATACAGTGCGATAAGCAAGATGATTAGATTTTTGATATTAATTTTAGTTGGTCATTTATGTTATGGAAACGAAATAAATGATGAAAAAAATCAGATTAGTGATTTTTTAAATGCTCTGCGTGATGCAAAATACGTATCTTACAGTAAAAAAGACTTTGCTGAATTTTTGGTGCAGTGCCACAAAGAGGGCGTGCCAGAAGATTTTAAGAAAGGTTTTGGTTCTAACTTAAATGGAGCTAATTTTAACCAACTGTACCTAAGTAAATCTGTTTTTGATGGAGTAAGTCTGATTGGTGCTGATTTTTCTAACACCGATTTATCCGACGTGTCTTTCATTGATGTTGATTTACGTGGTGCTAATTTCTCCAATGCTAATTTACATGGCATTAAAATAAAAGGTACAAATTTGAGTTTTACAAAATTTGTTTCTGCAAACTTAACAGATATCGTATTTGATCAGTCTAATGTTAGTTATGCTGATTTTATCAGTTCCGATCTCAAAAAAGTAAGTATGCACAACGTAATTGGTTTGCATACTAATTTCTCGAATGTGAAAATGAATTTCTCCAACTTATCAAACTCGAATGTTAGCCACGTAAATTTTAGTGATAGTGAAATAAACGATACTGTTATGCAGAAAAACAACCTTGATAATGCAAGTTTCTTTGGAGTGGATGCATATAAATTAAAGATACAATTTTCTTCATTAAAAAATGCTAACATATATGGTGCAGAGTTAAAAGAATCAGACTTTACAGGTAGCAATCTTTCCGATGCCTGCCTTAATTCTTCTATCATAATTAACAGTAACTTCGACGAAACTGATTTAAGCAACACACAAATTTCCTATGTGAATGACGATAATTCAAGTTTTGTTCAATCTATACTAAATGGTTCCAAGATAAAACATGCATATGTTTCTGAAGCAAATCTTCATGATGCTGATTTATCCAATATTGATTTTAGTTTTAGTGAACTGCATCAAGTTAATGTCTCTAATGCTGACATTCGTCACGGAAAGTTTCATAATACTAAAGTTGCAAATTCTAACATGAATGGCTCATTTTTTGACCATTCACTATTCACCTATGTCAAGATAGAAGATTCAGACCTTTCTACAACTTCAATGTATAAGATAAAAATCCAAGACTCTCAAGTTTATAACAGTACACTTTCTCGCCATAATATTGATTCCAGTGAAATAGAAAATTCAACATTCTTTAATTTATTAGCTGATAATTCGAGTTGGTCCAATTTAAAAGTAACTAATTCAAATTTTATTGAAAGCGATTTCAGATCTTCTTTGCTTCACGCTAATGCCTTTAGGAAAACTAGTTTTTTTCTTAGCAATTTGAGTAATTCAACAATTAGTGATATGTCTTTTCACTCTTCAAGCATATATAAAAGTTCAGTTGTTGATGCTCACTTAACAGGTTGCAAATTTGATAATTCAATTTTGATTGACAATCAAGGACAGAAAAAACTTGCAGGGTTAGAAAATGCTATAACTTCAATTGGAGATTTGCAAGAGAAAATATCACAGGGTGAAAAATTTAATGTAAATTATTCTTACTTTGAATTTAAGAATATGAATTTAGAAAATGCCGATTTTTCTAATTCAACATTGAGTAGAGCAAAGTTTGTAAACGTTAATTTGAATAAGGCAAATTTTGAAAAGACCGATTTGCGCTATACTGTCTTTGATAACTCTTCTCTCATTGGCACCAACTTATCAAATTCTAATTTAGAAGGTTCTAGCTTTTTAAACTCTGATCCAAAAAGCACCATGTTAAAAAATGCAAAGAAAAATGACCGTAAAAAGTGAGGGCGTATTATTGGTTCTATCCTCCCCTTCTGGAGCTGGAAAAACTACTATATCAGCAAAATTACTTGAGCAATCAACTAATTTAGTTAGGTCTGTTTCTATGACTACACGCAAGCCTCGCCCCGGCGAAATAAATGGAAAAGACTATTTTTTCGTTACCGAAGAAAAATTTCACGAGTTATGCAAAGCTGGCCAAATGCTTGAATACGCCAAAGTTTTTGAGAATTTTTATGGTATACCAAGAAATTTTATAGAGCAAAACTTAAGCAATGGAATAAGCGTTTTACTCAGCATAGACTGGCAAGGAGCATTTCACTTATTCAAGCTCATGAGAAAAAAAGTTGTGAGTGTTTTTATACTTCCCCCTTCAATGGAAGAGCTTAGGTTGCGTTTGCAAAAGCGTAATAGTGATGATGCAAGCGAAATAGAGCGCAGATTAGCCGAAGCTCAAAAAGAGATAAGCAAACGTGATAAATATGATTATGTAATAATCAATGATGATATTGATAAAAGTGTAGAAGAGATAAGCTCCATACTAAATAAAGAAAGACTTAAAAAACTAAAAGAAAAACCAAGTCTGGAAGACTGATAAAAACATCAATTTGGATATTTGCAGCTATAGTTTCTTATCCTATTTTAGCCAATAGCACATTTCACAGTTTAGCTATATTTATTATTTTTTAAGATTAAATGGTTAAAATAGTAGCAACTGTTCAAGTGAGGTTTAACTATGACGGCAAATTTTCTCACAGAAATTAATTTTCTGCCTTTCCACCTATATTTTGATCACATATACAACGTTTAGCTCAATTTAAAAGTCAAACTTCTTGGTTGTTAGTTTAGTGCTGACAACTTAAATAGCTTTTAATATTGAGGTTTTAGTATGGGTATAGATATAACTGCACTAACTACTAATGCAGATAAATTAGGTGAATGCATAGATAAAAATAAAAAGCAAGAGCAGGATAGAAAAGACGAGCAATTGTATGGCATTATAGAGAGAAAGGTAAAAAAAGAAGAACACAAGCGTGAAAAACCAAGAGGTCAAGATGGAACCCTCAAGAAGTGTAAAAGGTTATTTGAAAAAGATGCTAGTCCTGAAGTATTAACTAAATTAGAAGAATCACTTAGAGAACAAGAAAAATATTATAGGTATTATGTCCAATGCTTCCTTCCAGTGCTAGATAAAGCAATAGAACGATCGAAAAAAATATCAAATGAAACAAAAGAGCGAGTAAAGCAAGCAATTTCAGAAATTACTTATAATAGCAAATATTGTAACCAAAATGATCGTAGGGACAGTGGAATTGAAAGTGACTACAGTAGCGATGCTGGTGATGATTATGAGAAACATTCAATCAGTAACCCTAATACAGCAAATGAAGATCAAGAAGTAGAGAAAAGCAACGAAATAACAAATAGCAATGCTCTATTACTAAAAGCGATCAAAAATGGAAATAACAGGAAATTTGAAAAATATCTAAAAGATTGCACGGATATTAGCAGCATAAAAGATGAGAAAGGAAATAATATTTTACACCTAATAGTTACACAATTAGAGAAAAAACAAAAGTTTGATTTTTTAAATACAGTACTAAATGTGAGTAAGAAGGAAGAACTTAAAGCACAACTTGAAAAAGCTGTAAACGATAAAAATGGCAACGGTCAAACACCACTGCAAGCATTGTTACTTAGTAAAGTAACAAAAGAAAAACATAGTTTTGAGACTACACCTAGAAAAATTTTAACACCTTTAAAAAAACTTATACCACACTACGATAATACAATAGTATCTGCTATACAATTGCTCAAATTAGGAGCAAATATTGATGATTTGCAGTTGTCTAAAGAAGAATTACAAGACTTAAAAGAAGAGCAAAAGACATACTATCGTAATTTCTTAGAAAAATTAGCAGAGTCAGTAAAGAAGTCTAAGTTAGACCAAAAGACAGAAAACTCGGTAGTAATTAAAATCGCGAAAATTACCGACGGTGGTTACCCATTACATAAAGCAGTTTCAGATAAAAATATAGATAGATTTAATGATTTGCTACAGAGAGGTGATGATATTACTACTAAAAATGCAGATGGTGATACGGTCTTACACTGTGCTGTGACATTAAAGAAAGAAGCAAAGTGTAACTTTACTCAGCTTATACTAGAAAAAAACAAAGAACTGGTAAATACTCGAAACAAACAGCAAACACCTCTTCACCGATTACTTCAGTATATAGAAAAAAAGAGCGGGAAACAATCATGTACAGGTAAAAATTTTGAAAAAACTAAAAGGTATGAAACCCTAGAACTATTGCTAAAAAATGGTGCAGATATTACTGTGCAAGATAAAGATGAAAAAAATGCTCTGCACTATATTGCTTCATTCAAAGGAGAACAAAAAGTTACATGTTTAGAGTTGATTTTAAATTCGGTGGAAAAAGAGAAATTTAGTAAAGCTGCAAACGCCGCTAACGAAAAAGAACGCACACCACTACAAGTAGCGCTAATTACTAAGACGACAAAAGATAAACATAATTTGGTCAATCCTAAGAGCCGTGATAACACGATCAAGTTCTGTGTAAAATTATTGCAAAATGGTGTTGATCCAAAGCAGTTAATACTACCCGAAAGATTATGGAGCAAAGAGTATTATAAAACTATAAAAGGAATAGAGAAATCAATGGGTAGAGCGCTTATTCCAGATGATATGAGAACTGAACTGAAGTGCAACTTTGGCAGGAAGTTAAAAGCACGCGATATTGTGAAGTACATCAATAATGTTGCTTGTAAAGCAGTGACAACGCTTGTATTTGCTGCTTTAGCCTGTGCAGCAATATTCAGTGCTTCTCAAGGAATTATTACAATTGCAACTGCCTCATCTATTATAGCAGTTATTGGAGTTTGTTATCTTATTTACTTGAATTTAGAAAATATTTATGAAGGATTTGGAAAAATTAAAGGAAAGTTTACTGAAGAAAAGCAACTTACACTTCAAGATAACGCACCAAAAAATGATACACAATGCAATAACTCTGTTAAAGATATAGAAAATAAGTCCAACGATTTAGAAGAGCAAGAGGTGCAAAAATCATCAAATCAATCAGAATGTGCAGAAAATCCAGCTACCAAAATGAGCGATATATCAATACTACGTCAATTCATAAATAAGCTTAGATGGGCTGACTAATAAACCCTCTTCTCTGGCGCTATGAAATCAATCTCACCGCTCAGAGTTTTTTCAGCCACTTTTTTATAATCAATTTTTACGTTAATTTGCCCTTTCTTTTCTTCAAGCCACGCTATAGTGTGCTTCATCCAGTTTTTGTCATCACGTTCAGGAAAGTCTTCACGAGCATGTGCACCTCTGCTTTCCTCGCGATTAGCTGCGCATTCCATGGTAATAACCGCTTGTGGGATCATGTTAGCAAGCTCCAGTGCTTCAACTAAATCACTATTCCACATCATACTGCGATCCTCAAGTGAAATATCAGGCATCATTTTTGCTACCTTTTTTATAGCTTTTTTGCCTTCTTCTAAAACTTCAGCAACACGGAACACTGATGCGTACTTTTGCATAGTGTTCTGCATTTCGCTGCGTATTTTTGCTACTTTTAGCCCACCGGAGGCAAATCGCATTTTATTAAATCTATCTACTATCCAGTCTGTGCAGTCTGAATGCAATTTTTTATGTGGTGTACCGGATTTTAGTTTCTCTCTTGCTCTGAGCGCTGCAGCTCTACCAAAAACCACAAGATCAAGAAGCGAGTTAGAACCAAGTCGATTTGCACCGTGCACAGAAACACATGCAGCTTCTCCAATTGCAAATAGTCCATCTACCACTTCTTCCTTACCTTGCTTCAGCGTGATCACTTCTCCATAATAATTGGTTGGAATGCCACCCATGTTATAGTGAACAGTCGGAATGACCGGTATTGGATCTTTAGTGACATCAACTCCAGCAAAAGTTCTTGCGGTTTCGCTGATGCCCGGCAATCTGAGTTTTATTACTTCCGGATCAAGATGCGCTATAGTTAAATACATATGATCTTTTTTTGGTCCAACCCCCCTTCCCTCTCTAATTTCAATTGTTATTGCGCGACTTACCACATCACGGGAAGCTAAATCTCTTGCTTTTGGTGCGTAACGTTCCATAAACTTCTCGCCCTGAGAATTAACGAGGTACCCCCCTTCACCACGGCATCCTTCTGTCATCAGGCACCCTGAGCCATATATTCCTGTTGGATGAAATTGTACAAATTCCATATCTTCAAGTGGTAATCCAGCCCTTACTACCATGCCATTACCATCACCTGTGCAGGTATGCGCACTTGTTGCAGAGAAATAAACACGTCCATATCCACCTGTTGCTAACACCACTCTATGCGCACGAAATCTATGTAATGTGCCGTCGCATAGCGACCAAGCAAGAACTCCGCAGCATGCTCCGGTTTCGCTATCCATAATTAAATCAATCACAAAGTATTCAACAAAAAATTCAGCGTTGAATTTAAGACACTGCTGATATAGAGTGTGAAGGATTGCGTGCCCAGTCTTATCTGCTGCCGCACAAGTGCGCTGCGCTGATTTTCCTTTACCAAAGTGAGTTGTCATTCCACCAAAGGAACGCTGGTATATTTTGCCATCTTCTGTACGAGAAAAAGGTACGCCAAAATTTTCAAGTTCAATAACAGCTTTAGCAGCGTTTTTACACATATATTCTATTGCATCTTGATCACCAAGCCAGTCTGAACCTTTTATTGTGTCATATGCATGCCAGCGCCAATCGTCTTCACCGATATTACCTAAAGCTGCACTAATTCCGCCTTGTGCTGCAACTGTATGACTTCGTGTAGGGAAAATTTTAGAAATGCAGGCAACTGAAAAATTAGTTGCAGCCATCCCAAGCGTTGCTCTGAGCCCTGCTCCACCTGCACCTACTACTACCACGTCATACTCATGTTCTATGATCTCATACGCTGACTTATCCATATTTACTTATTTTATCATTACAGGCTTATGATATCACAGAAGTAGAAAAAATCTATACAAGTTTTCTATAGTTAAGACGTCATGCCGCCGCGGCGCTAACAAGTAGCGGGATGACAGGAATCCTACGTCATACCGCCGCAGTATCTCAGCCACTAACACGTAGCGGGATGACGAGCTTATTGTCATGCCGCCACGAACCGTCATACCGCGATTCATTCGCGGTATCTCTAGATCCCGCTAACAAGCAGCGGGATGACGATTGTCGTTTAGCTATAAACATTAAGAAATTTACCAAACGAAAAAAAAGGCAAAAGAAGCCCCGTGGTTATTATCCGCTTTAAAATATTGGCGTTTTTTATGTTTTAAACGCTTGACAAGCGAAATTCAGCTGCTTTTAATTGCAACTAACTTACGCTGCAAATGTTTAAGAAATTTACCAAGCAGAAAAAAAGACAAAGAATCCCCGAGTTAGCTAGTCTTTTACTATCTTTGTCGAGTATTGGCATTTTTTGATGTCTTGTAACGCTTTGTAAGCGCGTTCAGCTTATTTAGATAAAAATCTAGATGTAGATGAAGTTTTGTAAAGACATACAGTATCTATATACTGCAAAAAATTAAACATAAGACGCCGATACATTAAGTAATCCTTACCTTTTAATCTGCAGATTGGCGAAAGCAAATACAATAGCTTCACTGTCGTGATAAAGGGGCTGGCAAAGCTTGTCAAGAAATTTTCTTATTTCATTTAAATTGCTTGTAACCTTCTTATACACTCATCTTTACCAAGAATCACCATGATATCAATGATTCCAGGTGCATCCATTACTCCAGTTATAGGGGCGCGTAATGAGTGGTATACATCGCTTATTTTCATATCGTGCAATTTTGCACATTCCTTGATCTGAGAAGATAAAAAACCCTTATTCCAATTTTCATCACCGATCTTTGACAGAAATGACGCGAGTAACTTGATTATATCGAGGTTAGATTTGACAATTTGCTCAGCCTCTTCACTTAAATCAAGTGGCGGATCTTGAATATAAAATTTTGCTAAATCCAATAATTCGGTCAGGTAGTTTGCTCTTTTTTTTAGCTCTGTCAGTCCCTGCAGTAAATAGCCCTTTTTTTTGTCAGTTAGAGTATTTTCTCTAAGCATTAGAGTCAGAATATCTTCATTGCTCATATTACTAATATAGTGGTTATTCAAATGCTCCAGTTTTTTGAAATCGAGCCGTGCAGGTGAACGACCAATACTTTCTAAATTAAACCACTCTATTGCTTGCTCATCGCTAATAATCTCATCGTTGCCGTGACTCCAGCCAAGTCTCAGCAAGTAATTACGCATCGCTTTTGGCAATATTCCCATCTTTTCATAATCGCAAACGCTTGTGGCACCATGCCTTTTGGATAGCTTATTCCCATCTTCCCCATGGATAAGCGGCACATGTGCAAAGCGTGGAATGTCAAAATCAAGAGCCTGGTATATTAGCAGATGTTTAAAGGTATTAGTGAGATGGTCAGAACCGCGTATTATATCAGTTATTCCAGCATCATGATCGTCAATTACGACAGCAAAAATATATGTTGGAGTGTTGTCAGAGCGTAAGATCACTATATCATCAAGCTGGTTGCTATTTACTTTGATTTGGCCGTATATTTTATCATCAATGACGATCTCTTGTGAGTCTGGCACTTTGAAACGGATAACTGACCTCACACCGGATGTCATTCCAGCGCGTGACCACATATTTTCTTCTGGATCCCAGTGTCGGCTACTTGGATGACAAGAAGGAGGTTTTGTAGTACATTTATGCTTGTATATCTTGCCCTCTTCTCTTGCTTTTATTTTCTTTTCTGCAACTTCATCCTCAGGGCAATAACAGTGATACGCCCTACCCTTCTCAACTAAAAGGTTTGCTACTTCTTTATGCCGCTCTATTCTTTTTGACTGATATACTATTTCCCCATCATAGCTCATACCGAGCCATCTTAGCCCTTCTATAATTGCATCAATTGCTTCTTTCGTTGAACGTTTTCTGTCGGTGTCCTCAATTCTTAGCAAAAACCTGCCACCATGATGCTTTGCATAGAGCCAATTGAATAAAGCAGTACGAGCTCCTCCAATGTGCAAAAATCCTGTTGGTGATGGAGCAAATCTCGTGACTATACCTGGCATATTTGTCTGTTACAGTAATGTAAATGATGATAGCTAAAATTTATGTTTGTAACAATTTAGAATTTATTTGTTCTGAGAGATAAAATTTTATTTATTTTTCATAAATTGTGTTGTATAATTTAGTATTGGTTGAATATAGCGAGGTGAGTTATGGATGGACTTGTAGATATAGCAAAATTGGCTTCAGATAATAAAGATAATATCAATTGGCGTTACACCGGCCCTTTTGATAAAACAAAACAAAGAATTAGGGGAGATAATCTCCTGCATTTAGCTGCAAAAACAGGAAAGGTTGATAAGTTTTTATCTACTTTCAAGAAAAGTGTTGAAAGTAATGTTCATTTGTTAGAGCACAATAAAGATCATGAAAATCCATTTCATATAGCAGCAGAAGTGGGGATATTATCAAGTGTAGTAAAAGGAATATTCAAGCATTTGGAGTCTGAAAAAACTAACCCACATTGTGATCCGAAAAAATTAGAAAATGTCAAGAATTATGTTAAAGAGGCATTGTGCAATAGATGTGCGCTAGATCAATCTAAAAAGACTCCTCTTGACTGGGTTAGTAAGACAGTCAAAAAAGAAATAAAAGAAATCGCAGGCATAAAAGACAGCTTCATATGTAACCAGAAGTTTCACCTGTGCTTATACATAATAGGAGCTATAGCGTGTATTGCTGCTTTATGTTTGTCTTTATACTTTTTATTTTTAGTTTCTCAATCTATGGCACTGACTACGATGGCTGGGATAATTTCTGGCGGGGCTGCGTATCTGTCAGGCAAAGTGTGTAGTGAGATACATGACTTGCATGACATGAGCACTCCAGTGGAAACTTTTAGTAGTACAGATCTTGCAAGGGTGGCTGTCTGATATATAACAAAAAGTTGCAGGCAATGATATAGAAATTTACTTTCTCAACTTAAGAAAGTATACTCATACGATGACGGAAAAGAAGTACAGTAAGATTTTAATAGCAAACAGAGGAGAGATTGCCTGCAGGATTATCAGAACTGCTCGTAGGATGGGTATATCTTGTGTATGCATATATTCGGATGCAGATGTAAATTCTGTGCATGTAAGACAAGCAGATGAGTCAAGATATATCGGCCCTTCGCCATCTTGCCTCAGTTACTTAAACATTGAAAAAATATGTGAAGTAGCAGTTGAAACAGGTGCTGAGGCGGTTCATCCTGGCTATGGTTTTTTAGCAGAAAATCCAGATTTTCCACGTGCTCTTCAAAAACATAATATAGACTTCATCGGCCCCAGTGCAGAAACAATAGAAGTTACAGCCAACAAAATAACAGCAAAAGAAGCGGCAAAAAAAGCTGGAGTGAATGTAGTGCCAGGATATATGGGTAAGATTAGCGACGCTGCCCACGCAGCTCAAGTTGCTGAAGAAATTGGCTTTCCGGTTATGCTTAAAGCTGCATCAGGCGGTGGTGGCAAAGGAATGCGAATTGTAAATTCCAAAAAAGAAATTGAACTAGCGTTCACATCAGCAACAAATGAAGCAGAGAAAAGTTTTAAGGATGGCAGTATCTTTATAGAGAAATATATAGAACTACCAAGACATATTGAAATACAAATCATAGCAGATAAATATGGCAATATAGTGTGTCTTGGAGAAAGAGAATGCTCGATACAAAGGAATAACCAGAAAATAATAGAAGAAACGCCAAGTCCATTCATTAGTGAAGAAGTAAGACAAAAAATGTATGTCCAATGTGTTTCTCTAGCAAAGCAGGTTGGTTACTTTTCAGCAGGCACTGTTGAGTTTGTTGTAGATAAAGACCAAAACTTCTATTTTCTTGAGGTAAATACGAGATTGCAAGTTGAGCATCCAGTAACAGAATTTATAACTGGAATAGACATAGTAGAAGAAATGATTAGAACTTCCTGTGGAGAGAAATTGAGATTCAATCAGGATGATATTAAACTTACTGGTTCTGCAATAGAAAGTAGAATTTGCGCTGAAGACCCATCGAAGAAATTTTTCCCTTCCAGCGGAAGAATAAAATATTACGATAAACCGGGTGAAAATGATTATGTAAGAATAGATGATGGAGTTGCTGCAGGTTCAGAAATTAGCATGTTCTATGATTCGATGATTGCCAAAGTGATAACATATGGAAAAGATAGAGTAGAAGCGATCAGCAGAATGCAAAAAGCATTGTCTGAATGCTATATAGAAGGAGTAACAAATAATATAGAATTTCTAGAATCCATCTTCCATCACCCAAATTTTATCGCAGCAAAGCTCCATACGAGATTCATTCCAGATCATTACCCTAGTGGGTTTCACGGCGATTTTGTTACAGAGGAGTATATTAAAATATTTATTTTCACTGCGTTATATGTTCATTTGGAAAATGAAGAAAGGTACCATCATAAAGCAGTGAATGAAACATCTCAGGTGTCATTCCAGTGCGTGACACTGGAATCTAGTAAAAAAGAAGGGGCACCAGTATCAGCTACTCGGATGGCAGGTGACCGTGCAAGAGATTTATTCATAGTGAATATAAATGACAATGAGTACTCCGTAAATGCAAAATACCAAGATAATATATTAATAACGGTATATAATCACAATAAATACTCCGTTATAGGCAAGTGGAAATCAAGTTATAGATTGCTATATATCACAATTAATGACGATACCAATATAGCACTTAAAATAGAAAGACAAGGCAGCAAGTACTTCATAAGGCATGCAGGCATGAAAGCTGAGTGTTGTATATTTAAGCCTCATGTAGCTGAATTAAGTAGGTTAATGCTAAATAATGAAACAGAAGGGATTTCAGCAGATGCTGTAAAATCCCCAATATCTGGTTTATTATTTAAATTGCACGTAAATGTAGGAGATCAGGTGGAAATAGGACAACCTTTATTTGTGGTGGAGGCAATGAAAATGGAAAATATCATATGTGCTGAAGCAGCAATGGTGATAAAAAATATTCCCGTTCAAGAAGGAAAAAATGTGCAGATTGGTGATGTAGTCTGCTTTCTTAAATAACATAAGAAGTACAAACTTGACCCAAACAAGATAAATGAAAACACTTGATGAGCTATGGCAATGGCTATTGGTATGTGCAATAATAGAGTAATTACACCTAAAATGATCTGAATGACGACGGAGAGCAGCATAATATATACCGGTTTTATGCTAGCATTTTTTACTGTGAGTATTACTACCAAAGTTAGTATTAGCAATGCCAGTGCTCGATGTATAAATTGCACTGTCGCTCTGTTCTCAAAGATATTCAGCCATATAGGCTGTAAGAAAAATAAATCTTCTGGAACGATTTGTCCGTCCATTAGTGGAAAGGTATTGTAAATCAAACCAGCATTTAATCCCGCAACAAATGCGCCGAAAATTATTTGTATTACAATTAGAATCAGAATAAGTATTGTGTAATATATACTACTGTTAGTAGATTGAAATCCTGTCATCCGAGTAGCTGACACACAACTGTACGAACGCTTACTTTTGAAAATAAATTGCACAGCAAATGGTGTCATGAAAGTAGCTGACACTGGAATCCAGCTTTTACTATGCAGCCACTTATTTAAAGTTAAGTTTTCTGGATCCCAGTGTCTGGGCACTGGGATGACATCTTTCTTGGTGAAAATTACTCTTATACTGCAATGTTCGTATAGTTGTGTACGTAACACTGGGATCCATATTTGGTAATCAAAAAATTGATATGACAATAATGCAAAGATAATTAATGCTAATAATAAGTGAAGTGCAAGCCTATAGTGGCTAACATGAGGTTCAGTTACTAAACCACTTTTAACCATATACCAACCAGCAAAAGCTTGTAAAGCTCCAAATAATAATGCCACACATAGCTTTATTACTACCTTTTTAGATATTTTTCTTCTTAATATGAAATATATAAATGGCAGGACAAAAACTAAACCTGTTAGTCTTGCAACCAATCTGTGTACATATTCTATTAAGTATATAGCGCGAAACTCCTCCATACTAATACCATAGTTAAGTGCTTTATATTCAGGTGTAGCTTCGTATTTTAATTTTTCTTGTAGCCAGTCTTGTTCACTCAGTGGTGGTAATGTTCCAGTAATTGGTTTCCACTCCGTGATTGACAATCCTGCTTTTGAAAGTCTGGTAAATCCACCAATCCCTACCATGAGAATTACCATGACCGAGCAGAGAAAAAGCCAAATAGCTACAGGTTTTGCTCCCATAAACCATGCTGAGTTTTGTTCCATCGCTCAGGGTAAAGAATAAATTCCCATAAGGCAAGAAAAGCTGCAACACTATGTAGCAGACTATAGACCGGAAAAAATATCGATACTATATAAAAATAAAAAGGCATCTTTTGCTGTTTGACAGCTATTACCAAAAGAATCAGGTTAGTAACGTATACCACTACAAAGTAGTACAAAAATAATTCATTTAAAACTTTAGTTAATATCAATGAAAGCAGTAAAAATGGAGTAGTAAAAAATATAAAAGCTGCAGAGCCAACAAAAAGATTCAATAGCAAAATTCCCTTAAATCCAGTGTGTTTATAAAGTGACTTTATATTTTTTAAATGAACAATATAAGTTTGCATATAGCCTTTGATCCAGCGCGCTCTTTGCTTAATCCAAGCAAATACAGCAATTGGTGACTCTTCCAATGTTTCTGAGTCAATCATCCTGGTTTTATATCCCATTTGTGCAAGTCTCAAACCAAGGTCAGCATCTTCGGTAACACTATAAGCATCCCAGAAAAACACTTTTTTTAGAATTTTTACTGAAAAATGATTACTGCTACCACCCAAAGGCATCGGCATGTTCATTTTTTGGAATCCAGGCAATAAGTATTGAAACCAGTTCATATACTCCAGAGAAAAGAATTTTGTGAGAAAATTATAATCACAATTGTAGTAATTTAATTTCGCCTGTACACAGGCAAGCTTATCGTCGTCCTTATTAAATTCAATCAGTGCTTTTTTTAACTGCAATGGGTCTGGTTTATCGTCCGCATCATATATTACTGCATACTTTCCTCTAGCAAAGCTCATAGCATAATTGCATGACTTGGCTTTTGTTCTAGGCAAAGAATGAGGCACTTTTATTACTTCAAAATACTGCGGTAAAGTGTACTTTTCTATAGCTGCTAGCGTTTCTTGGTCATCACTTTCTACCTGAAGCTTCACATCTAATTTTGATTTTGGATAATCCAAACTTTCAATGCTTTCAACCAATTGCTCTATCACTGCACTTTCTTTAAAAGCAGGCAATAAAATAGTATATATAGGAAAATCTTCTTCACTCAGCTTACTATAATCCACTTTTTGGTTGGAGGTTTTACATAAGTTAAAAATTGTAGCTATAAACTTGAATAAATAGCTAGAACATCCGATTATAAATATCAACATCAAAGCAAAATATGTATATTTCTCTGTTAGTGTTAAAATTGAAGTTACAATAAAGAAAGAAGCAAAAAATATTGAGCTTAGTTTAATGCTTTTGGCTGAAAAATTAGGATTCTTGTAATATAAGTAGTTGCTTGCAAATTCTGAAATACCAAAGTGCGAGTTAAGAAGATTTAAAATCTGTTCGCTATCCACTTTTATTAATACATAGTCAATACCGTAATGAGCTTCGACCCAACGGTTGATATCTCGGCTTGTGTCTTCAACCATAAAAAAAGTAGTATTATTTAATTTTTGCCAAGGAATTATATTAAATTTATAGTAAAAAAGTTTCTCTGGCTCTTTGCACAAACTAGAATCAAACTTAATTTTTTCTACATTATCAGCTTGAAGTATAGGCAATTGTTGCATTGAACCTAATGCAATTTTTTATTTAAGTCACGTGAAAATGAAGATATGACCTCGCTACTACGCTTATCATCTTTACGTTCATGCATTATTTTTTTTACAGCATCAGCAGCTATATTCGCTGTGTTAGCCTGTAAATCTCCAAGAGCTTTTTCAACTTGGTCAGTGACTTTCTTCAAGTTAGAATGGGCATTGTCATCTAATGTCTGATCTAGCTGCTGTCTATTGTGCTTAATGATACTATTAGCTTTATCAAGTGCTTCATTCATCATTTTATTAACTTCTGCATCTAATTCTTTGTATTTTTTAGAAGATTTTTTGTAATACTCCAACATATCTTTCCTGAATTTTTCAGTTTCTTCACTTGAAAATTTGCTTTTGTTACGCTTATTGTTAAGCGCATTTTTTATCACTTTCTTTAGCAATTTATACGAAAGGACAAAACTTACCAAGAAGGCAAGACCGATAATCAGTGATGTAGACATAAAAACCCCTAAAATTCTTTGGACACCAAGTCAGCAATAAATTCCTCTTCAATTTCAGAATTAGTCAATTTAGTATAATAAATTAAAGCAATACTAGTAGCCATTTGTTTTAACTGATCAGTATATTCAGATTTAAATTCTGCCACTTTTTTTTCAATAAGCTTGCTCTTTTTTTTATCTTCCTCTTCTAATATATTCTTAACATTAGCTCTCATTTCTTCTACCTGAGCAAGTGCATCATCTATGATTTTTTTTGCCTGTATTCTAGCTTGGGTTAAAGCTGCGTTATACTTGGTAATCTGATCTTCCGTAAGTCTTAAAAGATGAACAGAACTATTAAAAGAACCCAATACTTCTTTACTTCTAGTGCTTATTATTTCATCTAACTTTGGCAAAAATAAACAACTTACTACGAAAAAAAGTGAAGAGAAAAAAATTAAAAACCAAAAAACTTGAGAAAAGAAGGTTGAAACATCAAGCTGTGGCATCTGTTAAGCAGCAAATATTAATAACATTGCAAGTACAAACGCAAGCAATCCCATGATTTCAACCATGGCAGCACCAATATAAACATAACTTTTCATTTTACCTTCTGATTCAGGGTTTCTCGCAATCCCATTTAACATAGCAGAGAAGATATTAGCTATACCTAAACCAGCGCCGAGCATTCCAAACACAGCTAAACCAATTGCTATAAATTTTAAAGCTACTAAATCCATATATTACCTTTAATTATTTCTTTATAATGTAATTGTAAAATATTCTACAAGGAAGTCAATTACTTTACTGCATCTGACAAATATACACATGTTAATATAGTAAATATATAAGCTTGTAAAATTGCAACAAATACTTCAAATCCTATCAATGCAATTATGAACAAAAACGGCGCAGGAGTGAAAAATATGTTCATATTTACAATAAACCCTGCTATCACTTTGATGATTGTATGACCAGCAATCATATTTGCTGCAAGCCTTATTGATAGGCTAACCGGCCTTACTAAATAAGCAAACAACTTAATAATAATTATTATAGGTGCAAGCCACGAAGGAGTTCCTTTTGGTAGCAATATGCGTAAAAATTCTACTCCCCTTTCTTTAAATCCAACAATCGTTATATAAATAAAAACCACCATCGATAAAGCGAAGGTGACTATCACATGACTTGTGACCGTGAAACTATAAGGAAGAACACCAACTAAATTACACGATAAAATGAAAATAAACACTGTAAATATCAATGGAATGTGCTGCAAGCCTTTGCTTCCAGTGTTATTTTCTATTATTGAAATAACAAAATCATATACATACTCAACTGCAGCTTGCAAATATCCTGGTATTACTGCCCCCTTCTTTATTCCAAAAAGCAAAAAGAGTATCACCAATATCACCGAAATCATCGTGAAAAGAGATGAATTGGTAAAGCTTACGTCATACCCAAATAACCTAGGTAACTCTATTACCGTATATACTTTAAACTGTTCCAGCGGATTTAATGCCATTTTAATCTGAATTATAAACAGTAAATAAAGTATGAATTTTATAGGACAAAGTCAAGAATTAAGATAAGGCTCTGTATTATTATAACATTAACATATTAACAAAATATGTAATTAGAATGTTAATTACAGTCAGCTCTGTATTTTAAAATTTACTAATCTTGTTAAATTATTCAATATCTTGACTTAATATCTTATTTTGATTATAATTTAATTTTTAGTGAGGTATATAATGAACGAAATAGATTTTATTAACACTAATCATCCTTTAAATTTGGAGCAGGAATTTGGAGCAGGAATTTGGTAACGGATACATCGAATCAGTAGATTGTTTCCTTGACGAAGATACTCGCGATTATTACATAGGACTCAACAATGCAATAATACACTTCTTTTTTGATGGTAACATTGATGAGGATGCCTGGGATTATGAAAGTCTTAAATTCTTTCTGGAGATAGATTTAAAAGGTGATATAGAAAAAATTCTTTCTCTTCGCAAGAAGATATAAAGTTACAAAAGCTTCTACATCATAAACAATGATGTAGAAGTATTCCACTACAACAAGCTTTAAAAGCACTACATTTTATATTACAATAACTTTTTTGTTTCTTGTTAGATCGATGAAATTCACGTTATCTTGGTTACTGGAGTATTTAGAAACCAATGCTAGTTTAGAAGAAATTACCGATAAATTAACTCACATAGGGTTAGAAGTAGAAGATGTGATCGACAATACCAAATTAGCTGGTTTTATTGTTGCAGAAGTATTAGAGGTGATACAGCATCCAAATGCTGATAAATTAAAATTATGTAAAGTAGATGACGGAAGTAAAATTCTACAAATAGTTTGCGGAGCAAACAATGTTAGAGAAGGTATGAAAACTGTGCTTGCATCTCTTGGTAGCACATTGCCAGAAAGTGATTTCACAATCAAGCCTACAAAAATACGAGGAGTGCTAAGTGAAGGGATGCTCTGCTCTGCTTCTGAACTTGCGTTGGTTCAAGAGGAAAGTGAAGGAATAATCGAGCTTTCCGATGATTATAAAGTAGGGGATAAATTTTTCAATTGTGACCCTGTAATTGATATAAATGTTACTCCAAACCGTGGAGATTGCTTAGGCATTTATGGAATAGCTCGCGACCTTGCTGCAACTGGAATTGGAACATTAAAGACTTTAAGCATTCCACAACTTACCAGCTCCATAAATTCACCAATCGATGTTGAAGTTACTGACGGGGAAAGTTTTATTAGTGGAATATACATCGCCAATGTAAAAAATCAAGAAAGCCCAAAATGGTTAAAAGATAGGCTGGAATCAATAGGAATGCGCTCCATTTCTGCAATAGTTGATATCACGAACTATATTATGATATCTTTCAGCCGCCCAATGCACGCGTATGATGCAAAAAAAATAGAAGGAGAGCTTGTAGTACGCAAAGCAAACGACGGAGAAAAATTTGCTGGTTTAAACGGTAAAGAATACTTATTAAACAAAGACATGAGCGTTATTTCTGATGATAAAAATATTCATGGAGTTGCTGGAATTATAGGTGGTAAGTGCAGTGAATGTACTCTTGAAACTACCAATATTTTTTTGGAATTAGCTTTGTTCGATCCAATCTCTATTGCTAAATCCTCAAGGGAGCTGAGCATCTCCACAGACGCTAGTTACAGATTTGCACGTTCAGTTGATCCTGGATTTACTTTTGATGGACTCAACCTTGCAGCTAAAATGATTCTGGGCTTATGTGGTGGAGAAACCTCAAGCGTAGTGTCTGCTGGCAGTTTAGATAGTGCTGACACCAAGGTGAGCTTTGATTATCAGGATGTGAACAAGTTTGGAAGTGTGTCTGTATCGCCTGATGAGGTGCTTGATATCTTAACGAAACTAGGGTTTAGTATTGATAAAAAAACCGAAGGCAATTGGAATGTACAAGTACCAAGCTGGAGACCGGACGTGACAATACCGGTTGACCTAATTGAAGAAGTAACAAGAATATACGGCTATGACAAAATAAAAGAAGAACCACTACCAAATAATGTTGAAGAAGTAGATAGTACATACGACAATTTGCGCATTTTGATGACAAATAGAGGGTTTCATGAAGTGCTAACCTGGTCGTTTATGAGTGAATCAACAGCTGAAAAATTTGGTTACTCGAATAAGTTATTTATCATCGATAATCCGTTTAACAATAACTTTAATATGATGAGACCAAGTATTATGCCAAATTTATTGCAAGTCACTGCTGATAATATTGCCCATGGAGTACCTAATCTTGCAATCTTCGAAATTGGGCCGATTTACGATGGTGAAGCTCAGTCTAAACATGTTTTAAGTGGAATAAGAACAGGGAATAATTTACCGCGAAACCATTATAATACTGATAGGAAAGTAGATGTTTTTGACGCAAAGGCTGATTGCATAGCAGCTTTGGAGTGTTTTAACGTCAATTGCGATAATTTAACGATAGAGAGAGCAGAAAAAGAACATTACCACCCAGGAAAGTCAGGCACTCTCTCTTTTAAGAATAAAGTAGCAGGTTATTTTGGAGAGTTGCATCCTAATATATTAGATCTTTTTGACATCAAGCAAAAAGTTGTAGGTTTTGAGGTGATATTAGAAAATATTGAAAATTTACCTGTAAGTAGAAAGAAATTTATCGATTATAAATACCAAAGTGTAAAACGTGATTTTGCATTTATTGCAAATAAGGATGTGAAAGTAGGTAACATAATCAATGTGGTAAAAAAAAGCTCAGAGCTCATCACAGAAGTTTTGATATTCGATGTATACCATGGAAGTAACATAGAGCCGAACAAGATGTCTATAGCATTATCAGTTACTTTCTGCTCTCCAACTCACACTTTAACTGAAAAGGAAATCCAAAAGGAATCAAATATGATAGTTAACTTAGTGTGTGAAAGTACAAAAGGAACTTTGAGAGCTCATCCTTAAGCTGTAATCACAGTTTCCTGCCGTTGCTGTGTTACTCTTACTTCATCCAATCTATTTCCAATATTGAATTCAATATCCTTAAAAAATCTATCCCACATTCCACGCAAATGCTCTTCTACTTTAGGCCATATATCATTTTTAAATGTTTCTCCATCATCAGAAAATAAATTACCTAAAAAGGCTCCAACACCTTCATAATTTGACTGAAAACATTGAAGAAATGTCTCTACTTCCTTATGAGTATCATGTGCCACACTCAATGCTTTTCCTTCTGTGCTCTTATCCCCGTATATTGCAACGGCAAGACCTGTTTTAATATATCCCAAGCCTGTCTGAATAGCTCTTATAGGTTGCAACCATGAACTCTTATCGCTTTTTGGCACATTATTTATTATATTTTTCACCAGTCTGTCTATCAAAGGAGACAATAAATTTTGACTAAAATGTTTGATATTATCTTTTGTTTTAATTACAGGATATTTGATGCATCTTTCTGCTAAACAGTACTCCAGTTCCGCTTCCTCTAACAACTTCTTAACTGCTTCTTCGTTAAAAGTTTCACGCTCGAACTCCTTCAGTAAATCATCCTCTATTATTGCAAACTTTATTTTTTCGCGAGATTCTAGTTCTTCTCTGTAATCATTTGTTGTTTCTTCATTTATTAACAATCCTTTTTCTTCTAATTCTAACTGTTTTAATGCTTTCAGAATTTCTTGGTTATTTTTTAAGTGCTTTTGTATTAATTCTGTATCTGCTCCTTTTCTATTTTGCTCATCTTCTAAGTACTTATTCAAATCCTCATTTCTTTCTATTATTTCTCTCAATAGTGTAGGTTGTTCCAAGCATTTTGCAATTTCTGCTCGATGCGCACCAATCCTTTCTATTAGACTTGGCGCATCTTCTTTTAATAGGTCGCATAAACCTTTCATAGACTTTGCTTGACCTCTAAATAAATTTAGCATTTTACACTTTGTTACTTCTAAATACATCTTTTCTACAAAGTCATTTATTTTAGCTGAAGCTTCCTTTTCTAAATCTTTAAGCTGCTTCCCTAAGCTTTGCTTCTCCTTATCTGGTATATCTGATTGACTTAACTTACTTTCAGCTCTCTTTATCACTGATTTTACTAGCCTTTGCTCAACCTCTTGATTATCATACTCGAACTTAAAAAGATCTTCTAATTTCCTCTTTAAATCATTGTTTATTAAGTTGTTTTTTCCTTCATCATATATATTTTTCAATTCTCCATGTATCCTAACATATCTTTCTTCTCCTTCTTTTTTTAAATCTTTAATTCTTTCTTTAGCATTATTTAGAGCTTCTTCTGTTTCTTTAGGATATATATCTTTACATATATCAATTACTTTCCTTTCAGCTATGTCATCTTCTTCTATGAACTGTTTCCACCTTGCTTTAAGCACAAGAAGCACATCATCACTTATATCATCTGCGTTATCAAGCAACTCCATTATATCATCACCTAATAGCAGTTCTTTTAGATCTTTTATTATCATTTCTTTTTCACTTGGCAATTCCTTACCTTGATTCTCCAATTCTTGTCTTACCAAAGTATTTCTTATCTCATCTTCCAGCGAAAAATCTTCTCCCCGTCTATCTCGCTGAAACTTAATTGCTTGTATAAAGGCAACTTGATAAGCACTTTGTATTAAGTGACTTGTCAAATTAGGACCTATACTATCTACCACTTTCGACTTGAATTCGTTCAATAATTCCTTCAATTTATCATATGTAATCTCTTTCTTTTCTAGCTTTATCAGTTCTTCCAGAGTCTTCGCAAATTCTTGAATAGAAGTTGCAAGGACATCCTTGATTTCATTACGTAAGGGCTTAAGACCATTTTTTAAATCGATGCTAGTTGACAATTTCAGTACGATATTACGCTCTGCATCCTGTGTCACACTAAACCACTTATTATTTTCATCTTCACATAAATCTCTAAGTAATTGTTTAAATTGTGGTGGAAATTTTATTTCCATATCACATGCAATGCTTGTACTAGAAACTTCCTTTTCATGAAAAGATACCTCGATATTTTGGTGCTTATTAGAGTACAGTCCCATACTTATTTTAAGCACAGTAACTAAAGAATGAGATAGCTCTCTATTTAAAAGATAGAGAGTAGCCAAAACAACTGTTGCAGGAACAATTAAGGCTACAAGCACAGTTACATTAACAAAGATTGCTATTGCAGCAAGAGCGCCATATGCCAATCTTTTTGGCACGCCAGTTTCACTCTTTTTTGTCTTATCTTCCCCTACACTGTCTTGTGTCTTGCTGTTTGCTTGAAATCTACTGCATACGACTAATCCCAGTGCAGTAAAAGCAATATAAGGAAGCATTAAAACTGACAGAGCTAAATTTAATATTTTCTTTTCTGGGCAAGTTCTATTTATTTCCTTAAATATTTCGCTTGATATATTATACCAGGAAGTAAAAAAATCAGAGTTATAATCTTTATAATGAAATATACTGAGTGGAACGTTAAAATTAGCTAACGGCTCTTGTTCTTCCACAGCATCAAAAAATTCTTCTTCCTCTTCTGAAGTAGCAAGACCTAAATTATTCCCTTCTTCTACATTAGAAACAGCTTCCATAGCATCAAAAAACTCTTCTTCCTCTTCCAAAGCAACATTGGAAATAGATTCTACTTTACCTAAACCATCACTATTGTTAACAACTTTTTCATAATCATCTGCAACAGCCTTATTCATATTATAACCTTACCTCAAGTAACCTAAGTATAGCATAAACAATGACAACTTTCAACTACTGACAATCTAACTTAATACCAACTATCAAATTTTGGTACTCCTTAGAATAAAAGTTAGTTCCAATTTCTGTATTAATGTCCAAAGATAAGGCAAGGGTCTGCTCTTTTATATATTCAATCCACGTATTTATTGCTTCCTTAATTTTCTCATCTTCTGTTTTGATTATTACTCTGATTCTATCGGACATATGAAAATCAGCTTGTTTCCTGGTTTCCTGAATGAGCCTCACAACATCTCTTGCAAGCCCTTCTAGAATCAATTCATCATTTAAAGTGGTGTTCAGAATCACAATCCCTTTGTTGTTATCAAACACGGAGGAAAATTCACTGTTTGCTTTTAATAATAGTTCATATTCGCCTTTTGCTATAACATAGTTCTCTGTTTCATCTCCTAAAAATATTGAACCTTTTGCGGAACCTTCTGTCATTCCAGCGCGTGACGCTGGAATCTGCATCTGGATCCCAGTGTCAAGCACTGGGATGACGTCGGAGTGAGTTTTTTCAACTTGCCACCATTTCCCCTCTTTGACATATTGAACTAGTTTCTTAATTTTGTCTGGAATTCTTTTCCCAAGCATAGGAAAGTTTAGCTTTAATTCTAGTGACGCAATATCTTCAAGTTTGTTTACCAACTCTAGTTTTTTTATATTCACCTCATCTTTTATCATCTCTTGATATTCATTCATGCTTGGTGTCATTCCAGCACTTGACCATTTCTTTTCTTTCTGGATCCCAGTGTCAGCTACTCGGATGACGGGAGAGAGCTCTGGAATGACAGAGGGTTGTGTATCGTCAAGAAAACCGCAGGAAGACTTATGATAAATCGTCATACTACTAAGTGGCTGTCTGATGCGTATATTAAAAGTGTTTCTAATAGAGAGTGCAGAGTTACATATCTCTCTCACTAGATCCATTTTGGCAATGAGCTGACTATCAAACTTCTCTAATTGTGGGAAATCAGCCAAATGAACAGATGTTTCTTCATACTTAAGCCCTTGCCACATATTCTCTGTTATAAGTGGCAACAAAGGGGCTGCAGCTCTTAGTATGTAATAAAAAACCGTATATAGAACATTATAAGCATCAGTTTTATCCTGATCCAAATCACTTTTCCAAAAACGCTCGCGACTGCGACGAATATACCAATTATTTAGCACTTCAAAAAAGTTCATCAAAATTTTGCAAGCCTCTTGGGAATTATAGCTGTTCATAGAAGCTTGTATGCCATCTACAGCTTCAAAACATTTGGAAATCATGTAGCGATCAATAGTACTTTGATAATCCTTACAAACTTCAGCTTTAATTCCATCTGCATTTGCATACATGGTAAAAAAGTGATAACTGTTCCAAATAGGTTTTATTACGTTTTTCAAAACATCTCGTATTGAGTTTCCTTCTTTATCGAGTAGCAAATTACCACCACAAACAATAGATCCAGAAAGCATAAGAAAACGCAGTGCATCAGAACCGTATCTATCAAAAACCTCCATTGGATCTGCATAGTTATTCAAACGTTTGGACAATTTTTGCCCTTTTACATCCAAAACAACACCGTGGCATATGCAGTTCTTAAATGGTTCACTGTCAAACAAAGCAGTAGACAATACAAAAAGTGTATAGAACCAACCTCTGGTTTGTGCTATGTACTCGGTAATAAAATCCGCAGGAAAGTTATTCTCAAACCGTTCCTTATTTTCAAATGGATAGTGGACTTGCGCAAATGGCATCGAGCCAGATTCAAACCAACAGTCAAATACGTCAGGCACACGACGCATAATCGATTTTCCTGTTGGATCATCAGGATTTGGTCTTGTTAAAGTATCGATAAATGGTCTGTGCAAGTCATCTATTTTAACATTAAAATCTCGCTCTAGTTCTTTTATTGAACCGTATACATCTACTCTTGGATATCTTGCATCATCTGATTTCCATACGGGAATTGGAGTACCCCAAAATCGATTGCGTGAAATTGACCAATCGTGTGCCCCTTCAAGCCATTTTCCAAATTGACCATCTCTAATGTGGTTTGGTATCCAATTAACTCTCTTATTTAGCTCTACCATTCTGCTTTTGAATTTTGTAACGGCAACATACCAAGAAGGCATAGTGCGATAGATCAAAGGAGTGTCAGTTCTCCAGCAGTGTGGATAATTGTGAATATATTGCTCAGTCTTAAACCAACTTCCCTGCCCTTTCAATTTTTTTATTACTGTATCATTGGCATCAAAAACATGAACCCCTGCCAAATCTGAAACTTCAGCAGTAAATTTTCCACTGTTATCAATTGGACAAATAACTGGAATATCATGGCTTTGGCAAAGGTAAAAATCTTCCTCACCAAATCCAGGAGCAGTATGCACAACGCCAGTACCGTCTTCTTCCGTCACATAATCAGCAATAAAAACGCGAAATGCATTTTTTGTGTCTTTAAAATAGTCAAACAGTGGTTTGTAAGAAAGACCTGCAAGATCATTCGCTTTAAGTTTTATATTGCAGTTTTCATATGGAATATTGTTTTGTTCAGAGTGGCTGATAAATTTCTCTAAGTAGCTTTCAGCAAAAATGTATATTTCACCATTCATTGAACTTCCTTCACTACTCCCTGTCATCCCAGTGCCCAGACACTGGGATCCAGAAATAGATTCCAGCGTCACGCGCTGGAATGACATCAAAGGGTGGACTGACACTGCACAATACTTAATATCTTTTCCTATTGCTAAAGCCAAGTTGCTCGGCAACGTCCAAGGAGTTGTAGTCCAAGCAAGTAATTTACACTTTCGTTTAACACTTTTAAATTGCTGTGGGTTTTCTAAAAGCTCAAATGCAACAGTTACAGCTTTGCTAACTTTTTCTCTATACGCGTTATCAAGCCTTGTTTCGAAATTAGATAATGGAGTTTCGCATGCCCAGCTATATGGTACAACGCGCACTGATTCATACACCAGACCCTTATCATAAAGCTGCTTGAATGCCCACATGACCGACTCCATGAATGATTTATCCATAGTCTTATAGTCATTGTGAAAGTCTACCCACCTTGCTTGCCTATTTACATACTTCTCCCACTCTGATGAAAATTTCATCACAGAAGTACGGCAATGATCGTTAAATTTATCTATACCAAACTTCTCTATCTCAGTTCTACCAGATATTCCAAGTTCTTTTTCTGCACCCATCTCAGCCGGCAATCCATGGCAATCCCAGCCAAATCTACGTTCAACCCTTTTTTGAAGCATAGTTTGATATCTTGCAAATGCGTCTTTGATGAAACCAGTGAGTAAATGTCCATAATGCGGAAGTCCATTTGCAAACGGAGGCCCATCGTAAAAGACAAAACAATTATCCTTGGAACGTTCTTCAACTGACCGCTCAAAAACTTTGTTTTCCTGCCAAAATTTTATGATTTCCTTTTCTAACGATAAAAAATCAGGACTACTTACTGTATCAGGATAATGCTTTGACTTCATGTTCGCTATGTAAAACTAAAGAATATAGGGCTTTCTGAAAAATTACAAATTCAAAAATATTTCCGTAGCTCACACCCCAACAAACTATTCTGCCGAGCTTCCAATACCTTTTTTTAAGTTTTACTTGCAGTTTTTATTGTTTTACTTAACATTAACCCAAGCTTTAGGGGTATTTTATGGATCAGAAGACAGATAAGTTTCCACAATTTTTAAAAATGTTGTGCTTTGTTGAAATGTGGGAACGTTTCTCTTACTATGGAATGAGGGCACTTTTGGTCCTATTTTTGACTTCTCACTTAGGTTTCACTGATGAGAGGGCCTTTACTATTTACTCATTATTTGCTGCAACAGGTTATGCTATACCAATACTTGGAGGTTTTTTAGCTGATAAGTTGATGGGATTCCGCAACATGGTGTTGCTTGGAGGGATAGTGATGATAGCAGGTCATGCTTGCATGTCATTGGTTAAGTTTGAACCAGGTTTATTATATTTAGGTTTATCTCTAATAGCCATAGGTACTGGTATGTTTAAAGGGAACGTAACTAACTTACTTAGTTCATGCTATGGCAAAGACGATCCTGAACGTAGCAGAGGCTTTACTTTATTTTACGTAGGTGTGAATATTGGAGCAATATTGGCTTCTATTTCATGTGGTTATGTAGCCCACTTGTTTGGCTGGCACTACGGCTTTGGTTTAGCTGGTATTGGGATGTCTATAGGGCTAATCTTTTTTCTCAAATTTCAGAATCTTTTAGGAGATAGCGGCCTTTCTCCTTATCCAGAGCTTATGAATAAGCGCATATTAGGGATTAAAATTTTTGGTATAGTATTGATAGGAAGCTTTCTGTCATCATCAATAATTGCTAAAATGCTTATACATAGTGAATTTTTTACTAATATGCTCATATTTATTGGAATAACAGCTCTGGGCATATTTATTTATATAATATCTAAATTATCAGCAGAACAAAGACGAAAATTAGTGGCATTATCTATTCTTGTGGTATTTTTCTTGTGTTTTTTTGCTTTAGAAATGCAGCTTGGCTCTTTGGTTAACTTATTCACCGAAAGAAACGTTATTAACAATGTATTAGGTATAACAATCCCAGCTTCAGTTTCTCAAGCCATAAATCCTTTGTCAATTATAATATTTGGCTTTCTTTTTGGAACATACATGAAGTTTAAGCAAAAATATGCAACTTCCATGTTTACCCTTGGCCTTCTGACAATGGCTATGTGTTTTTTCACACTGTACATAGGATGTTTAAACTCTAACATTGAAGGTAAAGTAGAATACTTATATTTAATAATTGCTATCTCCTTTATGGGACTGGGAGAATTATGTATTGCTCCATTAGTCCAAGAACAAGCAACTACACTAGCCCCCAAAAACCTTAGAGGAGTAGTGATGGGTATAGTAATGCTGTCATTAGCGTTTTCTAACCTAGCCGGAGTTGCAATATCAAAATTTATGTCAGTTCCTTCAGTAAATGGTAAAATAAATTATTTAGAATCTTTAGAAATATATAAAGAGGGTTTTTTAAAGGTGGGAATATTTAATTTAATGCTCGTTATTGTATTTTTATTCTTCTTCAATTTTATACATAAAGTTGTTACTAACTCATCTTGTACAAAAAATTGATATAGGTAAGCTCAAATTTGTAGGTTTAAGGTACCCGTTCAGCAGAGGTAGCAATTAAACTTTGTAACTTTTGAAAAAGATTATGATTGCATTTTTTCAATACTCTTTGCTTAAGATTTATATTTAACGCTGCTTAAAATCAGTGAAATGCACACCCCAGCAAACTACTCTGCCGAGCTTCCAACACTTTCACATTTACTATTTTGTCCCTGTATTTATCTTCAGAATCATCAATGCACACTGATTGCATATATGGGCTTTTACCAATAATTTGGTTTTGGTGTTTACCTTTTTTATCGCTAAATAGAACAGGTATAGTTTTACCTACCATACTCTGGTTAAACTCAAGTTGTTGCTTACTAATTAATTTCTGTAAACGAAGAAGGCGCTCTGTTTTAACCTCTTCTGGTACTTGATCTTTTCTTTCCGCTCCCGGTGTGCCTGGTCTTGGGCTGTATTTAAAACTATAAGCCTGAGCATATCTAACTTTTTCTACTAATTTCATAGTTTCTTCAAAATCTTTTTCGGTTTCTCCAGGAAAACCAACAATAAAATCAGAAGAAAATTCGATTTCAGGTTTCAATTTGCGAAATCTGTCTATTATTTCCAAATACTCCTCTGCAGTGTGTTTCCTGTTCATCGCGTGCAATATTTTATTCGAACCAGACTGCACAGGCAGGTGAACAAACGGCATGAGCTTTGGCTCTTCCGCATGTGCCAAGTAGAGAGATTCATGCATATCTCTTGGATGAGAAGTTGTATAACGAATCCTCTCTAGCTTTTCAATTTTAGCAATATGACTAATTAATTTTCCTAAATCCCACACTTCCCCTTCGCACTCCCCATGGTAAGCATTGACGTTCTGACCAAGCAAATTGATCTCATTTGCCCCATTTGCAACTAATTTCAATGCTTCACGAAATATTTCATTCACTGGCCGTGAATACTCAGCTCCACGAGTATAGGGCACTACACAAAACGTACAAAATTTATCACAACCCTCTTGTATGGCAAGAAACGCAGAAGACCCCTGGCTATTGCCATAGCATTCATCTGGCAATTTATCAAACTTTGCAACTTCAGGAAAATCAGTGTTTATTACATGACCTTTACTTCTGCTTGCTTTGACTATCAGCTCCGGTAAGGTAGCGATACTCTGCGGACCAACAACAATATCAACAAAAGGAGCCCTTCTGAACACTTCTTCTCCCTCTGCTTGCGCTACACACCCAGCCACCACTATAGTCATTTCTTTTCGTAACGAATGAATCTTCCCAAGCTCTGAGTAAAGTTTTTCTGCTGCCTTCTCTCTAATGTGACAAGTATTCAGTATCACTAAATCGGCTTTCCCTGCATCACTAACAACGTTGAACCCCAAAGGTTTAATTACATTTTCCATTAAAACGGAGTCATAAACGTTCATCTGACAGCCGTAAGTTTTAATATATAGGCCTTTCATATTTGGTATGTCTTTTTCAAAATTTCTTCACCCTACACGTAAATGTCTAACAGACCAGCGCGTGACGCTAGTGAACTTGCTAGCACAATAGATTTTGACAACATTATACGAAAAACTGGATCCCAGTGTCAAGCACTGGGATGACAAGTTCTCGGCAACCCCTACGTCATACCATCACGGTATCTCTAGATCCCGCTAACAAGTAGCGGGATGACGGTTGTCAGGGTGTCATGAAAGTAGCTAACACTGGCTTCCATCCAAGAGGGCAGTGCCCTCTTCTTGTCATCCCAGTGCTTGACACTGGGATGGCTTTGTTGCATCGCTACTTATGAAAGGCTAACTATAGTTAGGATTATAAGCAACCTATTGAAAATCTTGTTTTTTTGCAATCAATCTGATCAAATTTAAGAATAGTAATTTATTATTTATATTAATAAATTTAATTCTATTGAAAATAGCTAAAGCATTGAAATTCTTGAATTTTAGCCGGATTAGTGAGTGGTAGTGAAATTTCTTTTACTCAAATTTAGGTATTCACTGACCGTTCTTGTTATAAATACCAGAATAATAAGCTACTGATATTCTCTACCTTTTTTATCTTTATCCATCATAGCTAGCGATGCAACAAAGCCCACTGGGATCCAGGAAAAAGAATGGTGTCATCCGAGTAGCTTGACACTGGCATCCAGGAAACTTAATTGCAAGTAATGCATTGAGTTTGGTGAGTATGGGTTTTGCGTTATAGAATGAAGCACTTTTGGTGAATTTGTAAAGAAAGCTGGATCCCAGTGTCAAGCACTGGGATGACAAGAAAGGGAGCACTGGAATTTTTATTTCAGTATTGTACATTAGCCATGCATCTGAACAGATACGAGCTTTCTGCTTTTTTTGGGTAAGGTCAGTCAAAAAGGTTTTACAACAACCATAATAACTATAACTATTATCAATACTGTAACTGCTTCATTTAAAACGCGAAAATAAATATGTGACTTCTTATTCGAACCCATTGCAAAATTTTTCCTATATTTTGCAAGTAGCATATGAATAATTAACATCAAAAGTATTGCAAATGCTTTTACATGAAACCATCCTTCACGATATGCTTCCCTAATAACCATTAGTGTAATTCCAAGACCAAGTGAGAAAAGCATTGCAGGGTTTATGATATATCTAAGTAGCCTCTTTTCCATTGTTTGAAGCAAGCTATCATTTTCCGATCCCGGTTTTACAGTTGCATGGTAGACATAAAGCCTGGGTAAATAAAGCATACCTGCCATCCACATGATAACAGAGATAACGTGAAAAGCCTCAAGCCAGTGGTAATAGTTCATTAGCAAAAATTTAAAATTCCTGGTATTGTGTTAGTTTAATGAAAAAGAAATCGATATGAAAGCAGAAAATTTCACTAAAGAACAGATAATTGGATTCTACAGGAAAATGCTACTCATACGCAGATTTGAGGAAAAAGCAGGACAATTATATGGGATGGGATTAATAGGCGGGTTCTGTCACCTATCAATAGGACAAGAAGCAGTTGCAGTTGGAACTCAAGCTGCATCAAAATTAGGTGACGCTTTTATCACAAGTTATAGAGACCATGGCTTAATGCTCGCATGTGATTCTGATCCAAATGTTGTAATGGCAGAGCTTACCGGCAAAGAAACAGGATGCTCGAAAGGTAAAGGTGGTTCGATGCACGTATTTGACGTTGAAAAAAAATTCTTCGGCGGGCATGGAATAGTGGGAGCACAAGTTCCAATTGGCACAGGAATAGCATTTGCTAATAAATATAAGAAAAAAGATAATGTGGTATTTACATATTTTGGCGACGGTGCTGCAAATCAAGGACAAGTATATGAATCGTTTAATATGGCATCTTTGTGGGAGTTGCCTGTGGTTTACATCATAGAAAATAATGAATACGCAATGGGAACCTCCGTGCAAAGGTCAACTTTAGTAACAGAGTTATATAAAAGAGGAGAAAGTTTTGGTATTCCTGGAAAACAAGTTGATGGAATGGATTTTTTCTCTGTTTATGAGGCTACAAGCGAAGCAGCGGAACACACACGCAGCGGAAAAGGGCCTATCCTGCTTGAAATGAAGACATATCGATATCGCGGTCACTCAATGTCAGATCCTGCTACTTATCGCTTAAAAGAAGAAGTTGAAGATATGAAGCAAAATCATGACCCTATAAGCACTTTAAAGAAATACATGACAGATAATAAAATGGCTTCAGAAGAAGAGTGCAAAGTAATTGATAAGAAAATACGTGATTTAGTAAAAAAGTCGGAAGATTTTGCCAAAAATAGTAAAGAACCAAGCGTTGATGAGCTGTATACTGATGTTTATAAATTTGTTAGCTAATTTTTTTATCCAGAACTGTACAAACATTGTATAGTAAACGATGTCATCCAAATAGCTCCTTCTCCCGTCATCCAAGTGCCCTCCTTTTTTTGTCATCCCAGTGCTCTGACTACTTGGATCCAGCTGAGTTGGTGAGTATAAAAGTATAGCTAACGCAAGCTCTACGTCATGCCGCCGCGAACCGTCATACCGCGATTCATTCGCGGTATCTCTAGATCCCGCTAACAAGCAGCGGGATGACGGTTGTCAGGCTAGCTGTCATCTCAGTAGTCTCCTTCTCCTGTCATCCGAGTAGCTGACACTGGTTCCTTTATGACGGCAGTAGCCCCTTCGGTGTCATTCCAGTGCTTGACACTGGAATGACACCAATAATTGACATTTCACTAGATATTCATTATAAATAATGGAATGCTACAAAGTATAAAAACCATATTAATAGAAGACGATAACGTTAGGCTGGATAGGTACATCAGAAGAATCTTTCCTGATCTAAAGCAATCTGTAATTGAAAAATCTTTAAGGAAAGGATTAATCAAAGTTGATGATTGCAAAGCAAAGTCCAGTGATAGAGTAAATTCTGGGCAAACTATAACGCTGAAGCACTTGAATTATATTGAAAACGCTAATTCTGATCGCAAATATAATGAAAAGTTAGTGAATCTACTAAGAGAGAACATATTATATGAAGACGAATATATACTAGCTATAAACAAACCCGCAGGGGTCATCGTTCAAGGTGGCGTAAAAGTAAAGATTAGCATGAGTGATTTGCTTGACCAAATAAGAGAGGGAGAAACATTTAAAATTGTCCATAGGCTAGATAGAGATACGAGTGGAGTGATAATATTCGCACGCAACGCTAATGTTGCCAGATACCTTATGGAAGAATTTAAAGGACGAAGAGTAAAAAAAACTTATTTAGCATTAACTTCTGGCATACCGAGCAAGGATAGTGGAACAATAGACTATCCATTGGTGAAAAAATATGTTTCAGGTCAAGAAAAAGTGGTCGTTGATGAAAATTCACCTCAGAATGCCACTACGCATTTTTCAATTATAGCAAAATCCAAACACAATGTTGCTTATTTAAAATTACAACCAATTACCGGCAGAACCCATCAGTTACGTGCACATTTAGCTCATATAAATTGCCCTATTCTTGGTGACGGTAAATATGGTGGTAAAAAAGCTTTTATTGATGGGATAGCAAATAAAATTCACCTTCATTCGCATTCTTTATCTTTAAAACTGCCAAACAATAAAGAAATCACTATCACCGCTCCTATCACTAAACACATCGAAAAATCCATTGAAGCGCTATTTTTCGACTGAAACGATTTCACCAATCAACTTTTCTGTCTTTGGCTTTAATTTGAAGCACAGATATTAGGCTAATTAATGCGCAGGCAGTAAGATAAATGCCTGCTGCAAGTTTTGTTTCGGTTTTTTCTATAAGCCACATGCATATGTATGGAGAAAGGCCACCAAAAATTCCTGCAGATATATTATTTGCTAAGCTTACGCCAGTGCATCTTACTTTTGTTGGAAACAGTTCACAAATAAAAGAACCATATATTCCAAAAGATGCACCTACTGGTATAGTAATCAATAAGTAAGTTATTATTACGACATAGTGGTTAACGGAAGATAATAATAGTAATACACATGTACCAATCAGAGATAGCATAATCAGTACAGGAATCATTACGCGTTTTCTTCCAACTTTATCAGATAAAATTGCAAAAAGTACCGCAGATGCTGCAAATACAACCTGTATTACTATCCTCATTAAATCTTTAACACTAATAGATAAAATAACTAGCTCTTTTATTGATATATTATAAAACATTATTGCTGCGTAGACAATTGCATTCTGAGCAATTCCCAGATTGATTGAAATAATAAGCGGTCTTTTATAGTTTCTTACTAGTTCTAACAATGGTGAATGTGCTAAATTATTAGCGTACTTATTAGTTTTATATGCTAAGCTTTCTTTTGATATGTACCTAGTTAAAAAACCTATTGTCCCCAAAAAAAAGCAAAAATAAAAAAGCAACTTCCATCCCCATATTTCATAGTTCTCACCTGTAACTCTTTTGCAGATAAATATCATTGTTATGCATAAGAGCGTTCCAAGGGCTCCGCTAAAGGGCTTCATACTTCCTAAGAAACCTAGATTTTTTTTATCTTTTGAATGCTCTATCGTAAATGCTGTATTAATGCTTGTTTCACCTCCTGCAGTTATTCCTTGCACTATTCTACAAAACACAAGCAATACAGGTGAAAGCAACCCTATTTCTTTATACCCAGGTATAATTCCCATAATTGCGGATGATATTGAAATTAATATTACTGAAGTAAGTAAAGTCTTTCTTCTGCCATACTTATCTCCCATATAACCAAAAATTACTGCACCAATTGGTCTAAACGTAAAACCAATTGCAAAAACACCAAGGAATTTGAGTGTACTCAAATAATGATCTTCTAATGGGAAAAAAACGTTGATGATTGTATCTGTTAATACTCCAAAAAGAGTGAGTTCATACCACACAATCATGTTACAGATCATGCCCGATAGTATTGCTTTTTGGATATTATTCATGGTCTTTCAATTTAACATAACCTAATATATCATTAACCGGTGCTCCTTGCTATAAAATTTTTCATTCAATAACCTTCAAGGATAATTCACGTAAATGCTTATCCTCCACCTTGGAGGGAGCACCCATTAGAACATCTTCAACTTGCTGGTTCATAGGAAAACAGATTACTTCACGAATATTTGGCTCATCAGCAAGCAGCATAACTATTCTATCAACTCCTGGTGCTATTCCACCATGAGGAGGAACACCAAATCTGAATGCACGTACAAGTGCACCGAATCTTGTATCAACTTCTCCCCGGCTATAACCTGCAATGGCAAAAGCTTTATACATGATATCCAGTTTGTTATTACGAATCGCCCCACTTGATAGTTCTATTCCATTGCAAACAAGATCATATTGGTAAGCAAGGATATCCAGTGGATTTTTGTCCTCTAAATCTTTCAGACCACCGTGTGGCATGGAGAATGGGTTATGAAAGAAATCGATTTTTTTACTTTTATCGTCATATACAAAATATGGAAAATCAATGATCCAACAAAACTTGAAGATATTATCATCTATAAGACTGAGTTCTGACCCTAAAAGAGTGCGTACTTTTCCTGCAATGTTTGCCGCCTCATTCTCTTTGTCAGAAGCAAAAAATACACTATCTCCTGGCTCTATGTTTGTTGCTTCTCTTATGTGGTTTAGCCTATTTTCATCAAGAAATTTAGCAATTGGGCCTTTCGCAGTTCCATCTTTATCAAACGTTATATATCCGAGACCCTTAGCACCGAATTCTTTTTGCGCATGTTCTATCTTTTTATCAAAGAAGCTGCGTGGTTCCTCTGCTGTTTTAGGTGCAGGGATGGCTCTCACTACCATACCACGCTCAATATTGCTTTTGAAAATATTGAACCCTGAATCACGAAAAATTTCTGTAACATCGCTGATTAATAGTGGATTACGCAAATCTGGCTTGTCAGAACCATACTTAAGCATTGCCTCTTTGTATGTAATGCGTGGAAAATCTTTATCGACAGACTTGCGAGAAAATTTAGCAAACACTCTATATAAGGTAGACTCAATAATCTGAAAGATGTCTTCTTGAGTTACAAAAGACATTTCAAGATCTAGCTGATAAAACTCTCCCGGAGAACGGTCAGCCCTTGCGTCTTCATCACGAAAACACGGTGCGATTTGGAAATATTTATCAAACCCTGAGACCATGAGCAACTGTTTGAAAATCTGCGGAGCTTGTGGCAATGCATAGAACTTGCCAGGATTTAGCCTGCTTGGCACTAGGTAGTCGCGTGCTCCTTCAGGAGAGGAAGCAGTGAGTATTGGAGTTTGAATCTCTAAAAATCCTCGCTCTATCATGAGCTTGCGGAGTTCTGCAATAATTTGTGAGCGCAGAATAATATTGTTGCGGGCTTTTTCACGCCTTAAATCAAGAAAACGATATTTAAATCTCATATTTTCCGGATATTCTTGTTCGCCAGCAATGCTCGCTAATATACTTCTTTCTTCTTTCGCTATTTCTTCATCACGGTGGAACTCAACTTCCGACTCAACGCGCAAATTGTTGACTATCACCTCGATTTCTCCGGTAGAAATAGAGCTGTTTACCGTATCTTCAGTTCTAGCTTCAACTATTCCTGTAACAGTAATTACACTCTCTAATTTTAAATTTGATATCTCATCAAAAAAGTCTTTGTCATTATTAAATACTAGCTGAGTGATTCCGTAGAAGTCTCTTAAATCAACAAAAATTAGGTTACCATGGTCGCGCTTACGATATAACCATCCAGAAAGGGTAACTTCCTTTTCTACGTCGTTCTTCCTCAGTTCATTGCACGTATGAGTTTTATAGCAGTTCATATTTGTTTTACTTCTAAATTCTTTAAGAAGTATAGAAATAAACCTTATTACATACAAGCCCGTTCGTCAGATATTTGCGCAATTTTCGAAATAGAGCAGTACTGCTTTTATATTGTCTTTACCCGCAAAAAAATTGCACAATTTCTATAATTATGGTATAATAGTGAGGGTATTTTTAATGAATTAGATACAGGAAATGCCGCTTACACAGATCATATTATATAGCGTAACATTACTTGCTGTAGCTGCAGTATTTCTCTTTTTGAGAAAAATATACAAAAATCGCATTAGAAAAATCATATTTCCTAGAAAAGTTTTTAAAGAAGAGTGGGAAGAAGACAGAAAATTCAATGAATTATATCAAAAAAATAAGCAAAAAGAGTTGATGAAACAACAAGAAACGCTACGCGAGAAACAAAAAGATGTGCAAGTTTATAAAGAAGATCCAGAAATAGTTGACATAGCAAAACCGGTAGGTAAATGGACAAAGATGGTTATGATGGGTAATGGTTTAATGCAGCGTTTTGCACAATTGATACATAGAGAAGGCGGACAGAAAGGATTTTGGGAGCTGTTTGTAAAAGCTCAGGCTTCAACTCAAGGTAAACATAAGGGAAAGGGCAGATAATCCATGCTTGAATGTGAAAATTTATCCTGCACTCGTAATAATAAGGTACTATTTAAGAATCTCAGTTTTAAAGCTGAGCTAAAATCAAAGATTCTAATCACTGGTCCAAATGGTAGTGGTAAAACCAGCTTAATTAGAAGTTTATCTGGACTTTTACCGCCGGTATCAGGCAATATAAGGCACTGCGGAAAAGATATATATGATGATCCAAAATCCTATATATCTTCTATGGTCTATATAGGCCATAAGAATGCCTGTAAAGATAGCTTAACTGTTGCTCAAAACGTAGAATTCTGGGCAGGAATACGAAATACTAGAGAATTGATTGTGGCAGCTATTTGTTGCTTGCAGTTGCAACCTGTACTTAATATTAGATATGGCGAACTTTCTGCAGGCTGGAAAAGGAGAGTTGCGCTTGCTCGCCTCTTGATTTCTAATGCAAACGTTTGGCTGATAGATGAACCATTTTGTAATCTTGATAGTGCAACGTGTGAATTAGTGCTGAACTTAATCTCAATACGCTCTGAGCAAAATGGTATAGTAATTATTACAGGGCATAGCTCTACAGAGCAATTGTGTGATTTTACAACGATTGATATACGCGATTTCAATAGACTTCTTGCATAGTTTTTGGCAGCACGTTAACAACCATTAGAAACGAAAAGACTTCCTTGACACCCTTCGCCAGTCCCCTTATCATGAAACTGAAGCTATTTATTTATCTTCAGTCTGTGCAGATAAAACGACAAAAAAACTTAGTATATCTGGTGTGTCATGTTTAATTTTTTGCACTATGTGCACCTTATGTCTTTATAAAACTTCTAGCTATACAAGCTGAAACGCGCTGTTCAAGACATCACCCAACGTCAAATTTTAAAATAGAGAGTGAATAACTAGCACGGGTTTTCTTTGCCTTTTTTTTCATTTGGTAAATTCCTTAATGTTTATGGCTAAACGACAACCGTCATCCCGCTGCTTGTTAGCGGGATCTAGAGATACCGCGAATGAATCGCGGTATGACGGTTCGCGGTGGCATGACGATAAGCTCGTCATCCCGCTGCTTGTTAGCGGCTAAGGGATACCGCGAAGGGATACTGCGAATGAATCGCGGTATGACGGTTAATTATTCTGCGGCGGTATGACGTAGAGCTCGCGTTAGCTATACTTTTATACTCACCAACTCAGTATCCAATCTGGATCCAAGTAGTCAGCTACTTGGATGACAACCTGTTGAGGCTGCGCTTACACATTCCACTTTCTATGCTCACCAAACAAATTTGCTTACTCGCAGCAAAATTTTCTGGATCCAAGTAGTCAGCTACTCGGATGACATCTTTGTGTTTGAGGCAAAACCAGCTATAACATTTCTTCGCAAACAAATGTTCGTACAGTTGTGCGCGTGATGCTGGAATCTAGACAACAATTAGATCCTATTGTCAAGCAATAAGCTACATGTGCTATTTATTTAGTAGATTAAATATGAAGTTTAAAACTCTGCTATTGACTTCCTGTAGAACTAGTGAAAACCAAACTTGCTTAAAACCACTTAATTAGTTATAGTTATAAGTTTAGGTACAGTAAAATGACAGCTTTTGTCCCCTTGATTATTTTTTTAATCTTGTATCTTGGAAGTGGTGCTTATTTTTCTTTTATCGGAACTGATAATCCACTTCATCAGGTTTCACCAGTAATCTGCTTATTACCAGCACTATTTTTTGCTGTCTCACGTGGTACAAATAAAATTCAGCATAACATCGATACTGTTATCAAGGGCATGGGTGACAAAAACACCCTTACTATGTGTTTAATTTTTTTATTTTCTGGAGCATTTTCTGCGGTGACTCAATCAATCGGTAGCGCAGACACTGTTGCTAATTTAATTCTTAATTTCCTTCCAGCAAGATTACTGCTGCCTGGAGTATTTTTGGCTTCTGCTTTTATTTCAACTGCAATTGGCACATCTATGGGAGTTGTTGCGCTGATGGTACCTATAGCTGTTAATCTGGCAAAAAGTGGAGCTTTTGGTCTCGAAATAGGAACTGCAACTGTAGTAGGTGGTGCCGTGTTTGGCGATAACCTTTCGATGATATCTGATACCACCATTGCATCTGTTTCTTCACAGGAAGCTTCAGCAAAAGATAAACTTAAAATAAACTCTAAAGTTGCACTTATTGCCAGCATTATAACACTCATCTACCTAGCAGTTGCCTCAAATAGTACAAAAATTATTTCTATATCAAATTTAGATTATTATTCTATAATAAAAATTATTCCTTACATTTCTTTAATAATCATGGGGCTGCTTGAAGTCGCCACTTTAGTAACAATAACTATAAACATAATTATTGCTGGTGTGCTAGGAATAACTTTTTTTGACTATGCTATCATTCAATTTCCTCATGACGTGTATGACGGTTTCAAAAAAGTAAACGAAATAGTGATATTTGCTCTATTTATCGGTGGATTGAGCCATATAATGTACAAGCAAGGTCAAAAAGCGTTGCATAAACTCATCGATGAAAGCAATATCACAAAAACTAAAGCTGAATTTGTGATAGCAGGAATTGCGTCTATGTTTACTACCTTAGTTGCCAATAATACCATTGCTATTTTACTAAGTGGTGGCATTGCAAAAAGGCTTGCACAAAAATACAGTATTGCGCCACATCGCAGCGCATACTTATTAGATGTTTTTGCTTGTGCTACAAAAGGTATCTTACCTTATGGTTCCCAACTATTGCTAGCAGGTAGCATCGCCTCTGTATCACCTATTTCTTTATTAACACAGGTATATTATTGCTTTATTCTAGCGGCAGTTACAATAGGCGAAATAATCATCAACAGCAGAAAAGAGAAACATTGTGCGGCTGCAACTTAGAGTTTCTCTTTTTTTACCCATAAGGAACGGAATTACTTGACACCCTTCGCCAACCCCCTTATCATGAAACTGAAGCTATTTATTTATCTTCGCAATCTGTGCAGGTTAATGACAAAAAACTTAGGGTATTTGGCGTCTCATGTTTAATTTTTCGCACTACGTGCATCGCATGTCTTTAAAAATTTCTGGGTTTTTACCTATATAAGCCGAAACGCGCTTACAAAGCGTTTAAGACAGCAAAAAACGTCAAATTGACAAGGGAGAATTTGAATGCTAGCTACTACGGGGTTTCTTTGCCTTTTTTCCTGCTTAGTAAATTTCTTAAACACTTGCGGTGTAGGTTAGTTGCAAGTTAAAAGCAGCTAAATCGCTCTTAATCAAGCGTTTTAGAATAAAAAAAACGCCGATATTTTAGTACATAGTAAATAGCCAACCACCATGGGGCTTCTTTTGCCTTTTTTTTCATTTGGTAAATTTCTTAAACATTTATAGTTGCAATTTAAGAGCCCGTAAAGGGTGTCATTCCAGTGCCCCTGTGATGTATTCCAGTGCTTGACACTGGAATACAGTTTTCCATATAATCTCATCGAAAATGTTGTAACCACTTTCCATGCTAGTTTGCTTGTTCACAAGCAAACTTTTCTCGATCCCAGTGTCTGGGCACTGGGATGACAAGAGAAGGTACTAGCCTGACACCCTGACAACCGTCATCCCGCTGCTTGTTAGCGGGATCTATGCTAATGCCCTTTTATTCTTTCAATTATGTTATTTCCATTTAAATCTGTCTGTTCCGCAACTTCAGTGAATACAGTTGAATACTCCCTAAAACTGATCGTCATAACTTTACCCTACTTTGAATAATATTTTGATCATTACATATTGTAACAAAAAAAAATCAACTCATTTCTTCTAACGGCTCTATATTAAAGATAGAAAGTCCAGAAGCAATGACGTGTGCTAAGGCTTGGACAAGTTGCAGCGGTGAGATCTTTCTTATATTTTTAATTGTGTAATCTTCTGTGTTTGTAAATGTTTTTTCTATACCCCACTGCAGTAATAAGTACTTTACGTTCTGAATGATTTATGATGTAAATTATACGGTAGTTGCTAACCCTTATCCTATATTGCCCTCTAAAGCTATGACATAAAGGCTTTCCTAGATTAAAAGGATCAACTGTAAGGCGTTTCTTTATGGCCTCCTGAACCATTAATTTAATCTTTGCCGGAAGAGCTGGAATTTCTTTTTCAATAACATTTTTTAAGAATTTTATAGTGTAAGTTTTATTTCCAGATGTTTTCATCATCCTCTACTTCTTCTTCACCTTCAGAGAGGCGATCGTCAGCTATTTTGGATAGCTCTACATCTTCTTCGAACTCTTCTTCCACTAAATCTACTAAAACTTCAGGAATAGTTTTATTTTGAGTCTCTGCCATTTCTGTAAGATACTGAGCCAATTTACTTTCAAAACTTACATTAACATTGAGCTTTTTTTGACTGTGAGCCATATATTAACCAGAAAATACTACTATAAACTATAACATTTTTACTTAATTTTGTCAACTTCTCTATTCGTTGAAAAAACAATCTTGCATAAAAAAATCAACTCATCTCTTCCAAAGGCTCTATATTGAAGATAGAAAGTCCAGAAGCGATGACGTGTGCTAAGGCCTGCACGAGAAACATTCTTGCAGCGGTGAGGTTTAAGTTGTCTTCCAGTATGAAACGCATGTTTAAATCACTCTTGCCATACCCCCATAAAACGTGAAACGCTTCTGCAACTTCAAGTAAGTAGAAAGTAATTCTGTGTGGCTCACAAAGCCTTGCTGCAATTTCTACCACATCTGGCCACTTTGCTAAGGTTTTTATGAGGAAGAGCTCTCCACCTGTCCTTAAAAGTGAAGGATCTGCTGTTGGGAGCTCTTTTGGAGCATTACGCATTAACGAATGAGCACGAGCATGCGCATATTGCACGTAAAAAATAGGGTTGTCTTTTGACTGTTCTTTAACTTTAGCAAAATCAAAGTCCAAGACCATATCATTCTTGCGTGTTAGCATTATAAAACGAGTTATGTCCCTGCCAACTTCTTCCACTACATCTCTTGCTGTTAGGAAGTTTCCTGATCTTTTGGACATCTTAACAGGTTTGCCGTTCTCGAAAAAATTCACAATATTATGCAGTTTTACCTCTATTTTTGCTTGATCATCACTGAGCGCAGAGACGACTGCTTTGAGTCTTTTGACATAACCGCCGTGGTCACTACCAAGCTCTACGATCATATTGTTAAAACCACGCGATATCTTATCAAAATGGTAAGCGATATCCGAGGCAAAATAAGTCCAACTGCCGTCCTCTTTCTTCAATGCACGGTCAACGTCATCACCAAATTTTGTAGAGCGAAATAGCATCTCTTTTCTGGAAGTCCAATTTTCGCTTTCTTTGCCTTTTGGTTTCTCCAGGTACCCTTCATACACTAGACCCTTGTCAGACAATATCTTTATACTCTCTTCAATTTTGCCACTTTTTTGTAGCTCATACTCTGAAGTAAAAACATCATGATTTACTCCAAGTAAGTTCATGTCTTCCTTTATGATTTCTAAGATAGAACTTAAAGTATAGTCTCTAATCACTTGATTATCTTGCTTTTCTAGAAGCTCTGCGCCATATTTTTTGGCCAGCCCAGTCCCTATTGGTTTTAAATATTCACCTGGGTATAAACCTTTTTCGATGCTGATTTTTTCTCCCAGAGCTTCCTTATACCGCAAATATACTGACCGAATTAGCGTATCTATCTGCGCTCCAGCATCATTAATATAGTATTCCTTAGTAACTTTATAACCAACTTTTTTCAATAAATTTGCCAGAACGTCACCAAATACTGCCCCTCTTGCATGACCAATATGCAGTGGACCAGTTGGATTTGCAGATACAAATTCAACATTAATGGCCTGATTGTTCCCTATATCTAGGGTGCCAAACTCTGTTTTTAGCTCATTTATTTGTTTTAAAATTCCATGCCACACTTCTATTTTTAAGTGCATGTTGATGAAACCAGAGCCTGCTATTTCCACTTTTGCAACTTCATCAAAAAGTTCAAATTCTTTGGCTAAAACCTCTGCAATTTCAATGGGATTCTTCTTTTCATGCTTTGCAAGCACCATAGCAACATTTGTGTAAATGTCTCCATGGACTCTATTGCTTGGAGGCTCTATGATAAAGTTTGCTGCACTTGTGCTTATAACACCCCTTTGTTTCAACTCATTCAATTTACTAAAGATTAGAGAAGAAATCTGCTTAAAAATGTTCATTCACTATATTGCTATAAAATCTATAGCAGTATAGTGAATAAGTGGGACTAGTTGAAGGTTTATCTTAACTATTTTATCTTCCTGGATCAGAGTTTATATTAAGTCGTTGCCGTAACCATGGTAAGAGAAAGCCATACCTTCGCTGTAACCATCATTACCAGCATCAGGCTCTTCAACATCATCAGTTAGATGTATGGTCCCAGAGAGTGATGGTATACTATCATCATCATTTAAGGAGTCATTATGGGACAGATATTACATGGGTGCGCCAAAACAACACAGACGATTCGTAGAGCAATACAAAATAGAAAAGAGAGCATAGCAAAACTCTCCAAGCATTATAACCTTAATCCAAAAACTATTATTAAGTGGAGAAAACGTTCATTTACGAAAGATGCTGATATGGGTCCAAAGCATCCAAGATCAACTGTTTTAACGCTAGAAGAGGAAGCTATAATAGTTACATTTCGCAAGTATACACTACTGCCACTAGATGATTGCCTTTACGCTCTGCAGTCTACAATTCCGCATTTGACTCGCTCTAGCTTGCATCGTTGTTTACAAAGACACAACATTAGCAGATTACCAACTGTTGATGGAGAAGTTAAGTCAAAAAAGAAATTCAAACAATATCCTATCGGTTACTTTCATATTGATATTGCTGAAGTTAGAACTGAGGAGGGCAAATTACATTTGTTTGTTGCTATTGATAGGACATCCAAATTTACCTATGTTGAGTTGTGTAACAGTGCTACAAAACCCATAGCTGCTGAGTTCTTACGTAATTTGATTAGAATTTTACCGTATAAAATCCATACTATTTTGACAGATAACGGTATACAATTTACAAACCAGAAGCGTCATAAGTATGCTTTCCAACATATATTTGATAGAGTTTGCGAAGAGAATGTTATTGAACATCGTTTGACAAAAGTTAGCCATCCTTGGACGAATGGGCAAGTCGAGCGTATGAATAAAACTTTAAAGGATGCTACAGTTAAGAAGTATTACTATCAATCGCACCAGCAACTTAAAGAACACCTTTATAACTTTGTTATGGCTTATAATTATGCAAAGAGACTCAAAACTCTTAAGGGTCTTACTCCTTATGAATTTATATGTTATCAGTGGACACAGTCTCCAGAATTATTTATACTAAATCCACACCATCACACTCTGGGACCATACAATTGCGTACAGGGTGTCAATGGCGGTATTTACCAAATGATTTTCCGCTATGGAAGACTGTGTATGAGCAGTTCAGGCAATGGAAGAAGCAGGGAATTTTTGAGAAAATGAATTATGAAATTACAAAATATAGTAGAAGAAAAATAGGAAGGAATGAGCAGCCGAGTGCCTGTATAGTAGATAGTCAATCTGTAAAGACTACAGAAAAGGGGGAATCAAAGGCTATGATGGAAGTAAAAAAGTAAAGGGTAGAAAAAGGCATATAATTACAGACACTCAGGGTTTTATACTAGGTTGTTACGTAGGCGCTGCTAACGAAAATGATAGAGATGGTATTAAAATAGCATTAAACAATATGAGAACAAAATATACTAAAGTTAAAAAAATGTGGGCTGACATGGGATACCAAGGAAGAAATTTAAAGAATCACATAAAGGAAGAATATGACATAGATATTGAAATTGTTAAAAGGCCTCCATGTAGATTTTGGGTGCACAAAGATACACCACCTGAGCTACTACCAACAAGAGAACAAGGGTTTAAAGTACAGCCAAGAAGATGGGTTGTAGAAAGGACTTTTGCTTGGGTTAATAGGAATAGAAGGCTATCGAAGGAGTATGATTTACTCACAACATCCACTGAGAATTTCATATACCTAGCTATGAGTAGGGTTATGTTAAAGAGGGAATATGCTTGAATTTACTAGTTTCCGGACAACCTCTTATAGCTCTTTCCACAGAAGTCCGGATATGATAAGATTAAGGATAGATGGCGATAAGGAGGTTGGATGCCGGCAGCATATAGTTATGATTTAAGAAAAAAAGCAATGGAAGCACTAGACGAAGGGGAAAGCAGAGAAGCAGTGGCAGCAAGATTTAAAATTGGACGAACTACTTTGTGGGAGTGGCAGCAAAGAAAAAAAGAAACAGGCGACTTTCAGTCAAAAAAACTCGGTAATGGAGGTTACAATCAGAAAATTATCGACTGGAATAAGTTTATCGAATTTGCTAAAAAACACGGTAGAAAAACTCTGTCGGAAATGGCTAAACTTTGGGGCAACGTTAGTATCCAAACGATCCACCGAGCTCTCAGAAAAATTGGATTTACGCGCAAAAAAAGACATATGGATACAAGGAAAGGAACGAAGAAAAACGTGCTGAATTCTTAAAAATTATAGCAACAAAAGAACCAGAAAACTTAGTGTATATAGATGAGTCTGGGATTGATAACACGGAGGACTATCCATATGGGTATTGCCAGAAAGGACAGCGATTTTATGCCCTAAAATCTGGAAAAAAAACTCAACGAATCAGCATGGTTGCAGCCTTAAGTAGAAGAAAGATAGTTGCTCCATTAACATTTGAAGGCCACTGTAATATGGATATTTTTAATGGATGGTTTGAGCAATTTTTGGCACCGATCTTAGAACCTGGACAAACTGTCATTCTTGATAATGCTACTTTTCATAAGTCTGATAAGCTTATCAAGCTCGCTAAAGGAGTCGGTGCAGAAATTTTGTATCTGCCGCCTTATTCTCCAGATTTTAACAAAATTGAGCATCATTGGTTTGCTATAAAAAACAGAGCCAGGAAAAACATTCCTCTATTCGAATCCTTTCGTCGTGCTGTTGATTCTGCCTTCCTATGACCTATTCGGACTATTATGAGAAATGCTATACTACCTGATCTTCAGTTGTGATTTTATCCTTGATCGTCTCGTCTACACCCTCATCACTATAAGAAAATTTGTTAGTATATGAATAGCGATTATTGATTTTATCACTATAGTTATGTTTTAACATAGAGACCTCCTATACAGTCAAAATTGGAATTACATTAAGATAGAACAAGCTATGAATATAACGTGAATGAAAGAAACTACAGATCACGAAATTTCCGGATAACTATGGAACCATTATAAAATAATAAAATTAAAAATTTAATAATTTTAATTATAAATCTAGCATATCAACTAACGGTATGATTTAAATTTTCTTTCAATTCCACTGTATCTTCGCCAGTTTTGCATACAGCCCGTCTTTACTCATTAGAAAGTCATGAGTTCCTACTTCTTCTACTTTTCCATGATTAATTACTATAATCTTGTCAGTCTTGAGTGCGGTTGATAGCCTGTGTGTAATTACGATTGTTGTTCTGTTTTGCATTAACTTGCTCAATGCTTTTTGCACGAGGTTCTCACTTTTGTAATCAAGGGCAGAGGTTGCTTCATCCAGTATTAAAACCTGAGGATTGTTGAGTATGGCCCTTGCTATTACAATACGTTGTTTTTGTCCTTCAGAAAGTTTTAATCCTCTTTTTCCTACAAATGTATCAAAATTATCAGGCAGCTTATCAATAAATTCCATCGCATAAGCGCTGATGGCTGCTTGCTTCACTTCCTCATATTCGGCACCTGGTTTGCCATATAGTATATTTTCCATTATTGAGCAAGAAAATATCATGTGATCTTGTGGCACTAAGCCAAACAACGATCTGAGGTCATTTAGCGCAATTGACTTAATATTGTGCCCATCGATAGTAATGCTACCTTTGTTTGGATCATGAAAACGGAGCAGAAGCTTTAAAATGGTGCTTTTACCACTGCCAGATGGTCCAACAATTGATACTGCTTGACCTGCCTCTATAGAAAATGATACGTTATCTAATGCTGGCTTATCAGCATAAAAAAATGTTACACCATTAAACGAAATTCCCTTTTGAACACTACAAATTTTTATAGGATCATCGGGATCTGCTATAGAGCTTTTCATATTTTTAAATTCAAATAAACGCTCTACTATTCCAAGACCTCGTTGTAAATCACTGATATTATCGCTCAAATTATTTATAGCTCCTGCTGCGAGCGCTGAATAAAACACAAATGAGGAGAGTTTTCCAATAGTTATATTATTGCTTAAGACTTCTTTAATACCAAAAAAGAGCAAAACAACTAGTGAACCTATCACACACGTGATAACTAGAGTTACTAGAATAGCACGCAAGAGTACTAATTTTACGTATGATTTTGATACTGAGTTTAAATACTCCTTAAAACGGGTTTTTTCATTTTCTTCGAGTACAAACGATTTGATAGTCACTATAGATCTAAAATTTTCCTCACTAAATGACGCAAGCTCACTTAATTTATCCTGGGCAAAGCGTGCATAGCTACGCACTTTTTTTCCAAGTGAGGTCATGATAATGAGTAGTATAGGTATTATTGCGGCTGCATACGCAGTTAGTTGTATATTTGTATATAATAACATAGCAACACTGCCAATCAGAATCACAAAATTTCGTAATATGGTTAGTAAGCTGCTGTTTATTATTGATTGCAGCACAGAGGTATCAGTAATTAACGCTGAGATAACATCTTGTACGCCTGTGTTCTCAAAGAAACTTGGTTGCAAGTTAGTGATACTGCTATATAAGTCATATCTGATTCTTGCGATAACTTTCTCGCTGCCAATGCCAATGAAATATAACCGAGTAAATGCAGTGAGAGAAATGGCTAAAACTATAAGTATTGCAACTAATAGTTTGGTAGTAAAATCGTGCTCTGTGCCAGAATCAATTATATTGCTTAAGCCTCTGCCAAAGAGGAGGATCGTTAAGGCTGAAAATAAAACTGCAATAAAAGCTATGACAAAATAGGATAGATTAGGCTTTATATAGTAAAATAACTGCCTAATATTAGATCGCATCGTATTTTGAAGTTTCTAAAGTTAAGTATATAGATTTTAGTTTCAGGGGAAAGGGGAAAGGTGTAGTATGAAGCAATTTAGGTTCTGCAGCTGTTGTGATTTTAGTCCACCAAGAAAGGGTAGTAGCCCGCAGAAACGAAAAACTTGCTTGACAAACTCCGCCAGTCCTCTTATCATGGTATTGAAGGTATTCAGTTATCTTCATCTGTGCAGATTAAACAGCAAGAAAACAACGTAGTTGGCGTCTTATTTTTAATTTTTTGCACTATGTGCACCTTATGTCTTCACAACATTTCTAGGTTTTTACCTATATAAGCTGAAACGCGCTTATAAGTCGTTTAAGACAGTATAGTACGCCAATTTGCAGGATTAGAGAGTGACAACTAGCTAACACGGGGTTTCTTTTGCCTTTTTTTCTGCTTAGTAAATTTCTTAAACATTTAAACTAAGGTGAGTTGCATTTAAAAGCAGCTAAATTGCAGTGTTTAAGACTTAAAAAACGCCAATACTGAAAATAGACAATGACTAGGGCTTCTTTTGCCTTTTTTTTCGTTTGGTAAATTTCTTAAGTATTTATGGCTAAACGACAATCGTCATCCCGCTACGTGTTAGCGGGATCTATGTTAAGGTATGACGGTTAAGTAAGGGATCTATGTTAAGAGATACCGCGGCGGTATGACGGTTCGTGGCGGCGTGACGATAAGCTCGTCACGCCGCTACGTGTTAGCGCCGCGGCGGTATAGCTATACTTAAAAATATGGTTGAATAGTTGTTAATAATAGTGTATAATTATTAATCTTTTCTCAGTATTTTTACTATGGCTCTTTCTAAATTTCTCGATCCAAAGTTAGATTTAACATTTAAGAAAATCTTTGGCACTGAAAAAAATAAGAATATTCTTATCCATTTTTTAAACGATATTTTAGGATGTACTGAAGTCAACACTATACAAGAAGTAGAATTCTTAAGCACCATTATGGACCCTGAAATTGCTTCTGATAAACAAATCATTGTTGATGTTCTTTGCAGGGATTCTAGTGGGAACAGGTATATAATTGAGATGGTGCGACCTGAAAGTCTTCGGTCATATTGTTTAAAAGGAGAGGAATTCATTCAGAAAGAAACTGAAAGGATTCTAAAACTTATTAAACCAGATGTTTTGCCGTCTGAGTCTACGCATCAGTGCGAATCGGGCAACCGGTTGGTGCCAAGCGATGCGGACAATGAACCTCCTCTTGAAAAAGAAGATGCTCAATCGTGAGAGGGGCATAAACTGCAAGCATCATGTGGTTGGAGGGCTAGGCTAGTGGTATGGTGAACGTAAGTGAAGCTTTATAAGTACCGATACGATGAAAGAGCTAAAGATGCTGATAAGCTCTGACCAAAAGGTAATGTGGATAAGTTACATTTTTCATTTCTAGATGTACGCAAATAATAACTCCACCGGTATAGAGAAGCCACCTAACCCACTATTGTATGACTGGAGAAACAGGGTAAGCCTGTATTTTCGCCTACATGGCAAGCAAACCGCAAGGAATGCTGATGGAAGTGCAGGTAAAGGAGAATGGAGAAAGCGAATGCCATTTTGTAACGAAATGGATAGAATTTGTAACATTAATTCGCGTGAAAACGAGCAGACTTCCGTTTGGTCCCTCGTGACAAGAAACTTTGTTAACCACTTAAGGTAGGAAAGCAGATGATTACAAGTAAACCTGTAAGTGCATCTACCAAAAGCTTTGAAGCATGGAAGCAGTTGCCATGGAAGAAATGCCAGAAAGTTATTGTGAGGCTACAAAGACGTATTGTTAAGGCTGTCCAAGAAGGAAGATGGGGTAAGGTAAAAACTTTACAACATCTTCTCACACGCTCTTTTAGCGGAAAAGCTTTGGCTGTTAAGAGAGTAACTGAAAACCAAGGAAAAAACACAGCGGGTGTAGATCGTCAACTATGGTCAACTTGCAATGCTAAATTTCAAGGAATAAAGCAGTTAAAGCAAAGAGGATATAAACCTTCTCCGCTAAAACGGATTTATATCAGTAAATCTAATGGCAAAAGAAGACCTCTTGGAATACCCACGATAAAAGATAGAGCCATGCAAGCATTATATCTGTTTGCTCTGGAACCGATAGCTGAAACGATCAGTGATCGTCACTCCTATGGCTTTAGACCTAAAAGATCCTGTGCAGATGCTACAGTAGCTTGTCATTTGTTACTGGCAAGTCGTAATCAACTACAATGGATACTTGAAGGTGATATCAAAGGATGCTTTGACAACATTAATCATGAATGGCTTATGAAGCATATTCCTATGGAGAAAAAAATTCTGCATAGTTGGTTAAAAGCTGGCTTCCTAGAATCAAAAACTCTGTATCCCACAACTGCAGGTACCCCGCAAGGTGGTATAATTTCTCCAATACTAGCCAATTTAGCCTTAAACGGACTTGAAAAGTTATTGGAAAGTCGATTTGGTAAACTCGGCAGTAGAAAAAGAAACAAAATCAGAAGTGGAGTGAATGTAATCAGATACGCAGACGACTTTATTATTTCAGGTTTCACACATGAAGTACTGGAAAAGGAAGTTAAGCCTTTAGTATCATCTTTTCTTCATGAGCGAGGTTTAATTCTGTCAGAAGAGAAGACAAAGATTACATCTATCACAACAGGGTTTGACTTTCTTGGTTGTAATGTACGTAGATATAATAAGAAGTTAATTATTAAACCTTCGAAAGAAAGTATTAAAAGACTTCTTAATAAAGCACGTACATTGATAAAAGCAAATATAGCGAACACTCAGGCTATAGTAATTAAGTCACTCAGCTCTCTACTGAGAGGATGGGGAAATTACTATCACCATGTGTGTGCTAAAAAAGCGTTTAGAAAGATCGACAATGAAATTTGGCATAGTTTATGGAAATGGGCAAAGAAAAGACATCCTCGTAAAGGATTACGTTGGATAAAGAATCGTTACTTCAAAGTAATGGGTCAACGCCAATGGGTTTTTGCTGCACCCCTATGCAAGAACAAACCAAAAGAGATACGGTATTTAAGACTGCTTAAGCTGATTGATATACCTATCAGACGACATGTTAAAATCAGAGCGGATGCAAATCCCCTTGACTTAAAATGGAAAAAGTATTTTGATGAGAGAGTGAAACGAACAAGAATGTTAGCAAGCTCTTTCTCAAGAGAAGGTTCTCTACTGTTGGTGTCACCATTAAGAATGATGTTTCCTGAGGAATCATGAAGGACAAGCCGGTTCTAGAAAAGAAGAACTTAGATAAGGGGCTCAAGCGTAGTGTTGGGAAACCTGCATGCTGCGTTTCTAAGGGAGGGGGTAGTAGTAATACTGCTTCCTTACCTGACCAACTCGCTCGTGATAAAGGCTTTGAAAAACGCGCCCAACTCTATGCTGCTAAAGCTTACTCAAGACAATCTGGCAATTACATTGATTTTAAGAAAGTATTCTTTATTGCTATTTCTAATAGTACGCTATTTCCTACAGAGGTTGAGTATATTTCTACTCATAATATACGAGAGATAAAAACCAACGGACATTATCTAAAAGATTTTCAATTCGTTTTCATTGAGTTGCCTAAATTTACAAAAAACAGAGTAGAACAACTAGAGAACACAGTAGAAAGGTGGTGTTTTTTTTTCCGGTATTCAGAAGATACTACAGATGAAGATTTAAGAAAAATAGCAGAAAAATCACCAATAATAAAGCTAGCATATGATGAGTTAGACAAATTTCATTGGAATGAAAAAGATCTAATGGCGTACGAGGAAAGAATAATGAATCTACAGAAAGAAGAAGCCATCCTTGAATATAGGCTTGATCTTGCTAAAGACGAAGGCATCCAAATCGGTCATGAAAAAGGCAGAGAAGAGGGTGAGAAGGAAGCTAAAATAGCAGTTGCAAAGAATCTACCTAAAGCAGGTGTTTCTATTGATATTATAGCTCAAACTACTGGTCTTACAGTTGATGAAGTTAAAGACTTAAGCTGATTCTATCTTTTGACACCTAGATGAACATCTTTGTACTAGATGAAAACCCAGTAATTGCAGCACAAATGTTGTGTGATAAGCATATAGTAAAAATGCCATTAGAAACTGCTCAGTTATTAAGTAATGTTTTTTCAATAGCATTAAAAGCGCCAAATCCTTTTGTCAGTACCACAGATCAGAATATAGCAGTTCCATATAAACTCACTCACAGCAATCATCCTTGTTCTTTGTGGGCTAGGCAATCGAAAGGGAACTTTTGTTGGTTGATAGAGTACGGAAAAGAATTATGTAAAGAGTACACTTGGCGATACAAAAGAAAGCATAAATCAGAAGAAGTAATAGATTGGTGTGATAGTAATAAGGATTTACTCATTTTTCGATCAACTGATATGCAAGCTTTTATACAAGCACTGCCCGATCGGTATAAATGTACTAATCCTGTAAAAGCTTATAGGGAGTATTACCTACAGGAAAAGATGAGATTCGCTAAGTGGGAAAATGGAAGAGAAGCACCAGGTTGGATAGTAGGAAATCCTGCTACACATTTTTTCCACATCTTTTCTTGATAAGGACACAAGGTTTACGATATCCAAGGGCTAGCAGCAGTAATACGCACACGTGCAAGATTATTGGGTATATAATGATAGGGAATAATTTCTTCATATACAATGCGAATTGAACTAGGATTCACTTTATATAGCAGTGATATTTCACCCTTAGCTTCGTTTCTTATATTTTTCAACACATTTTCTCTATCAGTTAAAGAAACTACAGTATCCTTTGTTACCGAAACCTCTGCAAAAGCAGCTCCATAAGCATTTGCAACTTCAGCATATTCAGGAATGAACGCATATTTTGGTAAAAACGGTGATGCAAGCAACATAGCGCCACCACCTACAATGATAAAAGGAAGGTCAGCATGCGGTCCAGAAATTTTCTGATAAAGTTTTTCAAGCTTCAATACTATTTCGCTCATAATACGCTTTGCACACATAGCTTCCTGTTTAGTAAACTTAACAGAAGAAAAATTAACATGCCCTAAAGCTTGTGCCATATCAGTGAGAGTTATCTTGCTGCCTCCCCATAGTTTTGCATGTTGCTTTATTAGATATCCTGCACTTTCAGGTCCTATATTAACTTTATCATCTTTTGCTTCTATATAACTGCCACCTCCTAATGCAATAGACAAAATATCAGGCATAGCACAATTGAGTGTAATACCACCAATAGAAGAATTATAAAGCGAACGCCGCGGAAAATTGTTTAGCACTATACCTACGTCTGTTGATGTTCCTCCAATATCTGCAACTACACATTCATTTTTACAAGCAAGACGTGCTGCCCCCACAAAAGAATTAGTAGGGCCTGATGAAATAGTCAATATAGGGTACTGCAGTGCTTCTTCTAAAGTAATAATAGTACCGTTATTCTGAGTAATAAACAAAGGACATGTTAACCCGAAAATGCTTAATATATTTTGCAAATCTTTAAACCCTGCATTCATCGCTTTTATAAGAGCAGTATTAAGTATAGCTGAATTCTCTCTTTCGATATAACCAACTCCACCAATCTTATGTGATAACGTAAATGGAAAAGCTTTCCCTAAAATTTCTTTGATCTCATTTCCTACTATGTTCTCTTGTTCACAATATAGAGGAGAAAACACTCCCACTACTGCAAATCCTTCTGCTCCTTTATTGTGCAACTCGTATATGGCAGAGCGTACTTCAGAAATAGAAAGCTTAGTTATACAACTACCATCACAATCATACCCTCCATTAATAACTTTTTCTCCAATATACAATGTACTACGTGTCTGTGCGTTCCACGAGTATGCAGGTGGAAGTGAAGGTTTATGACCTGCAATGCGAATCACACCTACCTTGTATAGTTCAGATCCTTGCAAAACCGCATTAGTTGCGTGCGTGGTTCCTATAGATACAGCTAAAATTCTCTGTTTATCAAAAGGATGAAGCTCATACAATGTGGATAATACACGTAAAACCCCTTCAGAAATATTTTTCGTAGCAATCACTTTACAAGAAGTATAGCCTTTCTTATAATAGTCCGAATGCGATAAGATATGTGTTTATGGCTATAGCAGGCCAGTAGCATATTACGGTCTGTTCGGATTATTGTAAAAAGAGCTATAACTATTGTACCATTATCCTTTACAAGTACAGCGTCAATATTTGTGCCACCAACGTCGATTCCTATTCTATAATCCATATCACCTCCTTTTTTCAGAAAGACCAAACACTTCAGGACCTACTATTGCCAGTCCTTCTGGTGTTGTCCATAACGTGGGAGAAGGAAATTTTAGCACTGATACACGTATTCCATATGTTAAAGCTTCAGAAGCTATTGGATATCCAGTATCTTTATCAAGAACAGCAATGATATCTGGTGTTGCAGCAACACAATCGGAACCATCATACACTGCAAGATATTCATTTTGATAAATGATGGTCAACATATTATTACAACCTTCTATAGATACATTTCCTGAAAGAAACCCTCCCTTAATTGACTGATCTATATCTCTTATAATTCCCTCTCCCAACAGCAATGCATGCTTATCGCATAACGCTTTTATAGGACATATTTTTCGTTCTCGTGCTTCCAGTATAATATTACCTAGAAAACATGCATAGGAGATACTGTTTCTACAAATAACTTGCTTTGCTTGTTGACCTGTTATAGGGTAACAGCTAACACCTATGCTTGAACCACATGCCACTGTCACCGCGCGCGCAACCCTTTCGAGGTGGTCACTGCTTTCAATATGCATAATTATAGTGTTACCTAAGCTATCTGCAAAAAATGCAGGACAACAAGAAATGCCATATAAATTAGGTGATACCATATTCAATGATGGAAATGCTCTGCCCATTAAGTCTCCGTCTATAACAGGAATCCCGACTTTACCTGCTGCAAGGAATGGTGTAAAAGCGTTACTTCCTCCTATTTCCGCTGGTATAAGTGCCGTAGGTTCTTTCTTATAATATAACGTAAATACATCGATTAATGAGTGACACTCTTTACTGGGTAATTTTTCTGCAGCTACAAGAGGTGCACCCATAAAACCAATGGGCATAATTAGAGCATCATCTTCCAACTCATCTATATCTGTAATAGCTACCTCGCCATGGAGTTCGATTTTATATTGTGTACTAAGCTTATTATAATAGGTATTACCTCCACCTCCTGAGCCTAATAATCCAGCCCCTAAAGAAAGAGCTTCTATATTATTGAGAGTTAGTTGGTTTATTTTTTTCACAATAGTTCTTATAAATAAACAGAAAAGTGCGTGTGCATAGAACAGCAAAAGATGATACAATTGCTGCATCGGTGTAAATAAAACCAGTTGTTATATCATGCACCTTAAGTAACGAAAGCAAACCATATATAATACCAAATATTGCACAAATGAGATTGGTTTTTTGTGCTGAAGACGTATATTGTATAGGTTGTAATTTATCCAGCACAAAACAGGTTACAATAACAGATCCTTGGCTTCCTATGACAATGGTAATTACATTAAGTAACTCCTCAAATTTTAGTATTATATTAGTACATGAAAGTACTGTACCAACAATCCCTATAATTGTTATGCAGAACGGTAATGAAACTTTGGGTAACAAAAAATTAACGTTTACACCAGCAGAATACAAGTTTAAGTTATTAGTAGTCCAGCATAAAAGAATTATAGACGGAATACACAATAACTTCCACAAATCATTTCCGCTGCTCAATAATACCTCTATAAAACTTGAATCTGGCACACAAAGAGCAAAATAGACTCCTGTGCCTATAACGAAAAAATAACATATGAAAAAGGTAAGTATAACGCTTACATATGCATCGAGATTTGTTCGTGCAAAACGATAGTATGTTGGGATATCGAAAATAGCACCTAAAGATGCTGCAATTATAAGCGGTACGCCTTTTAATGTCATATTAGATGTAAGTATAATATCAGGTAAGGTGTGCTTGTAAAAAAGTTGCAATATTGCGATTATCGTAACTATGATAAGAAAAGGCGTTGCAATATTTGCAAAGCTCTTTAATGCAGTGATACCTCTGCTTACAAGAAGTGTAATAGCGAAACCAATGATACAATTAGTAGCAACGAATACATATGGTAAGTCTTTCATTTTTAATAGAGGAAATTCTATAATAGTGTTCACCATAATGTTTTGTTGAATAGAAAACCAGAACACTAAACACATTATAATACCTAATCCATATAGCCATGTACCGTGAACACCAAAATAGTGTAATACTTGTTCTATGGTATTGCATGGTCTTCTTACTGACAATACAGCAAAACACAACCCCAAAATTGTCAGTATAAGATTTGCTATAATTATAGAAATTAAGCTAGAAGTAACACCATATTTGGTAGTAAGCATATACCCCAACATGAAAGCAGGTACACAAAAGACTGCACCTGCTTGAATCGCGGTAAGATCTATGTATGTTTGACTAGTATACTTCAACTTATCACCTACAAAACAATCAAAGGAGATTCATTCTTAAGTTAGTTAGTCCTCTTTGAGCTTTTGAAGTCTCAGTCTCGTCAACTTTAGTACTAGGACCTGCTCCAGTATCAGCATGCAACTGGCGAAGGACTTCCTTGGCTTTTTCAGTGGCCTTATCAACCTTTATATCCTCCTCCATGTTAACTTTGGCATCAGGAGCTAAGCTCTTTTGATACTCACGTTCCCTTGAATAGTTTGATAAACATATATGATGTATAGCAAAAAGAGCATTTTCACTTCTCCGCGTTACTTTGGCTAAATTTCCAACCTTAACATGATGTGAATAGCGTGTATCTTTTATACCAAATCTCCTCGCAAAATTAACATGCATATTATTATAACCAAGGAAATCTTTATCTATTGAATGAAAGTCATCTACTAATGGATCTTGTAATTCTACTGAGCCATCTGGGCACTTCTCATATAAGCTTTCTACGTACTTTCTAAGTTTTTCCTCATCTTTAGATGGTTTATCTTCTTCAGGAAGTTTAGTGCATAGTGGTAATTGAATATGACCTGCAGGATGGAGCATAAGAATATTTCTGATATCACAATCTTCTGTTAGAAATTTCTTTGACGGTACTTGTGTACCATCGGCATACTCCTTATATTCTTTAGAACATTCTCCATTAATCAAGCTAAAACAAAAAAAAGCAAGAGTTGGTTGTACTTTTTCATTTTCATCAACATCTTCCTCCTTTTTATAATAAAACGTTTTTTTATTTTCTGCTTGGAACTTGTAAAAAAGCACATCTTTACTATCTATACTAAGCTGATCATTTACTCTATTAATTCTCACTAACGAAATAATGATTGGCAGCCCTTTTTGTTCCATACAGCTGATTACTGCATAGACACTAATGTAACAAGGTAATACCTTGAGGGTAATATTATGTTTTGAATACAGTAGAACACCTTTACATGTGCCCAATATTTTCTGAACTCTTTCATTTGCAATATTTTTTATATATTCTATAGAATGTAAGTTAATTTCGCTTTTCATTTTGGCAATGAGTTCTTCCTCCTTATCTTTACCAAGAGAAACACCACCAAAATTATCTATCGATTCTTCCAAAACTGCAATACCAAGTTTATCTTTTTTTCTATATTTTAACAAACTGAGCAGAATTACAGGTAAAAATAGATCTTTTTCTTTCTTTGTTAAGTTTTTGACTTCATCACGAGAAAGCTTACCTTCTTTGCAGAACTTAGGCAACATAGAAAGAATAAATAAGGGACGAATTTGACATAGGCTATCTGATACAAGAGGATCTAGTAACTCAAAGATATCTTCACCTTTGTCACATTTGTCACATATGAGTTCTTCGCAACGAGCCAAGATTTCATTAAGATCTTTTTTTTCTGCTTTGGGTTTCTCTGATGTATTGGATGAAACGCCGTAAATTTTTTCTCTAGAAACTGGCATATCATCCTCTATGTCCTTTTCGATGTTACTAAGAAGTGGTACAAAATGGTTGCTGTAATTCACTATATAAACAACATTATCACCTGTGCCTACTTCATCTGTAGTAATATGTAATCCATCTACCGATTTCTCATGCAATTCTATAACTTTAATTTTCACATTATATTTCTCACATATTATTTTTCCTTCAATTTCGTTTCTTCCACATACAGCATCTTCTAACTCTAGTTTTCTCATTAATGAATTAAGGCTTAAATCTTTAACATCTTTTACAGTAAATTCAATACGTGAAACATCTCTTATAATGTTATCATCTTCTTTTTTTAAAGCTTTATTCAACCATGAACTGCTCTTTGATTGTTTTGCATATTGTTTACAACTTTTCCGTAAAGACTTTACGTTAAACTCTTCACTACTTGTAATCAGACCATTACTTTTTAGTTCATTCAATCCTTGAGCAACAGAATCAAAAAAGCAATCTCCTGCACCTACAGCAGCCCCTATTTTATAGTTCCCAGGAAACTCCTTTTTTAGCTTACTTAAAAGTTCCTCGAGTTCTTTTCGCTTCTCACCTTTTGCCTTTTTTATCTGACAAAAAACGGAAATAGGCTCTCTACTAACACCTGACCCTTTACCCACTGCTAACATATTATAGCTCTTTTTACAATAATCCGAACAGACCGTAATATGCTACTGGCCTGCTATAGCCATAAACACATATCTTATCGCATTCGGACTATTATAAGAAAGGCTATAACTCACTAAACCAAGCTACCTGCTTGATAGCAGAAAAAATAAGCAAAGTAAATTATTTTTTTATGATAAATAACAATATTTTTCAATAGATATATATTTCCATATTTTTTATTATTAAATTAATAATATGGTTCTACTTTTTGCCTAATTAACAAACAAGCGTGAGAAGAGTTTTTCTTGGAATCCGTTGGTCTAGCAAAAATTACATTACTAATTCCAAGAAAGCGGAGCATTTGGATCATCTGGAATTTCATAAAAAGGCAGCCTATCAATTAACAGACTTTCTTCATCTCTACTAAGATCTCTTGTTACAATATTGCAAAAATCTCTATTGCTCCCAAAATTAGCTGTTACTGCAGTCCTTAAATCTTGATTTCCTGCCACAGCTTCCTGAAAGCTGCTGTTATTGGCAAGATGAGTTTCCAGCACAGGTTTTGCGTCATTACCAAATTTGTTTTTCACATTCAGAATAGCTTGTCCCAATTTATTTGTGTTGCTACTAATTAATTTTTCTGCCACTCCTTCCTGCAAAATACGACTACCTGCTAAGATCTCTCTATTTTCATTATCCTTCACAACCGCTTTCCCTATTTCATCTACCTTGGTATTCAAAAGGTGCTGGGTTACGTTATTGACTAACGTCTTCGACTCATCTATATTATCGCCTAAGCCACTTGCATTAAACAAATATTCAGCTAATTTTTCAGGGCTAACCTTCCCTTCAGTAATTCTTTTTGCTTCACCTTTCTCTATACTGCCAGCATTAAATAACAACTCAGCTAACCTAGAAGTGCCGACATTTTTTATTATATCTTCAATAAAGCTCTTTTGATCCCACTGATAATTCTCTGCTAGTGCATTCTTAGCATCGTTAAATACTAGTTCAGAAATCTTATACGAGCTAACTTTATCTTCGGCAATCTTTTTGGCTGCAAGTTGATCTAAGTTACTTTTATTAAAAAGCAACTCAGCGAGTTTTATTGGATCAGCTTTATTTATAAAATCCTGCGAATTAAGATTTATTTTATTAGCAACATGAGTAGCAAGATTTTGACCAGTGCTATCAGTTATATCAAGTACTGTTTTTCCCAATATATCTTTATTTTCATCAGTAAGTAGCTGTACAGCGACTTCCTCAATTGATGGGCTTTTTCCATCTCTACCTGCCGGACCTTGAGGACCATCTGCACCTTTTGATCCCTGCATCCCCTTGTCTCCTAAAAAAGCTTTTGCTATCTTACCATCATAAGCATTTTCGTTATCAGCAGTTTGATCAAGAAATCTGCCTAATTTCTCCACTAAAATTGATTTCTTTTTCCCATCTCCTATATCCTCTGTTGCATCAAGTATTTTTTTCGTGAATTCTAAAATTTTTATATTAGAGCCATCAGCTTTAGCAAAATTACCCTTTTCTGCCAAAAAATCTTTTGCTGTTTTATTATCACCATATATTTCATATTTTTCATCAAGAAGCTTCCCTAATGTATTAACTAAAATTGAAGTTGCATTGGGATCATGTTTATAAAATAATTCCCTTGCTAATCTATTGATTCCGTCACTGTCACGAGAAATAAATCCTCTATCTGTATCTTCCTTAGTATATACATTTTCAACATCAACCTTTTTATTTAATCCTTCATCTACTTCTTCCTTAGTATATACATTTTCAACATCAACCTTTTTATTTAATCCTTCATCTACTTCTTCCTTAGTATATACATTTTCAACATCAGCCTTTTTATTTAGGTAAGCAGGCAGAACATCTCGCCTAGAAAATGTACTATCTAGTATCAAGTTAGAGATTCTATCACCCTTATCAAAATCTTTTGCATAAAATATCGCCTCCACTATGGACTTTTCTGCTAACTTCTCTTCAAGTACTGTATGTTCATCATTGTTAGTACTTTTCATATCAAGTAGACTTTTAAAAGCTGCCGCTAAACCTCCTACTTTATAGCTTATTTCACCTTGACCATCTTGTTTATATTTTAATTCCAGACTACCATTGCTTGCATCTAAAGTATACTTATTACCTTTCTCATCGCTCAAGGTTATAATTTTAACATTTTCCAAATTTGATATTGATGTGCCGTGATTATCTTTAAACTCTACATTAGGTGTCATATCACTTCATATTAATTAAAACGAAAGGATACGCAAAAAAATATATTTTTTTATTAATACATGATGCAAAAAGAGCTTTATTCTATTTTAAATATAGAATTGCAATGAATTTTCCTTTTATTTCCAAATAAACTAATTTTCACTCTTTAACATTAATTACCACTAACTCAAATAACACAACCATTTCCAGCATTCAAAACCAAGGGTCGTGAGAAGAGTTTGTTTTGGGATGGATTGGACTACCATATGTACCATACGAACTTTTTAATATAACAATTTAACTATACGCTAAAACTAGCTATATTAGCCCATTTCATCCATATCTACATACGAACTTTTTTGCCTAAGCTTATTGAAATAATTTAAATCTTCTATTTTTATAACCTTATTTTTACGCGGCTTGTTCTCACAAATATACGACCTTTTTTGCAATCTTAGGAAGAGTCAATAATTCAATTCCTTATAACACTAGCTAGCATGGTATCTTCACTAAAATATTTTTTTAAAAAGTTAGTTGACTTATAAATAATTCTCTACTAATACTAGCATATGTTTGTTTATTCTGCTGAAGTGGCTCCGCAGGTTACTGTATAAGCTTCAGCAGTTTTTGTACTCCTTTAAAGCATCATATTCCTATATATTAAATATAGCTGGTGTTCTCAATTTTGTTGATCTATAGTAAAATTGGCTAAAACTTCCAGTAATAAACAACTTTTAACCTAGCAGTACTCACCATAAAAACTTAACAAAAATATGAGTAGTAAAAAGATTATGTTGAAATTAACTTGACACATACTACACATTCTATATAATATATTCTATATCTAGAGCTAGGAGGTAATATGGATACAGGGTCAGTAAAATATATTGCAGAACCTATCAGTGAACAAAGCAAACACACTGATGAGCAAAAACTGAAGTGTGACCTAAGTGCTGGACAAGAGTTTTCAGAAATAGGTAGCCCAAAAACAGAAGCAACTGGATTACCAGTAGATAGTTATTATGAATTCATTAAGCGAGATTTATTTTCGGCTGATAGAAGTTTGATAGATGATAAAAAATACTTAGAGGATTTAATAGATGAGTGGCTTATTCATGCACCTAACTTAAGACTGGAAGAGAGTCAAAAAAAGTTAAATCAAAAATTACTCAATAGTATTATAAAAGATTTTAATATGGGAAATTATGACTCATTTTCAAATCTTAAGCAGTTTTTAGAAAGTAACGAGAAAAATAAAGACCTGAAGTACGTTCTTAATCTAAAAAGAGGGCATCTAGGAACAACAATATTGAACGTGTTTCTCGAATACGACGAAATTATTCCTTCTCTTCTCAAAGCTGGTGCTGATCTAAATATGCAGGATAATAAAGGTAAAACACTTTTGCATGATACTGCTATTTATTCTAGTGGATATGAAGATCTTGGGTATCTCTTAGATGCAAAAGCTGATCCAAATATACAAGATGAAAAAGGTAACACACCTTTACACTATTATGCTGCTAAGTGTAGTGATCAAAGCAGAAAAACTATGGATTTGCTCATAAGCAAAGGAGCTGATTTAAGCATAAAAAATAACGATGGAAAAACTCCACTGCAAGTTGCAATTGATAATGACAACATTATAGGATGTTTATTAACTAATAGTCAAAAAAAATTAAGAGAGCAACTAGGTAAAATGCTTCTCGCTACAAGTTCTGATGAAGATTGGGATAATGCTTATGATCCAGAGGTTGAAAATCTAAGAAAGTTTTTAAATCAATATGAAAATGACAACGACTTAAAGATAGTTTTAAATGTTAAGGATGATAGTTCAGTACTTCTTGATTCGCCATCTCGTCAATTTCCTAATGTAAAAGCCTTGCTCTTAAAAGCAGGAGCAGCTGATTTTATAGGTAAAAAACAAGACAATTATGAAAAATGCGATAGTTTTTTATCAGAGATTTATCAAATAAATTACCTTGCTAAACGCAATGAGTTTTTAAGTAAGGTAGTAAAAGCTAAAAGCATGATTGAATTACAAGAAGTTGTAAATGAGATTATAGCTTCTGGAATGAGATTAAATTTTGCTAAAGACAAAGATTATTACTTTGCAGATCACGTACTAGAAAAAATTGCTCAGCTAGAAGGAAGCTATGGAATTGCCAGTGATATAGTATGTACATTAATATCAAGAGGAGCAAAGTTAAAAAGGTCAGAAAGTTTAAAAGTCATTGATACAATAGAATTAAAGTTCAAAGCTCATAAGGCTAATATGATCAGTGCTCATTTAGAGTATGTTAGTAATACTGAGGAATTTTTTAGAATTGCAAAGGCTGCTACCAGCGGTCAACTATATGATGGAAAAATCGATAATAATGTATTTTACTTAGAATACTCAGAGGATAGTATAATAGATGTTGCAAGAATCACAGATAGAACAAGAAATCTGGAACTAATTCAGGAATCATATAGAAGGGATATAATAAAAATTGGCAAAAGTAAGATGGAAATTATAACCGAAAACGGCATAAGGTATTACACAGATCTTACAGAAGGCAGCGATATAGTATTAACTTTCTATACTAGTTTGGGAAATATAGACCTTAGACTGTATCCTGACATACAGGATAAAAGCAAGATTATAGTAGAAGTGAGTAATAGAGAAGAAATATTAGAAAAATTCAAAGGTCGCGAAGAAGAGTTAGGCAATGATTGCGCGCTCGGTGGCTACTCGGTCTACAATGCTATTGAACAGGGATATTTTGAAAGGTCTAGAAAATTAATGCGTCCTGAAGTAATAAGCGAGTCTAACAACAAATGGACAGAACGTGAAGAGTTAAGAAGGGATTCTATGGAGGAAATTGCTAGAAGGCATAAGTTATTACAAGATTTACGCAATATTGAGTCTAATATTGTACAAAAGGAGAAGAATTTTGACATAAAAACTTACCTGATAGACATCTTTAAAACTTTATCTAGGTTCTATGAAGAAAAAGGGGATATTTCTAAAACAGACTTAGCTAAAGCAGCAGAAAAGGAAAGTAAAAAATTGGGGTTAGAAGGTAAATACAACTGGAGTAAGATTTTTGGTTTAGAGGAAGGAATTATTGAAAAGGTAGAAAAACAAGGTGATAAAGAGCAAAAATCAAACATACCTGATGACTTCTATTTAGGGCACGCAATCAATAATGGAAGCTGTTTTTTTGATTCATTCAGGCAAAGTCTAGAACAACAGAAGGGAATCAAAGTTACTGTAGAGCAGTTAAGGAATGAGTGTAAGAGATTTGCGCAAGACAATCCTCCAGAGTGGTTTATAAGTAAAATTGGCAATGACTTTGATGAGGTTGAAAGTGAGCTCGTAAATCGTGGAATTACGTGTAACCAATATATCAATAGCATTGGAAAGAATGAATTTTGGGGACGTTCCGATATCGAGGGCAGAGTACTTTGTGATAAGTATGGTGTGAAATTGCATGTTGCAGAAAGTAACCCATTGCACACTATTGATAAGCAACAAGATCCGTTCTTGCATCAGTTAATAGATAGCTCAGGATCAAAAGCAGGTAAGATAGATTATAGTCACAATAGTGCCTTACATATGGTAAATGGAGGCCATGATCATTTTCAACCCCTACTTTATAGAAATAAGGCCTTGGCAAAACAAACGCAAGAACAAAAAGATTCCTTATGCTATTCAAGCTTGCCAAGCTGTAGTATGGATGAGTTAAAAATAGAAAAAGCCAACATAAGGCACTGCTTGTAAGTAGACCATAGCTTTGTATATGACTTGTTACACAACAATGAAGGGGAAAGTTTATTTATTAAGTTAAAAAAGAAATTATTTTACTTAAAAAACTTACTTAGTGCTTATGAATTTTCAAGTACACTTTCAGATTCAAAGAGGCTATAGATTGCTCGACATGTACTACTTCGTGGAGTTGTGTGCTGAAGTTTAGAGTATTGCTTTTTTTGATGTTTACAGAATTTTCCTCCAAATCTACTATTAAAATATGCAGTTAAAGTTGGATACATTTTTTATCACTATTGCATCTGATATGCTAAAATCTTCATTATTTATATTGATATTTTCGCATAATTGATTCTGTAACATTGACTTACTTTTCTATATCAATTTCAACATCTTTTTGTGTGGCCCTTTTCTGTTGCTTTTATAAATCAAGACCATAGAATTTCTCCCTTTGCTCACTCCACAGCATCGGTATTTCTTTTAAATCAACTAACTTCAAACCCCTTGGCTGCCTCCCATTTACTATATCTTCCTTAATCTTTGGTGCTAAATAATTTAATCTTAAAATTTGCTGTATACGTTTTGTACCTACGTTTATTTTCTTACTCAGCTCTTTCACACTTCTATATTTTCCTTCTTCCAATTGCCGTTTCCACAGATGGGCTCTCACCACTGCCTTCAATAGTGCATTATTTGTTTTACCTTCTGGTTCGATTACTATGCATTTGTTTCCTTTCTTCTTCATTGGTATAAATTTTTCCTCTGATTCAGAACACACTTCTATTCCATCTTCTTTTACCATTACTCCCTTTATTAATTTTTTCATTGCTTCTTTCTGTTCTCTGAAGCTTAAATTTTCTCCATCCCCATATAAGCATTCGGCTCTTTTCATCACTTCTTTTTCTATTTCCCCAGCTACTATAGTTCGATTTACTGATTCACAATTCTTCCCCCTTAAGTGATTGTTGCATACGTAATATCTATACCTTTTGTTCTCTTTTTTTGAGTATGTCAGAGTCATATTTACATCACAGCTCTTGCACTTGATTATTCCCTTTAGCAGTGCTTCCTCATATTTTGCTTTTCTATATGGCTGATTACTTATCAATTCCTGCGCTTTTTGCCATTTTTCTTCTTCTATTATTGCTTCATGTTTTCCTTCATACTGTTTGTCATAATGCCGTATTTTTCCCATATATATTGGATTTGTTATTATTCTTCTCACCGTCGCCTTTTTAAAGATATCTGATTTTGTTCTGTAACCTTGGCTATTTAACTCCCTTGCCAATTCTGCCATTGACTTCAGCTCTATATACCTCTCAAATATATGTTTTACCAACTTTGCTTCTTTCTCATTTATTATTAATTCTTTATCTTTTACATCATATCCAAGCGGCAAAGTTCCTCCCATCCATAGACCTTGTTCCTTTGATGTTGCTATTTTATTTTTTACTCTCTCTACTATCATCTCTCTTTCTAGTTGTGCCGCTCCTGATAACACTGTTTGTACAAACTTTCCCATTGGCGTATTATTATCAAATATTTGTGTTACTGCTATAAAATTTACTCTATGCCTTCTAAAAAATGATGTAACTTCTATGCTGTCTTTTGTTTCCCTTGATAGTCTGTCTAATGTATATACTACTACACAATCTACTTCTCCTGCCTTCACATCTCCAAACAACTCCTTTATCGCTGGTCTTTCTAAATTCTTTCCTGAATAGCCTCCATCATCGTAACTCTTGGCCAATGCTACCCAGCCTTCTCTGCTCTTTATGTACTTTTCACATGCTACTTGCTGGGCATCAAGACTGTTAAACTTTTGTTCCAGACCGTCTTCATTTGACTTTCTCGTATATATTCCACATCTTATCCCTTTACACATTTTCCCTTCCCTTTTGATCACGCAAACCGAATAGGAGCGGCCCATTGTAACTCATTCCCATTATTTTTCCGGCTACTGCTGATAATGACGTAAAAAATTCTTCTCTGTAGATTAAACCCTTATCTGTTACCATTACTGCATGCGTCTCTTCCCCTCTCTCTAGTATTAATTCTGTCCCTTCTACTGGTAATTTATCGCTACTTATTCTTTTTCCCTTCTCTAGCCGATCTGCCAGATACTCTAGTCTTTTTGTTCCCTTTCTTGACATTTCTCCATACGCTTTTTCCTGCATTCTATAAGCTAATCTCGGTATCAGATATTTCTTTGAGTATCTAGGCGCTTCTTTTCCATATACCTTCTTCCACATTTTTCTGAGCTCACCCAAAGGTTTTCTCTCTAAATTCATTACTTTCTTTTCTATTTCTACACTTTTTTCCATATCTTTTAGCCTCTCACAATTTCTCAAATAACTTTTCAATTCTGTCTGTTTCTTTTTTCAATACTTCAGTTACTTCTTTACTGTTTTTCGCATAATCCATCGCTGTCATTCCAAATTTATCTTCTTGCTCTATTTCTCCTCCTGCTTCCACTAACTCTTTTACTATTTCCACTTTCCCCACCATACATGCAAGGTGCAGCGGTGTGCATTTATTTCCATATTCCTCAGCATTTACATTCCCTCCTGATTTTATCAATTCTCTCACGGCTTCTAGACGTTTCTCCGTTACCGCTAGATGCAGTGCTGTATATCCTCTTGCATCTGCTGCATTCACATTCACTCCTTTTTCAATTAATAACCTCACTGTTTTTGCGTCTATTGCACAATGTAGAGCTGTTCTTCCTTTTTCGTCTCTTGCATAAATATTTTTAAATGAACTCTCTAATAGAGATTTCTCTTTCTTACCAAGCTTTATCATAATCTACCCCACCTTTCTTTAAAATTAAGTCCCTCCTTTAAGCCTTCCTTCTCACCACCTCATTAATCATTTCATTCACTTGGCTCATTATTTTGCTTGCTAAATTTTGACATTCTTTCTTTATTAGCGATTTGTCTCTCTTCCTTATTTCTCCTATCTCTATTATTTTTAGCTCCGGCATGTAGCTTCCATTCAACATGTCTGCTATTTCTCCCACTAGCCCCTCTATTCCATAGCACGTCAGTTCTCTACTTTTTGTTATTCCTCCTTTTTCTCTCAAAAATTTACTCGCCTTTTCACTCTCTTTGCTATCACATAGACGATACTTTTCACTTTCCCAGATGTAATACATTGGCGTTGCGCCGTACTTATTCAGTTGATTAACTTCAGCTCCAGCCTTTACCAGCTCTTTTATTATTTCAACTCCTGCTCCTCCCATCTTGCACGCAGAGTGGAGTGGCGTACATCCACTGACATATTGAGTGGCATTTACTTCTGCTCCCGACCTTAGCAGCACTTTTACATTTTCTAAACTCTTTGCGAATACTGCACAGTGTAGAGGTGTATAACCATTTTTATCTCTTGCATTTACCTCTGCCCCTTTTTTTATTAATAACCTTATTGTTTTGTAATTGGAGATTTCTACTGCTTGATGTAATATCGTCTCTCCTTCTTCATTTCTTCTATTAATATCTTTACTTGATACTTCTTTAAAAAACTTACTCTTGCTAAAACTCATTTCATACCTCACAAAATTAGCTTTTCTAGCGCCAGACAAATTTCTTATATTTACCTGCTGCTATTCAAGTCATGTCCTTTTTAGCATGAGAAAGCAAGTCTTTTTCTTTTTATTTCATACACTTTTACCTGTTATTAATATAATATATGAGGATCTAAATATAAGTACTTAACTTATTAGAGATATTATTCGACTATCTTTCCAACTTCTGTGCAAATGTCGATGTTCGTGCCACTTTAGTACTCCCGGGTAAAATACTAAAATGTGCTTTTCTAATTCGTGTATTGAGTCTTTTTGCTCTGAATCCAAATCATTTTTATAGTAAACGTTGTGTTCTGCTAAAACATATTTTCTGACCTTCTGATCTGTATAATTTTCTACTTTATAGTTGTGAGTAACGCTAAATCTTTCTAAAATTGGCTTGTGTTTTAAATTCCAATATTGCCCTGAAAGTTTATCGCTTCCCAATACAAATTTATTTCCTCTTTCTTCTACGCTACTAACTGGAAAGCACGTATTTATGTCTTCTAAATCCCAACTGTCTGATAATACTATCTGCGCTTTTGCAAATTTAATCGATGGTAATAAACTCTGTGGTAATGGATATAGTGCTTTTAAGTTGTACCACAAATGATTTCTTTCATAAATACCGTTATAATTCTTTGTGTGAGGCTCGGTTTCTCCAAGGATTGCTACATCTAGGCGATATATATCATTGCTTAAAGCTCGTTCATAATGATCGCGTAGATAGTTTTCTATAATCCTAATAACTGGACCACTAGACCTGAAAAAATTTACTCTTCCAAATGATAACACTGGTCCATCTTTTTCTATTTTTACCCCTGAATAATCAGAAAGAAGATCTCCAAATAAACTCTCATCCAATATAAATCTCTGCACATTATAATAATCGTTAAAAATCCTCATCAATCTGGATCTTACAGGCAGTGATAGTTTTGCCAGCTCTACTACTGCATCTACGAAAAAGTCATTTGGTACCTCTTTTATCCCTACTTGCAACTCAAAAAAGTGTTTACCGGGTGGCTCTTCAATAATTGTAATATAGCTCTTTTTACAATAATCCGAACAGACCGTAATATGCTACTGGCCTGCTATAGCCATAAACACATATCTTATCGCATTCGGACTATTATAAGAAAGGCTATATCTTCTATATTTGCCCATTTTAGTGCTATTTTTAGTGATGCTGGAGTTCCTCTCAGTCTTTGAAATTTTACTCCTTCTACTACGGCTTTTCTTCTATCTTTTACCCAACGCAGTATCTCTTCTAAACCATATTCTTCTATTATCCACGGCAATGTTTCTTCTTTAAGACTAAACTTAAATCCTCTGATACAGTTTGGATCTACTTTATAATCTATCGCATCTACTAGCGCTCTTTCCTGCCTTGTTGCATTTGGTGGCAGTAACATTAATTCAACTCAATCTTTAAATTTCTCAAATTTGCACATTCATTTCCCAGAACCACAACATCCTCTTTTGGCTCGATTAATTCTACGTTTTCTACACCATCTACAAATAAATTCGCTATTATCCATGATTTTGTAACATTCCATCCCAGCCTTCTACTTGCTTCAAACTTCTCGATGAACTGTTCCTTAATTTCCTCCTTTGATATTACAGAACTCATGCTCATTCTGCTGTCAATATCTATTTCCGTAATATTGCAACCAATTACTGTTACTGTATCTGTTAAAACCCTTATATCATCTCTATTAACTTGCTTTCTTACAATTTTAAGTAGCTCTTCTAACACTATGCCAGTTATGGATAATTCTGTTGATAAGATTGAAATTTGTACTTTCCCTGGTATAGGTGATTCTACTAGTGCATCTTTTACTCTACTATCTGCTGACAGTGCATGATATTTATAATATTCCTTACTTCCTCCTGTTGACCAACCTGCTATCTTTGCTTTAATTCTTTTTCTAAATCGTTCATCATCTTCTTCTTTTTGCCTCTCCACTCCATAAAACTCAGCTAAATTATCAAGATCTTCTCCTGTCGCAAATTTTAGTAAATTGCTCTTTACTGATTCATTTATTCTTTGTCTTAGTAACAATTCCCTCCATGCTGCTACTTCTAATACCTTTATCGCTGGGTCACTTTCTACTAACGCTGAAAAGGTTTCATCTCTACACACTAACTCCTCCTTCATTCTGGAAAAGATTTCCTCATAGCTTAGTTTTTCAATAATATTAGATGTCTGCATTTCTAAACAACTACTCCACTAATACCTATGAATTTGCCTTCTGAAAGATACATACCTTCAAGTACAAGAGTCATTTTTCCTTCTTTAGCTTCAGCAATCTTTACTTTTTCTAACTTAAATCTCTTCTCAAATTTCCCCAGTGCTTCTGCTGTTGCTGCATAGATTTCCAAAGTTAAATCTCTATTTATTGGCTTATCCACCAATTCAAATAATCTTGAGCCATAATCTCTCCTCATTATTCTACTGTTTACTGGAGTGGTCAGTATATCAATTATCGATTGCTTTAAGTGCTCTATTCCTTCTAACGCTTTTCCTGTTTTAGCATCCATTCCTCTCATATATTTTTCATGGCTCTGACTTAATACTTGCATGTTTTTCACGTGCTATAGAAATAGCCTTTCTCAACTTCTTTTCAAGAATTTCTTTAGAAGGAAGCTGTGTTAAATACTGTGCAACATGAATATTAGAGCCTTCGAGTTCAAGATATTCTATATCCTCTTGATCCTTATCAGCACATAAAATAATCCCTAACGGTTTTTCTTCACCTGCTTTTCGTTCATTTTTATCTAACCAATTTAAATACCATTCCATCTGTCCTTTATAAGCTGGTTCAAAGCGACCTATTTTTAGTTCTATTGCTATAAGACGTTTTAATCCTCTGTGAAAAAATAGCAGGTCCAAATACCTGTCAGTTGTTTTAGTACTCATCCTTTTTTGACGTGTTACAAAACAAAAATCACTCCCAAACTCTTGTAAAAATTTTGTCAATTCATCCAAGATTGTATTTTCTAGATCAGTCTCACTATAACTTGATGGCAATTCCATGAAGCTAAGGAAGTATGGGTCATGAAAAATGAATTCTGTTGCTAACATATTTTCTTCACGTAAATTTTTTATACTCCTTCTTATAAACTCTTCAGGTTTTTTTGCTAGCGCTGTACGTTCATACAACATAGTATCGATTTTACTACGTAGTGCTCTAACACTCCACCTTTCAATACGACACATTTCTATATAATAATTACGCTTCAGCTCATCAGAAATTGCAATAATTTCTACAAAATGTGACCAACTCAATTGTTGTGACAGTGTCGCGACAATTTCTTGATCAGAAAAGAATTTAGAAAATTGCACCATACGAAATAATGACGCTCTATCAAAACCACGTCCATATTTAATCTGAAGTTCTTTTGCAAGTTGGGAGATGATTTGCTTCCCATAATCTGCACGTTTGTGCTTTAGAATATCTTGATCAATTCTGGAGCCAATTTCCCAGTTTAACAATACTAGAGTAGAATTGAATTGAACAGAAAGATGATTCTTTGCTCTATCTATTAAATTACTAATGTCTCCTAATAGGCTAGTAGTTATATCCATATTCATAACTTTACTTTTGGTAAGTATAGCAGATGGTTTATTTTTATCCTGAAAAAACATTACTACTACCACTTATTACTTTAGAACCACAAGATATTGAATCTCCAACTCTTCCTATACTATAGCCATTTGCAAACACTTTTTTTGATCCTTCAGTTAATACTCTACCTTCTGTAAAATTATCTCCTTTTCGGCAAACTGGCTTACCATTTACAAAAACATTGTTACTGCCGCTAATGCAGAAATGTGGTATAGCTTCTCCACAGCAGTCTCCTAACCTCACTATTCCTTTGTTCAATTTAAGTCGATCCTTTCTGCTTTCAGTTTGATTCCACTTTTTGTCATTTCTATCTCTGATTTTCCTACTTTGAAATTTAATTTATCCACTACAGAAATTTCAAGATTCTTGCTCTCCTTGTCATACAATAACTTTGTTCCATCTTGAAATACTAAACTGTTAATCATTTCACTATTCTCTGGAGCAGAATAATTTTGCTGATATATTCCAGCTAGTACTACTCCTAATGATAACTCTCCCAATGGTGACAATATTACTACCTGTTCATTTATGCTTGGTGGTAGCCAGCTTCTTTCCTCTCCTGCTCTAGAAGTTATCCATGGAAGAAAATCTGTTAAAAGTTCTCCTATCTTCACTCTTACTTTTGCTTTCTCATAATCTACTTCTTTTACAACTCCTATTCGTACAATGTTTGCTAACTTTCTTTGCAGCTCTGAAATAGCAAAATTACTCTCTAACATTTTCTTCTATTATAATCGTATGTGGCTTAATCTTATTTTCTGTCCATATCGATTTACCTAAATGAAGCTGATGACTCCAATCAACCATCCACACCAAATATGCATCTAATTCGGGTCTAAATCCGTCAATTGCTGCAGAGATAAATTCTCCTGGTGAAACATTTTTTATATTCCATGTATTTTTGTTTACAACTTTTGCCACCTCGGCAGCTAATGTTCTGACAATAAGAGGAGCATTTTCGATTGTGCTATCAACTATAGCTCTTTCCACAGAAGTCCGGATATGATAAGATTAAGGATAGATGGCGATAAGGAGGTTGGATGCCGGCAGCATATAGTTATGATTTAAGAAAAAAAGCAATGGAAGCACTAGACGAAGGGGAAAGCAGAGAAGCAGTGGCAGCAAGATTTAAAATTGGACGAACTACTTTGTGGGAGTGGCAGCAAAGAAAAAAAGAAACAGGCGACTTTCAGTCAAAAAAACTCGGTAATGGAGGTTACAATCAGAAAATTATCGACTGGAATAAGTTTATCGAATTTGCTAAAAAACACGGTAGAAAAACTCTGTCGGAAATGGCTAAACTTTGGGGCAACGTTAGTATCCAAACGATCCACCGAGCTCTCAGAAAAATTGGATTTACGCGCAAAAAAAGACATATGGATACAAGGAAAGGAACGAAGAAAAACGTGCTGAATTCTTAAAAATTATAGCAACAAAAGAACCAGAAAACTTAGTGTATATAGATGAGTCTGGGATTGATAACACGGAGGACTATCCATATGGGTATTGCCAGAAAGGACAGCGATTTTATGCCCTAAAATCTGGAAAAAAAACTCAACGAATCAGCATGGTTGCAGCCTTAAGTAGAAGAAAGATAGTTGCTCCATTAACATTTGAAGGCCACTGTAATATGGATATTTTTAATGGATGGTTTGAGCAATTTTTGGCACCGATCTTAGAACCTGGACAAACTGTCATTCTTGATAATGCTACTTTTCATAAGTCTGATAAGCTTATCAAGCTCGCTAAAGGAGTCGGTGCAGAAATTTTGTATCTGCCGCCTTATTCTCCAGATTTTAACAAAATTGAGCATCATTGGTTTGCTATAAAAAACAGAGCCAGGAAAAACATTCCTCTATTCGAATCCTTTCGTCGTGCTGTTGATTCTGCCTTCCTATGACCTATTCGGACTATTATGAGAAATGCTATAAGAGGTTGTCCGGAAACAAGTAAAAGGCTATAATATCTGAAATTTTAGTACGGGGTAAAGATGAGAAAAAAGTATCCAACAGATCTAAGCGAAAGGGAATGGGCAAGAATAGAAAAACACTTCAGAGTATCATACAAGAAAGGAGGAAGGCCGCAAAAGTATAGCAAAAAAGAAATATTAGAAGCAATTTTCTATGTATTGCGTACAGGGTGTCAATGGCGGTATTTACCAAATGATTTTCCGCTATGGAAGACTGTGTATGAGCAGTTCAGGCAATGGAAGAAGCAGGGAATTTTTGAGAAAATGAATTATGAAATTACAAAATATAGTAGAAGAAAAATAGGAAGGAATGAGCAGCCGAGTGCCTGTATAGTAGATAGTCAATCTGTAAAGACTACAGAAAAGGGGGGATCAAAGGCTATGATGGAAGTAAAAAAGTAAAGGGTAGAAAAAGGCATATAATTACAGACACTCAGGGTTTTATACTAGGTTGTTACGTAGGCGCTGCTAACGAAAATGATAGAGATGGTATTAAAATAGCATTAAACAATATGAGAACAAAATATACTAAAGTTAAAAAAATGTGGGCTGACATGGGATACCAAGGAAGAAATTTAAAGAATCACATAAAGGAAGAATATGACATAGATATTGAAATTGTTAAAAGGCCTCCATGTAGATTTTGGGTGCACAAAGATACGCCACCTGAGCTACTACCAACAAGAGAACAAGGGTTTAAAGTACAGCCAAGAAGATGGGTTGTAGAAAGGACTTTTGCTTGGGTTAATAGGAATAGAAGGCTATCGAAGGAGTATGATTTACTCACAACATCCACTGAGAATTTCATATACCTAGCTATGAGTAGGGTTATGTTAAAGAGGGAATATGCTTGAATTTACTAGTTTCCCGACAACCTCTAAGAGGTTGTCGGGAAACAAGTAAAAGGCTATAATATCTGAAATTTTAGTACGGGGTAAAGATGAGAAAAAAGTATCCAACAGATCTAAGCGAAAGGGAATGGGCAAGAATAGAAAAACACTTCAGAGTATCATACAAGAAAGGAGGAAGGCCGCCAAAGTATAGCAAAAAAGAAATATTAGAAGCAATTTTCTATGTATTGCGTACAGGGTGTCAATGGCGGTATTTACCAAATGATTTTCCGCTATGGAAGACTGTGTATGAGCAGTTCAGGCAATGGAAGAAGCAGGGAATTTTTGAGAAAATGAATTATGAAATTACAAAATATAGTAGAAGAAAAATAGGAAGGAATGAGCAGCCGAGTGCCTGTATAGTAGATAGTCAATCTGTAAAGGCTACAGAAAAGGGGGGATCAAAGGCTATGATGGAAGTAAAAAAGTAAAGGGTAGAAAAAGGCATATAATTACAGACACTCAGGGTTTTATACTAGGTTGTTACGTAGGCGCTGCTAACGAAAATGATAGAGATGGTATTAAAATAGCATTAAACAATATGAGAACAAAATATACTAAAGTTAAAAAAATGTGGGCTGACATGGGATACCAAGGAAGAAATTTAAAGAATCACATAAAGGAAGAATATGACATAGATATTGAAATTGTTAAAAGGCCTCCATGTAGATTTTGGGTGCACAAAGATACGCCACCTGAGCTACTACCAACAAGAGAACAAGGGTTTAAAGTACAGCCAAGAAGATGGGTTGTAGAAAGGACTTTTGCTTGGGTTAATAGGAATAGAAGGCTATCGAAGGAGTATGATTTACTCACAACATCCACTGAGAATTTCATATACCTAGCTATGAGTAGGGTTATGTTAAAGAGGGAATATGCTTGAATTTACTAGTTTCCCGACAACCTCTAAGATGTATGGTCCCAGAGAGTGATGGTATACTATCATCATCATTTAAGGAGTCATTATGGGACAGATATTACATGGGTGCGCCAAAACAACACAGACGATTCGTAGAGCAATACAAAATAGAAAAGAGAGCATAGCAAAACTCTCCAAGCATTATAACCTTAATCCAAAAACTATTATTAAGTGGAGAAAACGTTCATTTACGAAAGATGCTGATATGGGTCCAAAGCATCCAAGATCAACTGTTTTAACGCTAGAAGAGGAAGCTATAATAGTTACATTTCGCAAGTATACACTACTGCCACTAGATGATTGCCTTTACGCTCTGCAGTCTACAATTCCGCATTTGACTCGCTCTAGCTTGCATCGTTGTTTACAAAGACACAACATTAGCAGATTACCAACTGTTGATGGAGAAGTTAAGTCAAAAAAGAAATTCAAACAATATCCTATCGGTTACTTTCATATTGATATTGCTGAAGTTAGAACTGAGGAGGGCAAATTACATTTGTTTGTTGCTATTGATAGGACATCCAAATTTACCTATGTTGAGTTGTGTAACAGTGCTACAAAACCCATAGCTGCTGAGTTCTTACGTAATTTGATTAGAATTTTACCGTATAAAATCCATACTATTTTGACAGATAACGGTATACAATTTACAAACCAGAAGCGTCATAAGTATGCTTTCCAACATATATTTGATAGAGTTTGCGAAGAGAATGTTATTGAACATCGTTTGACAAAAGTTAGCCATCCTTGGACGAATGGGCAAGTCGAGCGTATGAATAAAACTTTAAAGGATGCTACAGTTAAGAAGTATTACTATCAATCGCACCAGCAACTTAAAGAACACCTTTATAACTTTGTTATGGCTTATAATTATGCAAAGAGACTCAAAACTCTTAAGGGTCTTACTCCTTATGAATTTATATGTTATCAGTGGACACAGTCTCCAGAATTATTTATACTAAATCCACACCATCACACTCTGGGACCATACATCTAAGTTAAATATAGCTAAGCTTCTTGTTGATAAAGGTGCTAATATTATTGCTGAAGATAATAATGGTAGAACACCTCTACGTGTAGCTGCTTGCAATGGTAATCTAGATATGGTCAAATTCTTCCTTAATAAGAGTGTTGATATCGAGTCTGAAAGTAATGACCCAGATAAGATGATGGGAAAGATTGAGAGTATAAGGAAGGAAATTATAAATCAAGTAGATGCTTCATCTAATGTAAAAAAGTGGGCAAAGTCTTTTATAGAAGAGTTAAGATATTCAATAAAAAGTAAAGCAAAGAGAAAGCTGGATGGTAATATATCGAGTAATTGTAGTGCTTCGACCACTGAACTTACTAATAGAATTTATAATTTTGATAAAAACTTATTTGATAATATAATTAAAGAAGTTGTAGATGATGCATATGGAAGAGTAGATACGAAAAAAATATTAAGCTGTGTACGCAGTCATGGTTATATTGGTCAGCTGATTTCAGGTTACATAGCTGTATTTGATGCAATGCAAAAGAGTGGTGATCTAAATGATAATGCAATATTTAAGTTAGCTTCTTACATTAAAGAAGCAATGGAGATGAAGTATTATCCTAAAGTTCCTTTAGAAACAAGATCTAGCCTTGAAAAGCTAGAAAATAGATTACCAAAATCAGTAAGGAATGCAATATTTGCTTCAAAAGTATGTATAAAGAACGTTTATCAGGATGAATATTTATATGCTGCTAACAAATGTTTCAATTATGATAATGACAGACGAATGGCATTTACTTGGACTCCAAAGAATGAAGAAAATGATAAGTTTAGGTGGAAGATTAAACCTGATGGTAACAATTTTTATATAGTGAATGTTGCATTTAATGAAAACTTGTATGCTGCTAGTAACTATTTTAATTATGATAATGATAGACGAATGGTATTTACTTGGATTTCAGGGGGAAGAGTTGCACGAGATGTGTGGATGATTAAACCTGATGGTAACAACTGTTCTATAATGAATGTTAAGCTTAAAGAACATTTATATGCTGCTGATTATGCTAAATATGACAATGATAGGCGTAGAGTATTTACTTGGATTCCAGGAGGTCAGGTTCTGCAAGGGATGTGGATAATTGAAGATTGTGGGTCTACTGTAAGAAAAGTTAGAGATATTGTCAGTAATGCTAGAGAAGAATTAGATCAAGAATTGCTAGATGCTGCAAAAGTTGGAGATATGAGCAAAGTAAAAGATTCTGTCAATCGAGGAGCTGATGTTAATACTAAAGACAGAGATGGTAACACTCCTTCGCGCAATGCTGTATTAAAAGGTCACTTTGGTATATTTAAATACCTTGTTGAAAATGGTGTTAGTTTAGAGGGTAAAGATCATCGTTGTGGTCCCTCTATATGTGATGCTTCTTATAGTGGTAATTTGGATATACTAAAGTACCTTATTGGGAAAGGTGTTGATGTTAATGAGTCTGACAAAAATGGTTGGACACCGCTACATTTTGCTGCATGGAGAGGTTACTTAGAAGTTGCTAACTTTTTAATAGAAAAGGGTGCTAATATTAACGTTGAGAACATTTTTGGCAGGAAACCCATACATGTTGCTGCTGAAAATAATAACAAAGACATTATAGAATTTTTCCTCAGCAAAGGAATGAGCATTGATGATACTGATAGAGATGGTCGCACTCCTCTATACTATGCCTCTTGGAATGGTCATTTAGACATGGTAAAGTACCTTATAGATAAGGGAGCTGATATTTACATTCAAGATAAAGGTGGCATAACACCGCTAGATGCCGCTACTGATCAAAAACACGATGATGTAGAAAGGTATTTAAAACAAGTGCAACTAGATAAAGAATTATTGATTGCAGCACAATATGGTAATCTTGATGAAATTAGAAGTCTTGTAGGTCAAGGAGCTAGCTTAGGTGCTAAGTATATTGATGGCCGGACTCTTATGCATTGTGCTGCTTATGGAGGTAAGTTAGATGTAGTAGAATATCTCGTTGCAGGTGAAAAAAGTAGTTTAGAAGTCAAAGATAATAGTGGTAAAACTCCTCTACACTGCGCTGCTTCCAACGGTAAGCTGGATATAGTAAAATATTTTGTAGATGAGGAGAAAATTGATGCTAGCATTAAGGATAATAGTGGTTGGACACCACTACATTGGGCTTCTTGGAATGGTCACTTAGATGTAGCAAAGTATCTTATAGGTAGAGGAGCTAATCTTGTTAATATTAAAGACAAAGATGGAAAAACACCTCTAGATATTGCTGATCAAAAAGGTTACACAGATATAGTAGAAATTTTAAAGCAAGCGCAATCAGGCCTATATAAAAAATATAATGAGTTGTTGATTGCTGTACTGGAAAATAATCTTATTAAAGTCAAAAATCTTGTAAGTCAAGGTACTAGCTTAGAAACTAAAGATAGTTATGGCTGGACGTTATTACATTTTGCTTCTATTTATAATTACTCAGATATGGCAGAATACCTTATAAATAAAGGTGTTGATATTAACGCTAGAGACCAGTATGGTAAAACTCCTCTACACCTTACTTCATGGTTCAATCGCTTAGATGCAATGAAGTGCCTTATAAGCAATAATGCTGATATTAATGCTAAAGATAACAATGGTAAAACACCTCTAGATGGTTCTGGTTTTAATTCAGATGCAAAAAGAGTTTTAATGCAGGCACACTTAGATAAAGAATTATTGACTACTGTAGAAGGTAATTATCTTGAAAAAATTAAAGGTCTTATTGCTCAGGATGTGAGCAAAGATAGGCATGGTGCATATTATTATGCTTGGAGTGGTAACTTGAACATGGTCAAGTTTCTTGTTGAGAGAGATGTTGATGTAAACGCTACTGATAAATATGGGTGTACATTACTACATTGGGCTACATTGAAAGGTCATTTAGATGTTGCTAAGTTTCTTACTAGTAAGGGAGCTAATGTTAATGCTGAGGATATTCTTGGCAGAAAGCCTATACATTTTGCTGTTATAAACGATCACAGGAATATTATAGAGTTTCTTCTCGATAAAGGGATAATAGTTAATAGTGCTGATAAACAAGGTCATACACCACTGCACTGGGCTTCTTGGAGCGGTCATTTGGATATGGTGAAGTACCTGATAGATAAAGGGGCCAATATTAATGCTAAATGTGAAGCTGATAGGACACCACTAGATATTGCTAGAGGCAGAGGACATAGTAACATTGTAAAATATTTAGAAGAAAAACTTAATCAAGAAAGAGAAAAGCCTGTACAACGCAGACGCCGTCATCACCATGGAGATCATAGTCGCAATCATAATCACTCATCACATAAATTCCTTTCTGTAGATTCAAGTAATCAACCTGAGATAGCAGCAAGTAGTGGCACAAGACCATCTTCATGGATAAATGATTTATTTGGTTGGGTAAAGAGCTCTATAGGTGGGTTATTAGGTTCTAGAGCTGCTTTACCTGAGAAAACATTCACTCAAAGTTCAATCTCACAAATTAGTGCACCAATCGATGTAAATGGTACAATAATGTTACTTGACATGCTCATTAGAAAAGCTACAGGTCAGAAGTACATTTCTACAGTAGATCAGTCTATATCTCCACTAGAAGCACAGGGCTATGCACTCAATATTACAAAGGGATTTGAGAAAGTAGTAGAGCAAGCTGGATTAAAAAGTGGTGTATCAATGCATCGATTAAATATTGATTATATGGGAATGCAAAAAGAGATTACTAGAAAAGTCATGAGTGGTAAATTTAATGAGATTTCAGGGGTTTGAAGCTCATATATAGAGAAGGCATGTCCTAGTAGAGAAGCTGGTAAATTAAGTCCGAAGAAATTTGAAAAGTTTATGGCTACATTTAATAACAAGCTAGATGTATCACTAAATCAATCAATACACCAAATGCTACATAATGAAAATAACGTACTAAAAATGGATAATATAAAAGAACCGCAAAGCTTAGGTTTATCTGGACCTAGAACTAGGTTAGATGATGTATTAATTGCGGGCAATGCCAGAGAATTAGTCGCTGGAAGAAGGTAGTAGACTAAAAAGTTTCTTCCTTAAGTTGTGTAATGTCAGCCTGAGGAAGGCCAGTTGTCTGGGAAATAACATCAATAGAAATGCCAGCATTAAGTAGGTTTTTTGCAACTTCGATTTTTTCTTCTTGTCTACCTTTTTCGTGACCTACTTTAAGACCCTCATCAAATTTTTGAGCTAAAGCAGCTACCTCATCCATTATGCGTTTTTTCATTTGTTCATATGCTAGTAACTCTTCTTCTGACCAATTAAACTTATTCATCTCTTCATAAGCTCGTTTTATTATTACGTCACTACCAACTATCTTATCTAGATCCTCTTCCCTTGTTTCTCCTGCATAGCGAAAAAAGTAACACCATTTTTCTACTATATTTTCTAGTTGGTCTTCTTTGGTCTTTGTAAATTTTGGTAGTTCTATGAATACGAAGTAAAAATCCTTTAAGTCATGTTCAAAGCTATTTTGATCTAAAATGACATGATTAGATTTGTACTCAGACTTATCTGGAAAAATAATACAATCAGCAATAGCAATAAAGATAATTTCTTTAAGGTTATGATAATCATCACCTTGATCAGCTTGACTTGAGTAGGCTTTAGCAGCATAATATTGAGCACGCTTTTCGAAGCCTTTGGTCTTAGTAAACTGGTCAGGTAAGGAAGCAGTATTACTACTACCCCCTCCCTTAGAAACGCAGCATGCAGGTTTCCCAACACTACGCTTGAGCCCCTTATCTAAGTTCTTCTTTTCTAGAACCGGCTTGTCCTTCATGATTCCTCAGGAAACATCATTCTTAATGGTGACACCAACAGTAGAGAACCTTCTCTTGAGAAAGAGCTTGCTAACATTCTTGTTCGTTTCACTCTCTCATCAAAATACTTTTTCCATTTTAAGTCAAGGGGATTTGCATCCGCTCTGATTTTAACATGTCGTCTGATAGGTATATCAATCAGCTTAAGCAGTCTTAAATACCGTATCTCTTTTGGTTTGTTCTTGCATAGGGGTGCAGCAAAAACCCATTGGCGTTGACCCATTACTTTGAAGTAACGATTCTTTATCCAACGTAATCCTTTACGAGGATGTCTTTTCTTTGCCCATTTCCATAAACTATGCCAAATTTCATTGTCGATCTTTCTAAACGCTTTTTTAGCACACACATGGTGATAGTAATTTCCCCATCCTCTCAGTAGAGAGTTGAGTGACTTAATTACTATAGCCTGAGTGTTCGCTATATTTGCTTTTATCAATGTACGTGCTTTATTAAGAAGTCTTTTAATACTTTCTTTCGAAGGTTTAATAATTAACTTCTTATTATATCTACGTACATTACAACCAAGAAAGTCAAACCCTGTTGTGATAGATGTATAGCATTTCTCATAATAGTCCGAATAGGTCATAGGAAGGCAGAATCAACAGCACGACGAAAGGATTCGAATAGAGGAATGTTTTTCCTGGCTCTGTTTTTTATAGCAAACCAATGATGCTCAATTTTGTTAAAATCTGGAGAATAAGGCGGCAGATACAAAATTTCTGCACCGACTCCTTTAGCGAGCTTGATAAGCTTATCAGACTTATGAAAAGTAGCATTATCAAGAATGACAGTTTGTCCAGGTTCTAAGATCGGTGCCAAAAATTGCTCAAACCATCCATTAAAAATATCCATATTACAGTGGCCTTCAAATGTTAATGGAGCAACTATCTTTCTTCTACTTAAGGCTGCAACCATGCTGATTCGTTGAGTTTTTTTTCCAGATTTTAGGGCATAAAATCGCTGTCCTTTCTGGCAATACCCATATGGATAGTCCTCCGTGTTATCAATCCCAGACTCATCTATATACACTAAGTTTTCTGGTTCTTTTGTTGCTATAATTTTTAAGAATTCAGCACGTTTTTCTTCGTTCCTTTCCTTGTATCCATATGTCTTTTTTTGCGCGTAAATCCAATTTTTCTGAGAGCTCGGTGGATCGTTTGGATACTAACGTTGCCCCAAAGTTTAGCCATTTCCGACAGAGTTTTTCTACCGTGTTTTTTAGCAAATTCGATAAACTTATTCCAGTCGATAATTTTCTGATTGTAACCTCCATTACCGAGTTTTTTTGACTGAAAGTCGCCTGTTTCTTTTTTTCTTTGCTGCCACTCCCACAAAGTAGTTCGTCCAATTTTAAATCTTGCTGCCACTGCTTCTCTGCTTTCCCCTTCGTCTAGTGCTTCCATTGCTTTTTTTCTTAAATCATAACTATATGCTGCCGGCATCCAACCTCCTTATCGCCATCTATCCTTAATCTTATCATATCCGGACTTCTGTGGAAAGAGCTATAACTCTACAATATCGCTTATTTGATTCACTAATAATGAGAATTGGTATAACTTTGCTATTTTTCTCTCTAGATTCTTGCAAAGTTCTACAAGATTAACCACATTACCTCACGGTTTCTCTATGATTATTTTTTTAGATTACTTGTTTACCTTATTTGCCGTTCTCCTGAACGAATATACATAAGCTATAAAAACTATCTAATAGCTACCCAAAACCCTTATTTCCCACTCAAGTTCAACATTAAATTTATCCTTTACTGCATCTTTTACTTTGTTGCCAAGGTTTTCCAAGTCAGATGCAGTTGCATTATCATAATTGAGCAAGAAGTTACAATGTTTCTTAGAGATTCTAGCTCCACCAATATTTAACCCTAGGCAGCCAGATTTATCAATTAACTCCCATGCTCGGTAGTTTTTTGGATTTTTGAATATGCACCCAGCAGTTTTTCCTCTTATTGGCTGGCTTTTATTTTTCCTCTCAATAACTTCCTTTAACCTTTGCAGTATAAGCTCATACTCTGAGTTTACCCCTTTAAACTCAGCTTCAACAAAAATCCAATTTCCTTTTAGGCTATGTCCACGGTAAAAATACCCCATTTCTTCGCTGGAGAACTCATATAGGTTTCCATCCTCTAGATTCACTGCTTTTATGGATTGTACAACACTTGCGATATCACTACCATATGCACCTGCATTCATTTCTATTCCGCCACCAACTGTTCCTGGAATTCCAACTAGAAACTCCAACCCACTAATCTGCTGATTTCCCGCAAAGTGAGCAAGGTTGCTGAGCAGCACAGCTCCCCCAGCTACAATAGAGTTGTTACCCTTACTTTTAATATATGCAAACTCCTTACCTAATTTTACTGTTATTCCTCGAATGCCACTATCTCGCACTATTATGTTGGATGTTGCACCAATAACGCTAACTGGCAGTTCAGTATTTTTAATCAAGTATGTTAAATCTTCAATATCACATGGTTTAAATAATACATCAGCTCGTCCACCAACATTTAACCACGTCGCTTTAGACATTAAGACATCATAACGATAGATTCCACGTACTTTAGGTAAGCTTATAAGCATTTTGATTTCAACTCTAATCCTGCATCCATACCCATTTTCTCCGCATCTTCTATAAATGAAGTGCGCTCAGTGAAGTATATATTTTTTCCACTTGCTAACATACAACGAAGGTGTAGCATATTTTCGCTCACATATTCAGCCAAAGCTGCAAGTGGTGTAAAACATGAACCATTCACTGTCTTCACAAAACTGCGCTCTGATTTCACTCCTATAAAAGACATATTATTATTAATTTTCTCTAAAAGATCGATAATTTTTACATCATTCCTTCTACATTGAATACAAACCGCCCCCTGCCCCACTGCACTTAACATAACTTTTGGTGGCAATACCTCTGTAATCAAGTGATGTTTTTCTAATCTTATGAGTCCTGCTTCAGCTAGAATTATTCCATCAAAACTTTGATTTTGCAATCTGGTTGTTACATTTCCACGTAGCGGTACTATATTTAAATCTGGTCTAACATTTAACAACTGAACTTTTCTTCTTATTGAAGAAGTGGCAATAGTAGCCTGCTGTGGCAAAGACTCAAGGCTATTGTGTTTATGAGAAATAAACGCATCGCATGAACTTAGCCTTTCTAAAACACAAGGAATTATTAAACCCCCTGAGAAAAACGCAGGCATATCTTTTAGCGAATGAACTGCCATGTCTATATTATTTTCGAGCAATTCAGTCTCAATTCCTTTAATGAATAATCCTTTGCCTCCTATTTCAGCAAGATTTGCGTTTGCATACTTATCTCCAGAAGTTTTTATTTTAACAATTTCAATAGATAAGTTAGGAAAAGAATCCAGCAACTTTTGTTTTGCTTCCAAAGCCTGGGCAACTGCAAGCTTGCTTCCTCTGGTACCTATTTTGACTAGCATGTGTACGATTGTTTGTCTGATGTCATTCAAGTAGCTGACTACTTGGATCCAGTTTAATTCATTATATAAACCTTTGCATTTATTGTACTTTAACTTAAAACCAAAAGCAACTTTGACTTTACAAAATAATAACCTTTTATATGCATAAATAAGCTTACTGGATTCTAGTACTTGCATGACAAGGTATAAACCTTATCGTCATACCACCGCGAACCGTCATACCGTCACGGTATCTCTAGATCCCGCTAACACGTAGCGGGATGACGAATTATTTAACCGTCATACCGCGATTCATTCGCGGTATCTCTAGATCCCGCTAACAAGCAGCGGGATGACGGTTGTCGTTTAGCTATAAATATTAAAAAATTTACCAAGCGAAAAAAAAGGCAAAAGAAGCCCCGTGGTGGTTGGCTATTTACTATGTACTAAAATATCGGCGTTTTTTTTATTCTAAAACGCTTGATTAAGAGCGATTTAGCTGCTTTTAACTTGCAACTAACCTACACCGCAAGTGTTTAAGAAATTTACTAAGCAGGAAAAAAGGCAAAGAAACCCCGTAGTAGCTAGCATTCAAATTCTCCCTTGTCAATTTGACGTTTTTTGCTGTCTTAAACGCTTTGTAAGCGCGTTTCGGCTTATATAGGTAAAAACCTAAAAATTTTTAAAGACATGCGATGCACGTAGTGCGAAAAATTAAACATGAGACGCCAAATACCCTAAGTTTTTTGTCATTAACCTGCACAGATTGCGAAGATAAATAAATAGCTTCAGTTTCATGATAGGGAGGATGGCAAAGCTTGTCAAGGAATTTTTATGGCCTAGCGTCACGTGCTGGAATGACATTTGGGAATATGTTATCCGTTTGTCACTTCTAAATGATAAGAGCCTCAATGAATTTATTAGTTTATTACATGTCTCTTTTCATGTATAAATCTATAGAAAGTTTTATACGGAAGTTGTTTTATGAGCAAAATTATAGAAATCAGAGCACCAAAAACTCTTGGTGGTGAATCAGTTACAGAAGGTATAGTAAAAATAAAGAAGGGTATTGGAGAAGCAGTAAAAGTAGATGACTTGATCTTTGAAATTGAAACTGACAAAACAGCACTCGAATTAACTGCAGAAGCTTCAGGGCAAATAACTGAATTTCTTGTAAAGGAAGATGATGTAATAAGCCCTGATCAATTGTTAGCGAAGCTTTCCATGGGAGAAGTAAAAGAGGAAGCAAAAAAAGAAGATAAAAGCGAAAGTTCTGCTAAAAAAGATGCTCCATCAGCTCGTAAAATTATGGAAGAAAATGCAATCAGTGCAGAAAGCGTCAAAGGAACTGGCATGGGAGATAGAATAACAAAAGCAGATGTGATAGGCCACATGAACAAAGCTGAACAGCCTGCAATAAAACAATATGAATTGCCAAAAAGTGTAGTAAATGGAGAGCAAAGAGAGGAACGAGTAAAAATGAGCAAAATAAGGCAAGTAATTGCCGCTCGTTTGAAGGCGTCGCAAAATACTGCTGCAATACTGACCACGTTCAATGAAATTGACATGAAGAATGTCATGGATCTAAGAGCAAAATATAAGGACGCCTTTGAAAAAAAATATGGAATAAAACTTGGTTTTATGTCGTTTTTTATAAAGGCAGCGGTGCAAGCATTGAAAGAAATTGCTGAAATTAACGCTGAAATCTCAGGCGATGAAATCATATATAAACATTACTATGACGTAGGTGTTGCTGTTGGCACCGATAAAGGTCTTGTTGTACCAGTTATTCGGGGTGCCGATCAGATGTCATTTGCAGAAATTGAGTTGACTTTAGTTGCTCTTGGCAAAAAAGCTCGTGAGGGTAAATTACAAGTATCAGAAATGGAAGGTGCAACATTTACCATCTCAAACGGTGGAGTATACGGTTCACTTCTTTCCACTCCGATAATAAACCCTCCGCAATCTGGAATACTTGGAATGCATTCAATACAAAACAGGCCAGTTGCCATGGGCAACTCAATTGAGATTAGACCTATGATGTACATTGCCCTCTCTTACGACCACAGAATAGTTGATGGCAAAGGAGCAGTAACTTTCCTCATTAAAATAAAAAATTATATAGAAGATCCAAACAGGTTAGTTTTGGAAGTGTAGCTCAAATGAGTTGTTGTTAGTCTAGTATTGCTAAAAACCTAAATATCATCTAGTTCTGCCAATAGTTTCACAACTTCCGGATGATCAGGGCCATAATGTTTCTTAAAGATGGATGAAGCCCGTTCAAACAATTCCTTTTGTTTCTTGTGGTCACCTAGAGCACCATAAACGTCACATAAGTCTGCCAGTAGTTTGGCAACTTCAGGGTGATCAGGGCCGTAATGTTTCTCAAAAATAGGTAAAGCCCGTTCGAACAACTCTTTTGCTTTCTGAGGATCACCTAAAGTCCTATAAGTGGTACCGAAGCTCACTAATGTTCTAGCAACTTCGAAATGATCAGGTCCATAATGTTTTTCTTGAATTGCTAAAGCCCGTTCAAGCAACTCTTTTGCTTTCCGAGAATTATAGCTCTTTTTACAATAATCCGAACAGACCGTAATATGCTACTGGCCTGCTATAGCCATAAACACATATCTTATCGCATTCGGACTATTATAAGAAAGGCTATACCTAAATTCCCATAGGCATCACCTAGATTGGCCAATGCAATGGCAACCTGAAAATGATCAGAACCATAGTATTCTTCAAGAATAGGTAAAGCCTGTTCAAGCAACTCCTTTTGCCTACTAGGATTACCTGAATCCCCATAAGCATTACCTAGATTTGTCAGTGCAATGGCAACTTGAAAATGATCAGAGCCATAGTGTTTCTCAAGAATAGGTAAAGCCTGTTCAAGCAACTCCCTTTGTTTCTGAGGATCACCTGAGGTACCGTAAACAATACCGAGGTTTATCAATGCAATGGCAATTTGAAAATGATCAGAGCCATAATGTTTTTCTTGAATTGCTAAAGCCCGTCCAAGTAACTCTTTTGCTTTCTGAGAATCACCTAAAGCTCTATAAGAGGTACCTAGACCTACTAATGTGCTAGCAACTTTGGAATGATCAGGCTCATAATGTTTCTCTTGAATTGCTAAAGCCCGTTCAAGCAACTCCTTTTTTTCTTCATAGTTACCTAAATTCCCATAAATGATACCGAGGTTTGTCAATATATAGCTCTTTCCACAGAAGTCCGGATATGATAAGATTAAGGATAGATGGCGATAAGGAGGTTGGATGCCGGCAGCATATAGTTATGATTTAAGAAAAAAAGCAATGGAAGCACTAGACGAAGGGGAAAGCAGAGAAGCAGTGGCAGCAAGATTTAAAATTGGACGAACTACTTTGTGGGAGTGGCAGCAAAGAAAAAAAGAAACAGGCGACTTTCAGTCAAAAAAACTCGGTAATGGAGGTTACAATCAGAAAATTATCGACTGGAATAAGTTTATCGAATTTGCTAAAAAACACGGTAGAAAAACTCTGTCGGAAATGGCTAAACTTTGGGGCAACGTTAGTATCCAAACGATCCACCGAGCTCTCAGAAAAATTGGATTTACGCGCAAAAAAAGACATATGGATACAAGGAAAGGAACGAAGAAAAACGTGCTGAATTCTTAAAAATTATAGCAACAAAAGAACCAGAAAACTTAGTGTATATAGATGAGTCTGGGATTGATAACACGGAGGACTATCCATATGGGTATTGCCAGAAAGGACAGCGATTTTATGCCCTAAAATCTGGAAAAAAAACTCAACGAATCAGCATGGTTGCAGCCTTAAGTAGAAGAAAGATAGTTGCTCCATTAACATTTGAAGGCCACTGTAATATGGATATTTTTAATGGATGGTTTGAGCAATTTTTGGCACCGATCTTAGAACCTGGACAAACTGTCATTCTTGATAATGCTACTTTTCATAAGTCTGATAAGCTTATCAAGCTCGCTAAAGGAGTCGGTGCAGAAATTTTGTATCTGCCGCCTTATTCTCCAGATTTTAACAAAATTGAGCATCATTGGTTTGCTATAAAAAACAGAGCCAGGAAAAACATTCCTCTATTCGAATCCTTTCGTCGTGCTGTTGATTCTGCCTTCCTATGACCTATTCGGACTATTATGAGAAATGCTATAAGAGGTTGTCCGGAAACTAGTAAATTCAAGCATATTCCCTCTTTAACATAACCCTACTCATAGCTAGGTATATGAAATTCTCAGTGGATGTTGTGAGTAAATCATACTCCTTCGATAGCCTTCTATTCCTATTAACCCAAGCAAAAGTCCTTTCTACAACCCATCTTCTTGGCTGTACTTTAAACCCTTGTTCTCTTGTTGGTAGTAGCTCAGGTGGCGTATCTTTGTGCACCCAAAATCTACATGGAGGCCTTTTAACAATTTCAATATCTATGTCATATTCTTCCTTTATGTGATTCTTTAAATTTCTTCCTTGGTATCCCATGTCAGCCCACATTTTTTTAACTTTAGTATATTTTGTTCTCATATTGTTTAATGCTATTTTAATACCATCTCTATCATTTTCGTTAGCAGCGCCTACGTAACAACCTAGTATAAAACCCTGAGTGTCTGTAATTATATGCCTTTTTCTACCCTTTACTTTTTTACTTCCATCATAGCCTTTGATCCCCCCTTTTCTGTAGTCTTTACAGATTGACTATCTACTATACAGGCACTCGGCTGCTCATTCCTTCCTATTTTTCTTCTACTATATTTTGTAATTTCATAATTCATTTTCTCAAAAATTCCCTGCTTCTTCCATTGCCTGAACTGCTCATACACAGTCTTCCATAGCGGAAAATCATTTGGTAAATACCGCCATTGACACCCTGTACGCAATACACAGAAAATTGCTTCTAATATTTCTTTTTTGCTATACTTTTGCGGCCTTCCTCCTTTCTTGTATGATACTCTGAAGTGTTTTTCTATTCTTGCCCATTCCCTTTCGCTTAGATCTGTTGGATACTTTTTTCTCATCTTTACCCCGTACTAAAATTTCAGATATTATAGCCTTTTACTTGTTTCCGGACAACCTCTAAGAGGTTGTCCGGAAACTAGTAAATTCAAGCATATTCCCTCTTTAACATAACCCTACTCATAGCTAGGTATATGAAATTCTCAGTGGATGTTGTGAGTAAATCATACTCCTTCGATAGCCTTCTATTCCTATTAACCCAAGCAAAAGTCCTTTCTACAACCCATCTTCTTGGCTGTACTTTAAACCCTTGTTCTCTTGTTGGTAGTAGCTCAGGTGGCGTATCTTTGTGCACCCAAAATCTACATGGAGGCCTTTTAACAATTTCAATATCTATGTCATATTCTTCCTTTATGTGATTCTTTAAATTTCTTCCTTGGTATCCCATGTCAGCCCACATTTTTTTAACTTTAGTATATTTTGTTCTCATATTGTTTAATGCTATTTTAATACCATCTCTATCATTTTCGTTAGCAGCGCCTACGTAACAACCTAGTATAAAACCCTGAGTGTCTGTAATTATATGCCTTTTTCTACCCTTTACTTTTTTACTTCCATCATAGCCTTTGATCCCCCCTTTTCTGTAGTCTTTACAGATTGACTATCTACTATACAGGCACTCGGCTGCTCATTCCTTCCTATTTTTCTTCTACTATATTTTGTAATTTCATAATTCATTTTCTCAAAAATTCCCTGCTTCTTCCATTGCCTGAACTGCTCATACACAGTCTTCCATAGCGGAAAATCATTTGGTAAATACCGCCATTGACACCCTGTACGCAATACATAGAAAATTGCTTCTAATATTTCTTTTTTGCTATACTTTTGCGGCCTTCCTCCTTTCTTGTATGATACTCTGAAGTGTTTTTCTATTCTTGCCCATTCCCTTTCGCTTAGATCTGTTGGATACTTTTTTCTCATCTTTACCCCGTACTAAAATTTCAGATATTATAGCCTTTTACTTGTTTCCGGACAACCTCTAACAGCAACTTGGGAATGATCAGGCCCATAATGTTCCTCTTGAATTGCTAGAGCCCGTTCAAGTAACTCTTTTGCTTTCTGAGGGTTACCCAGACCCCCATAAGCGTTGCTTAGGTTTGTCAGTATAATAGCAACCTGGAAATGGTCAGAGCCATAATGTTTCTCAAGAATAGGTAAAGCCTGTTTAAGTAGCTCCTTTTGTCTCCTATGATTACCCAGATCCCCATAAGCGATACCTAGATTTGCCAGCGCTATAGCAACTTGAAAATTATAAGGCCCATAATATTTCTTAAAGATAGATAAAGCCTGTTCAAGCAGCTCCTTTTGTCTTCTGGGATTACCCAAGTCATGGTATCCATCGTTCATCCATATTAACAAATACACAAGATAATCCTTTTCTATTGTTTGTTTTTCTGAAGGATTTTTTGCTAGCCAATTATCTATATGTGATAAAAACGCTTCTAAGTGCGGCAATAATTGTCGCTTCTTAGCATAATCTTCTAATTTATCACTGTCGTCAGGGAAGCTTTCTTTTAGTAATTCAAAAGTCTTTTTCACAACTTTGTTTTTGCCTTGTTTTTCTAACTCTATCCTTATTACTTGCTGTACTAACCTGTGAATATTGACTAAATTTTGCTCTTCTCCTGAGTTGATCATTGAATATTGCTTAAGTAGTTGGATAGCATCACCTAACTTTTCTTCATTGCGTTCTACCCCTAAAAACATTTTTGCAGGAATGTTGTCAGGAGCAATATAGGCAATGATATCCAAGATTTCTTTGGCTTGCTGACCATACTCTGGGTTATCTTTGATTTTATCAATAGTAATTCTCCAGGTTATAAAAGTTGTCTTGGTGTAGCTATTGTCGCTGTCTTTAGGAAACTTAAAATCAAGTAATTTTTCTGCTTCCTCTTTGTATCTCTTTAAATAATCACTAATTTCAAACTTCAAGCCTACATTCTTTAATGCTATATCCCTTTCTTTTATGTATGCAACTGCCTGCTGCAAAGCTAAAGGAAAATGCTGTAATGTTTCTGCCAAATTCTTTATTTCATTTTCTTGTGACCCATCTTTTATACCTAATGCTTTTCTAATAAAGTCTATTGATTCTGGTTCAGTAAATGCACCCAATGTTAATGATTTTATATCTCCCCATTTCTGATTACGAGAGGTAATCAAAACACTAGGTTTATTATCATCAGATGATAAAAAGTGGGACGGTAAGAATTGACTAATACCAGCATCTTGACCTTCACTTCTATATTCTTCTGCATTATCGAAAACAAAGAGACTTTTTCTCTTGGCGAAAAAAGCGTATATGTCTCTTACAATAGATTCAATATCCCTATCTTCTGTAGGAATGCCTAAAGGATCTCTAGCTAACCTGAGAAAAGACTGCACCATGGTTTCATGGGTTTCAGCTTTTATCCATATAATATTGTTGTCATAATCTTTACTGTGTTCTTCAATATATTTTTTGGCCAGCTCAGTCTTACCTATTCCTCCCAACCCACTAATAGAAACCAGTTGCGATATTAGAGGTTGTCGGGAAACTAGTAAATTCAAGCATATTCCCTCTTTAACATAACCCTACTCATAGCTAGGTATATGAAATTCTCAGTGGATGTTGTGAGTAAATCATACTCCTTCGATAGCCTTCTATTCCTATTAACCCAAGCAAAAGTCCTTTCTACAACCCATCTTCTTGGCTGTACTTTAAACCCTTGTTCTCTTGTTGGTAGTAGCTCAGGTGGCGTATCTTTGTGCACCCAAAATCTACATGGAGGCCTTTTAACAATTTCAATATCTATGTCATATTCTTCCTTTATGTGATTCTTTAAATTTCTTCCTTGGTATCCCATGTCAGCCCACATTTTTTTAACTTTAGTATATTTTGTTCTCATATTGTTTAATGCTATTTTAATACCATCTCTATCATTTTCGTTAGCAGCGCCTACGTAACAACCTAGTATAAAACCCTGAGTGTCTGTAATTATATGCCTTTTTCTACCCTTTACTTTTTTACTTCCATCATAGCCTTTGATCCCCCCTTTTCTGTAGTCTTTACAGATTGACTATCTACTATACAGGCACTCGGCTGCTCATTCCTTCCTATTTTTCTTCTACTATATTTTGTAATTTCATAATTCATTTTCTCAAAAATTCCCTGCTTCTTCCATTGCCTGAACTGCTCATACACAGTCTTCCATAGCGGAAAATCATTTGGTAAATACCGCCATTGACACCCTGTACGCAATACATAGAAAATTGCTTCTAATATTTCTTTTTTGCTATACTTTTGCGGCCTTCCTCCTTTCTTGTATGATACTCTGAAGTGTTTTTCTATTCTTGCCCATTCCCTTTCGCTTAGATCTGTTGGATACTTTTTTCTCATCTTTACCCCGTACTAAAATTTCAGATATTATAGCCTTTTACTTGTTTCCGGACAACCTCTTAGAGGTTGTCCGGAAACTAGTAAATTCAAGCATATTCCCTCTTTAACATAACCCTACTCATAGCTAGGTATATGAAATTCTCAGTGGATGTTGTGAGTAAATCATACTCCTTCGATAGCCTTCTATTCCTATTAACCCAAGCAAAAGTCCTTTCTACAACCCATCTTCTTGGCTGTACTTTAAACCCTTGTTCTCTTGTTGGTAGTAGCTCAGGTGGCGTATCTTTGTGCGCCCAAAATCTACATGGAGGCCTTTTAACAATTTCAATATCTATGTCATATTCTTCCTTTATGTGATTCTTTAAATTTCTTCCTTGGTATCCCATGTCAGCCCACATTTTTTTAACTTTAGTATATTTTGTTCTCATATTGTTTAATGCTATTTTAATACCATCTCTATCATTTTCGTTAGCAGCGCCTACGTAACAACCTAGTATAAAACCCTGAGTGTCTGTAATTATATGCCTTTTTCTACCCTTTACTTTTTTACTTCCATCATAGCCTTTGATCCCCCCTTTTCTGTAGTCTTTACAGATTGACTATCTACTATACAGGCACTCGGCTGCTCATTCCTTCCTATTTTTCTTCTACTATATTTTGTAATTTCATAATTCATTTTCTCAAAAATTCCCTGCTTCTTCCATTGCCTGAACTGCTCATACACAGTCTTCCATAGCGGAAAATCATTTGGTAAATACCGCCATTGACACCCTGTACGCAATACATAGAAAATTGCTTCTAATATTTCTTTTTTGCTATACTTTTGCGGCCTTCCTCCTTTCTTGTATGATACTCTGAAGTGTTTTTCTATTCTTGCCCATTCCCTTTCGCTTAGATCTGTTGGATACTTTTTTCTCATCTTTACCCCGTACTAAAATTTCAGATATTATAGCCTTTTACTTGTTTCCGGACAACCTCTTATAGCATTTCTCATAATAGTCCGAATAGGTCATAGGAAGGCAGAATCAACAGCACGACGAAAGGATTCGAATAGAGGAATGTTTTTCCTGGCTCTGTTTTTTATAGCAAACCAATGATGCTCAATTTTGTTAAAATCTGGAGAATAAGGCGGCAGATACAAAATTTCTGCACCGACTCCTTTAGCGAGCTTGATAAGCTTATCAGACTTATGAAAAGTAGCATTATCAAGAATGACAGTTTGTCCAGGTTCTAAGATCGGTGCCAAAAATTGCTCAAACCATCCATTAAAAATATCCATATTACAGTGGCCTTCAAATGTTAATGGAGCAACTATCTTTCTTCTACTTAAGGCTGCAACCATGCTGATTCGTTGAGTTTTTTTTCCAGATTTTAGGGCATAAAATCGCTGTCCTTTCTGGCAATACCCATATGGATAGTCCTCCGTGTTATCAATCCCAGACTCATCTATATACACTAAGTTTTCTGGTTCTTTTGTTGCTATAATTTTTAAGAATTCAGCACGTTTTTCTTCGTTCCTTTCCTTGTATCCATATGTCTTTTTTTGCGCGTAAATCCAATTTTTCTGAGAGCTCGGTGGATCGTTTGGATACTAACGTTGCCCCAAAGTTTAGCCATTTCCGACAGAGTTTTTCTACCGTGTTTTTTAGCAAATTCGATAAACTTATTCCAGTCGATAATTTTCTGATTGTAACCTCCATTACCGAGTTTTTTTGACTGAAAGTCGCCTGTTTCTTTTTTTCTTTGCTGCCACTCCCACAAAGTAGTTCGTCCAATTTTAAATCTTGCTGCCACTGCTTCTCTGCTTTCCCCTTCGTCTAGTGCTTCCATTGCTTTTTTTCTTAAATCATAACTATATGCTGCCGGCATCCAACCTCCTTATCGCCATCTATCCTTAATCTTATCATATCCGGACTTCTGTGGAAAGAGCTATACTTTGCACTGTTTTTAAGTTGCAACTTTTACCCAAAGCCTTCAATTCAGCATGAATTTTAGGAACTCCATATCTACATTTAGAAACTTGATATATTTTTTGAATAGCTGCGAGTAGCTCTTTATTTGCTGATTCTCTACTGCTTATTTTTCTTGTGGTCCACTTATAGTAGCCACTAGCAGAAAATCCTACATAATTCCTGTACTTTATAGCAGTTACTATGCTCTTTTATAAAAAAATATTTTACTCTTTTTGACTGGCCAGGGCTTTTTTTTAAATGTCTCTTTCCCTTGTTACTCTTGCTAACTCTCTTTGTAAATCAAACCTCTCTTTGTCGTAAGGAGCCATGTTACCTCTACCTGGAAATGCATCTGCTGCCGACTTTTTTTCGTTGTGTTTCTTTATCCATTTTCCTAATAAACCACCCTTTATTCCTAAATCCTTTGCTATTTTTGTAATTGTTTGACCTGCCTTTCTTTGTTCATTTGCCAGTTTAACAGCTTCCAATTTGAATTCTGCCGTATATTCTCTTGCCATTTCTAATCCTCCAAAATTTTATTTTACCCGAAAAAACTCCTTTCTTTCTCTCCACTTTTTCTGGGTAAGGTCACTTGGCAACAGTTGCTCTACTTTCTCCTTCATCCAATGCTTCCATTGCTTTTTTCCTTAAGTCGTAACTATACGCTGCTGGCATACAAACCCCTCTACCATAAATCCATTCTTACCTTATTGGGATTATTATGAGAAGAGCTATAACTCTATGGGAGGGAAGCAAAATCTGGGATTCGGCCTTAATGGCATTAGCGTTGCATCAGCTTCACCCTCCCTGTGAGGTATTTTAGCTCTAATGCCTCACATCATAAAGATACAAGTGTCAAGCTACTTGGATGACAGGGGAGGGAGGCACTGGGATGACAGGAGAAGGTAGTGGGATGACACCCTGACAACCGTCATCCCGCTGCTTGTTAGCGGGATCTAGAGATACCGCGAATGAATCGCGGCATGACGTAGGACTGCTTTCATTCCAGTGCTTGACACTGGAATCCAGCCTTTCTGCAATCTCATCGAAAACGTTGTAACCACTTTCTATGCTAGTTTGCTTGTGAGCAACCTGGATTCCAGTGTCAAGCACTGGAATGACACCGTTATAAAGGAACCAGTGTCAGCTACTTGAATGACACAGTCTTTGCTTAAACCCGTAACGTTCGTACATTTTGCTAAAAGTTCAAATATCAACATCATGCACATTAAGTGCATTGCTATTAATAAAATCACGGCGTGGTTCAACTATATCACCCATTAATATTGAAAATATGGAATCAGCTTCTTCACAATCTTTTATTTCAACCTTTAATAAAGTTCTAGCCTCAGGATTTAACGTAGTATCCCATAGCTGATCAGCATTCATTTCACCAAGACCTTTAAATCTCTGCAGAGTTAAACCTTTTTTACCATAGTCCATTATTATTTTTGCAAGCGTACTTGGAGAAGTGATTCTTATTTCAGTTTCTTGTGACTTTAAAAATGAATCACCATTAAATAAATTACTTATACCATCAAGCAAACTTAATATGTTTTGCATATCTTTGCCTTCAAGCATACTAAGTGCAAATATATATTTGTCTGCCAATCCTTGAAACAATTTAGAGATATGAATTTCTTTTTCTTCATCTTTTATTTCCACTTCCCAAGTGTATTCGCTGTACATTAACTTCAAATACTTTAATATCTCATCAGCCGATGATAGAGCATTCTTTTTACTTAAAATTAGCAATGACTCTAAGAGATTTTGTGGTATTTCTCTATCATAATTTTTGCTAATATTAGAAGTGCTAACGCATTTATTCAAAATAAGGCGCAAGTTGTTAAATTCTGTAGCTGTACCACTTAGTGTTAATCTTTTAACTGCTGAGTTTATTATATACTCTTCAAAAGTTTCGTCATCTTTAATATAAGTGTCTTTGGCATTCTTTGTAACTTTATAGAGGGGTGGCTGTGCTATGTATAAGTAACCTTTTTCAATAACTTCACGCATATGTCTAAAAAAGAAAGTTAGAATCAAAGTTCTTATATGTGAACCATCAACATCTGCATCTGTCATGATGATAATTTTATGATATCTAGCTTTTTCAATATCGAAGTGTTCACTCCCTATTCCAGCACCAATTGCAGTAATTAAAGAGCCTATTTCTGCAGATGAAAAAATACGATCTAAACTTACACGTTCTACGTTTAGAATTTTTCCTCTTAAGGCAAGCACTGCTTGTGTTTTACGATTACGCCCCTGCTTTGCAGTACCACCTGCTGAATTACCCTCTACTATAAATAATTCCGATAACTCAGGAGCTTTTTCCTGACAATCAGCAAGCTTTCCTGGCAGAGTTGCAATATCAATATTGTTTTTGCTTTTAACTAGCTCGCGCGCTTTTCTTGCAGCTTCTCTTCCTTTTGCTGACCTGATTGCTCTTTCTACTATGCTTGCTGCCAATTTGGGATCAGTTTCAAGGATTGTGCTCAATTTATCAGAAACTATACTTTCTACAACTGCACGTGCTTCAGAACTAACTAGTTTATCTTTTGTTTGTGAAGAAAACTTAGGATCAGGCATCTTAAGAGATAAAACACAAGTTAAACCTTCTCTAACGTCCTCTCCAGTTAAATTTACTTTTGCTTTCTTTAAAAACCCTTCATTAGTTGCATAGGTATTGATACATCTAGTTAGTGCAGATCTAAATCCTGCCAAATGCGTACCACCATCTCGTTGCCGTATATTATTAGTGAAACACAACATATTCTCATAGTAGGAATCATTCCATTCCATCGATATTTCCAAGCTGATGCCAAGATCTTCTGCATCTCCTTTCATACTGGCAATTTTAGTTACATGTGTCTTATTCTTATCTAAATACTGCACAAAATTTGCTGTACCAAAATTGTCTTTAGATTGATTGCTCTGATTGAAATGAGATTCTGTATATGGTTCATTGCGCAGATCACGTAAAGTAATGTCGATATTTGAATTTAAAAATGCTAATTCTCTTATACGACTTTCAAGCGTTGAGTAACTGAAATTAATGCCATTAAAAGTCTCTGTTGATGGCATGAACGTGACTTTAGTTCCTCTTTTGTTTGTATTTTCGTTGACTACCTTTAAAGGTTCAATAGACTCACCATCTTCAAAACGCATAAAGTGTTCTTTCTTATTGCGCCAAATAATTAATTCCAACCAGCTTGATAATGCATTCACAACTGAGATTCCAACACCATGTAATCCCCCAGAAACTTTATAGGTATTGCTGTCAAATTTACCACCAGCATGGAGTTGAGTCATTATTACCTCTGCTGCTGATATTCCTTCTTCTTCATGAATGTCAGTTGGAATGCCACGACCATTGTCGGTTACTGATACTGAACCATCTTTATTTATGCTAACTTCAATTTTATCACAATATCCAGCTAAAGATTCATCTATTGCGTTATCAACAACCTCATATACCATGTGGTGCAAGCCAGATCCATCGTCAGTGTCACCAATGTACATACCTGGACGTTTCCTTACAGCATCAAGACCCCTTAAGATTTTTATTGCATCGGCATTATAACTATTTTCCATGGTATTGCTTCGTTTATGAATGTTAATTAATATTACATTCATATATGCTGATTAGCAACATTTTTAAACTGATAACCCATATTAAAAGCACAACTTTACGAATGTTTATTTTTGAAGACAGCAAATAGTGTCATTCCAATGTGTCTTCCATAACTGTACGAACATTCATTTTTGAAGGTAAATTGCACAACAGATGATGTCATTCCAGTGCTTGACACTGGAATGGCTTTGTTGCATCGCTAGCTATGATGGATTAAAGATAAAAAAGATGGAGAATATCAGTAGCTTATTATTCTGGTATTTATAACAAGAACGGTCAGTGAATACCTAAATTTGAGTAAAAGAAATTTCACTACCACTCACTAATCCGGCTAAAATTCAAGAATTTCAATGCTTTAGCTATTTTCAATAGAATTAAATTTATTAATGTAAATAATAAATTACTATTCTTAAATTTGATCAGATTGATTGCAAAAAAACAAGATTTTCAATAGGTTACTTATAATCCTAACTATAGTTAGCCTTTCATAAGTAGCGATGCAACAAAGCCCACTGGAATCCAGAAATTTTGCTTATAACTGAGCTGATGAGCTAAAGGTAGTTGTCTTACGCTAAAACAAACGTTTTTAATTAAGTTGCATAGAAGCTGGATCCCAGTGTCTGGGCACTGGGATGACACCCCACTGGTGGGAATTGCTCCCAAACTACAACGTTCGTACAGTTGTGTGTGTCTTCCCATGGAGATTGCTCTCAAATCATAATGCTCATGCAGTTGCATGCTCGACTAATTAACAGAAAAATCTATAATTCAGTTTACGTATTTTCTTATCTCAGCCAAAATCTTATCAGATTGACTTTCGTCTGAATTTAAATCAGCTGCAAAGTGTGTAACATATTTTCCTCCGGGGCCAATAAGGTACATTATTGAAGAATGGTTGATTTCTTCTTCTCCACCAACTTTGCTAGCATATACTTTATACTTTGCAATTACTTCGTCTATTTTTTCTCTTTCACCAGTTAACATTTGTATTCTGTGGTCAAATTGCTGCTGAAATTCTTTAAGTCTTTCCGTGCTATCGCGCTCAGGATCGACTGTGATGAAGAATGTTTGTAGCTTGTTGTTAGTTTTCTCATCTAACTTTGCAAGTGCTTCTGAAATTATTCCAAGGTTCATAGGGCAAATTCTTTTGCATGAGGAAAACCCAAAGAAAATCATCATGTATTTATCTTTAAAATCACTACTGCGCAAGATCTGTCCGTCCTGATTAATTAAAGAAAAATCTCCGCCTATCTTAACTTCTGCGTTGTGAATCGCTGCTGGGGCAAATATGCCTTTTTTAGTGAAATAACAATAACCTAAAAAAACAACTGCTAATGCTGCTAGCACATTAGATAATAATCTTATAAACCTTACCATTAGAATGCTCTCAGTAAAATTGAATTGTATCTTTATTGGTTAACCTATTCAATATATTTATTCCAAAGTGTATTGTTAATTTTGTCTAACAGTTTCTTATGTTCATCAATTTCTTCACTATTTGGTAAATGTTCTCTGGGAGTTAGATTACGTACTTTATGCTGAACGAATGTGGAGTTACTGTCCTGATTGCATTCATTATCAAACAGAAAGGTTTGTAACCCTCCTGTAAGTTCAACATATACCTTTGCAAGCAATTGAGCATCAACTAGTGCTCCGTGCAATTCTCTATTCTCTAGCGATATATCAAAACGCTTACATAATGCATTCAAAGAAGCAGGTGATCCTGCGAATTTTTTCCTCGCAAGAGGTAATGTATCTAGCACTCTGTCTGAGGAAATTAACCTAGCATTCAGCTTGCTTAACTCCATGTTAAGGAACTTAACATCGAATTCAGCGTTGTGAATTACCAAAATATCATTAGATATAAAGTCAAGAAATTCAAGTGCAACATCTGAAAATAATGGTTTATCTTCTAAAAATTCTTCACTAATACCGTGAATCTTAAACGAGTGATAAGGTATATCTCTTTCTGGGTTAAGGTACCGATGGAATACTTTACCTGTTGGAATGCGGTTAATTAATTCCACACACCCTATTTCAATAATTCGATGACCAGATTCAGTGTCAAGACCTGTCGTTTCAGTGTCAAGTACTATTTCGCGTAGCTTGCTTTCCATTTCAAATAAAACTCATCTTACTTATCATTTGTCTTATCGTTACTTGTCTTTTTATAGTGAATAGAAACAAGCAACCAGCTTGGGTCTGATGAATTAACATTTTTTTTGAATTGCCATACATCCTCAACTTTATTAATAGTGGATGTACTACCTGATATTATATCTCCTTCATTGTTCTTAACGAAGTTAATTTGCTCTGAAAGGAAATATACTGCAATAAACACTGCGTTTTTTACTAGCTTTATTTCTAAAATCTTTTGTGAAACGATAGAAACAATTATAGACTCGTGCACCTCTTTACGATGTTTAATCTTCTCTGCAAAATTATCATATAAGTCTTTATCGAGAAGTGGTTTTAACTGAGACAAATTTCCTTGATTGAAACATTTTATTATTAATTCAAAAGCTATGCTTGAACCTTCTATAAAGTGGGAAATAGAAAAATCTTTGTTTTTTTTTAATATTTGTTTATAAGTAACTTTTATTGAATTTTCATCATTGCTATCAATGTAACCCTCAATGTTTTCTACTACATCTTCTCTACTTCGGCTTACATCCAATACATTAGTTAGCTTTTTTAGGTTGAGGTTGGCTGACCTTCCTAAAGAATTATACAAACGTGAAAAAATGAACGCCGCTAATAAAGCATATATTACAAGCTCTATCATAGTAACTCAACTCCTTGGCATATAAAGTATCCGAACATTATTAATTATTAATGAAAATATGTTTTTCATATCAACTTATAATCAGGTTTGCTATTCGTTTGTAAATGAATATATTATATAAGAAAGTATTAAATATCTCAACTTAATTAAAGGAGACGTAAGAAATGCCACAACAAAAAATGAGAATTCACGGTCAATATGTTAAAGATCTATCATTTGAGAATCCGAATTCGCCATTCCTTTCTTCTAGTAAAGCTCCAGATATTAATGTAATGGTTAATATCAATTCAGCAAAATTAGAAGGGACGAAAAACAAAGAAGAAGTGAATGAAGAAAAATCTTTTCATGAAATTACTTTGCATATAGAAGTCAAAGCAACGGTAAAAGATGAAGGCATAAAAGATGGTGTAGCTTTCATTTGTGAGACGAAATATTGTGGCATTTTTTCAATAGAAAATTTAAAAGAGTTGAGTGAGGAAGAGGTAAGACAAGCTTTGTTTATTGGCGGACCTACTTTTCTTTTCCCTTTTGCAAGAGAAATAATTGCAAGAGTTACAAGTAGTGGTGGATTTCCCCCACTGATGCTAGATCCTATAGATTTTGAAACTATGTATGAGCAGCAAGGTCAACAACAAAAAAGTAACGGTAGTAATTCCAATTTTAACTAATATAGTGTGATAGGATGAACAATTCTTTAAATGCAAAAACGACTTTAAACATTGACGGGAAGTCATACAACTATTTTAGCCTAAGTAGTGCTAGTGAATTTTTAGGAATAGATGTGACTAAATTGCCTTGCTCACTTAAGGTTCTGCTTGAAAGTTTATTGCGCAATGAAGATGGAGTAAACGTAAAGCTAGATGACATAAGAGTACTAGCAGACTGCGTTAATAAACACACTAATCACGAAATTAGCTATAAACCAGCAAGGGTGTTGATGCAAGATTTTACAGGGGTTCCTGCTGTTGTTGATCTAGCTTCAATGCGGGACTATGTTAAGAAAAATGGAGGAAACCCAAGCAATATAAATCCGTCTGTACCGGTTGATCTTGTGATTGACCATTCTGTTCAAGTAGATAGTTATGGAAGTGTTTCCGCATTCAGTAAGAATGTTGAGTTAGAAGTAAAAAGAAATTTGGAGAGATATCAATTTTTAAAGTGGGGAGAATCGTCCTTCACAAATTTTAGAGTAGTGCCGCCTGGCACAGGGATTTGCCACCAAGTGAATCTTGAATATTTAGCGCAAGTTGTGTGTAATAATGATGGAGTCATATATCCTGATACTTTAGTTGGTACTGACAGCCATACTACAATGGTTAACGGATTATCAGTTCTTGGTTGGGGTGTTGGAGGCATAGAAGCTGAGTCTGTGATGCTTGGTCAACCAATTAGTATGGTGATTCCAGAAGTAGTTGGATTTAAATTAATTGGCAGATTGTCGGAAGGAGTAACTGCGACCGATTTAGTGCTGATGGTTACCAATATCCTAAGAACAAAAGGCGTTGTTGGTAAGTTTGTAGAATTTTATGGTGATGGTTTAGATTATTTATCTTTGGCAGATAGAGCCACTATAGCAAACATGGCCCCGGAGTATGGCGCAACTTGTGGATTTTTTCCAATTGATCAAAAAACGCTAGATTATTTAAGCTTAACCGGAAGGCCAGAAAAGCTGATTAAGCTAGTTGAGGCTTATGCGAAAGAGCAAGGACTGTGGCGTAGTAGTGACGAGTTAGCATTTTTTGACACACTAGAGCTTGATTTATCAAGCGTGGAGCCAGTAATGGCTGGTCCCAAAAGACCACAAGATAAGGTTTTTCTTTCACAAGTGGCAGAGTCTTTTTCTAAATCATTTTTAGTTAATGAGTCAAAGGAAAGCGATAAACTCCAAGATGGAAGTGTAGTTATTGCAGCAATAACAAGCTGCACTAATACTTCTAATCCAAGTGTGATGATTGCTGCAGGTCTTGTAGCTCGTAATGCAATTAAACTTGGATTAAAATCAAAGCCTTGGGTTAAAACTTCTCTTGCTCCAGGGTCACAAGTTGTAACAGAATATTTAGAAAAGTCTGGATTGCAGGTAGATCTAAATGCTTTGGGTTTTAATCTAGTTGGATATGGTTGCACAACTTGCATTGGGAATTCTGGTCCACTTAATAAAGATATAGAAGATGGCATTAAAAACAAAAACTTAACCGTTGCTGCAGTTTTATCTGGCAATCGTAACTTTGAAGGAAGAATTCATCCGTTAGTCAAAGCTAATTACTTGGCATCTCCGCCACTTGTTGTTGCATATGCACTTGCTGGTACTGTGCAAATTGATCTGACAAAAGATTCAATATGCAAAGATAAGAATGGAAATGACGTCCACCTCAAGGATATATGGCCAACAAACAATGAAATCGAAGATTGTGTTAAAAATGTGGTAACACGTGAGATGTTTATACAAAAGTATAAGGATGTTTTTTCTGGTGATGAACATTGGCGAAAGATAAAGTGTGAAAAAAGTGAAATCTATAATTGGGATGCAAATAGCACTTACATACAAAATCCGCCCTATTTTGATAATTTATCACCTAAAAATAATAAAATCGATATAAAAGGTGCACAAATATTGGCAATGTTTGGCGATAGCGTAACCACTGACCACATTTCCCCTGCTGGAAATATTGCCTCAAGTAGTCCTGCAGGTATATATTTAAAAAATCTTGGAATTGAGCCACAGGACTTTAATTCGTATGGGTCTCGTCGTGGTAACCACAATGTAATGATGCGTGGGACTTTTGCTAACATTAGAATAAAAAATGAAATGGTAAGCATCGAAGGCGGCTATACAAAATATATTCCTTCTCAAGAAACTATGTCGATTTTTGATGCAGCAATGCGCTACAAGGAAGCTCTCATAATTGTGGCAGGAAAGGAGTATGGCACAGGTTCAAGTAGGGATTGGGCAGCAAAGGGTACTTTATTGTTGGGGGTTAAAGTTGTCATTGCAGAAAGCTTTGAGCGTATACATAGGTCCAACTTGGTCGGCATGGGTGTTCTTCCACTTATATTCCAAAATGGAATAACCAGAAAGATATTTGATGGTAGCGAGGTAATAAGCATAAAAGGTGAAATAGTGCCAGGTGGAAATCTAGAATGCATCATCAAAAGAAAGGATAATTCAAAGCAATCAATTCAACTCAAATGCTGTGTACAAACCGCAACTGAGACTAAATACTTGATGTGTGGTGGAGTGTTGAGCTACATACTTGCACAATCTTTTTGATTTAGTGAAGTTATTGCATGGACTTCTTTTAGCCAGCCCTGATCCCTTTGTAAATAGCAATTTGCTCTGCGCAAAGTTATGATATAATTTCACCATACATATGGTGTCGGAGTATTTTTTGGAGATAATTATATATGATAAGCTCTATACAAGAACCTAATGAACTCAGAAAACGTTTACAAGGATTTTATCGTACTGATGAAAAGAGTTATATACGTTATCTTGTAGAAAAAGCAGAGCTTTCAGCTGATTCAAAAAATAGAATTTATAATATTGCAAAACAAGTTATTGAAAAAATCAAACACAATAAACTAAGTATTGTAGATTCCTTTATGCAGCAATACTCGCTTTCCAATGATGAAGGAATAGCATTGATGTGCCTTGCTGAATCGCTACTTAGAATACCAGATGATTATACAATAGACGAGCTAATCAAAGATAAAATTGCCAATCAAGAATGGAGTAAATATTTAGGATATTCTTCTTCATTGTTCGTCAATGCTTCCACGTGGAGTTTAATGATAGGTAGCAGTATATTGAGAGATAATGAAGGCGATTCGAAGTTCTATTACGCAATTTCTAAGTTACTTAAGAATTTAGGAGAACCGATCATTCGCAAAGCAGTAAAACAAGCAATGTCTATGCTTGGTAATCATTTTGTTGTTGGAGAAACCATAGAAGAAGCTTTAAGGTACGCAAAATTAGATGACAATAGTAAGTTTTTATACTCTTTTGATATGCTCGGTGAAGCTGCTCACACAGCTGAGGATGCAGAAGAGTATTTTAATTCATATATGCACTCAATAAAAGCTATAGGTGAATCCACTGAAATAAATGATTGTTTTAAATCCCATGGAATTTCAATCAAACTTTCTGCTTTACACCCATGTTATGAATTCAGCCAATTCGATAATATAGCTGAAGAGCTGAGAGCTAAGCTATTAGAGCTTTGTCATGAAGCAAAAAAATACAATATTTCATTATGTATAGATGCAGAAGAATCAGAAAGACTTGAGATGTCATTAGTTTTATTCGAGCAATTGCGTCTTGATGAGTCACTTTCTGAGTGGGAAGGGCTTGGCTTGGCTGTGCAAGCATATCAAAAGCGCGCTTTATCTGTTTTTGACTTTGTTGAAGATGTTGCTATCCGATCAAAGCACAAAATTATGGTGAGGCTTGTAAAAGGTGCATATTGGGATTCAGAAATCAAGCGTACGCAAGAATTGGGATTAAATGATTACTCAGTATTTACAAGAAAAAGCTATACTGACGTATCTTACCTCGTGTGCGCACAGAAACTTTTGAGTAAACCAAACAGCTTTTACCCATGCTTTGGAACTCATAACGTCTATACTTTTGCTTCTATCATGGAAATTGCTGATAAAAACCACCCTGGATTTGAATTTCAACGCTTACATGGAATGGCAAAAGACTTATATGATTATGCAATGTCAGAGCTTGCAACAAATGTTAGCTGTCGTGTCTACGCACCCGTTGGGGAACATAGTGACTTGTTGCCTTATCTTATAAGACGCCTTCTTGAAAATGGAGCTAATAGTTCGTTTGTTAATCAAATAAGTGATCCTAACGTTAAAATCGATGAGTTAATTTCAGATCCACTGGAAAAAGCTATAAATTTTAATTATGAACCTCATCCAGGCATTCCATTACCACAAGATATTTTGGGACCAGAAAGAAAAAATTCCTTGGGGATGGATATTAGTGATTCTGTGATAGTCTCACAATTTGCAGATGATATAAAGGGTTTTAGTGAAAAAAAGTGGCAAATTGGACCAATAATTGATGGAAAAGCACTATTTGATAATGCTGAATTTATCGAAGTAGTGAATCCTGCACATTTGGAAAATGTAATTGGAGAAGTGTCAAGTGCAACAAGCGATCAAGCTTTAAAAGCTCTTGAAATAGCACATAGTGCTTTTGCTAAGTGGCAGAATGTTTCAGCAGAAGAGCGCGCTAAATGCCTTGAAAAAGCTGCAGATTTGCTTGAGGAAAGGATGAAAGAGTTAATTTACATTCTGATTGTGGAAGCAGGAAAAATTTTATCCGATGCAATAGCAGAAGTAAGAGAGGCAATCGACTTTCTGCGTTATTATGCAATGATAGCAAAAAATGAACTGAGCGACTGGAAAAAATTGCCGGGCCCAACAGGTGAAGATAACTTCATCTTTTTTGAAGGCAGAGGAGTTTTCTTATGCATATCACCGTGGAATTTTCCGCTCGCTATCTTCATTGGGCAGGTCTCAGCTGCACTTGCAGCAGGTAATGCAGTGCTGGCAAAACCGGCAGAGCAAACGCCGATTATTGCCTACGAAGCTGTTAAGATACTACATGAAGCTGGGATACCAAAGAATATGTTACACCTCATTCCTGGGGATGGTGGATATTTAGGCAAAATATTAGTTCCAGACAATAGAATTGCCGGAGTAGCTTTTACTGGCTCAACACAAACTGCTCAAATAATCAATAAAATGCTTGCAAATAGGGATGGTCCTATCGTACCACTTATTGCTGAAACTGGCGGATTAAATGCTATGATTGTTGATAGCTCTGCTCTCTTAGAGCAAGTGACTACGGATGTTTTGCTTTCTGCGTTTCGCAGCGCTGGCCAACGCTGTTCTGCGCTTAGAGTGCTGTTTATTCAAGAGGACATAGCAGAGAAGCAGATAAAAATGATATGCGGTGCAGCGCAAGAACTCAAGATTGGTGACCCAATACAACTTAGTACTGATATTGGTCCAATAATTGATAAAGCATCTATCGATATGCTCACTCAACATACGCAAAAAATGTCAGAGGATAAAGATTCAAATCTGTTATTTAAAGTACCCATGGATACAAATTCTCATAATGGTTATTTCTTTCCTCCATATATTTATGAGATACAAAAAATTTCGCAATTAAAGCAAGAAGTATTTGGTCCTATTTTACATATCATACGTTTTAACAAGTCACAATTAAATGAAGTTATAAGTGATATAAATAGTACTGGATATGGGCTTACGTTTTCTTTGCAGAGTCGTATACAAAGTCAAATTGACACTATAAGTAAAAAAATATCAGTTGGAAATGTCTACATCAACCGTAACCAGATAGGTGCAGCAGTTGGGATACAACCATTTGGTGGTAGAGGACTATCTGGCACTGGGCCAAAAGCTGGTGGTCCTCATTATTTACAGCGTTTTTCTACAGAAAAAGTTGTAAGTGTTAACACTACAGCATTTGGTGGTAACACTACACTTATGTGTTTGGATTAATTTGCGGGCCCTAATTTTTCTTACCCCTAAACTAGACGTTCGTGCAGTTATGTACACAGCGCTAAAACCCGAAAAGGACCAGCTCATGCACTGAAATAAATCGTATCCGTTCAGCCAATGGCGTCAACTTAAGAACTTTCATTAGCAAACTCTCCTAAAGACATGATGGCGTTTAGGCTTATCTACTTTATTGCGGCTGTCCCGGTCGGATTTTAACTTTAGCGCGTATACTTATAGCCTTTCTTATAATAGTCCGAATGCGATAAGATATGTGTTTATGGCTATAGCAGGCCAGTAGCATATTACGGTCTGTTCGGATTATTGTAAAAAGAGCTATAAAAAGGGCTTGAAAGTTTTTTGGCGCAATAAGTACCTGATAGAGTTTCTGTCTCATTACACTAAATAAAACTGAAAAATTTAAACGATACTCAGTAATTTGATCTGGGTTCCAAGGCCCTTGTGCATCACACATATGAAGCGATAATATATTGCACATGACCAAGTTTGCCCAAAATTCTTGTAATACAGCCTCTCCAGAAAAATTCTCTAACTCTGCTCCTACTTTGAGTCGTTTATAGCACTCCTCTATGTGCCACCTTAACACATAAGCTTTGCTCCAAAGTCTCGGTCAAAAACTCTGTTTCTCAGTTGGCTAATGTCAGCACTATAACTCTTACTTTCTGTCCTTTCATTTTATTTTTTAGCTTTTCATTTTCTAATATAAAATCAAAATCTAATTCGCCAGCGTTCCCATAGCTTACTATAATTTCTTTTTTGCAAGCGAAAAATAAAATCTACTTCCAAATTATAATGCTGCTGAATGAATTTTACTGAAGACGATCATAGATAAATAATAATTTCTCTTGATTTAATAAACGCATTTGAGTGATATAGCATTTCTCATAATAGTCCGAATAGGTCATAGGAAGGCAGAATCAACAGCACGACGAAAGGATTCGAATAGAGGAATGTTTTTCCTGGCTCTGTTTTTTATAGCAAACCAATGATGCTCAATTTTGTTAAAATCTGGAGAATAAGGCGGCAGATACAAAATTTCTGCACCGACTCCTTTAGCGAGCTTGATAAGCTTATCAGACTTATGAAAAGTAGCATTATCAAGAATGACAGTTTGTCCAGGTTCTAAGATCGGTGCCAAAAATTGCTCAAACCATCCATTAAAAATATCCATATTACAGTGGCCTTCAAATGTTAATGGAGCAACTATCTTTCTTCTACTTAAGGCTGCAACCATGCTGATTCGTTGAGTTTTTTTTCCAGATTTTAGGGCATAAAATCGCTGTCCTTTCTGGCAATACCCATATGGATAGTCCTCCGTGTTATCAATCCCAGACTCATCTATATACACTAAGTTTTCTGGTTCTTTTGTTGCTATAATTTTTAAGAATTCAGCACGTTTTTCTTCGTTCCTTTCCTTGTATCCATATGTCTTTTTTTGCGCGTAAATCCAATTTTTCTGAGAGCTCGGTGGATCGTTTGGATACTAACGTTGCCCCAAAGTTTAGCCATTTCCGACAGAGTTTTTCTACCGTGTTTTTTAGCAAATTCGATAAACTTATTCCAGTCGATAATTTTCTGATTGTAACCTCCATTACCGAGTTTTTTTGACTGAAAGTCGCCTGTTTCTTTTTTTCTTTGCTGCCACTCCCACAAAGTAGTTCGTCCAATTTTAAATCTTGCTGCCACTGCTTCTCTGCTTTCCCCTTCGTCTAGTGCTTCCATTGCTTTTTTTCTTAAATCATAACTATATGCTGCCGGCATCCAACCTCCTTATCGCCATCTATCCTTAATCTTATCATATCCGGACTTCTGTGGAAAGAGCTATAAGAGGTTGTCCGGAAACAAGTAAAAGGCTATAATATCTGAAATTTTAGTACGGGGTAAAGATGAGAAAAAAGTATCCAACAGATCTAAGCGAAAGGGAATGGGCAAGAATAGAAAAACACTTCAGAGTATCATACAAGAAAGGAGGAAGGCCGCAAAAGTATAGCAAAAAAGAAATATTAGAAGCAATTTTCTATGTATTGCGTACAGGGTGTCAATGGCGGTATTTACCAAATGATTTTCCGCTATGGAAGACTGTGTATGAGCAGTTCAGGCAATGGAAGAAGCAGGGAATTTTTGAGAAAATGAATTATGAAATTACAAAATATAGTAGAAGAAAAATAGGAAGGAATGAGCAGCCGAGTGCCTGTATAGTAGATAGTCAATCTGTAAAGACTACAGAAAAGGGGGGATCAAAGGCTATGATGGAAGTAAAAAAGTAAAGGGTAGAAAAAGGCATATAATTACAGACACTCAGGGTTTTATACTAGGTTGTTACGTAGGCGCTGCTAACGAAAATGATAGAGATGGTATTAAAATAGCATTAAACAATATGAGAACAAAATATACTAAAGTTAAAAAAATGTGGGCTGACATGGGATACCAAGGAAGAAATTTAAAGAATCACATAAAGGAAGAATATGACATAGATATTGAAATTGTTAAAAGGCCTCCATGTAGATTTTGGGTGCACAAAGATACGCCACCTGAGCTACTACCAACAAGAGAACAAGGGTTTAAAGTACAGCCAAGAAGATGGGTTGTAGAAAGGACTTTTGCTTGGGTTAATAGGAATAGAAGGCTATCGAAGGAGTATGATTTACTCACAACATCCACTGAGAATTTCATATACCTAGCTATGAGTAGGGTTATGTTAAAGAGGGAATATGCTTGAATTTACTAGTTTCCGGACAACCTCTTACAATTACGTTGTACAGTTCTCCTTCTATTTCGTTATACACTTTATAAGCCTCACAATAAAAATTGAATATAAAAATTATTACTAATGTGGTATAATTATTATGAAAAAGCGTGCTATGCTTTAACAATAAGCTAGTATATAAATATGGGGCTGTAAATCAAAAATTTTAGCAATCTAAAGAAATTTTACTATTACCTTCTATATTGAATTCTCTACGAAGATCAGCAGACAAGTTTATGCTTTCCCAAGAAAATCCACCGTCACTTTCTGACTCTTTACCAAAATGTCCATAACAGGCTGTACGTTTATATATAGGATGATTAAGCGATAAATGCTTGATTATGCCTTTTGTTGATAAATCTATATTATTCTCGATAAACTTTTTAATTACTCTTTCCTCTACCTTATTCGCACCAAATGTATCAATATAGAATGAAGTAGGTTTTGATACACCAATTGCATAAGAAAGCTGCACAAGACAACGTTCAGCCAAACCTGCAAAGACAATATTTTTAGCAAGATATCTTGCCATATAAGCCGCAGATCTATCAACTTTGGTTGCATCTTTTCCGGAAAACGCTCCTCCACCGTGTGGAATATAACCTCCATAAGTATCAACCATAATTTTTCGTCCGGTTAATCCACAATCACTAACCGGTCCACCAATAACAAATCTACCAGTTGGATTGACTAAGAGATTTTCCTCAGGACACATCCATCCTTCAGGTAAAGATGAAACTATGTAAGGGTAAATTATTTCTTTTACTTTTGATTGATCCAAATCCTCAGGGTGCTGTATTGAGACAATAATACTTTCAGCACGTACCGGGAGGTTATTCTCATATGCCAAAGTGATTTGTGACTTTGCATCTGGACCAAGTTTTGCTTCTTTAACTGCGCTCATGATATTTTTCAGAATCGAGTGTGCATAAAAAATGGGTGCCGGCATAAAGTTTTCTGTCTCTGTTGTTGCATAGCCATACATTATGCCCTGATCTCCAGCACCTTGATCCAACCCTATTGCAATGTCATTTGATTGCTCATGCAGCAATATATTTACTTTCACTTTTCTCCAGTGGAACCCATCGTGCTTGTAACCAATATCTTTTATTGTATTCCGTACAATACTTTCAATCCTGCTATTTTTGATGTTAGGCCCAAACACTTCCCCAGCTATAATAACGTTATCTTTGGTGACTAAAGTCTCTATTGCAGCTCGCGCAAAAGGATCAGTAAAAAGGTACTCATCAAGTATTGCATCTGAAATTTGATCTGCTACTTTATCTGGATGACCAGCCGCCACTGATTCACTGGTTACTAAATTTTTATATAAACTCATGTTTTTGCTTATACAATATCAAAACCGCTATAGAAAACACAGTTAGTAACTACTAAATGGTGGGTCTGGGAAGAGTTGAACCTCCGACCTCACGCTTATCAGGCGTGCGCTCTAACCACCTGAGCTACAGACCCATGATTTATTCAAGCTGAAGCTTTCATATTATCTGTAGGCACGATATCAATAAAAGTCTTTTTATTTGCTGATCTTCTAAAGCTGACCCAGCCTTCTATTTTAGCAAAAATCGTATGATCTTTACCTATACCAACATTCTTCCCAGGATGGAATTTTGTGCCTCTTTGGCGCACAATTATGTTACCAGGAATAACCTTCCCATTCTTCTTTATTCCTAACCTACGACCCGCTGAATCTCTACCATTACAGGAACTACCACCTGATTTTTTAGTTGCCATATCTTACCTCTTACTTTTGAAGACTAATTTCATTTATACGAAGAACAGTTATATACTGCCTATGACCAGTTTTCCTACGGTAATTTTTTCTTCTTTTCTTCTTAAAGATTATAATTTTTTCCCCCCTGCACTGCTCCAACACTTCAGCTTTAACAGTAGCATTAGATGAATAAGATAAGCCATTATTTGAAATACAAATCACCTTATTGATTTCCACCTCTTTTTTTTCTTCAGCTTCTAACTTCTCTACCTTTATTATACTACCTTCTTTTACTAAATATTGCTTTCCACCAGTCTCAATTACTGCAAACATGATAAATATAAATTATTGTTATTAACTTTAATCGTAAACGATGTCATATACGCTGTCAATATAAATAAAAAGCATGACTTAACGTTCTTTTTGAGCTACTAAAATACTTCTATCTGTTTTCATCTTTTATCTACCTTTTCTCAGACAGTAGACTTCTTGCATAACCTAAGCAGAAAAAAGGCAAATAGTTATTATAGCTCTAAGTTTACCGACACCGTCATGCAAGTAGCCCCTTCTCCTGTCATCCGAGTAGCTTGACACTGGTTCCTTTATGACGATGTCATCCAAGTGCCAGCTACTCGGATGACAAAAAAAGGAGCACTAGGATGACATCATCCTTTTTTGGGATTCCAGTGTCACGTACTGGGATGACAGCAGTCCTACGTCATACCGCCGCGAACCGTCATACCGCGATTCATTCGCGGTATCTCAGCAATAGATCCCGCTAACAAGCAGCGGGATGACGATTGTCGTTTAGCCATAAACATTAAGGAATTTACCAAATGAAAAAAAAGGCAAAAGAAACCCTAGTCATTGTCTATTTTCAGTATTGGCGTTTTTTAAGTCTTAAACACTGCAATTTAGCTGCTTTTAATTGCAACTAACCTACGCTGCAAATGTTTAAGAAATTTACTAAGCAGAAAAAAAGACAAAGGACCCCCGAGTTAGCTAGTCTTTTACTATCTCTGTCGAGTATTGGCATTTTTTGATGTCTTGTAACGCTTTATAAGCGCGTTCAGCTTATTTAGATAAAAATCTAGATGTAGATGAAGTTTTGTAAAGACATACAGTATCTATATACTGCAAAAAATTAAACATAAGACGCCGATACATTAAGTAATCCTTACCTTTTAATCTGCAGATTGGCGAAAGCAAATACAATAGCTTCACTGTTATGATAAGGGGGCTGGCGGAGTTTGTCAAGGAAGTTTTTTTGTTTCTATTCCCAATAAAAGTTTGTTATATGGTTATGCAAGAAGTCTAATATTAAAAATGACACAACAACATAATTAAATTAGACTACTTTATTCTCTTAGTTACTTGCTTTTCTCTTGCTATTGCAAGGCTTTTTTCTGGTACATCCTCAACTATAACACTACCTGCTGCAATTACAGATTCATCATGAATATTAAGCGGCGCAATTAGTGAGCTATTGGCGCCAACAAAGCAATTGCTCCCTATATTCGTTTCATGTTTATTTTTCCCATCATAATTACAAACAATAGTGCCTGCTCCTATATTACTCTCCTGCCCTACTTTAGCATTTCCTATATAACTTAAGTGTTTTATTCTAGTGTTTTGACCAACTTCACTTGTTTTCACTTCCACAAAATTTCCTATTTTTGCCTTATTACCAATTGTTGTGTTTCCGCGTATTCTGGTAAATGGACCGACCTCAGCATTACTTTTAATTAAGCAGTTTTCTAAATGCGAAAATGGCAGTATTTTCGCACCAGACTCTATTTTCACTCCAGTACCGAAAAAAACATATGGGTAAATAACTGAATCTCTGGCAATTTGCGTATCAAGAGAAAAGAAAACAGTCTCTGGTGCAACAAGCGTTACTCCGGAGTCGGTAAAAATTTTTCTTTTATTTTCTTGAAAGTAAAACTCAGCTTTTATAAGGTCATTTCTGTTATTTATTCCCGTTGCTTCTTCTCCACCGGTAATAACGTAACCGACATTTAAATTACTCTTCACTGCAATGGAAACTATATCGGTCAAATAATATTCATGAGTTGAGCTATTGCACTCTATTTTCTCCACCAATTCACGTAAATTCTTTGCATATGCAACCATTATTCCAGCATTGGCAAGAAACTCTTCATGATTATTTTTATCACTCTTTGCTTCTACGATTTCTCTTAAGGAACCATTCTCAATGATTAACCTACCATATTCTTTATTGCTTGCCCTAAAACCTAGGCAAACTAGAGCCTTGCCTTCTAAATAACTAATCATTTTAGTTATTGTGCTGCTTTTTATGAGCGGAGTATCCCCATACTGCACAACAACTATGCTTGAATCTGGCAATTCTCTTAGGTTTCTCATCGCAGTTTTGACCGCATCTCCCGTGCCAAGTGTTAATTCTTGTGTAATTAACTGTATATCCTTAAAACACTTTAGTCTTTCAATTAAAGGCTGATCAACTACAACAGCAATATTTTCATGATTTAACTGTTTTGCATTGTAAATGACATGCTGGAGCATGGAAAAACTGCCTATTTTGTGTAGGACCTTAGGCAAATCTGAATTCATCCGCCTGCCATGCCCTGCAGCAAGTATAACGAACGTATGAGTTTTACTTATCACTTATCTTAAAGATGAAAAATGAAAACCGTAATGATCAAGCCAGCTGATTTTGTTGTCATAAAAGCTCCTCAAGTCGCTAATTTGATATTTTAGCATTGCAAGCCTTTCTATACCAATGCCAAACGCAAAACCGTTGTATTTAGTATGGTCTATTCCAACATTTTGAAATACATTTGGATGCGTCATACCGCATCCCAGTACTTCTATCCATTTACTACCTTTATAACTTATGTCCACTTCCGCAGAAGGCTCGGTAAAAGGGAAAAAACTATTACGAAAACGTATCTTCAGCCCTTTATCGCCAAAGAACTTATTAAGGAAGTGATGAATAGTAAATTTTAACTGGCCCATATTGACATTCTCATCGACATATAACCCCTCTATTTGATGGAACATAGGGGTGTGAGTTGCATCAAAGTCGTTTCTGTATACTCTACCTGCGGCTACTATTTTAATTGGGAATTTTTTTGTTTTTTCCATGGTTCTAATCTGTACAGATGAGGTGTGAGTGCGCAGTACCATTCTTTTATCATCTATTTTATTCTTTAAGTAGAAGGTATCTTGCTCCTCTCGTGCAGGATGATGACTTGGAGTATTCAGTGCATCAAATACATGAAATTCATCTTCAATGTCAGGGCCATCAACTGCCTTAAAACCCATATGTGCAAAAATAAGCTTTACTTCATTTAGAACCTTACTGAGTGGATGGACCTTGCCAATTTTTTCTGGCCTCGCAGGCAACGTGATATCAACTGCCTCGTTCTGCAATTTAAAGTTAACTTCTTCGGCTTTTAGTATATTCTCCTTATTCATTATAAGCTGATCTAGCTTATTACGTAAAACGTTGATAACTTCGCCTAAATTGCGCTTTTTTCCTGCGTCTTCTATCTCTTTTAAGTTGTCAAAATAAGCTTTAATTACACCCTTTTTTCCCAAATATGATAGCCTAACTTTTTCTAAATCTTGTAAAGAAGAAGCATTCTCAATTTCGGAAACTGCTTTATCTTCAAGTGAAAGTATGTCATCTAATAACTCTTTATTCATCTTAAAAACGCTGGCTTAAACTTTCATTATAGTGAAATTTTAAATATCATCAACAATCCGAAAAATTGCCCTATTCTGATTATTAATTTATTGACTGATTAATCTTTTTTATTTACCTTTGCGTTGATGAATTTGCTGTATCAACTATGCACAACAGTAATACTGAAACTAAGAATAAGTATAAAATAGAGGATTTACCTAAGCTCTTTAAGGAAAAATCCAGAAACATAAGTAAAGCATTTTCTAGCGAAACAATTAAGATCAGTACTATTCGCTCGAGAAGTATTGAAAGTAATATACAAGAATTTTCATTTGAGCTAACAGCAACAGATAAAGACACCTTTAATATAAGATTATTTCGAATAAACTCTTTAATTAATTTTTTCAAAATCTGCCTTTCCCGGGAAAAAAATTTTACAGCCAACATAAAAGTGCCCAAAGAAAGCAGTGAACTATATAATAACTACTGTAAAACTAACAGTTATAAAACTGTAGAAGAATTCGTAAATAGTGCTCCGCCTCAAATCCTTCTGCAGGGCACAACGATAACGCTACAAACAGACGTTGAAAACATTAACCTGGACAACTTGTACCAAATCGAGTTATTTCTAAATGAAAAGCTACAACATGCAGAAAAAACTGAAAATGAAGACAAAAAAGAACAGAGTGAAACTAACCAAAAAAATGCACAAAATAAACAAATCGTACCAGTTACAGGCTCATTTGGCTTAGATGTAACAAATAATGGAAAACAAGTTACACGTGTTTCGATAGTAGTTGCTGCAATGCATGAAAACGTTTTCTGGTTTAGATCTTTTTTCTGTCTACCCAATTTTTTTAATACGTCACAATTCTTTTCCCAACAATTGCCAAAATTTTCTATACAGAGCAACAATATACCATTTGGTGTTATTCCAGCGTTTGACCAGGAAAAAAGAAACATGGATCCAAGTAGTCAAGCTACTCGGATGACAGGGGGTAGTATAGAAAATCCAATACCTCAAGAAGCAGAACAGAATGTAGGTCAAACTACTTCGCACACAGAGTATTTTAAGGCTAACAGAAAAAAGAAGTCAAAAAAGCAGACCAAAGAACTATCAGAGAAAGAAAAACCATTAGCCATAAAACAAGCACAAAATGATGCTAGAGTAGCTATGATAGATAACCAAATTGAGCACAGGGGGAAAAAACTCGATAAAATATTTATTGAAGTGATGAGTGGATACAAAAATCAAGATCCAGAAACATTTTGCAATATTTTCAGCTCAGTATTCAATATTGTTTACTTTCAAGATAAACAATTACATGCAATATTAGAGCCAGGCGAGATATCAGAAGTATTACAGATACTCGAAAGGCCACAACCTCTTAGTAACTCACTTTTAGGTAAAGAATATTTACAAAAACAAGTATATAGAAAAAAAGAGCAATTGCTTAAATTAGTTTCAGGTGTTTATATACAACAACCTTCTCCACAACATGAAAATACTCCTCATAAATCTACAAACCCTTACCAATTAAAGATCTTTCACCAGCAACAAATGAAGCTAAAACTCTACCACCTACTAACATTACACTCAAATCATCATTAAAAACTGTATTTTCCTCAAAAAAGGCTTATTTTTGTCTATTTATAATAGTAGCATCTGCATCAACACTTTGCTTATGGCATTTTCCGTTAGGAAAAGTGTCAATGTTAAAAGGATTAGTGCCACCAGAAAAAAGAGAAAGTATTGGGCTAGCATTGAACATAGGGTTACCAATATTAACTGCATTATGTGTTCTGAGTTTGGCTTATTTCATATATTCTGAATATTCTATAGAATCTATTGAACAAGTAAGTGAAAACGATCCCCTTTCTCGCGCCTATAGCTAGTGCAGGCTCAGTTTTCCTACGTCATACCGTCACGGTATCTCTAGATCCCGCTAACACGTAGCGGGATGACGAATTTGTCGTTTTTTAAATTGTCGGTAAACCAGAATTACTTTAACTATAACAAAATAGAAATAAGTTGTTGTAAAAAATTTTTCATGGTAAAATTATTTATTTTCACCATATGTTTAAAGGAATTATCACGGATATCGGGACTATAACTGATACTACCACTCACTCCAACTCTGATCAAATTTTCCATATCAAGACACAAAATTTATCCTCTATAAATAAAGGAGATTCAATAGCTTGCTCTGGTGTGTGTTTAACTGTTGTTGATATAATGAGCGATACATTTACAGTCCAAGCATCTCAAGAAACTATGAAGGTTGCTAACTTAAATACGTGGAGAATAGGAAAAAAAATAAATCTCGAACAAGCAATGAGATTAAGCGATAAGATCGATGGCCACCTGGTTCAGGGTCATGTTGATGGGATAGTAAAATTTTTAACAATTAATCAAAATTTAGATTCTCATGAAATCAAACTATCGTGCCCACAAGAATTAATTAAATTTGTTGCAAAAAAAAGCTCCGTTACACTAGATGGGGTTTCCCTCACAGTGAATTCAGTTATTAATCAGGAATTTACAGTAAATATCACTCCCTATACATGGGAAAATACAACTTTTCAGTACAACAAAGTAAATGATTATTTGAATTTAGAAATTGACATGATCGCTAGGTATTTAGATCAATTGATGCAGCATAAATACAATTAATTTTACAACCTTGTTATTTACAACTATTATATCTTGAAAACCATATAGATATAAAACATGCTTTTCGATAGCCTAATTATCTTCATTGTTGTTCTATGCGTAATAATCTCGGTAACTAGAGGCTTTATAAAAGAGCTATGCGCACTAATGTTTCTATTTTTATCGGTCTTTCTGACAGCTAATCACTATGATTTTTTCGCTCCAAATTATAGTAAATATTTTGATTCTAAAGTTACACTAAACATACTTTCTACAATCTCTGTATTTATTATACTTAATCTTATATTCATGATAATAAATAACTGGCTAATGTACATATTATCACCCATAAGGTTGGGGTTTATCGATAGAGTTACTGGAATCTTTCTCGGAGTGCTTAAAGGAATATTGCTCTCTTATGTATTATTTTTTGCTGTGCACTTATATTGCTACACAGTATATGACAAAAAAGAGGGAGAGTATAAAATAGAAGCAGAAGACATATTGCCTAATTGGATAATAAATTCACACTCTTATCAGGCTTTATTTGTGACAGCAGAAGAAGTAATTGACATGTATGTACCAGAGTCGTTGATACTAAAAATAAAAGAGATCGGTGGAGAAATGGTTGATCAAGAAAAACCTAAAAACAATAAAAAAGAAGAGTAAATATTTATTTATAAATATTTTCATTGGGAGTATTCAAAAAGCCATATGTGTCAGGTTAAGAGCACAGAATTTTTTACTGGAAATATTAATTTTGTTTTAGCAATAAATCAACTTAAGGTCATAATATCTTGACATTTATTTAATGTTGCTATATAATAGCTATGTACATTTTGTGTACTATAGCAATAAAATTACCTTGTAATAGGTGTATTGGACCCGAGGGCAGTACTCGGCGCCTCCACCATGTTTTTTAATTATACGGGGGCGATTAAGGATCGACATGCATAGTAAAGATGGTAGCTTTGCTCGGTTAGACACCACCGCTAAGAGTTCATAATTTAAATGCAAACGATAATTTTGCTGCTGAAGAATATCGTGTTGCTGCTTAATTTAGCACAACCGGTTTATTACTAAAGCACGGTTTAGGGAACGCCGGGTAACAGAAGTTCCCCAAAATTTACGTATGTGAAAGTTATATGGAGCAAACAGATTACAAAAAACTGCTTAATTCTGCTAAGTTTCAAGTTATCAAAAAGACTTTAGATGTTATATCAGGTAATGGTTTTATCCCTCACTTAGAAATATTATTTTTCACATATTTTAATGGTGTGACCATGCCAGATCGTTTGAAAAAGTCATACCCTACTCAAATGCTTATTATATTACAGCATCAATTCTATGATTTAAAAGTTTCTGAGGATAAATTTAGCGTCAGTTTGAGTTTTCAAGGAAAACAAGAGCGAATTACTATACCGTTTTTTGCTATTAGTGAGTTTCGTGATAAAATTTCAGGAGATGTTTTAATATTTGACAAAATCAGTATCGACTCTGATAAAGAATACAAAAGTGAAAAATGTACTGAAAAACTATCAAACGGTAGTATTATATCCATAGATCAACTGCGTGATGAGTAACTGCTCATCTTTATAAACAAAAAATATTAATAGAAAAAAGTGGTCTAACTTAAGTAATAGAATAGAGGGTAGATAAATATGCTAAATTTTTAATTATTTATTAACGCAGGTGGCAAAATTTTTCTTACGTATCATCAACTTTCTTTATTGAAAAATTAAAAAAAATGTTGTATACTTGTTACAGTAGTAGAGTTCGGTAAAACATATGGCAAATTCAGGCATTAACATAGCTCTTAGCGAAGAAACTTTAAAGCATCTTGCTGAATTATCTGAATTTACTAAACAGCCCGTTCAAGAATTAGCAGGAAAACTATTTAGAGAAGCAGTTGAGCTTGAAATGGAGGATTTTTTAGTATCTAAAATTTCTGATGAGCGTGATGTTGAAGGTGCAGAAACAGTTGATTTTGAAGATATTAAGTGGGATTAGAGCGTTACAAGGTTAAGTCTCTAAAGAGTGTTGTTGAAAAAGATTTACCAAACCTTCCAAAGATAATAAGGCTAAGAGTTCAAAAGGCTATAAAAGAACGTCTTACAGTTGACCCAATAAATTTTGGTGAACCACTACATCATAACTTAAAAGGATGTAGAAGGCTAAGAGTTAGTGACTATCGTGTAATTTACAGAGTAAATCAATTAGATCATATAGTAACTATCACAGAGATAGGACATAGAGATGATATTTATAAGAAATAAATATCAACATTAATATATATTATACACCCCTCCTTCCTTGTCCATTCTCTACTTTAGGTGGCTTTGCGCAGCTCAAAAAATGAAGTTTTTTTTGGTTCAGCAAAAACAACATTTTGAGTTTGAAAAGGCTAAATACTTGTCTTTTATATAACTTTCGTGTAATAGATATGTATGCATCCAATCATATATCTACTCAATACGTTACTTGATCTTTATAGCTTCATTCTAATATGTTGGGTTGTCCTAAACTGGCTGGTTAAACTTAATATGGTGAACATATATAATGAAACTGTCAGTAGCATAATGCACATCTTGAACCAATTGACATATCCACCACTAAAGATTATTAGAAGATATATACCACCGTTCAACGGATTAGATTTATCTATAATGATATTGCTAATAACAATTCACTTTGTAAAATATACAGTAGCTTACTACTTTAGGTAGATGTTAAAAAAATATCTAAAATCAGCAATATATCTATCCCTTTTAATATATATATATATATCAGTTTTTAGCTATAACTATAAAGATCCTTCCTTAAACACGGCTACAAATGAGGAAGTGACAAATTTAGGTGGAATAGTAGGTTCATATTTAGCTGATATATTGGTTCAATTTCTTGGATTAACTAGTGTTACAATAGCTACAACCATAGTTTACTTGTTGATCTTCAGGTCAGCAAAAATACTGCTGAAAATTCTCTATTTAATATTAATCAATTTAGGGGTATGTGCTATATTACCACAACTTTCGCTAGGCATCACAGCAAGGTACAGACACAGTGGAATAATAGGGAATGCACTCGTTAATAACTGCCCGTTTTATGTATTTGTGATAGTAACATTAATAGGTCTTGTAGGATCTGTTGGTTGGAAGAGAGCAATTTACTCTCTATTCTTCTTATGTAAAAAAATAGCTTGCTTATTTGTAAATGTTCCATTCTTCAGATCACATAAAACTACTGAGTATTCAATTGCACCATTAGTAGTAGAAGAAAAACATAAAACTAAAATCACTACTAAACAACAACCAAAAGAAAGACAGAAAAAAGCCATCAAAGAAATTTTCAGTGAGTTCGAATTTCCAAGCATTCATTTACTTTCCAAAGCAGAGGAGTCTTTGCAGAGAAAACAGCTGAATGAAATGGAGAGCAATAAAAATTTATCTCTGCTGGAACAAGTCCTGAGTGATTTTGGCGTGCAAGGAAAAATTATCAGTGTATGCTATGGGCCGGTTGTGACTTTATACAAACTTGAACCACAAGCTGGTACGAAATCTGCAAGAGTAATTGGCCTTGCAGATGACATTGCACGTTCGATGAGTGCACTCTCTGCACGTATTTCAATAATTCGTGGGCAAAATGCTATGGGAATAGAGTTGCCGAACAAGGAACGGGAAATTGTAATGCTGCGTGATTTGCTTGAATCACCAGAATACCAAAATGCAAACTTAAATCTTCCAATTGCGCTTGGCAAAGAAATAAGTGGAAAACCAGTTATTGCAGATCTAACTAAAATGCCTCACTTGCTCGTTGCTGGAACCACAGGGTCTGGTAAATCAGTTGCGATTAACACTATGATTCTTTCACTCGTTTATCGATTAAGTCCTGACGAATGCAAGATGATAATGATCGACCCCAAAATGCTTGAGCTTTCAATATATGATGCAATACCACATCTAATAACGCCAGTAGTAACAGAGCCAAAAAAGGCTGTAGTCGCTCTTAAGTGGATCGTGAAAGAAATGGAAAACCGCTATCGCATGATGTCGTATTTGAATGTACGCAATGTTATAAACTATAATCAAAAAATCACAGAAGCGATGAATAGTGGAATAGAATTGGAGCGCGTTGTGCAGATTGGCTTTAACTCAACAACAGGCAAACCTCTGTTTGAAAAAATACCAATCAAGATGGAAACATTTCCATATATTGTAGTGATCGTGGATGAAATGGCAGATTTGATGCTTGTTGCCGGCAAAGAAATAGAGTGCTCTATTCAACGCTTAGCTCAGATGGCTCGTGCTGCAGGAATACACATCATAATGGCAACACAACGCCCATCTGTGGATGTGATCACAGGTGTGATAAAGGCGAACTTTCCAACGAGAATCAGTTTTGCTGTTACTTCTAAGATAGATAGCCGTACAATACTTGGCGAACAAGGGGCTGAACAATTGCTCGGCATGGGTGACATGCTCTATATGGCCTCTGGTGGTAAGATCATTCGAGTTCACGGCCCATTTGTAAGTGATAATGAGGTGCAAGATATAGTTGATCATCTGAAAATGCAAGGTGAGCCAAACTACATGGAGGAAATCACTAAAGAAGATGAAAATTCTTCTACAGAGTCACACGATGAAACGGAGGATGAAGAAAATGACCTCTATAACCAAGCAGTGGCCATCATTCAAAGAGATCAAAAAGTTTCAACCAGTTACATTCAAAGGCAGCTTAGAATAGGCTATAACAGAGCAGCAAACATCGTTGAAAGAATGGAAAAGGAAGGTATTGTCAGCGCTCCAAATTACTCAGGGAAAAGAGAGATATTGGTTGAATAACAATCTTGTAATACCTTAATTTAAGTTTCCGCACTTTCAAAAAGCAAGTCAAACAAAATTATTAAAAGGTCAATACATAATGACAGTTAATTTAATAATAATTTAAACATTTGGAATGTAAAATTATAATATATTAATTAGCTAGGAGGTTAAAAATGTCTTTGTGGGAACGTATTATGTATAATTTTAAGGGTCTTGATAAGTTAGCAATAGAAGAATTGCAAAAAAGAGTGGGAGAACTAGAGAAGGTATCAGGGAACTTCGCAGGTTTGGAACAAGAAGTATAGCCTTTCTTATAATAGTCCGAATGCGATAAGATATGTGTTTATGGCTATAGCAGGCCAGTAGCATATTACGGTCTGTTCGGATTATTGTAAAAAGAGCTATAATCAAACTGTCGGGTGAATTCACGGGAAATTTTAAAGAGCTATTAGGTAAATTCGACGGTTTGAACGATAAATTCGATGGTTTGCAAGAAAAGCTTACAGGCTTGCAAGAAAACTTCACAGGTTTAGAAGAAAAAGTGAAAACACTTACAGAAGCAGTAGCAGATCAAGAAAAAATAATGGCAACTTGTATCATAGTCAGTGCTGTTGCCGCAATAGCGGTCGCTTCTTTTGTTGCATTCTGTATCTATCAGGGAGTTAAGCTTGATAAAGAGAAGAAAAACGACTTATCTAAAGATACGCCAGACGCAAAACTTAGTAATGTAGATACTACCGATGGTACTGAAAAACTACAGAATAACTTAAAAGTTGCAAACATATAGCTGCATAACACTTTTCTTGAAAAGGTGTTACGCAACTTGTAACACCTTACTCTTCTCTTAGTCTGCGTAGGTTTTTTTGATAGCAAACATATCACTTTTTAGAAAAATATTTGTATTGTAAAGTTAGTAAAGATTCTGGTTTACTTAAAGTTTGTTAATTGCTATCTTTTAAAACACGATATTTACTATAGCACCATATGCTTAGGGTTTTTTCTAAAATTTTATTTATATTAATGTTTTTGGTTTCTAGCTTTTTTACTGTGCATAGTGCTGAAGCTAAATCTAAGCTCAGTAAGAGATACATACCTCCTGGTAACCCTGGTGGTGCAAACTTTCATACAGATGAGGATTTTGCTGAGTCATATAAACTGTATGAGAAGCGTAGGGAATTGCTCAAGAAAAAAAAATTACAAGATCGAGCTATAAATAAAGAAGATCTAATCAAAAAATTAAAAGAGAAAAAAATTGCTAGTCTTGATAATGAGCCAAATGACATGGAAGCTTGCATAGTCGACGATGAAGAGAGCACTATGATAAATCAGCATGGTATTAATATCGCACGTTTAAGGGGTGCTGTATTTATAGATCAAGAGTCAGTTTTCCAGTATGAAAATAAGCAGCATGAAAGTGAACAACAAGAAGAGAAGAAAGTTACTTCAACACGAGAAAAGAAAGTTTCTCCTATAAATGTCACTATAAAAGAAACTCCATCAAGAAGAACGTGCTCACATGATTCTATTGCTAATTTGGATAACGTAGATGCTTATAGTTTGAATGGTTCAAGTTCATTTGGCAGTGTAGCTGACACAGTAAAATAGTATCACAATATTGGCCATTAATAATATGCTAGATAAAGACCTGATATTGAATGATAATACATATGAATTATCGCAGATTTCCAGGCACAAAACTCATGTTGTAGAAGTTGGAAAAGTAAAGATAGGCGGAAATAATCCTGTAGTTGTACAATCTATGGCGCTTGGCGTGCATATAGATGCTGATAATATAAAAAGTAGCGCAAAACATTATGCAAAAGAGATAACAGAACTAGCGCATACAGGTTCAGAATTGGTGCGAATTGCCTTGAACTCAGAGGAGGTAGCAAGAGCAATACCTTATATAGTAGAAGAGATAAATAAAGAAGGTTTTGACGGTAAAATATTGGTAGGCTGCGGTCAATATGAGCTAGATAAATTAGTTCAAGATTATCCAGACAACATCAAAATGCTGGGTAAAATTAGAATCAATCCAGGCAATATAGGCTTTGGCGACAAACGTGATGAGAAGTTTGAAAGGGTGATAGAGTATGCAATAATGCACGATCTTCCGGTTAGAATTGGGGTAAATTGGGGTAGTCTTGATAAATACCTTTTGCAAAAATTGATGGATGAAAACTCTTCGCTTAGTAATTCAAGGCCTTCTGATGTTATACTGCGCAAAGCACTTGTAATGTCTGCTCTTGATAGTGCAAAAAAAGCTGAAGAAATTGGTCTAAATTCAAACAAAATAATCATTTCATGTAAAGTTAGCAAAGTACAAGATTTAATTTTAGTTTATATGGCACTTGCAAAATCTTCCAATTATGCGCTGCATTTGGGTTTAACTGAGGCTGGTATGGGCAATAAAGGTGTGGTAAATACCGCAGCAGGGCTTACTTATTTATTGCAAAATGGCATTGGAGATACAATACGGGCTTCTTTGACTCAACGTCCTGGTGAATCGCGTACTAATGAAGTGGTGGTGTGTCAGGAAATATTGCAGTCTATAGGCTTGCGACACTTTAACCCTCAGGTTAATTCATGTCCTGGTTGTGGGCGCACGAGTAGCGATCGTTTTCGTATATTAACTGAAGAGGTGAATGGCTATATAAAAACTCATATGCCGATGTGGAAGAAAAAAAATCCAGGTGTAGAGCATATGAACATTGCTGTTATGGGATGCATAGTAAATGGTCCTGGAGAAAGCAAACACGCAAATTTGGGAATCAGCTTACCTGGATATGGAGAAAAACCTGTTTCAGCAGTCTACAAAAACGGCAAATATTTCAAAACTTTACAAGGTGATAATGTCTCTGAAGAATTTAAGGCAATTATTGATAATTATGTGAAGAAGCATTACACGTAACCTTTCACGGTTAATTAATAGATAAATCGCAAATAAAAAAGAAAATTAAACCTTGTTTTTCTTTTTTCGTTGGGAATGTTCAAAAAAGTGTGTCAAACCGAAAAAAAAGTAATAAATTGATATAAAAAAAATGGAGGTTTGACTGACCTTACCCAGAAAAAGTGGAGAGAAAGTTTGGAATGTTTTTCACAAAGAGAATGATGAATCAAAATGCTCAGGAATGCAATAGTTATAGCCTTTCTTATAATAGTCCGAATGCGATAAGATATGTGTTTATGGCTATAGCAGGCCAGTAGCATATTACGGTCTGTTCGGATTATTGTAAAAAGAGCTATACTTACATTATACTTTCAAGTATGGCGTTTTTTTATTCTAAACACTTAATAACCGCGATTCAGTTGCTTTTAAACCGCAACTAATCTAAATTATAAACGTTAAGAAATTTACTAAACAGAAAAAAAGGCAAAAGAAACCCTAGGGTAGCCAGTTATTCACTATCCATTTTTTAAGTTGGCGTTTTTTTATGTTTTAAACGCTTTATAAGCGCGTTTCAGCTTATGTAGGTAGAAGTTTTATAAAGACATAAGGTGCACATAGTGCAAAAAATTAAACATGAGACGCCATATACGTGAGTTTTTTTGTCATCTAATCTGTACAGAGAAGATAAATAAATAGCTTCAGTTTCATGATAAGGGGGCTGGCGGAGTTTGTCAAGTAAGTTTTTCGTTTAATTTTTCGTCCTGTTTCTACGGGTTGCATACCACTTAGCTAACATGAGTTTTGTTTTGACTTTTTGTGTTAATTTTGCAGAATATTAAGATTATCATTTAAATAAAATACATGACGAAAGAGGATTGGGAAGCAGTAATTGGGCTTGAGGTGCACGCTCAAGTTTCTTCTAATACGAAGCTATTTTCTAGCTCATCAACGGAGTTTGGTGCTGAGCATAACACTCAAGTTTCTCTAGTTGATGCGGCAATGCCAGGTACGCTGCCAATACTAAATTATTACTGCATAGAGCAAGCAATACGCACTGGTCTTGCACTTTCTGCAGAAATTAATAAGTATTCTTGCTTTGATCGGAAAAATTATTTTTATCCTGATTTACCACAAGGTTACCAGATAACTCAGTTTTTTGAGCCAATAGTTAAAAACGGTAGAGTATTTATCAACGACAATGAAAAAGAAATAAGAATTGCGAGAATTCATTTAGAGCAAGATGCAGGAAAGAGCGTTCATGAGGAAAGCAGAACTTATGTAGAGTTAAATCGTGCAGGGGTTGCTTTAATGGAAATTGTTTCAGAACCAGATCTCCGTTCATCTGCGGAAGCTGCAGAATGCATAAAAAGATTAAGGCAGATTTTGCGTTATATTGGTTCGTGTGATGGTGATATGGAAAAGGGATCACTTCGTTGTGATGCAAATGTTTCTGTTCGCCTAAAAGGCAGTAGTACATTTGGCACTCGTTGTGAAATAAAAAATCTGAACTCGATACGTTATATTGTGCAAGCTATAGACTATGAAATACAAAGACAAATTGAAATTTTAGAAAGTGGAGAAGAAATAAGTCAAGATACCTTATTGTTTGATGTTGCTTTGGGAAAAACAAAAGTGATGAGAAGCAAAGAGGATGCAAGCGACTATAGATACTTCCCTGAGCCTGATTTATTACCTGTTGAGGTAAGCCAGGAGAAAATTGATTTAATTCAATCATCTTTGCCCGAGTTGCCAGATCAAAAAAAGCTGCGATACATTGAGGAATTGGGTATCAACGAATACGATGCAAACGTCATTACCTCCGATAAAGCAATTGCTGATTATTTTGAGGAATTGATAAAAAAACATGATTCAAAGCTCGCGGTCACCTGGTTAACTGTAGAGCTTTTCGGTCGTTTAAATAAAGCAAATATTGATATTGTGAGCTCTCCAATCAAAGCCAATGCCCTGTCCGAGCTCTTAGATTTTATCGTTGATGGAACGATCTCTGCTAAACTTGGTAAACAGGTTTTTGATATTATGTTTGAAACTGGAAAGCCTGCATCCCTTATTATAGAAGAGCAGGACCTAAAGCAAATAACCGATAAAGGTCAAATATCAGAAGTTATCGACAAAATCATCAATAACGACCAAGATAAAGTTCAAGAATACAAAAGCGGTAAAACAAAGTTATACGGATTCTTTGTCGGCGAAGTTATGAAACTCACCAAGGGGAAAGCCAGCCCTGATGTCGTGAATTCAATTTTGAGTGAAAGATTAAGTAATTAGTCACATTTTTTTATTTACATAACAGCACATCTCGTAGATATTCCAAGGTCTTTGTTACGATATCTGTATATCATGACATATAACTTTTTTACTATTTGTCGGTACTATTTTTAAAATTATGTGAGGTTGAGGATGCTTGAAACTTATCCTGTTTGGGGGTCAAAATGCTCTCGCCATGGTATTGACTATCAAGAGTTGTGGCTCATATTATTTCTCATGCGTGTGATGGATAAAAAATGTCCTTTCCGCCTAGCTACAGAATTGAAGTCAGCTGCAGGCTTTGATGATGTTGTTCTCCAATGTAAGCAAAATAAAACAACAATACATAGGTTTGTGCAAGTCAAACACAAACAAGATGGAACTGAAAAAATCAGTGTAGGTAGCTTATTGACAAAGAGTAGTGAGTTTAACTTGTTAAAATATTTTATTGCTTATTTAAAAATCAAAAGTAATGGAAAGTTCAAGGGTGAAATGAAGTATTTTGCTATTGTTACAAATATTGATTTTGATTTTACAGATTCAGCACAACACGAAGTGAGAAAGCTAAGAATGATGTCGAGTGGAAAGAATAAAGAAAAGGAAATTTCAGTTATAAGGGTAGATATACAAGATGAATTTCTGGATGTAGGCGATGGTGCAAGATATAGAATTAATGATTCAGACGGTAGTATTGCTCAATACTTAGAGCAAAATATGGATTTTATAAAGGGTAAGGTAGGTAGAGAAGTCAGTGATAAAGAAGTCGAAGACTTTTTAAATGAATTAGTGTTTGCGGTTAATTTGCCCAATGAAAGTCAGCTAAAAGAATTGTTTAAAGGTGAGATGAGTGGTAGATTGGCCAAAAAGTTCGGCTATGTTGGTGACAATGAAATCTTTTGCAATGACCTTCTGGAGAAAATATCAGATTGGGTGAAAGATATAAAAGGACGTTTTCTTTCGCCAGAAGAAGGAAAAGAATTTTTCCAAAAAGTGGAGCTATGGGCCAGCACTCTATGTGGGATAGAACGAGGGGTAAAGAAAGGGAATAAAGGAATTGATAAAATAGCAAAACAACAGCGTAAGGATAGTAAAACACTGAATGAAATACATGCAGCTGTAACAGCGCAAAATAACAAGCAGAGGCCCCATAAGAAACCTTATGGTCCTCGTGACAAAAAATCGAAAGCGAGAGAAGAAGGAGATATAGAAGAATTAGATGAATTTGATGAAATAGAAGCTTTAGAATTTGTTAAAAGGGCTTTGAATATAGAAAACAATTTACAGAATAAGGAAATAAAAAAGCTGGCACAGGAACTACAATATTCCCAATTGGCTTTAAAACTAGCGGTTACATATATTAGTGAAGAAAATATTGTATTTAGTCATAGGGGTAGAAAAAGGATTAGAGTTGGTGGCTATCTGAAAAAGTGTGAAAAGATAGCAGAGAAGCTACTTGACTTTAAGTCCGAATATAAAAGTGATCGTTATGCTAAGGCAACTTTCATAACTTGGAAAATTACAATTGATGCTATAGTGCAAAAAAAATTTGGGCCGGAAGCATTGAGCATTCTCGAGATAATGGCCTATTTTTCTCCTAATGAGATTTATATAGAAGAAATCTTTTCACAGCAAGTAGCTAATGATAAAGAAGCGTTGTGGAATGCTGTTGAGTTATAGCCTTTCTTATAATAGTCCGAATGCGATAAGATATGTGTTTATGGCTATAGCAGGCCAGTAGCATATTACGGTCTGTTCGGATTATTGTAAAAAGAGCTATACTTAATCGATATTCAATGATTAAATTAAGGAAAGGAGTAGTAAATATTTACAGACTAGTGCAAAAGGTGACTAGATTAAAATTACAAGAGAAAGGCCGAGAAGAAGAGGTCTTAAGGAAAGCTCTAGAATTGATAAACAGTTATGATGTATTAATAGATAATTCTATTGTTGCATCTGTTTGGGGATATGTGAGTAAGTATGGTGAGTTAATTGACGAATTTTACTTTAATCCTATTTATGGTAGATGGAAATATACGCCGTTGCATTCACTTGCCGAAAGTGGCAGTTATGAGGCAGTTAGGTGCGTATTAACACATATGGAAGAAAAACACCCAGATAAATTTAATTGTGTTGTTAATGCTAGGGATGGATCTGACAGCACTCCATTGTGTTCAGCTGTTGAGAGTGGAGGATTGGACATAGTGCAATATTTTATCAATAAGGGTGCAGACGTCAATGCTAAGAGCAGATATGGTATCACTCCGTTACATCAGGCTGTTTATGATGGAAGGGTTGATATAGTAGAATACCTTATAGGCAAAGGGGCGGACATTAACGCTAAAGATGAAAGTTGTAAGTTAAAAATGTGATATAAAAGAGATAAGAGGGAAAGATAACCCTACTCACTATAGGAATAGGGCTATCACGGGCGTGTGCGACCGAATGAAAGTTGGTATTACAACCGTAGCCATCAAGGTAAACTAGCCCCATCTCTCGATACGTTTGAATAGTTGCATGGGACATATGTATGCACCCGTTTACAATCTTAAATTAATTAAACTATCGAGGTTATTTATTATGATTACATCTTATCAAAATTTCATTGGCATTGATATCGGAAAATTTAAAAATGTTGCTGCAGCTTATAACCAAAGGAGCGCTATCAAGTTTGACAATGATGCTACTGGTTGGCAACAGTTGTTTCAAAAATTTTCAGATATCCTACCTAATTCTCTAGTATAGCTCTTTCCACAGAAGTCCGGATATGATAAGATTAAGGATAGATGGCGATAAGGAGGTTGGATGCCGGCAGCATATAGTTATGATTTAAGAAAAAAAGCAATGGAAGCACTAGACGAAGGGGAAAGCAGAGAAGCAGTGGCAGCAAGATTTAAAATTGGACGAACTACTTTGTGGGAGTGGCAGCAAAGAAAAAAAGAAACAGGCGACTTTCAGTCAAAAAAACTCGGTAATGGAGGTTACAATCAGAAAATTATCGACTGGAATAAGTTTATCGAATTTGCTAAAAAACACGGTAGAAAAACTCTGTCGGAAATGGCTAAACTTTGGGGCAACGTTAGTATCCAAACGATCCACCGAGCTCTCAGAAAAATTGGATTTACGCGCAAAAAAAGACATATGGATACAAGGAAAGGAACGAAGAAAAACGTGCTGAATTCTTAAAAATTATAGCAACAAAAGAACCAGAAAACTTAGTGTATATAGATGAGTCTGGGATTGATAACACGGAGGACTATCCATATGGGTATTGCCAGAAAGGACAGCGATTTTATGCCCTAAAATCTGGAAAAAAAACTCAACGAATCAGCATGGTTGCAGCCTTAAGTAGAAGAAAGATAGTTGCTCCATTAACATTTGAAGGCCACTGTAATATGGATATTTTTAATGGATGGTTTGAGCAATTTTTGGCACCGATCTTAGAACCTGGACAAACTGTCATTCTTGATAATGCTACTTTTCATAAGTCTGATAAGCTTATCAAGCTCGCTAAAGGAGTCGGTGCAGAAATTTTGTATCTGCCGCCTTATTCTCCAGATTTTAACAAAATTGAGCATCATTGGTTTGCTATAAAAAACAGAGCCAGGAAAAACATTCCTCTATTCGAATCCTTTCGTCGTGCTGTTGATTCTGCCTTCCTATGACCTATTCGGACTATTATGAGAAATGCTATAAGAGGTTGTCCGGAAACAAGTAAAAGGCTATAATATCTGAAATTTTAGTACGGGGTAAAGATGAGAAAAAAGTATCCAACAGATCTAAGCGAAAGGGAATGGGCAAGAATAGAAAAACACTTCAGAGTATCATACAAGAAAGGAGGAAGGCCGCAAAAGTATAGCAAAAAAGAAATATTAGAAGCAATTTTCTATGTATTGCGTACAGGGTGTCAATGGCGGTATTTACCAAATGATTTTCCGCTATGGAAGACTGTGTATGAGCAGTTCAGGCAATGGAAGAAGCAGGGAATTTTTGAGAAAATGAATTATGAAATTACAAAATATAGTAGAAGAAAAATAGGAAGGAATGAGCAGCCGAGTGCCTGTATAGTAGATAGTCAATCTGTAAAGACTACAGAAAAGGGGGGATCAAAGGCTATGATGGAAGTAAAAAAGTAAAGGGTAGAAAAAGGCATATAATTACAGACACTCAGGGTTTTATACTAGGTTGTTACGTAGGCGCTGCTAACGAAAATGATAGAGATGGTATTAAAATAGCATTAAACAATATGAGAACAAAATATACTAAAGTTAAAAAAATGTGGGCTGACATGGGATACCAAGGAAGAAATTTAAAGAATCACATAAAGGAAGAATATGACATAGATATTGAAATTGTTAAAAGGCCTCCATGTAGATTTTGGGTGCACAAAGATACGCCACCTGAGCTACTACCAACAAGAGAACAAGGGTTTAAAGTACAGCCAAGAAGATGGGTTGTAGAAAGGACTTTTGCTTGGGTTAATAGGAATAGAAGGCTATCGAAGGAGTATGATTTACTCACAACATCCACTGAGAATTTCATATACCTAGCTATGAGTAGGGTTATGTTAAAGAGGGAATATGCTTGAATTTACTAGTTTCCCGACAACCTCTAATTTATAGCTCCGCTTCTATCAGGGCATAGGATGACAGAAGTGGGCTTTAATGGCTGTAGTATAGCTCTTTTTACAATAATCCGAACAGACCGTAATATGCTACTGGCCTGCTATAGCCATAAACACATATCTTATCGCATTCGGACTATTATAAGAAAGGCTATACTATAGCTGTTATACTCCAAAAGTAAGTATTAGATATAACAAATAGAAGAAATTAGATAGAATGATTAAAGGGGCAAGGGTATAAAGGTTTAACTTAAAATAACCTGATAAAATTTGAATCACACTTCCAAGTGCTGGCACCCATGAAAGTAATGTAACTGCACAAATCAGTAGATTTTTTACGATTTTTGGTGTTTTATGCTCGTTCTCTAGTTTGCGGTATGATTTTCGTATAGAGATTGTTATTCTACCTAAATACCAGTTAACTATTCCACCAAGGCTTGATCCTAGTACTCCAAAAAATAACATCAGTAGTGGAGTGTGATACGACCTGAAATAAAGCATGGTATTGAACACAAAACCTTGATGTATGGGTAAGACTAATGATGATACTAGACTATCTGTGAATAACAGAAAGTAATTTTCCATATGAGTTTACCAGGTTGTTGTACCATCTTCATTGTCAGAAATTGTAATCCCCATTTGTTTCAACTGATCCCTTATTTTGTCTGCAGTATCGTAATTTTTATTTTTTTTTGCAATTTTTCTTAAGTCTATCAACCTTTCTATTTCTTGATGATTTACATCCACAGCAAACCACTTTTCATAACTTGACTCAAGAAGACCAATAAATCTGGCACTCTTAACAAAACTCTCAGTTAATTTTAGCTTTTCACTTTCATTACTCATTTTGTTAATTTTTGCAGCCATTTCATGTAATATAGCTAGAGCTTCAGGAATGTTTAAGTCGTTTTTTAAAGCGTCTATAAAATCTTTAGAAATCTCTGCGTTACTTTCATCAATATTTATTGTATCTAAACCACGTGATAGCCGATAAAATTTATTTAAGGTTTCCTGTGCGTCAGAAATAACGTTTTCTGTCCAATCAAGTGGTTTTCTGTAGTGAGTTTTGAGCAGTGCATAGCGTATTACTTCACCCTTTATTCCACTATCTAGCAAATCTCTTACTTTGACTATATTAAATAAGGACTTGCTCATTTTCTCTTCATTTACTGTAAGAAAACCGTTATGTATCCAGTATTTTGCAAACATTGATCCAGCAAATGCAGACTTACTCTGTGCAATTTCATTTTCATGGTGAGGAAATTGTAAATCTATGCCGCCACCATGAATATCAAAATCTTTGCCAAGGTAAGCATATGACATTGCTGAGCATTCTATATGCCATCCAGGTCTGCCCTCTCCCCATGGGCTATTCCAATAACTTGAAAGTTTGTAGTCAATATCATTTGCAGGCTTCCACAGCACAAAATCTCCCGGGTGCTTTTTATTTTCATTAACTTCAACTCTGCTACCTGGAACCAATTCATCAGTTTTTTTTCCTGATAAAGCACCATATTCATGGTAAGATTCTATATTAAAATACACATGTTTGTCAGATTCATAAGCGTGGCCTGATTGCAGCAAATGTTCAATTAATTTTATAATATAATCTACGTTTTTCGTTGCTTTTGGCTCGTGTGTTGGCTCTGCACAATTTATGCTTCTCATATCTTCATGAAAAGCCTTGGTGTAATATGTGCTGATACTTTCTATGTTGCTATTTTTTTCACTTGCTGCATTAATTATCTTATCATCAATGTCGGTTATGTTACGCACATAGGTAACTTTGCCATAACAAAACTTAAGTAGCTGAAATAACACATCATACACAACAACAGACCGTGCATTGCCTATATGTGCTGTGTCATATACTGTTGGTCCGCAAACATACATTTTCACATGATCTTTATCGATAGGTGTAAAAAGCTCCTTTTTTTTTGTTAAGGTGTTGTAAAGCCTAACCATATACGAAGCTTTTGAGAAAAGAAAATGCCCCAATGATAAGTTGTGGCCCTTTGACTACTACAACAAGAGTAAGCAATAGCCCACACAATGATATTAAAACTCCCAATATGGATAGAAACCCATCTTTACTCATAATGCCAAGCGAAATAAGAGTCGTACCAATTGCAGGAATGAAGTTAGTAAGAGGCAATGGAAGAGCTATCGATAATGCAGAAAGCAACATTACAAAAGCTAAAATCTTTTCACCGGGCCCATAGAAAATAAAAGACATTCTTGGTTTCATGAACTTTTCTATTTTTTTTAATGCTGGAGAAGTTTTCTCTACCACAAAAGCTAGTGTTGAACGCTGAAAAGACCTTCTTTCCAACCAATGCGGCATCCAAGGAGAATCAAATCCAAATAGAAGCTGCAGTGAGAATAAGATTAAAGGTATAGAAAGAATAGTTGTATAACCAGGTGGAACCGGTATAGGCACCGATAGCGGCAAGGAGAAGATGATTATTAAAATACCAAAACCACGCTCATGCAAAGCTGTTTTAATGTCAAACAAAGTTACTTTATCGCTATCATTGTTATTGGTATCTGCAACTTCTTTTAGAATATCAGAAGCTAATTTATCACTTTTAGTCAACTTATCATTTTTTGACACGAAAAACCTTTGATAAAAATAATTCTTAACACAATTATTGTTTTATTTCAATATGCATTATTCATTTTGCGCTAGTAATTCGTTCTTTTGTTAAAGTGTTGTAAAGCTTTTAAGAAGAGAAAGTGCTCCGGTTATAAGTTGTGGTCCTTTGACTATTACAACAAGAGTAAGCAACAACGCGCACAATGATACTAAAACTCCCAATATGGATAGAAACCCGTCTTTACTCATAATGCTAAGTGAAATAAGAGTTGTGCCAATTGCAGGAAGGAAGTGAGTAAAAGGTAATGGAAGAGCTATTATTATTGCACAAAGCAACATCATAAAAGCCAGAATCTTCTCACCAGGCCCATAGAAAATGAAAGACAGTCTTGGCTTCATGAATTTTTCTATTTTTTCTAATACAGGGGAAGTTTTCCCTACCACAAGAGCTAGTGTTGAACGCTGAAAAGATCTTCTTTCTAGCCAACTGGGCATCCAAGGAGAATCAAATCCAAATAGAAGCTGCAGTGAGAATAAGATTAAAGGTATAGAAAGAATAGTTGTATAACCAGGTGGAACCGGTATAGGCACCGATAGCGGCAAGGAGAAGATGATTATTAAAATACCAAAACCGCGCTCATGCAAAGCTGTTTTAATGTCAAACAAAGTTACTTTATTGCTATCATTGTTATTGGTATCTGCAACCTCTTTTAGAATATCAGAAGCTAGTTTTTTATCTTTAGTTAGTTTCTCACTTTTTTGCACAATTATCCTTTAATAAAATATTCCTCTTAAGCTAACATAGTTGTTGCTGTATTTCAATATTTGTTATTTATTTCATACCAACACTTCATCTCTTTCATTCTTTAACCTGACTAAGTTTTTAAACAGATGACATGCACTAAGGTGCATGTCACGAAGTATGAGGACGCTAACGATCTGGTTCATTAGACGATAATTTTTCTGAGTCCTTAAGCTCCTGTTTAAGGTTTTTGATGCCTTTTCCTAAATCACCCATAACTTGCGGTAATCTGCCTGCACCAAACAGAACTAAAATTATTATTAAGACTAGAAACAATTGCCATGGTCCTAAACTCATTTTCACCTCCATTTAAAATATTGACCTTTAAATATTAAAACTTGACTGAAGTCAAGTAACACATAGATTATATCACCTTTATTTAATTATAAATCAAGGTTTTTTAATTATTTTATAACAATCCCAAACTAGATTATTTTCTTGCAGCGAATAAGTGGAAACTTTTCGCTTAACTGTAGAGTAGAAGAGAGCTCACTAAAAAACTTTGCTAGCGTATCATCTTTAGGCTTATGGTATATATCGCTAGAAACTCCTGATTGAATAATTTTACCATTTTTCATTACGTAGATAAAATCTGCAACTTTCAATGCTTCTTGCGGGTCATGAGTTACCATTAGCACAGGGATATTTTTACTTCTAAAAAGGGACAATATATGTTGTCTTATTCGGCACTTGAGCAGTATATCTAAATTAGAAAATGGTTCATCTAACAACACAACATCAGGGTTTTGTGCCATCACTCTTGCTATTGCAACTAATTGTTGCTGTCCTCCAGATAAGGCGTTAGGGTACATATTTTCATATTTTTCTATATTGAGTAACTTCAAGATTTCCAATGCAATTAGGTGCTTTTCTCTCTTGGAAGAGCTGCGGATAGCAAAGGTTATATTTTCTACTACTGTTTTATGAGGAAATAATGCAGAATGCTGAAAAATCAATCCGATATTTCTATGCTCTATAGCGACTGATGCCTTATTACTTGCAACTAACCTATCATTTATAAAAATAGTTCCAGATTTTGGATTTTCTATCCCCGCAATTAATTTCAAAATTGTTGACTTGCCACAGCCAGAATGCCCCAATAAACATGCAACATTTCCTTTCTTTACTTTAATGTTTATATTGCTTAAAGCAAAGTCGTTTTGATTGTTATAGAAATAACCAATATTGTTAACTAGCATTAATCTTACTTAAACCATGTTATTAAATATAATAGCATTATACTCAAGAAGTACAGAAATTTTTTTTGTCGTCATAAATTGGTTATGCAAGAAATCTAGAAAAGAAAGGATTTTTTGCTATAACTTTACATGAATGGTAGGAAATACGGGACTATAGCTCAGCAGGATAGAGCGTTGGACTCCTAATCTGAAGGTCGTGCGTTCGAATCGCACTAGTCCCACCACATTGCTTCACAAATTTTATGGAGATTTTTTTTCACAAATACGCACACCTTTTTTTGCGGTTTTAAGATATAAATTCCCTAATAATAAAACGGGTTTTGTGTCATTCCAGTACTCCTCTCTTATAATTTACGTGTTTAAGAATAACTTCTGCTAAACCTTTACTAATTCCAGGTATGTTTTGAATTTCAGCCAGAGAAGCTTTGCTTATATTTTTCACTGAACCAAAATAAGACATCAACGCTTTTTTTCTTTTGTTGCCAATGCCGGGTATTTTGCTTAATTGTGAAACTATAAACTGTTTATCGCGTTTTTTTCTATGTGAAGTTATCGCAAAACGGTGGGCTTCATTACGCAGCGATTGTAAGTAAAGCATGACTTTGCTGTCATTTGCCAGACTGAATTCTTCCCTGCCCAGCATATAAAATCTTTCATTTCCTGCGTTACGATCAGGACCTTTTGCCATACAAGCAAAAGGAACGTTTATATTCAATACTTCCAGTACATTCTGTACTATGGAAACATGTCCTGGTCCACCATCAATCAGTAAAAAATCAGGTATTATGCCTTTTATATTGCCGGAGAAACGTCTGGTTAGCACTTCCCTCATCATTTTATAGTCATCGCCTGAAAATTTTTCCTTTATAGTAAATTTTCTGTACTCACTTTTTAAAAAACCCTCCTGCCCTGCAACAACCATTACACCAATTTGTTGGTTTCCAAATATATGGCTATTGTCATAAACCTCAATACGCTTTGGAATATTTGGTAACAAGAAGATTTTGCTAAGCTCCTCAAGCTTTTCTAGGTTATTTCTATAATCGATAAGCTTCTGCTCTAAGCTATGCTGAGAGTTATCATAAACAAATTTCAATAAATCACGCTCTTTTTTATTCTTTGCATGCAGAACTTTTACTGGCTTTTGAGCAACCTTATATAGTGCTTGTTCTATAATTTCCTTATCCACAATAGAATCTGGAACGTAAATTTGTATTGGAGGTATGTTAGCTGAATTATAAAAATTGACCAAAAAGGTGGATAAAATTTCATCATTTGAGTGATCACCACAGTTCTCGGCAAAGTAAGGAGTGCTGCCGTAGTTGTCTTTATTTCTGAACGATAACACACTAATACATGCTAGATCCTCTTCACGTACAATACTGAAGAAATCTGCATCTTTTTCAAAAGAAAAATCCGTGTGCTGTATTTGAATTTGCTCAAGAAACTTTACCCGATCTCTATATATAGCAGCAAGCTCATAGTTTTCTTCACTGCTGCACTTTCTCATTGTGAAAAGTAACTGTTCTTTCACTTCCTTATTTCTTCCAAGCAATGTATTTCGTGCCTGTTTTACTGATTGGCAGTAGTCGTCTTTTGTGATTTTGTTTATGCATGGTGCTGAGCAGCGCTTAATTTGATATTCAATACATGGTCTTTTTGTTGAGGAAAAGTATTGATCTGAACATACTCTTAGGAGAAAAGCTTTTTGCAATGACAATATAGTTTGCTTAACAGCAGCGGCAGATGTAAAGGGACCATAATAATGAAACTCATTTTTCTTAAATTTGCCTCTATATTTTGCTATTCTTGGATAATCGTGCTTGGAAATTGTCATATAAGGATAAAATTTTCCATCCTTGAGCACAATATTATAAAGTGGTTTCAATGATTTTATTAGCTGTGCTTCAAGAAGCAGTGCTTCGATTTCATTCTCAGTGATGAATATTTCAACCTTAATAACCTGTAAGAGCATAACTCTAATTCGTTCAGAAAGGTTTTCGAATTGAAGGTAGTCGGATAACCTTGACTTTAAGTTTTTTGCTTTTCCAACATATAAAACTTTATTCTTATCTCCAACCATCTTATACACGCCACAGGATTGTGGAGATGATTTGATTTGTTCTTTATATTGCCTGAGCATTTATCCATTGTTTAACCTGTATGAGGTTAAAATCTGCTACTAAATGAAAGATGGAAACTACATTTTCAAGCAAAGATAATCTGTTTCTTCTCAGCTTATCAGAATCACAGTTAATCTTTATACTGTCCATAAACTGATTGATAAACGGATCAAAACCAGCAAGTTCATCAAGTGCTACATTAAAGTGGTTATTTTTTATCGCTTGTTTTATGTTTTTACAAGCAGTTATAGCACAATTTGATAGCGCAATTTCTTCACTTTCAATCAAAAACCTCTTACCGTAAGATGCACTATAAGTAGTGCCATCACTTTTCCTTGCTTTGCTCATCATGTTACTGACTCTTTTGTAAGTGCTTAGAATTTGTTCACCTTCTGGAGTACTAAGATAACGATCCAATATAACAGTTTGCTTTTCTGCTGTCAGCAGATCATTAATATCGATTTTATATAGTATTGAATCTACAACATCTTGCCTTATATCTCTATTTTTTAAAATAACCTTGAATCTTTCTAAGCAAAATCTAAATACTAGTTCTGAAATTTGTTTTCTATTCGGCTTATCAACTGACGCTGTATTTTTATTAAATAGAAGCCTTGAATATAAAGATACTGACTTGTCTATCATTAGCCTAATTGGAACATGCAAATTATTTTCAAGTATTGTCCTAATTATACCAATTGTCATTCTCCGCAAACCAAATTGATCATACGAACCAGAGATTTTCTCACCTGCTGCAATTAAACCAACTAAGCTATCCACTTTGTCTGCAATTGACACAGCAATTGCAGAAGGAGATTTAGGACACTCCTGCTCTGGCCCGATTGGCTTATAATGCTCAGTTATAGCTTCCACTATTTCTCTATCTTCTTGAAAATAAGAAGCATAATATCCACCCATTACTCCTTGTAATTCTGGAAACTCTCTTACTATCGATGTTGCCAAATCAGCTTTTGCCAAATATGCAGCACGTTCAACTTTTATCAGCGAAGCATGTGGAATAAATATAGCTATATACTTTGACAAAGCCGTAATACGCTTCACCTTTTCCCCCACGCTGCCAAGTGAAGCATGAAATAATATTGAACCTAATCTTTTGACATAATAATCTAGATTTTCCTTTTTATCTTGAGATATTAAAAATTGGGCATCAGCAAGACGTGCTTCTAATATTCTTTCGTGTCCTTTAACAACTTCACCATTGTTGACGTTGACAACAGTGACAAAGTGTGAAATTCTCTTTCCATTACTTAAAGCAAGGTATTTTTGTTGTGTATTAACTATACTAAGTATTACTTCCTTCGGTAATCCAAATGACTTTTCTTGATTCACTTCACCAAACAGTACGATTGGCCACTCTATAAGCCCTGTCAATTCATTTAGTAAATAATCATTTTTCTCAAGTTGTAAATTCTGCTCTTTTGTGAATTTATTAATCTGATCTAGTATAAATTGCTTTCTTTTGTCCATTTGGAGAATTACACTGTTTTTTTCTAGCAATTCAAAATAGTCTTTAGGTGTTTTAACAGTAAGCGCCGTACCACTTGAGAGAAATCGATGGCCATATGTTGTGTTAGATGCTGTAATCCCTGCAAAAGATACAGGTATTATTTCATCATTTAAAATGCATAAAATGTTTTTAATTGGCCTAACCCACCTTTCTTTTCCTTTGCCCCATCTCATACTTTTTGGCCAAGAGAAATTTTTTAATATTTCTCCTAGTTGATTTTTAAGAAACTCTTGAATGTTAAATGAGCAGCTTTCTCTTTTAATGAAGTAAAAATCCTCATTATTTACTTTTCGAACGAGCAAATCTTCTTCATTTTTCTGATATTTTCTTAAAAAACCTTCGATAGCACTTTTTGGTGCGTTAATGTTTGGTCCCTTAACTTCGTTATTGGAATCCTTTAGCTCCAAAGCATTTATGTTGTCGACAAATAGGGTAATGCGACGTGCCGTTACAAAAACCTCCATTGATGTAAATTTTACATTATTTTTGTTAAAAACATTGGCAATACAGCTCTTAACTTGAGTTGCAGCTACATTCTGCATTCTCGGTGGTATTTCTTCTGAAAGGCACTCAAATAATAACTGCAACGACATACGCTATTTACTCATGTACAATTCACAACATTTTTTTGTTAGCTCTCTAACTTTACCAATATAAGCTGTACGTTCATTCACACCAAGCACACCTCTTGCATCAAGCAGATTAAGTAGGTGACTAGTTTTAATACATTGGTCATAGGCTGCGATTGGTAGCTCCTTTTCAATAAGGAACTTACACAATTTTTCCGTATCTTCGAATTGCTGCTGTACCACTTTAGTATCATAATAGTCTAACGCTAGATAAGAAAATTCATATTCTCTTTGTTTAAAAATATTTCCGTAAGTTACACCGTTATCGTTCCAAATTATATCGTAAACATTATCTACACCTTGTATGCACATTGCTAAACGTTCCAACCCATATGCCACCTCACCAGGAATCATCTTGCAGTCAATCCCTCCAACTTGCTGTATATAAGTAAGCTGTGTTACTTCCATTCCATTGCATATAACTTCCCAACCAAGTCCTGATGCACCAACACTTGGATTTTCCCAATCATCTTCAACAAACTTAATATCATATTTTTCTGTAGATATGCCAAGAACTTTTAAGCTATCTAAATAGACGTCTTGTAAATTATTACCAGATGGCTTTATTATAATTTGATATTGGTGATGTTGATACAAACGATTAGGATTATCACTATAGCGCCCATCTGCTGGCCTAATTACTGGTTGTAGATATGCAATTTTTGCCGGTTTTGTATCAATTGCAGACATAATTGTTGCAGGATGTAATGTGCCAGCACCAACTTCAGATGTGTATGGGTGAAGTATAACACATCCTTCACTAGCCCAAAAATCTTGTAACTCTTTTATTATACTTTGTAAGTTCACACAAATTGTACACTTTTTATACTAAATATATAAATAAATAAGTACTATTCAATACCTATTTTTTTAACAGTATCATGTAAATAATCACCTAAAACTGCTGAACTTTCCCTCACATACTGAATTATGCTTTTATTTAGGACAATTGCATCATGCATAGTTAAATCGCAGAATATAAATGCTGTTAAATACAGTAAAATCACCGCATAAAATGTGTGAAAAATCCCCTCAAATGTAATTGACATTGCATTATTATAGCTGAGCTGTATTGAACTTATTGGCCATGGTTTTATCACTTCTACGACATTAAAAAATACGTAAGGTATCATAAGAAAAAAGAAAAAGTGCATAAAATCATTAAACCAAAATGGGCATTGAAACATCTGCTTACATATATTCCCATAGAGTTTACTTACAGCATAATAAATTGACATTATTGCTGGCATTGAAAGTGCTACAGTCAGTACTTGCCCTGACGCTATTTGTATTACTATTTCTTCACCACTGTTTGCTGAAGGGTCTTGAGCATGAAAAATAAATATTCCAATTAATTGCATTACTAACATAACTATTGCCAATTTTGTAAAAACAGCAGCTACAACTATTCCTGAGTCTGGCATTTTATATAGTAAGTATTCGCCTCCATATGTAAGAATTAATATAACATCGACAATAAATAATATTAAAAAAGAAGACCAATAGTTCTGCCAACTTGGTAAATATCCTATTCCTAAAAGAGAGCTTACTGTTTTAGCAGGAAAAACCTTGCCTAGCATCTTTCCCAAAAATTTAAAAAAAATCCCCATGTTCTAAGTAACACTTGGTTTATATTATTTATAATACTGTATTGTAACGGACTTATCAACAACTTAAAACATGTATTGGAAAACTTTAAGTAATATGCAGCAACAGTAGAAGAACGTGCGCCAAAAATTTAATAATTTTATAGGGCTTATGCACTTAAATTTTTTGCAATATCAAGTGCAGCGTAAGTGAATATTGCACTTGCACCCGCACGTTTGAAACCAATCAAAGATTCATAAATCACCTTGTCATAATCTAGCCAGCCATTATTTGCAGCAGCTTTTATCATTGCGTACTCACCGCTTACTTGGTAAGCAAAAATCGGAAAATTAAACTTATCACTTGCTGTTTTGATAATATCTAAATATGGCATACCTGGTTTAATCATAATAAAGTTTGCACCTTCATTTATATCCATTTCAATTTCGCACGTTGCTTCGCGCGCATTTTTATAATCCATTTGATAACCACTTTTGTCTATAGAATGTGATAGCCCACATGAACCAACGACTTGCCTGAATGGAGCATAGAAGCTAGAGCAATATTTCACTGCATAAGATAATATTAATACGTCTTGAAAGTTGTTATCATCTAATGATTTTCTGATTCTTCCTACTCTACCATCCATCATATCAGAAGGAGCAACTATATCACATCCTGCCTTCGCTAAAGCAAGTGCTTGCTTACACAGTACTGATATAGTTTCATCGTTTTCTACATCCATCTGATTATCTTTTAAAATGCCGTCATGGCCATGAATAGTGTATGGATCCAGTGCAACGTCTGCAATAATACCAATTTCAGGTACCTTTAATTTTACAGCACGGATTGCTTTGCAGATTAAGTTGTCAGAATTATATGCTCCCTCAGCGTTTTCAGATTTTAGTTTACTATCAACTACAGGAAAAATTGCAACAGCATTAATTCCTAAATCTTTAGCTTCCTTAACTATAGACACTAATCCATCTATTGAATAACACTTTACGCCTGGTAAGCCAGAAATTGGTTCAGTTATTTCTTCTCTGTCATGAACAAACAGAGGAAGAACCAGATCATTTACTGATAAACTATTTTCACTTGTTAAATTGCGAACCCATTTGCTCGAGCGCCTGCGTCTTAATCTTGTATTTGGGAAATTAAACATTGGATCCAGGCAAATTCCCAGTAAAGAGCAACACCCCTGAAATGAGTATCACCCAAAGCACCGATATTGGTAGAAATACTTTCCAACCAAGGCGCATTAGCTGATCATATCGATAACGAGGTATTGTTGCTCTAATCCAAATAAATATAAACAAAAGTATAACTATTTTCAAAATGAACCAAATTAAACCTGGAATTTTGTAAAGTAAACTGAACTCCAGCGGCGGATACCATCCTCCTAGAAAGAATATCGTCATCATAGCACTTGCTAGAATCATATTTGCATATTCTCCAAGAAAAAAGAGGGCAAAAGGCATGGATGAATATTCAACGTTATATCCAGAGACAAGCTCTGCTTCAGCTTCTGGTAAATCAAATGGGTGACGATTAGTTTCTGCAAGCAAAGAAATAAAAAATATTATTCCTATAGGCATTAGTAGCAAATCAACCCAAAATGGCATATTGTGTTTCGCTACCACCATCTCTCCAAGATTTAATGTTCCAGTGGTAATAACGACTGCAGCAACTATTAAGCCTATTGAAACTTCATATGAAATCATCTGAGCAGCCGACCGTATAGCGCCAAGGAATGCATAATTGGAGTTGCTTGACCAGCCTGCAATAATCACGCCGTATACTCCCAGCGACGATATAGCTAGCACGTAAAGCACTCCAACATTAATATTTGCTATAACCTTAGGAATAACTACTTGCTGGCCATTTTCTACAATTACTTCAGCACCAAACGGTATAACTGCCCAGGCAATTAATGCCAAGATAAAGGTAAGCATTGGAGCCATAATGAACAGTATGGTGCTCGCTCTAAATGGTATTATCGGCTCTTTAATCAGTAGTTTAATAGCATCTGCAAATGGCTGCAATAGCCCAAAAGGTCCAACTACACTTGGGCCGTGCCTCAGTTGAATTGCAGCAAGGACCTTACGCTCAAAGTATGTCAAATATGCAACTGAAAGTAGTAGCGGTACTAAAATAAATAAAATATTAACTAGCGTGTTCATAAAAAGCTTTAGTACAATCTGCCATTATTTTTGAAGCGCGACTTATTGAATCCGTCATATAAAAATTACACTCCTTTAAAGTAAAAGGTGTATTACTTAAATTTATTTTACCATTGCTAATTGGCACCCATGTGTTTTTTATCACTTGATCAGCATTTCTAAACTGTGGACCGATAGTATCTAATTTTTTTCTCACGTCAAATAAACTATCATATGGTAAGGAGAGATCCAAATATTGCGAGAGATTTTTAATAATTAACCAGTCCTCCTTTGCTTCACCTGGAGGAAATACAGCTAAATTTGTTCTTTGCACTCGACCTTCAGTGTTTACATAAGTTGCATATTTTTCTGTATATGCAGCACCAGGCAAGATAACATCTGCCACATGTGCACCCTTATCACCGTGATGACCTTGATAAATTACAAATGTGTTTTCTAACTTTGATGTGTCAATTTCATCTGCACCAAGAAGATAAACCACTTCTATTTCACCACTTTCTGCATGTTCCAATATTTGATTAATATCCCTTTCGCCTTTTTTAGGAACAAACCCAGTATCTAGCCCACCAACTCTTGCTGCAGCTTTATGCAGCACATTAAAGCCATTCCAGTCATCTCTGACCATGTTAAATTTTTCTGCAATTTTGCCAACTAGAATTAGAATTGATTCAGAATCATCTCTTATTAATGCATCTTGACCAATGATCAGCATAGGGTTTTGAGCAGCCACCAGCAGCTCACAGAATTTATGACTTCCATTTGCTATTTCACTCAAAATATCAGGATTATCGCCCAATTTCTCGACATAATATAAATATTCAATGTTAGGACCAACACTTGCAATAGGAAAGTTGCCCTGTAAATATCTCTTTCTCAATCTTACGTTAATGATCGGTGCTTCTATCCTTGGATTTGTATTTATAAGCAGGCATAAATCTGCATTTTCTATACCTTCAATAGTGGTATTGAACACATACGATCCACGATTACTTGGTATAAGCTTTGCACCATCTTGCCTGCAGTCTATATTCCCCGAGCCAAGCTTCTGCATCACTTCTTTGAGTAGAAGCATAGACTCACAATCTGCTAAATCACCTGCAATTGCAGCTATTTTATTTGATTTTGTATTCTTTAATTTCTTTGCAGCAACAGTTAATGCTTCATTCCAATCAACTGGGGCTAATTTACCATCTTTTTTTACATAAGGTCGATCAAGACGCTGAACTTTTAGTCCATCATAGGCAAAGCGGGTTTTATCTGATATCCATTCTTCATTTACCTCTTCGCTCAGCCTTGGTAATATTCGCATAACTTCCAGGCCACGATAATCAACTCTAATGCTACTTCCCACAGCATCTAGCACATCTATAGTCTCACAATGTGATAGCTCCCATGGACGCGCTGTAAAGGAGTAAGGCTTTGAAGTTAAAGCCCCTACCGGGCAGAGATCTATGATATTTCCAGATAATTCAGAACTAATATGCCTTTTTATGTAAGTGCTAATCTCTACATTTTCTCCCCTTCCGATTCCTCCAAGTTCATTTGTACCTGCAACATCGGACAAAAATCTAACACACCGAGTGCAATGAATGCATCGATTCATCGCGGTCTCAATCAGTGGTCCGAAGTGTTTTTTTGGCACAGCCCTCTTATGCTCATCAAGTCTGCTGGTTCCTTTCCCATAAGCCATCGTGATATCTTGCAAATCGCATTCACCACCCTGATCGCAAATTGGGCAATCAAGCGGGTGGTTAATTAGCAAAAACTCAAGCACACCTTCACGTGCTTTTTTAACCTTAGGGGTATCAGTGTGAATAACCATCCCTTCTGCAACTGGTATTGCACAAGAGGCTACTGGTTTTGGAGGTCCACCCTCCACTTCAACCAAACACATTCTGCAATTACCAGCAATTGCTAAACGCTCATGATAACAAAAACGTGGAATTTCAACGCCCACAACTTCACAAGCTTGAATTATAGTGAGCCCATGCTCTACTTCACATTCCTTAGAATTAATAGTAACTTTAACCACAACTATTATACAGCTTCCCACTTTATAGGATTGCCGCTTACCTCATCTTCAACCAGATTGCCGTTGTCATATTGAGCAGACATATAATTCATGCGCGAATCACGATCTATATATCTAACAGGTTTTACCGGTTTATCTTTATACATTTTTTGCTCAGCTTTCTTACGCTGAGTAGGGTTATTTTTACTAGCTGTCTTTGCTTTCCCACCTGCTGCCATATAAACTCCTAAAAACTTTTCATTCTATTTTAACACTTAAGTATATAGCGTCAATATTTAATAACTTTAAAATTTCAATAGATCTCTTATTATAATCATTTTACAATCATTGTTTAAATAAAAAGTTACCCCTTGATGCCATTCCAGCGCATGACGCACAGCTGTACGAACATTGCAATTTGCAGGCAATTTGCGTGGCAGATTCAAGTAGCTGACACTGGTTTCCATCCAAAACAGCAGTAGCCCTTTTGGTGTCATTTCAGTGCTTGACACTGAAATCCAGGATTTTGATTGGATACTGAGTTGGTAAGCATAAAAGTATAGCTAACGCGAGCTCTACGTCATACCGCGATTTATTCGCGGTATCTCAAAGCATAGATCCCGCTAACAAGCAGCGGGATGACGATTGTCGTTTAGCTATAAATATTTAAGAAATTTACCAAATAAAAAAAAAGGCAAAAGAAGCCCTGGGGTTATTATCTGCTTTAAAATATTGGCGTTTTTTATGTTTTAAACGCTTGACAAGCGAAATTCAGCTGCTTTTAATTGCAACTAACCTACGCTGCAAATGTTTAAGAAATTTACTAAGCAGAAAAAAAGACAAAGAACCCCCGAGTTAGCTAGTCTTTTACTATCTCTGTCGAGTATTGGCATTTTTTGATGTCTTGTAACGCTTTATAAGCGCGTTCAGCTTATTTAGATAAAAATCTAGATGTAGATGAAGTTTTGTAAAGACATACAGTATCTATATACTGCAAAAAATTGAACATAAGACGCCGATACATTAAGTAATCCTTACCTTTTAATCTGCAGATTGGCGAAAGCAAATACAATAGCTTCAATTTTATGATAAGGGGGCTGGCGGAGTTTGTCAAGGAAGTTTTTTCGTTTCTAACGATTGTTAACATGCTGCAAAAAACTATGCAAGAGGTCTACCACTTTATTAGGTATTTGTGCAGTTATTGGTGTTATCAAGATACTCCCTAATCTTTTTCAAATCCTCCCAGGCTAAACGTTTTTGTGCTGGTTGGCGAAGTAGGTAAGCTGGATGAAATATAGCGGCTGTGGTGATTGAATTGGACAAATATTGGTTAGTGTACGTATGAAATCTGCCACGCAAATTCGATATAGTTTTTGTGCTGTCAAGAAGGCTATAACATGCGATTCCCCCGACCAAAATTAAAATTTGTGGTGAAACTAGTGCAACGTGTTTTTCGACAAATGGTCTGCACATATCAAGCTCTAGGTCGGTTGGCTTTCTATTGCCAGGTGGACGCCAAAATACAGTATTGCTTATGTATACCTTAGTGCGATCAAGATTGATTGCATTTAACATTTTATCGAGCAACATTCCACTTGCACCACAAAATGGTATGCCTTGAAGGTCTTCATTTGCTCCTGGAGCTTCACCAACGAGCATAACTTTTGCGTTTGGATTACCATCGGAAAAGACAGTATTAGTTGCAGTTTTTTTTATCTCACAACCTTCAAATGATTCAACTGCACTTCTTAGTTCATCCACACCATTACATTTGCTTGCAAGTTTCCTTGCTTCGATTATCCAGTCACTTGGAAACATGTCTTTTCCATCTTTAGTGTCACCCCAGCGCGTATCTGCATCTTTCTTCTGGGTCCCAGTTTGGATAACAGAGGGTTGCACACCCTCTTTGCTCTCCAACTTTTTTTCCTCTTCACCCTCTGTTAGTGTGCAATCAACGCCCACTTCATGGTAAAATTTTAATAATTCTAGGTCTTCATTGCTCATAATGCTTTTTAACCTTTTGTGCTTTTTTCATGGCCATATCATACTTTAATTTAGATAAATGTCTAATATATAATATGCCGTTTAAGTGATCTAATTCATGCTGAATACACCTTGCAAGCCAACCACTAGCTTTTAGCGTCTGTTCTTCGTTATTTAAGTCTCTGTATTTCACAGTTAAATACTTTGGACGCTTAATTTCATGACTTTGCTCTGGAATTGAAAGGCATCCTTCCTTGAGAATTACTTGTTCATCGGATAATTCTGTAATCTCAGGATTAATCATGTAAAATTTGCCAGTTGAGCCATATCCTGCTGGCTCATTTTCAATCGTTTCTAGCTGAATATCCATAACAAAAATTCTCTTTAACACTCCAACTTGCACTGCAGCAAGGCCAAGACCTTCTGCATCATACATAGTTTCGAACATGTCGTTTACTAATTCTTTAATTTTATCGTTTATATCTGTTACTTCACTGGCACGTGTGATTAGTCTTTCATCAGGAGCAATTACAATTGGTAATATGGACATAAAAATTATAATTCTATGTTTTGCTTTTCCTTTTGTCCAGAATTTAGTGTATATTAAAATGTTGCTATATCTATAATAGAAATATAAATTATTAAAGAAAGCTACAATTTAAATGAAATTGCGTAATAAGGTTAACTAATGTACTCTGCAGTAATAGCAAAACCAAAGAGAAACGTTTTTGCTGTTTTAGACATAGGTACAACAAAGATTATTTGTCTAATCGTTAAAATAAATAGCAACTTCAGCTATAAAGTAACAGGAACGGGTTATAAGATTGCAGAAGGTGTAAACGGTGGGTCGATAACTAATGTAAAACACGCAAATTACTCCATCTCATCAACTATAGGTTTAGCTGAGCAAGTATCAGAAGAAACCATAGATCAGATATATGTGAACATTGCTGGATGTGGCATCTCATCTTTCAATGTACATAATGAAATTATTGCAGCTAACCATGAGATTTCTGAGCGTGATGTAAGACGTGTAGTTTTTCAAACATTTGAGAAATATATTGAAGACAATGTTATCATTCACAATATACCACTAAAATATCACTTAGATGACATGACTGACATAAAAGAAGTTGGTGGATTGTACGGAAAAAGACTATCTGCTGATGTTAATGTTGTCACTGCTTCGCGTCCAGCGCTTACCAATATTGAAAACTGTATTACCAATAATGGTGGATTAAATATGGCAGGTTGTATTGCTTCTGCATATTCTGCAGGTCTTGCCTGTCTGAGTGGAGATGAAAAAGAGCTCGGGACTGCTATTGTTGATATAGGCGGTGGGTGCACTGCAATTGGAATTTTCAAAAGAGGGAAACTTGTGTATGCAAGCAGCGTTCCAATTGGTGGTGTTCATATCACTCGAGATATTGCTTACGGGCTATGCACAAGCATAGAACGTGCAGAGTATATAAAAATACTGTATGGCAGCACTATCGTAACTTCAATAGATGAGAATGAGTACATTACAATGCAAAACAACGAAAATGATGAACCTACTCAAGTATTCAAATCTGAGCTTATTAACATCATAAGACCAAGAGTTGAAGAAATACTTGAAATGGTAAGAGAGCAATTTCAAGAGCAGAAAGATCCAATTAATAAAGTAGTGATCACAGGTGGAACTAGTCAACTCACAAGCATGAAGGAAATTGCAGGCTATATATTCAATAAGCAAGTTCGAATTGGGTGCCCTGAGTCTTGTAGCGGTCTTGATGGCGAATATGATAAAAATCCTGTATTTTCTGCTGCTATAGGCTCTATAAAGCTAATAGTTGACACTTTTTATAAAAATAATTCTGGTATTTTAGGTCAGGATGGTAAAATGAGTAAATTGTATAATTGGGTTAAATCAAAAGTTACAGTCTAGATTTCTGTTTTACCACCTTTCATACAAATGACTTGACACTAGGATCCATAGGGCTTATTTTTATAATATGTAAAATTATTATGTTTATGTACTTGCGAGTAAGCGTACCAATTACAATAAGACATGGAAAATATGAACATAACTATACACTCACAAGAAGATTTTGAATTTATGCGCAAGGCTGGCAGGCTTGCTGCTGAAACTCTTGATTTCATTGCACCGTACGTAAAGGTAGGGGTGACAACTAATGAGTTAAATGATCTATGTCATGATTTTATAATTAATGCAGGTGCAATTCCAGCACCACTAAACTATAGGGGGTATCCAAAATCGATTTGCACTTCAAAAAATGCAGTTGTGTGCCATGGTGTTCCCGATAATAAACCACTTAAAGATGGAGATATTTTAAATATTGATGTCACGGTGATTTTAAATGGCTGGCATGGTGATACAAGTCGCATGTTTTGGGTTGGCAAGCAATCAATAAAAGCAAAACGCTTGTGTGACGCTACTTATCATGCATTGATGGAAGCAATCAAACAAGTTAAGCCCGGCAATAAGTTAAATGAAATAGGGCTTGCTATAGAGAAATATATTAGAGATTTTGGATATTCTATCGTACGCAGCTACTGCGGACATGGTATAGGAAAAGTCTTTCATGCTCCACCAAATGTAGTGCATTTCTATGATCAAGATGAAAATCTCGTCTTGAAGGAAGGTATGTTCTTTACAATAGAGCCAATGATTAATGCTGGAAAACATGAGACTCTGCTCAGTAAACTCGATGATTGGACAGTGACAACACGCGATCTTTCACTTTCTGCTCAATTTGAACATACGCTCGGAGTAACAAAAGATGGTGCTGAAATATTCACATTATCACCTAAAAATTGGCACTTCCCGCCTTATAATTAGATTTTTTTAAATTCTGCTATACTGCAACTATACTTGGTTTACTTTGGGTGATTTTGAAGAAAGCTCACCCTTAATTTGCGATATAGCAACTAGCCCAATTAATGCACAGAAAATCATGTAAAAACTAGCTGAAGTCTCTTGTCCTGTAACCTTGATAATTGTTGTGCATATAAATGGTGCAAGGCCGCCAAAAAATCCAGCAGCTATATTTCTTGACAAACCAAATCCGCTGTACCGAACCTTTGTTGGAAATAATTCACACATAAATGCACTGACAGGGCCAAGCGATGCAGCTATTGGAATTATAAAAAGAATATGTGCCATAAAAGTGAGCAAGTATAGCTCTTTTTACAATAATCCGAACAGACCGTAATATGCTACTGGCCTGCTATAGCCATAAACACATATCTTATCGCATTCGGACTATTATAAGAAAGGCTATAATTGCCACTACATAACATTGAGAAAACTGGATAACTCACTATTACAAAAGCTATAAATGCAAATTTCATAACTTTTTCTCTTCCTATCTTATCAGAAAGTATAGCAAATAATATTGTCAACCCTCCGAGCGCAATTTGACTCAGTATTTTCACTATGTGATTAAAATGAGTATTTACTGTTAATATTTTATTCGTAAGCACATTGAAAAATACCAGATATATGTAAAGAGATGAGTTTTCAACTATATCAACCCCAACTGATATCAGAAAAGGTTTTTTATAGCTATTTAATAACTCTTTTAATGGCAATTTAGATGGATTTTTCTGTCTTTTATACTCTGGGCTTTCATCAAGTATATATCTCATATATATGCTGATTAATCCCATTGCTAAACTGAAAATGAAAGGTAATCTCCACCCCCAAGATTCAAAATCAGATACTTTTTTGCATATGAGTACCGCTATCAAGCTTAATACTGAACCAAAAATTGCGCTTAATACTTCAATGCTGCCAAAAAATCCTTTTTTGTTTTTAGGAGCATGTTCTATTAAAAATGGTGCATTTCCTGCTTCTCCTCCAAGAGATATACCCTGCAATAATCTTAAACACACTACCAGCATTGACGCTAGTATTCCAATGCTTTGATAACCTGGAACAAAAGCAATTAATACGGTTGATAAAGTCATTAATATAATCGAGAGCAATAAGGCAACTCTTCTGCCATGTTTATCACCAATGTGACCAAATATAGCAGCACCGACTGGTCTCATTAAGAAACCCACTGCAAACACTCCAAAAGCCTTCAATACGCTGGTTAGTTGATCATCCGATGGAAAAAACACACCACCTATTATGTTGATTAAGTGGCCAAAAAGCATGTGGTCATACCACAATAAAGTGTTACAAATCAAACTTGAAAATATTACTTTTGTTATTTGCTGCATAATTTCCCTATAGCCTGTTTGATCTTATATATAAAAAAAAATGTGAACGTTATGTGAATATTATATTAACAATATTAAACCTTAATTTTAATATTATTGCTCATATATTCCGATAAGATACCATATTTTGGCAAGAAAATCTATGTACATAAATAAAATTGATGTGAAGAGTAGAGTAGAGTAGGATATCTACACCAACTGTACTTAAATTTTTTGATATGACACACACTCCAGTTTTGTTAAAAGAGATGCTATCACTACTATCACCGCAGGATGGTGGCATATACGTGGACGCCACATTTGGAGCTGGAGGGTATAGCAAAGCAATATTGGAGTCAGCTGATTGCAAAGTATATGCAATTGATAGAGATGAAACGGTAACTAAGTTTTATGATGATTTAAGCGTTAGATATCCAGATAGAATAAAACTATTCATTGAGAAGTTTAGTAATATTAAAAGTATACTAAGCAGCGTTGAGCCATCTCCTGTCATCCCAGTACTTGATACTGGAAAAAATAACTGGTCACGCGCTGGAATGACATCAAACGGGGTGGATGGAGTGGTCTTTGACATCGGAGTTTCATCTATGCAGCTTGATAACGGAGATAGAGGGTTCTCATTTTTACATGATGGTCCACTCGATATGAGCATGGATAACTCTTCTTATATAAACGCTTCAACGTTTGTTAACGCTTTACGCGAAGAAGAAATCGCAAATACTATATATAACTACGGAGGCGAACGTCATTCTCGCAAAATTGCAAGAGCAATAATAAATGCACGGAAGAAGAAAACTATCAAAACTACATTTGAGCTTGCGGATATTGTACGTTCCGTGGTATTTCGTGGAAAAAGCAAAATTGATCCTGCAACCAGAACATTTCAGGCAATCAGAATATGGGTAAACGATGAGCTGGGAGAACTTGAAAAGGGTATTAAAGCTGCATCTGAGATTTTAAGTGAGAATGGCAAATTAATTGTCGTCACCTTTCATTCCTTAGAAGATCGTATAGTCAAAACTTTTTTTAAAGATTTATGTGCTACTGATTGCAAGACATTCTCTCTGCTAAATAAAAAAGTGATCGAAGCAAGTATAGAAGAAGTAAGTGCAAATCCGCGTTCACGCTCAGCAAAACTAAGAGCTATACAGAGGTTGTCGTGAGAACTTTCTGCATCATCTCAATAGTTATGTTTTTTCTTAGCATTGTAGGACTATTTAAGGTAAAATTACATGTTCAGTCGTTAAATAGAGAGCTAATAAAAATAAAAAGTGAAATTAATTTAGTACAAAGTGATATAAAAGTTTTACAAGCAGAGTGGAGCTATTTAAATAATCCAAAAAGACTTGCAAGCCTTGTAAAGAAATACCTGAAAAATAACTCTTTAATACTGGCTAGCCAGGTTAAAAATCTTGACTCTTTAAATGGCCGCAGTGTGTTAGCACAACTTAAAATCCATGATCAATAGTGAGATTAAGTCTTATTTTTTACAGATGAGCACATCACAATAAAACTTACTTTGTATCCGTTCAGGATAGCGGCAAGGTAGTATAACCATAGAGTAAAAGTGAGTTTACAACAAATGGTGTCATCCCAGTGCTTGACACTGGGATCCAGCCTTTCCATAATCATCAAAAACATTGTATTTTAACGTAAAACAGCTATTTTTATGCTTACCAACTTAATAAAATTCCTGGATCCCAGTGTCTGGGCACTGGGATGACAAAGGAGAGCAGTGTCAGCTACTTGCATAACACCATTTGTTGTGCAACTTACTTTAGTATGAAATTGCTTGCGTAAGATTTTGGCAGCCTCTTAACATTTTTTGGCATTTCAATTATGTATTTAACGTTGCGTTTTTTTGCGTAGAATACTGCTTTTTCAAGAGAATCAAACTTTAATACAATCTGTTTTTTTGGATCTTTTGAGCCAACCCACCCCATCAAAGGTTCAATGTAGTAAGAGCCAGATTCAATTTTTAGGTGCCAGAAATTTGTATTACCTAAACCAGATTGTGTTGCAGTTCTTGTTGGTTTATAAATCCTAAAAACTACTTTATCGTCAATGCCCATAGTTCTTGTTAAATAAGCTTAAATATATATCTAAATAAATCCTTTCACAAACAATTAGTATGAAAGAATGAAGTTTGAAATAAATATTTTTATGTTATATTATTATTAAATTATATTAAAAGGATTAGCTGAATAGGAGTAACCGATGACGCAACAGGAAATAGTAACAATTAATGCAGAGTTACGTGATATAACAAAAACAAAAGCGATGCATTCTCTAAGGAAGAAAGGAAACATCCCTGGAATCATATATGGAAAGGGCCATGATAATGTAAATTTGACATTGTCTGCAAAGGAATTCACAAAGCAATATAAGTCAGGCTCTCTTTCTGCACATTTGATAGAGCTGAATATTTCGGGCAAAAAGGAATATGCTCTTGTTCGCGATATCCAATTGCATGTAGTAAAGGATACTGTGCAACATGTTGATTTTCAGTTTGTTGATAAAGGCAGTGAAATTAAAATAGACATACCTCTATCATTTGTGAATGAAAGTAAAGCTCCAGGAATCAAATTAGGTGGGGTGCTTAATGTTTTGTGTCGTTCTATTGCTGTTAAATGCTCTCCTGATAAAATACCTCAGGTCATTGAAGTTGATTTATCCGGTAAAATGATTGGCCAGTCTATACATATTAATGATGTAAAATTACCAGAAGGTGTTAAGTTTGTAGCTCATGAAGAAGAAAATTTTACCATTGTTACAATTTCTGCTGCCGATAGTGACGTTGAAGAACCTCAAGCAGAAACAGAGGAATAGTGCACCTGATAGTTGGGCTTGGTAACCCTGGTGGTCAATATGAGTTAACTTATCATAATATCGGCTTCATCGTAGTTGATACAATTTGCAAATATTGGAATTTCCAGTCGTTCTCTAAAAAAGCCGATTATCTAATAACCTCTGGCATAATTAATGATAATAAAATCATGTTAATAAAGCCTTATTCATTTATGAATAATTCAGGCATCCCTGTTGCAAAAATACGAAATTTTTACAAATTATCGCTAGATAATATTGTTGTCATACACGATGACGCTGATTTGGAACTTGGAAGAATAAAAATAAAGAAAGGTGGTAGCTCTGCTGGACATAATGGACTTAAATCCATAGATAGTTTTATTGGCAACGATTATTGGCGCTTGAGATTTGGAGTGGGTAGACCTGAAGATCAAAGAAGCTTAGCAGATTATGTGTTATCAAAATTTTCAAATTTTGATAATGTTACTCCCTTAGTGGAAAAAATAGCAAAAAATATACACTTAATGCTGCAAGGAGATAATACAGCTTTTATCAATTTGATTGTATAATATTACGAAACACAGGAAGTGTATGGTCCCAGAGTGTGATGGTGTGGATTTAGTATGAACAATTCAGGAGATTTTGTCCACTGTAAAGATATAAACTCAAAAGGTGTAAGACCCTTAAGAGTTTTGAGTCTTTTAGCATAATTGTAGGCCATAACAAAGTCATAAAGATGCTCTTTGAGTTGCTGGTGAGACTGATAGTAATACTTCTTAACAGTGGCATTCTTTAAAGTTTTGTTCATACGCTCAACTTGCCCATTTGTCCAAGGATGGCTAACTTTTGTTAGACGGTGTTCAATGTCATTTTCTTCACAAGCTCTATCAAATATATGTTGAAAAGCGTATTTATGGCGTTTTTGGTTGGTAAATTGTACACTGTTATCTGTCAAAATAGTGTGGATTTTATATGGTAAAATTTTAATCAAATTACGTAGAAACTCAGCAGCTATAGGTTTTGTAGCACTTTTATGCAACTCAACATACGTAAATTTGGATGTTCTATCTATTGCAACAAACAAATATAACTTTCCTTCTTCTGTTCTAACTTCTGCAATATCAATATGGAAATAGCCTATAGGATATTGTTTGAATTTCTTTTTTGGTTTAACTTCGCCATCAACATCTGGTAGTCTGCTAATGCTGTGCCTCTGTAAGCAACGATGTAGACTAGAGCGAGTCAAGTGTGGGATTGAGGTTTGCAAAGCGTAGAGACAATCATCTAATGGCAATAGAGTATGCTTACGAAATGCAACAATTACAGCCTCCTCTTCTAAAGTTAAAACAGTTGATCTTGCATGCTTCGGACCCATATCAGCGTCTTTGGCAAAAGACCGTTTTCTCCATTTAATGATAGTTTTTGGATTAAGGTTATAGTACCTGGAGAGTTTTGCTATGCTCTCTTTACTATTTTGTATTGCTCTACGAATTGTCTCTGTTGTTTTGGCGCACCCATGTATAGCATTTCTCATAATAGTCCGAATAGGTCATAGGAAGGCAGAATCAACAGCACGACGAAAGGATTCGAATAGAGGAATGTTTTTCCTGGCTCTGTTTTTTATAGCAAACCAATGATGCTCAATTTTGTTAAAATCTGGAGAATAAGGCGGCAGATACAAAATTTCTGCACCGACTCCTTTAGCGAGCTTGATAAGCTTATCAGACTTATGAAAAGTAGCATTATCAAGAATGACAGTTTGTCCAGGTTCTAAGATCGGTGCCAAAAATTGCTCAAACCATCCATTAAAAATATCCATATTACAGTGGCCTTCAAATGTTAATGGAGCAACTATCTTTCTTCTACTTAAGGCTGCAACCATGCTGATTCGTTGAGTTTTTTTTCCAGATTTTAGGGCATAAAATCGCTGTCCTTTCTGGCAATACCCATATGGATAGTCCTCCGTGTTATCAATCCCAGACTCATCTATATACACTAAGTTTTCTGGTTCTTTTGTTGCTATAATTTTTAAGAATTCAGCACGTTTTTCTTCGTTCCTTTCCTTGTATCCATATGTCTTTTTTTGCGCGTAAATCCAATTTTTCTGAGAGCTCGGTGGATCGTTTGGATACTAACGTTGCCCCAAAGTTTAGCCATTTCCGACAGAGTTTTTCTACCGTGTTTTTTAGCAAATTCGATAAACTTATTCCAGTCGATAATTTTCTGATTGTAACCTCCATTACCGAGTTTTTTTGACTGAAAGTCGCCTGTTTCTTTTTTTCTTTGCTGCCACTCCCACAAAGTAGTTCGTCCAATTTTAAATCTTGCTGCCACTGCTTCTCTGCTTTCCCCTTCGTCTAGTGCTTCCATTGCTTTTTTTCTTAAATCATAACTATATGCTGCCGGCATCCAACCTCCTTATCGCCATCTATCCTTAATCTTATCATATCCGGACTTCTGTGGAAAGAGCTATAATATTTGTCCCATAATTCCTCCTTTGATGGTATTGTTTTCTCATATTTTATCATACCATCACACTCTGGGACCATACACAATATAAAAAGCCATATAAAATTGCTTCCACTGCTGCCATGAGGAAATTGCTTATTCTTGCTAACTCTTTAGTCAGAGATGACAGGGTTTTTACTGAGGAATATAACTCTCTGTCTGTTTCTATCTAAGAGCCAGTATAGCTGTGGATAAGCACGTTTATACAGATAAAAGTACTTATCCACAGCTACATCAATTTTTCTATTGACTTTTAACACAACTGCTGAACAGATACATTCGTCATCCCGCTACGTGTTAGCGGCCAAGATACCGCGGCGGTATGCCGTGGGAAACCTGACTTGCATTAGCTATAAAATAGTGATTTATATAAATCCCATAGCATGCCGAATGAAGCGTTTTTTGAGGAAATTTGAATTTTCAACTGCAATCAAGCCAAGATTTCTTAGTGCTTTAGCGCAGAATATTCTGTTGGAAAACATCCTATTTAATCCATCAGTTGCAAGCGCCATTGTAAAATTATCAAAGTATCTGTTACGTGAAATTTTCTTTAATAAATAACTACTGCCAACATCAATACCAGATGCTTTTGCGGCAACTACGTGCTTTATAATACTTTCTACATCTCTAATTCCAAGATTAAGCCCTTGACCTGCAACTGGATGAATTGAATGTGCTGCATCGCCGATAAGCAAAACTCTACCCTTATATAACTTTTTTGCGAAAACAAAACTTAAAGGATAAAGTTTTCTTTCACCCTCTAGTTTTATCTTTCCTAAATAAGAACCAAATCTTTTTTTAAGCTCTATAATAAATTCTTCTTCAGACAGATCCATTAGCATTTTTGAAATTCCAGATTTTTCTGTCCAAACTATCGAAGAAGTATAGCCATCCTTTATCGGTAGAATTGCAAATGGACCGCCAGGAAAAAAACGCTCTACAGCTAAGTTTTGGTGATGCAGTTCATGCTTTACATTAAATACTATGCTACTTTGTTTATAATCAAATTTCGCTGTCGGTATAGAAAATAACTCTGGTAGTTTAGAGTTCTTGCCTTCAGCGCAGATAAGTAGCGATGATATTAATTCCTGGTTATTATCAAGAATAACTTCCACATATCCTGAATCACAAGCAATTGTTTTATAGGAATGTGGAGAGTATATATTTAGTTTATTCAAAAAATTATTGTTGATTGCATTCCATATAGTGGCATTGTTAATAACATAACCCATTGGTTCTTCACCAACCATTTTATGATTGTAATGCACAGTAACCGCATCTAATATGCATATATCAAGTATTGGCTCAGCTTCGCTTTCTATAAACTGCCAAATCCCTAATTTTTCCAATATTTTTTTCGAACCTTGAGAAATAGCAAATGCTCGGTTGTCATCTACTACACGTGGTAGACTATTTTTTTCAATCACAGCTACAGACACAGAGTCACAACTGAGGCCAATGGCAGTAATAAGACCAAGTAACCCACCACCTGAAATGATTACATCATAATTCATTTTATTTACGCTAATTGTAAAATTATATTTTATCTGTTTTGAAAATAGTTTAAACAAACTTTATATATAAATTAAATTTTTTAGATCCCAGTGTCAGCTACTTGGATGACATCTAAAGACACTCCACCTTGTCATTCCAGCACGTAACGAACAACTGTACGAACATTTTGCGAAGGCAGTGTGTTAAATGCTATGGCCGGTTTTGCCTCAAACATAAAGGTGTCATCCCAGTGCTTGACACTGGGATGACTTTGTTGCATAGCAACTGAAAAAATCTGGTGGCTACTGACAAAATTCATTATAAAATAGCCATTTAACCTTGAAAGAAAAAATATGCCACAAAAAATGAGGGTCAGTAACCATAGCGAATATAACAAATTTCTAGAAAAAAGAGGAAATATTTTTCATTATATCAACGAAGCCATAGAAAAGTGGTACGAGAATGGTCCAAAAATACCAGGTGGCAACAATATTTATAGCGATAAAATTGTAATTTTGGTGCACATAATAACTTGTTTATTTAGAATAGGCCTGAGGCAAACAGTTGGGTTTATAGCAGGATACCTTGAGCAAATTGGGAAAAATTTGCAAGTTATCAGCTATTCACAATCATCAAGAAGGTTTAAGAAACTCAATATTAAGATCAATGATTGCAGAAAATAATATGGAAGATATCGAAATTGCTATAGACAGTACAGGAATTAGTATATACAACAACACTCCTGGTCATAGCAAAGAAAATAGCGAAGATAGAAAGTATCGCAGCTATGAACAGACAAGAAAATTGCATGTAATGTTGAATACAAACAGCAAAAAAGCCATAGCTGTAAAATACAGTAACGGCTGATCACTATGGAGCTTGTGATTTGCTAAAAGAAGTCGATTTTCAGTATGTCATAAAAGTACTATATGCAGATAGGGCATATGACAGAGAAAAGCTCTATAAGCTGTGTAATCAATATGGTATAAAAACGAAAATTCCTCCGAAAAACAACGCAGCAGAGCATCCAAAGTTAGACTATATGGCTGAGAGAAATTCTGCAGTCAAGCTCATAAAGTCATATGATGAAGATGGTATAAAGAAGTGGAAAAAAGAGATGAGTTATGGAAAAAGATCTTATATAGAAAGTTTTTTCTCGCGACTGAAACAAACATTCGGGTTTAGTTTTAGGAATAAATCTGAGACAAATAGAGAGAAGGAACTACTTGTTAAATGCTATTTGCTCAATAAGTTCACTGATATTGGTATGGCTAAATTTGAGATAGCTTCATAAATTTATTGTGCGTTACCTACTATCCGAAGAGCGATGCAACAAAGCCCACTGGGATCCATTCTTCTTTTTTTCTGGATTCCAGCGTCACGCGCTGGAATGACAAAAGCTGCTAATTTTTCATGTAAATAATGGTTATGCAAGCAGTCTATTTTGTAACTAACAAAAGAGGACTTTGATTCGCATGTTTCTCACGCTTATTCTATTGTTTAACTATACTTTGAGCAATGTCTTCATAAATCTCTGCCAAATCCTCACTTAACATTAAAGGATTTCCGCAATCAGAAGCATGGCATATTTGTGGATCTAGAGGAACTCTGCCTAGAAGTTTGATGCCCAGCTCCTCAGACATTTTTTTTGCACCGTCTTTTCCAAATATGTATATTTTTGAGCCGCTTTGAATGAAATAACTCATATTTTCTACAATGCCAATAACCGGTACGCTGAGCTTTGTAAACATATCATAAATTTTGCGAGCATCGATTAAAGAGAGCTCCTGTGGAGTTGAAACTATTATCGCCCCAGTTAAGTTAAAATTTTCCATAAGACTTAAATGCACATCGCCAGTTCCAGGTGGTGTATCAATTATCAAATACTCTATATCGGACCATTTTGTTCCCATTAGCAGACTATAAAGTGCTTTTGTAATCATAGGTCCGCGCCATATTGCTGCACGATCTTTATCGATAAAATAGCCAATTGAAATAGTATGCAGTCCATACTTTTCTATAGGCATTGCTTTACTATCCTGTATTTCTGGCTTTAATTTTTCAGCGCCAAGCATTTTAGGAATTGAAGGACCATATATATCTGCATCAACCAGCGCAACTTTGTGTTTTAACTTTGCTAATGAGAGAGCAAGATTTAGCGCAACTGTGGACTTGCCCACACCGCCTTTACCAGAGGCCACAACGATTATATTTTTCACTCCTTCGATATGTAATTTAGCTTTTTGTTGCCCAGTTTGTTTTTGACAAGTAGCAACCACGGTCACTTTTGTCACCCCCGGTATAGCTTTAACAGCTTGCTCACAATTTCTTCTTAATTCTTCATTTGCTTGCGTGTTACCGGCAACTTCAAGCACAAAACCAACATCTTGACCTTTAATAATAATTGAGGATATTATGCCAAGAGCGATCACATCTTTACCGCTTTTTTGCTCTATGACTTTTTTTAAGTTCTCTCTTACAATTTTTTCGTTGATCATTAGCCTTTTAGGTGATTTCTTCCTGAAGTCGTTTAATCTCAGCTTGAGGAAGGCCGGTTGTCTGAGAGATAATATCAATAGAGATGTCAGCCTTAAGTAGGTTTTTTGCTACTTCAATCTTTCCCTCATCAAGTTTTTTAGCGAGGATGCCTTCTTCTTTCCGCAGATCCATTATTCTTTCTTCATATGCTACTAAATCTTTTTCATTCCAGCTAAACCTGTCTAATTCATCGTAGGCTAACTTTATTATTGGTGCTTTTTCTGCTATTTTCCTTAAGTCTTCTTCCGTAGTTTCATCTGCATATTGTTGTCTAAGTGAAGAAGGTCGCCCCTCCTCACTCGACTTCAAAACCGTACGTGAGACTTTGCGCCTCATACGGCTTCTCTCCAATTTGGAGCTTTTCATGCACACCTCCTGTGTAATTCATCGTGACAATGTCCATGTAACAAAGATAAGTTTTTGATCATGTTGTTTCGTCTATTCCGGTCTTTGTGATGTATTTCTATTGTATCATCACTTTTAAACCATAGTCTACAATTATCACATTTACTTTGTTGTAACTTCAATAGTTTTATTACTCTTAATGGCTTATCTGGTATTTTTCTCAGACGTTTACCCCAATAAACCCAATCACCATCATATGGAGATCTGGTTTTTTGCACTTTGATATGTCGTTTAATAACATGATCGCTGTGTATAATAAGATGTATCTTGTTACTTGTCATAAAACGCCAGTTATCGTTATTATACTTTTTAAAGTATTTTCTTTTTATCCAGCATTTCCCTTTGTTTGGGTGCCTAAAGACTGACCTTACCCAGAAAAAGTGGAGAGAAAGAAAAGAGTTTTTTTGGGTAAAATAAAATTTTGGAGGATTAGAAATGGTAAGAGAATATACGGCAGAATTCAAATTGGAAGCTGTTAAACTGGCAAATGAACAAAGAAAGGCAGGTCAAACAATTACAAAAATAGCAAGAGATTTAGGAATAAAGGGTGGTTTATTAGGAAAATGGATAAAGAAACACAACGAAAAAAAGTCAGCGGCAAATGCATTTCCAGGTAGAGGTAACATGGCTCCTTACGACAAAGAGAGGTTTGATTTACAAAGCAAGAGTAACAAGGGAAAGAGACATTTAAAAAAAAGCCCTGGCCAGTCAAAAAGAGTAAAATATTTTTTTATATAGTATAGCTCTTTCCACAGAAGTCCGGATATGATAAGATTAAGGATAGATGGCGATAAGGAGGTTGGATGCCGGCAGCATATAGTTATGATTTAAGAAAAAAAGCAATGGAAGCACTAGACGAAGGGGAAAGCAGAGAAGCAGTGGCAGCAAGATTTAAAATTGGACGAACTACTTTGTGGGAGTGGCAGCAAAGAAAAAAAGAAACAGGCGACTTTCAGTCAAAAAAACTCGGTAATGGAGGTTACAATCAGAAAATTATCGACTGGAATAAGTTTATCGAATTTGCTAAAAAACACGGTAGAAAAACTCTGTCGGAAATGGCTAAACTTTGGGGCAACGTTAGTATCCAAACGATCCACCGAGCTCTCAGAAAAATTGGATTTACGCGCAAAAAAAGACATATGGATACAAGGAAAGGAACGAAGAAAAACGTGCTGAATTCTTAAAAATTATAGCAACAAAAGAACCAGAAAACTTAGTGTATATAGATGAGTCTGGGATTGATAACACGGAGGACTATCCATATGGGTATTGCCAGAAAGGACAGCGATTTTATGCCCTAAAATCTGGAAAAAAAACTCAACGAATCAGCATGGTTGCAGCCTTAAGTAGAAGAAAGATAGTTGCTCCATTAACATTTGAAGGCCACTGTAATATGGATATTTTTAATGGATGGTTTGAGCAATTTTTGGCACCGATCTTAGAACCTGGACAAACTGTCATTCTTGATAATGCTACTTTTCATAAGTCTGATAAGCTTATCAAGCTCGCTAAAGGAGTCGGTGCAGAAATTTTGTATCTGCCGCCTTATTCTCCAGATTTTAACAAAATTGAGCATCATTGGTTTGCTATAAAAAACAGAGCCAGGAAAAACATTCCTCTATTCGAATCCTTTCGTCGTGCTGTTGATTCTGCCTTCCTATGACCTATTCGGACTATTATGAGAAATGCTATATTTGCTGATTCTCTACTGCTTATTTTTCTTGTGGTCCACTTATAGTAGCCACTAGCAGAAAATCCTACATAATTCCTGTACTTTATAGCAGTTACTATATAAAAAAATATTTTACTCTTTTTGACTGGCCAGGGCTTTTTTTTAAATGTCTCTTTCCCTTGTTACTCTTGCTTTGTAAATCAAACCTCTCTTTGTCATAAGGTGCTACATCTGGAAATGCATTTGCCGCTGACTTTTTTTCGTTATATTTCTTCATCCATTTTCCTAATACACTATCCCTTATTCCTAGATCTCTTGCTACTTTTGCAACTGGTTGACCTACCTTTCTTTGTTCATTTGCCAGCTTAACAGCTTCCAATTTGAATTCTGCCGTATATTCTCTTGCCATTTCTAATCCTCCAAAATTTTATTTTACCCAAAAAAACTCTTTTCTTTCTCTCCACTTTTTCTGGGTAAGGTCAGTTTACTGGCCTCTCCATGAGTGAGATTGAAAAATTAAGTGGAAATCTGTGAACGGTTACCTTGGATGACAGAAAAGAGTGTTGGAAGGAGGCAATATTAAAAACTTAATTTCAGTCCAGCCAAGAACACATAACCAGAGTTGTTATTTTCTATTTTAGGCTCTTTTGTACTAAACTTTACAATATCGAAATAGTATGAAGTACCTAAAAAAAGAGAATTTTCAAGGCTTAAAGCATATGATGTTAACTCGTTTGTACCTTCGCCTGCAATATCCCTACCACTACTAAAATATGTTAAGCTTGATTTGTAAGAATCAGAATGGTAAGCGATACCTGCATTCATATAATACGTATTATTTATTTCAGGATTACGCCTCTCACCAGATTCACCACCATTACCATACGAAAAAATGCAATCAAGATCGAACAATTTTAGCTTCAAACCAAAATTCCAGTGCAGTAATTGATTGCGACATTCATAATTTTTAGAAGTTCCATCTGAGCAACCAGTTAAATTTTCTCTTGCAAATTCACCAGTCAAAGCAGTAGTAAAACCTATATCATCTGACAAGCTGTTTTTATAGGAAAGGCCAGCAGCAATTAAATTGCTGTACTGTAAGTTATTTTTTCCTGGAACATAACTGAATCCGAGTTGAAAGTTATAGATTTCAGGGGAGATGTAGTTAATTGATGATTGTTTTAACCCTAGTTCGAGTTCATTATAATCGCTATAAATATTGGGCTTGACCCAGAACACCTTGTCTTGATTATATCCAGGGTCACCATCTTTTTTATGATCACCGCGCAAATTTGCATAGTTTGTCCAATGACCATTTACTCCTCCAGCAGCTGCATAAATTTTTGAAGTGTTAATTAACATGCTCTGACTAACTAAACTTCTTTTACCATATTCAATTGATCCAAGTCCCTGATTTTTAATGATGAAATACCCTTCCTCCATGTCTAACTTTTCTATGTCTAACGCTTTTAGGTTTGCAATACCAGAAACCCCTGCCTTAACATTAACCCCCATTTGAGTATTTAGATAAACTTGCTGTAAATAAAGAAAGCGCAAGTTTGAATAACTTGAAACCTTGTCCTTGGACTTAGTATCAAAAGAGTCTCTGTTGAAAGCGTAGCCGAATCTCAAATCTACTTCCCCATCTAGTTCTGCATAAAATATTTCCTTATCCAGAATTGTTTTAGAGCTAGCACTATTCTGCAAAAACAATGATGAAAGCAGTGCTACCAGGTAGTACTTTAACTTCATAAATAAACTTAAATCTTTATAAAAATTTAAGTTTAAACTCAATATAAATAAAAAACAACTTTTCAGAAGGCACCGCTGGTAGATTTTGCTGCCTGTTTTTGAGCTATATTCCCATAAATTATTGATACACTTGGTAATTTTCGCTTTAATAACTGCTTATTAATGGCAGAATGTATACGATTAATTATTTTAGATGTACTTTTTACATCGCAGTTAATCAAAACAAAAAGCACTTTATTCTCATCAATATACCCTAGAAAATCATCACTACGGCAATTTTTATAAAAATGTTCTATGATAACTTTCAGTGCATTATTTGTCTCACTACAGCTACTATTTAAGCCAATCACTCCTATAGCTGCATTAATTTGATGTTGAAAGGCAAAATTTAATATAACGTATAACTCTAGAATAGTGGACTCATTGCCCGGTATATCGAATAAGTCATGGTTTTTATATTTTTTACCCATTAGATATTTATCTCTAAAGATTCCTAGTTTATGGGACAAACTGATATCACGTATTAATAGCTCATAATTTATTTTATTACTGGCAAATTGTGCAGTGCGGAAAACTTTTACTTTTGTCTTGATATCTTCTCCTTTAGCATCAGTTAAGGAAAAATCTATCACTTTAGGTAATATATCAAGTAAATCGTGCCCATTTTCGGTATACTCTAAATAATTCTTCACGTTGTCAGCTGCTCTTGTGCTTAAGATATTAATTAATGGCTTATTAAGCAAATTCTCCTCTTCATATTTTAACAAATCCCTTGCAACTTGATTGAGCCCTAAAATTAACACGTTTTTTTTCTTATTATCCTGACAAACAGATACCACAGCATCATCTTTTCTTCTTGCAGTTATGAAATCATCCATACTTTCATTCTATACAGCGTATTTATAAGTATAATAAGATTATATTAAGATTTACTTACTTATTGATATGCTTAATTAGGTATAGACAAAATGTCATACGGGATGGCTTTGTTGTAGAAGAATCAAGATTACTGTTTATAGACTTCAAGTTACTGCAAAAAATATTTTAAAACATAGTGATATCTTGACTTTACCTAGTTAATATTCCAAATTATAAAAAAACAGATAGTTCTATGACGACAAGTCTATTACAAGGCAAAAAGGGATTAATAACCGGAATAATAAATAAGAGATCAATAGCATACGGTATAGCAAAAACTCTCTCAGAGCACGGAGCAGAACTTGCAATCACCTACCAGAATGAAATAATAAAAGAAAAACTATCACCAATAGCAGATGAACTAAATGTGGAGCTAATATTACACTGCGACGTTTCAAATGAAAAAATCATAGATAACGCTTTCGAAATAATAGAGAAAAAATGGGGTACTCTTGACTTTTTGGTGCATGCAATAGCATTCTCCGATAAAAATGAGTTAGATGGTAAATATGTCAATACTTCACTGGATAACTTCCTCAATGCAATGCATATATCGTGCTATTCTTTCACTGCTTTAGCACAAAGAGCTGAAAAAATGATGTCAGGTGGTGGTAGTTTGCTTACTTTATCTTATTATGGCGCTGAAAAAGTTATGCCAAATTATAACGTTATGGGTTTATGTAAAGCAGCACTTGAAGCAAGTGTAAAATATATAGCATGTGATCTCGGGCCACAAAATATCAGAGTAAATGCAATTTCCGCTGGTCCAATCAGAACTTTAGCATCTTCTGGAATAAGCGATTTTCACTTCATATCAGAATGGAATAGAAATAATTCTCCGCTCAGACGCAATGTTACAATAGAGGATGTTGGCAAGGCAGCGCTATACTTATTAAGCGATTTAAGTAGTGGCACTACTGGAGAAATTTTGCACGTCGATTCAGGATATAACGTTGTGGGAATGAAGGTGGTTGACTGAGATCTAAATCCTTAATTCAAAGCGCTAGTTCCTTCGGGTTCATACACAACTCTATCAGGAGTTTTGTGACTGTGATTGCAGAAAACATCGAACATAAAATTCCTATTGATAAAGTGACAGAAAAGCCTCTAATTGCTCCGCTGCCAATAATGAACATTATTCCTGCAGCAATTAATGTAGTGATATTTGAATCCAGTATTGTCTTTATAGCGTTTTTAAACCCTTCTTCAATAGCACGTTCCACTCTCTTGCCAGATTTTATTTCCTCACGAATTCGCTCAAATATTAAAACATTTGCATCCACCGCCATACCGACAGTGAGTGCAATACCGGCAATTCCAGGTAAAGTTAGAGTTGCTTCAAGCAGAGTGAGAATTGATAATATAAGAACTACATTAGAAAAAAGTGCAACAGAGGCCAATACACCTAATTTGCCGTAAGTGATGATTATAAATAAAGCCACGGCTATAATAGAGATTGTTGCTGCCATTTCCCCTGCCTTTATTGATTCTTCTCCAAGACTTGGGCCAATGTTTTTTTCTTCAATTATTTTAAGTGGTGCTGGCAGTGCTCCAGATTTTAAAAGTATTGCAAGTTCGCTTGCTTGTTTTTCAGTGAAATTACCGCTAATTTCTCCCTCTCCATTTAAAATTGGCTCACGTATTGTAGGTACTGTTAAGACTGTGTTATCCAGAACAATTGCAAAAGGTTTTCCCACATTTTCTTTAGTGATTTTTGCGAATCTTTTACTCGCTATGCTGTCAAATTTAAAATGCACTGTTGGTTTACCTAAGTGACCAAATCTAACTGATGCGTTAACCAGCGAATCACCACCTATTTCAGTTTTGCGGAATATTGGATAAGAATTACCTAAAGAATCCTTGAGCATGACAGTGGTTTCATGGTCTATATCCTGCACCTTGGCTATGTTAGTGTTTGCCAAATGAAAAGCTAGCTTAGCAGTTTTGCCAAGCAGAGATTTTATCTGCTTGGTGTCTTCTACTCCAGGCACCTGCACTAATATTTTATTCTGCCCTTGTTTTTGAACGCTGACTTCCTTTGTGCCAAGTTTGTCCAAACGGCGCTGGACATTGTTTATTGATTCTGCAACTACTTCACTGATCAAAGAATTTTTATAATGGGGTTTATACGAAATGAGAATTGAAGAATCTTTTCTATTTAGCTCTAAATTTGGATTTATCGTATTAACCAACACAGATGCTTTTTTATAATCATCAATATTATTTAAAGTTACAACGCTATTTTGTACGTTAGATTCAATATTTTTTGTTAGCAATGTCTCTTTTATCTCACCTGCTAGCATGCCTAGCTTTTCCTTAAAATAGAAGTCTAAGTCTATGTTTAGAAGCAAAGATGCCCCTCCTCTCAGGTCAAGGCCTAAGTTTATTCTTTTTTTCGAAATAAAAAGCTTATTATCAAAGAAATTTGGCAGTGTTATGTATAAAGCAAATAAACAGATGCATAATACTGAAAAAGATTTGACTATAAGTCTGTTATACATAAGTTGTAGGTTTAAAATTGTAATAATTGATTGTAAGTTAAAAATAGATTTTTGTAAAATTCTCTATTTGACCTTACCCAGAAAAAGTAGAGAGAAAGTTAAGACGTTTTTATCATGAGAATAAATTGTGCAGGAATGCAATAGTTAATAGTAGAATGTCTACGTTATTTGTTATAAAAGATTTCTATGTATTCAAATATGGCAGTTCTGGTTTGTTGAGCGAGAAGTATCAATAAGCAGCTCCCTTTTAAGTGAACTTTTCTGCAACAGAGTTATCGTAACAACAGCCCTTATGGCTCATGCTGGAAATGATGTTTTTTGTATTCAATAGAAATTGGTAATTTTGAGAGGTATACTGTGACCCTTGATCGCTATGTAACAGCAGATTTTTATCGGGTTTGCGTTTATCAACGGCCATCAATAAAGAATCTATAACTAATTATCATGTTACTCATTAACCACCATGCGTGAATATAGGTCAATTATTGCCGCCAACAACCTTCTTTAGTTTTTATGTAGGTAATCCCAAACTTTATTTGGCTGATCAGTAGTAAAATTTTGATCCAATGTGTTCGGAGCCACAACTCGGTTGCTTATTTGCTGTTTTTTATTTTTGAACCTTCGTCTAAACTTGGCTTTAATGCCATTTTCTTGCATAACACTTTGTACTGTTTTAATTTTTGCCTAAAGCTTTTAATTCAGCGTGAATTTTAGGGGCTCCATATCTGCATTTAGAAGCTTGATTATTTTTTGAATATCTGCTAGAAGCCCTTCTTTTGCTAATTCTTTACTGCTTTTTTCCTTAGCAACCAATACCACCAGTACAAAACCCTACATAGTTCCTGTGTTTTATAGCAATTTCTATATAAAAGAATACTTTACTCTTTTTCTTTGCCCAGGGCTTTTTTTAAGATGTCTCTTTCTCTTGTTAGTTCTTTTTTTAGATCAAATCTTTCTTTGTTATAAGGAGCCTTTGCCTGGAAATGCGTATGCTCCAGACATTTTTCCATCATATTTTCTTACTTAACATACTGCCATCTATACCTAGATCTTTTGCTATTTTTGTACTTGCTTGACCTGTTTCTTTAACCAGCTTAACAGCTTCTAATTTGAATTCTGCTGTATATTCTCTTCTATTTGTCATATTTTGAAAAAACGTTTTATTTTACTCCAAAAACGTCTTAACTTTCTCTCTACTTTTTCTGGACTACTCCGAATCGGTTGACAAATTGGACGTTTGATAAGCATAATTTGGAGCTTCTTGTGTAATGACTATATCATGAGCGTGACTCTCTCTTAATCCTGATGCAGTAATAGTAACAAATTTACAATTTTTTTTCATCTCTTCTATATTCCTATTACCAGTATACCCCATTGCAGCTTGCAATCCGCCAATCAATTGATGGATTACTCCTGAAGCTGGACCTTTGAATGGAACTCTTCCTTCCACTCCTTGTGGAACTAATTTGAGTTTTGAATCTTTATCTTGAAAATAACGGCTAGCTGAACCTCGTTTCATTGCACTAATAGATCCCATTCCTCGATAGCCTTTATATGCTCTGCCCTTATACATAATAATCTCACCTGGGCTTTCGTCAGTGCCAGCAAAAATCGAACCAATCATCACAGAGTCAGCACCAGCTGCAATAGCTTTTGCAACATCTCCTGAGTATTTTACCCCACCATCAGCAATTAGTCTGACGTTTCTTGCTCTACACGCCTCTGCAACATTCTTGATTGCAGAGAATTGTGGCACACCAACACCTGTAACTATTCTGGTTGTACAGATTGATCCTGGTCCTATTCCAACCTTCACTGCATCAACACCCGCATCAATCAACGCTTCAGCAGCCTCCTTTGTTGCAATGTTTCCGCCAATTAATTGCGTATTAGGATACATCTTTTTTATTTCCCTAATGGTATTGATAACGTTTTCGGAATGACCGTGAGCAGTATCCACAACAACTACATCAACTTCTTCTCCGATCAAAGCTTCACATCTGTCTATACCATCTTTTTTACCAGTGCCAATTGCAGCGGCAACTCTGAGACGCCCTTTACTGTCTTTACATGAATTTGGGTATCTATTGTATTTTTCAATGTCTTTAACCGTAATTAAACCTATACAACAAGAATTTTCATCTACGACCAAAAGCTTTTCTATTCTATTTTCATGCAACAATTTCATTGCTGAGGCACTATTCACTCCCTGCTCCCGCACTGTCACTAACTTATCTTTTGTCATCACTTCGGAAACTTTTACATTCATGTTCTGGTCTTCAATAAATCTCACATCTCGGTTAGTTAAAATTCCAACTAACTTGCGTTGATCGACTACAGGAATGCCAGAATAATTGTGCTCTCTCATTAATGAAATTGCTTCCGCAACTGTTTTATCCGGTGAAATCGTAATTGGGTTATACACGATCCAACTTTCATATTTTTTCACCCTTCTCACTTCTAAAACTTGTTCATCTATTGATAAATTCTTATGTATGCAACCTATCCCTCCATGTTGGGCAATAGCTATTGCAAAGCCCGATTCAGTAACAGTATCCATTGCAGAGGATATGAGAGGGATATTTAGTTCTATACTATTTGTTAAATAAGTTTTTGTATCTGCATCGCAAGGCAATATATTAGAATAGGGTGGCAAAAGAAGTATATCGTCAAACGAATAACAAGCTTCCATTTTTTTCATAGGCTTTATTTAAAGCTTATACGCCAATTAATTAAATTGCAATAGGCAAAATTAGCTAGGAGCCTTTAATTGTATAGCTCTAACTGTTTTTAGGAGATAGAAAAGCTATATGGTTGCTAATACATTTTATTGCAAAATAAGAATTCTACATTATTTGCCAGCAAACAAAACTGCTCAATAGTTAAGTTTTCTGGACGCTGGTTTCCGCTCAATTTAGCGTTTTCAAGGACAGTCTCAGCGTGGTTCGTTATATTTTGCAAGCTATTTCTCAGCATCTTTCTTCTTTGAGAAAAAACGACACGTGTTAATCTTGTTAAGGTTTCCAAATTTACTGCAAACTTTGGGGTAGGCAAAGGATTTACTGTAATTACTGAAGAATGTATTTTTGGTCTTGGAAAAAACTCTTTAGGTTCAATATCAAATTCCTTTTTTATATCACATAGCAACTGGCTTAGCACTGATAAGGAACCATAATCTTTAGAATTGGGTCTTGCCGTAATGCGATCTGCTACCTCTTTTTGAAACATTAATGTCAAGTTCGTAAAAAATTTTATATTATTTAACCACTTTAAAAATAACACTACCGAGATATTGTAAGGCAAGTTAGCAATAACTTTAACTGGGCGCTCTATCAGCTCTTCTTCTGTAACATGCAGTGCATCCGCTTCTATAATTCTATACTTTCCTTGATGCTCATTTAGCAGTTGGTCATGGTGTTTTACTAAATCTCTATCTTTTTCTATAGAAAGTAGAGACTTTGGATTATGCACCAATATTTCTCTTGTTAATGCACCATATCCAGGACCAATTTCAATGACATTAAAATTTTCCAGACTACCAGCTAAAGCGACGATTTTTTTTGTTATCTCACTCGATAAAATAAAATTTTGCCCTAGACTCTTTTTTGGCTTCAGTAAAAATTTTTTCATATTATTTTCATTATACAGTATTTTAAAAATTAGTTGACGAAAATTCATTGATAATTGTATATTATTAATGTGTTTAACGCCGGCTTAGCTCAATTGGTAGAGCAACTGACTTGTAATCAGTAGGTTGTCAGTTCAAGTCCGACAGCCGGCACTCTCGCCCATATAAGTAAAGTTGATGTCCTTTTTAATAGTAGCAAATTGGAAAATGAATGGAATGCGTTCTTCATTTGTTGACTTTATAGGCAAACTTAACAACAAGAGCAACGAAATTACCTCTAAGCTAGTGATTTGCCCTCCTTTTACATCATTGCCAGATAGTATAGAGCTAAGCAATAATATTAGTATAGGAGCACAGAATTGCCATCAGAAAAAGTCCGGTTCTTACACAGGTGAAATTAGCGCAGAAATGTTAAAAGAACTAGGGTGTACTTACGTAATACTTGGGCACTCTGAAAGGGCTAATGAAAAAGATAGTGAAATAAAACTTAAGTCGGAAATAGCAATAGAATCAGGCTTACACCCAATTATCTGTGTAGGTGAAAATTCAGAAGATTATAAGAATGAAAAAACAAAAGAAGTAATAGAATATCAATGTAAAAACCGCTTGCCAACACACGGTGAATATACCGTAGCATATGAGCCAATATGGGCAATAGGCACAGGTCATGTGCCAAATAATGATGCAATTACTGAGGTGATAGAGGTAATAAAATTGTGTACTGGTAAAAAACACATTATATATGGTGGTTCAGTTAGTTCAGAAAATATAGAAAATTTGTTAAATATTTCAAATTTATCAGGAGTTTTAATTGGCAGTGCAAGCTTAGATTTCGATCACTTTTATAAAATTATACAACAAGTTGAAAAAAAGTTTTCTCTTATCAATTCTAAAATCAGCAACTAAGAATCCTATAACAAATGGCATCATTCCAGTGTCAAGCATATATAGCTAACCCAAGAAAGATTTCCCTACGTCATACCGCGATTCATTCGCGGTATCTCAGCATAGATTCCGCTAACGAGTAGCGGAATGACGAATTTGTTGTTTTTCAAATTGTAGGTAAACCTAAGCCACTTTAGCTATATCTGTACGAACATCTAGTAAAACGACATAGCTAAAGTAATCTAGAAAATTAACGATATTTTATTCCCCGGTGAACGCTCTATTTTGTTTTCCAACTCTAGTTCTAAAAGAGCCATTAGAGCTATGTTGGTAGAAAGTCCGCTTGCTAATATAAGTTCATCTATATCAACAGGTACAGAGTTAATATGATCAACTATAACAGATTTTGCCTGTTGTAATTTTTCTTGTTTTTGGTTAACAAAATGGTGCTCAACATCAAATAGGTTTTTTTGCTGCGGAGGTAAACTAAACCTAATACTCTCTATTATGTCATCAGCGGATTCGATAAGCTTAGCACCGTTTTTAATTAAATAATTACTACCACTACAGCGTGAATCTAAAGGGAAACCAGAAACTGCAAACACCTCTCTCCCTTGATTTAAAGCAAAATCTGCTGTTATTAGAGAGCCAGAACGTTTCGATGCTTCAATCACTGCAACACCTAGCGATAGGCCAGATATAATTCGATTCCTTTGAGGAAAATACTGAGGCTTTGGTTTAGTAGCAAATGGAAGCTCAGTAACTATTAATCCGCCATTCTCGGTGATTTTTTTGTATAGATCAAAATTCTCTTTTGGGTACACCACATCAATCCCGCTTGCTGTAACAGCAATAGTGGGATGATCTTTGTATATTACACTGTTTGCTGCAGTATCAATTCCTCTTGCAAGTCCAGAAACGATAATAAAACCAGCTTCGCTTAAATCAAGTGCCAACTTATTGGCAAAATTTCTTCCATTTATTGAAGAGTTACGCCCACCGATTATTGCAATTATCTCACGGCTTAATAATGATATATCACCAAGCGCAGTTATTACAGGAGGACAACTAGAGATATTTCTTAAAAGATCAGGGTAATCTGGGTCACATGCGGGTATAATTTTAGCTCCAATTCTTTCTGCATTATTGATTTCTTCTCGTGCATCTTGAATGCCATACACCTTATTATTAGCCACCCTATTGAGATATTTCAACACCTCATCTAGCGATCCATGTGTTCTTAGTATACTAAAAAACTTTATTGGTCCTATAGTTCTAGCCAAGCTTAACCATACTTCTAATTCTTTGTTGTTCAATTTATTTATCTTCATAAAAGACTTGAATTTCTTATCAATTTAGTGTACCCAAGATAATACAAATATACAGTGTTTTATGACGCATTTTGTTACAGATAAATGCATAAAATGTAAATATACGGACTGTGTGGAAGTATGTCCCGTTGACTGCTTCTATGAAGGTAAAAACATGCTCGTGATTAACCCAGATGAATGTATTGACTGCGGAGTGTGCATACCTGAGTGTCCGGTGGATGCAATTGTAACTGATGATTCCATAAAAGATATTTTAGAACTAGATGAAGAGTTGCTGAGCAGCGAACAAAAAACTTTCAAGTCATTTTACAACATAAACGTAGAATACTCACAAAAATGGCCAAATATCACAGCTAAAAAACAACCTCTCTATACTGCAGAAGAGTATAAGGAAAAAAAGGATAAAACAACTTATTTTGATGAAAATTTAGAATAATGCTACTGAAGGAAAAGAAACTTTTTGTATTTCAGGGTTGTTGTTTTTGGTTGCTGAAAATAGTTGCGTTATCTAAGTTGTTATGCTGATAAATTAGTATCGATTAACTTAAGGATTAAGGAAAAAGGCTTATTGACTTTTGAAATATTTGATTATAAAATTAGCTATTAGCATCAAATCTTGGGGGTAAGTTGTGAGTATAAATAAAAGAGAAACCATTAAAAAGATTGAAGGGTTACTTTTTCAAGTGAATGGTGATCTTGAAAAAACATGTGATCTATTATCAACAGTAGAGTTAACCGAAGATGATATTAAAATATTGCTGAAAGAGATGATAAAAGAGTATCATAGCTTATCTGAAAAGATTTCTTATAGTTGTGGAATTACTGCAGGCGGTGCACAAGATGCCAACGCAAACAGCTTCAACGAAGTTTTTAAGCTAGGTTCACAAGAGTTAGCATTAGCAATGATGTCAGATTTCAGAAAGTCTTATGATCAAGAATGATTTAAGAAATATAAAAAAGAAGAAATGTCTTATCCTGAAGGAGAAGGAATACAATTTATTAGAGAATTGAGAGTTCTAGGTAGAATACTTACTATATCTTTAATAAGGAAACTTGATGAAGTTTACAAGTTTACTCCAGAAGAAATTGAGCGTTTGAAAGAATATATGTTAGTTAGCAACTATGATACAAGCAAAAGTCTTTCTGATATAGACAAATATATGCATGCACTATCTGCCTTAATTAAAAACTCTTCACTTGATACAAAAAAGATATTTGAGCTAAATAATCGAATGATAATACACAATACAGCCTTAATTGATTTAGTAACTAGTGGAGTAGTGAAAAAAGAAGAAGCAAAAGAACAATCTGCTGAGGATTTAGAAAAGCTTGTCTGTGAACAGTATAAAGGTACAGCAAACATGCCAGTACCGTTGCCGAGCACGCTATTTGAAGTGGATAAAAAAAGTGCTTGAAGAAAGTAAGAAGGTCTTATAGTTAGCCAAAGTAGGTATTTAATAAGCTTAATGTAACCATTATATATGCTATATAGTAAAACATAGAATGCTTATGGTTCCAACTATAGCAATTTTAAGTGGTGGGTTTTCTTGTGAGAGAGAAGTGTCGCTTATGAGCGGAAAAGCAGTAAAGAAGGCACTTGATAGCCTTTCATATAATGCAATAGAAATAGATGTTGACAGCAACATTGCTGAAAAGCTTAAAAAAATTAATCCGGGCCTTGCTTTTATCGCTCTGCATGGACCTTATGGTGAAGATGGCTGCACTCAAGGTTTATTGGAAATCTTAGGCATAAAATATACACACTCAGGAGTTATGGCTTCTGCTGTTGCTATGAACAAGGCAATGTCAAAGCATATATTTTGGTTCCTGAACATTGATACCCCAAAAGGTTACATAATTAATCGAGAAGATGTACTAAAAAATAACATTAAAATTGATTATCCGTATGTCTTAAAACCAATCAATGAAGGCTCAAGTATCGGAGTACACATAATTTTCTCAAACAAGGATTACTTAAAATTAAAAAACATATTTGGTGTTATTCCAGCGCGTGACCAGGAAAAAGAAAAATGGATCCCAGTGTCAAATACTGGGATGACAAAAGACTATTCAAGAGACTTGATGATCATAGAAGAATATGTCCCAGGAATAGAGTTACATACTGCTGTATTGCTGGATGAAGCAATTGGCACTATAGAAGTACGACCAAAAAATAAATTCTATGATTATGAAGCAAAGTATACAGATGGATTTGCAGAACATATATTTCCTGCTGAAATTCCTAACAATATATATAAAATGACCTTGGAACACGCACTGAAAGTTCATCAATTTTTAGGATGCAAAACTATTTCCCGCTCAGATTTCCGTTATAATCCCAAAAATAACACTTTAAAAATGCTTGAGATTAATACACATCCTGGCTTTACTGAGTTATCGTTAGTGCCAGAAATTGCAAAATTGGCAAAAGGAATCAATTTTAATGAATTAGTTAAAATTATTATTGAAGATAGTTTGCAGCACAAAAATATTAGGGATTTAAGTCATGTTGAGCAGTATTACTAGAAGCCAAAGGAGTTTTTTGCGTAAGTGTGCCTTGGTTATTATCACAGCACTTTTTCTTACGCTAATACTTTACAGCTCACTTGATAAAATAATAAATCGATTTAATTACTACTTTACTTGGTATAATGACTGCCTATCTAGTTTATTACTCAGCAGTGGATTTTCAATCGACGAAGTAGTCGTGAGCGGCAATAAATTTACAAACAAAAAGGATATTCTAAGTTTGACAGATAGAACGCAACCTATCCTGTATATGTCACTTTCAAAACTTGCCGGTAACATACAATCCGTAAGCAGATGGATAAAACACGTAAGAGTTCACAGAATTTTGCCCAATACTCTACACATTAATATAGATGAGCATAAACCGTTTGCTCTCTGGAAAGATAATAACAAAACCTCGGTAATTGATTTTGAAGGTAAAGTGATCGTAGATGACTATCTAGTAGATGATCTTGTTGTAATTACAGGACAAAACTCATTATCAAACCTAGAATTTGTTAAAGATGTGTTAGAGAGTAAAACTCAATTAAGTGACCACATTTCTTCTTTTGCTTATATAGGGAATAGAAGATGGAATATCATACTTGATAACGATTCCACAGTAAAACTGCCTGAAGATAACCCTTATAGTGCATGGGACTATTTAAACCACTTACACAATACAACTGATTTTACTTTCAGCGATTGGAGTATTATTGATATGCGTATTACTGATAAAATCTTTGTGAAGAGGTGATCTGCTGTAATCCAAGTAGCCCCTTTTCCTGTCATCCCAGTGCCCAGACACTGGAATCCCGCCGCGAACCGTCATACCGCGATTCATTCGCGGTATCTCTTAACATAGATCCCTTATTTAACCGCCATACCTTAACATAGATCCCGCTAACACGTAGCGGGATGACGAGGTTATCGTCATGTCACCGCGAACCGTCATACCGCGATTCATTCACGGTATCTCTTGGCATAGATCCCGCTAGCACGTAGCGGGATGACGGTTGTCGTTTAGCTATAAATATTTAAGAAATTTACCAAACGAAAAAAAAGGCAAAAGAAGCCCCGTGGTTGGCTAATTACTTACATTATACTTTCAAGTATGGCGTTTTTTTATTCTAAACGCTTAATAACCGCGATTTAGCTGCTTTTTAATGCAACTAACCTTTAGTCATAAATGTTTAAGAAATTTACTAAACAGAAAAAAAGGCAAAAGAAACCCTAGGGTAGCTAGTTATTCACTATCCATTTTTTAAGTTGGCGTTTTTTTATGTTTTAAATGCTTTATAAGCGCATTTTAGCTTATATTAGGTAAAAACCTAGAAATTTTATAAAGACATAAGGTGCACATAGTGCAAAAAATTAAACATGAGACGCCAGACACGTGAGTTTTTTTGTCATTTAATCTGTACAGAGAAGATAAATAAATAGCTTCAGTTTCGTGATAAGGGGGCTGGCGAGGTTTGTCAAGGAATTTTTATGCAAGAGATCTATTGAAATGCCCCTGTAAAATTATACTATTAATTAGTACACTATAAATTTAAAATTATAAATATGTTAAGCAGATTGGTAATTTTGCTATTAGTTTTTATACTTCCTTTTTCTTCATACTCATACCAGTTTAGAACCAAAGCAAAGCAAGCAGTAGTCTTAGATTTAGCTTCAGACTCATTCATTTTTGACCATAATTCTGATGAAAAAATGGCCCCATCTTCAATGAGCAAGCTAATGACTTTATATATAGCCTTCGATTATCTAAAAGCTGGAATAATACACATGGAGGATAAATTTCGAGTAAGTAGAAAAGCGTGGGAAAGGAGAGGCTCTTCTATGTTTTTGAAAGAAGGTCAATCCGTTACGGTGAGGGAATTACTTGAAGGAATTACAATAGTCTCAGGCAATGATGCCTGCATAACACTAGCCGAGGGCATTGCAGGATCAGAAGAGAATTTTGTGGCTGAAATGAATGAAGTTGCACAAAATTTGAATCTGAATGACAGTCATTTTGTCAACTCAAGCGGGTGGCCAGATGAAGATCATTTTATGAACGCAAAAGACTTGGTAATGCTGGCAAAAAGGATTTTCACCGATTTTCCTGAATATTATGATTTATTTTCCGAACAATATTTGACATATAATGAAATTGTACAAAAGAATAAAAATCTTCTACTTTTTCACGATATTGGGGTTGATGGCTTAAAAACCGGTTATACAAATGCTGGTGGTTACGGCATTGTAGCATCTGCAAAACGAAATGATAGGAGAATTTTTGCTGTCGTAAATGGTTTAAACACTGAGAAAGAGCGAATAGAAGAAGCAAAAAGATTGATACAATACTCCTTAAATCATTTTAACACTAAGAAAATATTCGTTAAAGACAGCGTAGTTGAGGAAGTAAATGTTCTCTATGGAAAAGATAGAAAAGTGCCTATTACAGTTGCAAACGATGTTACCATAACTTACAACCGCAAATTGCATGACCAAATTAAGGTGCGTATTGAATATAAAGATATGATACCTGCACCCATTAAAAAAGGTCAAGAAGTGGGCAAAGTTTTTGTAGAAATACCAGGTATTGAGCAACAAACTACACCACTTTATGCAGCAAATGACGTGCAGGAATTGAATTTCGTAGAAAAGTTTTTTAGGATGTTGTTTTAAGTTTGATATTAAAGCAATTCCGAAAGAGAGATCTATTGCACTTTAGTGTAGTTTTAACTAACAATTTCTGTTACAATACAAGATTGAAATGTTACGAAAATGTGCTGGTTGTATTTGTTGCTGTCTAGTATCCTAGAGATACTGTGGGCTGTAACGCTAAAGTTTAGTAACAGTTTTACTAAAGTTGTGCCTTCGATTGCAACATTGGTAATTATGATCATTAGCATTTACTTTTTATCTCTTGCAGCATGCTTTCTACCTATTAGGGTATGCTATGCAGTTTCCTCTGGAATATGCACAATTGGAATAACTATAGTTGGTGCAACCACTTTCACAGAGAATATTAATTTATCTCAAGTTTTATGTATCGTTTTAATTGTAATAGGAAGCATAGGGCTAAAGCTCTCTATTTAAACCTAAAAATTTATGCATGAATTGGATATATTTACTCTTATCGTCACTAATTGAAGTGTTCTGGGTCATAACACTTAAGCATAGTTATGGATTTACTCATCTCGTACCATCAATAATTAGCATACTCTCCATGGCTCTTAGTACATATTTACTTTCGCTCGCTACACGTTCTATACCTATCGGAGTATGCTATGCAATTTGGACTGGAGTGGGCGCTATAGGAGCTTCGATACTTGGAGTTTACCTATTTGATGAACCAGTTAATTTATTCGAAGTAATATGCTTTATTTTAGTTACATTCGGGATTATAGGATTAAAATTGTTTGATACTGCAAAATAAACTGTTGATAAAATGGAATAAAAGATCCCACTGGGATGAAAGAAGCAGATACTCCATATTGTCATGCAAATTGGAATCCAGACTTTTTTCTATATAGCATGGTGAAGACGGGAAACCGTAACCGTTCACACAATGGCGTCAACTTAAGGAAAAATATCAGCGATAGTGTATAAAATTTCTCTCTAAAACTTTTACCATTAAATTATCCAGAAGCCGCAGGAAACAGCACTTTTGTTTCTATTTTATTTCAACAAAGAAGTTTAAAATGTGTCCTTTTTAGGTGAAACATGCAAAAAGGAAAAAACCTTATTCTACAAATTAAAAATATAATATACTCGAAAACTTTTCAGAAAATCCATTGTGTTGAGTTTTACACGAACAAGAAAACTTCCTTTTTCGACAGTATTTTCTATGATTTTAAAGTTAGTTAAAAAAAGTTTGGGAATAGAATGTGAACTTATGGAGCCATTGACATGTACCCTCAAAGCAAGCTTTTTCTAAAGCAAGATATAAGATTTGCCATACAGGCTTTCAAGAATTTAAGCATCCAAACAGCCTATCAGGATGAACCTGAGTTGGAGAGGCTATAGACTTATTGCAGCAGATGGTTCTGGTATGAGATTACCCAGCTCTGGGGAAATTGTATCCGAGTTTGAACCAAATGGAACAACAGGCACCATTGGCAATTTGTTTGTTGATTTGTGTACTTCATTGATTTGCAGTGCTCGTCTTGCAGCTTGGAATATAGGTGAACAAACGTTGGCGGCAGAGCAATTACCCGAAGTTAGAGGTTGTCCGGAAACTAGTAAATTCAAGCATATTCCCTCTTTAACATAACCCTACTCATAGCTAGGTATATGAAATTCTCAGTGGATGTTGTGAGTAAATCATACTCCTTCGATAGCCTTCTATTCCTATTAACCCAAGCAAAAGTCCTTTCTACAACCCATCTTCTTGGCTGTACTTTAAACCCTTGTTCTCTTGTTGGTAGTAGCTCAGGTGGCGTATCTTTGTGCACCCAAAATCTACATGGAGGCCTTTTAACAATTTCAATATCTATGTCATATTCTTCCTTTATGTGATTCTTTAAATTTCTTCCTTGGTATCCCATGTCAGCCCACATTTTTTTAACTTTAGTATATTTTGTTCTCATATTGTTTAATGCTATTTTAATACCATCTCTATCATTTTCGTTAGCAGCGCCTACGTAACAACCTAGTATAAAACCCTGAGTGTCTGTAATTATATGCCTTTTTCTACCCTTTACTTTTTTACTTCCATCATAGCCTTTGATCCCCCCTTTTCTGTAGTCTTTACAGATTGACTATCTACTATACAGGCACTCGGCTGCTCATTCCTTCCTATTTTTCTTCTACTATATTTTGTAATTTCATAATTCATTTTCTCAAAAATTCCCTGCTTCTTCCATTGCCTGAACTGCTCATACACAGTCTTCCATAGCGGAAAATCATTTGGTAAATACCGCCATTGACACCCTGTACGCAATACATAGAAAATTGCTTCTAATATTTCTTTTTTGCTATACTTTTGCGGCCTTCCTCCTTTCTTGTATGATACTCTGAAGTGTTTTTCTATTCTTGCCCATTCCCTTTCGCTTAGATCTGTTGGATACTTTTTTCTCATCTTTACCCCGTACTAAAATTTCAGATATTATAGCCTTTTACTTGTTTCCGGACAACCTCTTATAGCTCTTTCCACAGAAGTCCGGATATGATAAGATTAAGGATAGATGGCGATAAGGAGGTTGGATGCCGGCAGCATATAGTTATGATTTAAGAAAAAAAGCAATGGAAGCACTAGACGAAGGGGAAAGCAGAGAAGCAGTGGCAGCAAGATTTAAAATTGGACGAACTACTTTGTGGGAGTGGCAGCAAAGAAAAAAAGAAACAGGCGACTTTCAGTCAAAAAAACTCGGTAATGGAGGTTACAATCAGAAAATTATCGACTGGAATAAGTTTATCGAATTTGCTAAAAAACACGGTAGAAAAACTCTGTCGGAAATGGCTAAACTTTGGGGCAACGTTAGTATCCAAACGATCCACCGAGCTCTCAGAAAAATTGGATTTACGCGCAAAAAAAGACATATGGATACAAGGAAAGGAACGAAGAAAAACGTGCTGAATTCTTAAAAATTATAGCAACAAAAGAACCAGAAAACTTAGTGTATATAGATGAGTCTGGGATTGATAACACGGAGGACTATCCATATGGGTATTGCCAGAAAGGACAGCGATTTTATGCCCTAAAATCTGGAAAAAAAACTCAACGAATCAGCATGGTTGCAGCCTTAAGTAGAAGAAAGATAGTTGCTCCATTAACATTTGAAGGCCACTGTAATATGGATATTTTTAATGGATGGTTTGAGCAATTTTTGGCACCGATCTTAGAACCTGGACAAACTGTCATTCTTGATAATGCTACTTTTCATAAGTCTGATAAGCTTATCAAGCTCGCTAAAGGAGTCGGTGCAGAAATTTTGTATCTGCCGCCTTATTCTCCAGATTTTAACAAAATTGAGCATCATTGGTTTGCTATAAAAAACAGAGCCAGGAAAAACATTCCTCTATTCGAATCCTTTCGTCGTGCTGTTGATTCTGCCTTCCTATGACCTATTCGGACTATTATGAGAAATGCTATACTGCGCAAGGGTATCAATATCTCTTAGCTGTAAAGAATATAGATGAGTAATAAAGGCTGTTGTTACGACAATTCTGTTGTAGAAAGCTTCTTCAGTTCTCTAAAAAGGGAGTTACCAATAGACACCTCTCGGCACTCTAAACAGCATATCAAAACTGCTATATTTGAATATATAGAAATTTTTTATAACAAACAACGTCACTATTAACTATTGCATTCCAGAACAATTTGATGCATCATTCTTTTTGTAAAAAACATTCCACACTTTCTCTCCACTTTTTCTGGGTAAGGTCATTTTTCATTGCACCCTATATTGTCCATTCCATTAGCTTTACTACGCTCGTTACCTCACGCAGCATAATGGTCTGTTCTAGGCTGTTGGCTAGACTTTGCCTAAGTTGGATTTTCACCAACTGTATTCTAAACGCTTACTTGGCGCACCCATAACAAAAATGCCTGAAAAACGTTAATAATTATATACTATTATTAATAATTATTCAACCATATTTTAAGCTTACAATTTTGAGCTTAACTGACGCTTATGGATAGGGGCAACTCTATCACCCTGTGTTATGTTTATAGCTCTTTTTACAATAATCCGAACAGACCGTAATATGCTACTGGCCTGCTATAGCCATAAACACATATCTTATCGCATTCGGACTATTATAAGAAAGGCTATATTTTCTAACGGACGCTGATTTTTGTATCGTAATTTCTTGCTATAAATTGGTTATATAAGAGCTGGCTTCTAAAATTTTATAACCCTAATTTGAATTAACAGACAGTAGAATCGAAAGATTATTACAAGGAGAAATCTACACAGATCGACCCTTTTGTGAATCTGCGTTTCTGCTTTCTTCAACTTGTTTTGCAAAAGATGTTTCCGGTTTCTGAAGTGGCTTAGCAATTTCACGCACAACGGCAATAACTGCTGTTAAAAACGTTTTTAACAATGCACCTAAAGCTCCACCAACTGCTTCCCTGCCATATATATGAGCTTGCTTTTCGTTACCGTCAGCAGTTTCCCCTGCCCTCCTTCTTGGATCCATCCTATGAGCAATCACCGAAAACAACACTCCCCTGATTGAAGACTTCACTTTTTCCTTTGCTTCGTGGACATCCCCATCTTTTGCTGTTTCATGTCCATGACTTAAGTGTTTAGCGTTCATTAGCTCCTTTTGTTGCTGGGCAAACATGCTACTTAATACTTCTTCTATCACTTGCTTTCTTCTCTTCTCTCTAACTCTTTTCATAGATTCTGATTTATCGCGAGTGTGTTTGGTAGTTTCAAATTCTGCATCAATATCTTCGGACGCAGCCTGACTATATAAAGTCTCTATGAGCCTGTCTATGCTTCGCTTTATTTGCATAGTCCTTTCGTAACTATCCGAATTATCAATTCCTTCGTCGATCTGATTTAGAATATCCTCAAAAACTTTCAAATAGTCTTGAATATACTGTATTATGTATTGCTTATCTTCCTCTTTGTGTTGTTCTTCTTGATTTTGCTGATTTTCATTTTCTAAACTTCTCTCTCTTTTATCATCGTTATTTTCTTCAATATTATCACCGTCTTCCTCGAAAAGGTTTTCGTCATTCATGATTTTTTTTAATTTAGTTAAAATTCTCACCAGTTATTATTGTATATGAAAAAATTAAATTAACATTAATGAAAAGCGTTTACAACTTCAGCACTAGTTAAAACTACAGTAAAGCTGTCAAAAGTAACAGGATCATAATACCTCTCATACAATTCAACTGAACACCTAAGCCTTATCTTTTCCTTAGCATTAAAACTAATTTCATAATCATTATTAGAGTTTAGCATAGCAGAATTACGTAATAATTCATCAGCTAATACAGAGTCTAAAATTCCATTAATTTTTATCGTAATGTGTCTGCTTCCAGCACAATCGAGCACTTTCCTCCAGCCAAAAGAAGAAATATCTTTCACCTCTTCTCTGTTATTACGCAAAGTAAACCTTAGGTTTCTTATATTATTTAACACAATAAAATTATTGTCATGATCTTTAATTTTTAGCTGTAATTTGCTCATTATCACCTCCTTTTATTAAAATATCAAAATTAATTGTTGAATGTAAAATTTCATCGTGCTGATCCATAGCACAATTACTTTCTAAAATGGCCTCATTATTAAAACCTTCAATGCTCTTAAGTATCAAGTTAATATGCCTTATAATGGCAAACATACTGTCTATATGATAAGTATATATGTCGCATGAAAATCTTGCCTTTGTAGCAAAATTGGACAGCATATGCAGGTTATTATAATTCACTACACGCAATCTCAGGTAAGGAATGGTGACCTGTTTAGGTAAGTAGTCATAAATGTTAGTAACATATTTCCTTAAATCAGAGTTTGCTTTTAGTGCTTCGTAAATGCTACTGTACAACTCGTTTATAGCTTGAATTTTTTTCATAATCAACCCTCGAAAGATATATAGAAACTCGTCATCCCGCTGCTTGTTAGCGGGATCTATGTTAAGAGATACCGCGAATGAATCGCGGTATGACGATAAGGTTTATACCTCGTCATCCCGCTGCTTGTTAGCGGGATCTATCCGTGACGGTATGACGTAGGACTGCTGTCATTCCGCTACGTGTTAGCGGCTGAGATACCGCGGCGGTATGACGATAAGGTTTATACCTCGTCATCCCGCTGCTTGTTAGCGGGATCTATCCGTAACGGTATGACGTAGTAGCCCAGTTTGAATGACCAGAAAGAGCTACAAAACAACCTTTGGTTCGCGAAATGGAGAATATACCTTCTTCACTTCAGATAAATGGCTACTTACCTCCGATTCACGATTTTTGTAAAGAGCAGAAACATGCCGCATAATACCTAGTTTTATCTGCTCAGGAACATTGTCATAACCAGCTTCGTATACAACATCAACTCTTATTGCATTCAAACAATTGAAAAACTCAACGTAGCCCCCTACATCACTAAAATAATACTTAAGTGTACTCTTCTCTTGATTTTTAGACATCATTGCAGTAGCCAATACTATCTTACTCACAGGGCCATAGCTTAAATAGATCCTACGAGGTACATAATCTTCATATGAAACTTGCCATGTTTGTTTCACCAGTGACTTTTCCATATGCCATTCAGCGTAATCAGTTGCCATAAAAATTAGATCTGAAATCAACTTATCATCCTGGTCGTTCTCAATGCGTAAAAAAGATTTAACCTCTTCTAAAGTAACTGGAAAAGATTCAGGCTTAGATTTACGTTGCACAGATATTCTTGGTGAAGTAGATCTTATTGACATAATAACCCTCCTTTTTGATATAGCTAGAATAAGTAAGGTTTACCTCGTGACAGCGTGGGGCAAATCTTACTTACTTTAGCTATGCAGCTTGCATGCAACATTAAGTTAAATTGGCGCAGCAACAACTCTGAGTGCTTTATCGTATGAATATATTAAGAAGAGAACGTATTAAAGCTGTTTCTCCTTTTTTGTTGATAAAATTTGAACTTATAGCATATTCAACTAGGCTGGATTTTAGTAGATTGACATTTTGAGAATGAATATTATTGAAGGTGGAGTTTAACTCTTTAGCAAGCAGACTGCGAAATTTTTGCACACTGTCATATGCGATATTTTCAAGTTCATGTGCAAATTTATCTTGAGCTATAGTTGTTATATCTTCAATTTCCTTATTAAACTCCTCTAGCTTTTTTTCGTTATTTTTAAAATTTTTCGTAAAAGTTTTCATATCAATTAAACTCAACTATTATTATGATTATAATGACAATGAAAAACTACCGAAGTAAAAAATTCACACTACTGTGTAACTTACAAATACTTTTTACTACATTCCAGCGTCACGCACTGGAATCTATAGCAAGTGTACAAATTAAATTTTACAAACACCGTTGTGCTGAATCTTGAATATTCACTTCTTTCAATTCAGTGGTAGGTTTTGGTTCAGCGATGGGTTTTGATATTGTGTATGTAATGCCACCAGCTATCAGTGGAGATACCACAGAAGCTGCAACTATTAATAGAGCAGACAATCCGGAAGCAATACTAAGAGCAGCACCTACTGCTAACATAGCTGCAAGGCTCGCATAGGCAACTTTTGGGGAAAATTGTCTTTTTCCTACTTTTTCTAGTGACACTTCATTTGTTTTAGTTTTGCCCAGTTCACCATCAAGTGGTGTGTTTTCATTCTCCAGACTTCTTATTTTTTGTGTTAGTGATTCATTCTCTTTATCGAATTCTTTCAACTTAGTCTCATGCCCAACTATGCAACTTTTTGATTCTGCTAGTTCCTTTTGCGCTTTTTCTAACAACACTTTTGTTTTAGAATGCTTATTTTCGTTTTCTTCTAATTCGCTATTAAGTGTTGTATTTTTACTTTCTAGATCTTGTATTTTTTGTTCTAGTGATTCATTCTCTTCATTGAGTTTCTCCAGTGCTTCCAATTTAGTCTCGTGTCCAGTGATATAACTTCTCAATTCTGTTAGTTCCTTTTGCGCTTTTTCTAATGGTACTTCGTTTTTTTTAGTTTTTTCTAATTCACCCTTAAGTGTTGTGTTTTCATTTTTTAGATTTTTTATTTCTTGTCTTAGTGATTCATTCTCTTCATTGAGTTTCTCCAGTGTGTCCAGCCTAGCTCCATGTCCAGTGATATAACTTTTCAATTCTGTTAGTTCCTTTTGCGCTTTTTCTAATGGTACTTCGTCTGTTTTAGTTTTTGTTTTTTCTAATTCACTATTAAGCGTTGTGTTTTTACTTTCTAGATCTTGTATTTTTTGTTTTAGCAATTCATTCTTTTTCTGCTCATCCTTTAGCTGAGTACGTAATTCTTTTAACTTAGCTTTACGTTTTTCAACCTTTTCTGCTTTTTCTGGAGTTTCCGTTGCGTTGTGTGTTTTGGAATGAGAAAAGGTACTAGGTACAACCTCAGATGGCTGATCACACATACTGTTTAGTCTATCTATTAGGTCTTCATCCTTTATCAATGAGCGATCTGCTCCATGCTTTATCAAAAGCTTTGCTAATTTTTTATTGTCATTTGCAAGAGCATAATATAAGGGAGTATGCTCAACTTTATCTTGTGCATTAACATTTGCTCCACCTTCTACTAGATATTCTGCAATCTCTACACAACCATATGCAGCAGCATAATGTAAAGGGGTCAGTCCATCTTTATCCTGTACATCAACTTTTGCTCCACATTTTACCAAAAGTTCCACTGATTCTTTATTGTTATCTGCAACAGCCAAATGTAAATGGGTCACGCCATCTTTATCTTGTGCATTAATATCTTCTCCATTTTCTAATATAGATTGGCCTAAAGCTTCAGATTCATCTGCATCAAAATATATTCCACTATCGCCACTATTACTTTTATTTAAAAAGGTCTGTTCCCCATTATATGTAGTATACTGCTCTGGATGTTGACTGTGCAAGTCATTATGTTCTATGCGCTTCTGATTATTGGCAAGTCTTTGTTCTGCCTCTTGCAACTTTTGCGCCATAGCATCTCTTTCTCTTATAGCCTGTTCTTTTTCTAATGTATCATCTACTTTGTCTGTATTGTTTTCATTAACGATTGAGTTTGAAGAAGTCTGTTCATCCTCATCTTGTACATAGACTTTTTTGTTGTTTGGTGTAATTCTACTATTCTCTTCCTGATGTTTTGCACCCCATGCTTGTACTGCAGCAGTTACGTTATTTCCGTTCAAAGCTAAATTTCCTGGAGTTTTATTATTAGGCTGCAGTAAAGTGCCTTGTCTATAAGGTTGTCTTCTCGTAGCTCTTGTCTCAGCATAACGTTGTTCTCCTTCCTCTAACATTTTTATTATAGCCTTTTTACCTTCTACATCGCCGACAATATCCCTTGGAGTTCGGCCTTGACTATCTTTTAGTAAAGGATTTGCGTCATTATTCAATAAAAGCTGAACTATCTCTTGATGACCATGCAAAGCAGCAATGTGCAAAGCAGTTAGCTTAGACTTAGCTTCATCAAGTTCATATATTGGTTCATTAACTTTTGCTTCCTTTGCTAGTAGGAGTTTTACTATTGGTACACTGTTACATTCCACAGCAAGATGTACCAACATATAATTTACAATTTTGTCTGAATCTAATATACTGAACATCTTACCTATCTTCAAATTGTTATAAGTGCTATATACTATTGAGTCTGCATCTTTTAGCTTATTCCCTATTCTTTCAAGTAAATTATTCTCATTTAAACCTTCACTCTTGCTTACCTCATTTATTATTTCAAAAAACTTTTTCTTTTCCATTGCCGTAACCTTTCCTCTCAATTTATTTATTATTGCTGAACTATCTCACAAAAAAGTTAAGTTTGTCGAAATTCCATGTTTGATCTAAAAATTAGTCATAAACATTTTCTATGCAAGTAGCTGACACTGGTTCATTCTATAATGGTGTCACAGCAGTCCTACATCATGCCACCGCGAACCGTCATACCACGATTCATTCGCGGTATCTCATCCGCTAACTGTTCTCCCTCATCATACCGTTACGGTATCTCCAGATCCCGCTAACAAGTAGCGGGATGACGATTGTCAGGGTGTCATCCCAGCGCCCCTATGATGTCATCCGAGTAGCCGACACTGGTTCCTTTATGATGGCAGTGCCCCTATGGTGTCATTCCAGTGCTTGACACTGGAATCCAGCCTTTCCATAATCATCAAAACATTGTATTTTAACGTAAAACAGCTATTTTTATGCTCACCAACTTAATAAAATTCCTGGATCCCAGTGTCAAGCACTGGGATGACAAGATATAAACCTTATCGTCATGCCGTCGTGAACCGTCATACCGCCGCGGTATCTCCAGATCCCGCTGGGATGACGATTGTCGTTTAGCTATAAATATTTAAGAAATTTACCAAATAAAAAAAAAGGCAAAAGAAGCCCTGGGGTTATTATCTGCTTTAAAATATTGGCGTTTTTTATGTTTTAAACGCTTGACAAGCAAGATTTAGCTGCTTTTAATTGCAACTAACCTACACTGCAAATGTTTAAGAAATTTACTAAGCAGAAAAAAAGACAAAGAATCCCCGAGTTAGCTAGTCTTTTACTATCTCTGTCGAGTATTGGCATTTTTTGATGTCTTGTAACGCTTTATAAGCGCGTTCAGCTTATTTAGATAAAAATCTAGATGTAGATGAAGTTTTGTAAAGACATACAGTATCTATATACTGCAAAAAATTGAACATAAGACGCCGATACATTAAGTAATCCTTACCTTTTAATCTGCAGATTGGCGAAAGCAAATACAATAGCTTCAGTTTCATGATAAGGGGGCTGGCGAGGTTTGTCAAGCAAGTTTTTTGTTTCTGCGGACTACCTAGATTAATATTATATAGAAGGTTTGCTGCCAATAAAGCCTAAACTTACCAAATACATTTCTGTAGATTCAGATCTACTTGACTTTGGTTTAAAGTATTTTACTGTTTTAAACATTTTTTTTAGCTCGTTACAAAAATCTTTGTCAGATTCTCCTTGGAAAATTTTTACTACAAACGTGCCACCATGACTCAAGAAATGCTTTGCAAAATTGAGCGCTGCTTCGCATAAAAGCATAATTCTGATATGATCCAACGATTTTAAACCACAAGATTCGGGCGCCATGTCAGATAAAATTACATCAAATTTTTGATCCTTGAATTTTTCTCTTAAAATTTCAAACTCATTGATAATATCACATTGTATAAACTCTACTCCATTAATTGCGTTCATTGGTTTTATGTCAAGAGCAACCACATTTGCACCTTTCTGAGATGCAACTTGTGACCATCCACCAGGAGAAGCACCAAGATCAATAATTTTTTGCCCTTCTTGGAATAATTTAAATTTGTTATCTATTTCTACCAGCTTATATGCTGAGCGTGACCTATAACCATCCTTGCTAGTTTTTTGCACATACTGATCATTCAAATGACGATGTAGCCACCTTGTTGAAGATAGTTTTCTGCCTCTAGCTGTCTTTACTCTAGTTTTTATTGCTAATACCCTACTTATTATTGATTATATCTTTAAGCTCTTTTTCAACTACTTCTTTTACCAGTGCATGTAGATATTTATTCAGCCATTCTGAGAGCTGAGGTTTTAAAAGAGATGTAACTAATTCTTCAACAGTAAGGTTCGCTTTTTTTTGTTGTTTATGCTGTAATTCGTTTTGCATTTTTCCAAGCAACGCTTTGATCTCTTCCATATTCTCTTTTAAAATTAGATGATCGTTATTTTGCGCTTGTAAGCCGCTATTAATCGCTTTGTTATTACTCATTTGGATATTATCGTACAAATAAATATCTTTTTTTTCTTCTGAATTGTAGCTATGGCCATTAAATTGGTTATTGTTGCAAGCCATTTCCTCACTTTGGTCATCATTATCAATGTCCTCTTTTTCATTATTTTCTTTTTTGCCATCTTCTTCTATTTCTTCTGGATACTCTTCCTCAAGGTATAGCACATCATCATTTTCATCCTTTATTTCTGCTTTATCGTTACTCGCGTTTTTACCCGATATAGCTTTTTTTATATCTTCTAGGATATCTTTTACAGATTGATTACCTTGTTCATCATGCATAGTGCTAATACCATTAAATTTAGAGGTTTATACTATTTATCATAAAAAGCAAGTTGTAAACACTAATCACATAATTGCTTTTTGCTTCAACTAAGTCTGAACGTGCTTTAAATAATGCATCTTCAGTGTACAAAAGGTCAGATGTACTCTTTAAATTTAAGTTTACTTCTTGCTCAACTCCTTCCAATGCTAGAGCTGCTGCTTTTTCCGCTTCTTGACTTGCTTTGATAATGGCCTTTGCTGTCAACACATTATTCCAAGCATTTACAACTGCTTGTTCTATATTTTTTACCGTTTCATAATAATCGTAGGTAGATTTTTTTGCATCCATTTTAGCTTTACTGACACCAAAAGCATTAACTCCTCTCTTAAAGATTGGAACATCAAGAGTAAAAACTACATGAACATTGTCTAATAGTTTGTCTACCTTCATACCATCCTCCCCAAAATTTTTGCTTGCACTTAGATTTAAAGAAGGAAGCCACTTAGAGCTTTCAGCAATCACTTCCATTCCGGCTGCTCTTTTTTGATAAACTGCTGCTTTTAGAGATAAATTATTGGTTTTTGCTAACTGTAAACATTCATTTAGCTCTGGAACAGAAGGTAGTTTATCATTAGCTTCAGAAAGGTCATCAGCATCTTCGCCAATCAAATGATAATAAGCAATATTTACCAACTTTAATTTACCTTCAGCATCAACTCTTTCGGATATAGAAGACGAAAATTTTGCTTTTGCTAACAAAACTTCAGCATTGGTTACCTCTCCAAGGGAAAAGCGTTTTTTCATAGCTGACAAATGTTCCAAAGAAACGCGTTCTTTATGTTCTCTGAGCTTTAATATTTCTGTCTTTTGTAAAACATTAACATATGCTTTCACAGCATTAAGTGCAAGCTCTTGTTTTAATTGCTGAAATCGCATCTTTTCTGCTTTGAGAAGATGGCTTGATCGACTGAATGTGGCAAAGGTACCACCGCCATCGATTAATTTCTGGCGCAATGTAAGTTTTTTTTCAGATGTATCAAGATTAAAGTTACTATCGAAATTGTATTGCAAATTAATGTCAGGTAAAAATCCAGCTAACCCAGAAGATTTATAGTGTTTTTCTGCGCTTTTATATTGGTAAAATTGAGACTTTATTTTTGAGCTATTTTTGATGGCTTTGCTTATCACTTCTCCCACATCGGTTGCATAGCAACTTATAGTATTAAAAATGATCGCAAGTGTGATAATCAATCGAAACATTCTAATTCCTATGCATATTGGTTGCGCAGCTCAATTACTAACATAAATTACTTTAATAATCAATAACTAATATTGTTGACACTATTGAGAAATTAAGTATATCATAGCTTACTATTGTTGGATCAAATAATGAAGACTTTTTTCTTAAAGGAGAAACAAATCAATAAAAAGTGGTTTGTCATAGATGCAGAAGGATTAGTGGTAGGGAGGCTTGCAGCATTTGTAGCGACACTATTACGTGGAAAGCATAAACCTGAGTATACACCTCATATGGATTGTGGCGATAATGTAATTATTATCAACACAGAAAAGGTGCATTTCACCGGAAAGAAGCTTAAAGATAAAATTTACTATAAGCATACAGGTTATTCTGGTGGTTTGAAGAAAACTACTCCAGATAATATTTTAAATGGCAAATTTCCTGAGCGTGTAATAGAAATGGCAGTGAAAAGGATGCTTGATGATGGGCCTATGGCACGTAGACGCTTTGAAAATTTGTATGTTTATTCTGGTTCAGAGCATAAGCATCAAGGACAGCAACCTGAAAAGATAGATTTTGCCTCTTTGAATCGTAAAAATAAAAAGTAATGGAGTAAAAATGAAGAGTTCTACAATAAATAACAATGATTGGTCAGAAAAGACAATTAAATCAGCAGTTGATTCGCTTGGTCGTTTATATGCTACAGGACGAAGAAAAGAATCTGTAGCAAGAGTATGGATAAAGCCGGGGAGTGGAAAATTTAGTGTTAACAAAAAAGGCGATCTAATTTCTTATTTTAAAAGAGAGTCAGTGTGCCAAATAGTAAAAATGCCATTTGTTGCAACTTCCACATTGGATAAATACGATGTATTTGCAACTGTAAAAGGTGGAGGGCTATCTGGTCAAGCAGGTGCTCTAGCTCATGGAATAAGCAGAGCTTTAAGTAGTGTAAGCCAAGATTTGCATTCTATACTACGTAATGGTGAGTTCTTAACTAGAGATTCACGTGTTGTTGAACGTAAGAAATATGGTCAACATAAAGCTCGGAAAAAGTGTCAATTTTCTAAGAGATAGTTATTTTATAGGGGTGTTTTTTTGTAAGTATTATACAAATATTTGCAAAAATGTATGATATCCTCTATTTTTGTGATGAATTTAGTTGACTATCGGTGTCAACATAATATGCTATTTATGTGATTTTTTCAATATTAAGGTAATTTATGAGTAAAGAAGATATAATAAAACAATTAAAGGAAGATTGTTCTAGTCAGAATATAGATATAACAAAATCTGATTTGAGCAAGATTCATGATGCGTTTATTAAAATAATAAAGAATGAGCTGCATGGGAAAGGTGAAATACGTTTGCATGGAATAGGAACATTTTCTACTACTATCAGTCAGGAAAAACAATGTCGTAACCCCCAAAGTGGTCAGATCATGACTGTTCCTAAAAAGACAAGGGTAAAATTTAAAGCAAGCCAAACTCTTTTAAGTATTTTAAATGAGAAGGAAAAAGCAGCAGTTAGTTAGACATTGTCATTTTCATTGTTTTTACTACGCTGTGTAAGCCGTAAAATACAGCTTCGCTAATTAAATAGTGGCCTATGTTAAGAGCTGAGATGTGAGGTATTCTTGTCATCTTATTAGCGTGTTTATAAGTTATGCCATGTCCTGCGTGGCATTCTATTCCTAATTTATTGACGTACTCTGCAGCATTAGTAATTAACTGTAACTTTTTTTCTGATGGATTATCACAGTAATCCCCTGTGTGAATTTCTATTATGTCAGGTTTTGTCCCTAGCTTTTCAAGATATTTTAGTTGATCAATATTTGGATCGATAAACAGTGAGACTTTTATGCTAGAGCTATGCATTTCCTCTATTATACTAGAAAGTTTACTGTGCATATTCACGATATCCAGGCCACCTTCGGTTGTTAATTCTTCTCTTTTTTCTGGTACTATACTAATCGAATAGGGTTTTACCTTTTTTGCTATTTCAAGCATTTCTTCCGTGGCTGCAATTTCAAGATTTAGCTCAGTGCTAATGCTTTTTTTTAGGTTAAATACGTCTTCATCTCTAATATGCCTTCTATCTTCTCGTAAGTGTACAGTAATAAAGTCTGCTCCAGCGTCAATGGCTATTTCTGCTGCTTTCAATGGATCTGGACAAGAAGTTCCGCGTGCGTTGCGGAGGGTTGCAACGTGATCGATATTAACACCTAGTTTCACAATCTACCTCAGAAATTATTTATAGATTATACATGTTATTAGGTTTTTTGCATAGTCATTGTTTGACCTTACCCAGAAAAAGTGGAGAGAAAGAAAAGAGTTTTTTTGGGTAAAATAAAATTTTGGAGGATTAGAAATGGTAAGAGAATATACGGCAGAATTCAAATTGGAAGCTGTTAAACTGGCAAATGAACAAAGAAAGGCAGGTCAAACAATTACAAAAATAGCAAGAGATTTAGGAATAAAGGGTGGTTTATTAGGAAAATGGATAAAGAAACACAACGAAAAAAAGTCAGCGGCAAATGCATTTCCAGGTAGAGGTAACATGGCTCCTTACGACAAAGAGAGGTTTGATTTACAAAGCAAGAGTAACAAGGGAAAGAGACATTTAAAAAAAAGCCCTGGCCAGTCAAAAAGAGTAAAATATTTTTTTATATAGTAACTGCTATAAAGTACAGGAATTATGTAGGATTTTCTGCTAGTGGCTACTATAAGTGGACCACAAGAAAAATAAGCAGTAGAGAATCAGCAAATAAAGAGCTACTCGAAGCTATTCAAAAAATATATCAAGTTTCTAAATGTAGATATGGAGCTCCTAAAATTCATGCTGAATTGAAGGCTTTGGGTAAAAGTTGCAATTTGAAAACGGTGCAAAGTATTATGCAGAAAAATGACATCAGGGCTATACTGAGAAGAAAGTTTAAAATTAAAAAACAACAAACAGATAATAGAGCTGTAGCTCCCAATATACTAGATCAAAACTTTATTGTTGATCAACCAAATAAAGTATGGGATTACTTACATCAAAACCAAGGAGGGATGGCTATATTTGGCAGCAATAATTCTCACGTATGGTAGTTAATGAGTAGTGCAATAAATAAACAATTGGTTATGAACTCTTTATTAATGGCCATTAATAGGCGTAAACCTGTTAAAAATCTACTGCTGCACAGTGACCAAGGTTTACAATATACTGCGCAAGGGTATCAATATCTCTTAGCTGTAAAGAATATAGATGAGTAATAAAGGCTGTTGTTACGACAATTCTGTTGTAGAAAGCTTCTTCAGTTCTCTAAAAAGGGAGTTACCAATAGACACCTCTCGGCACTCTAAACAGCATATCAAAACTGCTATATTTGAATATATAGAAATTTTTTATAACAAACAACGTCACTATTATAGCTCTTTTTACAATAATCCGAACAGACCGTAATATGCTACTGGCCTGCTATAGCCATAAACACATATCTTATCGCATTCGGACTATTATAAGAAAGGCTATAACTATTGCATTCCAGAACAATTTGATGCATCATTCTTTTTGTAAAAAACATTCCACACTTTCTCTCCACTTTTTCTGGGTAAGGTCATTTTCGCCTTGACCAAGAAAAAATTCAGCTATTGCCTTACTTTCTCTTGCAACAACTTCTTCCTTAACAATTTTTCCTTTCTCATCAACGATACTTATAAAAGTTTCTTTTAGTGAGATCGCTATAATATTCCATGAGACTGCTCCTACTAATAAAAGTTTAAATTATTTTTGAAGAACTTATTCTACTGAATTCGTTACTTCGTGCTAAAATAATGGACTCCATCATTCAACAGCAATTACAGTATGTTTACCCTTTTTCTTGTTATTTTTCTAATCTATAGCTAGCGTTCAAAACCATATTCGAAAATACGTTTTCGGATTTTTTTTAATGCTGTTTATTTCATCCTCAACATCGTCTCTACCTTTATGAACTAAGTAGCAGCATTAAAAATTATAACGTACCCCTATCTCTAGAGTTGCATCTGGTATTTGTTTTGCTTTTATACCACTTAGTTGCCCACCCATGGTCATACCAACTGCACCAATTATCTGCGGAGTAATTTCATAATCAACACCTAACTTTAGTTTATAGGAAATAGAACTCAGTATTTTATCTACTACAGATGAACCAGCAGCTTCACCACCTGATTCTGGAGCACCTTGTGTTTCTTCTTCCTTTTCTTTTTCTTCTTGTGAACTATTGCCATCACCATCAACTGTATCACTAACACCAAAGCCAAAAGGTGTTATTTGGAGATATCCTCCTAAACCTCCGCTGACATATAGTTTAACGGGATCAATATCAAGGTCAGGATAGAAGCGGTAGTTTGCCAATAAGCTAGCTCCTATGCTCTTTAATGACTTAATATTACTGAGAACCTCAAGTTCAAATTTAGAGTTTTGGTCATAATGGTAACCAAGAACAACACCAGGTTTCATTTTAAAGCCACCACCCCAACCAGCACCAAAGTTTAAACCTGCATAGTATAGCTCTTTTTACAATAATCCGAACAGACCGTAATATGCTACTGGCCTGCTATAGCCATAAACACATATCTTATCGCATTCGGACTATTATAAGAAAGGCTATACTTATCTTCTGACTTACTTGCACTATTACTAGCTGCACCTGCTAGAGATGAAGTAAGCAACACAGCCAAAACGCACAATCTCTTTATTTTCATATAACTCCTCATACAAAAAAATATATAATGCATAAGTATATATCCTTTATATTAAAAAAGATATAACTACATGTCAAAAAAAGTATAGCCATAAAATCAGATTATATAAAACGTACTACTCAGGTCTTTTATATAACTATATTTACTATCTTATTTGGTACAGCATATACAGTGCGAACTTTGCTTTGATCGATCTTACTGGACACAGAGTCTATCGCTATTTTCTTCAATTCTTCTTGAGGTAAGTTAATTGCCACCTTGATTGTTGTACGTAATTTTCCATTGATTTGCACTGCTATAGTTACCGTATCGTCAACTAATAATGATTCATCAGCTTTTGGCCAAGGTTGACCTCCTATTTCTTGCCATAGGCTTTCAGCTAGATGTGGTATGAATGGTTCGATTACTCTGATTAATATACATATACCTTCATCAATAAGAGATTTTCCAGTTTTTACGTCTATTTCAGCTATTAAATTCGTCATCTCACGAAATTTTGCCACTACACAGTTTAATCTGCAGTTTTCCAAGTCATCTGTAAGTCCGTGTAAGAGTTTATGAATTTTTTTTCTGTACTCTAGAAGTCCACCCATAACATTTTCATTATCATAGTGTATATTTACAGGTCTTAGCTGCATGACCATACGCCACAATTTATTTACATAACGAGAACAACCTTCCACGCCATCATCGGACCATTCCATATCTTTCTCCGGAGGAGTGTCGGACAACACAAACAAGCGAGCAGTATCAGCACCATACTTTTCTATGATAAAGTTTGGGTCAACTGTATTCTTTTTCGATTTGCTCATTTTTTCAACTTTGCCCACTTGAACTTTTGCACCTCGCGCTATTAATTCTTTTGCTTCTGCGGGAAATAGCCACTTACCATTTTCGTCTTTATAAGTTGCATGGCAGACCATTCCTTGAGTGATTAAAGTAGAGAAAGGCTCTTTAATATCAAAATAGCCACATTTGGTTAAAGCACGGCAGAAAAATCTTGAATAAAGCAAATGCAGAATTGCATGTTCTATCCCACCTATATAATAATCAACAGGCATAAAACGATTACATGCATCTTTGTCTATTGATTTATCTTCACTACAGAATGCAGCAAAATACCAGGAAGATTCAAAAAAGGTGTCGAATGTATCAGTTTCACGCTCTGCTTGCTTTCCGCACTTTGGACAATCAACAAATTTCCAAGTTGGGTGCTTATCCAGCGGATTGCCACCACTTGTAAATTCTACATCTATTGGTAGAACTACAGGAAGGTCTTTTTCTGGCACTGGAACAGTTCCGCAATCTTTGCAATATATGATAGGTATAGGGCATCCCCAATAACGCTGCCTTGAAACTCCCCAATCGTGCAAACGATAGTTTATTGTTTTTTTGCCTATTTTTTTTTCTTCAAATTTTTTAACTATGGCTTCCTTTGCTTCACTAACCATTAATCCGTTTAAGAATTCGGAGTTAAACATTGTCCCGTCTCCAGTATACGCCTCCTTTGTCATCTGAGTAGCTTGACACTGGGATCCATTGTAAGAATTCTGGTCACGCGCTGGAATGACACCTAAGTGGGCTGAAGAAATAACGGGAATTATCGGCAAATTATATTTCTGTGCAAATTCAAAGTCACGCTGATCATGTGCAGGGCAACCAAAAATCGCGCCTTCCCCATATTCCATCAACACAAAATTCGCTATGTAAAGCGGCAATTCCTTATCAAGAAATGGATGTTTGACGTTTAATCCGGTGTAAACTCCTATTTTTTCATCGTTCTCTCTTTTTGATTTTATTTCCTGGATCCCAGTGTCAAGCACTGGGATGACAACAGAAGAACCATTCTTTAAATCCTTCACAATAGGATGCTCTGCTGCCACTGCACAAAAAGAAGCCCCAAACAAAGTATGAGGATAAGTTGTAAAAACTTTTAATTTCTTATTCAGGCCAACTACTTCAAACTCTATAGTTGCTCCTTCAGATTTTCCTATCCAACGCTCCTGCATTGTTTTGACTTTTTCTGGCCAATTTTTCAAACTTTGCAGGCACTTGAGTAAATCTTCAGCGAAATCAGTAATCTTTAAAAACCATTGGGACAACTTACGTTTTTCAACAACTGCACCTGATCGCCATCCTTTTCCATCAACCACCTGTTCATTTGCAAGCACTGTTTGGTCCACTGGATCCCAGTTAACCCATGATTCTTTTCGATAGGCAAGCCCATGCTTTAAAAAATCCAGGAAAAATTTTTGTTCGTGTTTGTAATAATCAGGCTCACATGTGGAGAGTTCACGCTCCCAATTATAAGAAAGACCTATAGATTTCAACTGTGTACGCATATTATCTATATTCTCTTTTGTCCATGTTTCGGGGCTAATATTGTTATCCCTTGCTGCATTCTCAGCTGGTAATCCAAACGCATCCCAGCCAATTGGATGCAAAACCTCAAATCCATTAGCTCTCTTGTAACGCGCTATCACATCCCCTATTGCATAGTTACGTAAGTGTCCCATATGAATTTTACCAGATGGATATGGAAACATTTCCAACACGTAACACTTTTCTTGTTTACCACTCTTGCTTACAGAAAAATCCCATTTATCTTGATAAAATTTTTCAACACTTTTAAAATCATATTTCATATAAATCCAAATTCAATTACAGTTCATATGCATCAAAGGATCAACCGCTTGGCCATTATGTCGTATTGTGAAACACATCTGTGGATCTTTATCTTGTGTGCTTGATTTACCTGCAGATCCAATTACTTGACCTTGCTTTACTTTATCGCCAATTTCAACATGTATGTTTTTTAAATAGGAGTACACAGTCATGTAATTATCTTTGTGTTCCACTATAATTAAATTCCCATACCATCTCAGCCCTTTGCCTACATATATCACTTTGCCTGGTGCAGAGGAAACTACGTTCGTTCCATTTTGAGCAGCAATTTTTATGCCATCCTTACACATTTCATCAGAAGAGGTAGCTGAACCTTTAACTGGCATTACAAATTTACAATTTACCCCCACATTTTGTGTATTATTGTTATCTTTGTATATCCTATTTATGATGGCTTTTCTACTTTCTTTTTGCACTGAAGGCTCCCTAATTAAATGGTACTCTCTTGTATATTCCAGATCTCTTTTTCCGTAAAATTCTTCGCCTTTAAGCAGCACAGGTGCAGGTTTTTGCAGGCCACAGCCTATTAATATTGCTAATAACATAAGAAATGAGGCTATATGCCACATTTTAAACTCTCACAAAACTCCAAAATTTTAGCGAGACGTAGTGTTTCACGCCTGCTTGTTACTTTCCTCGTTATTTATTTTACTAGTTAAATAGTCCCTCAAATCGGTGAGTTCTTGCAACAAATTCTTTGTGACTTTTATATCATTACCAAATTCTTTTTGCACTCCTTTTATTGTATATCCTTTATCATATAGCATGTATTTTACTTTCTTTATGGCCTCTATACACTTGCGATCATATAGCCTTCTTCCTTTACGCTTTGTAGGCTTAATTTGATGAAATTGACCTTCCCAAAATCTCAAAACATGCTGTTCCAAATGTAGCTCTTCAGCTACTTCCCCAATCGTATAAAATAATTTTTCCTTGTTCATTAATTATTGATTGATTTTTTTATAATTTTTGAAGGCCTAAAAGAAACTGAATTTCTTGCCTGAATCATCACTTTCTCCGATGTATTTGGTATATTTCCTGGTCTTTCCTTCTTTTTCTTAACCAAGAATGTTCCAAATGACGATATTTTTACTATTCCATCCTTTACCAAGCTTGTCTTTATTTCGTCCAATATATCATCTATTATCGAAACAGAGTCTTCCTTTGATAATCCTATTTCTTGGTTTATATCTCCAGCTATCGTTGCCTTAGTTACTGTTGTGTCTTTTGTTGTAACGTGATCCATTATTGATAAATATTACAATACGTAAATATAATATAGCAATCGACTCGAGATTCAGCTACTTTATTTTTTAGAGTATGTCTCTTTTGTTGCATAATTTAAAATACCGGCAACTATCAATATTGCAAAAAGTGCCATTTTATGATCTGTAAAAAGTGCTAACATTGACACTATAACTCCACTGCCAATAAACATAAATCCATTGATAATGGATGATGATGTGCTGATGTATTTTCGTTTCACAATCTCGCTGCCGACAGTAAAATTAAGCATATGTCCTCCCGCAAAAAACCCGAACATTAACATACAAAAGTACACAACGTGGACTGTTAAATGGCTGTATAGTAAAATAATAATTGAGACGCCTTGCAATAAAGCAAAAGCAGAAATTACATGTTTCCTATTTTTAAATAAGTTTGAGATTCGATCTGCAATTGGAGCACCAACTGCAAGACCAAGCCATAGTATTGCAGTTGCTATACCTGACTCCATTGCATTGAGTTCTGAGTTGCCCAGTAACCTTGGAGCCCACAAGGTATTAAGTGCTAAAAATGTTCCAAAAGTAATAGCACCCACCACTGAAGTTATCCAGATATCTCTTAATTTTAGCACTGTTAATATAGAGCACATTACTGTCTTCATAGAGCTTTTTATTGTGCGCTTTTCTGAGCTGCTTTCTGGAAGTGTGTTTGGACAAAAAAGCGTAAGTACAAATATCAACACACCAAATAGTATTATGCATACAATCAGATTTTTCCAATATGCATCTTCGGCAAGCAAGTTAGAGAACAGTATTTGAATTACCAAAGCAGAAAGGCTTGAAATTGTCTGCACTAGTGAAAACATTAGTCCAAATTGGGCAGCGGAAAAACATATGCTACTTGTGTGAGCAGCACCAATAAAACCAAATGATGCTCCAGTTGCAATCAACACTTGAGACAAAATCAAATGGGAGAAATTGTCACTATTAATAAGGACAAAAAACCCCAAGATCATAGTTGATAACGAGAAAAAATAAATTTTTTTACTGGAAAAAACATTAAACGTTGCTCCACTAAAAAATTGTAAGATGGCGAAAGTCCAAGTATATGCTGAATTAGCCAGTGCAACTTGCGCGATTGTAAGTCCAAGTTCCTTTTCGAGATTTACACTTATAAAGGTATAAATTATCTGCATGTTGCTGAATATAACAACCAAGTTACTAATCAGCCAAATGAACCAAGCCTTAGCTCTGCTTTCCATAGGATTTATTTTTATAAGTAATCTATTAGAAATTTAACACTAAGTCTCTTTTTAAGCTATTGTTTCCTGACTACTGTTATAGCTAACCCAAAAAACGGTTTCCCTACGTCATGCCGCCGCGGTATCTCTTAGCCGCTAACAAGCAGCGGGATGACGATTGTCAGGGTGTCATCCCAGCGCCCCTATGATGTCATCCGAGTAGCCAACACTGGTTTCCATCCAAGACGGTGTCATTCCAGTGCTTGACACTGGAATCCAGACTTTAATTGTTATACTTGTAAATAATCTGGTGAAAATAAACGTTCATCTCAAAATGCAGTATTTTTGTTGAAATAGCTCAACTGGATCCCAGTGTCTGGGCACTGGGATGACACCATAGGAGGCTACTTGGATGACAAAAAAAGGAGCACTGGGATGACAGCAGTCCTACGTCATACCGCCGCGGTATCTCTAGATCCCGCTAACAAGCAGCGGGATGACGAGCTTATCGTCACGCCGCCACGAACCGTCATACCGCGATTCATTCGCGGTATCTCAGCCGCTAACAAGTAGCGGGATGACGGTTGTCAGGGTGTCATGAAAGTAGCTGACACTGGAATCCAGAAAAAAAGAAATATGTATCAGCTACTTTCATTTGCTGCGCCTCGAAAATAAACGTTCATGTAGCTAAGCCATAAATCCAGTATAAAGACCTTTAATCATTGGCTTCGTAGTACTTCTCAACCAACTTATTAAGTAACCTTACACCAAAACCTACTGCTCCTCTTGGACAAATGTCAGTACCTTTCTCGTGCCAAGCAGTGCCTGCGATATCTAAATGTGCCCAGCAAGTTTCATTCACAAAACGCTGTAAAAACTGTGCAGCCATTATGCTATCTCCACCAGAGCCTGCAGGAGCGATGTTTTGAACATCAGCAATCGGTGAATCAATAATTTTGTCATAAGTTTCATTCATAGGAAAACGCCATAACTTCTCATTTACTTCATTTCCTGCATCAATCAGACGGTTTGCTAATTCATCATTATTTGAAAAAAGACCAGCATATTCGTTATTTCCAAGTGCAACCACTATAGCACCAGTTAAAGTTGCAAGATCAATCATAAATTTTGGTGAGAATCTATCTTGCGTATACCATAAAGCATCTGCAAGTATGAGCCTTCCTTCTGCATCGGTGTTCAACACTTCTATTGTTTGTCCAGACATTGAAGTTACTACATCACTTGGTCTTTGAGCATTACCACCCACTGCATTTTCTGCAAGTGCGACCACACCGATCGCATTTACTTTTGCTTTTCGTCCTGCTAAAGCATGCATCACCCCAACCACAGTAGCAGAGCCTGCCATGTCATATTTCATTGACTCCATACCACGTGAAGGTTTGAGTGATACTCCACCAGTGTCAAACGTTATACCTTTACCAACAAAAGCTATAGGCTTTTGTTCTTTAGAAGCTCCATTCCATTTTATCACTACTAATTTTGGTTCTTTACTACTTCCTTGTGCAACTCCAAGCAAGGCTCCCATTTTTTTCTCTTCCATCTGCTTTTTATCAAGCACCTCGATTTCAAGGCCAAGCTTAGTAAGTTCTTTTTTTATATGATCAGCATAGGATTCTGGATATAGAATGTTAGGAGGCTCTGTTATAAAAGAGCGCGCAAGGAATATACTCTCACCTTCTTGCCTTAAGTGCTCAAATGATCTTTCAGCATTACTTAATTGTTCATCTTTTACTAATACGGTAATCTCCTCTACCTCTGTAATTTTCTCATCCTTTTTAGTTTTATACTTATCAAACTTAAAACTACGCAGAAACGCACCATATGCAACATTTGCTGCACTACCTTCGATTAAAACCGCTGCTTTTTTAATTTTTAATCTGCTTAGCTCACAATATATTTTACCACCAATATTTAATTCTTTATTTTCATTCCATTCATCCTTCTTACCCAGTCCAACAACTATAACATTTTTTTCTTCTGGCAAAGCAGTAGAGAAAAATTCACCAAAACTTCCATTGAAATCGCTAAATTGCTTTATATTATCTATGACCTGTTTTCCTTGCAAAACTCCGCCATCATTTACGGTTTCGTTGTCTTCAAATAAACCCATTACTATTGTTTTAAAATCGGGCGAAATTTTAGAAATTGTTATTTTCATTGCTGGTATCTCCGTTGCAAATAATTGTAAACTGTACATAAAACATAGCAAAAACATCAGTAAGATATTTTTCATATACATCCTAAGTACAATAACACTTAAGTTTACTATGGACTCCCTTACATGCAAGGTTTTTTATCTTTTATTAGAGAACTTATTATATCCGCCCAAGGTAATGTTAAACGTATAGGTTTTTATGACCTGATCACTGTAAGTAAATGGTGTTATGAGAAGGCTTGCAAGCCCATTACTAACAAAATCTTCAAGAACAGGATCAGCGCAATTATCGCAATTATGGTCAGCAAAAAACATTTGCGTTGTGAATTCTGGAAAATCCGGATGTTGAACTAGAAAGTTGATATGTGGAGCTCTATCACCAATTTTACCAGGTGCTATCGTAATAAAATTATAATAGCCAAGATTATTCACTACAAACCTTCCTGATCCAGCAAAATTCAGATCATCCTCTATATTCTTATCGTAATGGTTCACGCCGCGTGAATTCGCGTGCCATATAGAAACTACAGCATTTTGTATTGGTAAGCAGTTTATATCAGTAATTCTACCCACTATGTGTATTAATTCCCCTATTGCACTATTTGGAGAACCAGGTTTCCTTCTTAAATTGTTTGAAGAGCTAAAATTTTTTGGCCTTGCATCAAGGTCATATATTTCCGGAGTTTTAATGCAGTTGAGCAAAACAGGATCAGCTGCAAATAGCGGCAAACTGAATATCATTTGTACTAAAAGTGCTAACAAGATATTTTTCACATTCATTTCATTTATAATAGACTTCTTGCATAACCATATAACAAACTTTTATTGGAAATAGAAACGAAAAAACTTGCTTGACACCCTTCGCCAGCCCCCTTATCATGAAACTGAAGGTATTCAGTTATCTTCATCTGTGCAGATTAAACAGCAAGAAAACAACGTAGTTGGCGTCTTATTTTTAATTTTTTGCACTATGTGCACCTTATGTCTTCACAATATTTCTAGGTTTTTACCTACACAAGCTGAAACGCGCTATTTAAAACATCAAAAAACGCCAACTTAAAAAATGGATAGTGAATAACTAGCTACCCTAGGGTTTCTTTTGCCTTTTTTTCTGTTTAGTAAATTGTATCCGTTCAGCGGAGTGGTAGAATAAGGTAGACAAAGCAAGATAATAAAGATAATCATAGAGCAAAAGTGAGGTAATGTGGTAAACCTTTTAGAACTTTGCAAAAATTTACAGCAAAAAATAGAAAAACTGAAAGCAGAGATAGAAAACTTAAAAGCAGAAAATAAAGCTTTAAAGATAGAGAACGCTGAATTAAAGGAAAGGCTTGGTTTAAACTCGAAAAATTCATCTCTACCGAGCTCTAAAGAATTGTACAAAACAAAAAAGGACAAGCCAAAAAGCGAAAGGAATGTTGGCGATCAGGTTGGGCATAAAGGAAATTTTCATGCCACAATGGAAGCGGATAAAGTAGTAAAAATAGAGTTGCCTAATATTTGCGAATGCGGAGGAGAGCTTGTAATATGCGAAAAACCTTATGTTCACCAAAAAGTTGATCTTCCGGAAATTAGGCCTTATGTAGTAATTGGAACATGGTCGTTGTTGGAGATGCAGAAAAAGAAAAAGTAGCAAGTTACCAGAAGGTGTTACGCCAGATACATTTGGTCCAAGGGTTAAGTCTATAATTGCAGCACTCAGCGGATTTTACAAAAACTCAAAGCGTGAAGTGGCTAGTATCATAAATGACATTTTTAATTTGAACATAAGTGTTGGCAGCATATCAAATCTTACTATTACCCACAAATATAAATGTACTTATAAATAAAGTATTACAATATTAAAGTTTGCAAATATTGAGGGTATAAAAATGGCAAACGAGAGTAATGAATGGGCTAAAAATGAATTTGGAGATGCTGTACTTGGAGATAAAAGATTAACTGACCGATTAGTAAAGATTGCTGATAGTTTGATAAGTTTACCTGAAAGCTCAATTAATGAGGCATGCGGAAGTTGGTCAGAAGCAAAAGCAGCATAACGTTTTTTTCAAAATGAGAACGTAAAAGAAGTCGATATTCTAGCTTCACACATTGATAAAACAGTTGAAAGAACAAAAGCTCATAAAAGAATTCTTGTGATTCAAGATACAACTTATATTTCATACTCAAGCCATAAGCGGATTGGGAACTATTGCTGGAAAAGGAGCAGTAATGCATACAGCCCTTGCTGTTAGTACGGAAGCTGGGAATACTGGATCAAAAGATTTACTCGAGGCAACTCATTTCTGAAGAAGAAAAAAGACTAAAGAGCCATCGTAACAACGTTCATATTGAGGATAAAGAAAGTATGAAATGGCTAGAAAGTTTAAAGAAAACAAATAATATTATAGATCTGGCCCAAACCGAAGCTATAACTGTATGTGACAGAGAAGCAGATATGCATGATTTTTTTGAACTTGCACATAATCTTAACTCAGCAATTTTAGTAAGAGCTCGCCACAACAGAAATGTAAATAAAAAATTCATGCATACCAGGAACAAGCAAAAATTATGGTCATTTATCCAAGGCCTCCCTTGCGCTGGAAAAGTAGAAGTTGAAATCCCTGCTAGAGATAACAAGCAAAAAAGGACAGCGTTTTTAGAAATTAGATTCGGAAAATTTATCACATGAAGGCCATATAAAATGTAAAGAAGGTCACATAAAATATAAACCGACAGAGTCTACAACTTCACGCAATTCATGTTGTTGAAAAAAACTCTCCTCCCGAAGCAAGTCCTCTAGAGTGGATGCTTTTTTCCGGTCAGTACTTTTGAAGAAGCTGTTGAAAAAGTTAGTTGGTATTGTTTGAGATGGAAAATAGAGATATTGCATAAGATTTTAAAATCTGGTCTCAAAGTTGAGGAATGTAGACTTGGAACAGCAGAAAGATTAATGAGGTATTTAACAGTCATGAGCATTATTGCTTGGAGAATTTTCTTTATTACATCAATTGCAAGAACTAACCCAACATTACTATGTACTGCCTTATTAGCTGAGGAAGAATGGAAAGTTTTATATGTTATAGCATTTCTCATAATAGTCCGAATAGGTCATAGGAAGGCAGAATCAACAGCACGACGAAAGGATTCGAATAGAGGAATGTTTTTCCTGGCTCTGTTTTTTATAGCAAACCAATGATGCTCAATTTTGTTAAAATCTGGAGAATAAGGCGGCAGATACAAAATTTCTGCACCGACTCCTTTAGCGAGCTTGATAAGCTTATCAGACTTATGAAAAGTAGCATTATCAAGAATGACAGTTTGTCCAGGTTCTAAGATCGGTGCCAAAAATTGCTCAAACCATCCATTAAAAATATCCATATTACAGTGGCCTTCAAATGTTAATGGAGCAACTATCTTTCTTCTACTTAAGGCTGCAACCATGCTGATTCGTTGAGTTTTTTTTCCAGATTTTAGGGCATAAAATCGCTGTCCTTTCTGGCAATACCCATATGGATAGTCCTCCGTGTTATCAATCCCAGACTCATCTATATACACTAAGTTTTCTGGTTCTTTTGTTGCTATAATTTTTAAGAATTCAGCACGTTTTTCTTCGTTCCTTTCCTTGTATCCATATGTCTTTTTTTGCGCGTAAATCCAATTTTTCTGAGAGCTCGGTGGATCGTTTGGATACTAACGTTGCCCCAAAGTTTAGCCATTTCCGACAGAGTTTTTCTACCGTGTTTTTTAGCAAATTCGATAAACTTATTCCAGTCGATAATTTTCTGATTGTAACCTCCATTACCGAGTTTTTTTGACTGAAAGTCGCCTGTTTCTTTTTTTCTTTGCTGCCACTCCCACAAAGTAGTTCGTCCAATTTTAAATCTTGCTGCCACTGCTTCTCTGCTTTCCCCTTCGTCTAGTGCTTCCATTGCTTTTTTTCTTAAATCATAACTATATGCTGCCGGCATCCAACCTCCTTATCGCCATCTATCCTTAATCTTATCATATCCGGACTTCTGTGGAAAGAGCTATAATTGCTAATACAAGACTTAAAGAAGCAATTAATTTGCATACTTAAAAATCTTCACAACGGTAACTGAAATTGGCTAATGAATATGTGCGTCCACACAGACTTAAAGCACATATTCATTAGCTTAAGCAGAAATTGCTGTGGTAGCTGTTTGATATAAAATTCTATTTCTATGACAAACGGGTTTTTATTGCCCATATAATTTGCAAAATTACACAAATAAAAAAATTTTTAAAAAACATAGTTGATAGCAGAAAAAGCACCAATAATAAAGTTAGCCTACGATGAATTAGACAGGTTTAGCTGGAATGAAAAAGATTTAGTAGCATATGAAGAAAGAATAATGGATCTGCGGAAAGAAGAAGCCATTCTTGAATACAAACTTGAGGAAGGTATAGAGAAAGGAAAAATCGAAGTTGCAAAAAATTTACTTAAAGCTGGTGTATCTGTTAATTTAATAGCTGAATCCACTGGCCTTTCTCAAGCTGAAATTGTACAGCTTAAGCAAGAAGTGGCCTAAGTATCACGTTTTTCAGGGCTTTTTTAGCTCGGCAGTGGTCTGAAAAGTCCATTTTTCACTTTATAAAATGTTTATATTTTACCACCTACTTTATTTGAATAAGTTCTTCTGCCACACTCTGAACGGATACTTGAATCAGGCTCAAGTTGACAAGTAGATGTTATCTTGTTATAATAAATATTTATTAATTTAATCTTAACTTAAGAGGGTATTTATGGTAGCAAGTGATAGTGTTTTAAAAAGGTATGCGTTAGCCTATATAAAGAAATTAGGTAATAATAATAATATTGAAGGGTTTCTACAGTATTGTAATAATACACCGAATTTAACTTGGAGCAAGGAGAATTTTAAAAATGTGTATGAAGAATTTACACATCCAAATTCAAGCAATAGGCACGATACAGGAAGCAGAAATGATCAATATAACGCAGGGAATAACGCATAACCTACAGGCTCTCAGATTACACATATACATGTACACAATAGAGGTTTAGACTTTTGGGATTATTTGCTATTACAATGCTGGATGGATTCTTTATTCGGTGGACGTGGTCACACTACGGTTAATAATATAACGAATATTAACAATGGTAATACCACTCATCAAGGGAGAAAAGAGAATAAAAAAGAATCAGAAGACAGTAGAAAGCTATTAGCTTTGGGTATAGTAGCTGCAGTTGTGTGTGTTGCTTTCCATGCTGGTATGTGTTTTTGGTATAACAGCAGCAGAAAAGTGGCTAGAAAAGAAGAAAAAATAGATTACCTGGATAGTAAATTTAAAACGTTCAGAAATATAGAATTTGCGGTTGGCGTTGTTTCTTTGGCAGCTTTGGTAGCTTGTGCTGTTTACCCAGTCTTACCAGTGTGGGGTTTAGCTATCCTTGGCGTTAATTCTCTCGTATGTTTTGCTGGTGGTTTAGCTTTTCATATGAAGCATGAGGAAGAATCAGAAAATATCGAGAAAGCTGAAAGAGCGGTAGATAGCTATCTTAAACAAGTGCATGGTTATGGAGATTCTTCTCGTGATGCACCACCTCCTTACTCTCCTCAATATCCTAATACTACTCCAAGCGCTTCTCCTTCTTATAGTGAATTTAATAATCCTAATGTGGAACAGCAGTCTGGGAATTGTTAGTGGTTCATGCGTGGTAAAAATTAACAGTTTTATTTTTAGCCAAATTAATTGAATCAAGCTACAAAACCTGCTAAAGTTAACTTTGTGAAAGCACCCTTAGCTCAGTTGGATTAGAGCATTTGACTACGGATCAAAAGGTCGGGCGTTCAAGTCGCTCAGGGTGCACCACATTTTATAGGAAACAGAAGTCACACTTGAAATTAATATATGTAATACCTATCTTTAAAGGTTAAGCACTAAACTATTATATATGAGCAAAAAAGACTACTATGATCTGCTGGAAGTAGGCAGAAATGCCAGTATTGATGAGATAAAAAAAGCGTATAAAAAATTAGCATTAAAATATCATCCTGATAGAAATCATGGCAATCAAGAAGCAGAGGAAAAATTTAAAGAAGTAACAGCTGCATATGAAGTTCTGTCTGACTCTGAGAAAAGGGCAGGCTATGACCGTTATGGCCACGAAGGTGCTTCTGGTGGATTTCAAGGCTTTAGCTCTGCAGGAGATTTTAGCGACATATTCAATGACTTCTTTGGTGGAGGATTCGGTGGTGGTGCAAGTAGATCGAGAGCAAAAAGAAGTACAACAGGAGTATCTGGAGCAGACCTACGTTATGATCTTGAAATTACCTTAGAAGATGCATTTAAAGGAATACAAGCGCCTATACATTATGTGACAAATGTAAAATGTGATACATGCCAAGGCACAGGTGGCGAAGGAGCAATTAAACCAGTTCAGTGCCACACATGCCAGGGAAGCGGTAGGATTAGAACTCAACAAGGCTTTTTTACCATCGAAAGAACATGTACTACATGCTATGGGGAAGGAGAAATAATACAAAACAAATGTAAGAAATGTGGTGGAAGTGGACGTAGAAGAGATGAAGTAAATATATCCGTTTCAATTCCAAAAGGCATAGAAGAAGGAGCTAAGGTAAGGATAAGTGGTAAAGGAGAAGCTGGAACAAAAGGTGGAAAAAGTGGAGATTTATACGTATACGTGAAAATAATTTTCCATAAAATCTTTGCTAGAAATAAAGCAGATTTACACTGTAAAGTGCCTATAAGAATGACACTAGCAGTGCTTGGTGGTGAAATCGATATTCAATCAATTGATGGAGCTAAAATAAAAGTAAAGGTCCCTGAAGGCACTCAAACTGGTACCAAACTACGTTGTAGGGAAAAGGGTATGCCATATATGAACTCACATGCTCGTGGTGATTTATACGTACAGGTAATAGTTGAGACTTTAAATCCAAAAAATTTAACTAAAAAGCAAATTGAACTATTAAAAGCGCTTGAAGAAGAGGAAAATGCAAGTGTACAACAGCAATCTGAAGGGTTTTTTAGTAAAGTAAAAAAAAAATAAGAAATCTGCTAAATGACATAAAGGGGTAACTGTTTACGGGTTTTCATTTAATCCTGCAATTCTTTGACCTTATTAATGGAAAACTTAACAATAGTGTTATTATTAGCCAACAGAAACTTCTTAGTTCCTTAAAACTATGTAAAAGCAATAAATTTCTTTATTTAAGGTCGAAGTTTTGCTATTCTCAGGTTTTAATAATTTAAATTTAATGAATATAAACAAAAATGAGTTTTTATTTCTTCCGCTTGGGGGAGTAGGAAGAATCGGGATGAATGTTAGCCTATATCATTACCAAGGTAAGTGGATTATGATCGACCTTGGTGTTGGTTTTGCAGATGAAACTATGCCAGGTGTTGAGCTGCTCATTGCTGATATAGATTTTATTGCTCAAAGAAAAAAAGATTTACTTGGAATAATAATTACACATGCACATGAGGACCACTGCGGTGCAGTGCCCCACTTGTGGGAAGAGTTGCAGTGCTCCATATATACAACAAAGTTTACGGTTAATTTTCTTAAAGAGAAACTAAAAGAATTTCGATTGGAAGGTATAGTGCCTGTGAAAGAGGTAGACATAAATGGCAGCATAAATTTGGGTCCTTTTACCGTCGAGTTTATAAATGTAACTCATTCAATTCCTGAGGCAAATTCAATATTAATTAGCACTGAAATGGGTAGTGCACTCCATACCGGAGACTGGAAATTTGATCCAAAACCTGTTGTTGGATTAACTTCTAATATGGAGCGTCTAAAAGAAATTGGCGATAAAGGTGACCTGCTTGCAGCAATTTGCGATTCAACCAATATATTAAGCAAGCATCACCCTGAGTCAGAAGGTGAAATTTATAATAATATTTATAACATAATAAAGCGGTCTAAAAAATTAGTTGCTGTTTCGCTATTCGCTTCAAATGTGGCACGAATTGAAACGATAAGCCAAGCTGCAAAAGCACTAAATAGAAAAGTAGTTTTACTTGGTAGATCTTTATGGAGAATAGTGAAAGTTGCGCAAGATAGTGGTTATTTAACTGATTCTCCTCAGTTTCTTGAAGCAAAGGAAGCAGTAAATTTTCCAAGGGAAGAACTGGTGCTACTTTGCACAGGTTGTCAAGGTGAGCCACTGGCAGCTACCGCAAGACTTGCTGCTAAGAGTCATCAAGCATTTAAAATGCAGCAAGGTGATACCATGATCTTTTCGTCAAAAATCATTCCTGGAAATGAAACTCGTGCGCACAACATGCTCAATGCCTTTATTGAGATGGGGGTAGAAGTTATTACTGAAAAAACAGAGCATGTTCATGCTTCTGGGCATCCAACAAGAGAAGAGCTAAAGGAAATGTATTCTTTAATAAAACCGAAGATGTCTATTCCAGTTCACGGCGAATATATTCACACGCATGCACATGTAAAATTTGCTAAAGAGTGCGGTGTGGCAAAAGCAATAATGATTGCACCAGGTGATATTGTTAATTTGGAGAACGGAGAAAAGGTTGATTCAATTGATGTTGACTACTTTGGTATTGATGGTATGTTGCTACGTCATCCGGAGAGCAGTGTTATAAAAATGCGTAAAAGAATGAGAGATGCCGGAGTTATTGTGGTAACAGCAGTTGTAAACAAGAAAAATAAATTGCTTGCTAAACCAAAAGTATTTGTACCTGGTGTTTTTGAAGTGCTAGAAGATGCAGCTACCATACAGAAAATTGTCAAGAAAGTTGAGTCGTTGTTTAGTTTGCAGCCAACAAAAAAAATTAAAAATAAGATTGAAAGTTCAATATTGAGTATCTTAAAGGAATATTTACTAAAAAGGCCTATAATTGAGGTTCAGATAGAACAGGTATGAAATGAATGAAGCTATTCGTTCATCTGGTGTTATTTATTTCGTTATTTATTCCTTATTTTACAAAAGCTGCTTTATATGTTGATATAAAAAAAAGCAGTGTTGGTAACATTGGTCTTGTTGTATCTAAATGTACATGTAAAACAGCGTTGGAAAGCGAATTAAGCGAAAATATTGCAAAGGTAATAGGAACAAATTTATCTAATTGTGGCTTATTTAATGTAAAACGTGGCGCGGAAGCTGAATCTAAATCTTGGAAAAGCGATACTGTAGTCACAGTAAGTTTAAGCGAAATATCTGGTAGTGCATTAGAGCTATCATTTCGTTTATTTGACGCTTTTACAAAAAGAGAATTACTTACTCAGTCAGTTGTTTTTCCAGCAAAAGACTGGAGAAAAATTGGTCACCTCGTTTCGGATGTGATACATGATAGATTAATTGGTGAGAAAGGGCACTTCAACACAAAAATCACGTATATCGCTGAAGAAAAAGATAGCAACTACAAATCTGTGCGTAAAATTGCTGTGATGAATCAAGATGGAAGTAATATAAAATACTTAACAAATGGCGATAGATTTGTGTCAACACCGAGATTCTCACCAAATGGAAAGGGCATTGTTTATATCTCGTACGCAAATGGTAAAAGTTATATAATATTAAAAAATTTAAAAGATAACACTGAATCAATAATCAGCGCATTTGAAGGAGTTGTTTCTGCACCAAGATTTTCTCCCGATGGTAAATCTCTTTTAATTTCCCACTCATTGGGTGGTGAAACGAATATATTATCTTTGGATTTAAGTAGTAAACGAACAAAAAAAATTACTAAAGGTTCAGCTATAAGCACTTCTCCCTCTTTTTCTCCAGATCAAAAGTATATGGCTTTTAGTTCTGATATAAGTGGAAGTCAGCAACTGTACGTTATCGATTTTACTAACAAAAGTAAAAAACCTAAAAGAATTAGTTTTGGAAGTGGAAGATATGCTACGCCTGTTTGGTCGCCAAAAGGAGATCTGATAGCTTTTACAAAGATTCAGTCAGGAAAATTTTACATAGGAGTTATGAAGCCAGATGGCAAAGAAGAACGTCTGCTTTCAGAGGGGCATAAAATTGAATCCCCGGCATGGTTACCAAATGGTAGAGAAATCATTTTTACAAGAACAGAATCACCAAGCAACTCTAAACTATATTTAGTAGACTTAGTAAAGAAAAATCAAAAAATGGTTTCCACTCCCACAAATGCTTCTTTACCGGATTGGTCTTATTTTTGAAAGTAGATCTATTATAGATTTGATATGAGCCTTATTTTACTTTAATTGCTTATAACCTTTGGCACTACGAAATACCCATGCTCAGGTTTTGTATTGGACAATATCTCTTTTTTAATGTTTTGAGAATTTATAACATCATCGCGTACATGAATGTCCTTGTCTATGCTGCCATAACGCATAGGAGAAACACCTTCAGTATTAACTTGCAATAAAGTATCATGTATCCAATCCAGCATTGTCAGTTCTTTGGAGTAGTGATCAATCTCGTCATTTGATAACTTAATCCTTACAAGCTGTGCAATTTTAAGCATTTCTTCTTTGGTAATTGTTATTTTTCTCTTATTTGCAAATTCTATTAGTGAAGTAATAACGTCTTCTGTTGACTTAGCTGGCATCTTTACCTCCTTGGATAAAGTGAGTTAAAATATCTACGACCGAAACAACTTCTATTTTACCAGTTTTTTCAAATTTGTGAAGTATGGTATCCGTAATCACTAATTTATCTAAAGAAGAGGAAGAGATTTTCTCAACTGCACTTCCTGAAAGCACGCCATGTGTGATGCATGAAATTACGGACTTTGCTCCGTGGCCTTTTAAAGCAAGAGCTGCATTACACAATGTTCCACCAGAGTCAACTATATCATCAACAATGACACAATTTTTATTTGCAACTTCTCCTATTATGTTCATTACTTGAGATGTGCCTGCTTTCTCCCTATATTTATCTACTACAATAATCTTATCACTTAACCCTATCTTGTACTTTTCCTCTAAAGTCTTTGCAAAAGCACGTGCTCTACCAATTGCTCCAACATCAGGTGCAACAATTGCCAAATTTTCCGTGTGTATAGAGTCAACAAATGCTTCAAAGCAGTTCAAATTAGTTATCGGTACATCAAAGAATCCTTCAATTTGACTTGAGTGCAAATCAATAACTGCAACGCTACTTGCACCTGCAGTTTGAATAAGATTTGCAACTAATTTGGCACTTAAAGCAGACTGCACATTATTGTTCTTGATAATTCTATCTTGCCTGCTATATCCATAATAAGGAATAATTACTACTATCCTTTTGGCTCCTAATCTATTTACTGCATCAATTATGAGCAGAAGCTCCATAAGGTTATCATTCACAGGGGGAGAAAGAGATTGTATTATATATACTTCTTGATTATATAGATCATTTGCTACTTCTACATTTACCTCGCCATCGGTAAACTTTGATATCCAAGCAGAGGATGGTTGAACATCTAGCCGGTTAACTACTGATTCCCCTAATTCCTTACTAGCATTACCTATTATTATCTTCATAACGCACTAATTGAGTTTTTAAGATTATACAGAAATTGTGAAATAATTGAAATGTAAGTGTCTTTATCTAGCATTCTTGTCGGTGAATTAGGTACCTCTTGTACAATGACCTGTCATTTTCACGCGTTGTTTCAATATACAGACCCAAATTGAAACAACTATACAAAATCCTGCTTATGTTTCAAGATAAATGACTTTAATGAAATATAATTTATCTAGTCATTTGTATCTGCTAACATACTACACTTCCCATTGTAGAGCCTCTGCAACTTACTGAAATTTATAATCGCTTTATAAAAAGCTTTATACTCTTTGCTTAATTGGAGGCGCTACCTCTGCACTTTCTGCTCTGTCTAGGGTGCTACTTGGTTTTTCTGCAGTAATTTTTTGAATGCTACCATCTACCTTATTCTTGATATCTGCTCCATATGATCTTAATACTTCAATAGCTTTCTCGTTTCCACTATTCAGCGCAATATCCAAAGCATCCATTCCATCATTATTTTTGTGGTTGATAAAATTCTCTAACTCAAAGATTTTTATATATTGCTCAATGATGAATTCTACCACTTTTCCAGGGCAATTATTAGCGGCAGGAAAGAGTACTGCATTGTTATTATTGTCTTTCTTTGTTACATCTGCTTTGAGAGGTTGTCCGGAAACAAGTAAAAGGCTATAATATCTGAAATTTTAGTACGGGGTAAAGATGAGAAAAAAGTATCCAACAGATCTAAGCGAAAGGGAATGGGCAAGAATAGAAAAACACTTCAGAGTATCATACAAGAAAGGAGGAAGGCCGCCAAAGTATAGCAAAAAAGAAATATTAGAAGCAATTTTCTATGTATTGCGTACAGGGTGTCAATGGCGGTATTTACCAAATGATTTTCCGCTATGGAAGACTGTGTATGAGCAGTTCAGGCAATGGAAGAAGCAGGGAATTTTTGAGAAAATGAATTATGAAATTACAAAATATAGTAGAAGAAAAATAGGAAGGAATGAGCAGCCGAGTGCCTGTATAGTAGATAGTCAATCTGTAAAGGCTACAGAAAAGGGGGGATCAAAGGCTATGATGGAAGTAAAAAAGTAAAGGGTAGAAAAAGGCATATAATTACAGACACTCAGGGTTTTATACTAGGTTGTTACGTAGGCGCTGCTAACGAAAATGATAGAGATGGTATTAAAATAGCATTAAACAATATGAGAACAAAATATACTAAAGTTAAAAAAATGTGGGCTGACATGGGATACCAAGGAAGAAATTTAAAGAATCACATAAAGGAAGAATATGACATAGATATTGAAATTGTTAAAAGGCCTCCATGTAGATTTTGGGTGCACAAAGATACGCCACCTGAGCTACTACCAACAAGAGAACAAGGGTTTAAAGTACAGCCAAGAAGATGGGTTGTAGAAAGGACTTTTGCTTGGGTTAATAGGAATAGAAGGCTATCGAAGGAGTATGATTTACTCACAACATCCACTGAGAATTTCATATACCTAGCTATGAGTAGGGTTATGTTAAAGAGGGAATATGCTTGAATTTACTAGTTTCCCGACAACCTCTGAGCTTGTCTATCAAATACTTGATAATTTCTATTCTGCTATCATCTTCTGCTTCAGTGCACTGCCTAGCAGCTAAAAACAGAGCTGTTCGCCCATTATTGTCCACATCTTCAATATCTTGTCCCTTATCAATTAAGGCTTGTATTATATTTTTGTTCCCATATAAAGCAGCAAAGTGAAGAGGAGTATACCCTTCGGTACTTTCTCTTTCATTAATCAATGCACCATGGCTAGCTAGTAATTCTATAAATTCTGGCGTATTTGCAAAAACTGCAAAGTGCATTGGTGTTAGATCATCTTTACCATGATTTTGAGTTTTTGCATTAACGTTTGCTCCATTTTTTATCAGCAATTTTGCTATTTCTAATTGTTTGCGTCCGATGGCAATATGCAGTGGCGTACGATTGCGTTCATAATGATCATTGACGTTTGTGCCACATTTTATTAGTAGTTCTGCAGCTTCAATATTATAGCCTTTCTTATAATAGTCCGAATGCGATAAGATATGTGTTTATGGCTATAGCAGGCCAGTAGCATATTACGGTCTGTTCGGATTATTGTAAAAAGAGCTATACCTTCCTGAATTGCAACGTATAAGGAAGCATATCCATCTTTTGTTTCCTCTGTCATACGAAATTGCAAACATGTTAGTTCATATATTATTAAGGATTATTATTAAGTTTTTATTAATACAATATTAATGTAGCGGGATGACGAGCTTATCGTCATCCCGCCGCGAACCGTCATACCACTGCGAACCGTCATACCGCCGCGGTATCTCTAGATCCCGCTAACAAGCAGCGGGATGACGGTTTTTCAAATTATCGTAAGTCAGTTTAGCTATAGCTACAAGTTTCATTCTTCCCTTACAAATAACTTTACTGCGTCCTTTTTTCGGATTCAGAATTAGCAAGAAACGTTCTTGTAAGGTGGTCTACTAAAATTTTGCTTTATAAAACAATGTCTGAACTATGCAATTAATACATTATCAACACAACTGATTCATAAAAGCAAATATTATAACCACGAAGAGAGAAAATGTTATGCTTAGTTTAATAAGAAAGACCTTGAGAAAAAAAATGACTCATCAGGTAAACGATTCGAAATTGAAAGAGAAAGATGAAAAAAGTATTTTAAAATTAGCATCAAAAATAGAAGGCAAAAAAAGTAGCATTGCTGAAGAACTAGAAAAAATATCTGAAAAGGAAAAACAAAGGATTCTTACTACGGAAGTAAGTAAACATCGGGGTAAAGAATCAACTATTATATCACTTGCTTATGCTATACTACGTAAAGATAGTATAGCTGTTGAGAAAATGTTAAGAGTAGCTAAAGAAAACGGTATTCTGAAAGACATTCTTGACGCAACAACAACTATAAAATATCCAGGTGGTCAGGAAGAAACTTGCACACCACTTACTTATGCCATATTATGTAAAAATAGCAAAACTATTGAAGAAACTTTAAAAGTCTCTAAAGAAAACGGTATTCTGAAAGATATTCTTAACGCAACAACAACTATAAAATATCCAGATGGTCGGAGAGCAACTGTTACACCACTTGCTTATGCTATACTATATGAAGATAGTATAGCTATTGAAGAAATTTTAAAAGTCTCTAAGGAGAACGGTATTCTGAAAGATATTCTTAACACAACAGCAACTATAAGATATCCAGATAACAAGGAAGTGACTTACGCGCCACTTGCTTATGCTATGTTCTGGAAGGATAGCAAAGCTATTAAAGAAATTCTAGTAGCAGCTGAAGAGAACAGTATTCTGAAAGATATTCTTAACACAACAACAACCATGAAATATCTAGACCGGGAAGTGACTTACACACCACTTGCTTATGTTATACTACGTAGAGATAGTATAGCTGTTGAGAAAGTGTTAAGAGTAGCTAAAGAAAACGGTATTCTGAGAGATATTCTTGACACAACAATAACTATAAAACATTTAGATAGCCGGGAAGTGACTTACACACCACTTGCTCATGCTATGTTCTGGGAGGATGGCAAAATTATTAAAGAAATTCTAGTAGCAGCTGAAGAGAACAGTATTCTGAAAGATATTCTTGACGCAACAACAACTATAAAATATCTAGATGGTCAAGAAGAAATTTACACACCGCTTACTTACGCCATATCATGTAAAAATAGCAAAACTATTGAAGAAATTTTAAAAGTCTCTAAAGAAAACGATATTCTGAAAGACATTCTTGACGCAACAACAACTATAAAATATCTAGATGGTCAGAAAGAAATTTACACACCGCTTACTTACGCTATATCATGTAAAAATAGCAAAACTATTGAAGAAATTTTAAAAATCTCTAAAGAAAACGGTATTCTGAAAGATATTCTTGATGCAACAACAACTATAAAATGTCCAGATGGTCATGAAGAAACTTGCGCACCGCTTACTTATGCTATACTACGTAAAGATAGTATGGCTGTTGAGAAAATGTTAAGAGTAGCTAAAGAAAACGATATTCTGAAAGACATTCTTGACGCAACAACAACTATAAAACATTCAGATAGCCGGGAAGTAACTTACACACTACTTGCTTATGCTATACTGCGTGAAAATAGTATAGCTATTGAAGAAATTTTAAAAATCTCTAAGGAGAACAGTATTCTGAAAGATATTCTTAACGCAACAATAACTATAAAATGTCCAGATGGTCGGAGAGTAACTGTTACACCACTTGCTTATGCTATACTACGTAAAGATAGTATGGCTGTTGAGAAAATGTTAAGAGTAGCTAAAGAAAACGGTATTCTGAAAGACATTCTTGACGCAACAACAACTATAAAATATCCAGATGGTCAGGAAGAAACTTGCACACCACTTGCTTATGCTATACTACGTAAAGATAGTATAGCTGTTGAGAAAATGTTAAGAGTAGCTAAAGAAAACGGTATTCTGAAAGACATTCTTAACACAACAATAACCATAAAACATAAAAATAATCAAAAAGTAACTGATAAGTTACTTGCCGCATTACATGATCGCAAAGTTATTCAAAAAATTTTAGACATAGCTAGAGAAAATGATATTCTGAAAGACATTCTTAATGCAACAATAACTATAAAATATCCAGATAGTGAAGAAAAAATCTACACACCACTTACTTATACAATATCATGTAAAAGCAACGAAGCTTTTAATACAACAAGAGCTATAAATCAAGATGGTCAGGAAAAAACTCACATCCCATTTCCTACCCTTGATAAAAGAGAAACTGAATTAAAATTAAAAGAAAAAAGACAAAGTAGAAGAGATGAGGGATTAAATTTTAACAATGGTAGTAGTGACAAAAATGTTGAAATAAAAGTTAATGGGGATATCTTGTTGCAGCATAGTAGTGGAATTGAAAATGAAATAAATCATACTGCTGTACGTAATGATGTAAGGGGGGTAAAGCCTCTAATAGAAAGTAGAGTAAATGTTAAAGTACAGAATATAAATGCAGTGATTGCAACTTCTGTGACATTTAAAATGATTGCAACTTCTGTGACACTTGAGTTGGTAGCTAGTAAAATAACATGTGTACTGTCAAAACCCACCACTAAATTGGAAGAAGTAGCTATAACATATTTTCAAGGTTTAGCACTATATTTGTGAAACTTAATTTATATGTGCTAAACAAGATGCTGATTAGTTTTATAGCTAACCCAAGAAAGGTTTCCCTACGTCATACCGCCGCGGTATCTCTAGATCCCGCTGCGGGATGACGATTGTCGTTTAGCCATAAATATTTAAGAAATTTACCAAATGAAAAAAAAGGCAAAAGAAGCCCTGGGGTTATTATCTGCTTTAAAATATTGGCGTTTTTTATGTTTTAAACGCTTGACAAGCAAGATTTAGCTGCTTTTAATTGCAACTAACCTATGCTGCAAATGTTTAAGAAATTTACTAAGCAGAAAAAAAGACAAAGAATCCCCGAGTTAGCTAGTCTTTTACTATCTCTGTCGAGTATTGGCATTTTTTGATGTCTTGTAACGCTTTATAAGCGCGTTCAGCTTATTTAGATAAAAATCTAGATGTAGATGAAGTTTTGTAAAGACATACAGTATCTATATACTGCAAAAAATTGAACATAAGACGCCGATACATTAAGTAATCCTTACCTTTTAATCTGCAGATTGGCGAAAGCAAATACAATAGCTTCAGTTTCATGATAAGGGGGCTGGCGGAGTTTGTCAAGGAAGTTTTTCGTTTCTGTGAACCACCTGCTAACCGACAGCTAACATTAACTACCGATATCGTATCTGAAGAAGCCCCCTGGCCATTCTAAAAAATTTAATGCTGAGTACACCTTACTTTTGGCTTCCTCTATAGTGCTCCCTTCTGCTACTATATTTAGCACTCTTCCGCCATCGGAAACTAAGTTACCACTTTCATCGAATTTAGTACCAGCATGAAACACCAACACACCAGGAATGCTTTCAATCTTATCTAATCCTTTAATTACTTCTCCCTTTTGATAATCACCCGGATAGCCTTTACTTGCAACAACTACACAAACTGTAGATTTGTTGTTAAGTTCCACCATTTTGACATTTAACTTTCCTTCTGCAACTGACAACATCAATTTTAACAAATCGCAATTTGAATCAAATCTAGGTAATATAGATTGCGTTTCTGGATCACCGAATCTAACGTTATACTCGAGAAGTTTTGGGCTATCTTTGCAAATCATTAAACCAGCAAAGAGTACTCCTTTATAAGACGTACCCATGTTAACCAATGCTTGAGCTGTAGGGTATATTATTTTTTGGATAATTTTTTGCTCCATGTCCTTACTTATAATTGAAGGTGATGAGTACGACCCCATACCTCCAGTATTTTGGCTTTCATTACTTTCATCAACTCTCTTATAATCTTTTGCACACCCAAGAGTTACTACTTTCAACCCATCAATAAGAGCAAAAAAACTTACTTCTTCTCCAACTAAAAACTCTTCTATGATTATTTCTTCACCTGATTCACCAAATTTTTTCTCCACTAGCATTGAATTTATTGCTGAAAAAGCTTCGCTTTCTGTATTACATATAACCACCCCTTTTCCTGCTGCAATTCCATTTGCTTTCACTACAAGTGGAAACTTTATTTTATTGCTACGTACAAAATCTTTAGCTAACCCTTCATCAACAAAACACTCGTACTTGGCAGTTGGTATACCATATCGTTTACATAGTCCCTTGGTGAAAGACTTCGATCCCTCAAGTTTTGCAGTTGCTTGACTTGGAGCAAAAACATTTATTCCCTCTGCAACTAAATCATCAGCAAGCCCATCAATTATTGGTTGTTCTGGACCAATAACAACCAACTCTATATTTTCTCTCTTGCAAAATTGTGTAACATCCACTGAATTTTGAATATTTACATCCACAAGAACTCCCAAATTTTCCATGGCCTGGCGACCAGGAGTTACATATAACTCAGTCAAGATAGGAGATTTTTTTAGAGCCCAAAGTAGAGCGTGCTCACGCCCACCAGAACCTATAACCAGAACCTTCATTTTTATTTCCTCGCTTTTCTATATGTCAAAATTATTATTTGCTTATAACAGTATCATTACTCATGTATTTTTGCAACACGTTTGGTATTGCAATCGACCCGTCAGAATTTTGATAATTCTCCATTATGGCAATAATCGTTCTTCCTATAGCTAAAGCTGAGCCGTTTAAAGTGTGAATATATTTTTTCATCTTTTTATCAGTTTCTGAAGAGTATTTAGCGTTCATCCTTCTTGCTTGAAATGCACCACAATTTGAGCAGCTTGATATTTCTCTATATTTATTTTGCCCAGGTAACCATACCTCTATGTCATAAGTCCTTTGTGCAGCAAAACCCATATCGCCACTGCAAAGCAGCATTACTCTGTATGGCAATTCTAATTTTTTTAATATCTCTTCAGCAACACTCGTCATACGCTCAAGCTCATCATTTGATTGGTCTTCAGTTGTGATGCTTACCAACTCCACTTTACCAAATTGGTGTTGCCTTATCATGCCCCTGGTATCGCGACCTGCACTACCTGCTTCTTTACGAAAGCACTCCGAATATGCAGTAAAGCGAATAGGCAGTTCTTTTTCTTCCATTATTTTGTCAGCAACTAAATTTGTTAAAAACACTTCACTTGTGGGAATCAACCTCAATTCGTCGGTAGTTAAATACGAATCGTCAGAAAATTTCGGTAGCTGACCAACATTATACATAGCTTCGTTTTTCACCAAAGCCGGGTGGTACACCTCAGTATAGCCAAATTCATTAACATGCATTTCAAGCATACAATTTATTAGCGCTCGTCCAAGCTTAGCTAACTGTCCTTTTAATATCGTAAATCTTGATCCGGAAATTCTCGCCGCTTGTTCGAAGTCCATTAAACCTAATTTTTCTCCGAGTTCATAATGAGATTCTGGTACAAAATCAAACTGTCTTTTTCCTCCATATCTTCTCACCTCTAAATTAGAGTTCTCATCTGCGCCTATTGGCACATCTTGCGCAGGAATATTCGGCAAGTTAGATAAAACATTCACTAACTTATCCTTTTCTGCTTGTTCTTTTAAGCTGATTGCCTCTATCTCATTTGTGATGCTTTTTGACAACTCTATTTGCTCTTCACAGGGGCTCTTGCTCATTTTAAGCTTTTTTATTTCCTCTGTGATTTCATTGCGCTGCCTATTCAAATCCTGCAGTTTAGTGGTTAATGATCTTTTCTCGTGATCGATTTCTAATATCTCTTCCGCAGTAGATTCTCTAATTCCCCTGCTTTTCATTGCCTTTTCAAATCCTTCAGGGTTTTTGCGTATATATTCTATATCGTGCATATATTGTGCTATTACTAACATTGTTACTGTACTCCAAAAGCTCTTAATATTCAATATATTCTCATACTACTAAAATTATTATGGTTGATTTTTTTGTTCGAATTTGTTTAAATTTAATTAACTTAGCGTTCATAGGGTGTAGTATGTTGGGCATTACAAAAAATAATCAGAAAGAGAGCACTTACTTTGCTGGTGAGGAATTCGTTATCTACGCTACTTGTGTATGCCTAGCAGCCACATTCGCTGCTGGCTGTTTAGGGGCGGTAATAGGATCCCCTCTATTGACCTTTCCACTTGCTATGCTCATCTCTAACCCCGTAGTTTGGGTTTTAATGGGAACAATTCTTACAGTAGCATACAAAATGGTTGTTGAACCTTTATTTTACTTAGCGAAGGGTTATATTAATGGAAAAAGAGCAAGTCAAGGTGAGCAAAAAACTCCAGATGAGGATAGTGGTATTTTTCCTGGACCAGATAATGAAGATGGGTCAACTGTTTCAGAGAACAGTAGTCGCAGAAGTTCTATTGCTTCAAAAGATAGTGGTTTGGGTGGTAAAGAGTTTCATGAAAATTTGGACACTCTTGTGCATCAGACAAACAGAGGAAATTATGCTTACTGGTTATGTGATGATGACATTTCACATATTGCAAGAGTTGTGTATGGGTACTCACAAAGTGAACATAGTAATAATAATGTCTATTTTCTTGCTCCTAGCTATTCTAATGGTTGGGACGAACTCACAAAAGAATTTCTTCAGAATTATAGAGGTGAATTAAAACAAAATTCTAAATTGATATTTACTTCGTTTCTTCATATTAACAACAATCATTGGGCAACTTTGGTTATTAAACCTGATGCAGGTGATAAAAAATTTAGAGCTTATTACTGTGACTCATTTGGTAATCAATTGCCAGATAATGTGCTAAATATTGTTAAAAGAGAACTGCAAAAAGAGGAATGGGTATTAGACATAAGAATTTCCCCAACTAAGCAGCAAAGTGACGGGTATAACTGTGGAATATTTGCGTTAGAAAATGCTCATAAAATTACACAAATGCTTAACGAAGACAAATCATTTGACGAAATTGACAAAAAGTTATCAGAATATAAATTTGATTTGAATGAGAAAAGAGAAGAATTTACAAGAGCGCTTATGGAAGATGAGAAATGTAAGGAAGATCTAAGAAATCGTAAGCGTCCGCCAAGGACGAAAACATCTCAGTCTTCTATTTCAAGGGAGAATGCAAGTTTGTGTTGCATTATGTAATCAATGAAAAATTACCATTGACCTTATGCCCCTCCAAATAGGAAATTTGACAATTGATTCTCCAGTTATTTTAGCTCCAATGTCTGGAGTGACTGATTATCCGTTTAGAAGTATTGTGAAGAAACTTGGTGCAAGTTTGTTAGTTTCAGAGATGATCGCAAGCAGAGCTATGATTATGCAAACTCGCCAGAGTTTGCAAAAAGCAAAAGTCGATGCATTAACTGCTGTGCAGCTTGCTGGGTGTGAGCCAGATGTTATGGCGGAGGCTGCAAAATTAAACGAGGACATGGGAGCAAAAATTATAGACATAAACTTTGGTTGCCCTGTTAAAAAAGTTGTAAACGGTTATGCAGGATCAGCGCTAATGCGTGATGAGAAAAAAGCCGCTGAGATAATTGAAGCTGTGGTCAAAGCAGTGAATATGCCAGTTACGGTGAAAATGCGCACTGGATGGAACGATGAAAATCGCAATGCCCCGAGACTTGCGAAAATTGCCGAAGACTTAGGAGCAAAAATGATCACTGTGCATGGAAGAACAAGAGCGCAGCTTTATAATGGTCAAGCAGATTGGAAATTCGTTAGAAATGTTAAAGAGCAAGTGAAAATTCCAGTTATAGTAAATGGCGATATTAAAAATTTAAATGATATTCAGAATGCTCTCAAAGAATCTGGAGCAGACGGAGTGATGATAGGTCGTGGTGCCTACGGTAAACCTTGGCTGATTAATCAAGCAATGAACTTTCTCAGTGGAAGTGAAACTTCTGAGCCAACAGCTTCAGAGAGATTAAGCATCATACTCGAGCATTACGACAATATTCTTGAGTACTATGGAAATGACACAGGAATAAAGATGGCCCGCAAACACATAGGTTGGTACAGTAGCGGGCTTCAAGGCTCATCTGAATTTCGTGTGAGAGTAAATAACATGACAGATAGCACAGAAGTGAAAGAAAATATTATTGGCTTTTTTGGTCAAGAGACACACTAGCTGTACTCAATTCGACTGATCGTATGCCACTACGCTCTCTTCCTCACCAGAGTGTAAATGACAACCATTATCCATCAACCATTCCTCGTCATAAGTTTCAATATCAAAATATTTTTCATATTTATCCACATTATCACAAAGTGAAAGTGCTCTGATCTTATTCATAATCAAACCTGTACCAGCAGGAATTAATCTTCCTACTATAACATTTTCTTTTAATCCACTTAAAGGATCACTCTTCCCGCAGAATGCTGCTTCTGTAAGTACTTTTGTTGTCTCTTGGAAAGAGGCAGCAGAAATAAAGGAGCTAGTTTCAAGACTTGCCCTAGTAATCCCCTGCAGAATAGGAAGATAATGAGTAGGCCGTTTGCCAGAGTTACTCATAGCATCATTTTCCCTATCAACTTCCAGCTTGTCAATGCTTTCGCCAACCAAGTACATAGTATCACCAGGATCAGTAATTTCCACTTTTTGTAGCATTTGTTTTAAGATCACCTCTAAATGCTTATTGTCTATACGAACACCCTGCAATCTATAAACTTGCTGTATTTCAGAAATCATATAGTGCGCTAAAGCTTCTAACCCAAGCACACGTAAAATATCATGGAGATCAGGGTCACCATCCATCAATAGATCACCTTTACGTACAAAATCACCTTCATTGACTATTACATGCTTACTTCTTGATACCAAATATTCAACTGGAGAAATTTGTTCATCTACAGGTTTAATTAACATACTGCGTTTTCCTCTACGGTCTTTTTCAGAAAACGCTACATAGCCATCTATCTCACTAACAATAGCATGCTCTTTAGGACGACGTGCTTCAAATAACTCTATAACCCTCGGTAAACCACCAGTAATATCACGAGTTTTAACTGACTCTCTTGGTGTTCTTGTAATAACATCACCTGCATGAACCTTCTGGCCATCTTGTACATTGAGCACTGCACCGATCGGTATAAAATAACATGCTTCAACGCCACTTGCGAGTGTCATTACTTTACCATTATCGTCAAGCAGCACAATACGAGGACGTAAATTAGCTCCACCAGAATGCAATTTCCAGTCTTTTACTACTTTTCTTGATATTCCTGTAGATTCATCCATCACTTCAGTGATCGAAATTCCATCTTTTAAGTCCTGATAAGACACTGTACCAGTCTTCTCCGTGATAATAGGCAATGTATAAGGATCCCATTCCGCAACTTTATCGCCAATTTTTACTGACCCACTCTCATCTACATAAAGCTTAGCGCCGTAAGGTACACTGTGCTTCAACTTCTCACTACCAAGGCTATCAATCAACACGACTTCACAGGAACGGCTTATCACAATTTTATTTCCGTTTCTATCTATAATTATATTACTATTGTTTAACTTTATTTTAGCATTAATAGAAGCTATAATATTCGAGGATTCAACGCCTCTAGTCATTACTCCACCTATATGAAAAGTACGCATCGTTAACTGAGTACCTGGCTCTCCAACAGATTGAGCAGCTATAACACCAACTGCTTCACCTATTGAAACAATTTTACCAGTTGCAAGGTCTCTTCCATAACATAAAGAACATACACCAGGACTTATTTCACAAGTTAAAGGCGATCTAATTTTTACAACATCAAGACCTGCAATGCTGATTTGCTTTACTTTATCCTCATCAATTAATTCCCCTGCCTTTACTAATAATTCTTTTGTCACTGGGTTATATATATCATTTGCAGCTGTTCTACCCAGCACAACACTCTCTAGAGATGCAACTATAGTACTTCCTTCAACTGTAGCTCTCACAACAAGACCATTTTTTGTTTTACAGTCATGCTTTGTAACTATGCAATTTTGAGATACATCAACTAAACGACGAGTTAAGTATCCAGAGTTTGCAGTTTTAAGTGCAGTGTCAGCTAAACCTTTACGCGCACCGTGAGTAGAATTAAAGTATTCAAATACGTTCAATCCTTCACGGAAATTAGAAATTATAGGTGTTTCTATAATCTCACCAGAAGGTTTGGTCATGAGCCCTCGCATTCCTGCTAGCTGTTTCATCTGTGAAGTAGAACCCCTTGCACCAGAGTTAACCATCATATACACTGAGTTGTACTTACTATTTCCATCATATATAGATATTGCTTTTAACATATCATTAGCTATCATATCCGTACACTTAGACCATTCATCTATAACCTTGTTATACCTCTCACTTCTAGTTATTAGCCCATCTTGATATTGCATAGAGAATTTCTTAATTTCACCCCTCGCGTGATCAACATGTGTAGCTTTAGTTTCAGGTATAACCATATCACAACGACCAAAAGAGACACCAGAAAATGTGGCATACTCAAAGCCAAGTACCATTAATTTATCAGAAAATGCCACTGTAGCACTTTGACCACAGTTACGATATACCAAATCAACTATACCAGTTATTTCCTTGACTGTTAATATCTGATTTATTAGATCGAAGCCTAGATTCTCATGCTTAGGAAAAATTTGCCATAATATTAAACGGCCAGGAGTTGTACAAACAGTTTTATAGTGAGTTTCACCGCTGCTATTAATATACTCCATCCTATACTTTATACTAGAATGAATATGTAAAGTACCATCACTCAAGGAATGCTCAACTTCACAAAAAGCACCAAAAGATGGTAAATTATCTTCCTTAGGTTCTTGTAAAGTCAGATAATATATACCAAGTACTATATCTTTACTAGGAACTATAATCGGTCTGCCATTAGAAGGACTTAAAACGTTATTAGTGGACATCATCAACACCCTAGCTTCAAGCTGAGCTTCCAATGAAATTGGCACATGCACTGCCATTTGATCACCATCAAAATCAGCATTAAACGCCGTACAGACAAGCGGATGAAGCTGTATTGCTTTGCCTTCAATAAGGATTGGCTCAAAAGCCTGAATACCAAGTCTATGTAGCGTAGGCGCTCTATTCAACAAAACAGGATGCTCTTTTATTACCTCTTCAAGCATATCCCAAACTTCTGGTTTTTCTGCTCTTATCAACTTACTAGCAAACTTAATAGTTGGAGCCATACCATACATCTTAAGCTTTGAGTAAACAAAAGGTTTGAATAGTTCAAGAGCCATTCTTTTTGGTAATCCACACTGATTTAGTTTCAAAGTTGGACCAACAACTATTACAGAACGTCCAGAGTAGTCTACCCTTTTTCCTAAGAGGTTCTGGCGAAAACGACCCTGTTTTCCTTTTAACATATCACTAATGGACTTTTTATATCCAACAGCACCAGCTTTATTTACCAAAGTATTACGACGACTATTATCAAAAAGAGAATCAACTGCTTCTTGTAACATCCTTTTTTCATTACGAATCATAATCTCAGGAGGATTTAAGCTCAACAATTTCCTCAACCTGTTATTTCTATTAATAATAGTCCTATAATGATGATTCAGATCAGAAACTGCAGGACGACCACTCTCAAGCGATACCAAAGGACGCAAATCAGGTGGTAAAATAGGTATAGTTGTAAGTATCATCCACTCAGGCCTATTTCCAGATTTAATGAAGTTTTCAACAATACGCAATCTCTTTATAATTTTCTTTCTTCTTATCTCAGAAGCAACAGATTCTAATTCTAGTCTTAAATCCTTCCTAATTTCATGTAAATCAAGGCGCGTTAGCAACTCTCTTATAGCTTCAACACCTTGCATAGCTACAAAACTATCGATCCCATAGCTATCTTTAGCTTCATTATAAGCTTTTTCACTAATAATCTCACCTTTTTCAAAAGGCGAAACAAGAGGATCTATTACGATATAATTATCGCTATATAAAATATTCTCAATATCTCTGAGAGACATATCCAATAATGCTCCAATTCTTGAAGGAAGCGATTTCAAAAACCATATATGAGCAACAGGAGATGCAAGCTCTATATGACCCATCCTTTCTCTTCTTACTTTAGAAGATGTAACTTCTACTCCGCATTTTTCGCATATGCGACCTCTGTGTCTTCTTTTTTTGTATTTTCCACATAAACATTCATCGTCATTGACAGGGCCAAAAACCTTAGGGCAAAATAATCCACCTTTCTCAACTTTGAACGTACGATAATTTGCAGTTGAAACATCTTCTATCTCACCACAAGATATACGCTTAATACTTTTAGGGCTAGCAATCGATATGCTAACCTCATTAAAAGGTTGTGCAATGTTAGTGTGAGATATATCTTCAATCACTACATCATTTTGCTTTAAATCTACATTTAAACATAAAGAACGTAGTTCTTTTATCATCACATTAAAGGATTCAGGAATTCCACATTCAAAATTACTGTCACCTTTTATTATCGATTCATAAATCTTAACTCTACCATTAATATCATCAGACTTCACAGTTAACATTTCCTGCAAAGTATAAGCAGCACCATAGGCTTGTAATGCCCAACATTCCATTTCACCAAAACGCTGACCACCAAAATGAGATTTTCCTCCAAGAGGTTGTTGAGTAACCAAACTATAAGGCCCTACTGAACGCGCATGAATTTTACCATCAACCAAGTGGTGCAACTTAAGCATGTACATGTAACCAACTGTAACCTTGCGGTCGAATTTTTCACCACTGCAACCGTCATATAATACAGCTTGTCCAGAGTTATCTAAACCAGCAAGTTCAAATAATTTTGCTATTTGTTCATCTTTTGGACCCTCAAATACAGGTGCAGCAACAGGAACGCCATCACGTAATTTGCGTGCAAATTCAATGAGATTATTATCACTAATATTACGAATATCATTACAGATAGATACGTTACTGCCATAGCTATAAACCTCAATCAGGAAGTTACGTAAATTGCTGTATGAACTTTTACAAGAGTTCAAATAGTTCTCTACTAACTCATTCAACTCGTCATTTAGTGCATTCTTATTAGGTGTATTTAAAACAGAAGCCGTTATTTCATCATCATCAATATTTTCAATTTTTTTATTATCAAGGTATGCTACTGCAAATTGTGTAAAATTATCATCGTTAAGGGACCTAATTCCCTTGCAAAAAGCACTTTTGATCTTATTGATCTCATCGAGAATATTACTTACCTTTTCCCCTAATTTTCTACAAGCCCAACCTACATGCGTTTCCAGTATTTGCCCTACATTCATTCGTGAAGGAACACCAAGAGGGTTAAGAATAATATCAACAGGAGTACCATCTTCCAAATAAGGCATATCTTCCACTGGCACAACTCGAGAAATCACACCTTTATTTCCATGTCTACCAGCCATTTTATCCCCTGGTTGCAGACTATGTTTCACAGCAATGAAAACTTTTACTGACATCGACACACCTTGAGGCAGGTCATAACCTTCATGTAATTTTTCTACTTTTCGCTTAAACTGTGCTATTGCATGTGATACTTTTTCATCAAAATCTTTTTTTAAGCTCTTAACTTGCTCAGAAATGGATTGGTTTTTTAATCCTATACCCCACCATTGCTCACGTTCAATAGAGTCAAATTTTTCTCGATCTTGAGAACCAGAATTAATAAGAAGTTTCTTCAGTTCATCATAGAAATATTCACTAGTAACATTGATTATATAATCTCGCTCTTCCTCAAAGTCATTTATCTCTTTTTGTTTGATGAGTAATGCCCTTTCATTTTCTTCAACCCCCCTGCGTGTAAAGACTTGTACATCAATTACTGTCCCTTCAACATCTGGAGATGTATATAAAGAGGAATCCGCACAATCGAATGACTTTTCACCAAAAATTGTCATTAATAACTTCGTTTCAGGAGGCAATGAAAGAGAAGGTTTAGGTGTAACTTTACCTACCAGAATATAGCCTGGACCAACTCTTGTACCAATTTTCACTATACCACTATCATCCAAGTGATATAGATTTTCTTCATTAACACCAGGTATAGCACGAGTTATTTTTTCTGATCCTAAAGGGGTATCATGTACAACACAGTCAAATTCTTCTATATGAATAGAAGTAAAGAGATCTTTTTTAACAACTTCACTAGAAATAATAATAGAGTCTTCAAAATTATAACCTTGCCAAGACATAAAAGCGACTAGCAAATTTTTACCAAGCGCCAACTCACCACTGTTAATTGCAGGACCATCAGCTATTACATCACCCTTTTTAACATAATCACCTACGCACACTAGCGGTCTTTGATTAATACAAGTATTATGGTTAGAACGCTGAAATTTCCTTAGATGATAAATATCTACGTCCAAGTAGTTAACCCTTTCTTTATCAAAAGCACGTATAACTATAGAGTTACTATCAGAACTATCAACTATGCCATCGCGTTTTGCTAAAACTACAGCACCAGAGCCAGAAGCTACAAAAGACTCCATACCAGTAGCAACCAGAGGAGCGGTAGGCTTCAATAAAGGTACGGCCTGACGTTGCATATTTGAGCCCATTAATGCTCTATTAGCATCATCATTTTCTAAAAATGGAATCAAGGAAGCTGCAACTGATATTACCTGCTTAGGAGATACGTCAATGTAACTAACTTGGTCGCTACTTACCATGACGAAGCTACCAGCATATCTACAGTATAGCATGTCATCAACAAAGCAATTATTTTCATCAAGCTTTACGCTAGTGTCAGCTATATGATGTGAGCCTTCGTCTATAGCAGAAAGATACTCAATTTGATCAGTAACAACCCTATTGACTACTTTTCTATAAGGGCTTTCAATGAAACCATATTTATTAATACGCGCGTATATAGCTAAGCTGTTGATTAACCCTATATTTTGCCCTTCAGGAGTCTCAATAGGGCAAATTCTTCCATAATGAGTTGGATGAACATCACGCACCTCAAATCCTGCCCGTTCTCTTGTTAAACCGCCAGGACCTAACGCGGATAACCTTCTTTTATGTGTTATTTCAGATAACGGATTAGTCTGATCCATAAATTGAGATAATTGAGAAGAATTGAAGAAATCTCTTAAGACATTAGTTAACACTTTTGGATTAATAAAATCAGATGGAGAAACTTTATCTAAACTAGAAGTGGACATAGAATCAACTATTGCGCGTTCCAATTTCAACAACCCAGTTCTAAATTGATTTTCTATAAACTCTCCAACTGATCTTACTCTTCTGTTTCCTAAATGATCAATATCATCTACAGATCCTTGACCGTCACGTAACAATACTATTTTTTTCACAATTTCAATAATATCTTCATGCGTTAAAACAGTTAAATCCTCATCATAATTTAATCCAAGGTAAGAGTTAAGCTTCAACCTACCAATGTTAGACAAATCATAATATTCCGGACTGAAGAAAAGATTACGGAAAAACTCTTCTACTATCTCTAAAACAGGAACTTCACCAGGACGCAAAACTCTATATATTTCATATAGTGCATCCTGATAAGACATGTTTTCATCTAAGAAAAGCGTATTTAATATATAAGGTCCAACAAACAAATTATCTATGTTCAACACTGATATTTCATCTACAGATAATAACTCAAGCTTCTTTATGTCTTCCAGCTTTATAGATTCACCAGCAGATAAAATTTTCGTAGAGCTAGCACTATCCATTAAATCTTCTGCGAGGAATAAACCACATATAGAATTAAAAGGAACCAGATACTCTTTCAATTCATTATCATATAGCTTTTTAGCTAGTCTTGAGGTAATACGAACGTTAGCTTTAAGCAGCACATTACCTTCAATATCCATTAAGTCGAAAGGCAGCCTCACTCCTTTAAATTTATCAGGAACAAAAGGCACTTTCCAACCATCTTTATGTTTTACATACTTTATTTTCTCATAAAATCTATCGAGTATATCATTATTTGATAGACCCAACGCCTTTAATAAAACTGAAATTGGCAATTTTCTTTTTCTATCAACACGAAAATACAAATGGTCTTTAACATCAAATTCAATATCAAGCCAAGAACCCCTATAAGGAATAATTCTAGCAGAATAGATCAATTTACCAGAATTGTAAGTTTTTCCCTTATCGCTATCAAAAAATACACCAGGAGACCTATGCATTTGTGAGACGATAACTTTTTCCACACCATTAATGATGAAAGTGCCCTTATCAGTCATCATAGGCAACCCACAAAAGTGGACTTTCTGCTCTTCTATAGATTTTACAACGGTTGCAAGTTTAGAATGATCTCCACTCTCTTTAATCGATTTATATTCATCAAGAGAAATACCATCCTGCATAACAACAAGACGTATAGAAGCAATAACCTGAGCAGAAAAAGTTACGCCACGCTTTATACACTCAGATTCATCATACTTAGGATCATCTACCCTACAACTTATAAACTCAATAGTAGCCCTACGCAAAGGATCATTTATTGGAAAGATTGTACGAAAGATAACTTCAAGTCTTTCATTACCCTTATTCTTAGGAGTAAAAGAATCATATGATTCTTTTTGAACCTTAACCAAATCCAATAAAGAATCTTTTAAATCAATCGACCTAGAATAAGAAACTCTAGGAACAAAAGCACTAGAAGCGTACATATAAGAAGAATCAACCATTAAAATACCCCAAACTAATTAAAAGAGCTATATCAATATAAAATTAATACATTAAATATTATTCAAGCTCCACTTTAGTTGCTCCTGCTTCAATAAGTTTTTGCTTGATTTTTTCTGCTTCGTCTTTAGGAACATTAGCAGTCAAATCTTTAGGTAAAGATTCAACCAACTCTTTTGCTTCTTTTAAACCCAATGTAGAATTAACCTCTCTCACAGCTTTAATAACTCCTATTTTTTTACTCGCATCAATTTCTTTAATCACAACTTTATACTCAGCTTTTTCTTGAGCAGCAGGAGCAGCAGCATTATCACCAATAGGCGCCCCAGCACCAACAGCTCCACCAAGAAAAGAACCAGCAGGCAACCCTATTTTCTCTTCTAAAACTTTTACAAGTTCAGAAGCCTCTAATAGGTTTAAAGATAATATTTTATCAACCAAATCACTTGTTACATTACTCATAATTACCACCTTACTTAACAACAAATTTATTTTTTAGAACTATAATAATCCAAAACTCTCATAAGCCTCATAGAAGATGAATTAATAGACAACGCTAACCGAGCAGGAATATCATAAGATATTAAACGCATAATTTTAACACGCAATTCATCCAGAGAAGGCAACTTAGCCAGTTTATTAACATCTTCCACTGTTAACAATTCATTTAAATGAGCTGCGCAAATCACAGACATTTTTTCTTTGTTAGCATTAGTAAAATCAACTATTAATTTTGCAGCTTCTACTATGCCACTAGAGTATATAATAGCAACAGGACCGGAAAATTTGCCTGATAAATAAGAGAATTTACCAGTCCTTTCCAAAGCCAAGCGCGCTAGAGTGTTTTTAACTACTAATACCCCACCTGCTATAGACTTCAGACTATTCCTCAGAGTTAATGAATCATTAGCATTTATAGATTTAAAATTTACTAATATCAAGAAATCATTATTTACAAATACGTTTATTGTGCTCTGTATAAATTCATCCTTATCTTTACGCTTCACGGTATCACTCCCTTAAATTATATCTTCCACTTTGCCTATCTTATAAGCTTTACCCATAGTTGAATTTAAAAAAACACCCTTAAAGTAAATTCCTTTCGCAGAAATAGGTTTATTATCTTTAATTACTTTAAGAAAGGCTTTTAAATTTTCTAGCAAGTCATCAATATCAAATTTAATATTTCCTAATTTACCATGAATAACACCATTTTTATCTGTTCTAAATTTTACCTGACCAGACTTAATGGTTTTAATAGCTTCTGCAATGTTAGAAGTCACAGTACCAAATTTAGGGTTAGGCATCAGCCCTTTAGCACCCAATACTTTTGCAATAGGAGTGATTTTTGCCATAAAATCAGGAGTAGTAATGCACCAATCAACATCTAACTTTCTACCTTTTTTTATTTCTTCAACTAAATCCTCTCCTCCTGCAATATCAGCACCAGCTTTTTCAGCTTCTAATAAATGTTTATCTTGAGCGAAAACAGCTACTTTAATATTCTTCCCGATACCTTTAGGCAAAACTACTGTACCACGCACCTGCTCTTCAGATTTACGTGAATCTACGCCTAAATTGACCGCAATATCAACTGATTCATTAAATTTTGCTGAAGCAGACTCAACAATCTTCTTCAAACACTGCTTAGGATTATCATTATATGTATTCATTTACCTAACCTTCCACAACTTCTATACCCATAGATTTTGCAGTGCCTACAACCATTTTCACTGCTGAATCTTCATTATCCACTTTCATATCAACCATCTTGCACTTTGCTACTTTAATTATAGCAGACATAGGTAATTTAGCCACTAATTCTTTACCAGGATTACCAGAACTTTTACTTAATTTAGCCTCCTGCTTAAGTAAATAAGCCACAGGCGGACCGCTGACAGTAAAATCATGAGAGCGATCATCCTTTATGGAAATTCGCACTGTTACTAAATCGCCTACTTTATAATTAGCGTTAGCAGCACTAGTAACTTTATTAAAAGCTTCACAAAACTTAGGAACAGGTATACCACGTGGACCAAGTACTGAAGCAATTTTCGGTCCTGGAACTGCTTTCCCAGCTTCCATAAGTAAGTTAATCTTAGCAACTATAACACTCATAATTAATCCTCTATTTTCTCTACTTGAGCCAGATCAAGCTCTATTATTGTCGGCTTACCTAAAATCGATACTTCCACATTAATAATTTTTTTCTCATCGTTTACCATATTTACCTTACCAGTAAAATTTTGAAAAAGACCATCATTAATTTTCACTTTTTCACCTTTTTCATAACCATAACCTAACTTCTTTGTCTCTTGAGCATTATAAAGTGCATTACACATTGAGTGAATCTCATCATCCAAAATCACCTTTGGAATATTACCGTTTTTCAAAAATCCATAAACCTTAAGAGATTTTGGTATATTATTGATAAAATTCAATACTTCATCGCATAAATTCACGTATAAAAAGACATAACCAGGAAAGCATTTCCTTCGTGTAGCAATTTTCTTAGATTTCAACTCTACTTCACTTAGCTCTTCATATGGAATAAAAACTTCCTTAAAGTAATCATTAACACCCAATCTCATAGAATTTTCCAATATATGTTGGCGCACTTTCTCTTCACAATTGGAAGCAACTCTCAAGATATACCATTTATATCTATTAAATTCTTTACACTTTAAACTTATCTCATCATCTGAAATCATCTCAAAATCACCAGATTCGCCACTGCAGAATCCAGGCGTTTGATTCAAAATATTTTTGCTTTCATCACACAGATGCATATATACATACACTTCACATAATTCTTTTATATCAGACTTTGAATTACATACCGTTTGATAAGGAATAAACACTTCCTTAAAATAAACAGCATTACTTACCAATTCGCGTATGTTTTGCTCATATCCATAATCAACTTTAATGATATACCATTTATATTCACATTCCATAAATAATTCCAAATAAAGCCTTAATTACGTAAAGAGACATAAAATCCACAAAACAGAAGAAAATCGAAAAGCATAATATAACAATCATTACAACAAATAGAGATGACAACACCTCCTGTTTCTTTACCCAAGCAATTCTTCGTATTTCTTGCTTTATATCACAGAAAAAACCACACAAACTTTTTAACATTTCCACCACAACATTAATGCAGGAGCGATAGGAATTGAACCTACAACCTCTGGTTTTGGAGACCAGCGCTCTACCAATTGAGCTACACTCCTATAACTCAAACTCTCACTCCAAAATTTCAGAAACAACACCAGAACCAACAGTTCTACCGCCTTCTCTTATCGCAAAACGCAATCCCTTATCCATTGCTATCGGTACTTGCAATTCTACTTCTACACTCACATTATCTCCTGGCATTACCATCTCCTTCCCATCTAGCAATTTTATGCTCCCAGTTACATCCGTTGTCCTTAAATAAAACTGTGGCTGGTAATTCGCAAAAAATGGTGTATGCCTTCCTCCTTCCTCTTTCTTTAATATATAAACCTCCGCCTTAAACTTTCTATGCGGTGTTATCGTCCCCGGTTTCGCTAATACTTGCCCTCTCTCCACTTCTTCTCTTTTTGTTCCTCTTAACAATATTCCTACATTGAGTCCTGCACTTCCCTTATCCAGCAACTTCTTAAACATCTCAACACCTGTGCATATCGTCTTTTGCGTCGCTTTCAGACCTATTATCTCTATCTCTTCTCCCGTCTTTATCTCTCCCTTCTCTATTCTTCCTGTTACCACTGTTCCTCGCCCCGATATCGAAAATACATCTTCGATTGGCAATAAAAATGGTAAATCCACAGGCCTTGGTGGAACCGCTACATATTCATCTAACTTTTCCATCAATTTATCTATTGATTTCTTTCCATATTCGCTGCTGTCATCCTCCAGCGCCTTGAGCGCTGAACCAACCACCACAGGCACTTCATCCCCTGGAAATCCGTATTTACTCAGTAATTCCCTCACTTCCATTTCTACTAAATCTATCATATCAGCATCAGCAACATCAGCTTTATTTATATACACCACGATATATCCAACACCTACCTGCTTCGCCAGCAATATATGCTCTCTCGTTTGTGGCATTGGCCCATCAACCCCCGACACTACCAATATCGCCGCATCCATCTGTGCTGCACCTACTATCATGTTCTTTACATAGTCAGCGTGTCCAGGACAATCAACGTGTGCATAATGCCTTTTTTCCGTCTGATACTCAACATGCGCTGTTGCTATCGTTATCCCCCTCTTCCTTTCTTCTGGCGCTTTATCTATCTGATCGTACGCTACAAAATTTCCATAATGCTTCGTTATCGCCGCTGTTAACGTCGTCTTCCCATGATCCACATGTCCTATTGTTCCCACATTTACATGCGGCTTTCCAAATGCTTCCACTACTGCTGTCATAATTATTACCCTTAATTATACTCTAACTTTAACTCATCAACCACATATTGTGGCACTTGCTCATAACAAGAAAAATGCATACTATACTGCGCCCTTCCCTGAGACATAGAACGCAAAACGTTGATATAACCAAACATATTTGCAAGAGGTACCGAAGCAGTAATTATTTTACTATTATTACCTAAATCGAGCATATCAGCAACATTTCCTCTTCTACTATTTATATCACCCATAACATCACCCATATATTCTTCAGGAGTAATGATTTCAACTTTCATTATAGGCTCCAGCATTTTTGGACCAGCTTTATTTGCCATCTCTTTAAAAGCACCTTTAGCAGCAAGTTCAAAAGCTAAAGGACTAGAATCAACCTCATGAAAAGCACCATCAAGAAGGGTAGCCTTAAAATCAATCAACGGAAATCCCGAAATTATACCACCTTCTTTTATCAACTCCAAGCCATTTTCTACCCCAGGAATATACTCTTTTGGAATAGCACCACCTACAATTTTACTTTCAAATTGAAACCCAGAACCAGGCTCAAGAGGTTCAAATTTTATTTTAACCTTAGCAAACTGACCAGCTCCACCAGATTGTTTTTTATGAGTGTAATCAATTTCAACAGATTTAGTGATAGTTTCACGATATGCAACCTGAGGAGCACCGACGTTAGCCTCAACGTTAAATTCGCGCTTCATTCTATCAACAATAATCTCAAGATGGAGCTCACCCATGCCTTTCAATATAGTCTGGCCACTTTCCGCATTTACTGACATTCTCAAAGAAGGATCTTCTGCAACCAACCTATTTAGAGCAATACCTAATTTTTCCTGATCTGAAGTGGTTTTAGGTTCCACAGCAATTTCAATAACAGGCTCAGGAAATTCCATACGCTCCAATAATATAGGAAAATCAACAGAACATAAAGTATCTCCGGTGGTTGTTTTCTTTAGCCCAACTAAAGCAACTATATCTCCAGCCCTAGCCTCAGTTATATCTTCTCGGTTATTTGCATGCATAAGTAACATTCTGCCAATCCCTTCAGTTTCGTTTTTTAACGCATTTGAAACGGTAGATTTAGACTTTAATTTACCAGAATAAATACGGATAAACGTCAAGCTGCCTACAAATTTATCCGTCATCACTTTAAATGCAAGAGCAACAAATTTCTCTTTTTCTGAAGGTTTGACCTCAATTTTCTTTTCTGAATCTTTAGGATCAATTCCAACAATTACATCAACATCAATAGGAGAAGGTAAAAAGTCAACCACACCATCTAAAAGTGGTTGTACGCCTTTATTTTTAAAAGCTGATCCACATAACACAGGAACAAATTTTCCTTTAATGGTCCCATTTCTCACGCATTTTTTCAGTAAATCCACTGGCAGATCATTAGACTCAAAGTAAGTATTCATCGCTTCATCATCCATCTCAGCTGCAGCATCTAATAAAAGATTTCGATATTCTTGAGCCTTATCAAGCAAATCAGAAGGAATATCTTCATAAGAAAATTTAGCGCCCAACGTTTCTTCTTGCCATATAATGGCTTTCATAGAAATAAGGTCAATTATACCTTTGAAATCTTTCTCACTCCCTATTGGTAAATGAATAACTAAAGGTGCTGCACCAAGCTTCGTCTTTATCATATCAACACATCGATAAAAATTTGCCCCTATTCTATCCATCTTATTAACAAAGCAGATACGAGGAACGCTATATTTATCAGCTTGACGCCACACTGTCTCAGATTGAGGTTCAACTCCAGCAACTCCATCAAATACAGCAACTGCACCATCCAAAACCCTTAAAGATCTCTCAACTTCAATAGTGAAATCAACGTGACCAGGAGTGTCTATTATATTGACCCTATGATCATTCCAAAAACATGTTGTTGCAGCAGATGTGATTGTAATACCACGCTCTTTTTCCTGCTCCATCCAATCCATAGAAGCTGCACCATCGTGCACTTCACCAATTCTATTTTGCTTACCAGTATAAAATAAAATACGCTCTGTTGTGGTAGTCTTACCAGCATCTATGTGAGCCATTATCCCTATATTTCTGTATTTAGATATTCGAATTTCCATATCACAATTAATTAGCTAACATTAAAAACGAAGATGAGAAAATGCCTTATTAGCTTCAGCCATTTTATATTTTTCTTCGCACATCTTAAACGCACCACCGCGTTTATTATAAGCATCCAGTATTTCAGATTGCAAACAATCAACAGTGGTTTTTCCACTCTTTTTTCGAGCAGCAGAAGTTGCTTTAGCAATCCACCTTAACGCTAAAGAAACCGCTCTATCTTGTCGAACTTCAACAGGTACTTGATAAGTTGCACCACCAATGCGTCGAGAACGCACTTCTATAGAAGGAGTAACATTTCCTACTGCTGTCTCAAAAATTGATAACCCACCTTCGCCTATTTTCTTTTCAGCTAAAGACAAAGCGTCATAGATAATCTTTTCTGCAGTAGATTTTTTACCACATTTCATGATTGTATTAATGAAACGCATCAGCAAAACACTGCCGTAACGCGAATCAGGACTTATTTCTCTTTTTTTTGCTTTATTCCGACGAGCCATAAACTTTAACCAGATTTCTTTACACCATATTTTGAACGAGCTTTCTTTCGATTTTGCACACCACGCAGATCAAGAGCACCTCTTATTATGTGATAACGCACACCTGGCAAATCTTTAACCCGCCCACCACGTATCAAAACAACAGAGTGTTCTTGTAAATTATGACCTTCACCAGGTATATAAGCCGTCACTTCACCATACCCACTAATTTTTACTCTGGCTACTTTACGGAGTGCTGAGTTAGGCTTTCTAGGAGTTGTAGTATACACCTTAGTGCAAACACCTCTCCTTTGAGGGTTGCTTTCTCCCAAAGCTGGTACCTTTTTCTTATGGGTCAATCCTAATCTACCCTTACGTATTAATTGATTTATCGTAGGCATATGTTATAAACTCAAGCTCATTAAAATAACTAAGTTTTTAGTTATAAAATAATAAACCTCAATAGTCAATATAAAAATAAACATTACTACTCTAATAATTAAGCTCAACTGCCTTGAAAGCCATCAGTAGACTTCTTGCACTACCTCCCAAGCCACAACTGTCATTCAGTAGAAACGAAAAAACTTACTTGACACCCTTCGCCAGCCCCATTATCATGGTACTGAAGGTATTCATTTATCTTCAATCTGTGCAGATTAAATGACAACAGTATTACGTGATTGGCGTCTTATTTTTAATTTTTTGCACTATGCGCACTTTACTTCTTCACAACATTTCTGGGTTTTTACCTATATAAGCTGAAACGCGCTTATAAAGCGTTTAAGACAGTATAGTACGCCAATTTGCAGGATTAGAGAGTGACAACTAGCTAATACGGGATATCTTTTGCCTTTTTTTTGCTTAGTAAATTTCTTAAACATTTAAACTAAGGTGAGTTGCATTTAAAAGCAGCTAAATTGCAGTGTTTAAGACTTAAAAAACGCCAATACTGAAAATAGACAATGACTAGGGCTTCTTTTGCCTTTTTTTTGCTTGGTAAATTTCTTAATATTTATGGCAACATGAACTGGGCAGGAAGGTGTCATTCCAGTGCTTGACACTGGAATCCAGTTTTCCATATAATCTCATCGAAAATGTTGTAACCACTTTCTGTGCTAGTTTGCTTGCTTACAAGCAAACTTTTCTGGATCCCAGTGTCTGGGCACTGGGATGACAGGGGAGGGAGGCTACTTGGATGACACCATTCTTTTTCCTGGATCCAAGTAGTCAGGGCACTGGGATGACAGGAGAAGGTACTAGGATGACACCCTGACCTCGTCGTCCCGCTACGTGTTAGCGGAATCTAGAGATACCGTGACGGTATGACGTAAAGCTCGCATTAGCTATACTTTTATGCTCACCAACTTAGCTGGATCCAAGTAGTCAAGCTACTTGGATCTGCAAATTGCAATGTTCGTACAGCTGCGTGCTTGACACTGGGATTTAGTGCAGCTACCCTAAACTGGAAGCTCATCTTGCTATTTTTGGCTGAAAGAAACATATTTTTAGAATAATGAAAACAATCAGCACTTTAATTCAAGAAGGATCGGAGTTATTATCGTCACATAAAGTTGAATCACAACATTTAGATTGTGAAATCATCATGCAGCACGTACTTGGAGTGGAAAGATCATTTATAATTGTGAACCATGCTGATCAAGTGCCGATGGAGAAAGAACTTTTATTTTGGAAATTAACAAAAAAAAGAGCGGAAAGATATCCAATATCGCAAATAATAGGTAATCGTGAATTCTGGAGTAAAAATTTTATAGTTAACCAGCATGTTTTAGATCCAAGGCCAGATAGTGAAACAATAATCCTAGCAGTGTTAAAATATTACCCAAACAAAAAACAGAAACTAAAAATTGCAGATTTTGGTACAGGCACAGGTTGTTTATTGATATCCGCACTTAGTGAGTATGAATATGCTGTTGGCGTCGGTTTTGAAAAAAGCTTGGAAGCATATAAAGTTGCCTATCAGAACACAAAAAAACATGATCTTCTCAGCAGAGCCAAAATATTTCCAAGTTCGTGGACAGAGTGCAGAGGTTCATTCGATCTTATAATCAGTAATCCTCCATATATTAAAAGAAGCAAATTGAAAGACTTGCAAGCTGAAGTGCAAAAGGAACCAAGAATTGCCCTTGATGGTGGTATTGATGGTTTGAGCTGTTACTTGAGCATTTTTCCAATATTAAGGAGGTGCCTTAAAAAAAATGGGTTTGCGATATTGGAGATAGGTGAAGATCAAAGCAATATTGACAAAATAATCCCCTCATACGAATTAGCTTTTCAGGAATATGTATACGACTTAGCGGGAATGAAGAGATGCATTGTTATGCAAAAAACATAGCTAATGTTTTCTTGTATTATCTCCTTCATCCCATATTATCCTATGTCATTCCAGTACCCTCTACCTCGTCATCCAAGTAGCGTGACTACTTGGATCTATATTTAGAGGTTGTCGGGAAACTAGTAAATTCAAGCATATTCCCTCTTTAACATAACCCTACTCATAGCTAGGTATATGAAATTCTCAGTGGATGTTGTGAGTAAATCATACTCCTTCGATAGCCTTCTATTCCTATTAACCCAAGCAAAAGTCCTTTCTACAACCCATCTTCTTGGCTGTACTTTAAACCCTTGTTCTCTTGTTGGTAGTAGCTCAGGTGGCGTATCTTTGTGCGCCCAAAATCTACATGGAGGCCTTTTAACAATTTCAATATCTATGTCATATTCTTCCTTTATGTGATTCTTTAAATTTCTTCCTTGGTATCCCATGTCAGCCCACATTTTTTTAACTTTAGTATATTTTGTTCTCATATTGTTTAATGCTATTTTAATACCATCTCTATCATTTTCGTTAGCAGCGCCTACGTAACAACCTAGTATAAAACCCTGAGTGTCTGTAATTATATGCCTTTTTCTACCCTTTACTTTTTTACTTCCATCATAGCCTTTGATCCCCCCTTTTCTGTAGTCTTTACAGATTGACTATCTACTATACAGGCACTCGGCTGCTCATTCCTTCCTATTTTTCTTCTACTATATTTTGTAATTTCATAATTCATTTTCTCAAAAATTCCCTGCTTCTTCCATTGCCTGAACTGCTCATACACAGTCTTCCATAGCGGAAAATCATTTGGTAAATACCGCCATTGACACCCTGTACGCAATACATAGAAAATTGCTTCTAATATTTCTTTTTTGCTATACTTTTGCGGCCTTCCTCCTTTCTTGTATGATACTCTGAAGTGTTTTTCTATTCTTGCCCATTCCCTTTCGCTTAGATCTGTTGGATACTTTTTTCTCATCTTTACCCCGTACTAAAATTTCAGATATTATAGCCTTTTACTTGTTTCCGGACAACCTCTAACTGTATGGTCCCAGAGTGTGATGGTGTGGATTTAGTATAAATAATTCTGGAGACTGTGTCCACTGATAACATATAAATTCATAAGGAGTAAGACCCTTAAGAGTTTTGAGTCTCTTTGCATAATTATAAGCCATAACAAAGTTATAAAGGTGTTCTTTAAGTTGCTGGTGCGATTGATAGTAATACTTCTTAACTGTAGCATCCTTTAAAGTTTTATTCATACGCTCGACTTGCCCATTCGTCCAAGGATGGCTAACTTTTGTCAAACGATGTTCAATAACATTCTCTTCGCAAACTCTATCAAATATATGTTGGAAAGCATACTTATGACGCTTCTGGTTTGTAAATTGTATACCGTTATCTGTCAAAATAGTATGGATTTTATACGGTAAAATTCTAATCAAATTACGTAAGAACTCAGCAGCTATGGGTTTTGTAGCACTGTTACACAACTCAACATAGGTAAATTTGGATGTCCTATCAATAGCAACAAACAAATGTAATTTGCCCTCCTCAGTTCTAACTTCAGCAATATCAATATGAAAGTAACCGATAGGATATTGTTTGAATTTCTTTTTTGACTTAACTTCTCCATCAACAGTTGGTAATCTGCTAATGTTGTGTCTTTGTAAACAACGATGCAAGCTAGAGCGAGTCAAATGCGGAATTGTAGACTGCAGAGCGTAAAGGCAATCATCTAGTGGCAGTAGTGTATACTTGCGAAATGTAACTATTATAGCTTCCTCTTCTAGCGTTAAAACAGTTGATCTTGGATGCTTTGGACCCATATCAGCATCTTTCGTAAATGAACGTTTTCTCCACTTAATAATAGTTTTTGGATTAAGGTTATAATGCTTGGAGAGTTTTGCTATGCTCTCTTTTCTATTTTGTATTGCTCTACGAATCGTCTGTGTTGTTTTGGCGCACCCATGTAATATCTGTCCCATAATGACTCCTTAAATGATGATGATAGTATACCATCACTCTCTGGGACCATACATCTAACTAGATCCTATGGTCAAGCCATAGGATGACAGGAACGGTTTTATGCATTTTTTAAAGGGCAACATGTTTAAGCTTTGCTGGCAAAATGGAAAGTAAGACCAGCCTCTATACCGTGTGTGTGAAATAGTTGATTATCTATATTTATTTCCTCAGTTACTTTGCTACCTGAGCTAGGATCAAGCTTCTTTTTTTTATCATTATTAGGGTCGTCTACCACTTGTCCTAACCTTTTTGCTGTAAGCTTAATATCGCTACCAATAGCACCAAAACCTCTATATCCGATATGCATATTTACATCTTCGTTTATGCGATAGTCAAAGCCAGCTTTTAATTGACCTGCGGGTCTTATTGACGGTTTTTCAAACATCGTCATTCTTGTTGCACCGATCCCAATACCAACGTAAGGAGAAAAAGAGAAACGGTCACTTTTCCAATGATGATAAACATTTGCCATTACAGATATGTTCTCAATTTGGCCATGACTAACTGCAGCACTATAGAGATAAGTTTCTTTATCAGGATCCTCACCAGTCTCCTTTAGGTATGAAACAGTTATTTGGCTACTTGTTAAACCAATATTATCCACTTTTACAGAAGAATACATCCCTTCCAATTCAGCCCTATAGCTGTTGTTACCCAATTCCCCTGTGTAACCAAATGCCACATTTGCAGCAAAAGGTGGATTATAATCTCCTTTATACTCACTTAGTGACTGACCTTCTGTGTTCTGAGCACCCCTGTCATTTATAGACAAATTTTTGATACCTGTAGTGCTTGTTTTTAGTACGCTTGTGTTATTTAAATATTGACCGTAATACCCACTACCAAAGTAAAACCCTTCTGTTTCACTTGCAAAAGATTGTTGTGACAACAATAAAGCAAATGCTGTAACCGCTAATGTTTTTTTACTAATCATTACTACTCCCCTAGTTAAAATAGCTAATCTAATACTAATTAATTAAAAATGGCTTAATATGAAAAACCTAATTATTTGCATAACTTGCACTTTTCTGAGCTAAAAATAGGCAAAGTTAACCTTACTTCTCGTCATTTTTTAATTTATCCTCATCTTCAAATTCATCCTCCTCTTCTTCGTCATCAAACCCATCATCGCTCCTATCCTCATCTTTCTCGTCATCATCTTCAAACTTATCGTCGATATCTTCATCATCAATATCTTCGTCTGCAAATTCATCTGATTCATCATATACTGCATCTTCGGTTTTAGTTTCAGCAGGATAATCAACTGAATTAGGTCCCTCAAGAACATTATTCCCCTCGTTATTAACCTTATCTTTGCTCGCAGCGGCAGAAAGAACTTTGTTTGGGTCATATGGTTCTTGTGTAGGCACACGAGTTTGTTTGAGCAGCCTTCTTGTGAAGGTGGTATCACTGTAATACAAAATTTTCTTTGATTTAATTGGGTAAGTCGACTCTATTAAAATTATCTGATCGTCACGTGGCAACATAATAACTTCTTGAGGCAATAGCAATGCTCTCTGTATTTCAGAGATATGTAATGACCTTGAAGCAGGATTTAAATCTAAAAATTTAGGCTTATTCAACGATTCTTGTTGTACAGTTTTGTTTCCTATAAGTTGCGATATTAAATTAGCTGTTTCAATATTATTGGCTGCAAAAGTTATTCTGTAAGTCGAGTTTGACAAAAAGGAGTTCATCCCTGCTTCTTCGTATATTCCTTTGAGCTGCTCAGTATCTTGAACAATTAAGAATAACCTAACTCGATAACCACGAAAATATGCAATACCTGTTTGAAATTGCTCCATTTTTCCAAGTGTAGGAAACTCATCCATTAAAAACAATACGCCATAAGGCTCGTCATCCGATGGCAATTTTCTACATAAAAACTCAGTTGCCTGTTGGTAAAAAACCTGCATTAAAGGCCTGAGCCTAGTCAAGTTGTCAGGAGTTAAACCAACATAAACTGTAATTTTCTTCTTTTTAAAATCTAGAATATTAAAATCACTTGACGCAGTTGCAGTATCAATCAATGGGTTTGCCCACAATTCAAGTGATGAGTTCATGGTTGATACAACACCTGACCTTTCTTTATCAGCTTTTTGTAAAAAAGCTGCAATATTCATATATGCTACAGGGTGTAGTATTTTACCCATTGTATCAAGAGCAACAGCAAGATTATAAACCACGTCATCACTACGCATCGTACGCACAACTTCACCAAAAGATTTAACTTTCTCTGGTGCAGCAAGTAAGTATAATACCACTCCAACAAATAAGCTTCTTGCTTCATTCTGCCAAAATTCTTGTTCAGGCATGATTAGGTTAGCTATTTTCTGCACATCGTCAACCATCTGCCCAGGTTTTTCACTAATCCATTGTAATGGATTGTAACAGTGACTTATTCCATCTGGCTGCGCTGGATTCCATACGTATACTTTTTGTCCTTGTCGTTCTCGCCAACCACTTGTTATTTCATAGTTTTCTAATTTTATGTCGTGTACAATTACCGAGTCAGTCCAAAATAATAAATTAGGAATTACAAAGCCAACACCCTTACCAGAACCTGTAGGTGCAAATAACAATGCATGCTGAAACCCATCAGAAATGAAGTATCCTCTTTTATCTTTACCAAGCAATAATCCCTTTTTGCTTCTTAATCCTGCTTTTCGTATGTCTTTCTCTGATGCCCACTGCGAATCTCCATGAAGTGATTCCTTCTTTTTAAATGGTCGCCACTCAATTATCCTTTCTCTTAAATTCCATAAGATAATCATTAAAACAATGATAGGCAGTGCAGAAGATATAATTAATGTGATTTTGAGCTCAAGGCTATATAACTCTGGATGATGCCAACAATATTGTATATGATCAAAAATCGTTGGCCAAAGAGCTTGAGGGAAAGGCGTCAAACTAGGATTAATTGCCTTAAAATCCACAGCATCCGGACCATCAGCAAACAGAACAAACAATATACCAGATAGATAGAAGCAAAACTCAAGTACGCTAAAAGCTACTACACCTCCTATGAGAATATTACGTAGGTGATTTCCATTACTCATAAACTACTCTTCCTTAACTTATGTATAAATTTAAGCATTTTCGCTCGCAGATCTAGTAAATAATATCTCAGAGATGCTTCTTTTGCCCCCACCGGTTCTTTTTAGCTGAATAACAATATCAATCACATTTCTAATGTATGGTATAATTTGGTCTGGAGGAATGCCAAGATTTGCCTGCATAACCATCAATTTTATTTGCTCAAGGGCCATTGTTGGACTATCTGCATGAAGGGTTGATATTGATCCAGGGTGACCAGTATTTATCGCCCTGAGAAAACTAAAAGCTTCCGCTCCACGGAGCTCACCAACTATTATTCTGTCTGGCCTTAAACGTAAGCACGCTTCTATCAAATCTTGAGTGGTTACTTTTGCTCTGCCCTGCCCTCCTTTAGAGGCAATTAGATGGACTTTATTGGGATGATCGTTCAAAACGATTTCCCTTGCATCCTCAACAGTAATAATTCTTTCCTCAGCTGGAATAGCACGCAAAGTAGCATTAGTAAAAGTAGTCTTACCAGTGGAAGTTCCACCACTAATTATAATATTTTTCTTACTTATTACAGCGTATTCTAAAAACTCTTTTATTTTTTTTTGCCTTAACAATAAATCCAAATGACGGTCAACTGGATTATCAGTTGCTTCTGTAACAGTTTCAGAAAAAGCCCCCATTTTTTCGTAATCATCGAGTGCTAACTGCATGCTAGAAGGCTTACGAATCGACATGACTACTTTATCAGGTTCACATGCTGGCGGAAATACTATCTGTATACGATAACCATTTGGTAATGTTGCCGAAAGTAACGGCGCTTCTTCGCTAAGTTTTTGTTCTGTAGCTTGAGCAATCAGTCTGCCAAGAGATTTCAAATGGTTAAGATCGAATACTTCTAATTTTTCACACCTTATTTCACCGCGATTTTCAATCCATACTTCCTTTGGCTTATTTATTGATATTTCATTTACGCCTTCTTCTTGAAATATGCCTTGTAATGGCTCCAAATATGTATCAAGTGCAGCATAGTTCATTTCATTGATTTAATATTGCCTGTGGAGGAAATACTATATCTTGGTTAACAAATACTTTCAATGCAGTGCCTTGATCAACATAAATAGTTGGTTTTTTATCTGTATATCTGCCCACTACATCCCGCATATCTTTAGAAAAATCCTCGATTGATTTCCCGATTGCTTCATCATAAACAGACTTGCTTTTTCTTTGAATTTGTTCTAACAGTTGATTTACAATTTCCAGGCTTATATTTACCTTGTCTTCTTCAATTCCTAGTGCTTTTGCTATTTCCTCTTTCATTATTTTTAGTAAATCTTGTCTGCTTTTGGCACTCCGAATTCTTCCGATAGCCCCAAGGCCTAATTTCCATTTGTCACTAGATATCTTCTTTTCTGGGTCAATAATGAGTTGGAGAGAAGAAAAATCTATTTCGGTTGCAGTGATAGACTTTACTGCATCTCTGACAGTCAGCGTATCAACAAGATTAGAAGCCTTTTGCCCTATAACAGCAGAACCAATCGAAACACCAGCAAGTGTCACTGAAGAGAATAACGCACTTACTATTTTGTTATCAACTATTCCTGCTATTCCTGCTCTACCAAGCTCGTCAGTACTAAGTGATGAGATTGCAATATCTATTCCATGTGGCAGAATCACTCTATTCCAGTTTATATTTACACGAGATTTAGCAACATTCGAGTCAAATGAATAACTGCCTATCAATCTTGAGCCTTTAGGTATTAAAACTGTATCACCAGTTTCTGCATAAACATCTCTACTCACCATAGCACGCAGCATTCCTTGCAGATCAGAGTTTATTGCAGTTTCAAGAACAGCATCAATAATTTTACCTTGAGTAATCATTAAACCAAGCTTTCCTACTCTGGTAGCTTTGCTCGATTGTGCTGAAGTGTCGGATAAAATAGCATCAGCAGCCTTGTTCTCTCCACTACCACCTGAAATTGTCAACATCTGTGCACTACGTCTGTCTCTAGGATAACCGCCACCCCCTATTGTAGGAAACGAGGTAGGTAAATTGCCCATAACATTACTAGAAGGAAAATTTTGCTTTGGCAAAATAGGTATATTTGACACAGGAGTTTCTTTTGGTTTCTCTTCTTCTTTTTTCATCACTTCTTCTTTTCTAATTTGTTTTATTTCTGGTATGATTAGTGGTGTAGGAAGAGGAGGTAAGGGTGGTAAGGGATCAGTTATTATTCTTTCAGGAACCATTACATTATCTGGAACTTGTTCCAACTTTCCTTTCAATTCTTGAACGTTTTGCTTTGTTTCCTCTTTTTTAATAACTTCTGAACCCTCTTTAGGAGAAGGACTAAAATAGAGATAATACACTCCACCAGCCAGAAGCACTAAAATAATGACCATCAATGCCCTATGACCTTGATTAGAGCCAACTGTTACTACCTTATTCTCTATTTCTGATTCATCTTCTGAATTGTTACGCCTTTCTTTATTCATATTGCATGTACCACAGCTAAAGTGACCTATTTATAATTTCAACTTCACCATCTTCATAACGCATAAATAGCTTTTTATGTACTCCTTTTATTATAACATAATCATCAAATAACAGCCTTTTACAAGGTTTATCCTCCCCTTCTACAAAAACCTGAGGTATTTTATTATTATTTCTAAATTTTAAATAGGTTAAATAACCATCATCAAATAACTCGATCGGAACTATATCCGCATTACCACCTTCATCAATATATGTATAATTGTACTTCGTATCATTTTCTTGTATTATTTTTTCTAGCTTGTCTGTAGTATATTGCATTTGAGTAGGTAAAGAAACCTCATCTAAATCAACATCAAATTCACCTTCTTCTTGAGGATAATAAAAACGTACTACGTAAGATATATCCTTTTCAGCAGAATAATCGTGATCTACTTTCTTAGCATCAGTATCCGGGTATTTATCGTAGTTTGGCCTTGAGATTAAATCAAAAATGTAATTTCTTTTTTTAGTTGTCGTAATAATCATGTTAGTGCGACTACTAACTTCAAATGGCATGATAAGCAATTTATTGTCATAAGGATTAATTTTCCAACTTGATGCATCACCAACAGCGATATTTTTAACTTTTTCTCCTTCCGCAAATTCAATATAAGAATAGTAACCCTGACTAAAAACCACCGTAAATACTTCATTAGGGCTATACACAAAAGTCTTTATTCTACTATCTATAGAAATAGGCTCATTATAATTAATGGATGCGTTTAAATTGCCACTTACAAGTAAAGCTAAAACTAATAATATCCTATACATATTCATCATCTACTCTATATGAAATAACTTGAAATCCTAATGGGTTAATATATCTTTGCTGATCATCCATTTCAAGCGATGCATATCTATATGACATAATAACTATCTTATTTTTTCTCGTAGAACTTCCATCTTTCCGTGTAAATTCCACAAAAAATCTCACCTGAAGAGCATCGTTACCCAACTTTTGAATTGAGCGAATTTTAAATTCACTTTTGGTATCTGAATATAAATTAAAAAGATCATCCATATTCTGCGATCCTACATAATTTCTAAATTCATTATACACATTAGGTGAGGAAAACAACCTCACCTTTGTATAATAGTTATAATTATAATGATATGGATCAAAAACCTCCCTTGCTTTTATATACTCTGAAATAAAATAATCGTTTAGCGCTTCATCTGCAGAATACTGTTTTACTGTGACAGGATCAACCAATTGCACTATTCCTGATTTCTTGTCAATTTCTATAACAAATGGCTCAATAGTGCTACTTGTGCTAATTTTAAATATGACTAATATGCTGATAGAGATCGTTGCTAATAATATTAATGCAAATAAAAGTAGAATATTCCTTTGAGCAATAACTGTGCTGTAGCGGTTTGAATTCCAATTTATATCCTTATCTAAGGATTCAGTATTTTTTTCTCGCTTAAAAAATCTTAGCATTTTAGTATTCCTAAAAATCTTAACTTATGTTAATAAACATAGCAAATTAACAAAGTAGTTACAGCAAAAAAGCTAAAAAACTCTTAATATATGGCCTAATTTACCAAACTTTGTCTCCATATATGAATCGTTATATTTATTACGTTCCACAATAAGTGGTAGACACTTTGTAACTCCTATACCACTACTTTCCAATTCTGACAATTTCCTATCATTGTTTGTAAGTAATTGGATTTTGTTAATGTTCAATTTCTTAAGCATTTTAGCTGCAACAGCAAAACTCCTTTCATCATCTTCAAAACCCAATATTCTATTTGCATCAACAGTATCAAGATTATGTCCTCTTTGCATACTGTACGCTCTTAACTTATTAGTTAAACCAATGCCTCTTCCATCTTGCATCAAATACAATATAATACCACTTCCAGAGTCAGCTATCATTTGAATTGCTTGATGTAACTGACTTCTGCAATCGCATGACAAGCTATCTAACAAGTCACCCGTATAGCACGAAGAATGAATTCTCACTAATGGTTCGTCATCTTTATCTGGATTGCCAATGATAATTGCATGATGTTCTCTTCCACCACTTTCGGTTCTATAAGATATGATATTTACTTCTTGAGTCTGTTTTAAAAATAATGATGTTTTGCACACTTCATATACATCCTGATTTTCTTGAAAATTATTTATGAATGACGTGTCCAGTGCAATAACGTCATTTTTCTCGCACCAATTTCGCATTTCATGGTTATTCTCAAAAGTCATATCAGCCACTAACGCGTATGGCAATAATTCTGAGAACTTAAGCAAGGCAATAGCACATTCATCTATTGTCTTTGAGCATTGCAACTCTTTTATGCAATCTTCCTTTGAACAGTTTATTAAATAGAGCAGTTCATCAAAATTATTCACCAACAGACGTTTGCTGTTATGTTCTTTATTCTGAGATATGTATTTTACCTTACTTGAAGTTAAAGTAACATATACATTACTTGATGTAAGCTTGTATTGATTAAATAAATCTCTTTCTAAAGCCTCAGCAGCAGCAAACAATAGGTAATTACTTTCATCATATATTACAATTGGCCGACCGCGCCTGATTTCGCTGATAGCTCTTTCTACCTTATTGCTACTCTGATTTCCTATAAACATTTTTACCCATATTAAACAGCGATAAAAACTGGTGCGGCCGAGAAGACTTGAACTTCCAAGGCCTTATGAGCCACAGCGACCTCAACGCTGCGTGTCTACCAATTCCACCACGGCCGCACTATATTCTAGTTTTTATATAATTATTTTAAATTACTTAATCATTTTAGAATTTTTCATCTAGAGTGTCAATCTGATACTAGAATAATTTAGAAATTGTTTGTATAATTTGATTATGAATTTTGTGATTATAAATTTTAATCATTTAAGATAACCTTACTACTAATTTTTAACTTAGGTTTTTATACAAATGAATATAGCTAATATCTTTATTTTTTTAGCTCTCTCTCTTATAACTAGCTTTCATTTCGTCCATGCACAAATATTATACACATGGTCTCAAGTTATCCCAGAAAATAAACTAAGCATACGCGCAATTACGGACAATGACATGTGTCCCATTGTTTATGTTGATGGCGAGGAAACAGAAATGCTGAATCGCAGCTCAATTAACAATGGTGATCATAACGAAACAGTTTGTGAACTGACAGTACAAACAAGTGCCAAAAACATTAGTATTGAGGATCTACGGGTTCCTATATTACCAAAAAAGGTTAATAAAATTGCTTTCATTGGTGACACGGGCTGTAGAATAAATATGTCATTTCAGCAGGAATGTAATTCGGTAGATAGCTGGCCTTTAAAAAAAAATTTAGATTCAATCGCCCTTCATAAACCAGATTTAATTATCCATGTTGGTGATTATCATTATAGACAAAAAAAATGTAGAAATACAAAAAAGTGTGGCGATATTTATGGATATAATAAAGAAGTTTGGTACGCTGATTGGTTTGAGCCTGCAAAGGATATTTTATCACAATCCCCTTTCCTTTTTGTTCGTGGAAACCATGAGAGTTGTGGTAGAGCTTATGAAGGATGGTTCAGGTATCTAGATTCATACCCCTTTTCGTCTGAAAAATGTGGAAACTTCGTTTCTAGTTGGTCCTTAGATGCTGGACCGATGAAATTTTTTATCTTCGACTCTTCATCCGGTGAGGATATTTTTACAACCCAAAGCACAATTGATGCTTTTGAGAGGCAATTTGATAAATTGATACAAAATAGTTCTGACAAGCCCATGTGGTTTTTAACTCATAAACCGCTTTGGAGATCTCCAAAAAAAGAATTTTTGACATTAAAAAGCCATGGTAATCTTACACAAATCGAAGCTTTTGGAGATAAATTTCCAAGCAATGTTACTACCATAATTTCTGGCCACATTCATATAGCCCAGATTTTATTAATGGATAATGTTCCAGACCAAATTATAGTTGGAAACGGTGGTGCATTATTACACGCTCAAGATCAAGAATCTGTTTATCAAAATGTAGAATTTGACTATTCAAATGGTAAAAACTACTTAGCACACGAGGTTAGAAACTTTTTTGGCTTTGGCTTTGCAATACTAAATTTAGATGATCACGAATTTACCTTCTATAATCAACACAATAAGGAAATGTATTCTGCGAAGCTAACAGAAGATTTTAAACTTAAACGGATCAAAACTATAGTCGATTCATTTTAGGATTTGTTATTAGCTATTTTAAAAACGCTACTTAAACATTTTTTTTAATCGATTGATTTCATCAGCAAATTTTGAGTCGGTCTTTATAAAATTTTCTACTTGTTTTACTGCATGTATAACAGTAGCATGGTCTCTGCCACCAAAGTTTCTCCCAATATCTGGTAGGCTTTTTTGCGTAAATTTTTTGGCAAAATACATAGCTACTTGTCTTGGCCTTGCAAGACTGCGAAGCCTTCTATTGGATTGCATATCTGCAACCTTTATATTGAAAAATTCAGCTACTTTCTTTTGTATTTCTTCTATTGTGACTGACCTATGATTTGACCTAAGAAGATCGATTAGGGTTTCACTAGCTGATTCTACCGTCATACTTCTTCCAATTAATGAGGTATGGGTAACCTTATTTAATGCTCCTTCTAATTCTCTTATATTAGATTTTATGTTCCTTGCTAAAAACTCTAGGACATCTTTCGGAACATACATATTCATCTGCTCCACTTTTGCCTGCAATATACCAAGCCTTAATTCAAAAGTTGTTTCATTAATATCTGCCACCAACCCCCAACCGAGTCGTGATTTTATTCTTTCTTCCACTCCATCAAGATCACTAGGAGACCTATCAGCTGATATAACCAATTGTTTATTTTGGTCTATCAATGCATTGAAAGTGTGAAAAAATTCTTCTTGTGTACTATCTTTACCACTGATAAATTGCACATCATCTACCATCAATACATCTACTGATCTAAATTGCTCTTTAAATAACATAATATCTTTGCTTCGCAGCGCTGTAATATATTGGTACATGAATTTCTCTGCTGATAAATACACCACTTTTCTTTTTGCTGATGGGGAATTGACTATGTGCCAAGCTATAGCATGCATTAGATGTGTTTTACCAAGTCCCACTCCACCATATAGAAACAAAGGATTGCTGCCTAATATTGGATCTATAGATTCTGCCACACGCTTTGCCGCCGTAAATGCTAATTCATTTGGCTTTCCCACTACAAAATTATCAAAGGTGAACCTTGGATCCAGCGGCGAACCAAGATTATGATTACTTTCCTCTCTGTTTTTTAGTATAACATTAAAATTTGAATTCCTCTCCTCAATTACTTGAATATCAATAGAACGTATACTTTTATCTTCGCTTTGCCATAATGATAATATTTTTTTCATGTAATGAACTGTAATCCACTCTTTTATAAACCTTGTTGACACGGATAAAAGAACTTCCCCATTTCTGCTACTGACAAATTTTAGTGAACTCAGCCAGCTATTATATGTTGCTTCTCCATAAAGATTATAAAGACAATTTTGGATTTTTTCCCAAGTAACATTGTGATCCGTTACTGTAATAATCTGATCAAAAAACATAGTAGAAACCTTAGGGCTAGTTAAGTTCATATACCACACCAAGAAAAAAGCAATAATTAGAAAATATAAGATAATCAATAGCTTACTGCAAAATGAAAAGCTAATACTACTTAATACATACTAAAAATTATGGTGATTTTTTGATGGGTTGTAAAGGGTATAAAAACATTAAAATTGATCATTTTTATTTCAAAAAAATGAAAAATTTGTAAATGTCGCTTGTATCGAGGATTAGAAGCATGCTATTAAAAACAGTAATACATTATGTATAAATAAGATGTTAAATTTACTGGCAAATAAGTAAAGTATTCATATAAATAAAGTATTCATATAAATATAGCTAACCTAATATAGATTTACTGAAGCAAATTTATGATTATATTAAGTAATTTGAGTTGTTATGCTGTATTCGGTATTGAACTAGAGTTTTACATTGAAGGAATAGAAAAAGAATACTTATTTCTGAATAGCATCAAAAATAAAATAGCATCTCTTGAATTTTCTTGCGAGAAGGAGAATTCTACACATCAGTATGAGATAAAAAGTGGTTGTTATACGAACTCCTACAATTTAATTAAGCATTTTGAGTTAGCAAAACAATCACTTACTGAAACAGCACAAAAACTAGGTGGGAATGTTTCTTTTAAAGCAAAGCCTTATTTGGATAGAGCAGGCAGTGCATTAAATGTGCATGTTAATCTCGTGAATTCAAATAACGGTAACTTATTTTATATCAATGAGCAAAAGTACAGTGACTATCTGATTCATAGTATTGGTGGATTATGTGCAATGATGAAAAAACATATGTTGTTTTTTGCTCCAAATGATGATTCATATTTAAGATTTCAGTACCCGGATATTCACACTCCAACTACGATTAGTTGGGGAATAAATAACAGAACTGCTGCAATAAGAATTCCCTATTTTGGCAACGATTCCAAAAGATGCCGCCTAGAGCACCGTGTTCCTGGAGCAGATTGCAACCTTGAAAAAGTACTCACAGCAATAATTGAAGGTATAGTTTTTGGTATAGAGAACAAAATTGCTCCGCCAAATAGAGTGTATGGCATTGCATCTGATCCTCAATATAAGATGGAGAGTTTGATATAGCAACTACATCTAAAACCCTAACCCGTTAAATGGCTGTTGGATAATTGGCTGTTTTAGCACTTCCCTCACATCATTATTTACATTCCCGCACTGTAATAGCCACTCTGCAGGAGATAGTTTTCTCTCAGGTTTAGATTCTATACTAATATTTGCACTTGGTCTTTCAGGAAGTGGATTACCAAGCGCATCCATGTGTTTAGGTAAAGGTTCCATAACAATATTTGTAGCACTAGAAACGGAATGACTATCTTTAGTATCAGCGCTTTTAGAAAGTGAATTACCTTTGAAATCCATATGTTTAGGTAGTCCATTTTTCATTTCTTCTTCTGCTCTTTTATTTTTTAATTCTTCTTCTAGATGTATGGTCCCAGAGAGTGATGGTATACTATCATCATCATTTAAGGAGTCATTATGGGACAGATATTACATGGGTGCGCCAAAACAACACAGACGATTCGTAGAGCAATACAAAATAGAAAAGAGAGCATAGCAAAACTCTCCAAGCATTATAACCTTAATCCAAAAACTATTATTAAGTGGAGAAAACGTTCATTTACGAAAGATGCTGATATGGGTCCAAAGCATCCAAGATCAACTGTTTTAACGCTAGAAGAGGAAGCTATAATAGTTACATTTCGCAAGTATACACTACTGCCACTAGATGATTGCCTTTACGCTCTGCAGTCTACAATTCCGCATTTGACTCGCTCTAGCTTGCATCGTTGTTTACAAAGACACAACATTAGCAGATTACCAACTGTTGATGGAGAAGTTAAGTCAAAAAAGAAATTCAAACAATATCCTATCGGTTACTTTCATATTGATATTGCTGAAGTTAGAACTGAGGAGGGCAAATTACATTTGTTTGTTGCTATTGATAGGACATCCAAATTTACCTATGTTGAGTTGTGTAACAGTGCTACAAAACCCATAGCTGCTGAGTTCTTACGTAATTTGATTAGAATTTTACCGTATAAAATCCATACTATTTTGACAGATAACGGTATACAATTTACAAACCAGAAGCGTCATAAGTATGCTTTCCAACATATATTTGATAGAGTTTGCGAAGAGAATGTTATTGAACATCGTTTGACAAAAGTTAGCCATCCTTGGACGAATGGGCAAGTCGAGCGTATGAATAAAACTTTAAAGGATGCTACAGTTAAGAAGTATTACTATCAATCGCACCAGCAACTTAAAGAACACCTTTATAACTTTGTTATGGCTTATAATTATGCAAAGAGACTCAAAACTCTTAAGGGTCTTACTCCTTATGAATTTATATGTTATCAGTGGACACAGTCTCCAGAATTATTTATACTAAATCCACACCATCACACTCTGGGACCATACATCTAATACAGAGAAAAACACATTAACAAGAATAAAAAGTGAAAAAGCCTCACAACAACCCACCCCCGGATATACGGCGATAGGCTACATTATAATTTAATCACCTGTCAATAGACTTCTTGCATAGTTTTTGGCAACAACCGTTAGAAACGAAAAAACTTCCTTGACAAACTCCGCCAGCCCCCTTATCATGAAACTGAAGGTATTCAGTTATCTTCATCTGTGCAGATTAAACAGCAAGAAAACAACGTAGTTGGCGTCTTATTTTTAATTTTTTGCACTATGTGTACCTTATGTCTTCACAATATTTCTAGGTTTTTACCTACACAAGCTGAAACGCGCTTATAAGTCGTTTAAGACAGTATAGTACGCCAATTTGCAGGATTAGGGAGTGACAACTAGCTAACACGGGGTTTCTTTTGCCTTTTTTTCTGCTTAGTAAATTTCTTAAACATTTAAACTAAGGTGAGTTGCATTTAAAAGCAGCTAAATTGCAGTGTTTAAGACTTAAAAAACGCCAATGTTCTAAAATAGATATTAGCTGGGGCTTCTTTTGCCTTTTTTTCGTTTGGTAAATTTCTTAATGTTTATAGCTAACATGAAGCTAAGTACGAACTTTGTTAAATACAACAAATGGTGTCATCCCAGTGCTCCTTTTTTTGTCATCCGAGTAGCTGACACTGGGATCTATTTTGCATGTAACTCCAATTGTGTTTTGGCATAAAACGCGACGCGTATTAGACTTATTTGCAAGCAAAGCTTGCTAGATCCAAGTAGTCAGGGCACTGGGATAACATCATAGGGACACTGGGATGACACCCTGACAATCGTCATCCCGCTACTTGTTAGCGGATGAGATACCGCGGCGGTATGACGGTTCGTGGCGGTATAATGAAGCTTGAAAGCGGATCACCTTTCACGACCCGTGTTTACTTCATTCACTTTAGGAGTATTAACAGGCGTTATTGCCGGGTTTTCAAGCTTTGTTGCCTGCTTCAAACCCTCGCTTACACTTTTGTCCTTTAAAATTTCATCAAGCTGCTTACTCTTTTGTTGCTCTTCGTTATTTGACGTATCTCTTTGAGCATCTTCTTTCATGCCACGAGCATTCTCTACATCCTTTTCACCTTCACCTAAAAATTTTTCTAATATTTTCTTAACAAAGCGCTTCAGAAGACTCAAAAACCCTTCTTCTTTTTGATTTTCTTGTGGTTGAGGCGTGTTATCTTTTTTGTCCGGCTCAGTGTTGAGCTTCTCTTTTACAGAACTCTTGCTTACTGAGGGATTAACGGTTTGTGAATCGTGCTCTGATGCTGTTTGCACAGAAGCTTCAGTAGTCTTTTTTTGTGTATTATGTTCAAGGTCTTTAACTGCTGTTGTAGTTTTTCTCGGAGTGTCTTGGAGTTTTTTGTCACTTTTTGGCTCTGCAACTTTTTCACTTGTGAAGATGCCCTTCCCTTTATATTGTTGGTCAAGCTCAGCAATTCTTTCAAAATCTTGACGTATAGCTCTTTTTACAATAATCCGAACAGACCGTAATATGCTACTGGCCTGCTATAGCCATAAACACATATCTTATCGCATTCGGACTATTATAAGAAAGGCTATACTTTTTCATCTGCACGTCCTTTTTGACTTTCAAATTTCTGACTCAATTCTGCAACGTTTTTCATTTTGTTCTCAAGCTCCTTACTTTTCACAGCTTTTAGAGCCTCTGTTCCTTTTGCGATATAATTAACCTTCTTTTCTAATGAGGTACCTTCTGGAAAAGCACCTGGAGAACGTTCAAAAACATCTTTAAACTTTTTTTCAACACTTTCTTTAGATGTCTGGGCCATACCTGTTACCTATTAAAACATATCATATAATCAGTATATTAGCTAATTATATAAAAAACAGTTAACATAACTTGTGGTAAAAAGTGTTTATCAAGGGCGTCCTATTTATATCTTTTTCATTAAAATGCTATTTACTTATTAAGTTAAAATGTATAATTATATAAGAGATGAAAGATAGCTCATTAGCAGTAGTATTCGATTGGGATAATACCTTAGTTGACACTCAAGATAATATTTTTAATGCTATTAAGCATACCATAAACTCAATGGGGTATAGTAATAAAGCTGCTGATAGAAATTCCCATGAGTCGAGAAAGAGCTATATGGTCAATTTATTTGGCGATCAGTGGAAAAAAGCGAATCAGATATATCAACAATATTTAGATGATGCACTATTGCAAAACATTGCTTTGAATCAAGGAGTAGAGAAAATGTTGCAGACACTGAAAAGCCACAATATTTATCTAGCAATAGTAAGTAATAAGAAAAATACTAATTTACGTAAAGAAGTTGCCTATTTTAAACTAGATTCCTACTTTGAAAGAGTGGTTGGGTCATGCGATACTGCAGAAGATAAACCATCTGCAACCCCACTGCTATTTGCACTAGAAGAGAGTACGTTGCCTATAAATAGAGAAAATGTGTTTTTCGTTGGTGATAGCATCACAGATGTTCTGTGTGCACAAAATGCCAATTGTTTACCTATTATATACGGTCAATCAATAAGCGGTTATGAAGATTTGTTATGTTTTCAACATTTTGATAAACTTACAGATTTTATAATAAAGTATTTAGAAGATAGGTAATGACCACTGTTACAGAGATTGCCAGTATAATAAGACGCTTTTGCGCATATTTGATAGATAGAGCAATTTTATTAATTCCAAACTTATTAATCAGACTATTGTTAAAGAATTTTCCGTTAATTTCATCTATGTGTATAGATTGCAGTTACTTCACATATTTTATATCTTCAAAAGCCCAAGCAACTCCTGGTCAGCAATTAATGAACATACATACCATAAGCTTGGACGGTTCTAAAATAGATTTGAGTTTAGCATTTGATAGAAGCATTTCTCAGTTTTTTCTTTCTCTATTATATAACATAATAGTTATCCTCATCGAGCTTTTCCAAGAACAGGACGTGTTAATAAACGCTTTCGATATATTAATAGTGCTACTCACTATATTAACGGTGCTGCTCACTCTTTGCTGGTATCTAGTTGCTTGCTTCTCTAAGAAAAAACAGACATACCACGACATGCTATTTAATACGGTTGTTATCAAAGGAAATATTAAATGAGTTGCTATAACTATCGTTATCATATAAATTATGCTGATGAATTGAACTAAGGGAAGATTATGAATGAAGAGATAGTAAAACATTTGAACAAATTATTGACCAATGAGCTAACTTCTGTACGCCAGTATCTTTTGCATTTTGCGATTCTCAAAAACAATGGAATTAATAGATTTGCAGAAAAGGTAAAAAATGAGCTTAACGAAGAACTTGAACATGCAAACAAGTTGGCAGAAAGAATTTTGTTATTCAAAGGAGTTCCAAATTTTCAGGATACAAACGAAATATCAAAGCATGATGGAAAGTTTACAAAAGACACAATACGGAAAATCTTAGAAGCTAATTTGAAATTAGAGGGAAAAGGTATTAAGGATATCAAAGAAACGATTTCTATCGCTGAGAAAGAAAAAGATTTTGTTAGTGTAATGTTATTAGAAGAGATGTTAAAAAATGAAGAAGAGCACTTCCATTGGATTGAAAAACAGATTGACCTTATTGAACTAATGGGTGTTGAAAACTATTTAAGAACACAAATATAGAGTGTTAAAAAAAATAGTATTTATTTTAATTGTACCTTGCTTGCTCCTTTTTTTATTAGGATTATGGCAAGTATTCAGATTGAACTGGAAGAATAATATTATCAAAAATATGAGTCTTCCTGTTGTTCATCTGTTGCCCAATAACGACCTTGAAAAATTTAACTATAGGCATGTCAAGATTGATGGGATTCTAAGTGACATAGAACTATATGTTTTTGCAGGGCAACACGGCTATCACGTGCTGTCTCCTATGTTGCTCACCACTGGACGTTACATGTTGGTGAATAAAGGAATAGTCGGAGAAAAAAAGGAGAAAAAAGTAAAAATTGAAAAAGTAGTTGCAGATGGAATTTTATATTGCGATAGCAATAAAAGTAAAAATTGGTTTATCAAGAACGATACTGCTTCGAATACATGGTTTACCCTGAGTACAGAAGAAATTTCCAATGAGTTAGGTATTAAGCTAGAGAAGTGTGTATTGTGGCCGAACAATTTTGGCAGCAAAGTAGCTATACAGCCAATGAAGCATTTGGAATATGCAATCACTTGGTTTGCACTTTCCTTAATTTGGTTGATTATGTGCGTAATTTACTATAGGCAAAACCTCAATAAAGCTTGAAGCTTTCTGTACATAAAATTAGAGAAGTAGTTATTCATCTTTATCAATACCAAGGTCTTTTAACATACTGTAATTGCCTTTTCTGAATCTACTTTTTAAAGACGTAACTCCACTTTCGCTAATACCACTAAGGCTCAGTGCAGCTCCACCTAGCTGCAATCCTATCTCAGATGTTTCAGGAATAATTTTACTAGCTCCTAGATCTCTATAAACCTCCACATTACTCAGATCTGGTAAGCGTATTACAATATTTACATGCGGAAAATTTGCTGCAACTAAAGAAACAACTTTTTTTATAGTAACTTCATTCTTTATTGAAATAACGAGAGCTTGAGCTCTTTCTATTCCTACCGATTTTAAAATTTCACATCTTGTAACATCTCCAAGATATATAGGAAAACTATCACTTTTTCCTTCTTTGACTATTTTCGATTGAATATCTACAACAACGTAACTTAAATGCTCTGCCGTAAGCATTTTTGTTACCATATATCCCACTCTACCAAATCCAGCAACTATCACATGGTTATAAAGATCTTGTGTATCTGTTTCAACAGCTTCATCATCTAATATTGTTTTCTCAGTGCTAAATGAGTTTGCTATCCAATCTCCAAGCCCCGATAAAAGAGGAGTGAAAGCCATGGTTACTGTAGTTACCATCATAAGTACTTGAGCGATTTCACTTGGTAGCACATTTAGCTCATCTGCTAAGCGAAACAAAATAAACGCAAATTCACCGCCTTGTGAAAGCAGTAACCCAGCTTGTATAGCAGGTGCACTCTTAAACCCAAAAAATCTACACAATATATATATAATAGATGTTTTTAAAACGATAAGGATAATCGATAATAAAGTAATTAGTGGTAACTTATTGAGTAAAAGTTCGGTATTGATGGACATACCAACAGTCATGAAAAATAAGCCAAGAAACAAATCTTTAAATGGCAATACTGCGTGTTCTACTGAGTGTCTATATTCTGTTTCTGCAACTAACAATCCAGCAACAAATGCACCTAATGCTAACGATAAATGGAATTGCTCAGTAATAAATGCTGCTCCTAATACTATTAAAAGCGTTGTTGATATAAAGATCTCATTACTTTCCATTTTAGCAATAACCGAAAATAAAGGTCTAAGCAATAATCTACCAGTTATAAATATCAGCACTAATGCAATAGCTGCTTGCACCAATGAACCTGCCAATGAGCTTATCAGGCTGTGCTCAGAATTGCCAGTAAGTAAAGGTACCAGTACTATTAATGGTACCACTGCAAAATCTTGCATTAATAGCACTGCTATCGACAACCTACCAACCTGACTTGCTTGAGAACCTTTTTCTTGCAGAACCTGCAACACTATTGCTGTTGAGGATAGCGCAAGCCCACCACCAATAACTGTTGCTATATTCGTATTCACTCCGAAAGCAAGAGCGATGCACCATATTGCTACCATGGTAACTATAACTTGAAGAGAACCGAACCCAAATACATGAATACGCATAGCGATCAGGCGTTCAAATGTCAATTCAAGGCCTATAATGAATAATAGAAAAACTACACCAAATTCTGCAAGATTATCCATTGCTTCAGCTGAGTGTATCAGATTAAATCCGTGAGAACCAATAACTGCACCTGCAACGAAGTAACCAAGCACTGGACTAATATTCATTTTCCAAAATGCTATGACTATAAACACAGCAGCAGAAAGCAAAATTATAATATCAAACAAATGCTGAGAGCCACTGTGCATGATATTTAACCTGTAGAATTAGACCATTTAATTGAGCAGCCAATACTTGATTTTTGGTCAATTGGAGAATTACCAGTTTCTGCAATAAATTTCATAGCTTGAAATAAGTCACTACTTCCTACTTCATAGCTTTGAACCTTTTCTTTTTTTGTGTCGTTAAAACGTCCACGATAGCAAAGGTTTAAATTGGAATTAAAGCCGAAAAAGTCAGGAGTGCAAACAGCCCCGTATTCTTTAGCTATTTTCTGTGTACTATCAATTAAATATGGAAATATAAACTTATTTTCCTTGGCAAAATTAATCATATTTTCAAAGGAATCTTCTGGATATTCATTTACATCATTTGGCATTATTGCAATGGTGTTTACCTGATAATCTTTTTTCAATTGATCAACATCGCTTACCAGATTGCTAATAATTGACTGAACGTAAGGACAGTGATTGCATATAAACATTATAATAAGACCATTTTTTCCACAACAGTCACTTAATGCATAATATTTATTGTCTACTCCCAAAAGATTAAAATCTTTTGCAGTAAAACTAAAATCGACTTTAGGAGTATTCAGAGCAACCATAGACTATTATTATACCACATGTAATTTACGGTCTTATTATTTAAATGTCAAACGGTTTCTATGTATACTGTTTGCATATTCTTTTTTAGTATTATAATTATAAAACTTATGTTCATAACTTTCGAAGGAATAGACGGCTCTGGTAAAACAACACAATCTAAGCTACTTGCAAATCATTTTAAGCAAATTCGCGGCGAAAATAATGTGGTATTGACTCGAGAACCAGGTGGCACTAACTTTGCAGAGAAGGTAAGAGGAGTATTGTTAACGAATAATATTGATTCTATTTCTGAACTCTTGCTACTTATCTCGATGAGGCGCGAACATATGAAAAAATTAATATTACCAGCTCTTGCAGAAGGAAAAATAGTGATTTGTGATCGGTTTATTGATTCAACTATTGCATATCAAGGATATGGGTTTGGAGTTGACTTAGGGCTAATAAGGGACTTACATAAGCTAGTGGAAATTAAATATCCAGATATTACATTCATTCTAGATATTGATGTTAAAGTTGGGTTAAATAGAGCAAAAGACAAGAATAAATATGAAGAAATGGATGTTAATTTTTACAATAAGGTCAGAAAAGGATTTCAGGAAATAGCCATAAAAGAGCCCGTTAGGTGCAGTGTTATCACTGGAATTGAAACAAAAAATGATAATCACGTACACAATGAAATTATTGATAAAATCACCTAGCTTGTGATAGAAAATTATCAATTTCAGGTAACATTATTTCATATGAATAACTTTTTGTTTGAGTAGCTAAAAAATCCTGTATTTTGTCTGGATCTTCTTCACTTATCATCTTATATGCCCTTGCGAGGTTCATTAATTCACTTCTATTTTTTTTATTGCTTACTTCAGTAATAGTAAAAAATTGATCAAAATGGTCTAAGAGGTCTTTATTTTTTATTGAAGACACAATATCGTCAATTTCTTTCACATATAATGCAAGTTTGTGTGCTTTACTACGATCTTCAAAACAAAGATTAACAAGCACGTTACGAAACCTATCTTTCGTAGTATAGCTCTTTCCACAGAAGTCCGGATATGATAAGATTAAGGATAGATGGCGATAAGGAGGTTGGATGCCGGCAGCATATAGTTATGATTTAAGAAAAAAAGCAATGGAAGCACTAGACGAAGGGGAAAGCAGAGAAGCAGTGGCAGCAAGATTTAAAATTGGACGAACTACTTTGTGGGAGTGGCAGCAAAGAAAAAAAGAAACAGGCGACTTTCAGTCAAAAAAACTCGGTAATGGAGGTTAGAGGTTGTCCGGAAACAAGTAAAAGGCTATAATATCTGAAATTTTAGTACGGGGTAAAGATGAGAAAAAAGTATCCAACAGATCTAAGCGAAAGGGAATGGGCAAGAATAGAAAAACACTTCAGAGTATCATACAAGAAAGGAGGAAGGCCGCAAAAGTATAGCAAAAAAGAAATATTAGAAGCAATTTTCTATGTATTGCGTACAGGGTGTCAATGGCGGTATTTACCAAATGATTTTCCGCTATGGAAGACTGTGTATGAGCAGTTCAGGCAATGGAAGAAGCAGGGAATTTTTGAGAAAATGAATTATGAAATTACAAAATATAGTAGAAGAAAAATAGGAAGGAATGAGCAGCCGAGTGCCTGTATAGTAGATAGTCAATCTGTAAAGACTACAGAAAAGGGGGGATCAAAGGCTATGATGGAAGTAAAAAAGTAAAGGGTAGAAAAAGGCATATAATTACAGACACTCAGGGTTTTATACTAGGTTGTTACGTAGGCGCTGCTAACGAAAATGATAGAGATGGTATTAAAATAGCATTAAACAATATGAGAACAAAATATACTAAAGTTAAAAAAATGTGGGCTGACATGGGATACCAAGGAAGAAATTTAAAGAATCACATAAAGGAAGAATATGACATAGATATTGAAATTGTTAAAAGGCCTCCATGTAGATTTTGGGCGCACAAAGATACGCCACCTGAGCTACTACCAACAAGAGAACAAGGGTTTAAAGTACAGCCAAGAAGATGGGTTGTAGAAAGGACTTTTGCTTGGGTTAATAGGAATAGAAGGCTATCGAAGGAGTATGATTTACTCACAACATCCACTGAGAATTTCATATACCTAGCTATGAGTAGGGTTATGTTAAAGAGGGAATATGCTTGAATTTACTAGTTTCCGGACAACCTCTTATAGCTCTTTTTACAATAATCCGAACAGACCGTAATATGCTACTGGCCTGCTATAGCCATAAACACATATCTTATCGCATTCGGACTATTATAAGAAAGGCTATACAATCAGAAAATTATCGACTGGAATAAGTTTATCGAATTTGCTAAAAAACACGGTAGAAAAACTCTGTCGGAAATGGCTAAACTTTGGGGCAACGTTAGTATCCAAACGATCCACCGAGCTCTCAGAAAAATTGGATTTACGCGCAAAAAAAGACATATGGATACAAGGAAAGGAACGAAGAAAAACGTGCTGAATTCTTAAAAATTATAGCAACAAAAGAACCAGAAAACTTAGTGTATATAGATGAGTCTGGGATTGATAACACGGAGGACTATCCATATGGGTATTGCCAGAAAGGACAGCGATTTTATGCCCTAAAATCTGGAAAAAAAACTCAACGAATCAGCATGGTTGCAGCCTTAAGTAGAAGAAAGATAGTTGCTCCATTAACATTTGAAGGCCACTGTAATATGGATATTTTTAATGGATGGTTTGAGCAATTTTTGGCACCGATCTTAGAACCTGGACAAACTGTCATTCTTGATAATGCTACTTTTCATAAGTCTGATAAGCTTATCAAGCTCGCTAAAGGAGTCGGTGCAGAAATTTTGTATCTGCCGCCTTATTCTCCAGATTTTAACAAAATTGAGCATCATTGGTTTGCTATAAAAAACAGAGCCAGGAAAAACATTCCTCTATTCGAATCCTTTCGTCGTGCTGTTGATTCTGCCTTCCTATGACCTATTCGGACTATTATGAGAAATGCTATACTTCTCACTTCTGCTAATAAGGACTTAATATTTTCTTGGCAATGCACTCTCTTTACCGATTCAGCCGGTTCAACCATACCAAGAACATTCTTTACCAAAGATTTTTCTTCACAACTAAATATGAACATGTAATAACCCATCGATAAAGTGAAGAGCAAGAACATAGCCGGAAGTAAAAACGGAGCTAATACATTTTGTGACGCAGGGAAAATAAACCAGGTAACAGTTGCTATTGACACAGTTACAAATAATCCTGATAAACATAATTGTGCTTTTCTTCTATAATTCTGATCAATAACTGTACTTACACCAATAGAAGCTATATCAATCATTACTCACACCTCATTAAACATTAATACTAACTGAATGATAGCATTATTGTGATGAAAATGCAATATTATGAATATTTTAATACAATTTATATTGACAGTTACAATTCTGAATGTTTTATTGCAGCGTTAGCTGATTAGCATTTTTAAGATGAGGTCAACTCTCATAGAGAGAGGATTTTTTTACTTTCTCATTCTTCTCATTTTCTTCTCTAACAATTTTTTTTCCGTTTAGTATATCCTTTATTTCATCTCCTGTTAAAGTTTCAAACTCCAGTAGATTTTCAGCAATAAGCTCTAAGCCTTTCTTATGCTTGGTCAAAATGTCTTTTGCTTTTTCATAGCAAGAAGATATGATTTTTTTCACTTCTTCATCTATGAGCTTTAGCGTATCTTCAGATGTCATATGAGGATGTTGTGGATCTTGCTGCTCACGATTGTGATACACTAGCCCTATCTCATCATTCATTCCACATTTTTTTACCATAGCACGTGCTATGTTAGATGCTTGTCGTATATCAGAAGACGCGCCACTTGTAACTTTATCGTAGCCAAAAATTAACTCTTCTGCTGCCCTGCCACCCATGGCAACAGTTATATCTGCTATCAGCTTTTCTCTTGTGTGGGACACTCTATCTGTTTCCGGTAGTCTCATAACTAAACCTAAGGCCATACCTCTTGGAATGATTGTTGCCTTGTGTATAGGATCAGAAGCAGGCATATTAACCGCAATTATCGCATGACCAGCTTCATGGTATGCAGTCAGTCTCTTTTCCTCTTCTGTCATAATTAGGGATCGTCTTTCTACGCCCATCATTACTTTATCACGTGCATATTCAAAATCATCCATGGTAACAATTTTCTTGTTTCTTCTTGCAGCGATAAGTGCAGATTCATTCACCAAATTTGCTAGATCAGCCCCTGAAAAACCTGGTGTTCCTCTTGCAACTGTTTTCACGTTTACATCTGGTGCTATTGATATTTTCTTTATATGAGTATTTAATATCTTTTCACGCCCATTTATATCGGGTAAAGAAATAGTAATCTGTCGGTCAAAACGACCAGGTCTAAGCAGTGCTGGATCTAAGACATCCGGACGGTTAGTCGCAGCAATTATTATTACACCTTCATTAGACTCAAAGCCATCCATCTCAACTAATAACTGATTTAATGTTTGTTCTCTTTCATCATTGCCGCCACCAAGACCAATGCCACGATGTCTACCCACCGCATCTATCTCATCTATAAAAATTATACAAGGAGCATTTTTCTTGCCTTGATCAAACATATCACGAACACGGCTCGCACCAACACCAACAAACATTTCAACAAAATCAGATCCAGAAATGCTAAAGAATGGCACATTAGCTTCTCCTGCAATTGCACGAGCAAGTAAAGTTTTACCAGTTCCAGGAGAGCCAATTAAAAGGCACCCTTTTGGTATTTTTCCACCTAATATTTGAAATTTTTGCCTTTGTTTAAGGAAATCAACGATCTCTACTAGCTCTTCTTTTGCTTCATCAATTCCAGCAACATCATCAAATGTTACTTTTTTTCCACTAGTCATGAGTCTAGCCCTTGACTTGCCAAAGCTTATAGTTCTGTTGCCTCCCGCTTGTGTTTGTTTAAGCAAGAATAGCAAAAAGCCAATAAAGATAAATGTTGGGACCCATGAGATAAGTAATCCACCAATTACGTTCATGGCAGAATCTCCAGTTGAAAAGGAGAATCTCACTTTTCTATCATGTAAATTTTTTATTAGGTCGCTATATATGACACCGCTTGAATTGAAACTTGAACCGTCCCTGAACTTGCCTTCAATGCTCTGGTTTTTTATGACAATATTTTCTACATCATTGTCTTCTAGTCTAGTTAAAAATTCCGAAAAAGGTATAATTGTTTTACTTTTACCTACATTTCCGCTGAATTGAATATAAGCAACTGAAATAAGAACAATAATTACTAACCAGATCAATAAGCCTTCTAAAAATTTTTTCATTTCTATTTCTAACTAAATACTAATCAAGCTTACCAAATTTTGTTTTATCGTGCTATTAATAATGCATTGAACCTTATCGTCATTGGTATTTTTTCCGTTATAATTTACATCAGGATAAGCAAGCACCTTGCTATCTTTTTGTACTGTAGGCAAAGAGTAGAAAACTTCAGGGCAGCAGTTGTAATCCTTCAGAAATTCAGGAACTTTTTGTGTTTTTTTTAATGGAGCGATGATAACTGAACACCCTTGATTTCCGAGTATTGTGCAGCTAAATCTGTTATCCCATTGGGTAGGTTCATTTAAAGGTAGGTTTACGGTAATTTCTTGTATCCTTGACGATTCTCTAATTATTAAGATATTTTCTCCATACTTTCTTATTTTACACCCAGAAAGTGTACAGTTAACATTACTATCCTTTTGCAATATTCTATTAAATATTGCAATGAGGCTGCTGTACCTTGGTTTATAATGTTTACTGGCAATTGCCATTATAGAGTAAAGAAGAAGCCTCAAGGCTATTTCCTCTGGCAATTGATAAAATTCACTTAGTTTAATTTCAATATAACCAAGATCATGCACATTAACGCAGTCATTAAACGCAAGGCGTGTGTAGTGCATCAACGCTTTTGCAGCTCTTTTCATATGAAGGGCTGTGAGGCATATTCGCTCTGTTAAAATCTCTTGATTATCACTTGCTTTAAGTAAGTTACGGTATAAAGTTCGTCTGTATTTTAAGTCATGATTGCTTCTATCTTCGATCCATTTTAACCGATGAAGCTTAGCGTACTTTTCTATTTCACTACGACTAAAATTTAACAATGGCCTAAATATATAAATACCATTTAGGAAAGACTTGTAGTCCATTGATGATAATCCATCTACGCCACTACCTCGCTCTAATCTTAACAAGAACGTTTCTGCTTGATCATCTTTGTGATGAGCAACAAGTAAATATTTAACATTATTATTTTTACACCACTCTGCTAGTAACTTATACCGTGCTTTTCGTGCCTGTAACTGAATATTGCCTTTAATATTTTGCTTCTCCCAATTTAATATGAACGATTCCTTTGCTCCAAGTTCCTTTGCATAACTTACAACAAAATCAGCTTCTTTTTGAGACTCTGGACGTAATCCATGATTTACTGTTAATGCTATAGGAAGTGAAAGCTTGTTTTTTTTTGCCCAGTTAGTCATTAAGTGCAGTAAGACTATACTATCTACACCACCTGATACTGCAACTGCAACTTGATTGTTATAGAAAGCAAAACTATTAACCACATTTTGAAATAATAACTCTAATTCCATTATGTCTCTTGATGGCCAGACAGGTCAGATCTCTTACGTCATACCGCGACTTATTTGTGGTATATATAGATCCCGCTAACAAGCAACGAAATATGACAAGTTTGTCCTTTTTTGTCTACCCCAGTGCCCTTTCTTTATGTCATCCCAGTGTTTGACACTGGGATCCAGGTTTTAATGCAAGAAACTATTTCTTTATTCCAGAAAATGAAAATTCCACTCTACGATTTTTAGCATGCTCTTTTTCATATTTAGAATTTCTAGAATTATCTTTTACATTAACCAAAGGCTCAGTTTCACCTTTAGAAGCAGTTTTTATTCTGTTTTCTATGTAGGGTGTACAACTAACCATAAATTTTTTAGCTGCATCAGCCCTTCTAGCGCCTAGCGCAAGATTATATTCATGAGAACCACGGTTGTCAGTGTGACCAGTTAAAGTAACCTTCGCGTCAGGGTTATCTTGTAACACCTCCATTACGTCAAGTAATGCATCTGCACTTACTTCAGCAATACTAGATTCATCATAACCAAAGAAAACTCTTTTATCACCTATCTGCTTAACAACAGAATTTATTTTATTTGTTGTATTTGCTCCTTTTTTTGGGCAAGAACTTACACCAGTAAGTAATAAACAAAAACAGCACATTATAACCAGTCTACTCCACATTACTAAACCTCCATAAATTTTAAATAGTGCGTAACTTTAATTTCAGTAGCTAATATCTCTCCATATTGTAATATAGTCAAGAGAAATAAAATACTAAATACTTTTTCTACAACCTTACAATTAATTTTCCTATAATATGCTGGACTCTGAATAGAAAAATCCAATAAAAGAATAAAAAGTACAATTTTTTATTGTACTTTAAGCAAATATACTTTTAACTTTATTATTAATCTATTACGGTATTAAACAGATGTTTTCTAAAATAATGAACAAATATGCAATCTTATAAGTTTTTAGAGGAAGTATTATATAGGGTAAAGAATATCGAAAATACGCTAAAAGTACTAAACCAAAGCCAATTGAATATAGAGGACAAAGTTGAACAAATGAGTCTTCTAGAAGAAATCAGACATGAAATTATCTCTCATGACGCAATAAAGGAATCATTAGCAGATGCTCTTGGTAACAAAAAAAGTGCAAATACTCAGCAGCTAAAGTTAATAGAGAGAATACATAAAAGCAACAGTGCTGTTCCTATTGATTTAGTAAAGTCTTTATCCAAAGCTAAGGTTGAATGCCAAAATTTATGGAAGCTATCTCATTCTGAAACCAGTAACTTAGAAAAACTAAAAGAACGTTTTACTGATTTAATCACACTCATTCGCGAAGTAGCTTCTATAAAATCGCAGCAATTAAAATGCTCAAAATACGACTCACTGCTTGCTGACTATGACTCTGATATCACAGAAAAGAATATAAGGGAAGTATTCCCCAAGGTAGGCAAATTTTTTAGCGAAAATGTAGATAAAATAATTGAAAAGCAGAAAAAGGATAAGGATAAGGTTACTAATATACAAAAAGTTGCTACTCAGAAACAGATTGAACTTGGCTCATTATGTTTACAGCAAATGGGTATTGCACTAAATGAGATTCGTACTTCTTATTACTACCCTATAGATTATGATGAATCTGATTTTTGTTATGGTTTATTTTCACTTTTACGGCATAGTGGTTATGCAATTTATCAAAAATGTTTAGCGCAAAATTCTATAAGTAGTCCAATTACGAGACATGTTATGTATGAAACTCAAGGGTTATTCATGGAAAGGATGATTGGAACATCCAGAGAATTTATTGAGTTTATTCAACCACACATAAAAGAGAAATTTGCTATAAAAGGCAAAACTAACGAGAAAGTTAGCAGTGTTGAAAATTTGTACTTGATTTTCAATGAAATAAACCTTTCTTCTTTTTTAAAAAATGCAGATGAATTTAGTCTGTTAGCTCATATTATGTTGAGAACTAGGTTAGAACAAGATATAATAAATGGTACATTGGAAGTCAAAGACCTGCATGATGCGTGGCTGGAAGGTATGAAGCACTATAAAATTCCAGTAAAAGCTGAAAATGAGCTAAACACTTATTTTCAAGATGAATATTGGGCAAGCGGTGTTATGGGCTACTTTCCTATAAAAATTATTGCTTTAATTTCTGCTGTGCAGATTTTCTCTTGCGTTAAAAAGAATCATTACGAATCATTAAGTGCTATAATAAAAGGAGATTTTAGTTTACTTATCAGTTGGTTATCTCAAAATATATACAGTGCAAAGTGTGGCCTGGAACTGCTAAAAAAAGTAACAGGTAAGGGTTTAGACGTTGAGTGTGTTACTTACTACTTATCTGAAAAGTATAATTTGTCTTAATAAATGGTTTTCTTGAGTTATGTATGAATTTTGTTCGAAAATTAACCGGAAAGTTTTATAGCCTTTTTACTTTCAAAGGTTTGTTTGCTAGCGATATTGCTATAGACCTTGGTACTGCAAACACTTTAGTTTATCAGAAAAATCAGGGAATAGTGCTTGATGAGCCTTCAGTTGTAGCAAGAATAAAAGAAAAAGGAAGTTACGTTCCTTATGCTTTTGGTAAAAAAGCTAAAATGATGCTTGGGAAAACGCCTGGAGAAATAGAGGCGATAAGGCCCTTAAAGGATGGAGTTATTGCTGATTTTAAAAGTGCGGAAGAAATGCTAAAATATTTCATACGCAGTGCAAACACAAAATTCACTGTTAATAAACCTAATATTATCATATGCGTTCCATCTGGATCCACGCCAGTTGAAAGGCGTGCTATACAAGATGCAGCAGAAAGTGCTGGTGCAAATGAAGTATTTTTAATTGAAGAACCAATGGCTGCAGCAATCGGAGCTGGGCTCCCGGTTACTGAACCTGAGGGTTCTATGATTGTTGATATAGGAGGCGGTACAACTGAAGTTGCAATTATTTCTTTAGGCGGAATTGTTTATTCACGTTCTGCCAGAGTAGGTGGCGATATTATGGATGAAGCAATAAAATCATATATTCGTGAAAATCATAAGTTATTAATCGGTGAAACAACCGCTGAGAAAATTAAGAAAAGCATAGGTTCAGCCAGTCTGCCAGGTGAAAATAACAAAGAGGGAATGATAATTAAAGGCAGGGATTTAGTGAGTGGCATGCCAAAAGAAATGCTTTTATCAGAATACCAAGTGGCAGAGAGTTTAATAGAGCCTGTACATCAGATAATTTCTGCTATTAGGACTGCACTGGAGAGCACTCCACCTGAACTTTCTTCTGATATAGTCGATAAAGGAATAATTTTATCCGGTGGCGGCGGATTATTGCGTAACTTGGGCAAAGTTATCAGTGAAACAACAAAACTACCAGTTCGTGTTGCAGATGACCCACTTTGTTGTGTTGCTCTGGGTAGCGGAAAAGTGCTTGAAAACATGGATTATTTTGGCCATGTTTTATTTAAGCAGGATTAAATTATTTTTAAAGGTAGTTCATCGAATTTTATAGCAAATTTTACCTCAAGCATAAAGATGTCATCCAAGTAGCCAACACTGGGATCCAGAAAAATTGACTATAAACAAGTATGCTGTTTCGATGAAATTGTGTAATAGAAACTAGATTCCAGTGTCAGCTACTTGCATGACACCAAGTTTGTGTTTATAAATTAAGGCGATTATGCTAAAAGAATTTGAAATAGAACCTCTGCTAAAAGATAAAGCTCCGCACCAGACCAAGGCTGTTGTTGCAATGTCCGGGGGAGTTGATAGCTCCGTTGCTGCAGCACTGCTACATAACCTTGGGTACAAAGTGGTAGGTGTGACTCTTCAACTCTATGGCACCGACGGTAATGCTAACGCAAGAAAGGGCGCATGCTGCGCTGGACAGGATATTTATGACGCTAAGCGTGTAGCTGAAAGTGTTGGCTTTCCTCACTATATTTTAAACTATGAGGAAATATTCAAAAAGGAAGTAATAGAGGATTTTGCGAGTACCTATATGCGTGGGGAAACTCCCATACCATGCGTGAGATGTAACCAAACGGTAAAATTTCGTGATCTATTGCAAGTTACAAAAAATCTTGGTGCGGATGTGCTCGTAACAGGACATTACGTGAGAAGGTTAGAAAAAAATGGTGAGGTAAAGTTGTGCAGAAGCATTGATAAAAGTAAAGATCAAAGTTATTTTTTGTTTGCTACAACTCAAGAGCAATTGAAGCTTTTGCGATTTCCACTAGGTGGGTTCTATAAAAGTGATATAAGAAAATTAGCAAAGTATTTCAGCTTACAAATTTCTGAAAAGCCGGACAGTCAAGATATATGCTTTGTTTCCGAAAGCTATAGTAAAACAATAGCTAAATTAGCTCCACAATCTGTACAGAAAGGTAAAATAGTGGATGTTAATGGAAAAGTGCTAGGCGAGCACAGTGGCATAGTAAATTTTACAGTGGGGCAAAGAAAGGGCTTGGGTATCGCACACAATGAACCTCTTTATGTGATAAAAATTAATACAGAAAATAATGAGGTTATAGTAGGTCCGATCAACGTATTAATGCAAAAAAAAATATTGATCAAGGAGTTAAATTGGTTAGAACAACCAAAGGAAGGTATGGAAGTAACTGTGAAGCTGAGATCATCACATGCGGGAAGTTTAGCAACAATACATTCAACTGACGAAAAAAATAAAGCCTGTGTCATTTTAAACGACGATTACTTTGGCATCAGTCCAGGTCAAGCCTGTGTAGCGTATAAAGATGAGCAAGTTATCGGCGGTGGATGGATATGCTCTTAACTAAAAGCTTTAATGCAGAGTGTAAACATACAATAGACTTCTTGCATAACCATATAACATTGGGAATAGAAACAAAAAAACTTGCTTGACAAACTCCGCCAGCCCCCTTATCATGAAACTGAAGCTATTTATTTATCTTCTCTGTACAGATTAAATGACAAAAAACTCACGTATCTGGCGTCTCATGTTTAATTTTTTGCACTATGTGCACCTTATGTCTTTATAAAATTTCTAGGTTTTGACCTAACATAAGCTGAAACGCGCTTATAAAGCGTTTAAAACATAAAAAAACGCCAACTTAAAAAATGGATAGTGAATAACTAGCTACCCTAGGGTTTCTTTTGCCTTTTTTTCTGTTTAGTAAATTTCTTAACGTTTATAATTTAGATTAGTTGCGGCTTAAAAGCAGCTAAATCGCGGTTATTAAGTGTTTAGAATAAAAAAACGCCATACTTGAAAGTATAATGTAAGTAATTAGCCAACCACGGGGCTTCTTTTGCCTTTTTTTTCGTTTGGTAAATTTCTTAATGTTTGTAGCTAAACGACAACCGTCATCCCAGCGGGATCTAGAGATACCGCGGCGGTATGACGGTTCGCGGCGGCATAAAGATAAGTCTCGTCATCCCGCTGCGTGTTAGCGGAATCTCTTGTTAGCGCTGCGGCGGTATGACGGTTCGCGGTGGCATGACGATAAGCCTTGTCATCCCGCTACGTGTTAGCGGGATCTATGTTGAGAGATACCGCGAATGAATCGCGGTATGACGGTGTAGATAGTATCCCGCTGCGTGTTAGCGGGATCTCTTGTTAGTGCCGCGGCGGTATAGCTATACCTTTTTCTACTTAGTTTGGGTTATGCAAGAAGTCTAATAACATTTATTGCTATTTTGCCATGTATCCCTTATACTATAAAGTAGAACATTATAGGTTTCAGCAATGATAAAAGAAATTGAAGAACTAATAAAAATTGTTGGTAAGGGTAATTTATTAGAGACGTTATTTATTTTTTTAGGTAGCTTTCAACATGCTGACTTAGGTCGTTTTATGGATCACAGAAATCATTTTGGTTTGTCTGAATTCATACATAAGCAAGATGAACAATTAGATTACTATTTTAACTTAAAATTTAGTCTACAAGGGTTGTTTTTAATTTATGCTCTAGCTTATCGAATTCTAAGTGAAAACAATAACCTGAATACTAAAGATGTCATAGATAAAATATATGAAGTTATTAAAGGATCTGAGTTAAATGAATATATAAATGAAGTAGTAGATGGAAGAAAATTAGATTTACTTAACATTTTAGCAAATCCAAAGAGAGAACCAATATTTAAAACAGAAAAAGATTTTGAAAGTAAAGTACTCATTGGTGTTAGAAAGTTGCTAGATGAAGAAACTACATTAAATAAATACGATAGAGAATTTGCATTAAATAAGTGCGTTATCAGCAGCTATTATTCTATTCATCAAGACATAAAAGTAGACAAGGATGTAGTGTTGTTATTTTCTATACTTGTCGACTATCATAAGCTTTCTGAACATCACAAAGAGTCGATAAAAAAAGAAAATTTACCAATAATAGATAACGTGGTCTTTCTCACATATATAACGAATTTAGCTGGATTACTGCAAAGTATTAATCTGAAAGATCAAAATAGAGCCACTAAATATACGCTGAATCGCGAAAAGATAGGTAGCCTAAACAGAACATTTAATATGTTGGCAGATCAAAATAATCAAAATTTTCCAACCTTTAAAAGCATTGGACCAACCTTGAAGCAATTGCTAAAAAACCAGAATAGTGATGAATTTGAACAATTAGTAACAAACCCTAAAAATATATACTACTCAGTGCCACAAAAAGAGAATAAATGTAGGTCAAATTTCATTGTCAGCAAGAAAAAAGAAAAGAACCATAAAAATACAGCCTGTAAACTTATTTTGGGTATGTTTGTATTATCTGTTGGGTTATCTGTTGCTGATTATTTCCTTATGGAGCAAAAATTGCTCAACTCAATAAAAAATGTTTTGCCACAAGACAACCTTACTAACCTGATAGTTGGTGCGGTGCTTACTATTGTAATAGTATATGCCTTATTTCAATTATTGGAACCACCACAGGAACCACCATCAACTATGTTTTTTAAAATTTTTTGAATTTAGTCTCATTTGTTGATAATTTTGTATTTTTATTCAATTGAAAAATGTATTTTGGTAACAAAGATCCTAGTTTATACAGAAAGAAATTTATATCAAACAGCAACCACTGCTTAGATTTTATGGTTAACGAATATGTGCTTTAAATGTGTGTAGACGCACATATCCGTTAACCTATTTTCTATGCAGATTTTTTTTTATTTCATATTAATTGCTTCTTTAAGTCTTGCATTGGCAATTAGAGGTTGTCCGGAAACAAGTAAAAGGCTATAATATCTGAAATTTTAGTACGTGGTAAAGATGAGAAAAAAGTATCCAACAGATCTAAGCGAAAGGGAATGGGCAAGAATAGAAAAACACTTCAGAGTATCATACAAGAAAGGAGGAAGGCCGCAAAAGTATAGCAAAAAAGAAATATTAGAAGCAATTTTCTATGTATTGCGTACAGGGTGTCAATGGCGGTATTTACCAAATGATTTTCCGCTATGGAAGACTGTGTATGAGCAGTTCAGGCAATGGAAGAAGCAGGGAATTTTTGAGAAAATGAATTATGAAATTACAAAATATAGTAGAAGAAAAATAGGAAGGAATGAGCAGCCGAGTGCCTGTATAGTAGATAGTCAATCTGTAAAGACTACAGAAAAGGGGGGATCAAAGGCTATGATGGAAGTAAAAAAGTAAAGGGTAGAAAAAGGCATATAATTACAGACACTCAGGGTTTTATACTAGGTTGTTACGTAGGCGCTGCTAACGAAAATGATAGAGATGGTATTAAAATAGCATTAAACAATATGAGAACAAAATATACTAAAGTTAAAAAAATGTGGGCTGACATGGGATACCAAGGAAGAAATTTAAAGAATCACATAAAGGAAGAATATGACATAGATATTGAAATTGTTAAAAGGCCTCCATGTAGATTTTGGGTGCACAAAGATACGCCACCTGAGCTACTACCAACAAGAGAACAAGGGTTTAAAGTACAGCCAAGAAGATGGGTTGTAGAAAGGACTTTTGCTTGGGTTAATAGGAATAGAAGGCTATCGAAGGAGTATGATTTACTCACAACATCCACTGAGAATTTCATATACCTAGCTATGAGTAGGGTTATGTTAAAGAGGGAATATGCTTGAATTTACTAGTTTCCGGACAACCTCTTATAGCTCTTTCCACAGAAGTCCGGATATGATAAGATTAAGGATAGATGGCGATAAGGAGGTTGGATGCCGGCAGCATATAGTTATGATTTAAGAAAAAAAGCAATGGAAGCACTAGACGAAGGGGAAAGCAGAGAAGCAGTGGCAGCAAGATTTAAAATTGGACGAACTACTTTGTGGGAGTGGCAGCAAAGAAAAAAAGAAACAGGCGACTTTCAGTCAAAAAAACTCGGTAATGGAGGTTACAATCAGAAAATTATCGACTGGAATAAGTTTATCGAATTTGCTAAAAAACACGGTAGAAAAACTCTGTCGGAAATGGCTAAACTTTGGGGCAACGTTAGTATCCAAACGATCCACCGAGCTCTCAGAAAAATTGGATTTACGCGCAAAAAAAGACATATGGATACAAGGAAAGGAACGAAGAAAAACGTGCTGAATTCTTAAAAATTATAGCAACAAAAGAACCAGAAAACTTAGTGTATATAGATGAGTCTGGGATTGATAACACGGAGGACTATCCATATGGGTATTGCCAGAAAGGACAGCGATTTTATGCCCTAAAATCTGGAAAAAAAACTCAACGAATCAGCATGGTTGCAGCCTTAAGTAGAAGAAAGATAGTTGCTCCATTAACATTTGAAGGCCACTGTAATATGGATATTTTTAATGGATGGTTTGAGCAATTTTTGGCACCGATCTTAGAACCTGGACAAACTGTCATTCTTGATAATGCTACTTTTCATAAGTCTGATAAGCTTATCAAGCTCGCTAAAGGAGTCGGTGCAGAAATTTTGTATCTGCCGCCTTATTCTCCAGATTTTAACAAAATTGAGCATCATTGGTTTGCTATAAAAAACAGAGCCAGGAAAAACATTCCTCTATTCGAATCCTTTCGTCGTGCTGTTGATTCTGCCTTCCTATGACCTATTCGGACTATTATGAGAAATGCTATACTATGCGGGTTTTATATTTTCGCCCTGCCCAAAAGCTACGGTTTGCTTTTCACCTGGAGAAGATTGTGCTGTACCGATAATCAACGTAATAGATCAGTCTAAAAAATCTATCTTAGTTCAAGAATATACATTTACTCTTGGAACAGTTGCAAAATCTTTGATTAATGCTAAAGAACGCGGTGTTGATGTTAAAGTCATCTTAGATAAATCGCAACTCTACTCAAAATATAGTGTTATAAATGAATTATTTTCAGGTGGAGTACCAATTTGGATCGATGATAAGCCAAAGATTGCTCATAATAAGATAATGATTGCTGAAAATCAAAAAGTCATCACAGGGTCATTTAACCTTAGTAAGACAGCTAAAAAAGGAAATGCTGAAAATTTATTAATTATTACAGATTATCCTGAATTGATTCAGCAGTATGTGAAAAACTGGGAGGCACGAATGTCACAATCTTACAAATACGCTCCCAACTAATCGAGAGCGCTTGCTCAAAATCAGTTTTAAAAACAGCAAGGGAGAGCTTTTTTGATTGATTGGCATAATGATTATGATATAATGAACTAAAAATTTAAGGAATAAAGTAATGGATTATATAAATGATGCTGCCGGTAGCTACACTGCTATTCATGATTTTTTTCAAAACAACGGTGTTGGAGATTACAAAGTTCAATGCAATTATGGTGGGGTGCCGTATGCTACTGATGAGTACGTGCATTCTGGCGATAAATTTTGGAGTAATAATTTCATAGACTCACATTTTGGCAGGGAAATAAAAATGTATCCTCAAAGTGAACTTTTAGCTAAAGAATATGCTGGAAATACGTTGCCAGTTTCAATATCACTAGATAAGGATTTAATAAAAATGAAGGAATGTCAGAAAAAAACGAAATTTGTGGAACTAGAAAGGGAGTCAGGTGATTTAGTGCATGATAAGCAAAAGTATGTAAAGTGTTACACAACAAAGCTATCATATGATGATGTACATATTTACAATAACGATAAAGTTTCAACATTTAGCATAAAATACGACGTGCCAAATGATCCGAAATACAGTTTAAATATAACATTTACAAAGGTTAATGATAATAAACCAGGATTTTGGCAGAAATTTAAAAATATGTTTTAACGTGACCATTCACTGGTTTTTACTCAATCAACCAACAACAGTTAATATCAAATTTTTATAATTAAAAAATATGCTATTTTTTAAAACTTTCATTCTCCTTGACTCTGTCAACTTCACAAAACAACTCTTGGACCAAATGTATCTGGCATAACACCTTTTGGTAACTTGCTACTTCTTTTTTTCCGCATCTCCGACAACAGCCATTGATATTCCACTACATAAGGCTTGATTTTTGGTAAATCAACTTTTTTATGAATAATACTATGCTTCTCCTTAAATTGACCATTTACCCTAAACGCTATTAGCTTCCTTAAAATTTACATTAATGCCTATTTTGCCTAAACTGAAGCGTCTTTTCCAATTTTTTCTAGCATCAACTCAGCAGCTTTTTGTTCAGCAATCTTTTTACTAGAAGCGCATGCAGAAACTTTACCATAATCTTCTATGCAAACTGATATAGTAAATTCAGGATTGTGCGCTGGTCCAGTTTGTTTTACAAGCTCATACTCTGGTAAAGGCAATTTGTTTTTCTGAGTCCACTCTTGCAGTGAGGTTTTAGGATCTTGAGGGGGGTCAAGCATGCCTTTAGCTAGCTTTTCCCAATATTGGATAATAAATTTTTCAACATTTTCAAGCCCGCCATCAATATAAATTGCACCTATTAGTGCTTCAAGCGAGTTTTCTAAATTTTTTAAGTTACATCTCCCTCCATTGCAGCGTTCACTATTATTCATGATGATAAAGCTGCCTAATTTTATTTCTTTAGCAACATTAGCAATGGTGTTGCCACAAACTAAATCCGTCTTTCTTTTTGCCAATGCTCCTTCTTTTTCTTCAGGAAATAGTTTAAACAGTGTGGCAGATACAACCATATTCAAAACACTATCGCCCAAAAACTCTAGTCTTTCGTAGCTTACAATCTGGTTTTTGCTATTCCTTTTATTTACGCTTGGGTGAGTTAGTGCCTCTTCTAATATTGCATAATTTGTAAATTTATAATCAATGATCTTAGATATTGCATCATTCAAACTCTTCATACCAATTATTTAAAAGAAAAGCACTTTCTACCACCTTTATACCAGAGAATTAGTTTTATTTTATTAAAATAATACCACCAACTTCCAAAATTAATGTATACAACCCACCACCTCACTAATGTTACTAAATCCATCTCTCCTTATTAGTTCTGCAAGTTCTAGATTAATTTTGTTTACAACTTGAGGTCCGTGGTATATGAGAGCAGTGTACAACTGCACCAAAGAAGCTCCTGCCTTTATTTTTTTATATGCATCAGCACCACTTGAGATTCCTCCGCACCCTATCAATAATATTTTGCCCTTAGTAAATTTGTACATATCGCCCAATAACTCGGTTGAAAGTTTAAACAGCGGTTTGCCACTCAACCCACCACTCTCATTATGGTGAGAATGCAGATTATCTCTACTTACCGTAGTGTTGCTTACTGTTAATCCGTCAATCTTATATTCCAACGCAAGCTCAGCGATATTTTCTTTCGTTTGCTGATCTACATCTGGTGAGATTTTTAATATTATTGGTATGGATTTAGAATTATCAATTGATTTTCGGGTTAGAGTTACGGATTTCAACAATTCCGATAATTCTTGCTTATTGTGCAGATTGCGTAAATTAGGCGTGTTTGGGGATGAGATGTTCAGCACTATATAATTGCTCTTTCCATATACTATCTTTATTAAGTCAACATAATCGCTGATTTGGTCCTTTGATGTACTGTTTTTTCCTATGTTGATGCCAAAAATGCAGTCATCAAGCTTGGTTTCACCTATTTGTTTAAGAAAATAGTCTATTCCTTTATTGTTAAATCCCAATCTGTTAATTACCCCTTGATCTTTAATTAACCGAAAAATTCTTGGCTTTTTGTTTCCATATTGTGGATTACGAGTTACAGTACCAGTTTCAATAAACCCAAAACCAAATGAGAGCATAGGCCTTATAACTTCTGCATTCTTGTCAAAACCTGCAGCCAGACCTATGGGGCTTCTGAGCTTATTACCAAAAAAATTCACACTCAAAGATTCTGGTAGCTCTATAGGATTCTTATAAGGCATTTTCTTTAATGCCATAATTGCCAAAGAGTGAGCAACTTCGGGCGGTAGTAAAAATAGTAAATTACGTTTGTAAAACACTTTGCTTATTTTTAGTTTATTTTTTACCATGAAACGCTATAAGAGTATAACCATAACTTGAAAAGAAATTGATTTTACTATGGACAAGCTTTCTCTATAGGTTACACACTTAAAGCTACTGTTAACTTTTACAAGATATAGAGAATGAAAGAGGCCGGGACCGGAATTGAACCGGTATAAAAGGATTTGCAGTCCTCCGCATAAGCCATTCTGCCACCCAGCCGTTTTTTATGTGTAGATATCCATTATATCTTTTAGCATAGATAAAGCCTCCTCCCTTTTGCGTTGAAAAGTGTTACGTCCAATGATTGAACCATTACCGCCACCCTGCTTAATTTCTTTCGCTTCATTGTATATGTTATCTACTTCCTTCGATTCACCACCAGAAAAAACTACTATTCTTTTCCCTGCAAAACAAGACCTTTTAACATATTCAATTCTTTTAGATAATGATTCAATATTTTCTGTTTCTATTTTCTCCCTTTCCAAATATTTAGTTGGAAGTTTTACTTTTATTATATTAGCGCCAAGCAAAGCTGCTATGTGTGCAGCATAGGCAATAACATCAACTGCTGTTTCACCTTCTTTGGAAATCCCTTCACCGCGTGGATAAGACCATAGCACTACTGCAAGCCCGTAAGATTTGGCTTCAGCTATGATTCCACGGGCTTCCTCCATCATATCGAAACACTTAGCAGAACCAGGATATATAGTAAATCCGACAGCTAAGCAGCCCAAACGCAGCGCATCTTTCACAGAAGAGGTTATTGCCTGATCAGAGGTTAGATCCTTTGAATGTAAAGAGTTGGAACTATTAAGTTTCAAAATAAGTGGGAGCATTCCAGCATAAGTTGCAGCACCAGCTTCAATCATACCAAGTGGAGCAGCATATGCACTTACTCCCGAATCAACCGCAAGCTGAAAATGATAATGTGGGTCATAAGCATCAGGGTTAACTTCAAAACTTTTAATTGGACCATGCTCAAATCCTTGATCTACTGGCAGAATCACTAACTTGCCAGTGCCGCCAAGCTTTCCATGCATGAGAATACGAGTAAGATTTGCTTTTACCCCAGGGTTTTCACTTTCGTAGTAGCTTAGGACTTGTTTTACTTTATCACTTATCACTATAATTCAAATTGAATTTAAGTTATAGATTGTAACAAAGATGAAGTTCAATACAAGGATTTTAAACTATATCAAAAGCAATTTTATTTTCTACTTTATTCATATAGATTCTTAATTTCTTTCCTTTTATTAATTTACGATTCAGTATTTCTTCCGCTAAGTAACTTTTTATCTCTTTTTCAATAAGTCTCTCTATCGGACGTGCTCCCATTTCCTTACTATAACCTGTTTGTGCAAGATAAGATTTCACTTCATCTTCTACCAAGCAGTTTATGCCTTTTTGCGTCAGCTGCTTTTTCAGTTCCTGAATAAATTTATCTACAATATGCAGAATTATATCCGCATTTAAGTCAGAAAAAGAAATAATCGCATCAAGACGATTACAAAATTCAGGGCTAAAAACCTGTTCTATCGCTTTTTCACTATCACCAGTGTTAAATTTTTTATGCCCAAAGCCAACAAAACTTTTGCTGCGTTCAGCTGCTCCTGCATTAGTTGTCATAATTAAGATTATATTGGAAAAGTTAACTTTACGTCCGTAAGTGTCTGTAACGCAACCATAATCCATAATTTGTAGCAATATATTATAGATATCGCTATGAGCCTTTTCAATTTCATCAAGCAGCACAACACTATATTGATTATTAGATACAGACTCTGTGAGTAATCCACCCTGATCATAACCTACATATCCAGGAGGAGAACCAATCATCCTTGATATCGTATGAGACTCAATATATTCGGACATATCAAAGCGTATAAGATTCATGCCCATGCTTTCTGCTAATTGTTTTGCTAGCTCGGTTTTACCAACACCGGTTGGCCCTGCAAAAAGATAATTTGCTAAAGGCTTATTGTAATTTCTCAACCCAGATTTAGCAATTTTAATAGAATTAACAAGAGATTCTATTGCCTGCTCTTGGCCAAAAATCACCTTCTCTAGATTAGCTTTTAAAGACTTTACTTTCTGCAAATCATCAGATTCAGATCCGCAAGGCACATTTGTAATTCTAGTAATGGTATTCTTAATATCTCTACTATTTACAATTTTACCCCTGTTTCTTAGCAATTTACAATATGCCCCTGCCTCATCAATAACATCAACCGCTTTATCAGGTAATATTCGCCCAGTAATATACTTATGCGAAAGTTCAGCCGCAGACCTAATGGCATTCTTTGTATAATATACTCCATGATACCCTTCATAGTAGTGCTTTATACCATCTAGTATCTTTATCGTTTCGTTAACAGAAGATTCCTTAACATTAATTTTTTGAAACCTCCTCGCTAATGCTTTATCTTTTTCAAAACTATTGCTGTATTCTCTATATGTAGTTGCACCTATACAACGCAGTGTACCTCTTGCAAGCGCAGGTTTGAGTAGGTTACCTGCATCAAGAAAGCTACCACTTGTAGAACCTGCTCCAATGATAGTGTGTATTTCGTCAATAAAAAGGATAGCACCTGGTTTTGCCTCAATCGCTTTTATTATAGATTTTATTCTCTCTTCAAAATCACCTCTATAGCGTGTCCCTGCAAGGAGTGACCCTAAATCCAAAGCATAAATTATACTGGACCTGAGCGCACTTGGAACACTGTTTTCAATGATTTTGAGTACCAAACCCTCAACTATTGTGGTTTTGCCAACACCTGGATCTCCAACATATAAAGGGTTGTTTTTTCTACGCCTCAATAATATTTCTATAGTGCGATTTAATTCATAATCACGACCAATAACATAATCTATTTTTTTGCTTCTTGCATAGTCATTTAAATTTTTACAATAACTTTGTAGAATTTCCTCATCTTTTAGTAGCTCACCTTTATTTACTGTAGTAGGAGCATCATTATTTTTATCAAGTTTTACTTTATGATTAGTGGTGTATTCATCTATATCGTTAGAGTATTTCATGTTAGATATGTGGTAAATCAAATTGGAATCTTTCGCACTTTGTTTCTGCAATAGATCTTCAACGTATAAATCTTGCCCAGACAAAATTTCTACTAGAACACTTGCTCCATTTATTTCTTTTTTCCCCAAGCTATGAGCCCGTATTATTGCTCTGTGTATTATGCATTGAAACATTGAGCTAGGTTTAACTCCACTGATAATCAATTCAGAACTGCTTTGTAAAAACTCTTTTATATTATTATTATAATCATTAGCCTTAATATTGCATCTTGATAGAATGTTATCCATACTGATGATTTCATCGGCTCTGATATTACATCTTGATAAAACGTAATTTACATCCACGTCTTTAGTTAACGCCAGCAATAAATGTTCTACTTTCGCATATTTAAGATTAAAATTAGAAGCAATGAATAGTGCTCTATTCAAACTTGCCTCTAAGTTTTTGGAAATCATCTCCTATTCTCTTTAAAAGTGGGAACTCATATATAATGAATAGCACACAATTATTAAAAAAATTGAAATCCAGCAGTTCGCTGTAGCCAATTTGAATCCCACTCTGGATCTACGTCATAGCACCGCAATATCTCAGCATAGATTCCGCTAATGAGCAGCGGAATGACGAGTTTTACGCTTATCAAATTGTAGGTAAATCCTATTTAATACGCTTTTTCTAGTACTCTGCTTTTCTTCTTAAATGCATTGATCTTTTTTCTACCGTATTTAGTCTTTAACGTACTTGGCCTTTTAAAGACCTTTTTGCTGTTACGTTTTTTAAATTGCACACTACAATCAAAATTTAGCTCTCCTTCTTTGTCTGCCAGTGCAGGCAGTCTTCTCTTATCTTGAGGTGTAACAAAAGATAGCGCATACCCTTCAGCTCCAGCGCGTGCAGTTCTACCTATACGATGAATATAGTCAGCTTGCGATTGTGGTGCATCATAATTGATAACATGTTGAATGTGGGGAATATCAAGGCCGCGAGAAGCAACATCTGTTGCAACCATGATTTGATTACGGCCACGACGAAAAGAATTAATGACCCTTTCGCGCTTGTGCTGCCTTAAATCACCATGAATTGCTAAAGCGCTATAGTCATCTTTGTGCAATCTGTTAGCTAGCTGATCCGCTCCTCGCTTTGTTTTGACAAAGATAATGATTGATCCTTCGCGCTGACATAGTTGTGTAACAAGCTTTTCATATTTTTCTGATTCTGATGCATAAACAATTTCTTGCTTAATTTTTACAGAAGTTGTAACCTCACAATCAACAGAAATACGTTCTGGTCGATTAAGGTACTTCTCAGCAAGTTTTACTATATCTCCAGGAAGAGTTGCAGAAAACATAAGAGTTTGCCTTATTTTAGGCAAATGCTTCATAATTTCTTCAATCTGAACTCCAAAGCCCATATCAAACATACGATCCGTTTCATCAAGCACAAGAACGCTAACATTGCGAGTAATCAAAGTTTTACGCTCAATATGGTCTATAATACGACCAGGAGTACCTATTACAATTTGTGGTTTTTTCTGAAGCTGATTTAGCTGCCTAAAAATAGGCTCACCACCAATCAACAAAGCGACCCTTAGTGCAGAATTTTGAGATAAGAGTTTTCTTATCTCATTTGTTACCTGATGCGCAAGCTCTCTGGTTGGCACGATGACTAAAGCTGAACCAGTGTTAGGCTCATTCAGCAACTTAGCAACCAACGGAATAGCAAATGCTAAAGTTTTTCCAGTCCCCGTTTGAGCAGATCCGAGAATATCTTTACCTTGTAGCGCTAAGGGAATCGCTTGTATTTGAATCGGAGTTGGGACGAAAAGATTATTTTTATCTAGAGCTTGTCTAAGCGAAGCTGGGAGACCCATCTCATGAAAATTATTCACAATACGTTAATCCTGTTAAAAGACTTCATAATAGATTAATCTTCCAATCTTAAATTTATTGCAGATTTTTTATCTTCTCCGTTTCTACCGCGCTCCTCTTTAACCTCATAACTCACCCTTTCTCCTTTTATTCCCTTCTCTTTATTCTCTCCTTTAAGTGCCTCAGGTCTTATTCCCGAACGTTCCAATGTGCTAATATGTACAAAAACGTCACCCCCTTTACCTTCTGGCTTGATGAAACCATAGCCTTTTTCGGCATTAAACCATTTTACATTACCAAATTCCATTTAAACAACTCCTAAATTATTAACTAACATTACTAATGTGATGAAAAACTTTGAAATTACGATTGAGAATGCTTTAAGCTTAGCTATTGAAACTAAACCTTTATACTCCATAGTCTATTCTTAACATTACATGACAATAATACACAATTGTTGTACTTGATGCAAATAAATTTTTTAATCGTTAAGCGAACCTGCAACCGTCATTTCGCTAACTTTAATCGTTGGTGAATTAAATTGCCCACAAAAAGTTAGATCATCTGCAACGACTAAATTGCTAAACATATCCTTCAAATTGCTAGCAATGGTAATCTCATGTATTGGATACGTTATTTTTCCATTTTCTATAAAAAATCCGGAAGCGCCTTGGCTGTAATCGCCATTGATTAAATTGACACCAAAACCAAATAAATCAGTTACATATATTCCCTCTTTCACTTCCTGAATTAATTCTTCAAACGATACATCACCATTCTCAATGTAGAGGTTACTAGCTGCAGGAATAACTGCAGCATTACTTGCACGAGTTGCACTTCCGGTTGTTTCTGAGTCTAATTTTCTAGCCGAGTATAAGTCTAAAATCCAATTTTGTAATATTCCGTTTTTTACAAATATATTTTTCTTGCTAGTTATCCCTTCTCCATCAAATGGTCTCGATGCTATGCCTCTTGGCAACAATGGATCATCGATAATATTAATTCTATCGTTGAAAATCTGAGCGTTTAAACTACCCCTCAAGAAAGAACTGTTGCTTATAATACTGCTCCCATTTATAGCAGAAGCAAAACTTTTTACTAGCCCTTTTGCTGCTCTTTTTTCAAAAATAACTGGAAATTTACCAGTTTTCATTGTACGTGAATTCAATTGATCAACTGCTCTTTTTGCTGCTTCTTTTCCCATTAACTCTGGCAACTTTAAATCACTAAAATTACATGCTATATCATAATCGTAACCAACCTTCATTTCACTTTCTCTTCCAGCAACAACAGAGACCTGATTAGCAAAGGTTGATTTACTAAACGAGCCAATAAAACCAGAAACAGTCGATAATACTGTATTCACTAAAGCGTATGAAGAAGAGGCTCCTTCAGAATTAGTGATACTCTTATGTGCAAGGGCTGAATTTTCTGCAGCTTCAGCAATTTCTTTTAGGTTATCAACGGTTACAACATTATTATCTGAGATACTTAAATCTGCAGAAGAGATATAATTACTACCATTTACAGCAAAATTAATGCAAGGATCTTCTGGCGCATTCTTTGCCATTTCTACCACTTGGCTTACTGTATCACTCAGATTATTCAAATCGTTTGTAGAAATATACGCAGCTTTGTTTTTACCTGCTATAGCTCTGATTCCTACAGTGCAATTTTTAGATTGTGATATTTGCTCAATTTTTGATAGACGCTGAGAAACTGAAGTCTTATTAGTTTCATATATTGTAACTTCCGCATCTTGATTTTGCTTTTTTATTAGTTTAGTAATATCTGCTGCAATATTTAATATATTCATTTTCTATTCCTTAGATTTCTATAAAGATTCTGCACCACCTATAACTTCAATTAAATCAGTCGTAATCGCTGCTTGACGAGAACGATTATAAAGCAATGCTAATTTGTTCAGTATCTCTTTAGTGTTTCTGTTTGCTGATTCCATAGCAACCATTCTAGCACTATTCTCACTCGTTGCACTTTCAAGTAAAGCAGAGTAAAGAGCAATTACAACGTAATCTTGAACCAAAGATTTTAAAATAAATTCAATATTTTGTGGTTCATACTCATAGCCGTAATCTGTTGTTGGACCAGCCAGAGAGCTATCAATCAAGGATGAGTCTTTACTCCATGGTTTTATTGTTTCCAACATTGGTTTTTGCGTGAAGGTATTATAGAATTTACTATAAAAAACTTTAACTTTATCGTATTTACTTAAATCTATACCATCAACCAAAGCTTCTACGTGCTTTAACGTGATTCCCTTACTATTTTCAATTTTTAAGATACTTTTAGAGTCAAATCTATTTTTACCTACATCAAAAGCTTTTTTACCAAGAAATACAATATCTACTTTTTTGCCATTTGCGATTGACTTATTTACACGCTCTTGACTAAATTTGACAATAGAAGAGTTAAAGTTGCCGCACAAGCCACGATCAGACGCAATAATGAATACTAGGTAAGAACCGTCGTTACTGACATTTAGAATTTTTGCCAGTAATTCTTGATCAACTGATAGCATTAATGAAAAAATAATGTTATGCAGCTTAGATACATATAATTTTGAATTTAATAACTTCTTTTGGCTTTGTAACAACTTTGCTGCAGAAACCATTTGCATTATTTTCGTGGTTTTCTGTACAGACCTAATATTCTTAATTCTTAAGGATAATTCCTTTAAGCTCTTCATTTTGTATACAACCCTGATTTATTAAAATATATAACTGTTAGTGTCTAAAAGCAAGTTTTTTTGACATTAAAACCAAGTCTAGCTAAGAAACTTGCAGGTTTATTGTTTGGAGATAAGGATTATATTAAGAAAGTGCTCTAACTTCAGCAATATCAATGTGAAAGTAGCCTAATGGTAATTTCTACACTTTGTGGAATTTTATAATATATAATAAACACAATTAAAACTATTACAACTTGAACACTTATGATCCCATTGTTCTAGTTCCCTGTTACAATTTTTACATTTCCAGCCTGGATCAGGCAAAGCTTCTGAGCCCATCTTGTTTAGCCAATAAATTACCTTGTCGTGTTCTTGCAATGTAACCTTGAGTTGTATTACAATAAAGTAGATTGACATGTAATTAGCTTTTTTCATAGCAGTGTCTAAATATTGACTTGCAGGATCATATTTACCTGAACTCATTGAGGACAAAGCAAGTAAACAGTAACTAAAATAATAATCAGGGCGTAAGTTGTATAGTCTTTCAGCACCTTTACTATTTAAATTGATGTACATTTTAGCTGACTGAGGAGTAGGATTTACTGTATACTCTGCCTCTAGCACTGCAGAAGCTTTTCTGATTTTTCCAAGTTTAATATATAATTCTGCCTTTAAATAATTGATGGGCTGAAAAATTGCACTATAACGTTGTGCTCTAAATAAAGACTTTATAGCCTCCTTAAAATTTCCTTTACCTTCATATTGCTTCGCTAAAGCGCAATAAAACACTGCAAACATTTCTTTATGATCAAAGGGGAGAAAAATATTGGACTTAACTGCTTCCTTCAACCTCAAAATTGCATTAATCCAATCTTCTTTCAATATGCAATGCTCTATTTGAAAGGGAATAGATAGCATTTTATCGTTAATTGAACTAGAGCAATATTCTATAAATTTTTGAAAGACTACTTTTTCTTGTTTGAGGTGGACAATCAGCTTATTGGCTAGAAGTAGAGCTAAGTTACGATTTTTATTTGCAATATTTGTTAAACCGTTACTGAAAAAGCTGTAATTTCCCGTCTTACCTGAGTTAAAGAGCTTTATTAAAGACAACCTATCGCTCTCCTCACTCAGACTTTTAACTAGCTTTTGGGCATTCTCTATATTGTCTAAGTCTATGCTAAAGAAAGCTTCAAAGAGAAGCAATTCTTCCCTATCCCTTCTTCTATTTCTTATGTTGGCAAATGTTGATGAAATGGAGGAAAAAAAGCGTACAAGTGTAATTAATAAAAATAATAAAACTACACAAGTAAAAATAATGAAATATAGATCAATACTTATAGTGTAATTGCCTAATTCCAATTTTATTACTTCACCACTTACCTTGACCCATATACCAAATAAAAACGAAAAAGCGAAAATTATAAAATAAATCATGAGATATATTGTAATAAGTGATGATATATTGTTGAAATATTCTTAGAAGCTACAATAAAACCATTCAATTTATTCAGCCATGGCTTGAATTCTGAATGCGTTAAATTGCTTACTGTAACAGTTATATTTTGCCAATCATTATCATTTATTGACTCCTCAATTTCTGCGAATTTTACTCTTAATGGATCATTTCGGTCGTCTACCTTTATCCAGTTTGAAATGATTTTTTTAGACAATGTACTTTTGTTGTAATCGATAGTATCAATAGTTTTTTCAAAAGATAACTTCAATTCGTGTAAGGTATTTATCTCTTTCAAATTTTCTAATTCATCTACTGCATTTTCTATCTCTGGATCGTCAAGCTCTGATATCAAAGGCTTTATTGAATTTATATGGTTATCAAATTTTGCTTCTCGCAATAACGAATTCTTCATTTTAACCACAAGTAATAGCAATTTTGCAAGGTTCTTACATCTTGAGTTATTATCACCTTGCTCACATTGAGTATGCTGACTTCTCTTGAGGTCAAATATCTTTTTTTCTATTCTAGATTGATTAACTTCAAGCAACATTCTAAATTCATCCATGTTTTCCGTTAAAGCTTTCACATTGTTTTCACTCTCTTGCTGATTTATTTTTAAAAAGATTATGTTATTTATTGTGATGTAACCGGTAAATAACAATACAATTAAGAACCAACCTATGTACTTTTGCTGAGTATCATTCATAACGTAGTATCTCCGCAGGATCTTGTCCAGCTGCCTGCAACGCAGGAGCAATTGTCGCTAAAAATGATAAGAGTAACGCAAGTGCAGAAATATTTACTACGTCTTGGGGTACTAATATCACTGGCAAACTTGAAAAAAAGTATATCATAGGATCAAACAGCTTGACGTTAGTAATGTTTTCTAAAAACACTCTAATGCTTTCGATATTGAGAGAAAAAACGACACCTATAATACAGCCAAGACAAGTTCCCGTAAAACCGATTAATAGACCACAAGCGCAAAATATACGCATAATGCTTCCACTTGTTGCACCAAATGTACGCATAATTGCAATCGCGGATTTCTTTTCTTGCACTATCATCATTAAATTTGAGATAATATTAAACGCTGCTACAACTATAATCAAAGTGAGAATTAAAAACATCACATTTCTTTCAGTTTTTAAAGCACTAAAATAATGGCTTTGCTGTGATTGCCAACTTTCAGCTTCCATTCCTATTTCTTTTTCTATAGCATCTGCCAGCTTATCAGCTCTAGTAACGTCGTCTACAAGTACTTCTATATTTTTTATGCTATTTTTATAATTAAAAAAGGCTTGTGCTGATTTTAGAGGCATATATATCAAGGTATTATCATACTCAAACATACCCATATCAAATATTGCTATAACTTTATATTTTTTCATTCGCGGCATTTCACCAAGCAATGCATCAAATTCTTCAGATGATATAAACGTAATTTCGTCGCCATAGTCAATGTTCAAAACTTCTGCTAAGCGTGCTCCTATTATTATCCCTTCATCAAATTTTTTTACATCACCTATAATTACATTATTTGTAACGGCAGTACTATCAAGCAAATCTTTAGTTGACACACCTCGCACTACGCTACCTGCAATTTTACCATTTGCTACAATAATAACTTGATCATTGGTCATAGGAGTAGCTTTTAATATACCAGGAATTCTCTCAATAGATTTTGAAACTGCGTAGTAATCTGAATTTATGTTCCTATCAAAATAAACGTTAATATGGCCATCAATGCCAAGTATTGAGTCAAGCAACTTTGCTCTGAATCCGTTCATCACAGACATCACCACTATTAGTGTTGCAACTCCAAGGGCAATGCCGATAATAGAGAACAAAGTCATTATAGAGCAAAATCTGGCATTTCTTGCTCGCAAATAGCAAGCAGCCATAGTAATTTCAAAGGCAATGGACATTACAAAATATTTTGAGGTTAGACATTATATTTTTGAAACTTCGTATAATTGTAGACTTTTCTTTATTTAAAAACTAGAGATTTTTGCTTCCTTAAATTTAGCAGACTTATAGAGTATCTTTAACATTAGAATTTCAAAATCTTCCATATACATCATCCAACCTCACTATATCATTATCAGATAAATGCTCTCCTATCTGAAATTCAACTATTTCAAGTGGAGAGCTTGTGCTTTTATAACATAGAAAAAATCAAGAATATTATTGGGTTTATTCAATAAGTTATAATTCTTTCCTTCCATAATTTTCAAATTGTACAACTAGTTGCTTTACATTTACATCTGTGAGAAGAGCATTTTTGCTAACATGAGGTCTCGGATCAGATTTTGCTGATAAGGGATTCATCTGAGATATTTCATCCCTCATTGGAAATAAGCGAGATTGGGAAGCAACTTTTGGTGATGGCCTAGTTTTTTTCTCCACATCTATATTCACTTGTGCAACAGGAGGGGTCCTGCTTTCAATAGTTTGCGCATTAGGACTTTCTTTTGCTTGATTTTGTTTGAATTTTTTTCTTATCTCTTGTACTTTAATATCGATATTATAATTAATTTCTTTTTCCATAGAAGATACTACCATTTCTAGCTTTGTGCTTGATTTTTGATCAGTATGACCTAACTTTTTAAGTTTTAGTGGTAATTCAGGTTTATCTTTAGTTGATTTAGGAACAGTTCCTACTACTTTTGGTTTTTGTCTAACTTCTTGACCAGCAGTAAACATTTTTTTTGGCAATGGGGGTGCTATTGATGGTTTTGGCAATATTGGAGGTTTAGATTGTTGTTTTTGTTTAAGTTCTCTTTTTGCTTCCATATGTTCTTTAGGAACTGTTACATAAATTAGCTCTTCTCTAGGCGATTTTGAACTTTGTGAATTTTCTGTTAAAATTTTACTCTTCTTCTCTTGATAATTTGATATCTCTTTGTATCCAGGCTTTTCATCTAATGAATTTCCATGGCCTGAATCATTATAATTAACTTCTACTTGTCTATCTTCTTTTAGAAAACTGCGTTCTGGCTTTTCTGGAGCTATTGCAATATTTCCTCTTTCAACTTGCTCCAAACCTGAAATTTTACGATAAGCCTCTAGATATTCAAAGATTGTCATTGAAGTAGGAGGAGGTAATTTATCAATAAAACTACTTATATTCTTAACTGGAACATTTCTTCCCGAGATTCTATTCAATATTTCCTTTAATATCTTAAGACCTGATGGCTTTCCATTCATCGATTTTACATAATCAATTGAGTCACTACGTATAACAAACTTAGCTACACCTTCTGCCTTATCTGTAAAACGCTTTAATGCCTGAGATAAATCCCTTACCGTTTTATTATAATGTCTAATAGTTACTAACTCATCTCTTGCTTTTATAGCTTCTTTAAGGAAACCGAGATTTTCTCTATAATTGTCACTTTTAAATGGATCCTTCATATTAATTACAACTCATTATTTATTAAAATATGGGTATAGGTTTAAAATATTAAGATTTAGTAAATATTATTTTTTACATAAAGCAGCTATACCCATATTATAAATTGCCAACAAATGCATTTATGGCGTTACCATATTCTTCCATATACATCATCCAATCTCACTATATCATTATCAGATAAATGCTCTCCTATCTGAAATTCAACTATTTCAAGTGGAAAGCTTGTGCTTCTATTTTCAATCCTATGGGAAACTTCCCTTGGGATTTCTATCATATGGTCCTTTGCTATAGCATATTCTTTGTCTTCTAAACTAACATATCCAACTCCTGATAGCACTATATGGTATTCATCTCTATAGTGATGGAATTGCTTAGAAGTGCAGCTTAATGGATTGATAAAAAGATATTTTATAAGAAAATTTTCGCTCATTAAAATTATACTACAAAATCCCCATGGTTTAACTTCTTTCCTTATCACCTTTACTTTCTTAACTTTATGAATAAATGAAATTAGACTTTTGTTTGGTTGCTTACAAGCTCCACTCAATAAATTTTTATTACTTTCTGTCGTTGAAACTGGTTCTTTTTCTCTAATCACATGCTGAAATGATGCCGGTTCTTTACTAAACTTCTCACTCAATTCTAAAACTGAATTCCAAGTTCCAACATCCAACCAATCGAAATTAGCTTCTATCATTGCAACGTTTTTTGCTTTCTCCATCACCAAGTAATCAATGGATATGCCTTCAATTCCTGCAAAATCTCGTTGTTTTAAATACAGAAATCTCTCTTGCGGTGTGAAATATTTAAAACATAAATTGTAAAGATTCGGGGCAGATTTTTTAATCTCATCTATGTAGCGTTTTGCTTTAAACACAAATATTCCAGAGTTCCAATAATGATCGTTACTTAACTTACGCTCGGGCTTTTCTGTAAAATCTTTCACTATATGACATTTTTCTTTCTGATCATATACTGCATTTATATAGCCGTATTCAGAATTGAATTCATGAGGCTTAACCCCAAAAGTGACTATAGAGTTAGTTTCAGAGGCTAACTTAGACGCTTTTTGAGTAGAAGCATAAAAACTATTCAAATCACCTATAAAATGGTCTGAAGGCAGAATTAACATTGTCTCGTTTTCATTGCAGAGAAGTGCAGCAATTAATATTGCCGCTGCTGTTCCAATTTTCACTGGTTCGAAAATCACTTTATATTCTTGCAGTGCATGCAATTCCTCCATCACTAATGACTCGTACTGTATATTTGTAGCAATTATGGGCGGCATATAATCGCTTTTTAGCCTCAACAAAGTGTTGTGAAACATAGTGTTCTGACTAAATATTTTCTGAAATTGCTTTGGCTTAGATAAAGGCCAAAGTCTGCTACCACTACCACCACACAATATTACAGGGCGCATTTAGTTAAGATATTAATTAAATAATTAATATCTTATACTGAGGGCAAAATACATGCAAGTTTTTGTTGTGGAATAGTTAATAAAGAAAGTAAATGTTGATTTAAAGTAATTGCTAATGAGAGTGATCATGTGTAGCGCCTTGCCCTTGCTGTGAATTTCTTCTATTTTGTAATTCCTCAACATGACCTTTTCTTTTATCACTTAATATTTCATTACCCTTATTTTGTTCTTCCTCAGGACTCTTTAGTATTTCATTACTCTTGCTAACTTCTTTATCATCCCCTTGTTTCTTTGGCCTTCTAGCGTTAAGCTCATCCCATGTGCCCACTAGTGAATCACGATTCCCATGATCCGGCTTTAGCCTTTCTTCACCTTTAATAACATTAAAGTCACTTTTTGCTTCTTCCAAACATCCTTTCAGTTGGTGTTTCCACATGGTGTAGTAAGCATCACCATATTTTTTCTCATTTGCTACAAACAATAAAATTGGAGCCTTAAGTATGGTAGCTCCCATATCCACTAAATTTTTTACTGCCATTGCAGGAGTAAATAAAAGATAACCAAAAGACTTTGCAATTGGGTTTTGTTCGCTTATTAAATGCTCCCCTAACTTTATAGGAAGAGAAGTCAACAATTTAGTACAAACTTTAGCTAAACTTGTAGCAAAAACGATAGGAACAGATATAAGACTTTTATCTAGCTCTAGATTACCATTCTGATCTCTAATTTCTGAAAAATGGGTGCTTAGCTTCTTGTAATCACTAGTGTATAATAATTCTCCATTTCTTCCTTTTTCATCAACAACTTCCTGAACTTTACCTTCTTTATTTTTTACCTCTTTAGTTAGCACAGAAGAATTAGTTAATTCAAATGGATATTGAGGATCCTTAGTTTTTTCAGCTTCAAAAATTGGCACGTGTTTTTTCAAATCCATTCTCGAAAAGCCTAATGGCTCAAAATATGACTTATGCAACTCATTTATCGGAATTTGCTTACCCTGATTGTCTGTATAATTGATAGTAAAATAAGATCTATCATTATCTTTATCTTTGGTAACTAAAGATAATCTGAAACTTGGTTGTTCTCCATTCTCATCTTTTTGACCATACAAAAGTTTATAGGTTGGATTTTTATCTTTATCTAGTATAGCATTTCCATGCATATCCCTGTTTTCTATGATTTTAGCAGACTGTACAATTTGATCATAATTTTTTGGATACTGGCATTTCCTTCCATCATACATCATTACCTTTCTAAGGTCTTCGACGTAAACTTGAGATTCAGGTGAAGTAAGCAGACCTTTTGTTTTAAGTGTAAGATCTATTGCTCCCTTTTTTAATGCTTCAAACATATTGTCAAACCAAAATCGCTATAATGCTATAGTTCAATAATAAAACTAGTACACTAATAATATATTAACACAGCACCGGTGATTTTACAAGAAAATATGCCTGTAGAAGATAAAGATTGTAAAAGCGAGGGTTATATAAGTAATGCTTGATAAGTACTTTATGCATGTAATTGTAAAAATCCTCAAAGGTACGCTGTGTATATAATCTTCGCATACTACCTGCATTCCAAGAACTGCGTGCCAAAAAATGCAAAACAACAATACAACAAAAAATAAAAGCTCTAGAGGGTGATTAATAAATTTTTCACTAAAAGACAAAGAGCTATCAGTATAAAATGTGCAAGAAAATGAATAGATAAACCAAGGAAACAGGAACAGTAAAATTACCGCAGAAACACGCTGAACCCACCAATGATGTACTGAATTTCCAGACTGACTCATATAAACATAAATAAAAAAGCCATAGTAGAAAGAAGTAGCGTTACTGTCAGCAGTATAGCACTCCTTGAAACGCCAGTAATTTCTAAATTAAGCCCAACATCCCACAATAAATGACGAATACCATTAAGAAAATGATATACAAAACTTATAAAACATAAGACATAAGCTAATTTAGCAACAGGAGTGAATAATAATGCATTTAAGTACCTTACTATAAGTAACTCAGGAAAGTAAACATGTAATATGAAATACCAAGAAAGTATCATTAATAAAAGGAATAGCAAGATACCAGTCAATCTATGCATAATAGAGAAAAAACTAGTAACTTGTACTTTATATATTTGTAAATGTGGAGAAAGAGGTCTATCACTCATAAAATTCCGTTATCGGGAAATTAAAATAAAGTAGAAGTAAAGACAGCAGTATAGCACATAACAACACCATCATTAAAAATGGTAAATTATGTGCAAAGCCTAAGGAGGTAATCCAGCTGCAGATTCCCCTACTGCTACCTTGTTACGACTTCACCCCAGTCACCGATCCCACTTTAAATAACTCCCTCCTTGCGGTTAGGTCGTTAGCTTCGAGTGAAACCAATTCCCATGGCGTGACGGGCAGTGTGTACAAGACCCGAGAACGTATTCACCGTGGCGTGCTGATCCACGATTACTAGCGATTCCAACTTCATGCACTCGAGTTGCAGAGTACAATCCGAACTGAGATGGCTTTTAAGGGATTAGCTTAGCCTCGCGACTTTGCAGCCCATTGTAGCCACCATTGTAGCACGTGTGTAGCCCACTCCATAAGGGCCATGATGACTTGACATCATCCCCACCTTCCTCCAGTTTATCACTGGCAGTTTCCTTAAAGTCCCCAGCATTACCTGATGGTAACTAAGGATGAGGGTTGCGCTCGTTGCGGGACTTAACCCAACATCTCACGACACGAGCTGACGACAGCCATGCAACACCTGTGTGAAACCCGGCAGAACCGACCCTATCCCTTCGAATAGGTATAATTTCCATGTCAAGGAGTGGTAAGGTTTTTCGCGTTGCATCGAATTAAACCACATGCTCCACCGCTTGTGCGGGTCCCCGTCAATTCCTTTGAGTTTTAATCTTGCGACCGTAGTCCCCAGGCGGAATGTTTAACGCGTTAGCTGTAATACAGAAAGTAAAACTTCCCATATTTAACATTCATCGTTTACAGCGTGGACTACCAGGGTATCTAATCCTGTTTGCTCCCCACGCCTTCGCGCCTCAGCGTCAGATTTGAACCAGATAGACGCCTTCGCCACTGGTGTTCCTCCTAATATTTACGAATTTCACCTCTACACTAGGAATTCCTCTATCCTCTTTCAATCTCTAGATTAGCAGTTTTAAAAGCAATTCCAAGGTTGAGCCTTGGGATTTCACTTTTAACTTACTAATCCGCCTACGCGCCCTTTACGCCCAATAATTCCGAATAACGCTAGCCCTCTCCGTATTACCGCGGCTGCTGGCACGGAGTTAGCCAGGACTTCTTCTGTGAGTACCGTCATTATCTTCCTCACTAAAAGAGCTTTACAACCCAAAGGCCTTCTTCACTCATGCGGCATGGCTGGATCAGGCTTTCGCCCATTGTCCAATATTCCCCACTGCTGCCTCCCGTAGGAGTCTGGACCGTATCTCAGTTCCAGTGTGGCTGATCATCCTCTCAGATCAGCTATAGATCATTGCCTTGGTAGGCTATTACTCCACCAACTAGCTAATCTAATATAGGCTCATCTAATAGCAATAAATTTTTCCCCCGTAGGGCGTATACGGTATTAGTTGCCGTTTCCAACAATTATTCCGTACTACTAGGTAGATTCCTATACATTACTCACCCGTCTGCCACTAAGTTATACCATAGCAAGCTACAATATAACTCCGTTCGACTTGCATGTGTTAGGCCTGCCGCCAGCGTTCATTCTGAGCCAGGATCAAACTCTCAAATTTAGACTTCAACCTATAAAAGGTTGAGGGTACATCGGATAAATCCGACAAAAAATAATTTAGCTTAATACTGCTGTCTTTATTTCTACTTTAGAAATATTTTAATCTCCAACTATTCAAACAACTTTAAGAATATTATTATGTGATATAATCACTATGTCAATATGTTTTTGCAAATCAAAAGCATTAATGTATAAATATATAACTATTTGGAATATTACCATGAAAAAATACATCTTTCTGCTTGCACTCGCGCCAATGTTAGTTGGCATCACATTATACTTATTGCGCAACATTGATAACACAAAACAATCTATAACTGCAGGTGACAAGTTTTACGAAGTATTATTCTTAAAAAAAGATAATAAGCCGCTGCTAGAAGAAATAGATTCAAATTGGGAGTATTTAGCAAATTTTGAACGCGCATTCAATCATATCTCAGATTCAATGCCAACAGACACAGCATCTATTTATAATGATTTGGCAGATGATAAAGATGCTCCTAATGTTTTGCGTGAGTTAGCACAATATTTAGAAGTAATGAGCTTACTTCACTCCAACGGTGAAAAAATAAATAAAGATAAAATTGATAATTTAGAATCAAGTGCAGTGTATCCTTATTCAAGCCAAGAAGCTATCGCTGTAGTAAAGATACACAATAACGACATTAAAGGTGCAACTGAAGTATTGCGTTCCCTATTAAATGACAGAAAATGCCCTACTCTAATAAAGGCTAATGCACAAGAATTACTCAGGATATATGGGAGTTAACTCATTGGACTTTTTGCATAGCTTTTGGCAGCGCATTGGATGAAACGAAAAACTTCCTTGACAAGCCTCGCCAGCTCCCTTATCATAAAACTGAAGCTATTTATTTATCTTCGCAATCTGTGCAGGTTAATGACAAAAAACTTAGGGTATTTGGCGTCTCATGTTTAATTTTTCGCACTACGTGCATCGCATGTCTTTAAAAATTTCTGGGTTTTTACCTATATAAGCCGAAACGCGCTTACAAAGCGTTTAAGACAGCAAAAAACGTCAAATTGACAAGGGAGAATTTGAATGCTAGCTACTACGGGGTTTCTTTGCCTTTTTTCCTGCTTAGTAAATTTCTTAAACACTTGCGGTGTAGGTTAGTTGCAAGTTAAAAGCAGCTAAATCGCTCTTAATCAAGCGTTTTAGAATAAAAAAAACGCCGATATTTTAGTACATGGTAAATAGCCAACCACCACGGGGTTTCTTTTGCCTTTTTTTTCATTTGGTAAATTTTTTAAATATTTATGGCTAAAGATTGCACGAATGTTGCAATTACAAAAACGATTTCTACTAGGGTGTCATCCCAGTGTCACGCACTGGGATGACACCATTCTTTTTCCTGGATCCAAGTAGTCAGGGCACTGGGATGACAGCTACCCTGACAATCGTCATCCCGCTGCTTGTTAGCGGATACCGCGGCGGTATGACGTAGAAGTTATACTTTTATGCTTACCAACTTAATAAAATTCCTGGATTCCAGTGGGCTTTGTTGCATCGCTAGCTATGATGGATTAAAGATAAAAAAGATAGGGAATATCAGTAGCTTATTATTCTGGTATTTATAACAAGAACGGTCAATGAATACCTAAATTTGAGTAAAAGAAATTTCACTACCATTTACCAATCCGGCTAAAATTCAAGAATTTCAATGCTTTAGCTATTTTCAATAGAATTAAATTTATTAATATAAATAACAAATTACTATTCTTAAATTTGATCAGATTGATTGCAAAAAAACAAGATTTTCAATAGGTTGCTTATAATCCTAACTATAGTTAGCCTTTCATAAGTAGCGATGCAACAAAGCCATTCCAGTGTCAGCTACTTTCATGACACCAACAGTTGATATTGGTTTGTTGCTTTGCTAGCCAACTACTAGCTATGCCTCAAGTTTCCTATTCAAAATTTTCAATATCAAATCCAATTCATTTGGATTATCATACCGTATCATAACTTTACCCTTAGAATTGTTGTCATTAATTTTGATCTTTAAACCAAGTTGAGAAGATATAGCGCCCTCTATTACTGCCATATCTTGATTTTTAGTATATTTCCGCTCTTTTTGATTATTATTTTGGTGTAAGTCTTTTATCAATTTTTCAGTTTGTCTAACACTTAAGCCCTGAGAAACTATTTTTTCTGCGATACTTTCCGCATTTTCAACATTAATCAGTGTTCTTGCATGGCCCATAGACAATTTTTTTTCGTTGATCATTGTTTTCACCCTACAGGAAAGTGACAACATCCGAATCATATTGGTTATGTGGCTGCGGCTTTTGCCTATAGCTGAGGCTAGTTCCTCATGTGTATAGGAGAACTCATCTATCAGTTTCTTATACGCTTCACCTTCTTCTATTGGATTAATATCTTGTCTTTGTATGTTTTCAATAATGGATACTTCCAAGCATTCCTTGTCGTTCAAATCTTTTATGATAACCGGTGCACTATTAAGATTTGCAATCTTGCTTGCTCGCCAACGACGTTCTCCAGCTATTATTTCGTAACCATCATCATTTGAATCTTTGCGTACCACAATGGGCTGTATAATGCCACTCTTCTTTATCGAATTTGCAAGTTCTCTTAATGACTCCTCGTCAAAATGTTTCCTCGGTTGAAATTTACTTGGGTGCAGTAATGAAATAGGCAAATACTCTTGTCGATCTTCTTTATTATCATAATTATCGCCTATGAGACCGGCAAGACCTCTGCCGAGGCGTCTATCATCCTTCATACCACGCCCTCGCTCACTAGCTTCTTCTCCTTACAACTGCTCGCGTGCTTTTTTAAAATTTCCCTTGCCAAACTTATATACGCTTGTGCACCAGGACATTTAAGATCATACACAATAGCAGGTTTTCCATGAGAAGGTGCTTCTGATAACCGTACGTTACGTGGAATAACAGTCTCATACAATGGGATGATAGTTTTGTATACTTTATCATTTAAATACTGACAAATATCGTTTTTAATCTGCTCACTAAGTTTGTTGCGCCTGTCATACATTGTTAACACTATCCCTTCTATTGCCAAAAAAGGGTTTAGGTTATTCCTTTTTATTAGCTCCACAGTTTTAACTAAATGGCTTAATCCTTCCAGAGCAAAAAATTCACACTGAAGAGGAACAATAATAGAATTAGCAGCAGTCAAAGCATTTATGGTCAGAAGCCCAAGTGATGGAGGGCAATCGATGATTATATACTCATAATTATCGCGTATCTTCTCCAATGCGCTTTTTAGTACGAATTTTCCTCGCTCAAGTTGCGATAATTCAATTTCTGCAGCTGACAAATCAACTACTGACGAAATTAGCGATAAATTCGGAATTTCCTTTATATTGAAAATTGCCGATTCTATCAATTTATTTTCGCTGCTTAGTAGTATTTTGTATATGTTTTTTTCTTCCCTACTACGGTAAGAAATCCCGAGTCCGGTGCTAGCATTTCCTTGAGGATCAAGATCTACCAATAAAGTGCTTTTTCCCACAGCAGCAAAGGCTGTCGATAAATTTATACTAGTTGTGGTTTTGCCAACTCCACCCTTTTGATTTACTATTGCAATAATCTTGCTCACGCCTTTTATCTTATGTATAAAATAATTCTATTGTATATATGCAAGAAACTTTTGCATTAGAAAATTTTTTTGTTGTTAACCACACTAAAATTAGACTGTCTTTTTTGCTTTGTGTAACACACTTTGAACCTTGTTTCCTAATTCATTCAGAGTGAATGGTTTTGGCAAAAAGTGAAAATCTTCTATATTGATGTCATCACTCTTTAAAAAAGCATCTTCTGCATACCCAGAAATAAAAATAACGTTGATATTTGGCCTATGGATCAATGCTTCTTTAACTATTTCTGGGCCGCTCACCTCTGGCATGATTACATCAGTGATTATAAGATCTATATGTTGACTTTTTTTACTGATTATTTCTAGCGCCTCGCTGCCTATGCTTGCTTCTATTACATCAAATCCTTTTCTTTTGAGTGCTTTAGAGATGAATTCCCTTACTGAATCTTCATCTTCGATTAATAAAATTATACCATTACCTTTAATTTCACTTACTACCGGTTTTTCTGTTTCTTCACTATCTTCCTCTCTATCATTTTCATCTGATATGTAAACCATGGGCAAAAATATGCTAAATTTAGTTCCATGATTTACTTTGCTAGCAACATAGATGTATCCTTCAGTTTGTTTAATAATGCCATATACAGTAGAGAGGCCAAGACCTGTACCAGAGGTAATATCTTTGGTAGAAAAAAATGGATCAAAGATCTTTTCAGTTGTATCACTCGTCATTCCACATCCAGTATCAATTACTTCAATCACAACATAATTTCCATGTTCAATCGCTTCCTTGTCTGGAGAAAACATATCCTGAGGTGTAGAATTTAATGAGTCAATCTTTTGATTAAAGGTTCGTATAGTTAATTCTCCGCCCTTTTCCATAGCAGCACTAGCATTGACTGCTAAGTTAAGTATAACTTGCTCTAATTGCCCTTGATCAGCCCTAACAGCACCCAAGTCTCTACCATAATAAATATTAAATTTTATATTTTCACCTATTAATCTTTTTATCATTTCATAAAGATTAGCTATAGTATTATTTACATCAATAATTTTTGGCTGCAAGGTCTGTCTTCTTGAGAAAGCAAGCAATTGTCTTACTAAATTTGATCCACGCTTTGCATTTTGCTGTATCTGTATTATATCTCCAAAAGATGGGTCACCAGCTGAGTGTTGGAGTAAAAGCAAATCGCAAAATCCTATTATCCCAGTCAATATATTGTTGAAATCATGCGCAATACCACCTGCTAACTGCCCTATAGCTTGCATCTTTTGATAATGCTCAAGCTTTATCTCTAGGTTTTTGTGTTCAGTATTGTCAATAAAATAACAAAGTATGAAGATCATTTTATTATGAAGAAACTTATTGAAATATATTTTTATGTTATTACCGCCGTTGAGCTGTACATCAAAAGACGCATTATTTATTCTATTACTCGAAAAATATTCACGTATTTTCACATGATAACTATCCAATATCAACGTAAAGATTGAATTATTATCTGACCCTGCAAGCTTTATTAGTGCCGTATTTTTCTTTACAAAGTTGCCGTTTATGTCACATTGTGCAATAGCAATTGATGAATTTGCAAAACAAGGGTGTAATTGATAATCAACAATATTTGATTCGGTTGGTGTTATAAAGCCATATATATAGCTATGGTTGTATTTATCACAAAATATAGCAGTGCTCATATAAGCCTTGAATGGAATACCACTTATAGTAAAAAACAAAATTTCATTATCGGTTGTTGTATTGTTATATTTAGATTGAGATATAAAATCACTGATTGAGCTACCTTTTTCCAGTTTTTTTAGTTCAAATATGTCTAAAAATCTTTTATTTACAGATAAAATCACCCCTTTGGCATTTGCAATGTAAGTTCCTATGCTGTGTTTTTCTATTAACTCTTCATATATCTGCTCCTTGTTTATCTGTGTTGCTTTTAATACAAAATACCCATCTGGCCTTGCTATTGGCACTAATGATAAATTTAAAATCTTATTACTATTTATAGCAATTTGGGGATTATCTGGTATCGGCTCAAAGAGCAAAAGAAAGTTAGATACTCTATTCTTCTTGTTTAAGGAAATGCATACCTGTACAGAAGAGTTATTTTTTAGTGCATGATAGAGTACTTTTTTGTCTGCTTCTGAAACATCTCCTATTTCAAGAATCTTGCCTAACGTAATGTCATCATCTATATGATCTTTAAACCTTTCGTAGAACCTTGCGTCAGCATAAATAATACCTTCATCTTTATGTAAAATAAGGCAAAATTCTGTATTATGATTTAGTGCATTTGCAAATATTGCATTTTGAAATTCTATAGTATTAAGTAGGTATCTGTAGCGTTTTACATTATAAATCATAAAGAGAGTTGTTAGAATGCTAACTAATAAATTAATCTCTATATTAATATGCTGACTATATATATCAAAAAAGTAGAGTATCGATATTGCTACTGGAGGTAAGAGCATAATAACTGCCATCACAACAATTGACATTCCATAATTTCTTAGTATGAAGTCAACCCTGTTCTCTTTTTTGTTATCTATGTATCTTTTATTCATTATTGTTACTTGGCATTGTTGTACATACGAAAATGTTCTATTATATTGATTTAATTATTATAGATTTATTAACGTCTTTGATAGATAATTATCATCCAAATCTAATTAAGTTCCTTAAATATCAGATATAACAATGTTAATAAGCTAGCAAGAGGATATTATGGAAAAACAAAAAACACAAGCATTTAAATGGTTCTGTGCACTAAGAGATAAGATTATAGAATCTTTCTTATTAATTGAAAAACAATCATCCGCAGAGCCAAAAATCGAAAAGAGAAAGTGGGATCGCCCAGGTGGTGGAGGTGGTGAATCTACAATTATTTTTGGTAATGTTTTTGAAAAAGTTGGAGTAAACGTTTCAAAAGTACACGGAAAATTTGCAGATTCAGCCATTAATGAAATTCCTGGTGCAAGTGAAAGTAACGGAGAGTTCTGGGCAAGCGGTATATCTTTAGTGTCTCATATGCAATCGCCCCTTATCCCTGCAGCACATATGAACACAAGGCTGATATATACTTCAAAACAATGGTTTGGTGGAGGAATGGATTTTACGCCAATATATAGAAATGAAGAAGATTGCAAGTATATTCATGAATCAATCAAAATGACATGTGATAGATTTGACACCGGATATTATCCAAAATTTAAAGAGCAATGTGACAACTATTTTTTCTTACAACACAGAAAAGAGCCGCGTGGTATTGGTGGCATTTTCTATGATAATCTGAGTTCTAGCAACTGGAAAAACGATTTTGAGTTCACAAAAGCAGTAGGTGAAGCCTTTTTGGAAATTTATTTGCACATCATACGTAAACATATACAAAAATCTTGGACAAAAGAACAACGAGAAAATCAATTAATAAAACGTGGCAGATATGTAGAATTCAATCTGTTATACGATCGTGGCACAAGGTTTGGTTTAATGACTGACGGCAATCCAGATGCAATTATGATGTCAATGCCACCACTTGTTAAGTGGTTATAGAGAGCTGCTATTAGTAGAAAATAAATCATCATAGTTTAAAATTGTACCATGGTAGTGAGCTTTTAGAGGTTGTCCGGAAACAAGTAAAAGGCTATAATATCTGAAATTTTAGTACGTGGTAAAGATGAGAAAAAAGTATCCAACAGATCTAAGCGAAAGGGAATGGGCAAGAATAGAAAAACACTTCAGAGTATCATACAAGAAAGGAGGAAGGCCGCAAAAGTATAGCAAAAAAGAAATATTAGAAGCAATTTTCTATGTATTGCGTACAGGGTGTCAATGGCGGTATTTACCAAATGATTTTCCGCTATGGAAGACTGTGTATGAGCAGTTCAGGCAATGGAAGAAGCAGGGAATTTTTGAGAAAATGAATTATGAAATTACAAAATATAGTAGAAGAAAAATAGGAAGGAATGAGCAGCCGAGTGCCTGTATAGTAGATAGTCAATCTGTAAAGACTACAGAAAAGGAGGGATCAAAGGCTATGATGGAAGTAAAAAAGTAAAGGGTAGAAAAAGGCATATATAGCCTTTCTTATAATAGTCCGAATGCGATAAGATATGTGTTTATGGCTATAGCAGGCCAGTAGCATATTACGGTCTGTTCGGATTATTGTAAAAAGAGCTATAATTACAGACACTCAGGGTTTTATACTAGGTTGTTACGTAGGCGCTGCTAACGAAAATGATAGAGATGGTATTAAAATAGCATTAAACAATATGAGAACAAAATATACTAAAGTTAAAAAAATGTGGGCTGACATGGGATACCAAGGAAGAAATTTAAAGAATCACATAAAGGAAGAATATGACATAGATATTGAAATTGTTAAAAGGCCTCCATGTAGATTTTGGGTGCACAAAGATACGCCACCTGAGCTACTACCAACAAGAGAACAAGGGTTTAAAGTACAGCCAAGAAGATGGGTTGTAGAAAGGACTTTTGCTTGGGTTAATAGGAATAGAAGGCTATCGAAGGAGTATGATTTACTCACAACATCCACTGAGAATTTCATATACCTAGCTATGAGTAGGGTTATGTTAAAGAGGGAATATGCTTGAATTTACTAGTTTCCGGACAACCTCTAAAGTCTGGATTCCAGCGTCACGCGCTGGAATGACAAGGCTTATCGTCATGTCACCGCGAACCGTCATACCGCGATTCATTCGCGGTATCTCAGCCGCTAACAAGAGATCCCGCTAACAAGTAGCGGGATGACGGTTGTCGTTTAGCCATAAATATTTAAGAAATTTACCAAACGAAAAAAAAGGCAAAAGAAGCCCTGGTCATTGTCTATTTTCAGTATTGGCGTTTTTTAAGTCTTAAACACTGCAATTTAGCTGCTTTTGAATGCAACTCACCTTAGTTTGAATGTTTAAGAAATTTACTAAGCAGAAAAAAAGGCAAAAGAAACCCCGTGTTAGCTAGTTGTCACTCTCTAATCCTGCAAAATCGGCGTACTATACTGTCTTAAACGACTTATAAGCGCGTTTCAGCTTATATAGGTAAAAACCCAGAAATGTTGTGAAGACATAAGGTGCACATAGTGTAAAAAATTAAAAATAAGACGCCAACTACGTTGTTTTCTTGCTGTTTAATCTGCACAGATGAAGATAACTGAATACCTTCAGTATCATGATAAGGGGGCTGGCGAGGTTTGTCAAGGAAGTTTTGCATTTAATTCATTTGATAATTCAAAAAACTTGAAAGAATAAAGATAGCTATTGAAATTATCTTGATTTACATCAGTTATCCAAGTTTGACATTGAATACTTAACACTTCCTCCATTAACGCCTTTCTGTAATGTTTATCCAGATGAGACATTATATCATCAAGTAGAAGAAGTGGTGCCTTATTGTAATGAATACACCTTGCTTTTACACTGGATAAAATAATAGAAAGCAGTAATAACTTTTGTTCTCCAGTGGAGCACAGATTTATTGGTACGTTTCTTTTTTGACAAAAAACCCGAAAATTATCGTTATGCACACCAAAGGTTACTCTACCAGTCAATGAATCTTTTTCTCTGTTTTCCTTTAGACGATTCTGAAAATATTCTGCAGTATCGTCCAAAGTTAGCTGGCTGCTGAATTTCAAACTTGCCTTCGGAAAAAACTCACTGGAATGGTTATCAATTGTGTCTTGTAGTGTCTTTAAAACAGACGATCGCATACGTAAAATACTAACTGCATTAACGGCCATTATGTTTTCAAGACTAGAGAGCCAATTTTCGTCCAAGGTGTTCTCTCTCAACAGTTTACTTCGCTCACGTTTAGCTTTTCTGTGTTTCATGTAGCAGCAAGTGTAATTTTCCTCAAACAGTGAGACTATACGGTCTAAAAATTTTAATCTGTCACTTGGAGAATTGAGAAGAACATAGTCCATTTGTGGAATCAGCCATATTACATTGGATATCTTATACAAAGATGAATAACTCGATTGCGTTTTTCCATCAATTTGTATTAGTTTCTTATCAAAACTCTTTGTGATACCAATTGAATTAAAATCCATTCCATTAAAAAAATCATAGTGCACTACCCAATCTTCATTACTGAATCTATTTTGTATCTCACTGGCTTTTGCTTTTTTCATTCCATTGCTTTTAGCAAGCAACGAGATTGCTTCAAGTATATTAGTTTTACCAATAGCGTTTTTGCCAGTTATTACAACTGAGCTATCATCTGAATCCAGTTCAAAGTTTGAGTGGCTACGAAAATTATGTAATTTCAGCTTTTTTATGTAGCAATGGGTAGCCATTAACCTATTCTTTAGTTTATATTCTCTTTACTTCTTCCAGAACCTCATCAACATGTCCACTAACTTTTACATTTTTCCAGATCTTCACTATTTTACCTTTTTTATCTATTAAAAAAGTAGTGCGTTCTATTCCCATATACTTTTTGCCAAACATACTTTTCTCTACCCAAACACCATATTTTCCCAACATTTCAGCATTCTCATCAGAAACTAAAGAAAACGGCAGAGAATATTTTGCTTTGAAGTTAGTGTGACACTTAACACTATCTTTTGATACACCAATTATCACTGTGTCAAGGAAAGAAAAATCATCTATTTTATCTCTAAAGCCTTTTGCCTCCATTGTACAACCCGGAGTATCGTCTTTAGGATAAAAATAAAGAACTACATTTTTTTTATCAAAAAATTCACTCAGTGATAAATTTTCACCAGAATCTGCTGGCAAGCTAAAATCGGGTGCATTATTTCCTACTGCTAATTCCATACCTTGCTCCATTAATAACACTTCCATCTATAGTAGTATATTGTAGTCAGAGTATCAAATTTTATATATAGCTAACAGATAAGATTCTTGATGGGGGCTTATTGATGAATTTCTGCCTACCTTCTCGGCTTGCCGCTTTTGATAAAGTGTGGTTTTCGTCTGATGTAAGGCCATATCAAATAGATCCTATTAAAAATCAATCGAATCTTCACATGTTTGTTCTTCATAAAAGAAGTTCAATGTTATCGTAGTACCAAGTTTTGCTTCACTTTTAATGTCAAAAGTTCCACCCATTAACTCTACTAATTTCTTGCTTAGCGGCAATCCGATGCCCGTACCTTCGTTTCTATACCCCGAATCTGCTTGGCCAAAAACAGACATAACTTTATATATGTCCTGCTGCATTATTCCTATTCCATTGTCATGAAACTCAATAGTTAATAAGTTTTTTTCTATATTTTCTTTTATCACCATTCTTATTAAACCATCTTTGGGAGTAAACTTGATTGAGTTTGATAATAAATTTATTATAACTTGTTTCATTCTCTTGGGATCTGCAATGACTAATAATTGTTTATTAGTCATCTCTTTTTTTAAATTAATCCCGGCTTCTTTTAATTTAGGTAATAGCATATTTACGCATGAATCCATTATTTTGTTCAGGTTAAACTTCACTTTTTCTACTGTTAAACTACTTGATTCAGCTTTAGAAAAATCGAGCACATCATTAATTAAGGTAAGTAAGTGTGTTCCTGCATTATATATATCGTCTGCATACTCCTTGTATTGAGAATTATCCATTGAACCTAAAGTTTTATTTTTGATCAACTCCGCAAATCCAATAATAGCATTAAGAGGTGTGCGTAATTCATGTGTAACGCTTGCAAAAAACTTTAGCTTGTTTGCATTTTCTTGCTCTAATGTCTCTTTTATCTGCTGTAATTCAATGTTAGTTTTATGTTGCTTGGCTAGCATTTGGGTATTAGAAAAGTGCAAATAGAACATTATTAATATTAAGATTATTAATAATAGGCCCAAAAATGTTAAAAACAGGCCATATGCTATAACATAAGAATTATTGTAGTTTCGAAGAATCTTCAAAAAAAACGACGGTTTAACGCTATTTTCATGGAATATAGGGAAAATAGAAGTTAATGTATTTCCTGTAGTATAAAATATTTCTTGGTTACTTAATAGTTTATCAATTTCATCGTTTGTAAGTAACTGTTCATAATCATAATCTTGAGTGTTAAAATTACTGAATATTATTCTGCCGTTTTGATCATACAGTATTAAGCTGAAATCCTTTACTTTGCTCACTGATTGTAATAATTCAGCACGTAGTTTTACTAGTTGGTTTATGTAGTCAAAATTTTTGTATTTAATGTGATGCTTTTCTATTAGTAAATAATGGTATTTTTTTATTATGCCATTTTCCAGTACGCTTTTTAAGTTTACACTTGAATCACGGTAAGAAGAAAGGAAATTACTCCTTAGTAAATGATTACAATATATCACACTGAATAAAATCATAAAGATCGATGAGAGTAATACAATAACTTTTGTGTATTTGTTTTTCTTCAACGCAGAAAACATCAATTTACCTAGCTTATACATATCCTTCTTATTGTGAAACAACGGTTTTTATGTTATTAATAATAAAATTTAGCATATAATATTTTATGACAATTTCTCCTATTTTGCCAGTTTATTCTCCTGTTAATATAAATTTTTCTCATGGCAAAGGTATCTACCTATATGATGTTGATGGTGAGCGCTACGTAGATTTTCACTCCGGAATAGCCGTTAGTAGCTTAGGTCACACTAATTCGCGATTAATTAGTGCTCTTAAATTGCAAGGAGAAAAATTATGGCATATATCAAATACCTATAATATACCTGCTGCCAATAATTTTGCAGAAAAATTAATAAACAATAGTTTCGCTGACACTGTATTTTTCTCAAATTCTGGATCAGAGGCAGTAGAATGTGGACTTAAGATTGCTAGGATCTATCAAAATGGAAAAGGCAATAAAAATCGTCACAGAATTTTAACATTTCATGGTGCATTTCATGGAAGAACCTTTTTAACTTGTGCTACAAACGATAAACAGAAATTTTCTGAATTACTAAATCCCTACATTGATTGGTGTGATAACATCGAGCCCAATATTGAGAGCGTAAAGAAAGCAATTTCAAGTGGTATAGGCGTTATATTAATAGAACCAATACAAGGGCAAGGTGGTATCAAAGTAATGAATGAAGTCTTTATGAAAGAACTAAGAAGGCTGTGTGATGAAAATGACATATTGTTATTTTTTGATTGCGTACAATGCGGGGCTGGTAGGACAGGAAAATTATTCGCATACGAACATATAGGAGTGGAACCTGATATATGTGCTCTTGCAAAGGGAATAGGCGGGGGGTTTCCGCTGGGGGCTTGTCTTGCAACTGAAAAGGCTGCTAAATATATGGCAGTTGGTATGCACGGTTCCACTTTTGGTGGCAATCCGCTTGCAACCTCAGTAGGTAATGCTGTGCTCGAAGAATTGCTCAGCCCCGGCTTTTTGAAAAATGTTGAAATTAGAGGTAAATACTTAAAAAATAAACTAGAAGACTTAGCAAGTAAATTTCCAATAATAGAGGAAGTAAGAGGGAAAGGGTTAATGCTTGGAATAAAAGTGAAAGCAGACAATCAAAAGTTTGCAGAAGAGTTAAGTCATCGCGGCTTGCTTACTGTTGGGGTAACATCAGATAACGTTGTGAGAATTTTACCTCCACTCATTATCACTGAAAAAGAGATTGATGAAGGCATCGAGATTTTGACTCAATATTTATCTGAGAAATCTTCTGATTAGATACTTGCATTAATATGAACGACAATCTGGTATGCTTAGGAATTATTACCTCTCCTCACGGAATTAAAGGAGCTGTTAAAGTAAAAACCTTTACTGAAAAGCCTGAAAATATCTCCTTATATGGTAAGCTAATAAGTGGTGATGAGAATTATAAAATAGACTCAGTATCCGTCATAGGTGATAATTTAGTAATAGCTACAATAAGCGGAGTAAATTCCCGTAATGAAGCAGAGCTTTTAAGGAATAAGAAGCTATATATAGAAAGAAGCAAGTTACCAGAGCTAAATGATGAGGATGAATTTTACCAAAGTGACCTTGTAGATATGGAAGTAAGGCTGAAAAGTAATGAATTATATGGCTATGTAAAATCTGTGTATAATTTCGGCTCAGGGGATATATTAGAAATTTTAGTTATCAGCACAAAAAAACGTATTATGCTGTCTTTCACTAAAGAGATATTTCCACATATAAATATAAAGGGGAGGTATATAGTATTAAATATACCAGAATTTATTGACTAATAAAGACTTTGATATTTATATAAAGCTATTTATAATTATAAGATCAAATTGAAAATGTAATTATGGCAGAAAGAGCTAACGATATCAGACCAGGTCAGGTGTTGGAACATAACGGCGGATTATTTTTGGTTGTAGGTATTATGCATACTCAACCTGGTAAAGGTGGTGCATACATACAAGCCGAAATGAAAAACATCAAAACCGGAGCAAAACACTATGAAAGATTTCGTTCTGATGCAACAATCAGAAGGGCAATTTTAGATGAAGAGGAATATGTTTACCTTTTCACTGAAGGAAACATTGTAAATCTTATGCATCCAAGTAATTACGAGCAAATCACTATAAATTTGGACTTATTGGGAGAAAAAAAAATTTATTTACAGGATAACATGAAAATTAAAGTTGTAGCTTATCAAGACAAAATAATTTCTGCGCATGTGCCTGATTATGTTACACTTGCTGTGAAAGAAACAGAGTCTGTTATTAAAGGACAAACTGCTACTGCTTCTTATAAGCCTGCAATTTTGGAAAACGGAATGCGCGTTAACGTGCCTCAATTTATAAAAGAAGAGGATAAAATTGTAGTATATACTCCAGGTGACAGCTATTATGAAAGAGTGAAAGAGTAAAAGGAAGAATGTCCCTCTCATCACCACGAATTAATGTGATGCTTGATTCTGTGCGTAATGCTTCCAAGCAGCTTATGCGCGATTTTAATGAATTGCAAATTTCTAATGTTAAATCAGCAGACTTTATTAATAAAACTTATTCAAAATCCAAGCAAACCATATACGATTGCTTGCACGACTACAAACGAGACTATGGTTTTATTTTTGAAGATGATACTGATCAAGAAGTAAAAGATAACACTTATACCTGGTTTATTATGCCTATAGAGGGCAGGGAGAACTTTTCTAGTTGCATGGTTTATTTTGCAGTATCAGTCTGTCTCATTCATAAAAATAAAGTTGTGGCAGCTGTAATTGATGCTCCGGCTCTTAGAGAAACTTTTTGGGCAGAAGAAAAGAAAGGTGCTTTTCTTGAGGATTTTAGATCTCGTCATGTAAAAATGCGAGTGAAAAGCCGTGAAGGGGGTCTAATAGATGTAAGTGGTAATTTGTTAAATAAATTGCTGCCTGGCAATAGTAATGTACGCTCCATAGGTTCAACAATTTTAGGCTTTGCATACCTTGCGGCAGGAAGGCACAGTGGAATAATTTACTCTGGAGTTAACAAATATAAAGCCTTGCTCGGTAGACTTTTTCTGCAAGAAAGCGGTGGAAGGCTAACGGAAGACAACGGGCTAATCATTGCTGGAGATATAAAACTATAGCTAAAGTAATTTATGTTTACCTACAATTTGATAAGCGTAAAACTCGTCATTCCGCTACTTGTTAGCGGAATCCATGCTGAGATACCGCGAATAAATCGCGGTATGACGTAGGGCTGTACTAGCTATAGCATAAACAGGCTACAGAGATAGACAACTTTTCGAAAACTTTTACAAGAGATTCTGTTAAATGCTCTATCATTTCATCGGTATGATAAGGTGTAGGGGTAATACGGAAACGCTCAGTTCCTCTTGGAACTGTCGGGTAATTTATATGTTGAACATATATTCCATACTCATCAAATAATAATTTTGATGCTTTTTTGGATAACTCTGAGTTGCCAATTATTATTGGAATTATATGAGTTTCTGTTGGAATGAAGTTAATTCCTGCATTTCTCAGTGAGTTTTTTACTTTTTCAACGACTTGCTTTTGCTTTTCCCTTTCAATGTTGCTCGATTTTAGGTGCTCAACGCTTGCCTTTGCTGCCGCTGCTAAAACAGGCGACATAGCAGTGGTAAAAATAAATCCTGGAGCGGAACTTCTTATTACATCTACCAAGCTCTTTGAAGACGCTATATACCCACCCATCACTCCAAAAGCCTTTGATAGTGTACCTTGAATAACGGTTATTCTATCCATCAGACCTTCTCTTTCTGCAATTCCGCCACCATGTGAACCATACATACCAACTGCGTGCACCTCATCCAAATAGGTAATTGCATTATGTTGATCTGCCAGGTCGCATATTTCTTTAAGCGGAGCTACATCACCATCCATTGAATATACGGATTCAAGTACTATGATTTTTGGTGTCTTTTTGTCTATAGACTTAAGTAGCTGCTCTAGATGATTAACATCATTGTGTTTAAATATATGTTTTGGCCTTTTTCCTGATTTTATGCCTTCTATCATCGAAGAATGGTTCTTCTCGTCTGAAAAAATTACTACGCCCGGAATAACAGACGATAAAGTGCTAAGTGTTGTCTGGTTAGCGAGGTAGCCACAAGCAAAAGTTAAAGCAGCCTCTTTTTTATGCAAACAAGCTAAGGATTTTTCAAGTTCAACAACCTCTTTTGTTGTACCAGATATATTTCTTGTTCCTCCAGCACCAACAGATGAATTTTGGATAGCGGCAATTACACTCTCATTTTGTGACATTCCCAAATAGTTATTACTGCACCAGACTATTACTTCCCTATTTCTTTCATAGTCCATAATGTGGGGGAGCCTACCTGGTAATGACGCAAAGTGCGTAAATTCACGGTAGCGCCCCTCATCTTTTATATCTTTTATTTTATTCAAGAATATTTCTTCGTAGTTTACCAAGTCCTTATTTACCGATAATTAACATAATTATAATAAATTATTAAATGGTAAACTACTATATTTATTATACATGTACGGCAGTAGGTACTTTCCCCGTGTTGAAAGATTTTTCAACCTCGTTGTTTTCAACTTGGCTTTTAGGTGTACAGTAGTATATAATTACAGCGGCAACCAGACAACAAGCTCCAACTGCTATTCCTGCAGCTAGCATTTCCAAATAAACTGCAATAGCTACTCCTGAAACAACTCCAGCTACTGCTAACGTCCATGTAGCTATGGTAGGCCACTTACTCTTTTGCGTATTTTGTGTTGCAGTAATAGAGGTTGATTGATTGTTTATAGCACTAGTTTTTTCTACTGCTGCAGGCTTTTCCTTACTGTTAATAACACCTCCAATTGTAGACACATTGTCAGCATTCGAAGAAACTTCACTTACCCCCAACTTCTTTTCACAACCCGTAATTTCTGGAGTTGTGGTAAGTGTACTATTGCTTCCGGTATTATTAGAACTTGTAAATTGGTCTCCTGAATTTGGCAAATCGTTGTTCAGTGAAATATTAACATTACCTTGTTTTGTATTATGGTTTTTAATTTCTTTTTTAATTTCTTCTACTTTACCCTTAAAGGGACCGTCTTTATTTTTTACATATTGTGGTACAAGAGTAGGAGAGTTACTTTTTAGAATATTTTCGAGTTCTTCTCTTGAGTTAGTACTGGTTTTGCTTATAAGTCCATCAATCTTTTTCTTAACAGGACTGGCAAGTTGCTTAACACCTTTTTTTCCGCTGCCTTTTTTGATTTCACCCTCCTCAAAATTATTAATTAAAGGCTCCTGCGTTGAAACCCCTGTGTTATTTAAGATAGCATTTTCTTCCTCCCCTGCAAGAACATTTTTTTCTGTCTGTTGACTGCCAGCACTTTTGGATTTTGGGTTTCTTTGACTGCTTGGTTGATTGTTATTCTCTTCATTTACTACAGCCGTATCGCCTTTTATAACAGGTGATACTGCATTATCACTGCTGCTTCTTTTATTAACTTGTGTATTCGCTTGTGTCTGTATATTTGCTTTACTGGAAGTATTGATTAATTTACTACTTTCTAACAAATTTCTAATTAGATATAGATGACTCAAAGTATCTCTATTTTTTTGATACTCATTACGAGTCATACTTGGAGAAAGTTCCATACTTATTTTTTCAAGCTGTTCTGCAACTACTGGTAAAGCTTTCTCAAATTCTTCCTTGCATATTGCCTGAAGAGCTGCGAATTTTAGGTCAACATGCTGACATAAGGGTACAACAACTCCATAACTAGCTTCTTTTATTGCATTTCTCAGTATATTTTGTATGGTTTGCCTGACTACTTGCTGTTTATTATTGAGTATGCTTTGATAAATTTGAACATGAGCTAGAACACTGACTATAATGTCTTGACTTTCAGTATTAGACAATGCAATCAGAATTGATTCATATATTTCATCAAACTCGTTGTTTTTAGATTTATGATCAAGATAATTAATAACATCATTGCTGCATTTAGCACATTTTTCACACAAGTGCTCGATAAATGCAATATTACCAGCATCCAATGCAGTTTTCAGAATTAAATCATAAATTTCTTTTCTGCCACGAGCTCCTATGTTTTTCAGGATTTGTTGCCTTAGTATTGTAATAACTTTATCATCTGCAAATGCTTGTTCATATACATCGTAAATGGCACGATCTGCACTATTAGTGTATCGTTTGCACAGGTATTCAATGACAGATGTGTGTTCCTGGCTTATCGCAGTTTCTAACAAGGTAGCAAAGCTCTTTTTTAATAACTCTTCTGTTGAGGCTTTTTTAGTTAGCTCATTAATATATCTTTCAAATGCATCTAGCACTATCGTGATGAATTCTTCATTTTTGATCAGAGACGCTGTTTCAAGCACACCATACAAAGGATCAGGTTTACTTGTTTTTAACACCTGTCCAAAATCTCTTAAAACGTATTCGACAAAAACTGCATTTAATAATTCTTGCTCTTTTCTTAATGCTATAACTGAGAAAAAGCCAATCTTATTGGATTGGCCAAGTTGTATGGATTGATCTTTTAATTTATCATAAATCCCATCAGTATCATGGAATCTTCCTATAAAAGCTTTAACGTATTCTTGACCACCAACAAGTACAGGTAAAAGACTTAAATTTCCTTCAGCAAAAAGAAAATCCTGATATTGCTCTACTAGCTTGTCATTAGCTGCAATTGCCAATAGTACCAATTCTTTTACTGAATAATCATACTTGAAACCCTCTTGATCAAATTTATATTGTGATAGTACATTTGAATATATATGTTGATGGTTGCTTCCGTTTTGTAACTCCAAATTAAGTTGATTTGAACAGAAATCTTTGAGATTTTCATTATCCAGCGTAATAGACCTGCCTTCATAATCTTCAATATTTTGTACAACCTTGTCTAATTCTTCACAATTATCTTCTTGTATAGCTTGATTTAAGATATTTATAATCTCAGCAAAAGTTAAGTTTTTAGGAATGATACCATATGAATCTTCATCTTTTAACTCTACAGTAAACGACCTATCACAACCATCAGGAAAGTTTGCAAGTATTGCATTCTCTAAACTTAGATCTTCAGGGAATGTACTGCATGGAGTAGCTGGTATCTCTTGACTTTCGCTATCTAAGAGGTTGTCCGGAAACAAGTAAAAGGCTATAATATCTGAAATTTTAGTACGGGGTAAAGATGAGAAAAAAGTATCCAACAGATCTAAGCGAAAGGGAATGGGCAAGAATAGAAAAACACTTCAGAGTATCATACAAGAAAGGAGGAAGGCCGCAAAAGTATAGCAAAAAAGAAATATTAGAAGCAATTTTCTATGTATTGCGTACAGGGTGTCAATGGCGGTATTTACCAAATGATTTTCCGCTATGGAAGACTGTGTATGAGCAGTTCAGGCAATGGAAGAAGCAGGGAATTTTTGAGAAAATGAATTATGAAATTACAAAATATAGTAGAAGAAAAATAGGAAGGAATGAGCAGCCGAGTGCCTGTATAGTAGATAGTCAATCTGTAAAGACTACAGAAAAGGGGGGATCAAAGGCTATGATGGAAGTAAAAAAGTAAAGGGTAGAAAAAGGCATATAATTACAGACACTCAGGGTTTTATACTAGGTTGTTACGTAGGCGCTGCTAACGAAAATGATAGAGATGGTATTAAAATAGCATTAAACAATATGAGAACAAAATATACTAAAGTTAAAAAAATGTGGGCTGACATGGGATACCAAGGAAGAAATTTAAAGAATCACATAAAGGAAGAATATGACATAGATATTGAAATTGTTAAAAGGCCTCCATGTAGATTTTGGGTGCACAAAGATACGCCACCTGAGCTACTACCAACAAGAGAACAAGGGTTTAAAGTACAGCCAAGAAGATGGGTTGTAGAAAGGACTTTTGCTTGGGTTAATAGGAATAGAAGGCTATCGAAGGAGTATGATTTACTCACAACATCCACTGAGAATTTCATATACCTAGCTATGAGTAGGGTTATGTTAAAGAGGGAATATGCTTGAATTTACTAGTTTCCGGACAACCTCTAAAACTTCAAACTCTTCTTCAATACCTGAATCTTCAGAATCTGGTTTTTCAAAACCATGCCAACTTTTGATTAATCTTTCAGGATTTGATTGGCCATGTGAAGTTGTATCCTGTGATACAAAGTCTCTAAAACCTGGACCAAACATGTTTTACCCCTAATTAATAACTAAACTAAGTATAGCATTAAACAGAAATCTTGCCAAGCAAATTATTCAGTCTCTTAGCAAAGCTGCTCGCGTCATCCATCTCTTCGCCTTCCACGATGCAAGCTTGGTAAAACAATAAGTGAACCATGTCCTCCAATGTTGGGTTTTCACCACTTTCAGCATAAGATTTCATTATACTCTTTATTGCAGGATGCTTAGTGTTAATTTCAAGCACCTTTGGCGTGCGGTAATTTAGCTGCTTTTGTTCACGCAAAAAACGCTCCATGCGAAGATCCATAGCACCTTCATCAACCGCTAGGCATACGGGACTATCAGTCAATTTTTTGGAAATTTTTACGCTTTTTACTGAATCTCCAAGCACTGTGGTAAAATATTGCAATATAGTTTCCTCAGTTTTTTCTTCATTCGATTTGTTTTCTTCATTTTTCTTATCTTCTTCTGAAGAGAATTTTTCCAAATCAACATCAGCGCGAGTCACAGACTTAAACTTTTGATCTTTATATTCATGAATTACACTAGTCCAGAAATCATCCACTGGATCAACGAACAGAAGAACCTCCAGCCCTTTACTGACGAACCCCTCAAGTTGCGGACTGTTTTTCATTGAATCGAGGCTATTTCCGGTGAGATAATAGATATGTTCCTGCTCAGGCTTCATTCTGCTTATATAGTCATCAATGCTGACTAATTTCTCATCACCAGTACTATGAAATCTGCAAATTGAGAGTAGTGCTTCTCTCTCATCAGTTGGCATAGCTTCACAAAGACCTTCCTTTAAAACTGCACCAAAATTGGTCCAGAATTTTGTATATTCCTCTAAATTCTCTTTTGCTTTTTTACCGAGCTCTGATATCACACGCTTAGTGAGAGATTTTCTGATCTGCTCAACAACACGATTATTCTGCAGCGTTTCTCTGCTGATATTAAGAGGCAAGTCCGGTGAATCAACCACGCCTTTCAGAAAACGCAAGTATTGTGGTATAATCTGTACGTTATCTTCAGTGATAAATACTTTATTTACATATAACTTCACAGAGCAACGTCTATCTGGATGGAATAAATCAAAAGGTTTTATAGAAGGAACATAAAGCAAATTTGTATATTCTATTGCACCTTCATTTTTATTATGCAATATCATCCAGGGCTCCCCGCCAACGTGAGCAACACTGCGGAAAAAATCGTTGTGCTCCTCTTGAGTAACGTCATTTTTTGGCTTAGTCCAAATTGCAGCCTTACTGTTTAACTTTTCACTTTTTCCTTCTTCGTCTATAAATTCAGCAGGAAAATTTATGTGATCAGAGTAAGTAGTGACAATATTTTCAACACGAAATTTATCTAAAAACTCGTTTTCTTCAGGATGCATAATGAGCGTAATTTTGGTTCCGCGAGGGACTTGATTATCTGACTTGCTGATTGAATATTCCCCATCCCCTTTGGATTGCCAGATCCAAGACTCCTCTTCTCCAGCTTTTCTCGATTCTACTATTACTTCTGATGCAACCATAAAGCTTGAGTAAAAACCAACACCAAACTTCCCAATCAGCTCCACAGTTTGGCTTGAATCCTTGCTATTCTTAATCGCATCCAAGAACTTTTGCGTACCAGAGCTTGCAATTGTACCAAGATTGTCTATTAAATCCTGTCTATTCATTCCAATGCCATTATCAGTGATATATAGCTCGTTCTTATCTTTATTGGAGCTGATAGTGATTTTTAATTCGTCACTCAAATCTAGCAAATTAGGGTTTAGTTGAGATTCATAGCGCAACTTATCACATGCATCTGATGCATTTGATATTAATTCACGCAGAAAAATGTCTTTATTGGTGTAAAGTGAATGAATCACTATATTCAGTACTTTCCCTACCTCAGCGTCAAATTTTAAATTTTCAGTTTCTTGTACATTATGCATTTTGAGCTCCATTATTTGCCTACTACCCTAATAATTTAAGTATTGAATCACGATCTTTCAAGGTCACGTACACCAAAATTAATGTGGGTGTAGTTATTATGACACCCAATTTATGGGATCTCTTGCATAACAAACTTTTGGCAGCGCATTGGATGAAACGAAAAACTTCCTTGACACCCTTCGCCAGCCCCCTTATCATGAAACTGAAGCTATTTATTTATCTTCGCAATCTCTGCAGTGGATTAATGACAAAAAAACTTAATGTATTTGGCGTAAATCATGCTTAATTTTTTGCACTATGTGCACCTCATGTCTTTATCAAATTTCTAGCTACACAAGCTGAAATACGCTATTTAAAACATCAAAAAACGCCAACTTAAAAAATGGATAGTGAATAATTAGCTACCCTAGGGTTTCTTTGCCTTTTTTTCTGTTTAGTAAATTTCTTAACGTTTATAATTTAGATTAGTTGCGGCTTAAAAGCGGCTGAGTCACGGTTATTAAGCGTTTAGAATAAAAAAACGCCATACTTGAAAGTATAATGTAAGTATAGCTCTTTTTACAATAATCCGAACAGACCGTAATATGCTACTGGCCTGCTATAGCCATAAACACATATCTTATCGCATTCGGACTATTATAAGAAAGGCTATAACTAGCCAACCATCGGGCTTTTTTTGCCTTTTTTTTCGCTTGGTAAATTTTTTAATACTTAGATTAGTTGCAATTTAAGAGACCAGAAATGGTCAGTGCTTGGCACTGGAATAACGTCCTCCTTTGTTATCCCAGTGCCCAGACACTGGGATCCAGGAAACTTAATTGCAAGTAATGCATTGGATTTGGTGAGTATGGGTTTTATGTTATAGAATGAAACACTTTTGGTGAATTTGTAAAGAAAACTGGATCCCAGTGTTTGGGCACTGGGATGACAAGGTATAAACCTTATCGTCATGCCGCCGCGAACCGTCATACCGCGATTCATTCGCGGTATCTCAGCCGCTAACAAGAGATCCCGCTAACAAGTAGCGGGATGACGGTTGTCGTTCAGCCACAAACATTAAGAAATTTACCAAACGAAAAAAAAGGCAAAAGAAGCCCTGGGGTTATTATCCGCTTTAAAATATTGGCGTTTTTTATGTTTTAAACGCTTGACAAGCGAGATTCAGCCGCTTTTAATTGCAACTAACTTACGCTGCAAATGTTTAAGAAATTTACTAAGCAGAAAAAAAGACAAAGAATCCCCGAGTTAGCTAGTCTTTTACTATCTCTGTCGAGTATTGGCATTTTTTGATGTCTTGTAACGCTTTATAAGCGCGTTCAGCTTATTTAGATAAAAATCTAGATGTAGATGAAGTTTTGTAAAGACATACAGTATCTATATACTGCAAAAAATTGAACATAAGACGCCGATACATTAAGTAATCCTTACCTTTTAATCTGCAGATTGGCGAAAGCAAATACAATAGCTTCACTATCATGATAAGGGCGCTGGCGAAGGGTGTCAAGTAAGTTTTTTCGTTTCTATTCCCAATAAAAGTTTGTTATATGGTTATGCAAGAAGTTTAATGAATCGCGGTATGACGTCTTAGCTATAGATGCTGGTTTGTGTGATTTCAAGAGAAGTTTAGTAGATAAGTTGTGTTTTAAACCAGATTCGGTATTTTAAACTGAACATTTTCAGTAATACCACCTGGCATAACTGAAATTTTTACACTCAGGTTTACTTTTAGGTAGTCTATTAATTCATCAACTAATATGTCAGGAGCGGAAGCACCTGCAGTGATCCCTATCTTTTCTACGCCCTGAAACCAGCTTTTATTCACACAGCTGTAATTATCAATCAAGTAGGCTCTTTTTCCTCTGGCAGTGCACAGATCTAATAAGCGGTTTGAATTTGAGCTATTTTTACTTCCTACAACTAACACCATGTCTACAATTTCAGCCAGCTTTTTAACAGCATTTTGTCTGTTTTGTGTTGCATAGCATATGTCCTTTAAATATGAACCTGTTATGCCTGGAAACCTTAATTTCAGGGCAGCAATAATGTCGCGAGTATCGTCGATGCTTAACGTAGTTTGTGTAACATAAGACAAATTATCTGGATCTTTAACCTTTAAATCATATACATCCTGCAAAGTTTGCACTAAAATGATAGGATTGTTTACTCTTCCTCTAATTCCCTTAACTTCTGGATGGTTTTCATGCCCAATGAGAATTAATTCTTTACCACTGTTTTCATACCTTTTTGCTTCTTTATGCACTTTGCTGACTAAAGGACATGTTGCATCAATCACTTGAATACCCTTTCTTTTTGCCTCATCTTCTATATTTTTTGATACTCCGTGCGCGCTGAAGATCAGTATTCCTTCATTATCTTCAATTTCCTCGATACTGCTTACAAAAACCACTCCTTGTTTCTTAAAGTCCTCTACTATATATTTATTGTGAACAATTTCGTGTAGCACATAAACTTGGCGCTCGTTTTTGTATTTTTCTAAAGTAATAGCTAATATGTCCACAGCTCTTTTTACCCCGGCACAAAAACCTCGTGGTTCAGCTAAGATGATTTCCATTTTTGTCAAATCAAGTAAATATGCAAGCATTACTTAAAAATAAGCTCCGCTCACTGTGTTTTATAGTACCATTATTTATATTTTATATAATAATTATTTTTCGCATATTCTCTTTAACATTTGATCAACTTACTACTTCAGAAAATTTTAGAAAAGATAATATAGTACATAAACAACCTGATATTTTAGATAGAAATGGAGTGGTAATAGCAACAAATGTGCCCACAACATCACTATATATAGATGCAACCAAAGTAAAGAATCCGGAAAGTATAGCAGCACAACTGTGTTCTACTTTGCATGACCTCGAATACAAGAACTTATATAGAGTACTTACTTCAGAAAAGAAATTTGCTTGGATAAAGCGGCACTTGACTCCAAAAGAATTACTAGCGATCAAAAACGCTGGTGTACCAGGAGTAAATTTTTATGACGACATAAAGCGTATATATCCTCACAGTAATTTATTTTCACACGTGCTTGGTTACACTGACATAGATGGCAACGGTATTGCAGGAGTTGAGGCATATATAAGTAAAAATAATGAGCAAGAAAAGCCCATAATACTATCCTTAGATACACGAGTGCAAAGCATAGTGCATGAAGAGCTAACTAAAGCTGTAAGCAGATATCAGGCACTTGGCGGAGTAGGAATTGTTTTAAATGTGAGAAATAGTGAAGTTATCTCGATGGTCAGCCTACCTGATTTTAATCCCAACTTACAGAATAAGGCAGAAGACGTACAAAAGTTTAATCGCGCCAGTCTTGGGGTATATGAGATGGGGTCGGTATTAAAATACTTTACAATAGCCGCAGCGCTTGATGCGAACGCTACAAAAACTAGCGATTTATATGACGTATCAACACCAATCACCATTGGAAAGTATAAAATTCAGGATTTTCATAAATCTAAAATTCCAAAAATTACTGTGCAAGATATATTTGTAAAATCATCCAACATTGGTGCAGCAAAAATTGCAGTCAAACTAGGTATTGAAAAACAGGTAGAATACTTTAAAGCTATGAAGCTATTTTCTCCTTTGAAAATAGAAATACCAGAAAAATCCACACCGATAATCCCGGATAAATGGAGTGAAAACACTTTAATAACAGCATCTTATGGTTATGGCATAGCTGTAACTCCTATACATCTTGCACAAACTGCAGCAGCATTAATCAACAATGGGATATTTCATAACGCAACCTTGATGTTGAATAAAAGAAGTATAGGAGAGCAAATTATCTCAAGAAGAACTTCCAGGGAAATGAGAAAATTATTACGTGCAGCAGTAACAGATGGCACTGGCAGAAAAGCAAAAATAAAGGCATATTCAATAGGAGGAAAAACTGGATCGGCGGAAAAAGTTGTAGATGGTAAATATAGCAAAGATGCAAACATAGCATCATTTATAGGAGTGCTAACTATGCTTGACCCAAGGTACATAGTGCTAATTGCTATTGATGAGCCTCAAGGGATGCACCATACCGGGGGAATAATTGCTGCGCCTATAGTAAAGAACATTATAAATAGAATAGCGCCTATACTAAATGTTACACCTGAGATGTAAAATTATGATTGCTTTACTACAACTTCAAATTTATCATCACCAAAATCCTTATTAATATACCAAGAACCATCATCTTTAGTTACAAATTCAAGACCTTTAAGGTCTTTTTTTATTGTCTTTCCATTTTGACCATCAATAGCGATATTAATATCGAATGTAATAATGTCTAGATTTATCATAGCTTCTTTCCCGCTGCACGAATTTAGACTGAACTTGCCTAACATGACATCATTAAAACTCACTTCCCCTGTATAGACATCACACTGACCGTCCACACAACACGTAGTTTCAATATAGAAAAGATCTGACATACAAAATACCTTAAAAAAAAGAACTAAACATATATGGCCACTACACCACACCGCTAACAAGTAGTAAAGCGTCGATAAACCTAAGTTACTTTAGCTACGTAGCCATAATACAGCTAGAAATGTAAAATTCAACAGTTAATTGTGTGATTAATAGAGAAGTCTTATTTAGTACACCTTATAGGAATGGCTGTTTAGTTTTTTTGTTAATCTTTTTTACCATGCTGTCAATCATATGCTTTATCCCTTGATATACAGAGTATGTACTTTCGTCGCTACGCATATAAGCAGAACAGGAAAATACATTATGTTCTTCATCTTCTATTGATAACTCTGTATCGCATTTTATGTGCTCGCCGCCAAGCCTTTCTATCAACTGTTCTCTGTCATCTCCTATAGTTACCTTAACCTTACTTTCTTCTTTACCTATCTTGCTACTTAAAATTGAAACAATGATGGCTGGAGATATGCATATCGCTCCTATTGGCTTTTTTGTAACAAAAAATTCTGAAACTAATCTTTCAAATTCAGGCATTACTGTCACCATGTCTTTACTTTCAGCTAAGTCAGATAAATTTTTCGCAACCCCGTATCCACCAGGTACAACTAGCATGTCAAAATTTTCAGCTTTGGCTTCTTTTAAGTCATATATTTCGCCTCTTGCGATTCTTGCTGCTTCTACAAGTACATTCCTTTTTTCTTTTGTTGCCTCTTTTGTTCTATGATTCATAACTTGTGTGATATTGATATCAGGTGCAAAGCATTTAACATCCACTTCCTGCTGATCAAGCACAAGCAAACTTAAAACCGCTTCTCTTACCTCTGCACCGTCAAGGTGACCACACCCTGATAAGACCACAGCAGCTTTTAATTTTTTTTCACCCATAAAGTACCTTGATTTCATATAATCTAGATATTTTAATACAAATTCTATATTTGGAAAGGGGTATGTTATATCAATTATAATATAATTAATGATTAGTATGTATAATTAGGCATATTTATAATCAACGAAGCTGAATATGGAATCTAGCAATAGTATGTTTTTTGACACTGACTATCCAGAACTAAGAAAAGCTATTTCAGATATAATAGAAAGTATTGCACAATCCTCACAAGAGGGGAAAAAAGAGTTATTTACAACCCTATCAGAACAAGTTAAAGGGATGAACCTCAAAGATTTAGGTTTAGCGATTAATGACCAAGGCTTGCAAAAGGAGGTCAACAAAGAATTATTTATAAAATTCATTGAAGAAGCGCTTGAAGGTTTAACTTCTGAAAATGTTGACTCAAAAATAATAGAAGAGGCGTTAAGAGGTTGTCCGGAAACTAGTAAATTCAAGCATATTCCCTCTTTAACATAACCCTACTCATAGCTAGGTATATGAAATTCTCAGTGGATGTTGTGAGTAAATCATACTCCTTCGATAGCCTTCTATTCCTATTAACCCAAGCAAAAGTCCTTTCTACAACCCATCTTCTTGGCTGTACTTTAAACCCTTGTTCTCTTGTTGGTAGTAGCTCAGGTGGCGTATCTTTGTGCACCCAAAATCTACATGGAGGCCTTTTAACAATTTCAATATCTATGTCATATTCTTCCTTTATGTGATTCTTTAAATTTCTTCCTTGGTATCCCATGTCAGCCCACATTTTTTTAACTTTAGTATATTTTGTTCTCATATTGTTTAATGCTATTTTAATACCATCTCTATCATTTTCGTTAGCAGCGCCTACGTAACAACCTAGTATAAAACCCTGAGTGTCTGTAATTATATGCCTTTTTCTACCCTTTACTTTTTTACTTCCATCATAGCCTTTGATCCCCCCTTTTCTGTAGTCTTTACAGATTGACTATCTACTATACAGGCACTCGGCTGCTCATTCCTTCCTATTTTTCTTCTACTATATTTTGTAATTTCATAATTCATTTTCTCAAAAATTCCCTGCTTCTTCCATTGCCTGAACTGCTCATACACAGTCTTCCATAGCGGAAAATCATTTGGTAAATACCGCCATTGACACCCTGTACGCAATACATAGAAAATTGCTTCTAATATTTCTTTTTTGCTATACTTTTGCGGCCTTCCTCCTTTCTTGTATGATACTCTGAAGTGTTTTTCTATTCTTGCCCATTCCCTTTCGCTTAGATCTGTTGGATACTTTTTTCTCATCTTTACCACGTACTAAAATTTCAGATATTATAGCCTTTTACTTGTTTCCGGACAACCTCTAAAATCTGTTAATCAGCAAGCAATAAGTAATGTTATAAATAATAATAAAGGTCCACTGGACAATCTAGTCAATTATTTTAAATCAGCATCTGCAAATAAAAAAATTGGAATAGCTTCTGCCGTAATGGTATTAGGAGCAGCATTTTCTCCACTTATTGTGCTTGCTACATTAATAGCACTTGTAGGTATTGGAGCACGTTATGCAGGAATAGGTATAGTAAAGGCAGGGGAAAAAATAAAAGAAGGTGCGATTGATGCAGGAAAAGCAGTGAAAAGTTTATCTAAAAATTTAGGGGATAAATTGCCTGAGGTTGGGCCAAAAAAAGATAACTTTAGTAAATTATACAACAGTTTGGCTCAAGAGATTATAGGCTATAATATGTCCGAAGAAGGTGAAAAAATAAAAAACGCCCAGAGTAAAGCAAAGGTCATAGGCATGCTTCAAAATGAAGGGCAGCGATCTGCTATACAAGAGTTAGTAAAGAATGGAACTATTCAAAATTTTTCAGAAGATGACATGAAAAAGCTTAGAGAAAAAGGTACTAGTACTTATGAAAGTGATAAGGAAGCACTTGAGGAACTTATGGAGAAATTTCAATCTAAAATTATGGCCATTGGTGAGGGTAAAATAGAGGAGGTAGAAAAAATGGTTAATGATAAAGTTAACCAAATGAAGTCACCAGTTCCTCAATTAGATAGTCCAAGTTCTGAACAAGCGAGTACAGGAGAAACCAAAACCCTCTGATGGCTTGGAGAGGGAGGGAATGGAAAAGGTAGAGATCTATTCTTTTTTATCCACTTTTTTGAGCAATCCACTTCCACATCTAACACACATCTCAGTGATTATAATATCCAATTTTTGATCATGTTTTTCTACAGGTAAATCTTTACAATATTGTTTCTCATAGGCTACACCTATAAATATTTTTCCAAGTGGCCGCAGTTTTTCTATCATTGTATCATACCAACCACCGCCAAAACCCAATCTATTAAAATGATCATCAAAAGCAATAACAGGAGTAATGATTGTGTCGGGAATTACATCTTCATTTATTTCGTTCCATTTCTCAAATTTTAGTAACTTATTTTTATTAGGAATTGCTACTTTATAATCTAAATCGAGTAAACTATGCATCAAAGGCACAACATCTATTTCCCCATCCATTGGAATGTAAGCCGCAATTGTTTTGCCTTTAACGTAGCTTAAGTTCTGATTAAAGAGATTAATAAGGGAATTTGCTGCATAACTGGAATAACTTTCATCAATATCTTTTCTTATAGCTCTATATTGCTCTCTTATTTCCTTTTTGTGCTGTTTAATATCTTTGAACATGATCTATCCATTTTGCAGTAAGTTTTTCTTGTAAACTATTTTGCTTCAAGCGCTCACTTAAAAAGTCAAAGTCAACACACCCCATATCCTGGTCTTGATTACTGCAACTATAAACAAAACTCCTTTCTCCTGTTTTCGCATTTATATGTTGCTGCACACACTGAGCGCAGATTTCTTTCATCATACACTGCATAGGAGAATTAACTGATGATATCGCTATGTGGCCTGATTTCAGATATGGCTTTAAAATTGTTTTTCTAGCTTCATTCACAGCTTTCATCATTTTGTCAGAACCAATAGTGATAATTTTATCTATAACGTTCAAATTAATACCTAATCTTCCTTGTTGATAAGAGACTATTGCATCAACTATATTACCATGAAAGGATTTATCTTGATCTCTGCTTGTTTCTATCAATCCTTCTTCACATGCCCAAACTACTGCATTTGATGCACGCTCTATCAGTGCTCGTTTAAATACATCACTTAACTTCTTATAGCCAGCAAAGTACAAAACCTTGTTATTATTTTCAAGACATGCCTTCCCTATCGAAAATAACACTGCATTTCCAACTCCACCACCAATTAGCATTATATTCTTCATGTGCTATTTTAACTGCATTTGTTCAAATTTTTTGAAATTTTATAGAACAAAGTAATTTATATAGTTCTATACACAAAGACAAGAACACTCTCTGACTTCAACTATACCGATAACTGATAGCTGCATTTTTACGCATATCATCTAATAACAAGTTGCTTTGTATCATAATCTTTTGTTGGTACATTTTCTGTTTGATTGCTTCTATACCCGCTACATTACTCTTGATATCACACAACATCATCAACTTTGCAGTGCCATTTTCTCTCAATTCTACTATTTCATTCACACTTGTTTTACTAAATAAAATCTGTAAATCAGGATTTAAATCTCGCATTTTTATTTCAAATTCTTTTGCGTTTGGCAGCTTAAAATTATCTGCCAATTTATCAAAATTTAAACAACTGACCTTTTGCTCCTTGAGATTATCTAATAAACTTTCTGAACCTTCAACCACAATCTGTTTTAATTTTAAAGTGCTTTCCAGCAGTGCATGATTAAGTTGTACTTTATCTATTACTTTTATAACGGAGTAACCTTCACTGAAACTGAATGGACCTGCTATGTCGCTGGTTTCTAATCCTTCTAAAACGCTCTTGAGTTTTCCTTTTAGCTGACTTAAATTAACTGTTGCTTTACGCATCTTTATTGGAGATTCTGGGTTATCACTGTTGCGTAATTTTTTTACTAAATCTTCAGCTATACCATAAACGTCCTTGTCTTTTTGATCAGGAATTATAAACTCTTGGAACGTGATAAGATAATCCGGCTTTTCTGTTTGCCTTTTTACATCATCTACTTCTTTATCGCTTATATTAATAAATGGCACAATTCTTACTTCAATAATTTTGCTCCACAGTAACTGACATTTTATTTGTTTTCTTAAAATACCAAGATCTATATTATGCTTCTCTATGTATTGATCAACTTCATTAGCCTTAAGTTTAAAACTTTGGGTTAAAAATAACATAATAGCATTATCTAACTCCTCGTTGCTCAATTTTATATTCAGCCTCTGTGCTTCATTGATAATGATAATTTCGTCTATTAGCTCCCTAAGCACTTGAGGCTTTGCTTCTTTTTGATTAACACTTTGAGTGCCAAACAATGAATTTATAAAGTTGATGCGTTTTTCGATATCTAAATTTGAAATTGGTTCACCATTTACATCTGCAACAATTTCAATCTCGGTTGCAAGCAACCTAAGTGGCAACACTATCAACAGTAAAATTAGTATTTTATACATACAAGTAAAGTTAATAACCAATTCTATAATAAATACTGAGTCAATGCTAGCCAACTTTTTAATAGTGATCTCAGTGACAATGGAAATAAAAACCATTGCAACAAAATCAGGTACGCTGGTAAATAGGCTAAAAACATGCTAATATAGCGAATTTAAACCGTGCTAAAAACAGTATACGGAAGGAGAGGGATTCGAACCCTCGATACGACTTTTGGGTCGTATAACGGTTTAGCAAACCGCCGCCTTCAGCCGCTCGGCCACCCTTCCAAATTTAGAACCTAAAGATTATATAATACCAAGACCTCTACCGCCTGTCTAATGCTTTTAATTGCAATATTTGTATCTGTTCAGATGCATGGCTAATGCTGAAACAAAAATTCCAGTGCTCCCTTTCTTGTCATCCCAGTGCCCAGACACTGGGATCCAGGATTTTGATTAGCACTAAGTTGGTGAGCATATAAGTGTTATGTTAAAATATAACGTTTTTACGGAAAGTCTGGATCCCAGTGCCACGCACTGGAATGACATCGTTTACTATGTGCCATATTGCAATGTTCGTACAGTTGTGCGCGGTATAGATTCCGCTAACAAGTAGCGGAATGACGAATTTGTTGTTTTTCAAATTGTGGGCAAACCTAAGCCACTTTAGCTATAAATCAATAAAAACTAATTTCTGCTTTTTTCAATGATTTTCTTTGCTTCTTCCACACCAACCCATTCTCCAACTGCTACCGTTTTTCCCTTTTCCAGATCTTTATAATGAGAAAAGAAATGAGTAATTTTATCTAGTAGGCTTTTAGATAAGTCAGAATAGTCCTTTATATTGTCATAATAGCTATCAACACTGGAAACAGGCACTGCTAATATTTTCTCATCTTCTCCTTTTTCATCTTTAGTGAGTAATGCGCCTATTGGACGCACCGATATTAAAACACTAGATGCTAAGGGAAATTGAGTTAGCACCAAAACATCCACAGGGTCACCATCACCTGCGCAGGTATTTGGTATAAATCCATAATTGCAAGGATAAGTCATTGAGGTAGATAAAAATCTGTCAACTTGTAACAACCCAAGCTCTTTATTAAATTCATACTTTACAGGCTCAGCATTTGCACTTATTTCAATTACCACATTCACCGCATTTGGTCCTGCTGTTATTTTACTTAAATCCATAAATTACCTCTTAACTTAAGAATAAGCATTATACAATATGTACTTTTAAGTTGCTACATTTATGTAGTTCTAAGCTTGTTTTGCATGGAGCAGTCTAATTTTTTATTCTGCACATCATCGACTGTTGAAAGTTGTAAGTTAAAAATGTGATATAAAAGAGATAAGAGGGAAAGATAACCCTACTCACTATAGGAATAGGGCTATCACGGGCGTGTGCGACCGAATGAAAGTTGGTATTACAACCGTAGCCATCAAGGTAAACTAGCCCCATCTCTCGATACGTTTGAATAGTTGCATGGGACATATGTATGCACCCGTTTACAATCTTAAATTAATTAAACTATCGAGGTTATTTATTATGATTACATCTTATCAAAATTTCATTGGCATTGATATCGGAAAATTTAAAAATGTTGCTGCAGCTTATAACCAAAGGAGCGCTATCAAGTTTGACAATGATGCTACTGGTTGGCAACAGTTGTTTCAAAAATTTTCAGATATCCTACCTAATTCTCTAGTAACTTTAGAAAACACTGGAAAATATGAGCTTGGCTTAGCACATTTTCTTGTTGATAAGAATGTTGCTGTACATCGAGCTAATACTCGTAAAGTAAAAAGTTTTATCATATCACATGGAACTTTAGCAAAGACAGATCAATCAGATGCAAGAGCCCTTGCTCAATATGGTTTTGAACGCTATAGTGCTCTATCTCTATTTGTGCCTATGTCAAAAGAACAAACCGCCTTAGTTGCACTCTGTCAACGTCGTGATGACATTACGCAAATGAGAACTCAAGAGAAATGTAGGCTTGCAGCACCTGAAAACGACTATATAAAGGAAAGTTGCCAAAAAACAATAGACTTTTTTACCAGTCAGATAAATGAGTTCAACGATGCCATACAAAGAATTATTGATAAAAATCCAGAGTTACAAAAGCGTCAAAAAATCTTGAGAACAGTGCCAGGAATAGGTCTCAAGTTATCACAAGTTTTTGTGTGTCTAATGCCAGAACTTGGCCACCTAAACAAAAAAGAAGTTGCAAGTCTTGCTGGAGTTGCTCCACATCCAAAAGAAAGCGGTAAAACTATTGGTTACCGAAGGATAACAGGTGGTAGAAGCAATGTTCGTGCAAAGCTTTTCACAGCTGCTATGGCTGCTGCAAGATCTAAATCTGCACTTGGTGCTTTTTATTCTGATCTTATTGGTAGAGGTAAAAAGAAGATGGTAGCTATAACAGCTCTAATGCGAAAAATCATAGTAATTGCCAATGCAAGACTTAAAGAAGCAATTAATATGAAATAAAAAAAAATCTGCATAGAAAATAGGTTAACGGATATGTGCGTCTACACACATTTAAAGCACATATTCGTTAACCATAAAATCTAAGCAGTGGTTGCTGTTTGATATAAATTTCTTTCTGTATAAACTAGGATCTTTGTTACCAAAAGACATTTTTCAATTGAATAAAAATACAAAATTATCAACAAATGAGACTAAATTCAAAAAATTTTAAAAAACATAGTTGATGGTCAGCTTGACCACTTTCAAGTGAAAACATAAAGAGAACTTCAGTACAGGTTTATGGAAGGGTACATTCTTTCTTAGTTGGATCCCAAGTTCCTCCATTAGCGGCAGAGGTACATCCTGCTTGGGTGCAAGTCGTCTCTTTTCCTGTTATTGCCTTTACAACTGCAGGAGCGCCAAAAAATACAGCAGTAAATGCACCGAGTGCAAAAAGCGCTGGCCATGGCATCCTGCCAAATATTGCAAGCAAAGCTGCACCTATTATTACTATTGTGATCATCGGTCCGCCTAGACCATGAGTATAGCTTACTATTTTGCATATCACTCCTGATGTTGCATCAGCATGTGCATCAAATGCGAAGGAGAGAATTAAAGCTACAAGTAGAAGAAAATTTTTCATTACGCCTCCGATAATTTTTACTTTACACTACTTCACTTTAGTTAAATTTAAGTAAATGATACAAGAAGCATCATTTACCTAATACTTTTTAACCACACTTATAAATTCCTGATCCCGCAGGATCCTCTTTTAATGTTTTAGTACCCGTACACGGCACGCACTTGCTTGCTGTATCTGGTGCTATTTTTGAAACAACTGCGGGAGCACCAAAAAACACAGCAGTAAACGCACCGAGCGCAAAAAGCGCTGGCCACGGCATTCTCCCAAATATCGCGAGCAATGCTGCACCTATTATCACTATTGTGATCATCGGTCCACCTATGCCGTGAGTATAGCTCATTATTTTGCATATCACTGCTGATGTTGCATCTAGATCAGCACGCGCATCAAACGCAAAGGAGAGAATTAACGCCACAAGTAGAAGAAAATTTTTCATTACGCCTCCGATAATTTCTATTTAACGCTGTATTGTCTATCGCATTGATTAAATTTAAGTAAATGATACAAGAAGTATCATTTACTTAAAATTTCTTTGAGGCTGTGATACCTATTATGTACATTTACCATTAGTCAACGTTTTACCAGTAGGGCAAGCAATCGCACCATTCTGACAAAACGTACCATCTGGTGTTATTTTTGAAACAACTGCAGGAGCACCAAAGAACACGGCAGTAAATGCACCGAGTGCAAAAAGCGCTGGCCACGGCATTCTCCCAAATATCGCAAGCAATGCTGCACCTATTATCACTATCGTGATCATCGGCCCGCCTATACCTTGGGTATATTGTACTATTTTGCATATCACTGTTGACGTTTCATCAGCACGCGCATCAAATGCGAAGGAGAGAATTATAGCCACAAGTAGAAGAAATTTTTTCATTATGCCTCCGATAATTTCTATTTAACGCTGGATTATCTATCATTTTGATTAAATTTGAGTAAATGATGCAGTAAGTACCATTTACTCAATGCTTTTCACTGACAAGTATATTTTCCATCTGCATCAGGTTTCAATGTTTTCCCAGCATCACACGTCTCGCACTTACTTGCTGTAGTTGGTGCTATTTTTGAAACAACGGCAGGAGCACCAAAAAACACAGCAGTAAATGCACCGAGTGCAAAAAGTGCTGGCCACGGCATTCTACCGAATATCGCAAGCAAAGCTGCACCTATTATCACTATCGTAATCATCGGTCCACCTATGCCGTGAGTATAGCTCATTATTTTGCATATCACTGCTGACGTTGCATCTAGCTCATTAGTATTTGCATCAAACGCAAAGGAGAGAATTAAAGCCACAAGTAGAAGAAATTTTTTCATTACGCCTCCTATAATTCCTGTTCTATGTTAAATTATCTATCCCTTTGATTAAATTTAAGTAAATGGTGAGGATTTTTTGCTTAAAAGTATCCTTTATTTCATTTAGAATACTTTTCTTGGTTCGTTTATATTACATGCTACAGAAATTTTACGGTATTGTTTATTGTCTTTATCGTGCTTTGATTGACACGATTTATAATGATGGAGTGGAGCATGCAGGGTATTTATCATTTTTAATTCTGTTATCAATATTTCCTTTTCTCATCGTTTTAATGGCTGTGGCGTCAACATTCGCAAATTTTTTAGACCAGTACAACATTGGCTGGGTATTTATCATTGATAACATGCCACAGGATATTTTATCATCTTTGATGCCGCGTATCAGAGAGATAATATCAGGCCCGCCGCAAAGCTTACTAACTTTAGCAATTGTAGGTGCTGTTTGGACCGCTTCATCGACAATTGAAGGGCTTAGAACAATACTCAATAAGGCCTATAAAGTTCCGGTTTCGCCGCCTTATATATTCAGAAGAGTACTAAGTATATTACAATTTTTAGTAATCACGCTTATTATAACTCTAACTATAGTGTTCTCTACATTAGTGCCAATGCTAATTGATTTTTCCTATCATGGACTAAGTTACACTAAATACCTACTCATTGAATTTGTACTTTTCACAGTAGTCTCTTGGCTATATTTTATGTTGCCAAACATAAAACAAAATTTATCAGACGTATTTCCTGGATCTTGTGTAGCTGTTATTCTTTGGACGATTTCTGCTTCAGCTTTTAAGCAATACTTAAAAGCTTCCTTTGACCAACTGGATTTGATATATGGAAGTTTAGGTGGTGTGGTAGTGTCATTACTATTTTTTTATATGCTAAGTTTGATTTTTATATATGGAGCAAAATTCAATTTTCAGCTAAAATATTTCAATGGATCTCGCTAAGGAGAAAGAAATGGGTAAGTTAGAAGGTAAAGTAGCTTTAATCACCGGAGCTTCAGGTGGAGTAGGCTCTGCTGTTGCAAAAAGGTTTATAAGAGAAGGTGCATGTGTGATTCTGATTTCAAGATCTCTTGATAATCTCAAGCCACTATATAATGAAATTGAAGAGCTTGAAGAATTTAAAGAAGGCTCTGTGAAACTAATTCAGCTTGATCTTTTAGACTTTGAGAATGTAAAGATACTGACAAACATGATAGAAAGCCTGAAATTATCAGAATCTGGAGCACTTGATATATTAGTTGCGTGTGCTGGAATTTTAGGCAAACTGAACCCCATTCATGACTGTGAGATTGAAGAGCTACAGAACGTAATGAATACAAATTTTACTGCCAATTGGTACTTACTAAAAAACTTAGATCCAATGCTAAAAAAGTCTAATGCTGGAAGAGCGATATTCATGACCTCAGAAGTGACACTTTCTCCTTCCTCTTATCCATATTGGATGCCGTATGCTGCAAGTAAAGTTGCACTAGAAATAATGGTGCAGATATATGCATCTGAGACAAAACATACAAAATTATGTGTAAATGCTGTATACACGGAAGGACCTGTGGGTAGTGAGCAGGCATTTCCTGGATCTGAATTGGTGTCACCTGATAAACTAACAGATAAATTTGTGGAATTAGCTTCTGAAGACTGCAGCATATCAGGAAAAATCTTACCGCTCAGCAAATCTCCCGAATAAATTACCATAGTATCTGCAAAGATACCGTTAAGCCCACAACTGTATGAACATTGTGATTTGAGAGTAATCTCCACTAGGAAGGATGTCATCCCAGTGCCTCTATGGTGTCATTCCAGTCTGGAATCTAGTCTTTATTATGCAGCCACTTATTTAAAGTTAAGTTTTCTGGATCCCAGACTGGGATGACACCTCTGGGCACTGCCGTCATAAAGGAACCAGTGTCAGCTACTTGAATGACATCATTTGCTGTGCAATTTACCTTCAAAAATGAATGTTTGTACAGCTGTGTGTCAAGCACTGGAATCTGCCACGCAAATTGCAATGTTCGTACAGTTATGCGTCAAGCCTAAAAGTAATTAGCTAATAGGTTTAATAAAAATTCACATATACAGGAAAGATTGGTAACATTACTTGAATAGAGACCGTTATTGTAATTATGCCGAAACGCACAGATATAGAATCTATATTAGTAATAGGAGCAGGCCCAATAGTTATAGGTCAGGCATGCGAGTTTGATTATTCCGGAACGCAAAGCTGTAAAGTATTAAAAAGTGAAGGTTATAAAGTCATTTTAGTTAACTCCAACCCCGCAACTATAATGACAGATCCTGAGTTTTCTGATGCAACTTATATTGAGCCGGTGCTGCCTGAAATCATAGAGAAAATTATAATTAAGGAGAGGCCAGACGCAATATTGCCAACAATGGGCGGGCAAACAGCGCTCAATTGTGCAATAAAACTTGCAGATGATGGAGTGTTAGACAAATACAACGTAGAATTAATAGGGGTAAATAGAGAAGCAATAAAAAAAGCAGAGGATAGAGAGTTATTCCGTCAGTCCATGGATAAAATAGGGCTAAAATACCCCAAAAGTATCATTATAAAAAATCAAGAACAAATAAGAAAGGCTTTGGATTACATTGGATTACCAGCAATCATCCGCTCGTCATTCACCCTTGGTGGTGCAGGTAGCGGCATAGCATATAATAAAGAGGAGTTTTTCAATATCGCAGAAAGTGCTCTCAAAATTTCGCCAATAAATGAAGTTCAGATAGATGAATCAATTATCGGCTGGAAAGAATATGAAATGGAAGTTATCCGCGATTGTAAAGATAACTGCATAATAGTCTGTTCGATAGAAAATGTTGATCCGATGGGAGTGCACACTGGGGATAGCATAACTGTTGCTCCTGCTTTGACTCTGCGTGACGTAGAATACCAACAGATGAGAAATGCATCTATAGCAGTGCTGAGAGAAATTGATGTTAGTGCCGGTGGTGCAAATGTTCAATTTGCAGTGAATCCTAAAGAAGATGGAAGCCTCGTTGTGATTGAGATGAATCCAAGGGTTTCTCGCTCTTCTGCACTTGCTTCGAAAGCAACAGGCTATCCTATTGCAAAAGTTGTAACTAAACTTGCTATTGGCTATTCGCTCGACGAAATACGTAATGACTGTGCTCCAATAATACCAGCAGCATTCGAACCAGTGATTGATTATATCGTCACTAAAATTCCTCGATTTGAGTTTGAGAAATTTAAAGGAACGAATTGTGAACTATCAACCTCCATGAAATCAGTGGGAGAAGTAATGTCTATAGGCCGCACTTTTAATGAGTCACTGCAGAAAGCTTTTCGTTCACTTGAAACTGATCTTACAGGACTTGATGAAGTATTTCCTGAGAACATTGATATTGATCACGTAAAATCTCAATTAGCAAAATTGCTACCAAACAGATTACTGATTGCTGCTGACGCAATGCGCCACGGAATTAGCATAGAAGAAATAAATTCGATTACAGGATATGACTTATGGTTTCTGCAAAATATACAGCAAATTATATTAACTGAACAAAAAATCAAGGAAAATGGATTTCCTGGAACTGCGTACGAAATGTTAGAGATGAAAAAAATGGGATTTTCAGATGCAAGATTGGCAAAGTTAAGTAATAGACCTACCTCTGTCATCCCAGTACCCTCTAATGTCATCCCAGTGCGTGACACTGGGATCCAGCCAGCGTTATACGCTGGAGATCGAGTAAAACAAATCGAAGAAATAAGAAAAAAATTTGGCATTAAACAAGTTTATAAACGCGTAGACACCTGTGCAGCTGAATTTGAATCGAGCACTGCTTATATGTATGGCTGCTATGAGGGTGATGTTGAAAATAAAACGGAATGTGAGGCGAATATTTCTGACCGAGAAAAGGTTGTCATTTTAGGAAGTGGTCCAAATCGCATTGGTCAAGGTATTGAGTTTGATTATGCATGCGTACATGCAGCTTCTGCCGCCAAAGAAATGGGGTATGAAACAATAATGATCAACTGTAATCCCGAAACTGTCTCAACTGACTACGATACCGCTGATCGTTTATATTTTGCACCACTCATTGCAGAGGATGTGCTTGAAATACTAAGTAAAGAGCAAGAAAATGGCACACTGGTTGGTGTAATAGTTCAAATAGGTGGTCAAACACCTTTAAAGTTAGCCAAAGTGCTTAACGAGAGAGGTTTCAAAATTTTGGGAACTTCGTTTGATTCTATTGACCTTGCAGAAGATCGCATGAGGTTTAAAAACCTTGCTTTGCAACTTAATTTAAAACAACCTGAAAATTCTATCTGCCATTCAGTAGAAGAAGCGTTAACCAACGCAGAAAAGGTGGGGTTTCCACTAGTAGTCAGGCCATCATATGTCCTCGGCGGTCAGTCTATGTCGATTAGACACGATACTCAGAGCTTTAAAGAGTACGTCTTAGATCAAACTAAAATCTTTGAGCATGGTTCGCTGCTTCTTGATAAATTTTTAGTCAATGCAGTTGAGGTTGACGTTGATGCTGTATGTGATGGGGAAAAAGTTTTCATTGCAGCGGTCATGGAGCATATTGAAGAAGCTGGTATCCACTCTGGTGATTCAACATGCTCAATACCGACAAATACATTGAGTGACGAAGTAATAAAAGAGATCGAGCTCCAAACTGAGAGAATAGCATTAGCATTAAAAGTGAAAGGTCTGATAAACATTCAGTTTGCTGTTCAAGAGAATAGACCTCTTGCAGAACCTGTTTGTGATGAGAAATCTTTAGGAAAAGTGCAGATGAGCACCACAGAATACTCGAATGTATTTGAGGAGCGCAGACAAGCTTTGACGACAAAATTGCCTTCAGAAATCGAGTTATGCAAGAGGTCTAGTGATGTATACATACTTGAAGTGAATTTAAGGGCTAGTCGAACCGTTCCTTTTATTTCCAAGGTAATAAATATTCCTATTGCAAAGCTTGCCACTCAGGTTATTTTGGGTAAAAAATTGAATCAGGAAAACAAGCCTTTCAATCATTTTGCAGTTAAAGCTGCTGTTTTTCCATTTACCCGCTTTGCAGGAGTTGATACTTTACTTGGTCCTGAAATGAAATCAACAGGAGAAGTGATGGGAATTGACTCATCATTTGAAGCTGCACTTGCAAAAACGCACATGGCTGCAGAATACAAGTTACCAACAGAAGGAACAGCTCTGGTTTCAGTAAAAGATGATGATAAAAAGTATATATTGCCAGTTGCACGAATGTTGAAAGAACTGAGTTTTGAAATATATGCCACCAAAGGCACAGCTTCGTATCTGAACAATAACGGCATTGCTGCACAAGCTGTAAATAAAGTAAGAGAAGGCAGACCCCACATAGTTGATATGCTCAAAGATGGAAAAATAAATCTAGTGATTAATACTTCAAAAGGTGTAAAGTCAGTCTCAGACAGCAAAGATATCAGGAGAACTGCTATTTTGCAAAATATAGCTTACAGCACCACAGCTTCCGGAAGTAAAGCGTTAGTGCTTGCAATTCAATATGTAAAGAATAGCAAACTGGAAGTGAAATCATTACAGCAGATACAAAACGTTTAAATATCAAAACTAGAATAATTCACTCTCAAAATGCTAAAGAGAACATAATAAAAAGATGGAAATTTTGAAGGAAATAGTATACCTAAAGAATCAACTAGCGTAATTGAACAGCCAAATGCTGCAACGAATGCTCCACAATCTCACCTAGAGGACACTTCCCTTATATGTTAAGAACAAGTCTTTATAAATATCAAAGTAGTGAGATTAAAGACACACAGAGAAGAGGGATCGTCACGCCCCTTGATTATAAGAATCGTTGTTCAGCAAGGTTCTCTTCTCTGGTTTATTATACTGAAAGTTCCGAACAACTGATTGAGCTTTTAGGCTCGTATATAAGGCTGGAAAATGCAGTATATGTTATTATTACGGAGGAATTATGAATTCATCAAACATTATTGCTGGCATTGATGTTAGCAAAAGTAAATTAGATCTCCACATTCACCCACTTGAGCATTATAAAATATTTGAAAACAATGTACAATCCATTGATGAAATGCTGGACTTTTTACGTTTGCATAATGTAACCAAAATTGGTCTTGAGGCAACTGGTGGATACGAAAAATTATGTGCCTATACTTTACTAAGCAATGGTTTTGAGGTGTACGTCATTCAACCAAGGTGGGAGAGACTATGCTAAAAGCCTTGGTATTACTACAAAAACTGATAAAATAGACTGCAGTATCATCTCACGTTATATTAATAATACAGATATGCGTGTTACTCCTTTAACAGTTAGTAATGGTAATATTGATTGCTTGAAACAAAAATTATCTCGTAGAAACCAACTTGTAGAAATAGCAAAAATACAAAAAACCCAAATCCAACAGGTAACTGATACATCTATAATCAAACAAATAGAGGAACTTCTTGCAATTTTACGTAATCAAATTAAAACTTTAGAAGATGAAATGATTACATTTATCGATCAAAACCAAGAGCTTAAAAGAAAATATATATCAATAACTATATATAGCTCTTTCCACAGAAGTCCGGATATGATAAGATTAAGGATAGATGGCGATAAGGAGGTTGGATGCCGGCAGCATATAGTTATGATTTAAGAAAAAAAGCAATGGAAGCACTAGACGAAGGGGAAAGCAGAGAAGCAGTGGCAGCAAGATTTAAAATTGGACGAACTACTTTGTGGGAGTGGCAGCAAAGAAAAAAAGAAACAGGCGACTTTCAGTCAAAAAAACTCGGTAATGGAGGTTACAATCAGAAAATTATCGACTGGAATAAGTTTATCGAATTTGCTAAAAAACACGGTAGAAAAACTCTGTCGGAAATGGCTAAACTTTGGGGCAACGTTAGTATCCAAACGATCCACCGAGCTCTCAGAAAAATTGGATTTACGCGCAAAAAAAGACATATGGATACAAGGAAAGGAACGAAGAAAAACGTGCTGAATTCTTAAAAATTATAGCAACAAAAGAACCAGAAAACTTAGTGTATATAGATGAGTCTGGGATTGATAACACGGAGGACTATCCATATGGGTATTGCCAGAAAGGACAGCGATTTTATGCCCTAAAATCTGGAAAAAAAACTCAACGAATCAGCATGGTTGCAGCCTTAAGTAGAAGAAAGATAGTTGCTCCATTAACATTTGAAGGCCACTGTAATATGGATATTTTTAATGGATGGTTTGAGCAATTTTTGGCACCGATCTTAGAACCTGGACAAACTGTCATTCTTGATAATGCTACTTTTCATAAGTCTGATAAGCTTATCAAGCTCGCTAAAGGAGTCGGTGCAGAAATTTTGTATCTGCCGCCTTATTCTCCAGATTTTAACAAAATTGAGCATCATTGGTTTGCTATAAAAAACAGAGCCAGGAAAAACATTCCTCTATTCGAATCCTTTCGTCGTGCTGTTGATTCTGCCTTCCTATGACCTATTCGGACTATTATGAGAAATGCTATAGTAGCGGGATGACGGTTTTTCAAATTATCGGTAAATCTAAGTCAGTTTAGCTATAGGCAGCAATTTTCTGTATTTATTTTAAATTGAAGAAAGCTCAAATGGAAGATCGTGTTTTGCTAAAAATCACAGAATGCAGTCTGGTTACTATTTAAAAGGATATGTTCAAAAAACTGTGTCAAATCAACTCATACACTTCATTACCAACTTCATGATGAAGTTCCGCAGTTGGATGGAAATAATCAAAAAAGAAATAATCCTTTAGTGTTTCTTTGCTACACCCAGGGTTATAGTGAACGTCAAGTTCCCCTTTAAATATCAACTTTAAGAGTATTTTTATATTTTCTTTAAATCTCCCAACTTGGTCTGCAATGTTCGATGTGCATGCATCTTGACAATTTAAACCTTTGCTCTTGTATTCGCTAAACATACTTCTCATTTTAGAGTTAAGATCAAATGCTTTTATTTCAAGATTTGTACTTTTCTTCATATAATCTAAGCCTTTAGCCAGTTTTGCATTGAAACTCTCCGTGAGCTTTGTAGCTAGTTCCCTTGCTTCTTCATCTCTATTAAAAGCTGGTATTGAGCCAACTTCAGGTGCATTTGCAACAACTACATGCTTAACACCATGTTCATTTAGAACCTTAAGTGCATTACATATTTCACTCACTGCTTGTTCCAACACTTCTTCCGCTTTAGTATCGTCATAAGCAGTGGCAACCATAACATCATTTCCGCCGATTATGATGCAAAATAAATCTTCTTTACCTATATCTGGATGATGTTTAATTACCGCATCTAGCTGGTTAGCTAAACGAAATTTATTGAAGAAATAAGAAAAAATAGGGTCAAAAATTTCAGATGCTGTTGCATATGAAACTGCGTAATTCTGACCTTGCTGTTCGTGGCATCTCCCAAAAAATGAATAACTCCACCCAGGTTTAAATTCATCTAAATCTAAATATTTTGCTATATATTCAACAGCAGTAGGGCCATTGCTAAAAGATCTTCCTTGATAAAAAGGATCATCAAATTTTACGCTTTTTGCAAAGGATAAATTATTTAAAATTCCAATGATTGCGCCATTATCGGATAAGCTATCACCCAGAACATAAAAATTTCTATACTTTGAATTAGAATTGTCATTTTTGTTTGTCATAATATTTACCGTAGATTAGCATGTTGTTTCATTAGATTCATAGAAAAAGAAAAATAGCGGTGAAATTATACAACTTTGGCCTAACTTGCTCTCCACTTTTTCCGGACAAAATCAGCTTCTTCTTAACTTGACACGTATACTTAAAAGAACCCTCTAAGTTTTCTAGCACGGCTTGGATGTTTCAACTTGCGCAGTGCTTTTGCCTCTATTTGCCTAATTCTCTCACGTGTTACATTAAAAATTTTTCCTACTTCTTCTAAGGTATGTTCCTTCCCATCTTTACCAAGGCCAAAACGCATTCTTAAAATTCTTTCTTCCTTTGGTGTTAAAGTTGCAAGAACATTGGTTGTAATGCCACGCAAGTCAGCAAGTATTGCAGCATCCTCTGGCCTGGAGACTCGCTTGTCTTCTATACAATCACCAAAGGTACTACTATCATCTTTTCCTGTTGGAGCTTCAAGACTTACTGGATCCCTTGCTATTTTCATAACTTTGCGTATTCTTTCCAGTGGCATTGTCAGTTCTACACTCAATTCCTCTAACGTCGGCTCTCTTCCCATCTCATGAGTCATCTTTCTTAATGCTCTGTTGATTTTACTGATAATTTCCACCATATGAACTGGTATTCTAACTACTTTAGACTGCTCAGGTATTGCTCTAGTGATTGATTGTCTTACCCACCAAGTGCCATAAGTTGAAAATTTATATCCACGTTTGTAATCAAACTTATCCACGGCCTTCATAAGACCAATATTGCCTTCTTGTATCAAATCAAGCAGATCAAGGCCTCTTTTTGAATACTTCTTAGCAATGGAAACTACTAGCCTTAAGTTAGCCTTAATCATTTCTTGCTTTGCTTCAGAGACTTCTCGTTCGTGTTTTTGTATTCTCTTGATTAGCTCCTTAAATTCTTGTACGTTATCTTCCTGTATATGCTGCTTAATACCGTTCAAGGTACTAGCTATATGTTCAGAGTTATCGTCTATAAACCTTAAAAATTTGTTTTTTAATTCACCTGTAAAAGAGGACTGATTTTCATTGATCTTTAAAAGACTTATCTTTTTCAATTCGTGCTTTAAAAGCACGTCATCATAAACTTTATAGAAACTTTCTCTATCGATATCGTATTTTCTAGCCTCAGCAATAAGATTAGCCTCTTCAAGCGTAATGGATCTATTTATCTTATAAAGTTCTTGTGTAATTCTGGCAACAGCAGCATCACTTAACTTAATTTGTAATGCTATAGACCATATTTGATTATACAAATTTTCTAGCTCATTAGAGAAATTTTTAGAATTTTTTCTTAATATCAACGCTTCATTTGTTAAAGTAATTATCTCATCCAATGCAACTATGACCTTTGGCAATAAGTCACTTTCCATTTCAAGAATAGAAACATTTAAATTGACTGAACTTATATCTTCATTATTACCGTCTTTCTCATCATCACTTTTTTTACTATCTTTCTCATCATCACTACAGTACTCAGCATCTTCAGAAACATCCTCAGAATCCTCAACATCTTCAGCACTTTCTTCACTCTCTTCACTTTCTTCTTTGGGTACCACATTAAAATCAGAGTTATAAATTGCATCCAGATCTATAATTTCTCTCAGTAAGAGAGCTCCATTACTTAAATCATCACGCCATACTTTTATCACCTTTAATGTTACTGATGTTTCAATTATTGCACGTAACATGTTATGCTTTTCAGATTCAATTTTTTTTGCTATCTCGATTTCATCTGCCCTTGATAAAAGCTTTACGGAGCTCATGTCTTGTAAATAAATCCTCACTGGATCATCATTTTGTACTAAAGTTGCAGTAACATTTGGCGATGTGTCATCATCATCAAGTTTACTATCATCACTGTTGGAAGGAATATCTTCTTCATCTTCGCTACTTTCAAGCACATTAATTCCGGAATCCTGCAATAAAGATATAGCATCATCTATAAAGTCAGACGAAAAATTTTCATCTGATAATTTATCATTTATATCATCAAAGGTGATAAAACCACCCTTTTTTATACTCTTAGTTACCAGATCTTTGATAATTTTTTTCTTATCTTCTGCATCATTAATAGTTGACATCATTACCTTTATAGTTTATAATTTTATTTCTTATTAACAAACAAACTTACAACGAGCAAGTCTATAATTTTACTTTTAACTTGTGGCTATTTGTTACTTCATATAGTTTAAGATACTGTTAATTTATGTACACTTGTCTTAATCGATTGTTCCATACTTTTCTTCCATTTTTACTGCTATGGATAATCCAACTGAAAATGTTGCAATTCCAACCACTATAGCAGTAAGCATTAAAACATGGGGTATAGGATTGCTATATGAATAAAAATTTGAAACCAATATAGGAGGCAAGGAACTTTTTATATATCCTAGAGATATGTAAAATAGCAAAACAGATGCTTGGAAGACGCTTACCCCTATCATTTTCTTGATTAAATTTTTATCGTTTATAATAATATATAAACCTAGCACCATTAATACAATAATAATCGTATAATTATATAAAGTCATTGTTTTTTCCTACGAGCAAAATTTATATATATAATTAACATAGAGGAGCAGACAGTAAATGCTACACCTAATTCCACCAAAAAAATACCTAATTTTTGACCGGTTCTATTATTGGTTAACAAGATATCATAAGATAAAAAATTTTGGCCAAGTAAAGTTGTTGCAACGCCCGTTCCTCCATAAATTAAAATACCTAACACGTTAGTCAATCTAATCACAGAATAAGGTATTGCTTTTAGAGTTGTAGATACACCAAATAGCATTGAATATAATATTATCCCGGAGGCAATAATTATTCCTGCTTGAAAACCTCCACCCGGAGTGTAATCACCGTGAAATTGTATGTATAAACCAAATAAAATGATAAAAGGTATCATCAAAAATGTTACTGCATTTAATATCGGATCTTTAATCATTTTCTTTTTCTTCTTTTAATATCAACGTTATACAAAGCGCAGCAGTAAAAACTACTATAGTTTCTCCAAACGTGTCATAACCACGAAAGCTTGCCAAAATAGCTGTCACTATATTAGGAATACCGGTAGCTTTTTCGGTATTTTCCACATAATAAGGAGCAACATGCAAGTGGATCGGAGCATTGTGGCTGCCAAAATCTGGCAATTGAATCATAAAATATGACAAACATACAGCCAGAAATAACATAAAAAAAAGCGTTATAGGGTTATGAGATAGATTTACTTTATGATTCTTTATCAAGGAGAGTGCTGCAAACGTAAAAACTGTACTGAGCCCCGCACCAACAGAAGCTTCAGTAATTGCAACATCAGGTGCATTCATAATTAAGTATATAAGCGCAATCAGTGAACTAAATACACACATTAGAACAGCACTTACGACTAAATGTCGCGAGAAAACTATAAAAACCGTAACTGTTAGTAACAACAAAAGTAACACTACATTTAATATTTCTAACACCTTAGCCTTCTTTAACAGTTTTTTTCTTAACTTTATAATGAGTGCGCGCTAAAATATAGCTATTAGTTGAGTTAGCTACCCATATTATAAAAATTAATAATACTATTTTAACAGTATTGATTGAAAATCCATTCTGCAAAGCAAAACCAATTAACAATAACGTTGCACCGCTAGAATCTGTAATACCTGCTGCATGTAACCTAGTATAGAAATCAGGAAATCTGATCACCCCTATATTTGAAATAATTATCAAACAAATACCTAAAAATATGAAAATGGATCCTATCATAAATTATCAAAACAACATTAATCTCATTAGTGCTATAGTTGATATAAAGCTAACGCTAGCATACAACAATGCTATATCAATTAAAAAAAAATTATTCAGAATGATTGATATTGCTGTTATAAGTACAACTACTTGCGTTGAGAAATTATTGAACGCTAAAACCTTATTGTACACATCATTTGACTTAGACACTATGCAACACAACATTACACTCATACAGAACAACAGTGTATAGATAGCAATGCAAATCATTTAAAGACTATGTAACTTCAGTAGATTTCTAAACGGATACTTCTTCATCGCCATCTTGATCATTTATTTCATCATCTATTTCACCATCCACTTCATAATCTTGGCTTTCTTGACTTACATCAAGATCTGTGTTATCAGAAAAATTTAATAAATTCGCTAGCTTACTTGTATTACTGCTGTAAACATTATTCATATTTCCTTTCATGTATTCCTTGCATCTACCTACCAAAAGGCTAAACAGCTCATGAGTATCCACCTGTTTTCCTGCTATTTCATGTAAGGAAACTATGGTATTTTTATGACCTTTAAACTTAGCTGCTTGAATTGGATTACTTGCCCCTGTATTTAAATCATGTGTTCTTTGACTTGCCAACAGAACCAATTTGAAACGGTTACTTACCCGTTCTATACACTTTTCTACAATAGACTCAGCCATAAGATACTACCTTAATAAATTTTATACTATATCACAAAAAACAAGTTGTCAATTTTGTATCTATTGCGATTCAACTTCATGTTTTACTTTTTCTGCCTCAGATTTTATTTCTTGGCTTTCTGTCATCGTGATTGTTATCTCATGATCAAGTTTTTTTAGAAATCCTAACAATCGCTCTAAAGAAAAACCATCTATTTTACCATTTTTAATTTGCGATACCTTTGGCTGATCAATACCAAGTTTCTCAGCTGCAAAAGCCTGAGTCCAAGCATTTTTTTCTATAATTTTATTTATTATATAAAGCAACTTTGTTTTTATTCCTGCACTGTCTAAGTTATTTAACGATATTATTTCCATAATTCTTACACTCACATATCAATTAACTTTATTAAATATTATAACATAATATTTAATATACCAAGATATTAATATCATGTAACTTGTCAATAATTATATGATATCAATATTTAAAACTTTAAGTTGATTATATATTAATATTTTTATCAAATTTCTAGTAATTTTAAATTACCATTTTACCATCAGTCTATCTGAAAAAACCATTTATAGAAAGAACAAGCTAAGATTACAAAGCTTGAAATACAAAAATAATTATTTTATAAATTTATCTTACATAAGAAGTTTATATCTCTATATCTTAACATAGATATTTATTTAAATTTTTAAAATTTCTATTTTAACAAGAATTCTATATATTATATTTATAATATAATTTAAATATTTGTTGCTTTTTAGCTGGAACATTATTTAGTTAGTAAGTAAAATTGTGTTGAATATGACAAAAATAAAAAAAGATGTTGCTGTTATTATGGGAAGTGAGTCAGATTACACCACTATGGTCCATACTGTTGATATGTTAAAAGCATTAGAAGTTTCACATGATATATTCATAATATCTGCACATAGAACACCAGAAAGGCTCTTCAATTTTGCTAAATCTGCACAAGAAGAAGGTTTTAAGGTTATTATAGCTGGTGCAGGAGGTGCAGCTCATTTACCTGGTATGGTTGCGTCACTAACTTGTTTACCAGTTATCGGCGTTCCTGTGCATAGTAAACAATTAAATGGGCTGGACAGTCTACTCTCTATAGTTCAAATGCCAAAGGGTGTCCCAGTTGCAACCATGTCTATAGGAGAAAATGGAGCATATAATGCTGCCATTACTGCCATATCTATATTGTCAATTTCCAACAGTGAAATTGCAGGTAGGTTAAAAAAGTGGAGAGAGAAACAGACCAAAGAAGTAAAAGAAAAACCAGTTTCATAATAAATCTATGGCAATAACTCTTTTAGACACAAAAACCATAAACCGTATAGCAGCGGGGGAGGTGATAGAAAGGCCAGCAAGTGTAGTAAAGGAATTAGTGGAAAATGCAATAGATGCTGGAAGTTTAGAAATAGAGATCAAAATAGAAAGTGGTGGGCGTAACCTTATTATTGTGACAGATGATGGTAACGGAGTAGAAAAAAACGATTTAGAACTTGCGTTTATGCGCCATGCTACTTCAAAATTGAGCGATAGTGAATTAATAGAAATCAAGCATCTTGGCTTTAGAGGAGAAGCTCTGCCTTCAATAGCAGCAGTAAGTAGGATAAAATTATCGTCTAAGGCAAGAGAAGCAAATGAAGCATGGTCTATAAGTTATGAGGGTGGAGAGAAAATAGGGGAGCTAACTCCTTACCCTTTATCACAAGGGACACATATTGAAGTACGAGATTTGTTTTTTGCCACTCCAAATAGACTAAAATTTCTAAAAACCGAAAGAGCAGAAACTCAAAGCATTGTTGATATTGTAAACAACCTAGCAATGATTAACTATCATATAGGGTTTACTCTCACTTCAGGTAATAAAAAGCTCTTAAAATACGCTAAGCAGACTTCGTTATTTCATAGATTGTGTGAAGTAGAAGAAGAATTTCAGGGCAATTCTTTGGAGATCAATGAAGAAGAAGACGACATTAAACTTACGGGACACATCTGTAAGCCGACCGTCAATCGTGGTAAGTCCACTCAGATCTATACGTTTGTTAATGGAAGGCCAATCAAAGATAATCTACTTATTGGCGCAGTTAGGTATGCATATCATGATTTTATTCCAAGCGATAGGTATCCTTTTGCAGCGTTACATTTAGAGATACCTTATGATCAAGTAGATGTAAATGTGCATCCAAATAAGTCAGAAGTAAGGTTTCAGAATAAGAAGCTCATATATGAGATAATGACAAGAGGATTAATTAAAGCATTGTCAAGAAGGATAGGCACTTTTCCAGCGCATGACCAGAAAATGGATTCAACATTGCCGGATCCTTTTGATAAACCTAATGTTCAAAAAGAATTTTATGAAAAAAGACCAAGTCCTTTTAAAAATCAACTAATAAAAGAATTTGCTTCTCCAAATGAAAAAGCAAAAGGCTTATCAGAACAGTCAAAATCGTTTGATTATACCGGCATACAGAAATTTCCATCACAAGCGGAGACTATGGTTCTGGAAAAAAAGGTGTTAGAGCAAGTTGATTTGATAGAGAGCCACCCGCTCGGGTTTGCACGCTGTCAGGTCTATAATACTTATATTATTGCAGAGGTAAGGGACAAATTGATTATAGTCGATCAGCATGCAGCCCATGAAAGACTAGTATATGAATGCTTAAAACAAAAATCAAGTATAAAAAGACAAAAACTGCTTCTTCCTGAAACGGTTGAAATTAAAGATCAGGCTGGAATGGAGATGATTGAAATCTATAAAGATAAGTTATTTGAAATGGGTTTTGATATTGAAATCAAATCAGAGAATAAAGTGATAGTAAAAGAAATCCCTGCAATCTTGGGCACAATAGATGTGAAAGAGATGCTAATTAACATAATTGATAGATTAACGGAAATAGAAGATACATTGCCAGTAGAAGATAAAGTGAACAAAATATTGGCCACTATCGCTTGTCATGGATCAATTAGAGCGGGTAGAAAAATGAGGTTAGATGAAATGAATGAGCTGCTGAGACAAATGGAAAAAACCCCATATTCCGGGCAATGCAACCACGGAAGACCAACTTATATAGAAATGAAACTCAGTGATATTGAAAAACTTTTTGAGCGTAGGTAATGAGGTTGCCATAAATATGTAAGTGCTCCTTTCTCGTCATCCAAGTAGCTCATAGAAACGAAAAAACTTCCTTGACAAACTCCGTCAGCCCCTTTATCATGAAACTGAAGCTATTTATTTATCTTCGCGATCTGTGCAGGTTAATGACAAAAAACTTAGGGTATTTGGCGTCTCATATTTAATTTTTCGCACTACGTGCATCGCATGTCTTTAAAAATTTCTGGGTTTTTACCTATATAAGCCGAAACGCGCTTACAAAGCGTTTAAGACAGCAAAAAACGTCAAATTGACAAGGGAGAATTTGAATACTAGCTACCCTAGGGTTTCTTTGCCTTTTTTCCTGCTTGGTAAATTTCTTAAACACTTGCGGTGTAGGTTAGTTGCAAGTTAAAAGCAGCTAAATCGCTCTTAATCAAGCGTTTTAGAATAAAAAAAACGCCGATATTTTAGTACATGGTAAATAGCCAACCACCACGGGGCTTCTTTTGCCTTTTTTTTCGCTTAGTAAATTTCTTAATGTTTATAGCTAAACGACAACCGTCATCCCGCTACGTGTTAGCGGGATCTATGTTAAGGTATGACAGTTAAGTAGGGGATCTATGTTAAGAGATACCGCGAATGAATCGCGGTATGACGGTTTGCGGCGGCATAGTAATTCGTCATCCCGCTACGTGTTAGCGGGATCTCTTGTTAGCGCCGCGGCGGTATGACGTCTCGCTTGCAACCTATAGCTTTGTCATTCCAGTGCTCCTTTTTTTGTCATCCCAGTGCCTTGACTATTTGGATCCAGAAAACTTAGCTTCGAGTCAAGTAGGCTGCAAATAAAAACTGGATTCCAGCGTCACGCGCTGGAATGACAACCTGACAATCGTCATCCCGCTACGTGTTAGCGGGATCTATGTTAAGAGATACCGCGGCGGTATGACGTATAGAAACTAAAAAAGTTCTTTTTTAAAAAACTTAAGTTATACTTATAAGTATTTGATACTTTTTATAGTGATTATGTCGAGTTTAAGCTGCCTTTATGGTGATAATGCAGAATTTGTGGAAGAAATGTATAGCCGTTATTTGCAGGGTGATAAATCAATCGGGGAGGATTGGTATAGAATTTTTTCAAGCAATTTAGAAGTTAATAAAGCGGAGACCTGCGGTGCACAACATGTAACTAAGGTGGATGATTCAGTTTCTAGTTTAGCAAATTTTTTCAGATCTTACGGTCATTTTTTTGCGGATCTTAATCCGTTATTACCCAATGTGAATAAGGAAGTAGATTATCAGAAATATTCGAATCTATATCCGGCAAGTGACGCTGGAATCTATAGAGATATTTACTGCAAGAACATCGGTTTTGAATTTATGCATATCTCCTCTTATGAGGAGAGGATGTGGCTGCAGGAAAAGATCGAAAATCAAACCTATACGCTGAGTTCACAAGATAAAAAGGAAATACTGAGGCACTTGATCGAATCTGAGATGTTCGAGCAATTTCTCCATATGAAATTTCCTGGATATAAACGCTTTTCTATTGAAGGTGGAGAATCAGCTATCGTTGCAATTGAAAAAATCATTAGTGATTCTACGGTTTTTGGTATTGAAGAAATAGTCCTTGGCATGGCTCACCGCGGACGACTCAATGTTCTAACCAAAGTGATGGGGAAAGAATATGCGGCAATGCTGTCTGAATTTCAAGGCAATCTTGCACACCCAAGTGGTCTTGAGGTGTCCGGTGATGTTAAATATCACCTTGGTTACTCTTCTGATCGAGCACTTTCAGGTGGCAAAAAAATACATTTAAGTTTATGCCCTAATCCATCTCACCTTGAAGCGGTAAATCCGGTTTTGGCTGGAAGAATAAGAGCAAAACAGAATATAAGATCTGTGCTTGGCATATCAATTCATGGTGATGCGGCTTTCATCGGTCAAGGAGTGGTTGCTGAAACTTTAACCTTAAGCAATATTGAAGGCCATAAAGTGGATGGCATTGTGCACATTGTCATTAATAACCAAGTTGGTTTTACTGCTAACCCATGTTGCGCACGATCCTCTTTTTATTGCACTGATATAGCAAAATCAATAGAAGCTCCAGTGTTTCACGTCAATGGAGATAACCCGGAAGCTGTGAGTTTTGCTACAAGTCTGGCGATGGAATATAGGCAGAAATTTAAAAAGGACGTAGTAATTGACATAATGTGCTACCGCAAATATGGCCATAATGAAGGTGATGAACCGAATTTCACTCAGCCACTTATGTATAAGGCGATATCAAAGCATAAAACTCCTGGAACATTGTATGAAGAAAAATTGACTGCAGAGAAAGTATTAGATGGCGATGAAGTAAATAAATTGCGCAGTGAATTCAGGGCAAAATTAGATAAAAGTCTTGCTGAATCAGCGGCTTACACTCCAAAAAAAGCTGACTGGTTCGGTGGAGTATGGTCAAAATTAAGAAGAGCAAAGCTGAACGATTTGAGCGAATACTACACGGATTCTGGTGTTCCGCCAGATGAGCTGAAAAAATTAGGTGTGCGTATAAATAGCAATATCCCAAGTAACTTTAACATTAACAATAAGGTTAGAAAAATACTCGATGGCAGAATAGACAGCATAAATTTTGGTAGTAATATAGACTGGGCAACTGCCGAAAGTCTTGCGTTTGCATCACTGCTCACAGAAAGAATAGGAGTGCGTTTATCAGGACAAGACTCTAGTCGTGGAACTTTCTCGCACCGTCATTCAAGGCTTGTTGATCAGGTAACAGAAGAAGCATTTATTCCGCTAAACAATATAAATGAAAAGCAAGCTCACTTTGAGGTCATAGATAGCGCACTATCTGAGTATGCTGTAATGGGCTTTGAATATGGATATAGTCTTGATTCTCCGTATTCACTGGTGCTCTGGGAAGGACAATTTGGTGATTTTGCAAACGGTGCGCAAATTATGATCGACCAGTTTATCGCATCTGCAGAAACAAAGTGGTTGCGATCAAGCGGTCTAGTTTTATTGCTGCCTCATGGTTATGAAGGACAGGGACCTGAGCATAGCTCCGCACGTATAGAGAGATTTTTGCAACTCTGCGCAGAGGATAATATGCAGGTAGTTAATTGTTCCACTCCGGCGAATTACTTCCATGTCTTACGCAGACAAATGCATAGAGACTTTCGTAAGCCTCTGGTAGTGTTTACACCTAAATCGCTACTGCGCCACAAAAGAGCAGTATCTAACCTATCTGATTTTGAAGGAAAATTCCTCACAGTAATTCCAGAATGTAGAACAGGTTTAGTTTCGAATGATAAAATACGTAAAGTTGTAATATGCAGTGGTAAAGTTTATTACGACATATGTGAAGCACAAAAAATAAACGATATAGCAGTAATACGTTTGGAGCAATTCTATCCTTTTCCTGCAGATAAACTAAGTAATGAACTTGAAAAGTACAAAAACGCTGAAATTATATGGTGTCAAGAAGAACCAAAAAATATGGGAGGATGGTTTTTTGTCAACCCATTGATAGAAGAAGTGTTATCTAATCTCGATATCCAAGCAAAAAGACCTAAGTGTATCGCAAGACCTGCTGCTGCATCTCCTGCATGTGGTTATGTTAGTGTTCACACTCAGCAGCAGGAGGAGATTTTAAAGCAGGTTATGCAGGGGATCTAGCACAATTGTGCAAATATTGAAGCGAAAGCTGGCAAGCGAACATTGTTCATCAGATCTTGACGCTGGGCACTGCAGCCAGGCGCAATAGAAAACGCATTACACCAATAAAGCCCTTTTGGTACTCAAGCAAATATAAAAGATTTTTATTCTATTAAAAAAAATTTAATTTTTATTAAAATTTTCATTTATTTTTATTTAAAAAGTAAACATTATTAATATTTACTTTAATTAATATAGGATATATATGAATACAAAAATATTTGAGATGTTAATAAGGAGAACTGGTCTACGCAGAGATAGCAAAGCTGAGATCATACAGTTAGAGGTTGTCTGGAAACTAGTAAATTCAAGCATATTCCCTCTTTAACATAACCCTACTCATAGCTAGGTATATGAAATTCTCAGTGGATGTTGTGAGTAAATCATACTCCTTCGATAGCCTTCTATTCCTATTAACCCAAGCAAAAGTCCTTTCTACAACCCATCTTCTTGGCTGTACTTTAAACCCTTGTTCTCTTGTTGGTAGTAGCTCAGGTGGCGTATCTTTGTGCACCCAAAATCTACATGGAGGCCTTTTAACAATTTCAATATCTATGTCATATTCTTCCTTTATGTGATTCTTTAAATTTCTTCCTTGGTATCCCATGTCAGCCCACATTTTTTTAACTTTAGTATATTTTGTTCTCATATTGTTTAATGCTATTTTAATACCATCTCTATCATTTTCGTTAGCAGCGCCTACGTAACAACCTAGTATAAAACCCTGAGTGTCTGTAATTATATGCCTTTTTCTACCCTTTACTTTTTTACTTCCATCATAGCCTTTGATCCCCCCTTTTCTGTAGTCTTTACAGATTGACTATCTACTATACAGGCACTCGGCTGCTCATTCCTTCCTATTTTTCTTCTACTATATTTTGTAATTTCATAATTCATTTTCTCAAAAATTCCCTGCTTCTTCCATTGCCTGAACTGCTCATACACAGTCTTCCATAGCGGAAAATCATTTGGTAAATACCGCCATTGACACCCTGTACGCAATACATAGAAAATTGCTTCTAATATTTCTTTTTTGCTATACTTTTGCGGCCTTCCTCCTTTCTTGTATGATACTCTGAAGTGTTTTTCTATTCTTGCCCATTCCCTTTCGCTTAGATCTGTTGGATACTTTTTTCTCATCTTTACCACGTACTAAAATTTCAGATATTATAGCCTTTTACTTGTTTCCGGACAACCTCTAAATAGAAATGAAAAAGCTTTTGTAGATGAGGATAAAGAATCTATCGAATTAGCTGAGGCCATTTTTGAAGAGAATAATATTTTTCGTTTCCGCAAATCAGGTCCTGCTATGGATTACATTTTGCACAAATTAATAAATGATAGGAAGCTTTTCGAGGAAATGAAAGATAGAGGTACAAGTATAATACGTCTTTTTTCTTTGTTATCAATGTATCATGGTCTTCCCAAGTGCTGTGTTGTGAGAAGAAGAGGGCGTATTACTGAGTGTGGAATATTTGCTTATGCTGACAACTGTTTAGAACTAGTACCTTTAGAGGACTTTATACTTATTGAGCCTTCCTCGTACCTCGAGTACATTGTGTTTGACAATGAGAATATCAGAAATAGGTTAGCTGAAGACTTAACTGAAGATAAAACAAAATTAGATATCTTTTTGAATGGAATTTTAGCAACAAAGAATTCGGATTTAGTATTATCTTGTATTAACAAGATAGAGGTTCTTAATGAGGGAGATAGATATTTTGTTAATCTCTTACAGAAAAACAACATGCTAGACTACATCTTAAACAAAGATGATACAACACTTGCAAAATCAACTCTAAAGGAGTTGTTGAAGCTTTCTATTTTGCAGGAAGAAAAAAGCACTGAGTTAGAATCTCCCCAAGCTTCAAGTGTAAATGTTAGCAAAGCTCAGCAACATTGTAGTATATAGCTGGTGATAAAGTTTAAAATAATTGCATATACTGAGGCTCATTTAGGTATAGAGCCTCAGTGGTGCTTAATTTTTCAATTTATGGTAGACTAGTAGCCCTACTATGATGTGGATCTATGCTCGCTTATAACTAAAATTTCACTTCCACCAAGGGGATATTATTCCAGCTATTGCTTCCATAGTCATCAATCGAAGCGTTTAAGTAATCTGTATCAAAGCGTACGGGCACATCAAATTCGAAGCTCGCAGTGATTATTGCATCTTTTACTGGCGGTTTCATGAATGTTATTTCTCCCGTTGAATAATTTACTGAATATTCACTCTCTTCTTTACCATTTAAATAAATCTTTACTGTCCCATGTACTGGCTTTTTGATCATACGTATATGCTTATCTTCCCCACTTACATAAGTTTTGATTAGCTGAAAAGTCGTTTTTTTGTTATCTCCTATACCAATCTCTTGGTTGATGGCTATAAAATCCGACCAATCCTTAAAACGAAACCCTATTGCTTTACCTTTTCGTGCATGAAAAAATGTTATTAGTTCTAGTAGCTGCTCGTTTGATCTGACCCCGTAAGCTATGTTGTATCTAGTGCGTGCATGAGACCAATTGATGTTGCGCTGTTCACAACCATTGTGAGTTGTTACAACGTCAGTGGAAAATTCCGGTCCTCCAGTGGAACCATAAGATATATTTTCTGGAAATCTAATTTCTGTGAATGACATATACCCTCCTGTGAAAGTAAAATAGTTTGGTTGAAGAAAATGTTGTAATTTGAAAGCGTTTCACATAGTATAGCTCTTTCCACAGAAGTCCGGATATGATAAGATTAAGGATAGATGGCGATAAGGAGGTTGGATGCCGGCAGCATATAGTTATGATTTAAGAAAAAAAGCAATGGAAGCACTAGACGAAGGGGAAAGCAGAGAAGCAGTGGCAGCAAGATTTAAAATTGGACGAACTACTTTGTGGGAGTGGCAGCAAAGAAAAAAAGAAACAGGCGACTTTCAGTCAAAAAAACTCGGTAATGGAGGTTACAATCAGAAAATTATCGACTGGAATAAGTTTATCGAATTTGCTAAAAAACACGGTAGAAAAACTCTGTCGGAAATGGCTAAACTTTGGGGCAACGTTAGTATCCAAACGATCCACCGAGCTCTCAGAAAAATTGGATTTACGCGCAAAAAAAGACATATGGATACAAGGAAAGGAACGAAGAAAAACGTGCTGAATTCTTAAAAATTATAGCAACAAAAGAACCAGAAAACTTAGTGTATATAGATGAGTCTGGGATTGATAACACGGAGGACTATCCATATGGGTATTGCCAGAAAGGACAGCGATTTTATGCCCTAAAATCTGGAAAAAAAACTCAACGAATCAGCATGGTTGCAGCCTTAAGTAGAAGAAAGATAGTTGCTCCATTAACATTTGAAGGCCACTGTAATATGGATATTTTTAATGGATGGTTTGAGCAATTTTTGGCACCGATCTTAGAACCTGGACAAACTGTCATTCTTGATAATGCTACTTTTCATAAGTCTGATAAGCTTATCAAGCTCGCTAAAGGAGTCGGTGCAGAAATTTTGTATCTGCCGCCTTATTCTCCAGATTTTAACAAAATTGAGCATCATTGGTTTGCTATAAAAAACAGAGCCAGGAAAAACATTCCTCTATTCGAATCCTTTCGTCGTGCTGTTGATTCTGCCTTCCTATGACCTATTCGGACTATTATGAGAAATGCTATAAATGACGCTATGGAAAGTGGATGAGACTACTGAGTTAAACTGCTGTCACACCCACAGTTACTATACTCAGGTTCATTTGAGTTGTCAAGCAAAAAAATAAAATTTTATGGCAAACTGTAACTAGCCTTGCTTGTGACTTAATTCATCTACTTTTTTGCGTAATACATTCAAATCAGTTGCTCCTACAAACAGGCTATCTCCAATTATTAAAAAAGGTGTACCACCTACTCCCAAATCTCTTACTAGAAGCTTACTGTTGTTTATCATTTGCTCAATTTTGTCCGCGTTATCTTTTATGGAATCATTAAAATCGTCCTCATCAATCCCTATGTTTTTCACTATATCCAATATGCTTTCGTCTGAAAATTCTCCTTTGTGACTTAAAGCAGCATGGTGAAAATCGAAATATTTTTCTTTATCGAGAAAATAGACAGCTAAAGCACTTTTTGCTGCCTTTAAAGAAGCGTTACCAAGTATTGGAGCATCCCTAAAGATATACTTAATTTTGCCGTCGTTAATTAACTGCTTTATATCATTCTTTATAGCTTTGCAATGTCCACAAGAATAGTCAAGGAAGCCTACAGCTATAACACTACTATTTTCATTTCCGGAGTAAGGATAAGTAAGGTCAAATATTTGATCCTTGTATTGTGAAATTTTACTTTTGGTTACATTATCTCGAGCAGCGTAACTACTTTTAATCGACTCCTCTTTGAGAGTTTTTACGATCTTATCAAAATTTCTGCTTATATAATTATCTAATTTCTCACCTATATAATCATCGTTTAGCATTTGGCTGCGATTTGAAAGCCAATTGTTTATTATCGGCAAGCTTGCTATTGCTATTATTAAAATTAATAAAAACGATATTCTAGACATACAATTTATTTAAAAACCTACAACATAAAACTTTTAGTACACATTTATCTGTATATTAAAAGAAGCATCTAATGTTAATATATAAAAACATTTATATCAAGTGTATTTTATAGTCAGTTTTGCCTCGAATACAAACTTTACGTACAATGATTAGGTATATTGTCACAAAGTTCATCAGAAGACTTGATAATGTAGGTGACCAAACTACCCCCAGAATAGCCAATTATGAGATGCTCTATCTTTTACCGCCACGCTGTAAATACGGCGGTAAAACAAAGTTGATAATTTTATTCCGCTGTGTATAATTTTCCGTGGAATAAACATATGAGTGAACCAATAATTGGCAGAGAAAAAGAAATAGCTATTCTACAAGACAAACTTCTTTCTCAATCAGCCGAATTTATTGCTGTTTATGGTCGGCGTCGTGTAAATGTTGTATTATCTGCATTTTATCAGCATAATATAGAAGTAATGTAATGCAGATATTATGCCGATGCCAAATTATACGATTACTTCTAAAATTGCTAATTGCCTTATGAAGATTGAAGCAGCAAAAGAAAAAGTGTTACATTTGCCACTCACTGTATCGATGCTCTCGTCCCTTCGTGAAACTGCACGGCTTTATACCACACACTATTCTACTATGATTGAAGGAAATCGACTTGAACCTAAACAGATTGAAGAGGTTTTAAGTGGTAAAAGCCACTTTCCAAAATATAGGAGAGATGAAAATGAGGTTAAAGGATATTATGCAGCTTTAACTCAAGTTGAACAATGGGCAGCAAGGAGAATACCCATTACTGAGAAAGCTGTTCAAACACTACATGCTCTAGTAATAGCAAGTGGAAAATCTAAAATAAAATCAACACCTTATCGTGATGGTCAAAATGTTATCCGCGATAGTCTTACACGTGCAATAATTTATATGCCACCTGAAGCAAAGGATGTACCAAAGCTCATGAGCAGTATGATTGATTGGATTCGTAACAGTGAGCAAGTGCCTTGCCCAATTATTGCAGGTATTGCGCATTATCAATTTGTAACAATTCACCCTTACTATGACGGTAATGGTCGTACTGCAAGATTGTTGACTACATTAATTTTACACCTTGGTGGGTATGACCTAAAAGGACTTTATTCATTGGAAGAATATTATGCTAAGAATCTAGGAGCGTATTATGAAGCAATCAGTATAGGTCCATCGCACAACTATTACATGGGACGAGCTGAAGCAGATATTACTAAGTGGGTGGAGTATTTCGTAGAAGGTATGGCAAATTCATTTGAGAACGTTTTACAACGTATAAATAAAGAAGAATACCACGCTGATCAGACTGATCTTATACGTAAGCTTGATCCTAAACAACGCAAAGCTCTTGAGCTCTTCCAGGAGTTTTCCGCTATTACAGCTAGTCAGGTTGGCGAACTATTTAATTTTAAGCCTCGTACCAGTGCGCAACTTTGTAAAAAGTGGGTGGAAATGGGGTTTATCAAGATTGTAGATTTTTCCAATAGAGGAAGGAAATACAAACTTAGTAAGCAATATGAGGATTTGATCTCAAATTAACTGAAAGCTCGCTAGGCAGGAAAGTAGTGCATAGGTCAAATTTCAATAAAGTGCTTGAAAACTAAATGTAAACTTAAAATTTTAAAAACTGGAATATGTACAACAACTTACGTGACTTCATCAAAGCCTTAGAAGAAAAAAAAGATCTGATTAGGATTAAGGAGGAAGTTTCAACAGTTCTTGAAATGACAGAAATTCATCGCAGAGTTTTGTCAAGCAAAGGGCCAGCGATCATTTTTGAAAATGTTATCACAGAAAATGGCAAAAATTCGATTCCAGTTTTGGTGAATTTATTTGGTACTATTAAGAGGATTGCATTGGGGTTGAACATAAACCCTGATGAACTAAGAGATCTTGGTAAACTTTTAGCATTTTTGCAATCACCTGAGCCGCCAAAAAACTTTAAGGATGCTATAAAAATGTTTCCTTTGTTGAAAGTCGTGTTATCGATGCGAAGTAAAGTCGTGAGCAAGGCTCCATGTCAAGAGGTAGTGCTAACCGGAGATGAAGTGGACCTAAGTCTACTGCCCATTCAAACATGCTGGCCAAATGAACCTGCACCACTTATCACCTGGCCAATTGTGGTAACGAAAGGACCCACGAAAGAAAAGCAAGATAATTTTAATCTTGGAATATATCGTATGCAGGTTATAGATAAAAAAACAACACTAATGCGTTGGCTTGCACACAGGGGTGGCGCAACTCACCATAAGCGTTGGAAGGAAGAAGGCAGAAATATGAAATTTCCTGCTGCTGCTGTGATCGGTAGTGATCCTGCAACGATTATTGCTGCGGTAACTCCAGTGCCAGAAACATTGTCAGAATACCAATTTGCTGGACTGCTGCGAAAGAAGCCGCTTGAACTTGTAAATTGTAAGACTATTCCACTTCAAGTGCCAGCTCACGCGGAAATCGTTCTGGAAGGCTATGTGAGTTTGGATAGATATCAAGATGAGGGACCATATGGAGACCACACTGGCTACTATAATTCTGTTGAGCAATTTCCAGAATTTAATATTACTGCAATTACTATGCGTAAAAACCCGATATATCTTAGCACTTTCACTGGCAAGCCACCTGATGAACCATCGATTCTTGGTGAAGCACTCAATGAAATTTTTGTGCCCATTCTTATCAATCAATTTCCAGAGATAGTGGACTTTTATCTGCCACCGGAAGGTTGCTCATATAGAATAGCGATAGTGTCGATAAAAAAATCCTATCCAGGGCAGGCAAAAAGAATTGTTATGGGCATACTTTCTTTTCTAAAGCAGTTTTTATACACGAAGTTTATTATCGTTGTTGATAATGATATAAATGTACGTGATTGGAAGGAAGTAATGTGGGCAATGTCAACGAGGATGGACCCTGTGCGTGATACAATCATGATAGAAAGTGTACCTATTGATTATTTAGACTTTGCTTCCCCTGAAAGTGGACTTGGAGGTAAAATGGGATTTGATGCGACAAATAAAATCCCGCCTGAAACCAAACGAGAATGGGGAAAGAAAATTAAAATGAGTGAGGAAATAGTAAGAAAAGTCACGGAAAAGTGGGAGGAATATATGGACTAGACTTCTTGCATAAAAGCAGAAAAAAGTTTGGCGTTTTTTATAATGCCGTAATTAGCATTAACTGATAATTGTGCGTCACAGTGCCCTTTTTTTGTCATCCTATAGCTATACCGCCGCGGTATCTCTTAGCCGCTAACAAGTAGTGGGATGACGAGCTTATCGTCATCCTGCCGCGAACCGTCATACCGCGATTCATTCGCGGTATCTCAGCCGCTAACAAGCAGCGGGATACTTAGGGATGACGGTTGTTGTTTAGCTGTAAATATTAAGAAATTTACCAAATAAAAAAAAGGCAAAAGAAGCCCTGGGGTTATTATCCGCTTTAAAATATTGGCGTTTTTTATGTTTTAAACGCTTGACAAGCGAGATTCAGCCGCTTTTAATTGCAACTAACTTACGCTGCAAATGTTTAAGAAATTTACTAAGCAGAAAAAAAGACAAAGAATCCCCGAGTTAGCTAGTCTTTTACTATCTCTGTCGAGTATTGGCATTTTTTGATGTCTTGTAACGCTTTATAAGCGCGTTCAGCTTATTTAGATAAAAATCTAGATGTAGATGAAGTTTTGTAAAGACATACAGTATCTATATACTGCAAAAAATTGAACATAAGACGCCGATACATTAAGTAATCCTTACCTTTTAATCTGCAGATTGGCGAAAGCAAATACAATAGCTTCAGTTTCATGATAAGAGGGCTGGCGAAGGGTGTCAAGCAATTTTCGTTTCTGCGAGTACCTGAGTTTATTGACTTCATTAGAGCCAAAACTCTTGAGACCTAGGTGATAATTCTATCTAAAAGGATGCCAAAAAAGAGAAGCAACCCTACGTAGGAATTATTTTTAAATATGGACATGCATTGACTGGGATCGTCAGGATTGAAATTTTTGTATTGGCGGTGAAATATGAACCCTACAGCAAGTAGAGCAATATAAAAAATGTTATTTAATGATGATAAGATACCAGCATATAGCCACGTCATAAGAGATATTAAATAAAATCTTTTCAACCAAGATTTTGTTGTATCACCAAAATATAATGCGGTAGATTTCATCCCGAGTTTTTCATCATCTTTTTTATCTTGATGGGCGTATATGGTGTCATAGCTAAGTGTCCAAAAGACGCATCCTATATAAAACAGCAAGGATTCTATACTGATCTGGTTTGTTATTGCTGCTGAGCCCATGAGCGATCCCATATTGAAGGTAAACCCTAAGAACAATTGTGGCCACCAAACATACCGCTTTAATAAAGGGTAAGTAGCTATCATACACATTGAGATTATTCCAAGTATGAGTGTAGTTTTATTAGTTAATAATAAGATTACCAGGGCAATAGACAGTAACAGTGAAAGTAAAGCTAAAGCCTGCTTTATGTTTAATGCACCACTTGCAAGTGGCCTATATTTTGTTCGTTCAACGTGCGCATCTATTTTTCTATCGAAGATATCATTGATTATGCACCCTGCGGGTCTCATTAAAAATGCACCTATAGTAAACAAAACAAGGAGAAAAAGAACCTGATACGATAGAGAAGTTGAGGCTAAAAGAATACCGCTCAAACTGGGAAATAGCACAAGCCACAAACCCGTTAAACTGTGCAACCTCATTAATGAAAAGTAACGATTGAAATGCATTAATTAAGTGTGATTATGTAATATTTTGCTTACATTAACAAAATTATCGAACGCTAAGTCAGGCTTGAAAACTAGTTCAGGTATAAATCGCAAATCAACATAACACAATATAGATTTACGTATTGACCATGCAGACTGGTTCATTTCATTAACAACAGTGTTAATATCACAATTATTCTCAGAAGGATCTCCAGTGCGTCTTTTTTCTGGATCTAAGTAGTCAGCTACTTGAATATTCAATGAAGATAACACAATATATACATCCGCTTTTTTCAAATCTTTACTTAATTTTACGTCAGATACCGCTACATTTTTATTGAACACCTTACCTTCCATTAGAACTCTTGATATTGCTCTATGCAATACCGATGCTATCTTTAGGTTTCTAATTTCCTTTTTCATATCCAGCTACTATAACACCCTTTCTTCTTGCACTAATTGATAAGCTTCCAAAATATCTCCAACTTTAATATCGACATTACCCTCTAGTGATACTCCGCATTCAAAGTTTACACCTACTTCTTTAACACCATCTTTAAATCTACGTAGTGCTTTTAACTTTCCTTCATGCACCAATTTGCCACCACGCATTACCTTAATTAAAGAATCTTTTCTTATGACTCCATCACTTACGTAACATCCAATGATATTACCAGCTTTAGATACATTAAATATTTGCCTTACAGATGCAGAACCAACACGAACCTCTCGTGTAACAGGCTTTAACATTTTAGTTAAATACATTCTCATGTCATCAATGAGCTCGTATATTATGTTATAAGTATGTATTTCTACACCTTTTTGTTTTGCCAAGTCCCTTATTTTTGAGTCCACTTTTACATTAAAAGCTAAAATTACTGCACTTGATGCTTCTGCAAGCAGCACATCTGAATCTGTTATCCCTCCTACTGCTTTGTGTAGGATATTTAATTTCACTTGATCTTTACCGAGTTTATCAATTGAACTTGATATTGCTTCAATAGAACCAGTTACATCGCACTTTAAAACTACAGATAGTTCTTCTATTTCACTGTTATTACGGCTGAATATATCTAAATTATTGTCGCCCAAATCTTCTTTCTTTTTCTTGATCAACTCTAGCCTGTATTCAACAATTTCACGCGCCTGCTTTTCAGAATTTACAACAACAAATTTATCTCCAGCATTTGGTACACCATTTAGACCAGTAATTTCAATTGGAGCGGAGGGTAGTGCTGCTTTTTCTCTTTGACCAAGGTGATTAACCATACTACGTACTTTACTGTATGTTGTACCAACTACCAATATATCACCAACCTTTAACGTTCCTTCCTCAACTATCAATGTAGCTGATATTCCTTTCGCTTTATCTATTTTGGATTCTATTACCCATCCAAGTGCTCGACAATCTTCTATTGCTTCTAGCTTCATTAATTCAGCGATTAACAAAATCGTCTCTTCTAGTTTATCTAAATTAGTTTTCTTTTTTGCTGATACTGGCACAATCATAACATCACCACCAAGCCCTTCAGGGATGAGATCATATTGAGGCAAACTATTAATTATTTTTTCTACATCACCAGGCTCAGATTTATCAATTTTATTAATAGCAACTATAATGGAAACATTTGCTGCTTTTGCATGATTTATTGCTTCAACTGTTTGTTTCATGATTCCATCGTCAGCTGCAACCACTATTACAACTATATTAGTAATATTGGCACCACATGCACGCATCGCAGTGAACGCTTCATGTCCTGGTGTATCAATAAAAGTAATTTTTTGCTTATCTTTTGTCGTTATTTGATAAGCACCTATGTGTTGAGTTATGCCACCTGACTCTCTTTCTGCAACATTAGATTCACGAAATGCATCGAGCAATGAGGTTTTACCATGATCGACGTGGCCCATAAAAGTGACGATTGGTGGTTTAAGTTTTTTAAGCAGGCTTTCTCTGCCTTCTATAAAAAATAAATCCTTTTCTTTGTTGACATCGCTCACTCGTTTGGCCGTATGATTAAATTTTTTCACTATTTCACATGCTATATCTGGATCCACCAGATCATCTACTCTATAACTCTCACCAACTTCTTCTTTGAACATTTTTAGCACACTCTTGCTATCTTCTGCCATACGAATAGATAACTCCCTGATAGTTATTTTGTCTGGTACAATAACTTCTCTTGATATATTTTTACCCTTAGTAAACTTTGACTTTCTACCTCTTATACCAAACCTTTGCTTAAATACAGGGGGTTGTTCAGTTTTTTCATCTATTGCCTGTGCAATTACCAGTTTAGAATGCTTAGAATATATATCTTTGTTGACTTTAAAAGACTTTTTATCGTTGTCCTCATGGTCAATACTATCTTCTTTTGGTTCAACTAAGTGGGTATTACTTAAAACTTGCTTATTTATTTCCTTAGATAAAGCGTCCGCTTCATTTTTCTCGTCAATCTCTTTATTGCTGTCTTCTTTTGCTGTTTTCTCTTTTTCTTCTCTCTGATTTCTTTCTTTCAGCAAAGCAGCATTCTGCACAGCATTAATGCGAAAAATTTGTTCTTTCTCTGTTAAAGAACATAATTTACTCTCGTCAAATAAATTATGTTCTTCTGCATCATGAGATTTTTTTCTTCTTTTTTTTACTACTGTAGCTCCAGTACTTGGGCTAGCTGAAGAGTTTAAATTGAGGTCTAATTTAAGCTTGCTTAAACCTTGGAGCGTTAATTTTTTATCACTGATATCTTCATTATTCATATTATTTTATTATATTAATCCAAGCTTTTTACGTGCTTCTATGATTATTGAATCTACTGTATCTTTTAGATCTTCTTTGCTATCGGATGAGGAAGAGAGTATGCTGCAAAACTCATAACTTGATAAATCTGCTATGTCCTCTAAAGTCTTAATATCATGCTTACTAAGAGCAATTTTATTGTCTATTGATAAAGTTAAATTGATTACATCATCCTCCATACCTAAACTTTTTAGCTCTTCTATTTTTCTATCATTTTCTGCTTTCAGGTACTTATTTGCTCTATTGTGAAGTTCGTTTGCAATATCTTCATTAAAGCCCTCTATTGAAGCAAGCTCTTTAATTGAAGCGCTAGATATGTCTTCTACACTTGAAAAACCTTCTGTTACCAATAGCTGACCCATAATCTCTTCTAAGTTTAAAGCTTCAGCAAATAAAGCTGAACATTGACTAAGTTCTTTACTTCGCCTTTCTGATTCTTGCTGAGTGCTTAATATCTCAATTTTCCATCCAACAAGCTCTGAAGCTAATCTTACATTCTGGCCCTTTTTTCCTATCGCTAAACTCAATTGATCTTCAGCAACTATTAACTCTATGCAATTTTCATTTTCATCAATAATAACCTTCGATACTTCTGCAGGAGTAATGGCTTTAATAACAAATTGACCCAAATCTGAGGAGTAATTTATAACGTCAATTTTTTCACCATTTAATTCGTGTATAATAGTTTTTATTCTATCTCCCTTAACTCCAACACAAGCACCTACTGGATCAATGTTCTTGTCGGGAGAGAAAACGGCAACCTTAGACCTTGAACCAGCATCTCTAGCTATACCTTTAATTGTCACTAATCCGTCAGCAATTTCTGGTATTTCTTGATTTAATAATGCCTCCAAAAAGCCTTCATGAGTCCTAGAAAGAATAATTTGACGTCCATCATCAGAGCGCTTAACAGTCTGTATGTAAGCTTTAACCTTATCACCTTCACGAAATGATTCACCACCAGTTAAATTTCGCAATGGAAGATATGCCCTAGTGCCATTTATGTCTATAATAAGATCTGAATATTCTACTTGTTTAACAATACCATACCTTATTTCTCCCACCTTATCTTTAAATTCCTCATATTGCTTTTTTGACTCTTCATCTTTAATTATTTGAGCAATCTTTTGCTGGGCAATTCTTGCTGAAGCAAGATCAGTGTTAAGAGAGAGTAATTCACTAACAGTATCTCCAACTTTTGCATCTCCTTTTATTAATTTAGCTTGTGTAAGCGTAATTGATTCACACTCGGTATTCTCTTTTTCATTTGATTCATCATCAATAACTTTTAGTTTTCTATATGAAGTAACTTTGCCTGTGTTTCTATCTATATCAACTACAATTTTACTTTTGCTACCATATTTTTGATGAGCCACTGCTTCTATAGCACTTTCTAGTGCCTTTATTACAACATCAAAATCTAAACCTTTTTGAAGTGAAAGCTCTCCTGCTGTTTTTATTACATCAAGGCTTCCAACTATGTTATTCTTGTTACTTTTCTGCTTAACACTGCTTTTACGATTAGCAATCATAATAAATAAATCCAATGTAATTAGTTATAATTATAGCTCCAACGGGCAAAGAACACTATCTTAGATGTTAAATGATTGCTAATTTAAGTCAAGTTTTTTCATGTTTTTGTATAACAAGCAACGCAGGAGTAAAGAATAAAGTTAAAACCGTTGCAGCCAATATTCCACTTGCTATGGTTGTTGAAATGTCAACCCACCACTGGCTTGATGGAGCATCATATGTGATTTGTAGCGTAAAAAAATTGATATTTAACCTGGTAATCATCGGTATTAAACCAAGAACTGTGGTTGCAACGGTAAGCAATATTGGCCTAACGCGAGAAATTGCAGCGTTTATTACACATCGCTTGATGTCATTTTTGTGTACCTTAATTTGGTGATGAAAGGCATCAAGCAATAGTATGTTATTATTTACTATAATTCCCGCCAAAGCAATTATCCCCACTCCACACATAACAACTACGAAAACTTGTTGGATAAGAAAGAAAACAAAAAACACACATGTTGTGGATAAAAACACTGCTGTCATTACGATAAATGTATGGTATACATTATTAAACTGTGTCACTAATACCAATATCATTAGTGTAATCGCTAATATAAAAGCCTTTAACAAAAATGCTCCTGATTTTTGTTGATCTTCTTTGTCGCCTTTAAAATAAATTTTTACTCCCTTGTCCCAATCCTGGGCAATAGAATTCTGAATGAACTTTACTCTTTCATCAACAAGATAGCCAGTATCAACGTCAGCAGAGATTGTCACTATGCGTAATCCATCAATCCTGTTTAGTTTGTTTACCTTTTTTTCGGGAGCATATTTTACTATATTGCTCATAGGATACGGGCCATTAACTGTATTGATAAAAAGATTGTCTATAGTCTTCATGTTGCGATCCTTTCCAGGGAAACGGAGTACAATATCGATTTCTTCATCCGTGTTATTTGGTCTATATTTTCCAATCAACACTCCATTTGTAACCATCTTTATAAAATCGCCAATGGTTGCAACACTTACTTCAGAGCTTGTAGCCTTATTCTTATCAACACTCATATTCCACTCTATTTCAGGTGCTGATCTGCTATCTTGAATATTTATAAACCCGGATGAAGGTTGGTTCATAATTTCTAGAATTTTCTCTGCTGCTAAATTCAAACTGGATGCACTCCCGCTGAGGTTGATTTGTATTGGCTTGTCAGCCGACGGTCCTGGCTTTTCCTCTTGAACATTAATTATTATTCCTTTCATGTCTTGCACACTGCTCCTTATATCATTTAGTATGTGCTTAGCTTTGCGCCTGAAGCGCCAATCCATAAGTTCTAGTTGTATTCTGGCGATAACGTTGTCTGAAAATGCTCCTGATCTAGCATAAGAAACATGAATTTCTTTTTCAATGCTCAAAATGCGTTCTTCCACTTCTTTGAGTATCAGATCTCGTTCTTTGGCTGATAAGCTTTCTTTTGCTTTAACACTGATTAAAATATTATCTGAATCCACTTTCGGAAAAAACTTTACTCCAGGACCAAAAGTAAAGTACAGCACACTAAATGAAAACAAAACGAATACAGTAGCACATACGAATTTTTTAGGATGATCCAAAACCTTCTCTAGCATGCGTACGTAAGCTCTTATTATAGGCCCAGCATTTTTTATTTCACCACTTTCTATAGCACTCATTTTTTTTATTTCTTTTTTTGAAGTTATCGAAGGCTTACCAAATATTGCACCAAGTGTTGGTATAAAAACCAAAGCCATAATGAGCGATCCAGTCAAAGTTAGAATTATTGTAATTGGTATGTACTGCATGAATTTACCAACAGTATCAGGCCAGAATAATAGAGGAAAAAACACTGCTAATTTAGTTAACGTTGATGATAGAACCGGATAAAACATATCACGAACTGAAGTGTAAAAAGCTTCTACTTTGTCCATTCCGCAGATCATCTTTCTATCGGCATATTCGCTGATCACAATTGCATCATCAACCAGCATGCCAACAGCCATAATTAAACTGAAGAGCACAACGATATTTAAGGTTATACCCATAAAGTAAAGAGCTATTATCCCAATGAGAAAGGAACCGGGTATCGAGAGTGCCACAAGAATAGCAATCCTTGTTCCCATAGAAAGCATCATTATGATCAATATTAACAACACAGCAAATATTATGCCGTTTTCCAAGTCATCAAGCACATCGCGGACGTTTTTTGACTGGTCGTTTAAGTACACCACTTTTAAATTTTCAGGTAATTGATCTTTTGCCTTATCCATTAAGTATTTTACTTGATTTACTGTGTCTATTATGTTTTTTCCGTTACGTTTTGAAATTTCTAGCACGACACTAGGTAATCCATTAATGCGAGCAAATCCTTGGTGATCCTCAAACCTAGGGTATACTTTTGCTATATCTTTGATTCTCAAAACTGCATCGCCTTGAGATCTAATAGGAATATTCATAATATCTTCTATATCTTTTAATAACCCTGATATTTTAATCGAATATTTACCGGCCAGTGACCCAGCTCCCACTAGTCTATTATTGCTTGATATAGCTTGGAATATTTCGTTTGATTGAATGTTATATTTTGTTAGAACTGTGGGCTCAATTATAACTTCCACTGTTTCTTTACGAATACCTGCCACTTCAACTTTGAGAACATTTGGCAGAGATTCTATTTCTTTCTTTAACTTGCGTGCTATTTCAGTTAAGGCTCTTTCTGGCAGATTACCAATTAAGCCAACATTTAATATGGGAAATAGACTCAAGTTTATTTCATTTATTATTGGAGATTCCGCTTCAACAGGTAACTTCGATTTTATGTTTGAAAGCTTTGAACGGACATTATCGAGCACTTCTTTATTATCATACTCTGTTCCAAATTCGAGTATCATGTGAGCACCATCATTAGTTGCAAAAGCTCTCAATTCTCTTACACCTTCGATGGATCTTAGTTCATTTTCTATAGGAAGCACTAATAGCTTTTCACTATCTTGAGCAGAAATCCCAGGAAGTCCAACAAACACGCTGATTATAGGAATCTGTATATCAGGATTGCTTTCCCTTGGCATTTTTACATAAACGTATGAACCGAAGATAAAAATTACTATAAGTAATAATACCACCGCCCTGTTTCGCTCTATGAGTAAGCTCTGCATGTTGAATGTTAGCTGAATATGTGTGTTTGTACAATATTATAGTCGAGATACATTGCATATTAATTAATCCTTGTGTAGCTTTAAAACTTTATGCAAATAATTAAAATTTTCGCAAAATTGCAAGTATAAGAAAATTCCTGTATAATAATTCTAGAACAGTATTTGAGAGGTTATTATGGTGGCAATTCTAAATATAACAAAAGGCAAAAATAAAGTTATTGTGTCTGGATTAGCTGGAGCTTTATCAGCTTTAATATTTTTAACAGCAATCCACATTGCCGCAAAGATAGCCATTATCGTTTCTGCTGCTGCAGTTACTTACTTATTACTTTCGCTGATTCATAAAATAAGAACTAAAGCTGAAATTACTCGTGTTTCAGGAGATAAAGTTTCAGAAGATGAAGGTGAAGAAAAAGATACCGTAAAAGAACCAAAAAGAACTGAAACTGAGCTAGAGAGGTTGTCCGGAAACAAGTAAAAGGCTATAATATCTGAAATTTTAGTACGGGGTAAAGATGAGAAAAAAGTATCCAACAGATCTAAGCGAAAGGGAATGGGCAAGAATAGAAAAACACTTCAGAGTATCATACAAGAAAGGAGGAAGGCCGCAAAAGTATAGCAAAAAAGAAATATTAGAAGCAATTTTCTATGTATTGCGTACAGGGTGTCAATGGCGGTATTTACCAAATGATTTTCCGCTATGGAAGACTGTGTATGAGCAGTTCAGGCAATGGAAGAAGCAGGGAATTTTTGAGAAAATGAATTATGAAATTACAAAATATAGTAGAAGAAAAATAGGAAGGAATGAGCAGCCGAGTGCCTGTATAGTAGATAGTCAATCTGTAAAGACTACAGAAAAGGGGGGATCAAAGGCTATGATGGAAGTAAAAAAGTAAAGGGTAGAAAAAGGCATATAATTACAGACACTCAGGGTTTTATACTAGGTTGTTACGTAGGCGCTGCTAACGAAAATGATAGAGATGGTATTAAAATAGCATTAAACAATATGAGAACAAAATATACTAAAGTTAAAAAAATGTGGGCTGACATGGGATACCAAGGAAGAAATTTAAAGAATCACATAAAGGAAGAATATGACATAGATATTGAAATTGTTAAAAGGCCTCCATGTAGATTTTGGGTGCACAAAGATACGCCACCTGAGCTACTACCAACAAGAGAACAAGGGTTTAAAGTACAGCCAAGAAGATGGGTTGTAGAAAGGACTTTTGCTTGGGTTAATAGGAATAGAAGGCTATCGAAGGAGTATGATTTACTCACAACATCCACTGAGAATTTCATATACCTAGCTATGAGTAGGGTTATGTTAAAGAGGGAATATGCTTGAATTTACTAGTTTCCCGACAACCTCTAATTCAGCGTTCTCTATCTTTAAAGCTTTATTTTCTGCTTTTAAGTTTTCTATCTCTGCTTTCAGTTTTTCTATTTTTTGCTGTAAATTTTTGCAAAGTTCTAAAAGGTTTACCACATTACCTCACTTTTGCTCTATGATTATCTTTTTAGATCACTTTGTCTACCTTATTCTACCACTCCGCTGAACGGATACCTTGGGTTAGCTATAGCTAACACCACAATTGTACTAACATTGTGATTTGAGAACAACCTTCACCAGAAAGGGTGTCATTCCAGTGTTAAGCACTGGAATGACGAGAGGTAACGCAAGAAGTTTACTCTTAATAAAAACCTGATGATGAATCATTATTACCAAATTTCGGCCTATTTCTGTTGCTGAAACCAGAACGAGGACGAGGAGGCCTCTTATGGTGACTTCCTCCAGGTTTTCTACTAAATGAATTATTGTAATAATTATCCCTGTCATTTGGACCATCTTTCCTTTCCTCGTTGTAAAGCTCACCTTCAAAAAACTCTCCCGTCTCTTGATCAACCCGACGTCTTGACAACTTTGGACACCCACCTTTTTCGAAGTCAATTACTAGTGCTTTGAAAGTATCATCTTGTTTAAGTACGCTCTCTATAGAATCTATATGTTCATTAGCTACTTCACTTATGTGCATTTTTCCTTTTCTGCCATTAAGAAATTCAAGCTCTACAATAGACTTCTCTATTCTTACAACCTTGACATCAACTATAGAACCTTGTTCTAGTTCTGTTATTGAATCAATCATCATACTCTTTGCAATTTCAGCTTCAGTGCCACTCGTAGCAAAAACAGAAACTTTACCATCATCTCCTATTTCAATTTTTGCATTACTTCTTTCACACACACTGCGTATATTTTTCCCCTTAGAACCTATAGCAGCAGAAATTTTGTCTTTATCTATGTAAAATGATAACATCCTTGGTGCATGGTCTTTGACATCATCACTGTGTTCTGAAATCACTGCATTCATTTTTTCTAAAATATGTAATCTTCCAGCTTTTGCCTGTTCTAATGATTTTTCAACAATTTCAAAGCTTATACCAGAAATTTTCATGTCCATTTGTAGCGCCGTAACCCCTTCACTAGTTCCTGCTACTTTAAAGTCCATATCACCAAGATAATCTTCATCACCAAGTATATCGGAAAGTATTACATACTCGTCTTTATCTTTGATGAGACCCATAGCAATTCCAGCAACAGGGGCCTTTATTGGCACACCCGTATCCATTAAAGCAAGAGAAGTCCCACAAACTGTTGCCATAGAAGAAGAACCATCAGACTCCAAAATTTCGGACACTACTCTTATTGTATAAGGAAATTCAGACTTATCGGGTAAAACAGGATGAATTGCTTTCCAAGCAAGTTTGCCATGACCGATTTCTCTTCTTCCTGGTGCACGCGCAGCAGAAGTTTCTCCAACAGCAAATGAGGGAAAGTTATAATGCAACATGAAATGCTCACGTCTATCCCCTTCAATATCATCCACAATTTGCTCATCTTGAGTGGTGCCAAGAGCAGTAACAACCAGTGCCTGAGTATTGCCTCTTGTAAATAGTGCAGAACCGTGAGTTTTGGACAGAATATCAACTTCAACTTCTATCTGACGTATCTCATCATGCTTACGACCGTCTATCCTTACACTTTTCTTCCTAATTATTTCACGTACTAAAGATCTTTCAAAGTTTTTTACTGCATACGTAATTAACTTTTCGTCTTTTCCAGTTTCTTTAAGAGTATTCAATATATTCTCTCTGATCGCTTCTAGAGCTTGAACTCGCTCTTGTTTTACTGTTTGCGAATATGCTTTTTCAAAATCTTTACCGTATTTTTCGAGCTCTTGTGTTATATCTGATGCATCAATAGGGGCAAAGCTCTCAGGTTTATTGCCAATTGTATCAGCAAACTCTTTTATGAGCTTAATGACAGGCTTAAGGTGTTCATGGCCAAATTTTATTGCATTAAAAACATTTTCTTCAGAGAGCTCTTTTACTTCTGATTCAACCATTAAAATTGAATTTTCATCACCAGACAAAAACAGATCCAAGCTGCTTGCTTTCATCTCTTGAACAGAAGGGTTGAGTATATAGTTATTATTTTCATCACAACCAACCATCACTCCAGCTATAGTAAAGTGAAAGGGAACACCAGAAATTGCAAGAGCTGCAACAGCACCAATCAATGCTGGCACTTCAGGAGGATTGACTGTATCATAAGTTAATAGATTGCACACCACACTAATTTCATCATGAAATCCTTCTGGGAATAGTGGTCTTATACTTCTATCTATTACTCTTGAGATTAAAGTTTCTCTATCAGATGGCTTGCCTTCTCTTTTAAAAAACCCGCCAGGGATCTTACCCATGGCATAGCTTTTTGCGATAAACTGCACATTTAAAGGTAGGAAATCAACGCTTTCTTCCTTCTTTTTACGTACAACAGTTACTAAAACAGAAGTATCACCGTAATTTACAACTACTGAACCATGAGCTTGGCGTGCTATTTTTCCTGTTTCTAAAGATAAGGCACGACCACCCCACTCTATAGATTTTTTTATAATTTTAAACATATTAAATTCCTCGATTATTTTCTAATGCCTAACTTCTCTATTAATTCCTGATAGGCTTCATTACCAAATTTACGCTTTATATAATTTAAGTGCTTGCGTCTTCTACCTATCAATATAAGTAAACCACGCTTAGAGTGATGGTCATGCTTGTGCACTTTAAAATGCTCAGTTAAGTTACTGATCCTCTCGGTCAAAATTGCACATTGTACAAAAGATGAGCCTGTATCATCTTCTTTAATTGCATATATATTTATCAAACTCTTTTTCTTTTCGGATGTTATCGACATCTAAACCTCATTTTAAATATTAAAAACACGAATAGGTTTCACACAACCATAAATAAAACTGCAGATTGCAATAGGTACACTACCCACCACCGTACAACAAATATCATGATTCTTTAAATTACGCAAGTTATTTAATACAACTTCCTGACCTTTTCTGATTTTCCCCGCATCTTCTAGGGAAATTTCAACTTTGAACATCGATTTTAAAGCCGATTCAATGGGGATGACGAAACTTTTTGTATTACTCCCTGTCACTCCATCATCTTCTGTCATCCCACCCCCCTCTGTTATCCAAGTAGCTGACACTGGGATGGCTTTGTTGCATCGCTCTTCGGATAGTAGGTAACGCACAATAAATTTATGAAGCTATCTCAAATTTAGCCATACCAATATCAGTGAACTTATTGAGCAAATAGCATTTAACAAGTAGTTCCTTCTCTCTATTTGTCTCAGATTTATTCCTAAAACTAAACCCGAATGTTTGTTTCAGTTGCGAGAAAAAACTTTCTATATAAGATCTTTTTCCATAACTCATCTCTTTTTTCCACTTCTTTATACCATCTTCATCATATGACTTTATGAGCTTGACTGCAGAATTTCTCTCAGCCATATAGCCTAACTTTGGATGCTCTGCTGCGTTGTTTTTCGGAGGAATTTTCGTTTTTATACCATATTGATTACACAGCTTATAGAGCTTTTCTCTGTCATATGCCCTATCTGCATATAGTACTTTTATGACATACTGAAAATCGACTTCTTTTAGCAAATCACAAGCTCCATAGTGATCAGAGTAGACACCGTTACTGTATTTTACAGCTATGGCTTTTTTGTTGTTTATATTCAACATTACGTGCAATTTTCTCGTTTGCTCATAGCCACGATATTTTCTGTCAGTGCTATTTTCCTTGCTGTGACCAGGAGTGTTGTTGTATATACTAATTCCTGTACTGTCTATAGCAATTTCGATATCTTCCATATTATTTTTATCAATTCTGCAATCATTTATCTTAATATTAAGTTTCTTAAACCTTCTTGATGCTTGTGAATAGCTGATAACTGCCAAATCTCTTCCTATTTGTTGCAAATACCCTTTTATAAACCCGACTGTTTGTCTTAAACCAATTCTAAAGAAACTGACGATTATATGCACCAAAATCACAACTTTATCACTATAAATATAGTTGCCGCCCTGCATTTTTGGACAATTCTCGTACCAATTTTCTATGGCGTCATTGATATAACAAAAAATGCTTCCTCTTTCTTGGAGAAATTTGTTATATTCATGGCAGTTACTGACTCTCATTTTTTGTGGCATATTTTTTCTTCAACAGTTAAATGGCTATTTATAATGAATTTTGTCAGTAACTGCCAGTTCTTTTCACTTGAGCGATGCAACAAAGCCCACTGGGATCCAGTTTCACCTTGTGATGGTGTCATGAAAGTAGCTGACACTGGTTTCCATCCAAGACGGTGTCATTCCTTACTATTACCCACAAATATAAATGGACTAAAAAGTAAAATATTACAATATTAAAGTTTGCAAATATTGAGGGTGTAAAATGGCAAGTAAAAGTAGTGAATGGGCTAAAAATGAATTTGGAGATAAAAGGTTAACTGAGCGATTAGTAAAGATTGCTGATATGTTTGACAAAATTACCTGAAAGTTAGATTAATCAAGCATGTGAAAGTTGGTCAGAAGCAAAAACAGCATAACGTTTTTTTCAAAATGAGAATGTAAAAGAAAGTGATATTTTAGCTACACATATTAATAAGACGGTTGAGAGAACAAAAGCTCACAAGAGGGTTCTTGTCATTCAAGATACCAGTTACATTGTATATAATAACCATAAAAAAACAAGCGGATTAGCAAATTTGTCCAGTTATGATACTGCAAAAGGTATTATAATGCATACAGCTCTTGCCGTTAGTATAGAAGGTTTGGTACTAGGGATACTAGATCAAAAAGTTTATTCAAGACCTGAAGAAACTGAGAACCTTAAAAAAAAGAGCGATCGCATTGAAGATAAAGAAAGCGTAAAGTGGTTGGAAACTTTAAGAAAAACAAATAATATTATTGATCCAACTCAAACTGAGACTATAACTGTATGCGATAGAGAAGCAGATATATATGACTTTTTTGAGCTTGCACATAATCTTAATTCGGCAGTGCTAGTTAGAGCATGCAGAGATAGAGCAGTAAATAGAAAATCTCGATATCCTGAAAAAGGTGAGCAGAAGTTATGGGCATTTATTAAATCCTCTCATTGTGCAGGTACGGTAGAAGTTGAAGTTCCTGTAAAAGATAATAAGCCAAAAAGAACAGCACGTTTGGAAGTTAGATTTGGAAAGTTTATGATGAATCCATCTAAGAATAATATTAGGCATAAGACGGAAGAACTACCTAAATTACCACTTTATGCAGTTTATGTTGTTGAGAAAACTCCCCTTCCCTTAAAAAAAACCGCTAGAATGGATGCTATTAACGAATCTTTCAGTTAATACTTTCGATGAAGCTGTTGAAAAAATTAGTTGGTATCAACTATGTTTTTTAAAAATTTTTTTATTTGTGTAATTTTGCAAATTATATGGGCAATAAAAACCCGTTTGTCATAGAAATAGAATTTTATATCAAACAGCTACCACAGCAATTTCTGCTTAAGCTAATGAATATGTGCTTTAAGTCTGTGTGGACGCACATATTCATTAGCCAATTTCAGTTACCGTTGTGAAGATTTTTAAGTATGCAAATTAATTGCTTCTTTAAGTCTTGTATTAGCAATTACTATAATTTTACGCATTAGGGCTGTTATAGCCACCATCTTCTTCTTACCATCAACTATGTTTTTTAAAATTTTTTGAATTTAGTCTCATTTGTTGATAATTTTGTATTTTTATTCAATTGAAAAATGTATTTTGGTAACAAAGATCCTAGTTTATACAGAAAGAAATTTATATCAAACAGCAACCACTGCTTAGATTTTATGGTTAACGAATATGTGCTTTAAATGTGTGTAGACGCACATATCCGTTAACCTATTTTCTATGCAGATTTTTTTTTATTTCATATTAATTGCTTCTTTAAGTCTTGCATTGGCAATTACTATGATTTTTCGCATTAGAGCTGTTATAGCTACCATCTTCTTTTTACCTCTACCAATAAGATCAGAATAAAAAGCACCAAGTGCAGATTTAGATCTTGCAGCAGCCATAGCAGCTGTGAAAAGCTTTGCACGAACATTGCTTCTACCACCTGTTATCCTTCGGTAACCAATAGTTTTACCGCTTTCTTTTGGATGTGGAGCAACTCCAGCAAGACTTGCAACTTCTTTTTTGTTTAGGTGGCCAAGTTCTGGCATTAGACACACAAAAACTTGTGATAACTTGAGACCTATTCCTGGCACTGTTCTCAAGATTTTTTGACGCTTTTGTAACTCTGGATTTTTATCAATAATTCTTTGTATGGCATCGTTGAACTCATTTATCTGACTGGTAAAAAAGTCTATTGTTTTTTGGCAACTTTCCTTTATATAGTCGTTTTCAGGTGCTGCAAGCCTACATTTCTCTTGAGTTCTCATTTGCGTAATGTCATCACGACGTTGACAGAGTGCAACTAAGGCGGTTTGTTCTTTTGACATAGGCACAAATAGAGATAGAGCACTATAGCGTTCAAAACCATATTGAGCAAGGGCTCTTGCATCTGATTGATCTGTCTTTGCTAAAGTTCCATGTGATATGATAAAACTTTTTACTTTACGAGTATTAGCTCGATGTACAGCAACATTCTTATCAACAAGAAAATGTGCTAAGCCAAGCTCATATTTTCCAGTGTTTTCTAAAGTTACTAGAGAATTAGGTAGGATATCTGAAAATTTTTGAAACAACTGTTGCCAACCAGTAGCATCATTGTCAAACTTGATAGCGCTCCTTTGGTTATAAGCTGCAGCAACATTTTTAAATTTTCCGATATCAATGCCAATGAAATTTTGATAAGATGTAATCATAATAAATAACCTCGATAGTTTAATTAATTTAAGATTGTAAACGGGTGCATACATATGTCCCATGCAACTATTCAAACGTATCGAGAGATGGGGCTAGTTTACCTTGATGGCTACGGTTGTAATACCAACTTTCATTCGGTCGCACACGCCCGTGATAGCCCTATTCCTATAGTGAGTAGGGTTATCTTCCCTCTTATCTCTTTTATATCACATTTTTAACTTACAACTTTCAACAAGCTTAGAATAAAAGGCGCCAAGTATAGATTTTGACCTTGTAGCAGCCATAGCGGCTGTAAAGAGCTTTGAACGAACGTTACTTCTACCACCTGTAATCCTTCGGTAACCAACAGCTTTACCACTTTCTTTTAGATACGGTGCAACTCCGGCAAGACTTGCTACTTCTTTTCTATTTAAGTAACCAAGCTCTGGCATTAAACACAAAAAATCTTGTGATAACTTTTTACCTATTCCAGGAACTGTTTTAAGAATTTTTTGGTGTTGTTGTAATTCGCGGCTTTCATCAATAATCTTTTGTATAGTATAGCCTTTCTTATAATAGTCCGAATGCGATAAGATATGTGTTTATGGCTATAGCAGGCCAGTAGCATATTACGGTCTGTTCGGATTATTGTAAAAAGAGCTATATCATTGAGTTCGTTTATTTGACTATCGAAAAACTCAATGGTCTTTTGACAGCTTTCTTTTATATGATCATTTTCCGGTGCTTCAAGTCTGCATTTTTCTTGAGTTCTCATTTGCGTAATATCATCACGACGTTGACAAAGTGCAGCCAAAGTTGATTGTTCTGTAGAGGTAGGTACAAATAGAGAGATAGTTCTATGGCGTTCAAATCCATATTGAGCAAGAGCTCTTGCATCTGATCTATCAGACTTTGCTAAAGTTCCGTGAGATAAAATAAAGCTTTTTACTTTACGAGTATTAGCTCGATGCACGGCAATATTTTTGTCGGTAAGAAAATGTGATAAGCCAAGCTCATATTTCCCTGTATTTTCTAAAGTCACTAAAGCATTAGGTAGAATATCTGAAAACTCTTGAAATAATTGTTGCCAACCAGAAGCATTATTATCAAATTCGACAGCATTCTTCTGTTTGTGAATTGCAACGACATTTTTAAATTTTCCGATGTCAATGCCAATAAAATTTTGATAAGATGTAACCATAATAAACCTCGATAGTTTTAGTTAATTTAAGATTGTAAACGGGTGCATATATATGTCCCAAGCAACTATTCAAACGTATCGAGAGATAGGGCTAGCGTACCTTGATACCAACGGTTGTAATACCAATTTCCTTTCGGTCGCGCACGCCCGCTATTCCTAGTGAGCAGGGTTATCTTTCTCTCTTATCTCTTTTATATCACGTTTTTAACTTACAATTGCCTTAGATGGAAAATAGAGATATTACATAAAATTTTAAATCCGGTCTCAAAGTTGAAGAATGTAGGCTTGGAATAGCAGAAAGACTAATGAGATATCTAACAGTTATGAGTATTATTGCTTGGAGGATCTTCTTTATTACATCAATTGCAAGAGCTAACCCAACATTACCATGTATAGCATTTCTCATAATAGTCCGAATAGGTCATAGGAAGGCAGAATCAACAGCACGACGAAAGGATTCGAATAGAGGAATGTTTTTCCTGGCTCTGTTTTTTATAGCAAACCAATGATGCTCAATTTTGTTAAAATCTGGAGAATAAGGCGGCAGATACAAAATTTCTGCACCGACTCCTTTAGCGAGCTTGATAAGCTTATCAGACTTATGAAAAGTAGCATTATCAAGAATGACAGTTTGTCCAGGTTCTAAGATCGGTGCCAAAAATTGCTCAAACCATCCATTAAAAATATCCATATTACAGTGGCCTTCAAATGTTAATGGAGCAACTATCTTTCTTCTACTTAAGGCTGCAACCATGCTGATTCGTTGAGTTTTTTTTCCAGATTTTAGGGCATAAAATCGCTGTCCTTTCTGGCAATACCCATATGGATAGTCCTCCGTGTTATCAATCCCAGACTCATCTATATACACTAAGTTTTCTGGTTCTTTTGTTGCTATAATTTTTAAGAATTCAGCACGTTTTTCTTCGTTCCTTTCCTTGTATCCATATGTCTTTTTTTGCGCGTAAATCCAATTTTTCTGAGAGCTCGGTGGATCGTTTGGATACTAACGTTGCCCCAAAGTTTAGCCATTTCCGACAGAGTTTTTCTACCGTGTTTTTTAGCAAATTCGATAAACTTATTCCAGTCGATAATTTTCTGATTGTAACCTCCATTACCGAGTTTTTTTGACTGAAAGTCGCCTGTTTCTTTTTTTCTTTGCTGCCACTCCCACAAAGTAGTTCGTCCAATTTTAAATCTTGCTGCCACTGCTTCTCTGCTTTCCCCTTCGTCTAGTGCTTCCATTGCTTTTTTTCTTAAATCATAACTATATGCTGCCGGCATCCAACCTCCTTATCGCCATCTATCCTTAATCTTATCATATCCGGACTTCTGTGGAAAGAGCTATACTTAACCATCATTACACCGTCATACCGCGATTCATTCGCGGTATCTCTTAGCCGCTAACAAGCAGCGGGATGACGAATTACTTAACCATCATCTACACCGTCATACCGCGATTCATTCGCGGTATCTCAAAGCATAGATCCCGCTAACACGTAGCGGGATGACGGTTGTTGTTTAGCTATAAATATTAAGAAATTTACCAAATGAAAAAAAAGGCAAAAGAAGCCCTGGGGTTATTATCTGCTTTAAAATATTGGCGTTTTTTATGTTTTAAACGTTTGACAAGCAAGATTTAGCTGCTTTTAATTGCAACTAACTTACGCTGCAAATGTTTAAGAAATTTACTAAGCAGAAAAAAAGACAAAGAATCCCCGAGTTAGCTAGTCTTTTACTATCTCTGTCGAGTATTGGCATTTTTTGATGTCTTGTAACGCTTTATAAGCGCGTTCAGCTTATTTAGATAAAAATCTAGATGTAGATGAAGTTTTGTAAAGACATACAGTATCTATATACTGCAAAAAATTGAACATAAGACGCCGATACATTAAGTAATCCTTACCTTTTAATCTGCAGATTGGCGAAAGCAAATACAATAGCTTCACTATCATGATAAGGGCGCTGGCGAAGGGTGTCAAGTAAGTTTCTATATAATATTTTCTAAAATAAATAGACTTCTCGCATCCAATTTTGGCAGCGCGCGACACACAACTGCAATGACAAGGTGTCGCAAGATAAACATCATATTCACACGAAGTACTTGACTTCACTTGTACTAAGAAGCATTTTATATATGTTGTGTGCCCGTAGCTCAGCTGGATAGAGCAACAGCCTTCTAAGCTGTGGGTCGTAGGTTCGAATCCCACCGGGCACACTCTTTTATCAATACTTTCTATAAATCTTCAAGTACTCTGGCACCACATTTTCAATTGCTAATGGTCGAACCTTCATTGTTTCAAGGTCAACTGACTTTTCGATTGAACTATTCATCATAACTTTCACCTGATCTTGAGTAAGCATAGGGTTCGTATCTCCGGTTATTGGTTTTAGCAGCATAGAAATAATTTTATTTTCTAAAAAGAAAGCTATTAACTTTGCCATTGGAAAAGATACATTGATCAACAAACACTTTCTGTTAGTAACATTCAGAATAAACTTCAATAAGCTTTTGAAAGAGTAAACCTTTGGTCCACCCATGTTATAAATTTTCTTGTCTTGCTTATTAAAACTGATAATACGATATACCACTTCAGCTAAGTCTGTTACACATATTGGCTGAAATTTAGTTGTTCCATTGCCAATTAGTGGTAAGAAAGGAAGAATAGTTGCTAATCTTGCAAATTTATTAAAGAAGTTGTCTTCTTTACCAAATACAAGGCTTGGCCTAATTATTATTGCTTTTTGAAATGCTGAAGTTACAGCTTTTTCACCTTCCAATTTACTTTTGGCATATTTTGACAACTTGCTATTTTCTATTCCCATAGCAGAAAAATGTATCATCATAGGTACATTTTTCATTTTTGCAGCTTTTGCTATCCTTTCAGCTATTTTAACGTGAACAGCGTAAAAATCGTGCTTTTTTGCTTCATATAATATTCCCACTAAGTTTATAGCTACATCACATTCTTCCATACCATCCAGAACTGATTTTTCATCAAAAAAATCGCCTTTAAATATTGATATTTGTCCTAAATTGCCACACAATTTTAAACAAGCAGCTTTTTCCTGATTACGAGTGAATATCTTTATTAAATATCCTTCTGCTGCCAAGCGTCTTACGATGTGTTTCCCTATAAACCCCGTTCCACCAAAAATAATTACACGTTTTGTCACAATTAAAGTTCCTAATAATTTGTTACTGTAAATTAATACAATGATTTCGCTTAATATTTTATTACGAATTCCCGTACAATAAGATCCATTTTCATTCCTCGCGAGCCTTTAACTAGAATTGCGTCATTATTCTGAATAATGTTAGCTAAATCACTTTTCAATTGATTAGAATCATTAAAATGCGTGCCTCTTATATTATCTGGCAAAAGCTCATGCAATTCTAACATAAATTTACCAACTGTATAAACTTTATCTATATTATTTTCTGTGATAATCTTAACCAAATCTGTATGAAACTCTATGCTTTCATCACCAAGTTCCAACATATCACCAAGCAAAGCTACTTTTCTCTGATTAGAATATGTACTCAAAGTTTTTATTGCAGTTTTCATCGAAGCAGGGCTGGCGTTATAGGAGTCATCAATTAAATGTATATATTTTTTATTGCATTTGACCTTATGAATATTGCCTCTACCTTTCGCTACACTAAAATTCTTAAGTGCAAGTGGTAATTTTGATAAATCAAGTCCGAGGCTTTGCACAACTGCTGCAACAGCAAGTAGCGAATAAGCAAAATGCTCACCTTGTACACGTAAATTACAGTTTATAATTTGATTATCACTCAGCCTGATTTTTAAACTTAATCTATTAGCAACTCGGTTTGATGTCATTCCAGCGCGTGACGCTGGAATCCAGTCTTTATTATACAACCGTCTGATATGCTCATTTGCAATTGAACTTCCTGGATCCAAGTAGTCAAGCACTGGGATGACAGAAGATAGTGCTGAAATGACAGAAGATTCATCGTTTCTTATTAAGTTTAGTAAACAAACTTCAGCATTTTTATCTTTACCGAAGCTTATTACATTTCTATTGGCGTGTGATGAGAGATAATCATAATATTTATTATCTCTGCTTAAAACCAAAGTACCGTTATTTTTCATACCATACAGAATTTCTAACTTCGCTTGTGCAACGTCAAATAGTGATGAAAAATTTTCAGTATGTGCAGGTTCGATGTTGGTAATAACTGCAATATTCGGATTACTAATTTTTGATAATTCTTTTATTTCACCAGCTTTATTCATTCCCATTTCAAGAATTAAGTACTGGCAGTTTTTTGGAGCTTTCAGAATTGTCAAAGGCAATCCTATATTATTATTTAAGTTACCTTCGTTTGCATGGGACACTCCATATTGCGATAAAACAGTATGCAGCATATCCTTTGTAGTGGTTTTCCCGACACTGCCTGTAACTGCAATAACTTTAGCATCAATAAGAACATTTCTAATGTAGTATGATGCCATATCGTGCAAAGCTTTCAGGGTATCTTGTACAATCATGAGAGGGAAACTTTTATATTTACCCTCACTCACTATTGCAGCGACAGCCCCTTTTAAAAACGCTTCATGCAAAAAATTATGGCCATCAAAATTCTTTCCCTTGAGGGCAATAAATAAATCACCTTTTTTTATGCTTCTTGTGTCCGTTGAAATATTTGAGCTATGTATCCAATTACAACCATTTACGTCTCTTCCGCCAGTTGCATCAATGATATTATTTGTGTTCCATTTAAACATAATTTAGAGTATTCTTTATAATAAATTGAACAATAAAAGTAGCGAAAATACTACATGTTTTAGACAATGTGCAAATAATGGTTGCAATCCCTATAATTCTATCTTATAATGGATATAGAAGTTTAAATTTTTTCGTCTATAATTAAAATGTATTTAGTTATAGAAACTACCTTGGAGGTATGTATGGCAGAATCTATTTGGGCTAAGATAGGCGGAGCAGTTAAAACAGGTGTAGAAGCTACAGGTCGGGTGTTTGCTCTTGTGCCTAAAGCACTTATTTACCCTATAAAGAAGCCGTTTGCTTCAACGGGTGAAATGAAACATGATGCTACAGTTTCGTTAAAGAAAGCTGTTGGTATAGATGTACCTGAAGAAGAAAGGGAATATGATCCACCTATAGAAACCACACAGGCTAGTAAGGATCTTGGTGTACAAATAACAGAGCAAAAGAAAGGGATAGGAAAGGTAAGTTTTTTAGTGTCAAGAACTCTGACGGGAGATATACCTTATTTGGATGATGAACAAATAAAAGCACTAAAAAGTGAGTATTCAAACATCACTATACATAGAGAAGAAAATAAAATTGTAATTGAAGTTGATGTTAAAAAAATAATTGAAGACATTAAAACTGACTATAAAGGAAAGAGTCCAGAGGAGATAAAAAAGCTTGCTATTGAAGAAATTAAACAAAAAGTTGACGGTAACCTTAAAGATCTAGCAAAAATTACTGGTGGAGAATTTAAAGTTCACACAGACTTAAAATTGCTGTATGGTATTGCAGAAAAATTGTATAAGGAATATGATAATCAAAAGCAGTCATCAGACAAAGTTGTGAAGTCTGATGTTGGTCAGCCTTCAGAAACTATAGCTTCAGGTGAGAAAAAATGGGCGCAAGAAGCTATAAAAGCAGGTAAGTCGCAAAGTTGTGGAATGCAAAAATAAGTTATAGGGGAGTATTATGAGTGAAGCTAAAAAAATAGAGGAAAGACATCATAGTCTAACTGTTCCTGGGGATATGTATCACTTACAACCAGGAGTTATTACTGGAAAAAGGGTAAGTGGAATAGAACCCTTTTTGAAAGAACAGCAGGACATGGTAAAAGTAAGGGAACTTGTAAGCTCTTTAAATCTTGAAGATGCTTCTGGTGAAGCGATAAAACCACTATCTACACCTAATGTAGAGAAAAACGAAGAAAGAGGGAAAGGTCGCTCTTAAAATATGAGCAATGAAGTTTATGATAGCGATAACATCTTTGCTCAAATATTAAGAGGTGAGTTACCTTGTGAGAAGGTACATGAAAATGAAAATGTACTAGCTTTTCATGATAAGTACCCTGACGCACCAGTTCATATTTTAGTTATATCAAAAAATCAATATATTTCATATGATGATTTCATTCTAAAAGCTCCTGAAGAGGAAATAGCGGATTTCTTCAAAACTGTAAGAGAGATAGCACACAAATATAATCTAGAAAAAACAGGATATAGATTAGTCACTAACTACGGTGAAAATGGAGAGCAGGTTGTACCACACTTTCACGTGCATATTTTAGGTGGTAAAAAGTTAGGAAAGCATGTAAACTCATAGTGTTATATGTTTTGTTAAATGAGCGAATATTTAACCATAGTAATCTTTATCTGCGTATCAATTGTAGTATCTTTTGCTTTAGGTATATTGCCTATGTTTCTTGCAGTGAGTAAGCCAGATGGTGAAAAGCTTTCCACATATGAGTGTGGCTTCAATCCACTATCCAGTGCAAGGAAAAATTTTGACATTAAATTTTACCTAGTTTCAATATTATTTATAATATTTGACTTAGAAATTGCTTTTCTTTTTCCTTGGGCTGTTTCTTTATCTAAGATAAGCTATGGTGGATTTTGGTCTATGATGGTATTTCTTGCAATACTCACTATAGGTTTTATCTATGAATGGTGTAAAGGTGCATTAGAGTGGGAGTAGTTTATGACAAATCAAATTCTATCTAATGATGACTGGGGTCGTTATAAAAAAGAAGGGTTTCTTGTCACTAAATTTGGTGATTTAACAGATTATGTAATGAATTGGGCAAGGTCTGGTTCATTGTGGCCAATGACATTTGGTCTTGCATGTTGCGCAGTTGAGATGATGCATACTGCATCCAGCCGTTATGATCTTGATAGATATGGTATAATGTTTCGTGCAAGCCCACGTCAATCAGATGTGATGATTGTTGCTGGCACACTAACTAATAAAATGGCAGCAGCATTGCGCAAGGTTTATGATCAAATGGCAGACCCGAAGTATGTTATTTCCATGGGAAGTTGTGCAAATGGTGGTGGTTATTACCATTACTCTTATTCAGTAGTCCGAGGCTGTGATAGAATTGTGCCAGTTGACGTGTATGTCCCTGGATGCCCACCAACCGCTGAGGCGTTGCTATATGGAATGCTATGCCTACAAAACAAAATAAAACGGACTCGGAATGGATAAAACTGCAAAGTATATACAAAAAAAGACCAAATGCGAGTGCATTCAAAAAGATGATGGCATTATTGTAATATATTCAACTTTAGATGAAATTGAAAAGTACCTATTCTTTCTACGTGATGATGAAAAGTGTAGGTTTGAACTATTAGTTGATATTTTTGGGGTTGACTATCCAAATAGAGAGAAGCGTTTCGAGCTAATATACAATCTGCTCAGCATTGTGCATAATATTAGAGTACACATAAAGCTTCAGTTATGTGAAAGCGACATGCCTCCAAGTGTAGCGAAGATATTTAGTACGGCTTTGTGGTTTGAGCGTGAAGTGTTTGATATGTATGGAATAGAGTTTTCTGATCACCCTGATTTGCGTAGGATTCTAACAGACTATGGATTCAAAGGTCATCCAATGTTAAAAGATTTCCCTCTCACTGGTTATGAGGAAGTAAGATATGATATAGAGACAAAAAAGGTTGTGTATAATCCTATAGATTTACCGCAAGATTTTCGTATGTTTGATAGCTTATCGCCTTGGGAAGGTAAAACCATAAAAGTAAATACAAAGGAGTAGAAAATGACAGTACAAAGAAAAAAAATATCTTTAATCGGTGCAGGAAATATCGGTGGAACTCTCACCCATATGATTGCACTAAGGGAACTCGGTGATGTTGTTTTACTTGATATTAGTGATGGAATACCACAAGGTAAAACACTCGACATAGCAGAATCATCCCCTATTGATGGATTTAATGTCAATATTACTGGCACAAATAGGTATGAAGATATAAAAAACTCCGATGCAATTATAATAACCGCTGGCATCGCTAGAAAACCTGGAATGAGCAGGGATGACCTCCTGCAAACCAATGCTAAAGTAATGAAGGAGGTTGGCGAAAATATTAAAAAATATTCTCCAAACGCGTTTGTAATAGTGGTTACCAACCCTTTGGATGCCATGGTTTCAGTGGTGCATAAATTTTCAAACCTTCCAACTAATATGATTGTTGGCATGGCAGGAGTGCTTGATTCTTCCCGTTTTCGTTACTTTCTTGCAAGTGAGTTAAATATCTCAGTTGAAGATATATCTGCTTTTGTGCTTGGAGGACATGGCGACACTATGGTACCACTAATCAATTGTGCTTCAGTTGCTGGAGTTCCACTTACTCAAATTATCGATATGGGTCTTATCACACAGAAAAAAGTCGATGAAATAGTTGAACGCACTCGCAATGGCGGTAAAGAAATAGTTGATCTGCTTAAGTCTGGATCTGCATACTACGCTCCTGCATCTTCAGCTATATGCATGTTAGAATCATATTTAAAAGATAAGAGGCGCATATTACCATGTGCTGCTTACCTTAATGGTGAATATGGTGTAGAAGAGTTGTTTATTGGTGTTCCTGTAATTATTGGAAAAAACGGAATTGAAAAGATCCTAGAAGTTAAAATGAATGATAGTGAACAAGAAATGTTTAATAAGTCTGTAAACTCGGTGAGAGAGCTGGTGAAATCTTTAGGTTCATAAGCAAATTAATGGTTTTATAGAGCTTCTTTATAGCTCAAACAGCCTAAAAAAGTTGCTTGTGGTTACCTTCGCTACTTGTTCTGGTGACTCATTCCACAACTCTGCCAAACAATCAACAACGTATTTCACCATTGCTGGTTCATTCTTTTTTCCCCTATAAGGCTCAGGTGATAGATATGGTGCATCAGTTTCGACTAAAACACGCTCGCGTGGTACATTTTGTGCAATTTCTCTGAGTAAGCTCGCATTTTTAAAAGTAATAATTCCAGAAAATGAAATATATAACCCCAAATCTATAGATTGATAAGCAAGTTCTTTAGAGGAAGCAAAGCAGTGCATTACTCCACTAAAAGCACCGGCTTTCATTTCTGACCTTAACATATCGATCATCTCATTATCAGCGCTTCTTGTGTGAATAACTAAAGGTAGTCCAGTTATTCTTGACGCTTCTATATGTAATGCAAAACTTTTTTTCTGATTGTCTTTGTTGTCAGATTTATAAAAATCTAACCCGGTTTCACCGATACTAATTACCTTTTGGTTCTTGGTAAATTCAACTAATTCATCAACATGTATACACTCACCGTTTTCTATAGCAGCATCAAGCGGATGTATACCAACAGAGGAGTAGACCTGATCATAGGATGAAGAAATTTTTAATAACTTAGGAACATCGTCAATGCTTACGCATATGTTATGCAAAACCTTTACACCATTTTGCTCTGCCCTTGAAATTACTTTTGGTATTTCATCGTCAGAAAAATAAATCAAGTGGCAATGAGAATCTACTATCATGAGCTTATTGTTGAGGCTTTTATTATAGAAGAAAACTCTTCTATCACTGTTTTATAAACTTCTTTTTTAAATGATATAGCACTGGCTACTAAACTATCTATACCTTGCCAACGCCACTCTTTGAACTCTGGATGACCAGTATAATTAATATCAATGTCCTCATCCTCTCCGCAAAACTTCATTAAGAACCACCTTTGCTTTTGACCAGAATATTTTCCATTCCAGCATATTGGTATAACTTCTTCAGGCAAGTTGTAGTATATCCAATCCTTGCTTTTAGTTATAACCTTTACTTTATTAGTACCAACCTCCTCTAGCAACTCACGTAACGCTGCTTGTTCCAGTTCCTCACCATCATCAACACCTCCTTGTGGCATCTGCCAGTAAGAATCGCTATCAAAGCGTTTTCCAATAAAGGCATGTCCTTGTCTGTTAAATAGCATTATGCCAACACAAGGACGGTACTTATCTTTCTGCTCAACCACGAGTACGCTCTGTTTTTAAATGATTTGTTACAGAAGTTTTAATTAATTTTCCATTTTTTTCTTTCTTCATCTCTTCAACAATTTTCTTTGCAACTTCCTTTGCACTCAAGTTCGAGTTATCAATTTCAAGCGAACCCTCAGGTATAAATAGCCTTTTCCCTTCAATTTTCTTTATAGCAAAATCCGGATCAGTAATTTTATTTTCCTGATATCTCTCTTCTGATTGGACACGTCTTACTAGTTTTTCATTATTACAATGTAATACTACAGAAAAAATTTCCATGTCCATTTTTTTACTTAAATTTACCACTGAGTTATATAATCTTTGGTCATAGGGATCACCCTCTATCAATTCATTTGTAAATATATAATGTTTTGATTTTACGTAGTGTTTTTCCAGTATTGCTAATACATTTTCCCTAACTGCAAAAATTTTTTCCCATAGGTCATCTGGAACTTCAGCGTTTTGTAATTTAACAATATCAAATATAATATTATTGAATAGATTATTGCTTACTATTACTGCACCAATGATTTTACACAGTTCCTTTGCAGTAGTAAACTTACCACTGCCTGGAAAGCCGATTAAGTAGATGAGAGTCTTGCCCATAATGAATACTAGTAAAAAGCTATTTTCAATTATATAAAAAGTATATACATTGTACATGCTAAAAACATGATGATAAAATAGATGCAGGTAATACCTTTAACAAGTAGTTGCGTTGAAAATAGTTCATATTTAGAAATTTTGAGTATATAATTATAAATGAATCATATAACCTGTAAACAATGCTTAGCGATATGGAATCGATAAGAAGTACAATTGAAGAGATAATAGATCAAAATAAAGGTCATGATATAGTAACTTTTGATGTGCAGAATAAAACCGTTATTGCAAAATATATGATTATTGCATCTGGTGATTCAAGCCGTCACGTTAAAGCTTTAGCTGAGCACGTAATAAAAAGCCTCAAGCCACATGATAAAATAGATGTAGAAGGTATGGATGAAGGCAATTGGGTAGTTTTGAATTTTCAAGGCATAATGGTTCACATATTCAGGCCGGAAGTAAGGGAGTATTATAAAATAGAAGAGTTATGGAACTAATTGCCTGGATAGCTGGTGCACAACTGCACAAACGTTGTAATTTTGAAGGCAACTCCTGCACAGGTAGTGGTGTCATGAAAGTAGCTGACACTGGAATCCAGTTTTTCATGCAATTTCATCGAAAACGTTGTATAGTGTGCTTGTTTATAATTAAGTTCCAGTGTCTGGGCACTGGCTTCTCTATTAGGGTTACCTTCGGCATTAATGACAGGATAGACTGGGGTTTATAAAATGAAACACGCATCTGAATTTTTAAATTTCATCCAAGAAAGAGGGTACCTATACCAATGCACAAACATTGAAGGACTAGATCAATTATTATTGCAGAGCAATTATATAGTTGCATACATTGGGTTTGATTGCACAGCACCAAGTCTTCATGCTGGTCACCTAATTCAGATTATGATGCTCTGTCACCTACAAAAATTTGGTTATAAGCCGATAGTCTTACTTGGAGGTGGCACAACAAAAATTGGTGACCCATCCTTCAAAGATAAAGCAAGAAGCATCTTGCCTGTAGAGAACATCAATCAAAATACATCCAGTATAAGGAGAATATTAGAGAAAATGGTGTCTTTTAATGACAGCAAGACTGGTGCAATGATAGTAAATAACGCAGATTGGTTGGATAACATAAAATACATAGATTTTTTGCGTGATATAGGAGCTTATTTTTCTGTAAATCGTATGCTAAGTTTTGATAGTGTGAAAACCAGGCTGGATAGAGAGCAAACCTTAAGCTTTCTGGAATTTAATTACATGCTATTGCAAGCTTACGACTTTATTGAATTAAACAAAAAATATGATTGTCGTCTGCAGATTGGAGGGTCAGACCAGTGGGGAAATATAGTAAACGGAATTGAACTTGGAAAAAAGTTGAATTTACCTGAGCTATTTGGCCTTACCATGCCTCTTTTATTAAATGCACAAGGAAAAAAAATGGGCAAAACTGAAAGTGGAGCAGTGTGGCTTGATGATAATATGCTAAAGCCTTACGACTACTGGCAATATTTTCGCAACGTTGATGATCAAGATGTTGGACGTTTTTTAAGATTGCTCACTGATGTGCCAATTGATGAGATTAGAAAATTAGAGTCTTTAAAGGATCAAGAAATAAATGAAGCAAAAAAGGTCTTGGCAACAGAAGTGACAAAAATATGTCATGGTGACAAAGAAGCGGAACTTGCACAATTTGCTGCAATTTCTGCTTTTGAGAATGAAGATAGCTCACTACTTCCTGATTACATCATAAAAAAAGAACAAGTTGCAAGCGGCATATCCTTAGTAGACCTACTACATGACACCGGTTTTGAACCTTCAAAAGGCGCTGCAAAGCGTTTAATACAGGGCAACGGATGCAAGATTAATGATAATGTTGTAAACAATATTGATCATGTAATAAATTTCGAAAGCTTTAAAGATCAGCCATTTATAAAATTATCTGCAGGAAAGAAACGCCATATAAAAGTTGTGGTAGATTAGGTCTCGAAGTAAGAAAACAAATTTTATACAAGTGAGAAATTAGATATGGAGCAAATTTTCAAAATTCGAGAATTATGTATAAAACAACTGGAAAGATAGTAGAAAGCGAAATTCTATTATATATAGCTAAAGTGGCTTAGGTTTACCTACAATTTGAAAAACAACAAATTCGTCATTCCGCTACTCATTAGCGGAATCTATACCGCGAATGAATCCATAACTGTACGGACATTGCAATTTGGGCCTACCAGGAGGGCAATGCCTCTTATCCAAGTACCCTCTTCTTGTCATCCCAGTGCTTGACACTGGGATGACTTTGTTGCATAGCAACTGAAAAAATCTGGTGGCTACTGACAAAATTCATTATAAAATAGCCATTTAACCTTGAAAGAAAAAATATGCCACAAAAAATGAGGGTCAGTAACCATAGCGAATATAACAAATTTCTAGAAAAAAGAGGAAATATTTTTCATTATATCAACGAAGCCATAGAAAAGTGGTACGAGAATGGTCCAAAAATACCAGGTGGCAACAATATTTATAGCGATAAAGTTGTAATTTTGGTGCACATAATAACTTGTTTATTTAGAATAGGCCTGAGGCAAACAGTTGGGTTTATAGCAGGATACCTTGAGCAAATTGGGAAAAATTTGCAAGTTATCAGCTATTCACAATCATCAAGAAGGTTTAAGAAACTCAATATTAAGATCAATGATTGCAGAAAATAATATGGAAGATATCGAAATTGCTATAGACAGTACAGGAATTAGTATATACAACAACACTCCTGGTCATAGCAAAGAAAATAGCGAAGATAGAAAGTATCGCAGCTATGAACAGACAAGAAAATTGCGTGTAATGTTGAATACAAACAGCAAAAAAGCCATAGCTGTAAAATACAGTAACGGCTGATCACTATGGAGCTTGTGATTTGCTAAAAGAAGTCGATTTTCAGTATGTCATAAAAGTACTATATGCAGATAGGGCATATGACAGAGAAAAGCTCTATAAGCTGTGTAATCAATATGGTATAAAAACGAAAATTCCTCCGAAAAACAACGCAGCAGAGCATCCAAAGTTAGACTATATGGCTGAGAGAAATTCTGCAGTCAAGCTCATAAAGTCATATGATGAAGATGGTATAAAGAAGTGGAAAAAAGAGATGAGTTATGGAAAAAGATCTTATATAGAAAGTTTTTTCTCGCGACTGAAACAAACATTCGGGTTTAGTTTTAGGAATAAATCTGAGACAAATAGAGAGAAGGAACTACTTGTTAAATGCTATTTGCTCAATAAGTTCACTGATATTGGTATGGCTAAATTTGAGATAGCTTCATAAATTTATTGTGCGTTACCTACTATCCGAAGAGCGATGCAACAAAGCCCACGCACTGGGATGACAGCAGTCCTACGTCATACCGCGATTCATTCGCGGTATCTCGGCCGCTAACAAGAGATCCCGCTAACACGTAGCGGGATGACGAGCTTATCGTCACGCTGCCACGAACCGTCATACCGCCGCGGCGCTAACAAGAGATCCCGCTAACACGTAGCGGGATGACGAATTACTATCTACACCGTCATACCGCGATTCATTCGCGGTATCTCTTAACATAGATCCCTTACTTAACCGTCATACCTTAACATAGATCCCGCTAACAAGCAGCGGGATGACGGTTGTCGTTTAGCTACAAACATTAAGAAATTTACCAAATAAAAAAAAGGCAAAAGAAGCCCCGTGGTTGGCTAATTACTTACATTATACTTTCAAGTATGGCGTTTTTTTATTCTAAACGCTTAATAACCACGACTCAGCTGCTTTTAAGCTGCAACTAATCTAAATTATAAACATTAAGAAATTTACTAAACAGAAAAAAAGGCAAAAGAAACCCTAGGGTAGCTAATTATTCACTATCCATTTTTTAAGTTGGCGTTTTTTATGTTTTAAACGCTTTATAAGCGCGTTTCAGCTTATGTAGGTAGAAATTTTATAAGACATAAGGTGCACATAGTGCAAAAAATTAAACATGATACGCCAGATACGTGAGTTTTTTGTCATTTAATCTGTACAGAGAAGATAAATAAATAGCTTCAGTGTTTATGATAAGGGGGCTGGCGGAGTTTGTCAAGTGGTTTTTTAGCCACGTTTCCCTGTTATAATGTTCGTTTGCTTGACCTAAGATCCAGGAGTATTTAAACTGAACCCTATACAGTGCTAAAAATGATAGGAAATCTAAGCGGAATAGTTGATGAAGTGCGCAGTGATCACATAATCCTGAACGTGAATGATGTTGGCTATATGGTGTATCTTTCAGCCAAAACTTTAAGTGCTTGTGCAATTGGAAGTAGAATCAAATTACTTATCGAAACCTATGCAAATAACAGAGAAAACACTACTCAGCTATATGGTTTTATAAGCGAAGAAGAACAGCAGTGCTTGAGGTTGCTAGTTAAAGTAAGCGGCGTTAGCTATAAAACTGCAATGTCAATTTTGGGCAAATTAACTCCAGAACAGCTATTTTTGGCAATTATGAATGAAGATAAAGTAGCACTCAAGATGAGCGGACTTGGCCTGAAACTCATAAATCGAATCATCACTGAATTGAGTGGCAAAGTGAGTAAACTAGAAATAAATAACAATAATTTTCATCCAATTAATGAAGATGCCCTTTCAGCATTGATCAATCTTGGGTATGAAAAAATGAAAGCTTATGATACGATAAAAAAATACAGGCCAAATCTGGACACTAAGGATATTATTCGCATGGCGCTTAAGGAGCTTTCAATACTATGAAATCAATATCGTGCGGTAAAGAATATACTGAAGATGTGCGCAATATCAACATCAGGCCTGAACAACTTGATGATTTTGTCGGGCAAAAAGACTTAATACAAAATTTAAAAGTGTTTATAAACGCTGCACAGACGAGAACTGAAGCTTTAGATCACGTTTTATTATATGGTCCTCCAGGGCTTGGCAAAACAACTTTAGCACAAATTGTTTCTAAAGAATTAAGAGTTAGCTTTCGCGCAACTTCTGGTCCTTTACTTAGTAAAGCTGGAGATTTGGCCGCAGTGCTTACCACTTTAAATGCAAAAGACGTTCTATTTATCGACGAAATTCATAGATTAAATCGCAGCATCGAAGAAGTTTTATATACTGCTATGGAAGATTTTTGCCTGGACATATTAGTAGGTGAAGGTCCATCTACTCGCACTTTAAGGATAGATCTACCACCATTTACGCTAATTGGAGCAACAACACGGCTTGGATTACTTTCTGCGCCACTCAGAGATCGTTTTGGCATTCCTTTGCATCTTGAGTTTTATTCCTTTGAGGAGCTGGTTAATATTATAAAAAGAGGCGCAAGAGTTCTTTCTGCTGAAATTGAAGAGGATGCAGCACGGGAAATTGCCTGCCGTGCGCGCGGCACTCCAAGAATTGCTTTGAGGTTACTCAGAAGAATAAGGGATTTTGTTGAAGTGAAAGATGATAAAAAAATTACTTATGAAGTCGCTGATTCTGTATTACTAAAATTGGGTGTAGATAAAATGGGACTCAATAAACTTGATATGAATTATCTAAGATTTTTATTCAACACTTCAGGCCCTGTTGGAATTGACACCATATCTATTGCGCTATCCGAAGATGTTGGCAATATTGAAGAAACAGTAGAACCTTATTTAATCAAAATTAGTTTTGTAAAGCGCACACCAAGAGGGCGCGTTCTAACCGATCAAGCAAAGGAGTATTTGAGCTTTCAACATTAAACATCATAATTTATATTGACTAATTGGCGTGGTATCTATATGCTAACATTAATATATTAAAAATAATGGAGGCATATATGTTAACTAATAGCACTGAAACTGTATCTTTAATTGAAACTTCTTCTAATCTAAATATCAGTCCTTCTGATAATAATTCGATTTCGGATACTAAAAATGTACCTAAATCAACACTAGATGAGAATGTACCTAAATACGTCACTCTTAATAATGCAGAAGAATGGAATGAGCTCTTTATAATGCAGAACAACACTTCTACTAATACCACTAATAAAAAGAAACCAAAACCTTATATTCATAACGATAGTAATGGTATATGTACATATACTGCTCGGGATGAGAATAAATATGGTGGTAAGAACATTATAGGCAAAATTGCTGAACAAATTAAAGAAGAGATATCTAAAAATATAGAAAATAATGATATAGAATTTATAAAACTTAAAGAAAGCAAAAATGAAGATAATATTATTGAGCCTGCCGTAAGAATTGCGATAGGTAGTAATACAAAAGAAATAAGCATGAGTGACATTCTAAATAACGATTTGTGTAAACAATATGGCGTGAAAGCAATTACATTATTGCTACCTCAAAGTAAAGCAAGGGGGCTACGTTGCCGGGTTGATGAACATGGAACAAGAATTTATGAAGTAGCTAATGGGTCATATCAAATGACTTTAAAGTGGAATGCTCAAGGAAAAGAATGTAATATTAAAATTAATATTCATGATAATGGCTCCGTAGAACTTATTGAGGGTAATGGTGTTACTATGGAGCAATTAGCTGCACATAAAGAAGTAAAAGTAGGAAGGCAATATGAAGCAAAGCCTTTACATGAAGTGTTAGCATCACAATTGCCACAAACACAATTACAACAAAGCTCTGAAGAAGTAAAATTTTTGGAGCAGCATTCAACAAATGTAGAAGACTTGAGCGGCGCATCACAAAAGCATCAAGCTCCTGCTGCTTCAAAATAGGTAAAGTAGTGAAAATTCAGTATAAGTTGCTTGCATCTGCAAGTAACTTATACTTTTATGATGAGCAACACAATACTACCAAGAAATTTCTACGAGCGGCCAACTTTGGTTGTAGCCGGGGAGTTATAGCCTTTCTTATAATAGTCCGAATGCGATAAGATATGTGTTTATGGCTATAGCAGGCCAGTAGCATATTACGGTCTGTTCGGATTATTGTAAAAAGAGCTATACTAGGAAAGATGCTGAAATTTTCTAACTTTAGTGGAATAATAACCGAAGTTGAAGCCTATATAGGAATGAATGACCCAGCTTGTCACGCGGCAAGAGGCTATACTAATCGAACCTCAGTAATGTTTGGTATGCCGGGGTTTTCATACGTGTACTTTATATATGGAATGTATTACTGTTTAAATATTGTAACAGAAACAGAAGGGTTCCCAGCAGCAGTGTTATAGCCTTTCTTATAATAGTCCGAATGCGATAAGATATGTGTTTATGGCTATAGCAGGCCAGTAGCATATTACGGTCTGTTCGGATTATTGTAAAAAGAGCTATAATACGAGGATTAAAGCTCATTGAACCGCTTGAAGCAAACTTAGGCGGACCAGGAATACTGTGCAAAAGATTAAACATTACAAAAGAACATAATAAGCAAGACCTTACTATAAGCCACAAATTTTGTGTTTATGAATCTCACCTCAACCCGGATTATGTGTGCACTCCGAGAATCGGAATTAGTAAAGGCCAAGAGAAATTTTGGCGGTTTAAGATTTTCTAAACTTAAGCTCCAGTGATCTTGCGTAGACTATTTGCCAATTGGATAATCACCAGTGAAACAAGCATCACAATATTGTGGTGTAGCATTGTTACACACTTCTCCTTTAACAGCCTGATATAATCCATCAATACTCAAGAAGGCTAGGCTGTTTACTCCTATAACTTCCTTAATTTCCTCTACAGATTTATTTGCAGCAATTAAATCTTTGCACTCTGGCGTATCTATTCCATAAAAACAAGAATGCTTAATTGGTGGGCTTGAAATTTTGAGGTGAATCTCTTTTACTCCTGCATCCTTTAGCATAACTATTATATTTGTTAACGTACTACCACGCACTATACTATCATCTATTAAAATTATGTTTTTACCTTTCAAAGTGTGCTTATTAGCATTGAATTTTAATTTTATTCTAACTTTACGTACTTCAGCGGTTGGTTGTATAAAAGTTCTTCCTATGTAATGATTACGAATTATTCCCAGTTCCATAGGTAATCCTGAATGCTTTGCATATCCAATAGCTGCAGGTATTCCAGAATCAGGTATTGGTACAACCATATCCATATTGTTTTTTGGTGGGCTCTCTTCTGCAAGTATTCTTCCTATTTCTTTTCTTATATCATATATGGACCTATTCTCCATTATGCTGTCTGGTCTTGAAAAATAAACGTATTCAAAAATACAAAAACTTGATTTTTGCTGTGGGAAAGGAAATGCTGAAGCTAGATTACCATTTCGATCAATGGTGACTAACTCACCTGGTTCTATTTCTCTAACAAACTCTGCATTTACTATATCAAGAGCACAAGTTTCAGATGCAAGAACATAAGAACCGTTTAACTTCCCTAAAACAAGAGGCCTGATTCCAGACGGATCACGTACTCCAATAACTACTTCTTGATTGATTGCCACAAAAGAATAAGCACCTTGTATTTGCTTTAATGCATATATAAAACTCTCTAAGAAGCCATCTTTTTCACCGCTTGCTGTCAGATGCACTACTACTTCTGTATCAATATCTGACTGAAAAACGCACTCTTGTTTAATTAATTGTTCGCGTATTGGAGAAATATTAATTAAATTACCATTATGTGCTATGGCAAAATCCCCAAATTTGCCACTTTTGCCAAGCATGGGCTGCACTCCAAACTTATTACCACTTGTTGAGTATCGAACGTGACCTATTGCACAATCTCCAGGTAAGGATTTCTTTATTTCATCTATATCATCAAATACGCTGCTCACTTGACCTTGAAAGTGATAAGAGTGCAGCTTATCGTTGTTACTGGTTACTACGCCAAAAGACTCTTGACCTCTATGCTGCAAAGCGTGGAGAGCAAGTATAGAGTTAAAAGCAGCACTTTGGTTGCAACTTATGCCAAATACCCCACATTCCTCACGCATTTCATCTAGCATAAAAACTATTAAGTAAAGTTTTATTTTACTTTAGCATAGGTAAAATACAAGCATTTTTTTGTTCATCTGCTTTTATTGCCAGCAATAATCCTATGCATATCAAGCTTGCAGCAGTTGTACTTCCTCCATAGGAAAGAAATGGCAGTGGATCGCCTATCACAGGCAAGAGGCCTATTGACATTCCAATGTTTACAAAAAAATGAGCGCTAAAAAAGGCGAAAATGCCGATAGATACCGACTTAGAAAAATAATTTTTCGACCTATAAGCGATAGAGAAAATTACTCCAAGTAATGAGGTATAAAGCAAAATTAAAGCCATGCTACCTAAAAAGCCCCATTCCTCACTCAGCACTGCAAAAGCAAAATCTGTACGTTTCTCCGGCAAAAATCCAAGTTGAGTTTGACTTCCGTTAACAAAGCCCTTACCAAGCAAACCTCCTGAACCAATAGCTATTTGAGATTGCTGCGCATTATAACCTATTCCAAGTGGATCCACTGATGAATCCAAAAATGACAATATCCTTTGCTTGTGATAAGGACGTAAAAAAGGCCAAATAGCCGGTACTGCAAAAATGCCAAGAGTTCCACATATTACTGAATGAGATCTTTTTATTATTGTTGTGAATATAATTGATATCCCTATAAATAACATTATCATAGCTGTGCCTAAATTAGGTTGCTTTAACACCAAGAACACGGGTAAGAAAATAATTATAAGTGCCTTAAGCAATCTTTTAAATTCCATCATTTTATACATACTCTGCTTATCAAAATAGCGAGCAAGCGCAAGTATTAAGCCTACTTTTGCAAATTCTGATGGTTGCAAACTAATTGATCCAATTCTTATCCACCTTGTTGCACCCATTATGTGTGAGCCAAAAAAATTTACTGCTAATAGTGAAATCGCTGCTGCTATATAAAAAAAGTAGGCGTACTTCAAGTAAAAATCTAGCTCTATGAATGACATAGCTATAGCGAGTAGGAAAAAGAAGGAAAATATGACCAGTTGGTGAATCGCAAATGGCACCCACTTTCCTCCAGCAGAAGAGTATTGAACAACAATGCCAACGCAAAACAGCGCTATCACGTTAATGACTAATAACCAATGAATCTTCTTCAGCCTACCCACAATAAAGACCTTATAACCTTAAAGTATAGTAAAATATGAAACAAAGATAAAAATCAAAAAACTAACTTCTCAACTACTAACCGAATTGGAGTGCTATATATTCCAGTTACTACTGTTAAAGCTGCCATAAACAATAGACAGAAAAGCATAGGAAATGGCACATCATTAATTTTGCCTAGTGTCATTCTAGTGCGTGACGTTGCATCATTTTCAAAATACATTTTCTCTACCATCTTCCACATGTATATTAGTGCAAGAAAAGAACCGGCAGCAAAAGCTATCAGGGAAATCCACGCGCGAGATTCGATAATTGCTTTCATTATATACCACTTGCTTACAAAGCCATTTGTTAAAGGCACACCGATTAATGCTAAACTGAGTAGAGTGAACGCAAGTGCTGTATAAGGCATTGATTTCTTGAGTCCCGATAAATTCTCTATTTTTGTTGTATCAAATTTGTAAGAAATACATCCTGCAGCCATAAATAAAGATGTTTTTATTATGCTGTGGTTTACTATGTGAAGAATTGCTGCAAATACACCTGTTTTTGAGTTAAAACTCAGTGCTAAAATTATATAACCAATTTGGCTAATACTAGAGTGAGCAAACAGTCTTTTTATGTCTTTTGCGGTTATTGCAAATATCGACCCAAATACAATAGCGCAAAGTGCGAGGATAATTATCACATTGTCCAGTAGCGGCTTAAATAAGAAAAAATTTTGATGAAAAACAGTATAAAAGATTCTGATGAAAACATATATCATCACTTTTGTCACTGTGCCTGAAAAGAATATGCTAATGAAACTTGGCGCCTCACTATATGCATTAACCAGCCACCTGCTTAATGGAAACAGTGCCATTTTGATTGAGAGACCAACAAAAATGAACAATGTGCCAAGCTTTATGATGTTGTTATCGTATAATGGAACTATTCTTTCAGCCATGTCAGACATATTGAGCGTTCCAGTCATTGAATACAAGAGCCCGATGCCAAATAAATAAAATGTTGCACCTATTGTTCCACTAATTAGATATTCAAATGCTGCAACCAAGGCTTTTTTATCCCTTCCCATTGAAACTAATACATAAGAAGAAAGAGATGAAATTTCCAAGAAAACGTAAAGGTTAAATATGTCGTTTGTTACTAAAATCCCAAGCAGTCCGCTTAAGCACAGTAGAAATAGAGAGTAAAAACCAGTGATTTTGTTTTTGCTAATCTCTTTTTCGTTAATATAAAAGCTATAAAGCACACTAATCAGCGCTATAAAATTCACTAGGGTTAGAATTAAGGAATTTAACACGTCGATTCTTAACTCTATTCCATACGGAGGAGCCCAATTTCCAAGGTGATAAGTTATAATTTCACCTTTATATGTTTTAATGAGTAGTATTGATGAAATGATAAGAGTGATTGTTGTTGCAATAAAAGAAATAAACCAAGATACCTTGTGTTTCTTGGCAAGAAAGCAAAACATTGATGCAATTATTGGGATAATAACTTGTAAGATTGGTAATTGCATTAAATTGTTGTTAATATATCGTTAAAGTATTAGTATATATAATACTTTTTGTTTTAATACCCTTATGTTATCTAAAATTTGTAATGCAATAAAACGCCTATTACGAAGAGAAGATAAATTTGTAGGAAGAGATGAAAATGGAAATTCTTACTATGAATCAAGTAAAGGAAAAAGGTGGGTTATGTATAGCAGTGTTTCTGAGCCTACAACAGTGCCTCCGGAATGGCATATATGGCTTCACTATACTGATAATGTAGTACCAGTTAATAATAAAAAAAGAAAAGTAAAACATACTCCTAATTTAACGGGTACAAAAGATGCATACTATCCAAACCAAAAAGTGAAAAATTACTATAAAAGCTGGAGTCCTGATAACTAAAGATGCGAAGGTCAAATATACTTGAAATAACCGCTGGATTATTTGTATTAATTTTTACTATTTTTCTGATTTTCTTTGCTATTGATAAGCTATCTTACATAAAGAAAAACTATAAGGATTGCTATAAAATATATGGTCTTTTTGCTAACGCTAACGGTATAGGAGTTGGTGATAGTGTCAAGATCTCTGGTGTAGATGTTGGAAGCATAACTGGTGTATCACTTGACAAAGCTACCTACGTAGCACGAATCGATATGTGTATAAGCAAAGACATAAAATTGCCAATTGATAGTTCAGCTCTGATCACTAGCAGTGGAGTTGTTGGCAGTAAATTTGTTAATATATCACCTGGATCAGATATTAAACTAATCTTGCATGGTGGTAAAATAGAGTATACTCAAGCTGAAGCAAACATGGGTGGAATAATGGACAGAATTCTTGGTATGTTTACGAAGTGAAAATGGCAGGATTCCAAGTGTACCCGTTCAGGTGAAGCCTCCTGTAGTTCTAAAGTATTTAAGGAGTTTGCCTTATTTCTTGCCTTTTCTACCGCTTGCTTTGGGGTTTATAGTATAGAAAGTGCCTTAACAGTTGCAGTGCATGTCTATTAATGATAAAATGAAGATTAATTCATTTTGATATTATGATTGGTTTACTGTTTGCCGTACTATTGTTCCTCTGTGGTAGTGATGCACTTGCAAAACAGGAGCCACGTTCAATAGCTGGAGATAATCACATAAAGGTAATAAATTATAACCCACAGGCTATACATAAGTATACGGGTTTTTATGGTTATCAGTCCAGTATATTGTTTGAACCAGGGGAGATAATACAAAACCTTTCAATGGGTGATTCAACTGGTTGGCAACTTCTTCCTCAAGGTAACAGATTGTTTATTAAGCCCATAGATGATATTGCTGATACTAATGCAACTATAATTACCAATAAAAGAGTTTATTACTTTGAACTTCATGCTGAAGAAGCAACTGGACTAGATGATCCAAGATTAGCATATGAAGTAAGGTTTCTTTATCCACTATTTAGCAGTGATGAGATTTACACAACAAATAACGGTGATATCTTCGAACAAGCTAGTCATACCATTATTCCTGATATCAATGATATTGAAGTTGTAAAGAAGGGATTAAATTTTAATTATTCCATCTCGCACGTCAAAGGTAGTCAGTCAATAATACCAATTAAGGTTTTTGATGACGGAAAATTTACATATCTACAATTCAATAAAATAAACTCTGATTTTCCGGCAGTTTTTATGGTTGATTCTGCAGGATATGAGTCTTTAGTAAATTTCCGTACAGTTGATAACTACCTGATAATCGAAAGGGTAAGTTCAGTGTTTACCTTAAGGAATGGATCGAGTACAGTTTGCCTATTTAATGAAACCATACCTTTCAAAAAAGGGTAAAGGCTATAATGCCCGAGATATGGGTGCAAAATTTTTTCTATGATGTTCTGTAATTCCATAAAGGCCAATAGTGTTAAGGTGCTCTTTTGTCCCATATCCTTTATTTTTATACCAATTATATTCAGGATGCTTATTGTGCAATTCTTGCATAAGCCGATCTCTCGTAACTTTTGCAACGATTGAAGCTGCTGCAATTGATGTACTCAAATTATCACCATTTACTATGGATTTCACTTGCCATTTCACTTCAGGTGGTTGATTACCATCAACTAGCACATAATCTAATTCTAGGTCCAAGTCTATCAACGCACGTTTCATTGAAAGTTTTGTTGCTTGCAAGATATTGTATGAATTTATTTCTTCTACGCTTGCCATTCCTATACCAAATTTTGCAACGGATATTATTTTTTCATATAGGACTTGCCTACATTGAGGAGTCAACTTTTTCGAGTCGTTGATTCCATCAATAATTGTATTTCTATCAATAAACACTACGGCTGCGGATATTACTGGACCAGCTAGCGGACCTCTTCCAACTTCATCCACTCCTGCTATCACTCCTGATAATTTATTTTCTAATGTAAAGTCTGGGTATTTCATAGGTTTTTATAATAAGAAAGTTATAGTAAAAACTGAACAGATAATAGAAATTATCCAAAATTTCATAACGATTGCATTTTCTGACCATCCCTTCTTCTCAAAGTGATGATGTATTGGTGCCATAAGAAAAACTCTTTTTCCTTCTCCATATTTAAACTTTGTATATTTAAAACATGATATCTGAATAATAACAGATAGAGTCTCTATTACAAAGATTATTCCAATAATGGCAAAAAGCATTTCTCTTTTAATTAGGACACTAGTTAACCCTAAAGCCGCACCTACCGACAAGCTACCAACATCACCCATAAATATTTTTGCTGGATGTGTGTTAAACCACAAGAAACTTAGAATAGCTCCTATAAATGCAATGCAGAATAAAGTAATATTCATATCTGCCTGAGTTATATATGCAATTAGCCCCAAAAAAGCAAAGGAAGTGATAACTTGAGTTGCAGCAAGGCCATCCAAACCATCTGTGAGATTCACAGCATTAGAAGAGCCGACAATTACAAACGCAGCAAACGGAACATATAGATAGCCAAAATCTATTATTACTCCTTTAAATAGGGACGTTTTTGTAAAACATTCAGCAGAGTATAGCTTAAGTATAAACACACCAACCAGAGCAACAATAAACTGAATAAGTATTTTGGTTTTTGCACTTAAACCTCGATAGTGATTTGTCTTCAATTTTAAATAATCATCAATAAATCCAAGTAGAGCAAAAAATAGAGTTATCAATATCAGCAGCAAAATTTCTGGTGTTAACTGAGCCCAGAGTAAAATTGGTAATAAAGAAGAAATCAGTATTATTATTCCGCCCATAGGTGGTACATTCTTTTTTGTTATTAAATGACTTTCTGGTCCACATGATCTAATTGGTTGCCCATCTTTGCTTATTTTTTTTAGAAGCTTTATAAAATAGGGAAAAAGAATAAACCCAAAAACAAATGAGGTAAAAAATACTTTTGTAGCTAAGATCATCTGCTTACTTAAATTGACTAAGTGTCATACCACCTATAGCTAATAAAGTCAACTTCTGTCATCCTATAGCCTGACCCACAACTGTACGAACATTGTGATTTGGGCCCATCAGTAGGGTGTCATCCCAGTCTGGAATCCACAACTGTACGAACGTTGTAGTTTGGACCACCAGTGGGGTGTCATCCCAGTGCCCAGACACTGGTTCTATGCAACTTAATTAAAAACGTTTGTTTTAGTGTAAGACAATTACCTTTAGCTTATCAGCTCAGTTATAAGCAAAATTTCTGGATTCCAGACTGGAATGACACCATTTGCTGTGCAATTTACCTTCAAAAATGAATGTTCGTACAGTTGTGAACCTGTGGCAGGTATTACATAAGAGCATTTCCCTCTTCTAAATTAAAACGCACTTTTGCCTCCTTTGCAGTCTATACTTTAGATGTATTTAATTTACAAATACTAATTATTTATTAATAATGGTGATATGTAAATATAGTTATAAAATAATTGTTACACTTGAATTCCTTCCTGGTTTCTGTTGTTATCAGAACATTTAAAACACTTTAAGAAAGCTGCTTAGTTAAATTAACTTAGACAAGTAAATAGCAGTTTTGCAGCCTGTTTTTATGAATGATGATAAAATGTTGTAGCCAAATGCGCTTTCAGCATTGTGCTGAATTGCAATATCTTTGTGCTCTAACTCCTCGTCGCGAAATTTACTTATAGTTTCTCTTAATTCCCCATCTTCTAAATGTGAAACTTGCTCTTTGTAGTGCTCCCCGATAACTTCTTCAACTGCAGCAGTGCAAGCCATAGCAGCTTTTTTGCCCATAATGGCAGTTGCAACGCCAAGCGACACTCCTAAAACACGCCAAACAGGCAACAAAACAGTAGGACGAACTTTTTGCTCTTTGATTTTCTCATTAAAATAGTGAAAATGCTTTTTTTCCTGCTCTTCCATTTCAATTATTTCATTGATTATAGAAGATTTCTTAAGAATAAATTTTTGACCAGAATAAATGCAAATAGCTCCATATTCTCCAGCGTGATCTACTCTAATTGCCTGTTGCAAGAACTGATTGTTGCTGTACCTTAAATTATTTAGATTTCTTTCTTTCTCCACAATACACCTTACCTGATACGAACAGAGCTACTATGAGATAAATTAGATTCCATGTTGCTAAGGAAACACCTAGAACGTAATGAGGTCTGTCACAAGATGGAGAGTAATTAGGATTTAGTAGATTATTTCTGAGCTCTTCTATACTAACGTTACTACTTGCTTGCTCTGTACAACCTAAAACATCATGAAATAAGTGGAGTTCAAGACCTATATGATAAAAAGATATTACTGCACCTATGAGGTAGCTGCAAAACATTGCATAGATTAGAATTTTGTTGTCTTTAAGCATGCACGCTACTGCAAGTAATCCAGCGATATAGTAAACTATTCGCTCGTATGTACATAACTTGCATGGCAGCATGTTGAAAAAATATTCTAGCACATATGCAAAAATTAGAGCAGCGGCACTCGACAGCAGAAAGATTGCAGGAATTCTGGAATTATTACACATAACTTTAAGTAAATTATCCCTGAAAGTATAAAGCAGAGTATTCATTTTACATAGGGATTTTTATTTTTTTTCAAAAGCAATCTAACTGGCACACCGTCTGCAAAGAAATTTTTTCTGAGATCGTTAATTAAATAGCGTTTGTAACTTTCATCAACACTTTCAGGTATGTTACATATCAAAGAAAAAGCTGGAGGTTTAGTACCAATTTGAGCGATATACTTCATTTTAACTGCTTTGCCTTTTACAAGAGGGTGAGAATGTTTTCCTACAGCATCTATGAGCCACTTATTCAGTTTTGCAGTGCTGATCTTCTTGTTCAAGGATTCACTCACTTCAAGACACTTATCTATCACATCACCGCAGCGCATGCCTTTTAACGCAGAAATTGTTATAGTTGGCACTTCCAAGAATAACCTGGTTACTTCCTGTTGTTTGACAAATTTTATTAACCTGCTTCTGTCATCCTTACCTATTAAATCACACTTATTTAAAACAACAATAATCCCTTTCCCTCCCTTAATTGCAGCTTCACCAATTGATAAATCCTGCTGCTCAATACCAACTAGGGAGTCTAGCATTAAAACTACCACATGAGAGCGCTTGATTGATTCCATGCTTTTCTCAACAAATCTTGATTCTAAGCCATCTACAACATTCGCCTTTCTGCGGATTCCGGCAGTGTCAATTAGAGTAATTAACTCTCCATCATGATCATATGTAATATCCACAGAATCACGTGTGGTACCTGGCTCTGAACTTGTTATTAGTCTGTTTTCTGCAAGTAAACCATTTAAAAAAGTTGATTTTCCAACATTCGGACGGCCGATGATCGCGATCCTCAGCCTACTCAGTTCATTGTTAGGTAACTCAGTGTTCTCGTTAAAATTTTCAATAACACCAGCTAATGCATCATAAAGATCAACCATGCCAAGATTATGCTCGGCAGAGATATACACCGGGCCAAGAAAATCAAAAAACTGCAAATAATCAACATTTTCGGATTTATGACTCTCGCATTTATTTGCTACTAGTATTACAGGTTTATTTATTTTTCTCTTCAGCCACTTTGCAAACTCTTCATTTCGCTCATTTTGCACTTTTGCATCAACAAGAAAGAAAATTATGTTTGAATTGGATAAAGAAAATTCGATTTGTTCAATAACTTGTAGTGAAAAATTAGTTTGGTCGTTCCATCCTCCTGTATCTATAACTTTAAACTCCAAATCGCTAATTCTCCCCATTCCCTCTCGCCTATCCCTTGTCACTCCTGGAATGTTACTCACTACTGCTGCTTTTCTTCCTACTAATCTGTTGAATAGGGTCGATTTTCCAGCATTTGGTAGGCCTACTATGGCGATTTTTAGCATAATTCAAGGGCATGTTCTATATGAAGTAAATTATAACCGAAACTTTTCAATTTAACTATTGACTTCGTAGATTATATAAGCATACTACAGTTAGAATTTTTTTATTTCGTTATGTAAAATATGGGGTAGTTATGCTAGTGTCAGAGCAAATAGAGAGTGTAGATAGAGAAGAATTAAAGCAACAAAATCATATACATAAAGATACAGAGTATTCGGAAGAGACGACAATATATGGGCATATTAATCAACATATGGAAAAAAACATCTCAAATACATTGCATGAAATATATGATGCTCTTATGTCATATAACGAATCGGAACAGCCAATGGCGTCAACTTAAGAACTTTCATTAGCAAACTCTCCTAAAGACATGATGGCGTTTAGGCTTATCTACTTTATTGCGGCTGTCCCGGTCGGATTTTAACTTTAGCGCGTATACTTAAAAAGGGCTTGAAAGTTTTTTGGCGCAATAAGTACCTGATAGAGTTTCTGTCTCATTACACTAAATAAAACTGAAAAATTTAAACGATACTCAGTAATTTGATCTGGGTTCCAAGGCCCTTGTGCATCACACATATGAAGCGATAATATATTGCACATGACCAAGTTTGCCCAAAATTCTTGTAATACAGCCTCTCCAGAAAAATTCTCTAACTCTGCTCCTACTTTGAGTCGTTTATAGCACTCCTCTATGTGCCACCTTAACACATAAGCTTTGCTCCAAAGTCTCGGTCAAAAACTCTGTTTCTCAGTTGGCTAATGTCAGCACTATAACTCTTACTTTCTGTCCTTTCATTTTATTTTTTAGCTTTTCATTTTCTAATATAAAATCAAAATCTAATTCGCCAGCGTTCCCATAGCTTACTATAATTTCTTTTTTGCAAGCGAAAAATAAAATCTACTTCCAAATTATAATGCTGCTGAATGAATTTTACTGAAGACGATCATAGATAAATAATAATTTCTCTTGATTTAATAAACGCATTTGAGTGATAACTTCGGGTAATTGCTCTGCCGCCAACGTTTGTTCACCTATATTCCAAGCTGCAAGACGAGCACTGCAAATCAATGAAGTATAGCTCTTTTTACAATAATCCGAACAGACCGTAATATGCTACTGGCCTGCTATAGCCATAAACACATATCTTATCGCATTCGGACTATTATAAGAAAGGCTATACACAAATCAACAAACAAATTGCCAATGGTGCCTGTTGTTCCATTTGGTTCAAACTCGGATACAATTTCCCCAGAGCTGGGTAATCTCATACCAGAACCATCTGCTGCAATAAGTCTATAGCCTCTCCAACTCAGGTTCATCCTGATAGGCTGTTTGGATGCTTAAATTCTTGAAAGCCTGTATGGCAAATCTTATATCTTGCTTTAGAAAAAGCTTGCTTTGAGGGTACATGTCAATGGCTCCATAAGTTCACATTCTATTCCCAAACTTTTTTTAACTAACTTTAAAATCATAGAAAATACTGTCGAAAAAGGAAGTTTTCTTGTTCGTGTAAAACTCAACACAATGGATTTTCTGAAAAGTTTTCGAGTATATTATATTTTTAATTTGTAGAATAAGGTTTTTTCCTTTTTGCATATTTCACCTAAAAAGGACACATTTTAGACTTCTTTGTTGAAATAAAACAGAAACAAAAGTGCTGTCCCTTGCACTCTTTGGATAATTTAATGATAAAAAATTTGGAGAGAAATTTTATACACTATCGCTGATATTTTTCCTTAAGTTGACGCCATTGCCTGAACGGATACAACTTAATTTTTAATCTGCAGGAGTCAAGTTGAGAATGTCCAATTTTCCACTTTCTTTATAGCATAACATACTTCAGCGCCTCTTGCTCCTCTTGAAGTCCAATGGGCTCACCACTTATGTGTAAATTAATCGTTAATGTTGTACACGTTCTTTTCTTTTTCTACTCTCTCTTGCTCTTCAATACAATATATAGCAAGCGGATTAGCTTTAAGTCTTTCGACTCCTATTTCTTCTCCTGTTCCATCGCAGTAACCATAAGTGCCTAATTTTATTTTTTCTAACGCCTCCTTAATTTTTTCTTTTCTATCTTTTCGACGCTTGATTAATTCCTCGTTTCCACTATCTTCATCAGAATAGTATGTATCAATACTATTATCTTCTAGTTCTTGTTTCTCTAACTCAGCGAGTATTGATTGTAACTTTAAGCTGAAGTATTCCAGTTGTTTTACGCTCATATATTCTTCATCTTTTGAAGGAGTGTAATCTTCTGGTGACTTTATTTTTGGTAACTTTTCCATAATTGCATTATCAAAAAAATAATAAAACCTATATAATTTATGAACAAAAAATTATACTACCTCAAAGTAAACACTATAATTTATAATAAACATTTAAAAGCCTAGTATGATCGACTCAGTAAAAAAATTAGTAATAGATGATAAGAACTTTACCTATATAGTATGTATTTTTATCATAATGTTAAGTTTATCTTCATTTACACTTAAAAACAACAATAAACAAGAAGTTATGTTAACATTAACATGGATATGTGCTACATTTGTTTTGCAGATTTCTACAAATAATTTGTTTACATCTGATTATCATGATGGAATATTAGAGCAAATCTTTGTACAGCCACTCTCTTCTAGGCTTATAGTTGCTTATAAAATTTTCGCTCACTGGTTATTATTTGGGTTACCGATTTCAGTAATTTCTTCCATATTCAGCTTTGCAATTCTAGGCAATAGTATTGAACACTCAATAGCAGTTGGAGTGTCTTTATTATTTAATACGCTGATAATCACTAATATTTCAGCTACTGGAAATGCATTGATGATTGGTCAAAACAACTTAGCATCAGGAGTATCGCAAATTCTTGTTTTGCCAATGATAATGCCAACCTTTGTGTATTTTAAAATGCTAACTCAATTTGAAAATTTATCCTTGAATATTTATACACTACTAATCACCATCTTAGTTTTTGTTATTTTGATTGTTAACAGCACCATAACTACTCACATGGCACTAAAATTTGCTGTGGAACAGGATTGAAAAATCTTACTGTTATTCAGTAGACTTCTTGCATAACCTAGAAAAAAGGCAAATAGTTATTATAGATTTAGGTTTATCGACAATTTGAAAAACCTTCATTCCAGCATCCTTCCCTGTCATCCAAGTAGCCCTTCGTTGTCATCCCAGTGTCAAAAACTGGGATAACAGCTAACCTGACAACCGTCATCCCGCTACTTGTTAGCGGCTAAGAGATACCGTGACGGTATGACGGTTCGCGGTGGCATGACGATAAGCCTCATCATCCCGCTACGTGTTAGCGCCGCGGCGGTATGACGATTCGCAGCGGCATGACGAGAAAGGGGCTACTTGGATGATACCTTTTTTCTACTTAGTTTGGGTTATGCAAGAAGTCTATTCCTTCATAAGGAGAAGTAGTTAAAGGAATTTACTCTATTTCTCCCTCTTTTTTTATTATTTTTAATCTATAGTTAACGTAAAAGAGATATGCAAAAACTCTATTGATCCATAGTCTGCAAATTATTAATAACACTTACTTTAAAGAACCTCACTTTACGCTGATCTTTGAGCGCTCTTCTGTGGTATTTTGTAAGAGTATAACTTGTGAAATCGTCTTCCCTATAGATTAAAGAGTTACACTGCTTTATATGTGATGCTATCCACTCTGCATAGTCCTGATGATCGGTTGCAATGAATATTTCCCCTGTTATAAGTATTTTTTTTGCTAATAAATTTAAAAATTCCGTATTAATTAATCGTCTTTTATTGTGACTTCTTTTTGGCCATGGATCTGGAAAGAGAATAAAGAATCTTCTTCTAAGAAACTCCTAAGAACCTTCTTCATCTATCGGCTCCTCTTTCATTAGTATATAACCAAATTCCTTTGCTTTTTTAGTCAAATTTTTGACTACTCTCTCTTTGTAGAGTGTTTCATAATAGTTCATTCCTTTTTCTACATATTCTTGTCCATATTTTAGCATATTATAAAAAATACATGCTAATTTCCTTGCTGTAGCAGTGATCGCTTTTGGTATCCCTAGTCGCTTCTTTAACCTCCTGCAGTATGCACCAAGTGCAGTGTTGCTTCTTGATACACAATGAGCAGCAAGTCGCAAGGCAGTTGCAGCACGATTAACAACTTTACGAGTTCTTGTTCCAATAATTTTCCCTCCTGTAATTTTATTAGCAGGACTTAATCCGAGCCAGGAAGAAAAATGCTTTTCTGTCCTCCATTTATTGTGATTTATACCTGTTTCTGAAATGACAGCCTGTATACTTAATACATCAAGTCCTGGAACTCTAGTAAAATCCATCCCCGTTATTCGATATAAATCTTCATCTACGGCAAAATCTGGACTATTCTTCTGTTTTCTCTTTCGTGTCTTATTCAATGCCCTGTTCTCATTCGACTTTGTTTCAAATGTTTTATAGTAATTTTCTATACTTTTATCACATCCCGTTATTTGCTCTTGAAAAAAAGTATATGCTGCATATTCTTGTTTTAGCACAAACAAGTGTTCCTCTCTATAATCACCAGCTAACGCTTTTGCTATAGTAGACTGATCATTTTTTATTCGTGCATCCCTGAATTTAGCCAATTTCTCAGGATCTCTTTCGCCTTCAATTATAGCTTCAATGATTTTCATACCAGTTATCCCAGTAATATGACTAATAACCTTGTGTAATTGAATATTCATTTGAATTAGCGCTTTTTGCATACGTTGAGTATGTTTAGCTGCATTTTCAATTAGATTAGCACGTTGTCTAACGTAACTACGCAGTACACACATTTGATTATCCGGTCTAAATGATCCTTGAAGCAGTCCATAGCTGTGCAATTATTGCAGCCATTGACAATCTTGAACATCAGACTTTCTACCAGGCACATTTTTGACATGTCGCGCATTTACTAATTTTACTTCAAATTTATGTGATTCTAATATTTGAAATAAGGGAATCCAATATACTCCAGTTGACTCCATGGCTACAGTTCTAACCTGACACTTTTTTAACCACTTTGCTAAGTTGTGTAGATCTACTGTAAAGCACCCAAATTTTTGGATACGTTGTTCATCTCTTCCTTCAGGTACACATACATAATGTACAGTCGAGCCAATATCAATCCCTGCTGCATCAAGGTTTATTGTTTTTAATTTACTTTTTGCTTCTGCCATATAAAATCCCTCCTATATTATTATGATAAGAAGCACTTCAGCTTGGGACGGTTAGGTTATACAATCTTCTAAACGAGGTAGCCCAAAAAGAACTCCATCAATGGTTTTACCATTTCCCCCAAAACCATGCTTTCAAACGGGCATTTATAGCACCATTGATTGTTTCGGTTATAGCTGCAGAAGCGCTTCTTCATAACACTATACCCAAAGAACATAAAGTAAAGAGGGAGTTTCTTTTTGGTTTTACAGATTTTATCTGTTCTGGGCTTTCAACACTGTTATCAGGAAAATTTGCAATCAATTCTCTTGCATCTTCTGTCCACATTAAAATATTTTTTATGTTCTGTATTTCTATGTTTGTTAGCAAGCGAGAAACCCCCTTTAAGTAGGGCTCACATCCTATAAATAATAGATCAGGTTCATTGAGCACCTGGTCAAGCATATTTTCACCGTTGCCAAAGCCTATTTCTACCCATATTCTTTTTTGTGAATTTACAATTTTCTCTATAGATTCCTTGCTGTTTTGAATAGAATATTTTTCCAATATTTCATCAACATCAGGTTTTAGCCTGGACCTTCTGGAGAACGATCTAATCCACTTGCTATTCTTAAATAGCATATTCTTGATACATATATAATTTTCTCACTATATTTTATATAGCTTAAACAATTCTCGAAATGAGTTAATGAAAAATTACTTGTCAATAATTGTTAATATTATATAATATATGAGTTCTAATAAAGTTTAAGTTAAAGGTAAAGGTAAAGGTATGAATAATAATAATCCAGTCGTAAATCTACCGGTTACTATCAGAAAGCTATCATCAAACAAATTTATAGAAGAGATATGTCAAGGCCAATTTGAGGATCAAGATAATACCTTGTTTGAAGATTCTTTTGTTAACAAAATTAAAGAAGGAGATGTGGTAGAAGGTGTAATTACAAGAATAAACCCTAACGACGTTGTGGTTGATATTGGTTTAAAATCTGACGGGAGAATTCTGATCAAGGAACTCGGTTGTAATGATGAGGTCATTATTGGCTCGAAAATCAGAGTTTATGTGGAAAGAATTGAAGATTATCATGGTAATGTTGTTCTTAGTCGTGAAAAAGCAATTAGGGACGAAAAATGGAATAAGTTGGAAGAAGATACAGTTACAAGGGCTGAAGTAAGCGGAGTTATTAAACGCTCAATTAAATGTGGCTTTATTGTTGATCTTGGTGACGGAACAAGCGCTTTTTTACCGCTGAGTCATGTGGATTTGAAGCAAGTAAAAGATGCGAAGCACCTTATTGAAACTGAACAAAAGTTCATCGTGCTTAAAATGGATAAGAAGCAGGGCAATATTGTAGTATCAAGAAAGCTGGTGTTAGAAAAATTGCACGCTGGTGAAAAAATTAAATTTTTAGAATCTTTAAATGAAGGCGATATAATAGAAGGGAAAATAAAAAGTATCACTCATTACGGTGTATTTGTCGGTATTCATGAATCAGATGTAGTGGGAGTTATAGATGGATTGTTACATATTACAGATATCTCTTGGAGTAGGGTAAGTCATCCGTCTGCAGTTTTTACTTGTGGTCAGACTATAAAAGTTAAAATTATAAAAATAGATAAGGAAAATGCTAAAATTTCCTTGGGTGTGAAGCAGCTAGAAGATAGCCCTTGGCAAGATGCAGAGTCAAAATATCCAGTTGATAGTGTGCATAAGGGTTATGTAACAAGCATAGAAGATTATGGATTATTTGTTGAGCTTAGACCTGGAATTGAAGGTTTAGTGCACTCGTCAGAAATAACTTGGGTTAAGAGTAATTTACCAGTTAGTAGTCTCGTAACAAGGGGACAAGAAGTATATGTAAAAATTCTCAGTATTGACATTGCTAAGAGTAGGATGAGTTTAAGCATGAAAAGGTGTGTAGACAACCCTTGGCAAGTATTTATCAATAAATATCCTCCTGGTTCTATTGTTTCTGGTGAAGTGAAGAATAATACCGGCTCATATGTATCTGTTGCTTTCGGTGATTCTGAAATAGATGAGAACGTAGAAGGGACAATATATGTGAAAGATTTTAGTTGGTCTAAAAATGGTTCAGATGAGATAAAGAAGTATAATGTAGGTGATAAAATAGAAGCAAAAGTAATAAGGGCTAACGTGAATCGGGCAAGAATTTATCTTGGAATAAAACAAATAGAGTATGATCCTCTTGAAGAACTGATAAAGAAAGTTAAGGTAGGTGATAAAATACAGGTTATTGTAGGTAAGAGAGAAGATAATGGACTAGTCGTTGAAGTTGAGAACGATGTAACCCTTCTAATAGATCAAGAGCATTTACCAGAGAATAAAAAACTCTCTATATCAGAAAAAATAGAAGTTGAAGTATTGGGTGTTGAAGAATATAACATAGCATTATCTGCTAAGTGATAAGGTTTACTTATTTTGGCTTCATATAAATGGCAACAAAGTCTGATATAATAGCGAGGGTAGCAAAAAGACATCCTTTTTTAGATAAGATTGTTATAGCAGCTATAGTTGATAGATTTTTTGGGATACTTTCAAGCACATTGAAACATCATAATAGAGTTGAAATTAGGGGGTTTGGTTCTTTTTCAGTTAGAAGTTATAACTTGAAAGAAACAAGCCATTTAATGTTACAGAAGTTTACAAAGAATCAATACTTTAAAACATATTTTCGTAGCAGTAAAAAATTATCTGATTTGATAAATGAATAAAAATTTATACCATAAATAAGATGAAAGTAGGGGTTTGAGTTTATACTGTACGATAGAAATTTTTAGCACCATATGCAAGTAGTAGAAATAGTTATACGTAATAACACATATAAAATATCTTGCGAAAGTGGGAAGGGGAATCATTTATTACGCCTTGCTAATAGTTTTGACAAGTTAGTTAGTTCTGTATCTCAAAAAACTGGAGGTAAGGGTTCGGATGCATTAAATTTCTTACTTGCAGCACTAATTCTTGAGGATAAAATTTTAGAATTAACAAAGCGATTAGATGAAGTAAATCAAGAGCGCGAAAAGTATAGAAACGAGAAAAGAATAGAATATACTGAGGTACTAGATAAGGTAAATAAGATTATCACTAATCTTGAGTGCATAAAGGATTAGCTTCAATAAAGCAAGCAATTAAATTGACTATCTGACTATTCAAGCCAGGAGGGAGGTTTGTCTTACGAGTTATGTAACAATATAATTCGTAATCATCAAGATCAACTATTTTTTCGTATTCGATTAGTTCGCTTAAGGAAAATTTATCAAGATATTTCAATGCGAAATGCCCTAAAAGTATATCGGTTTCTTTGCAACCCCTATGCCAGCTTCTATATATTAATTTTCTTCTGAGTAGTGAGGTATCTGTCATTACAATTAAACTTTTTTTAATTTAAAAGTTAAACTAAATACTTGTCAAGCGAGGCGCATTTTAATATACTTAACATTTTGTTAAGATCTAAATATACAGGTGGAATTAATTTCTAATCTTATCCATCAATTTAGCGATGGAATATATTATTTTTTATCATTTTCTTTAATAATTTCTGTCATAGTATTCGTGCATGAATATGGGCATTATGTTGTTGCCAAAGCATGCAAAGTTAAAGTTGAATCTTTTTCCATAGGTTTTGGTCCTGAAATTTTTGGTTTTAACGATAAGTCTGGAACTAGATGGAAATTAAGCGTTGTTCCATTGGGTGGTTATGTTAAAATGCTAGGAGATACTAATGCAGCGAGTGTCCCAGCTGATCAACAAGAATTAACGGAAGAAGAAAAATTGTATTCATTTCATACAAAACCGCGTCATAAAAAAGCAGCAGTAGTTTTTGCAGGGCCTTTTGCAAACATGGTATTTGCTGTTATAGCTTTTACAATATTTTTTAGCATAGCAGGTTATTATCGCACTCCACCGGTGATTGAAAATGTAATCGAAGGTAGTGCAGCTAAGCAAGCTGGTTTGTTGCCAGGTGACACTATTACACAAATCAATGAGCATAAAATAAAATACTTTGAAGATATTTCACGTGTGATAATGTCGAATCCTAAAACAAGAATGGAGATTGAGTATAGCAGAAATAATGAGAAGCACAGGACCAGTTTAACTCCATTAATAATCAAGGACAAAGACGTTTTTGGCAACACAATAGAAAGAGAAACTATAGGGATTATTTCAGTCAATACATTAAAGCAGTCGTCTTTTCTTGGGGCTGTGAGCTTATCAGTAAGTGAAACTTACCACACTATGTGCTTAACGATTAAAGCTATCTTTCAAATTATTGTTGGTAAGAGGAGTGCAAGTGAAATAGGTGGACCAATAAAAATCGCAAAATATTCAGGACAATCAGCTAAAAAGGGATTTATTATGGCTCTATATTTTATGGCAATCATTTCAGCTAATTTAGCTGCAATTAACTTGCTGCCAATACCACTGCTAGATGGTGGGCATTTATTTCATTATATCATAGAAGCGGTTATACGTAGGGATTTAAGCTTGAAATGTCAAAAATATGCAGCTATTTTTGGTGCTTTAGTGTTGTTTTTGCTTATGGCAACTGGAATGTCAAATGATATTAGGGATCTTTTTTGAAATAAAATATGAAAAAGCTATTTTATATACTGGTAGTGGTTTTTATTTCTTTTCCTGCCCTGCTTGTTGCTTTAGGAACTGCGGAAAAAGTGCAGGTGAAAGATGTCAAATGTATTGGTAATGAGAGGGTAAGCAACCAGACAATAGGGTTCTATATAAAACTAAAATCTGGTGATTATATAAACGACGATGATATAGACTCAATTATAAAAGATCTATATAAAACAAAGTTATTTGCTAGTGTTAATGCTTACATAGATGATAAAAAAAATTTAGTAATAAAAATTCAAGAAAATCCACTGATTAACAAGGTAGTGTTAAAAGGCAATAAGTTATTTAACAGCAAAGAGCTGCTAAGTAATGTGATTCAATCAAAGTCGCTAACTATTTTAACTGAAACAAAATTGCAAAACGATTTAGTGAATTTAGTCACTACTTATAGAAATAACGGTAAGATTGGTGTTAAAATTGAATATGACCTGAATAAGCTTGATGGCAATAGAGTCAATCTAATTTTTAAAATAAAAGAAGGCAAAACCTCTAAAATTAAGGATATAAGATTTATAGGCAACAAAAACTTTTCTGAAAATGAGCTAGAGCAAGTTATCAAAAGACATAGTAATGACATATTTAGTAAGTTATTTAGAGCTATTTTTAAAGGCGGAAATCATTATTCACCGCAATATCTATTGATTAACACAGAATTGCTCGATCATTTTTATTCATCTAAAGGATATATTCAAAATAATATTCAACCAATTGTTGAGGTTGATAATAACAATCAAACAGAGTTAACTTTTTTGATTGACGAAGGACAGCAGTATTTATTTGGAAATAATGAGGTTAATATTGAAACTGAAATTCAGGATTTGAGCCTAAAAGAAGAAATATTGGATTTTATAACAGAGGAAAACGATAAGATATTTAATAGAGTTAAAATTAATAATACAGTAGAAAAAATAAACAAATATTTAAATGAGAAAGGATATATATTTGCAAAAGTTAATCCAGAGTATGCACAACGTGACAATGTTGTAGATGTAACCTACAGAGTGCTGCCGGGTAAAAAGATTTATATAAATCAAATTACAATTGATGGTAACGATCGCACTTTAGATAAAGTGATCAGAAGTAAGCTAAGTGTAGCAGAAGGTGATGCGTACAATATATCTGAGATTCAAAAGTCACGTAAAAAACTAATGAGTAGTGATTTTTTTGAAACAGTGAAAGTAAATAGTTATGCAGTTAATGATAATGCAGTAAATCTTGACTTAAGTGTTAAAGAAAAAAACACTACTTCGTTGTATTTGGGAGGAGGTGTGTCTCTTCCTGGTGGAGCATTGATTAAAATTGACCTCAAAGACCGTAATTTATTTGGTACTGGAAAAGAGCTCTCTTTTGCTCTTGAAAAAAGTCAATACGTATTTTCTACTGATTTAGAGTTTGTTGAAAATAATTTTAACGATTCTGATACGTCACTAGGCATGGGTGTATTTTATGAAAAACAAGATAAACCAAACACTACTTTTGATAGTTGCGATATGGGATTTTTTACAAAGTTATCATATAAAGTCACAGAGAACTTAACTAATTCCCTTCGCTATTCTTATAAGTATAATCATATACACATGGATAATAAGGGTGGACAAGACACCGATATCTCTGAAATAATACTGGACCGAAAAGGTAAACATCAGATTTCATCAGTGGGATACACGTTGGCATATAATAAACTGGATAACCTCTATACTCCAAAAGAAGGGTATTTACTGCGCTTAAGTCAGGATATTTCAGGATTGGGAGGAAACGTGAATTTCCTGAAATCTGAATTCTTATCTTTTTATACGCACCCTATATTAAGCAAAATTGACGATGATATAACGCTACGCTTTAAGATGGCGGCAGGTCATATTTTTTCTTATACTGATGAAAATCTAAACATTGGCCAGCACTTTTTTAAAGGGGGTAATGAGATTAGAGGGTTTGACCTTTCCGGTATTGGACCAAGAGCAGAAGACAAAAATAAAAGCTCATTAGGAGGCAAAACTTATTTTAATCTAACACAGCAAGTGGATTTTCCTCTACCAAAACTATATGACTATGCTGGTATCAAAGGCTCACTATTTGTTGACTATGCAACACTTTTTGGCTTAGATGATAAAAATAAGAAGTATGAAGGGAAATACTATGATAGCAAGCTTGTGAGAGTGTCACCAGGTTTTGGCTTTTCAATGCTTTCTCCTTTTGGTAGACTTAGATTGGATTTCGGGTTTCCTTTAGTAAAGGAATCTTATGATATAATACCATCACCAAATGTTAAATTTTCTATTGAAGCGGGGATTTGAATGAAATATATACAGTTATTTATATCAGTTATTGCCTTAATTATTTCCTTATTTGTGGGGTATAAGTTTGTAGGATATCAACCTCAGAACACAAAGGCTGCAATTATCGATAGTGACAAAGTCATCAATGAATCTCTTGCTCTGCAAAATATACAACAACAAATAAAGGAGCAGAATTCTAGATTACAACAAGAATTTGAAAATGAGTTAGAAAAACTTAAGCCATCAAAAGAAGAATTTGACCTTTTGTCAGAAGAAGCAAAAAAGGAAAAGACAGGACAATTTAATAAGCACACTGTAAATGTTAGAGATAATTATGCTAAAAAAATGTTACATTTAGAAGAAAGCTATAGAGAAGCAGTAGAGAGTGTTTTTAACAAGATAAAAGAAGTCGCTAAAAAAACGGCAGAAAAAAACAACACAGATTTGGTACTATTTATTTCAAAAAAGAACCAAGTTTTATACTCCATGGATGAAGTTGATTTATCAGATGTGGTATTAAACAATATAAACAAGGAAATACCTGAATTTGCTTTAAAAGGCATTGAATAGACTTATGCAATTTAATATCAGTGATATTATAAAAACACTACCACATTCTTATCCGTTTCTCTTAGTAGATAGAGTTATAGAGTGTGATCCTGGTAAAAGTATAAAAGCAATCAAAAATGTGACTTTCAATGAGCCATTTTTTATTGGCCACTTCCCTGGTCATCCGATAATGCCAGGAGTCTTGATAATTGAATCTCTAGCTCAGGCATCTGCTATATGTGTTCTAGGTAAAGAAACAATAGAAAATAAAGTTGTTTACTTGAGATCCATTGAAAATGCAAAATTCAGAAAGCTAGTTACTCCAGGGGACACATTGATTCTTCAAGCTAACATTCAAAGTGTGTGTTTAGGTGTATACAAATTTAGGTGTATTGCATCTGTTAGCGAAGAAAAAGTTGCAGAAGCAACAATCTCAGCAGTATTGCAAAATAAATAAAATCTTCATCTGTAAGAAACAGCATGTACACTTTATAGTATAGCAATGAAGCTGAATTTCAAAATCTCATTTTCGAATCTATATACTCGCAATGGATTAACAAAATTAGATGAGACATTTTTGAATTATATTAAATCATGTGATGAGAGCTTGTTTTGTTCATTAATTGAAGCAAGAGAAAAAGCAGCTTCTTCTTCGATGTCATCCCAGTGTCACCTCCCATCATCCCAGTGTCACCCCCCGTCATCCCAGTGCTTGACACTGGGATCTAGAAAACAAGAAGGACGGTCAGCTACTTGGATGACAGATAGTCAGTTAATAGTAGACCTCTCATATTTACTTGATGAATTTATTGCAAAACTTTTCAATGTTGAAAAAGAAATAGAGGAGCTAAAGAAAAAGCACAACGACTTTGCTGTAATATATAAGTGCAAAAGATTATTTGTCCAACGCTATGCATTGAAGAAATACACTAATGTGGCGAATATAAATATTACTAACAAACTAAGTCCTTTTCTCACTTTGCCAACAACAGAAAAAAATTTCGCTGAGCAGGTGATGCATTGGTTTGAAGATAAAGAAAATCACAAAGAGGAAATAGAACTTGCGGCACAATATGCAGCGTGGAGAGTGAAAAATAAACAGAGCATATTATTTAGCATACATAAAAAAATTGACCACGAAAACCTCATACCATTTTCTAAAAAAGAAGTAGACAAAGTTGAAGTGCTGTATTCAAATGAAGTAAAAAGACGATACGGTTTTGACCTAACAAGTGAAAAGGCTAGTTTAGATAAAGCATTGGATAATGCTCACTACTGCATATTTTGTCATAAGCAAAGTAAGGATAGCTGCTCAAAGGGGCTAATTAATGATGACAATACTTTCAAAAAGTCTCCACTTAGAGTTGAACTGCACGGCTGCCCACTAGAGCAGAAAATATCAGAAATGAATCTGGTGAAAAGCGAAGGGTACAGCATAGCAAGTCTTGCAATTGTGATGATAGATAACCCATTATGCGCGGCTACTGGACACAGAATATGCAATGACTGCATGAATTCGTGCATATATCAAAAACAAGAACCCGTAAATGTGCCAGCAATTGAAACAAGGATTCTGGATGATGTGCTCAGTTTACCGTACGGATTTGAAATATATTCTCTGCTCAGCCGTTGGAATCCTTTAAATTTTCAGCGTTCATTGCCAAGAGAAAACACCGGAAAAAACGTTCTAGTTGTAGGCCTTGGTCCTGCTGGTTTTAATTTAGCTCATCATTTGTTGAATGATGGGCATAACGTTATCACCATTGATGGACTAAAGATTGAACCTTTGATCGATAATTTCCAGCTAATTAAAGATTTCAAACACGAAAAATTGAGTGAACGCACGGCAGGAGGGTTTGGTGGGGTGGCAGAATATGGCATTACTTCTCGGTGGGATAAGAATTACTTAAAGATTATTAGATTACTGCTGGAAAGACGTGAGCATTTCGCACTTTATGGAGGCATTCGTTTTGGTGGCACGATTAATGTTGATGACGCGTTCAACTCGGGTTTTGATCACATCGCCCTAGCACTTGGCTCTGGTAAGCCACGAATGATCAAAATAAAAAACATACTAGCTCGTGGAGTACGCATGGCATCTGATTTTCTGATGTCGTTACAACTGACTGGCGCTCTTAAATTTGATTCTATAGCAAATCTGCAAGTTCGTATGCCGATAGTTGTCATAGGTGCGGGGCTTACTGCGATTGACACTGCCACTGAAGCTTTAGCGTATTATCCAATTCAAGTAGAAAAATTTCTTCTTCGTTATGAGATATTAGTTGATAAGTATGGAAAGGACTGTGTTGAAAAAGATTGGACAGAAGAAGAACACAAAATTGCAAATGAGCTCATATCGCACGCACAATTGATCCGAGAAAAGCAAAAGTTAGCAAAAAAAGAGAATAGAGAAATAAAAATATTAGAGTTAATGCAGAGCCTCGGGGGAGTGAAAGTTATATATAGAAAAGAGCTAAAAGATTCACCGAGTTATCGATTAAATAGCGAAGAGGTGCAAAATGCACTGTCAGAAGGAATTTACTTTATTGAAAACTTAGAGCCAGTTGAAGTTGTGACGGATAAATATAACCATGCTGAATTAATAAAACTGATAGACACAAAATCCGGCGAAATCAAACGTATAAAAGCACGTTCTATTTTTATAGCAGCAGGTACTGAGCCAAATACAGTTATTGCAACAGAAGATAAAAAGCATTTTAAATTAAGTAATGGGTATTTTACTCATTTGAATTCATCAGGAAAAGAAATAGACCCAATATTTTCTCCTAAAATGCAAAATAAAGATAGAATATTAGTGTATAAGCAAGGCAATAAAACAATCAGCTTTTTTGGTGATCTTCACCCTTCGTATAGTGGCAGCGTCGTGAAAGCTATGGCAAGTGCTAAAAACGGCTACCCTATTATTTCTCAGCTTTTGAGTGGAGTTAATAGCTTCGTTTCTGTCATTCCAGTGTGTGATGTTGTGGGCCAGAAAAAAAATGCGTGGTCAAGTGTTGAAGACCTGGCTAATAAAGAATTATTTAATAGAATCAAAGAGCAATTCACTGCAAAGGTTATAAAAGTTCAATATTTAACAGACAAAGTTGTGGAAATAGTGATCAAAGCACCACTTGCGGCAAAGAATTTTAAGCCTGGGCAATTCTTTAGATTGCAAAATTTTGAAACCAATGGCAGAAAAGCCAATAATACAAACCTTGCTATGGAAGGTATAGCCGTAACCGGCACTGAAGTAGACAAAAAAAAAGGAATTATTTCCACTATTGTGCTGGAAATCGGCGGCTCCACTAATTTATGCAGACACTTAAGAGAAGGCGAGCAAATAATTCTTATGGGCCCAACTGGCAGACCTACTGAGGTTTACTAAGTCTCAATATTAAAGTGATGCCAAATTTTATTTCAAAAAGTAAATAATTTACTAACGCTCGTGCACAAATTAAAAATAAATTATGCACGAGTGTAGCGTTATGAATTAGGAGTGCTATATTAAAGCTTACCTCACTATTAAAGCTATCGGTCAGATTAGATTAAAAACCTAATCTGACCGGTTTCTCTATAACCCTCTAAACTCTGATATAATTATATGATAATTAGTTTAATTAGTGGTTAATATGCAAATTGATTTTATTCATATATTGAGATAGCATAAACCATATTGGTTTTAATTATTGTGCAACTTTATAAATCTTCACTGTTACTTCTACTGACTGTATTAATAGTTATAGTCCTAAAATTACCTGAAAATTTGAGCATTGCAGTAAATTGGTCTCTCCCAATTCTAGATTTTGATTTATCTTTTCGTACCATACTAATATCTTTTTTATCAGTTGCATTTTTAGCTGTTCTACCAGCACAAAATTTGACTTTTTCAGAGATGCTATCTTTTGCTGCTTACACTATTAGTTCACTTTATGCAGTTTTATCTGAACATATGATATTGGTTATAATATTCTGTGAATTAATGACCATCAGTGCATTTTTTATTATCGCAGCTAGCTGTAGAGATAGTGGACCTGCAATAAGGTACGCTTGTGTACACTTTTTCGTTGGAGTTATATTAATAGCAGGATTGGCACTTCAAAGCACTAACCTGATAATTTTGGGTTTATTGATAAACTGCGCTTGTTTTCCTTTTTCATTTTGGGTTGTTGATGCATATCCTGCTGCATCGCCACATGGCACCACATATCTCTCTTTATTTACCACTAAAGTCTCTTTTTTAGTGATGCTTTTACACACTTATAACCTATGGCAAGATTGTACTGAAATATTAGCGCTTGTAGGCGCCATCACTGCAATTTACAGCATTATATTTGCTTCTCTTGAGCAAAATATTCGCAGATTTTTATGCTATAACGTTGTAGGACAAATGGGCTTGCTGATTATTGCAGGAAGTTTGCTCAGTCCTTCGGAAAAAGCAATACCAATTTTGATACTGCATATAATCTTCTCTCTTGTTTATCAATCATTATTGTTTGTGGTCAGTAATTCGATTATTTCACAAACAAAAACAATTAGTTTTAATGGAGTGGGTAAACTGATGTCAGTGGAAGGCATGTGTGCTATAATCGCAATACTTACAATGGCTGCATTTCCTGGAACCGTTGGATTTATCAGTAAATCATATATCACAGCTGAAATTGAAATGAACACTGTTGCCTTAAAAGGGTATAAAAATTTATATAAGCTTCTAAATTTGCTGCTTCATTTAAGCGTGGGGCTAAAGTTTCTTTATTACTTATTTATTGCAAAAAGTAAGTCAAAACCTTTAGCAGAGAGAGGAGGCAAAATGACTATGATTATTTTAGCATTTATATGCGTAATCGCTGGCAATCCTTACTTACCTATTTACAATAAACCTTCGATTTTCGATTTTGTGTACGACACAAAAAATATTTGGTCGCAATTTAATTTATTACTATGTACCACTTTATTGTTTATTCCTTTACGCAAGTTATTTTACCCGAGAGTAAATTTTAAAATGGATGTTGATTGGATTTTTAGAGCTTTCATACCCTATATTATCTTGCTGTTCAATCAGTTAGTCTCTAAAACTAGAGAAATGTTTGCCAGCGTAGTGCAAAACTTGACTAATCCACTTGTTGGTTTATACTTTAATAATATTACTAAACTTAAAGAAGTGCTGAGTTATAACTCAGTGAGTTTTGTTTCAGCTTCTTCTCTCTTTTTAATGAGTATTCTACTAATGCTATTATGTTTAAATCGTTAACTGAAAGTTTAAATTCTGTATTTAGTAAACTGAGAGGAAAGTCAATCATTTCTGAAGATGATTTTAATCTTGCCATGCGTGAAATACGCATAGCCTTAATTGAAGCTGACGTTTCACTTGAAGTTGCAAAAAAATTCATCAACGACATTAAAGATAAAGTGATTGGGGAAAAAGTCATAAAAAGTGTTTCTCCAGCACAAATGATAATTAAAATTGTACAGGATAATTTAGTTGCAGTTCTCGGATCAGAGAAAAGTGACTTAAATCTAGCAGTTAAACCCCCTGCTGTGATTATGACGGTGGGCTTACAAGGTGCAGGTAAAACAACTACCTCAGGAAAGCTTGCTTTAAAACTAAAAAAGCAAAAGAAAAAAGTGATGCTTGCCTCTTTAGACATTTATAGGCCTGCTGCCCAGAAACAACTTGAAGTGCTAGGTAAACAAATAGATGTGCAAACTTTACCTGTAGTAATAGATGAGAAGCCCATTACAATTACAAAAAGGGCAATAGCAATAGCAAAGAACGATAATTATGATGTATTAATACTAGACACTGCAGGCAGGCTTCATATTGACAATAATATGATGAATGAGTTGAAAGCCGTAAAGGAAATAGCTTCACCTGCAGAAGTTATTTTAGTAGCCGACGCAATGATAGGCCAGGATGCGGTCAACATTGCCAAATCATTCAATGAGGTAATAGGTGTAACCGGCATTATTCTCACCCGTGTTGATGGTGATGCACGTGGTGGTGCTGCTCTTTCTATGAAAATGATCGCCGATTGTCCAATTAAATTTATTGCTTGTGGTGAAAAATTAAGTGACCTCGATGATTTTTATCCCGATAGAATTGCAAAAAGGATACTTAGCATGGGTGATGTTGTATCATTGGTTGAAAAAGCTGCTGAGATTGTTGGTCAGGAAGAAATTGATAAGTTACAAAAGAAAGTGAAAAAAGGTAAATTCGACCTAAACGACCTAGTGGGAATGTTAAAAACTCTGAGTAAAATGGATGGCATTAGCAACATAATGAAATTCATTCCTAGTTCATTTACAAAAAAGCTAAGTAGCAGTGTGCCAGATGACAATAAAGTGAAAAAATATATAGCCATCATAAACTCAATGACTGAAAAAGAAAGGCAAAATCCAGATATTTTAAATGGCAAAAGAAGACTTAGAATTTCTAAGGGGTCCGGAACAACTGTAACTGACATTAATCTTCTAATTAAGCAGTATAATCAAATGAGCTCTATGGTAAATAAGTTCAGTAAAGTTGACCATAGTAAACTCAAAGAATCTGATTTGATGGATATGCTAAGCAGAAAGTAAGTCAGCAGGTAGTGGAATGAGACAAATCATCAGTAAACCTTTAGCTATATCAAAAGCGGCTTAGGTCTCGCAAAAAAATTTACAGCTTCTTGCTAGCCAAGAAATTTATTATTAATTTTAAGAAATACTATAGCTGACCCAAGCAACACGTCATACCGCCGCGGTATCTCTAGATCCCGCTAACACGTAGCGGGATGACGAGGCTTACCTTATCGGATTGTTTCAACACGTCATACCGCGATTCATTCGCGGTATCTCAGCCGCTATAGCCTTTCTTATAATAGTCCGAATGCGATAAGATATGTGTTTATGGCTATAGCAGGCCAGTAGCATATTACGGTCTGTTCGGATTATTGTAAAAAGAGCTATAACAAGCAGCGGGATACTATAGCTCTTTCCACAGAAGTCCGGATATGATAAGATTAAGGATAGATGGCGATAAGGAGGTTGGATGCCGGCAGCATATAGTTATGATTTAAGAAAAAAAGCAATGGAAGCACTAGACGAAGGGGAAAGCAGAGAAGCAGTGGCAGCAAGATTTAAAATTGGACGAACTACTTTGTGGGAGTGGCAGCAAAGAAAAAAAGAAACAGGCGACTTTCAGTCAAAAAAACTCGGTAATGGAGGTTACAATCAGAAAATTATCGACTGGAATAAGTTTATCGAATTTGCTAAAAAACACGGTAGAAAAACTCTGTCGGAAATGGCTAAACTTTGGGGCAACGTTAGTATCCAAACGATCCACCGAGCTCTCAGAAAAATTGGATTTACGCGCAAAAAAAGACATATGGATACAAGGAAAGGAACGAAGAAAAACGTGCTGAATTCTTAAAAATTATAGCAACAAAAGAACCAGAAAACTTAGTGTATATAGATGAGTCTGGGATTGATAACACGGAGGACTATCCATATGGGTATTGCCAGAAAGGACAGCGATTTTATGCCCTAAAATCTGGAAAAAAAACTCAACGAATCAGCATGGTTGCAGCCTTAAGTAGAAGAAAGATAGTTGCTCCATTAACATTTGAAGGCCACTGTAATATGGATATTTTTAATGGATGGTTTGAGCAATTTTTGGCACCGATCTTAGAACCTGGACAAACTGTCATTCTTGATAATGCTACTTTTCATAAGTCTGATAAGCTTATCAAGCTCGCTAAAGGAGTCGGTGCAGAAATTTTGTATCTGCCGCCTTATTCTCCAGATTTTAACAAAATTGAGCATCATTGGTTTGCTATAAAAAACAGAGCCAGGAAAAACATTCCTCTATTCGAATCCTTTCGTCGTGCTGTTGATTCTGCCTTCCTATGACCTATTCGGACTATTATGAGAAATGCTATATCTACACCGTCATACCGCGATTCATTCGCGGTATCTCATCCGCTAACAAGAGATCCCGCTAACAAGCAGCGGGATGACGAGCTTATCGTCACGCCGCCACGAACCGTCATACCGCCGCGAACCGTCATACCGCGATTCATTCGCGGTATCTCTAGATCCCGCTAACAAGCAGCGGGATGACGAATTACTTAACCATCATCTACACCGTCATACCGCGATTCATTCGCGGTATCTCAAAGCATAGATCCCGCTAACACGTAGCGGGATGACGAGGTCATGCCACCGCGCGAACCGTCATACCGTCACGGTATCTCTAGATCCCGCTAACACGTAGGGGAATGACGAGGTCATGCCGCCGCAAACCGTCATACCGCCGCGGTATCTCTTAGCCGCTAACACGTAGCGGGATGACGTTTGTCGTTTAGCTATAAATATTTAAGAAATTTACTAAACAGAAAAAAAGGCAAAAGAAACCCTAGGGTAGCTAGTTATTCACTATCCATTTTTTAAGTTGGCGTTTTTTTATGTTTTAAACGCTTTATAAGCGCGTTTCAGCTTATGTAGGTAGAAGTTTGATAAAGACATAAGGTGCACATAGTGCAAAAAATTAAACATGAGACGCCAGATACGTGAGTTTTTTTGTCATTTAATCTGTACAGAGAAGATAAATAAATAGCTTCAGTGTTTATGATAAGGGGGCTGGCGGAGTTTGTCAAGCAAGTTTTTTCGTTTCTATTGTAATGACAGTTATGGCCTGTGCAAGAAATCTATTGATTTACAGCAGGTTCTTTGTTACAGTCCACAGTTATGCAAAGAAACTTAAAGCCTCATGAGTTTATTTACAGCCAGTGGTTTACATAATTTGGAGCTGTATAGCTGAGTATTGTATATGATAATATTGATAACAAACGATGATGGCTTTGGAAGTGAAGGAATAAAATTACTCAAAGAGGTTGCACGGAATTTTGCGTCAGAAATATGGATAGTGGCACCAGATACTGATAGAAGCGGAGCTGCAAGATCTCTTGATTATCCAGTGAAACAATCTATTGGAATAAAACAACATAGTGAAAGGGAATTTAGTGTGTCTGGTACTCCTGCAGATTGTGTCATTATTGCGCTAAATAAAGTTATGAATAAAAAACCAGACTTAATATTGTCCGGAGTAAATATTGGATCAAATGTCGGGGACGATATTTGTTATTCAGGAACAATTGGTGCTGTAATGGAAGGTGCTGCAAGGTCTATACCTTCTATTGCGCTGAGCCAAGTTTATCATGATAAAATAGACTGGCACAATACAAAGGTTTTTGCACCAAAGGTTATTGCCAAGCTAGTTAAGGTTGGTTGGCCTAAAAACATAGTGATGAGTGTAAATTTTCCTGCTACGGAAAAAGTAAAAGGAGTAGAATTTGCTGAACAAGGTGAATATAACATTGATGGGGATTTAACTTTTACTGAAAATTCGAATGGCTCTTTTAGCTTAAATTGGTCTCGAGAGCACTCAGGCAGTGGTAGTATAAATAAAATAAAAGAAGGATTTATTACTATTACACCGGTAAAATTAGATTTTACAGATTATGATACTTTGAATACTATGAAAAATTCTTGTGCAGACGAATTTTCTTCTATAGCTGACTGAGAAAAACATTTGCATTGCTCCTAATAGATATTTTCTATTGTGTTATCGCGAGCAATTATTTTTTCTTCACCTGTATCCATGTTTTTAATCTTTAAAGTTTTACTACTCAATTCTTCATCGCCAAAGATTAAAGCAGCTTTAGCATTTGCTTGATTTGCTTTTTTCATTCGGGTTCTGAGCGTTCCGCTATATTCATAGATTACATATAAACCATTTCTGCGCAATTCATTTGCAAGTGTTAAAGCATGTTTTTCAGCCTCTCTACCGATTGGAATTAGGTAAATAGGTCGCTCTTCTTTCGGAGAATAATTGATTAACTCCATTATGCGCTCAATACCCCCTGCAAATCCTATTGCTGGAGTGTGTTTTCCACCTACTGAAGATACTAAATTATCGTATCTTCCACCGGCAAAAACTGCCCCTTGTGCACCTAAATACTCTGTAACAAACTCAAACACTGTGTGGCAATAATAATCCAAACCTCGAACTAGTTTATTGTTTACGGTATAAGGTATATCAAGAATTGTTAATCCATTTAGTATTTGTTCAAAGAAATCTGAGGACTCTTTCGTATAATAATTGCTGATTTTAGGCGCATCAGAAATTATTGATTTATCTTTCTCATCCTTGGAATCCAGTATTCTGAGTGGATTTTTGATCAACCTATTTTTGCTATCTTCTGATAGATCATTTTGATACTTTGTAAAGTATAAGATCAAAGCTTCTCTATATTTAGTTATTGTTTCACCATCACCTAAAGAGTTGATTTCCAGCTTTACATTTTTATTGATGCCAAATTCAGTTAGTAAGTGCTGAGCGAGTGATATCAATTCAATATCAGCTTTTGGATCTTCTATGCCAAAAACCTCAAAATTTATCTGATGAAATTGCCTTTGTCTTCCCTTTTGCGGTCTTTCATAGCGAAATGCAGGTCCTGTTGAGAATAATTTTATCGGTGTTTGCAGTTTTTTTTCAATGAGTAGCCTGACAATCGCTGCAGTGAACTCAGGACGTAAAGTTATGCTCTTTCCCCCTTTATCATTGAAGCTATACATCTCTTTAGTGATGATATCTGAGCTATCACCTAAGGTTTTTGTAAAAACCTCCGTGTATTCAAATATTGGAGTTTGGGCGGGCAAAAAGCCGTATAGACTTGAGATTCTATTTGCTGTTTGCTGAATGTATTTAAACTTGTACCATTCATCAAACAGGAGATCTTTTGTTCCTCTAACCGTTTGATTAGTCATAGTGTGGTCTCTATACCCGCAACCTCTGGTATGTGGTAGCTCAGCATATTCTGCACTCCTTGCTTGAGGGTAATTGCAGCACTTGGGCATCCGGAGCAAGCTCCTTGCAACTCAACATAAACTATTCCATCTTTATAGCCACGAAATTTGATATCGCCACCATCTTGAGCAACTGCAGGTTTGATATGACTTTCCATCAATTCTTTTATTCTATTTACAATTTCTATATCATTTTTATCAAAAAATTCTTCATCTGGATCATTCACTTCTTCTTTATCTGGCGCTTTTCCACCTGAAGTAAAGTGATCCATGATTGTAGTTAAAATTTCTACTTTTAGTGTATCCCAATTAATTCCACCCAATTTTGTTACTGAAATAAAATCATGACCAAAAAACACTCTTACCACATGTTCTATTTGAAAAAGATTTGCTGCTAACTTGGAGTTTTTTATTTCATCTGCATTTGAAAAATCAGCCGTTTCTCCTTCGTTTAGAATTGCAAATCCAGGAAGGAATTTTAGCGTATTTGGGTTTGGTGTTTCTTCAATCTGGATGAACATGTTATTTACCATGACAATTATAATTGTTACTATTTAATCATAAAATGATAAAAAAATATACATGTCATTCATCTTTTTTCTTTTTTTAGTATTCATAGTAATTACATTTGTCTTGCCTAGCGTTGTTATATTTTTTCTTTTCCTGACAAAAAAAAATAATATGAGTTTCATGATGAACTCTATATTGAGTAAGTTTTTGAACGAATTTAGTAGCAGTAGAAGTTATACTGAAAATTACACTGGTGATAACATGTCCAAGGATGAAGCATTAAAGATACTGGGGCTGAATCCTGAGGCAAGTCAAAATGAAATCAATAAAGCATATCAAAATTTAATGAAATTAGTTCACCCAGATAAGGGAGGCTCGGAATATTTTGCGCAAAAGCTAAATGCGGCACGTGATAAATTGTTAAAAAAGTGATCTTAAAAAAAGTTTTCGTTTAACGAATTTCTTCCTTTGCTTTTTCTAAATACTCCAATATTGCTTCATGTAGTGCAGTCCATGTTATCTGTTCTTCCAGGGAAGGTATAAATTCTTGTCTCCAAGCATTCTTAAACTCCTGAAACCACTGTTTTTCAAAACCCTGAAATTCTAAAGAAATATCTACTTTAAAGCTATCAATTAAACTGGAAACTTCTACAGCTTTAGAGCTATCTAGTGATTTTAAAGATAACACTCCACTCTTTAAAATCTCTAACTCTTCCAATACATTAAGCTTAAATGGTTTATAGAGTGAAGACCATATGCGATATCTTAAATAAGAATCATAGTATAACTTAATTTTGTACATTAAAGTGGTAGATGCATCAGGAGAAATGTTATTCTCATATTGTGCAAGAGAAGATAATAAATTCTCATAATCTACTTTGCTTAAACATGGTTGTAGAGTCGATTTAATTTTTTCACTAAAGGTTAGATAACTAGAAGAAATGCCATGACTATATTCACTAAAGAATTCAGGAAATATATCTGCTTGTTCTAGTTTAAGAGGTAGATCTTTTCTAATTTCTCTTGGTAAATTATGTATTGAAAACTGATAAATAACCCATACAAAATTCTCATCAAACTCATCTGAGTAATCAGCATTATTATCAGGAAAAATTACATTACCTTTCTTATCATTCCAAGGTTCTATCTTATAGAAAAATCTGTTCAGCCTTTGTTTTAATTTCAAAATACCTTCATTTCTATCACCTGCTTTATACAATGTTTTGCCCATTTTGTGTTTAGCATCTTTAGGGTTTATTCTGTCACTTATGTGCAATCCAATTTCATTTTTCTCTAATATAGCTCTTTCCACAGAAGTCCGGATATGATAAGATTAAGGATAGATGGCGATAAGGAGGTTGGATGCCGGCAGCATATAGTTATGATTTAAGAAAAAAAGCAATGGAAGCACTAGACGAAGGGGAAAGCAGAGAAGCAGTGGCAGCAAGATTTAAAATTGGACGAACTACTTTGTGGGAGTGGCAGCAAAGAAAAAAAGAAACAGGCGACTTTCAGTCAAAAAAACTCGGTAATGGAGGTTACAATCAGAAAATTATCGACTGGAATAAGTTTATCGAATTTGCTAAAAAACACGGTAGAAAAACTCTGTCGGAAATGGCTAAACTTTGGGGCAACGTTAGTATCCAAACGATCCACCGAGCTCTCAGAAAAATTGGATTTACGCGCAAAAAAAGACATATGGATACAAGGAAAGGAACGAAGAAAAACGTGCTGAATTCTTAAAAATTATAGCAACAAAAGAACCAGAAAACTTAGTGTATATAGATGAGTCTGGGATTGATAACACGGAGGACTATCCATATGGGTATTGCCAGAAAGGACAGCGATTTTATGCCCTAAAATCTGGAAAAAAAACTCAACGAATCAGCATGGTTGCAGCCTTAAGTAGAAGAAAGATAGTTGCTCCATTAACATTTGAAGGCCACTGTAATATGGATATTTTTAATGGATGGTTTGAGCAATTTTTGGCACCGATCTTAGAACCTGGACAAACTGTCATTCTTGATAATGCTACTTTTCATAAGTCTGATAAGCTTATCAAGCTCGCTAAAGGAGTCGGTGCAGAAATTTTGTATCTGCCGCCTTATTCTCCAGATTTTAACAAAATTGAGCATCATTGGTTTGCTATAAAAAACAGAGCCAGGAAAAACATTCCTCTATTCGAATCCTTTCGTCGTGCTGTTGATTCTGCCTTCCTATGACCTATTCGGACTATTATGAGAAATGCTATAACTCCCAATCAAACAATTTGTGTGGATCTGGTTTACGCATTGTATAGCCAAGCTCTGGATCATACACTATAGTTCCTATTTCAGAATGACTAAATATCATATCCCTTTTAATTTTAAAACGCTCCATAAGGTATAAAATCAGCTCTTTAACAGATCTCATTTGCTCTTCCGGAAAAGGCTCAAGTCCTGTGTTTACAATTTCAATACCTACAGAATAGTTGTTAAGCTTCCGTAACTCTTCAAGCTTACTATCTACCTTAACTCTTGCATAACTAATACCAGCATGCCATGCTTCTTTCTCTAATGGAACCATTAAGGTGATGCTGCCATCCCTATCGACAATAAAATGAACTGACAATCCTCTAGCATTCAGCGTATCTTTTGTACCTTTTAGTGTTGATGTTTCAGTATGGTGAACTATAACCATTAACACTTTTTTACCTGCCCTATCACCATAATTTAAAGCTGAAGCTGGATCTAAAAATAACAAATCCTGATCTTTCAATAATGGTAATTTTTCTTGTAAATCTTGAAAATCATTCTCGATATTGCTTGAACTGGATACTTGCCCAGATATGAGAAATGCTGAGACAGTAATCAGTAAAACTAATAAATATTTGTTGACTTTAGATAGTTGGATTTTCATACCATCTTCATAAACACTTTGTAGATAATTTTTCATTATATAGTTAGAATAGGGTTGTTGAATAAATTTACAAGACAAAATCATACTAGTCTGGTAGTAGTAACATGTTCAGAGATGGAGCATTTAAAGTGCTAGGAATAGATTCTGGAGCGAACCAAAATGAAATCAATAAAGCATATCAAAATTTAATGAAATTAGTTCACCCAGATAAAGGAGGCTCGGAATATTTTGCACAAAAATTAAACGCAGCACGTGACAGGTTGCTGAAGAGGTAATTAATATTGCTTTAAAGTTTTTATTTGTGCGTAAAGGATAAGTTGCTACAATAAAAAAATAAGATAAAAGTAGCAATGGACATGTGTTGAGAAAGGTTTAAGTTATGCAGGAAGATAACAAAAAAGAAACAATAAAAGAAGAAAAAGGCATATTAGGATGGATAGAATATAGATTGCCTATATTTTCTTTTCTAAGACACACTGCTTCTTACCAAGTGCCAAAAAACTTAAATTATGCTTGGAACTTTGGCTCTTTGGCTGGTATAGCGCTGATTTTACAAATAATAACAGGTATATTTCTTGCTATGCACTACACTCCGCATGTTGATTATGCGTTTAATAGTGTAGAGCGCATAATGCGAGATGTGAATTACGGGTGGTTAATACGCTACACTCACGCTGTTGGAGCATCGCTCTTCTTTATGGTAGTCTATGTTCATATAATGCGTGGATTATATTACGGATCTTATAAAAGACCGAGAGAGATGGTGTGGTTTATTGGAATATTTATATTTTTTGCAATGATGGCAACTGCCTTTATGGGATATGTATTGCCTTGGGGACAAATGAGTTTCTGGGGTGCAACAGTTATAACCAACTTATTTTCTGCTATACCTTTAATTGGCAATAAAATAGTTATATGGTTATGGGGTGGTTTTTCAGTGGATAACCCAACACTTAACCGTTTTTTCGCTCTGCATTATCTTCTGCCTTTTGTTATTATTGCTTTAGCTATGCTTCATGTGATAGCTCTGCATAGGTTTGGCTCTGGTAACCCAAGTGGAGTGGAGGTAAAATCAGATAAGGATACCATCCCTCTCTATCCTTATTATATAGTCAAGGATTGCATAACTTTTGGTCTGTTTTTTGTAGTTTTGTTCGCATTTGTTTTCTATGCTCCCAATTATCTTGGGCATCCAGACAATTATATAGAAGCTGATTCTATGGTCACTCCGGTACATATAGTGCCAGAGTGGTATTTTTTACCTTTTTATGCAATGCTACGTTCAATTCCAGATAAACTTACTGGTGTGCTTACCATGTTTGCGTCTATTTTAGTGTGGTTTTTGTTACCTTGGCTTGATAAATCAAAAGTTAAAAGTGGTGCTTATCGCCCGGTGTTTAAGAAATTTTTTTGGGTTTTTGCAATAAATTTTGTACTTCTTGCCTGGCTTGGAGGACAAGAGGTAAAAGAGCCTTACATCACTATGAGTAGGCTATCTACTCTTTATTACTTTGCATACTTTGTGATAGTTTTACCACTGCTTAGTAAGTATGAAAAGCCAAAAGAACCACCAAAAACCTTAAGTGATTCTGTGCCGGAGATGAGGTGATGTCAATTCAAAGCAGATCTCTTACAAAATTCTCTGTCATCCCAGAGCTCTCTTCTGTCATCCCAGAGCCCTCTTTTGTCATCCCAGTGCTTGACACTGGGATCCAGAAAAAAAATAAATGGATTCCAGCATCATGTACACAATTGTATGAACGTTGTATACAACACACAGTGTCATTCCACTATCTTCCGTTGTCATCCCAGTGCTTGACACTGGGATCCAGGTATAAAAATACTTACAAATCATGCAATGGACAACAGATTCTAGGAGTGCATGATAACCATAATGTCAGTGATGAAATAAGCTGGATTCCAGTGTCAGCTACTTGCATGACATCAATTCGAAATTTACTAAAACAGTGGTTATGCATGGGATCTAATGTATTTGCAATCTTCTGCATGTTATTTCTATCTAGTCTTATATCTGCAGAAGAATTTAAATCATCACCAAATAAGAAAATAGACTGGAAATTTGATGGAATTGTCGGATCTTTCGATAGAGAGTCAATTCAGCGTGGCTATAAAGTGTATAAAGAAGTCTGTGCTGCTTGTCATTCAATGAATAGGGTAGCATTTCGTAATTTGCAAGATGTCGGTTTTTCTGAAGAAGATGTAAAACAAATAGCAGCTTCTTATCAAGTTAAAGATGGTCCGAATGATTTGGGTGAAATGTTTGACAGACCTGGAGTACCTTCGGATTATTTTATTGCGCCTTTTGATACAAAAGAAGCAGCTGCAGCAAGCAACAATGGTGCAGTCCCACCAGACTTATCATTAATTATTAAAGCAAGGCATGATGGTGCAAATTATGTCTATTCATTGTTAACAGGCTATCAAAACGGCGAACACGATGAAAATGATTTATATTTTAATTCGTATTTTCCAACAGGCAGATTAGCTATGGCGCCACCACTTTCTGAAGGAATGGTGGAATATGATGGTGCAAGGCAAGCCACAGTTGAAAATATGGCGTATGATGTGATAAATTTTTTACAATGGGCAGCAGAGCCAGAATTAGAGCGCCGGCATAAACTTGGATTAAAAGTAGTGGCGTATTTTATAATTTTAACAGTGTTTTTTGTATTAACTAACAACAAAGTTTGGAGCAAGCTCTATAAAAAGAAGTGATAGTCAATTTTGCCTCAAGCACAATGGTTGTCATCCAAGTAGCTAACACTGGTTCCTTTATGACGGTGTCATCCGAGTAGCTGACACTGGGATGGCTTTGTCGCATCGTACCTTATACGGTAATAATTTACGATAAATTCATGTAGCCATTTCGAATTTAGCCATACCAATGTCAGTAAATTTATTAAGCAAACAGCACTTAATGAGCAGTTCTTTTTCACGATTTAGAGGTTGTCCGGAAACTAGTAAATTCAAGCATATTCCCTCTTTAACATAACCCTACTCATAGCTAGGTATATGAAATTCTCAGTGGATGTTGTGAGTAAATCATACTCCTTCGATAGCCTTCTATTCCTATTAACCCAAGCAAAAGTCCTTTCTACAACCCATCTTCTTGGCTGTACTTTAAACCCTTGTTCTCTTGTTGGTAGTAGCTCAGGTGGCGTATCTTTGTGCACCCAAAATCTACATGGAGGCCTTTTAACAATTTCAATATCTATGTCATATTCTTCCTTTATGTGATTCTTTAAATTTCTTCCTTGGTATCCCATGTCAGCCCACATTTTTTTAACTTTAGTATATTTTGTTCTCATATTGTTTAATGCTATTTTAATACCATCTCTATCATTTTCGTTAGCAGCGCCTACGTAACAACCTAGTATAAAACCCTGAGTGTCTGTAATTATATGCCTTTTTCTACCCTTTACTTTTTTACTTCCATCATAGCCTTTGATCCCCCCTTTTCTGTAGTCTTTACAGATTGACTATCTACTATACAGGCACTCGGCTGCTCATTCCTTCCTATTTTTCTTCTACTATATTTTGTAATTTCATAATTCATTTTCTCAAAAATTCCCTGCTTCTTCCATTGCCTGAACTGCTCATACACAGTCTTCCATAGCGGAAAATCATTTGGTAAATACCGCCATTGACACCCTGTACGCAATACACAGAAAATTGCTTCTAATATTTCTTTTTTGCTATACTTTTGCGGCCTTCCTCCTTTCTTGTATGATACTCTGAAGTGTTTTTCTATTCTTGCCCATTCCCTTTCGCTTAGATCTGTTGGATACTTTTTTCTCATCTTTACCCCGTACTAAAATTTCAGATATTATAGCCTTTTACTTGTTTCCGGACAACCTCTTATAGCTCTTTTCATAGAAGTCCGGATGTGATAAGGATAGATAATGATAAGGAGGTTGAATGCCAGCAGCATATAGTTATGATTTAAGAAAAAAAGCAATGGAGGCGCTAGACGAAGGAGAAAGCAGAGAAGCAGTGGCAGCAAGATTTAAGATTGGACGAACTACTTTATGGGAGTGGCAGCACTGTAGGCTTGACCATAAATTATGTTAAGATAGAAAATGACTATTTTAGATAGAGCTTGATGTAATGCAGTGCGATACAAAATAACGGTAGAATATAATGGTAGTAATTTCTCTGGTTGGCAAAAACAGCAACACTCTGCTAACTCAATCCAGGAGAAGATAGAAAATGCTATATTTAATTTTAGTGGTGAGAAAGTTACTTTGTACTGTGGTGGCAGGACTGATGCAGGAGTTCATGCTTTAGGACAAGTTGCTCATTTTGATATGGAAAAGGAATTTGAGCTTTATAGAATAAGGAATGCAATAAACTATCATTTAAAATCAATTCCTATAGTCGTGCTTAATGCAGAAGTTGTAGATGATGCGTTTCACGCACGGTTTTCAGCAAAAAAAAGATATTACGAATATAGAATAGTTAATCGCTATGCTCCTGCCGCTCTGGAGACGGGTTATGTATGGCAAGTGTTTAGCCCACTTGATGTAAATATTATGCGTGAAGCTGCTAAACATCTACTTGGAAAACATGACCTTTCAAGTTTCCGTTCAAAAGATTGTCAAGCCGCAAATCCGATAAGAACAATTGATGATATCGATATAATACAAAATGGGAATCATATACACATCAAAATATCTGCTATTTCCTTTTTACATAACCAAGTGAGGATTATTGTGGGTACTTTAGTTGAATTTGGAAAAAATAGAACCAATCCGCAAGAAATGCTAAATATATTAAACCAATGCAAAAGAAGTGCCGCTGGAGTTACTGCACCACCTTTTGGCTTATATTTGGTAAAGATAGATTACTAATTTAATAAAAGCTAGTGAAATAAGTGCCATACCGCCACGGTATCTCCAGATTCCGCTAACAAGCAGCGAGATGACGAGTTTAAGTTCTCATTGGCATTACTACATATAATGCACTTGAATCGTCTTCATCAGTGATAATTGTAGCACTATTACCATCGGCTAAGCTAAACTTACATTTATTTTTTATGCAGGATAGAACATCAAGTAAATAACGCGAGTTGAACCCTATTTCTATAGGGGCTTCATTGTAGTCCACTTCTATGGATTCAGTTGCATCACTGCACTCTTGGGAGTTTGAATGCAGAGTTAGCAGCTTTTCTTGTAGTGAGAATTTAATAGATTTTACTTTATTAGATACAACAACGGAAACTCGATCTATAACGTCTGAAAGTTTTTTACTTTCAATAATCATATGCTTATCTTGAGATGCTGGAATAACTGCTTTATAATTTGGAAAAGTTCCATCTATTAATTTTGATATTAGAATATATTCACCGCATGTAAACTTGATTTTTCTGTCTGAGAGTTTTACTTTAATTTCATTACAATCGTCCAATATTTTTAACAGCTCCATAACAGTTTTACGTGGAATGATCACACCAAATTCGCCATTGATGTTCCCAGGCTTTGGCCTCTTTATACATGATAAACGATGGCCATCAGTTGCAACGCAGTACAGAAATTGCTCATCTGTATGTAGATATATTCCATTTAAATTATACCTTGTATCATCTAGTGATACAGCAAATTTTGTTTTAGTTAATAAGTCTATCAGGTCTGTATTTAGTAGAGTAAAATCATGTTTATAATTGTCTTCTTCAAGAGCAGGAAAGCTGCTTGAAACTACATTCGGTAAAGAAAAGTTTGCATTTCCGCAAGACATCAATAATTTTCCTTGGTTGTTTACTTCAAAATTGACATCCAAATCAGCGGGTAACTTCTTCACTATGTCATGTAAAGTATGCGCTGAAATTTTTACTTCTCCTTCTGTTAATACGGTTGCAGCAAGTGAGGCAAACATTGAAATGTCAAGATCAGTTGCCATTAATTTTATGCTGCCGTGTTGTGCTTTGATATTTATACACGCCAAAACATCTATTGCATTACGCCTTTCAACCACTCCACTTACTCTGGATAATGTATTTAAAAGACTTGTGCGGCTCACGCTAAAACGCATCTGCTCGCACACAGAATTTTGCTTTTTGATTTCTGTATCTACACCTGCAACCTCTGACATTGCTAACTCTCAAAAATATATTTTAAATGATATCCACATCCCATATAAAGTAAAGTGCTATTTATATTTCCATTGAAAGAGTAGTCTAGTTTATACTATAGCTGGGTATTCTGTTACAATAATTTACTTTGTATGGCATAAATCATGCATTTTTTGATACGCTTTTTGAAAACCAAGTAGGGAATAAGTATCATCAATGGTCACTGTTTTTGTTTTTCCATTAACTACCATTGATAATCCCTGCTTCATTTTTAGAATGAGATCTTGATCTATTTTTGTATGCTCTGCCCACGCAAAACTTCCCTGTATTATGGGCAGTGTATATTTAATTTTTTTGTCGATATTGAGAGCTACAGGCTCCTTATCATACTGAAAACCAGAGGTAACGCTTACCTCATCTGCTTTTTTATCAACATAACTAACCATTACATACGGCTTGCGATTGGTTGTATAATATTCGCTTTTTTTTTTAGGATAGGATACAATATAACATACTTTCTCTCCATCTTCCAATGCAGTATACACGAGCCAATCTTTATATTTTTCCTTCAATTGTACATCACTAACCGATGCAAAAGCGCCTATCGAAAAAAATATTAGAAATATAAAAAAACTACGCATGCAAACCAAATTTCAAACTTTCAGATTGTATATATTGTTTTACCTTAGCCATCGCCTGCTCAGCCAACTGCCTTATTCTTTCTCTTGAAACACAATATTTTTTACTAAGTTCATCCAGAGTTTGAATGTTTTCAGACAAATATCTACTGATAAAAATGTCTCTTGCCCTTTCGTTGAGACTCGCTAGTGCATTGTTTAAAATTGTTTCTTTTAATTCTTTTTCTTCATGATTCTGATAGGTTACTTCTTGACTGACCAAGTTACATGGGATCATATCTTGCAACTCCCTTTTAGAGTCATCACCTATTTTTATGCAATCGTTTAGCGACTGATCCTTACAAGCCATACGGTAATTCATCTGCAGAACGTCTCCTTCGGATACAGAAAGCTCATTAGATATTGCTTTTATTTCTTCATTATTTAAAGTTTCCCTGTTTGTATACTGTAAAATTCTTTTTTTTATTTTACGTAAACTAAAAAACAATCTTCTTTGTGCTTGCGTTGTGCCTATTTTCACAAACGACCAAGATTTCAATATAAAGTCTTTTATTGAAGCTTCAATCCACCACACTGCATAAGTTGAAAAACGAAACCCTAAATCAGGATTAAACTTTTTCACTGCGTGCATTAAACCCATATTTCCTTCCATAACCAGGTCCATCAACAATAGCCCATAATTTTTGAATTTCATTGCAATTTTCACTACCAAATTCAAATGGCTGGTAATCAATTTATGAGCAGAAGAAACATCCTTACATTGGTTCCAATTTTTTGCTAATCGTACCTCTTCCTCTTGAGACAGCATAGGAAATTTTTGCACCCTAGCAATATATTGCATGAGATTGGTTCTGCTATCGACACATAAGTTTGCCATTGAGGTCAACATAACAACTTAAATCAAAACTTCATGCATATAATATATTGATTTTCGAGCAAAAATTCAAGCTTTGATTTGAAAAAAGTACAAATTTTCCATCTAATTTCTTGGAGACAGTAGGCCGCAGTGTTAGCTAATTGGATAACATTATGTAACCTTAGATGATATTCTACCAGTACAATGGTAAACGTTATAGCTTAAACACATAGCAAATAGTGTTATTCCAGTGCCTTGACACTGGAATCCACATTTCTTTTTTCTAGATCCCAGTGTCATGCCACTTAGATGGCAAGAAAAAACTCACTGGGATAACAAGACTGAGATAGACTAGAAATTAAACGCTACTCCAGCTTCTGCACCAACAGTGCTGTAAAGAACTTTGTATGCGCCTGCATCAGTAACCTGTCTGGTTGAATCTTGAGGATCTGTTTTTTTTCCATCAAAATTAGCACCATAAGAACCGAAATAACGAGCTCCAGCATAAAGTTTGACTTCTGGAGTTACATCATAACTAACACCAGCTTTTACTTGACCAGCAAAACCAAATTTACTTTTTTGATCATTCACAGCGGGTTCCAAAGGAGTGCTAATATACGCTGCACCAACACCAACACCAATGTATGGAGTGATAGGCATATCTTCAATTGCTATATCGTAATACACGTTCACTAATCCTGAAATTGCTGTTACACTGTCTGCAATAGTATTTGCTGGGTCAAATGTTACATCTTTAACATCATTTTTGTTTAGGTATGAATAAACTCCTTCAACATCAACCCTGATGTCGTCCATTTTGTAACCAAATGCACCACCACCAGCTATAAAAGATGGTTTTAATGGACTGTAATCACTCTTGTCTTTCTTATAGGTAATACCATCAACTTTTGTGAAAAGAGGTAAAAATTCACCGTTGTATTGCAAACGAACGTAGTAGCTAGTTTCTTCATCACTTATTGGACCAACAGGATCTGAAAAAGCAGAGTTTGATAAACTTAGCAACGTTGCTAAAGCGGCTGCTGAAAAAAACTTTTTATAATGCATAATTGTCCTCGTAAAAAAATTAAAATTCCACTTTAGCAGTCTAAGTAACAACTAAAGTTAAGTCAAGTGCTAACTTAATAACACAAAATATTCTACATTTTAACTAATTTTTAGGAGAAGACAAAGATTTTATTAATGAATAAATACGACTTTTTTACTCTTGATTTTTTGGTATAGCTAACACAGGTAAGATTTACTATCGAAAGACCTCGTCATTCCGCTGCTTGTTAGCGGATGAGAAATCCACAACTGTACGAACATTGCAATTTGGGCCTACCAGGAGGGCAATGCCTCTTATCCAAGTACCATCTTCTTGTCATCCCAGTCTGGGATCCAGGAATTTTATTAAGTTGGTAAGCATAAAAGTAGCCGTTTTATGTTAAAACACAATGTTCTTGATGAGATTACGGCAAGGCTGGATTCCAGACTGGAATGACATCGTTTACTATGTGCCATATTGCAATGTTTGTACAGTTGTGGAATGAATCACGGTATGACGTAGGGCTATGCTAGTATAGGTACATTATATGAAGAAGTACTAGCGTTGGGAATATTAGAAAAAAAATACTTACACTAAAAGAAACTTCAGTAGTAAATTCAAAAAGGAAGTTTAAACCCAGATGGTAAACCCATCATACCTGCAAGATCAGAAGTTGCATTCGCCATATCTTCTTCTGCTTTTTTAACGGCATCATTAAACGCTGCTGTTACTAAATCCTCTACTATATCTTTTTCCTCATTTCTCATAAGTTCTAAGTCTATGTTCACCTTTTTAGCTTTATAGCTACCTATTTTTATGACTTCCACTAATACAGAAACTTTGCCACCACCAGAAATACCTTGAAACTCTTTTCCAACATATTTTTCTTGAGCTTCTGCAAGCTTTTTTTGCATCTCTTGCGCTTGTTTCATTATTTGACTAAAACCCACAACTTACTCCTTATTTTCTATATTAACTACTTTTGCACCTTTAAACGTGTCAAGGATATCCTTAACTGCAGGTGCATAATTTAAATTACTCACTTCCCTGTTTATATAACCTGTATCAACTGCAACAACCCACTCTTGCTGAGTCACCTGGTTTAAGTAATTTTTTAAATCATTGCAAAAATTACTATCCAACTTAGATACAGCTTTTAATTTTAAATATCCAGGTTTACAATCTATTAATTGTAGATTATTACACAGTTGTTTGTAAAGATAAATTTGGTTACTTCGCCTTAATAGTTGCAAAATCTTATCAAAATCGTAATTTTGTTGTTTATTTTCCACATGGATCCCAGTGTCACGCACTGGGATGACAGAGTGGGGTTGTTGTTTACTTTCCACATATTTTTTTGGATCCGAGTAGTCAGCTACTTGGATGACAGAGGGGGAAGGTGCAACAGGTCTGCCCTGTCTATTTCCTTGCTCTACATTCTGCGAAAGAACTTTTTTGATCACCTGTTCCGGAGAAGGCAGATCAGAAAGATAACAGAGGCTAATTAACATCATTTCAGCAGCAACATCGTTGCATGTTGAAGTTTTTATATCTTGAATACCTTTAAGCAACATCTTCCACAATCTCGAAAAAAATATTAAAGATCTCTTTATACTTAAATCTTTTATCCTATTCTTTTCATGCTCTGTAACTGCATTATCAATCTCTTTTGTAATCAAAAAACGGCATACTAACTGAATTGTTTGCAATAGACCTTCAAAAATACTAAGTGGGTTTGCTGTTTTTACCGCCTTGTCAAACACTGATAGAGCTTTCTGTAAATCACCTTCTAATATTGCCCCTAATAGATCAAATATAATATCTTTATCCACTAGGCCAAGTATGTCTGTCACATTTTTAGTGGATATTGCACCATCTTTGCTATATAGCACTGCTTGATTCATCAAAAACAAGGCGTTACGCATTGAATTTCCAGAGTGTCGTGCAATTAATTCTAATGCTCCCTTTTCAATGGAATAACTCTCTTTTTGTGCAACATCATTTAAACGTTCCACTATTTTAGCTACAGGAATGTTGTGTAAATCAAATCTTTGACAACGTGCAATAATAGTTATTGGTATCTTTTTTATTTCCGTAGTTGCTAAAATGAACTTTACACTAGATGATGGCTCTTCTAGGGTTTTAAGTAATGCGTTAAATGCACTGCTAGATAGCATGTGTACTTCATCTATAATGTAGACTTTGAATTTAGAGCTTATAGGTGAATAGCAAATATCTCCCAGGATTACTTTAATATCGTCAATGCTAGTGTGACTTGCTGCATCGATTTCAATTACATCTGGATGGCTTGAATTTTTTATTGCTAGACAATTTTCACATGATCCGCAAGGTTCAAAAATTGGCCCCAGGGAACAATTCAAACATAAAGCTATTATCCTTGCAGTGGTGGTTTTACCAACTCCACTACTACCAGAGAGCAGTATAGATTGTGGGATTTTGTTTAAAATAAAAGCATTTTCTAATACACGCACTAATATATCTTGACCTACTAGATCTTTGAAGCTACTAGGACGATGTTTTAATGCTATATTCATAGCCTCGGATAAAACAAATAATGAAATAGGTATGCAACCCAAAAAGGTTCTGATATGGCTGCTTCATTTCTGATCTGACCAAATTACAGAGTTTTTGCCTGCATACCTTATAAAATATTATACTTTTTTTTTTATTTAGCAAGGTATATCCTATATTAGCTCTATAATTTGATATGTTAAATTTTTTACAGTGCTATTTTGAAGTAAACAAAAAGTTAGTTGTCATGCAAGTCACTACAAGATTGTCACTCCAATGTTTATTTATGTCATTTCAGCGCTTATTTATGTCATCCCAGTGCCTAGGCATACAGCTGTATGAATGTTGTGATATAAGAGCAATTTTTACCGAAAAGGATGTCATCCCAGTGCTTGACTACTTGGATCCAGAAAACTTAACTGTAAATGAGCGCACTAGGCAATTGTATAACAAGAACTGGATTCCAGTGTCAGCTACTTGCATGACACTACCTGCTACGCAAACTTCTGTGGACTACAAAGAAAGTTCGTACAGTTGTAGGTCAAGCCATAGAGTAACAAAAAAAGGATATTGGTATAACAAAAGAGGAACATTATGATTTTATATCATTTTCCTCTTTGTCCATTTTCACGAAAAGTTAGAGCTTTTCTAAAAGAAAAAAAATTAGGCTGTGATCTAGTGTATGAAAATCCGTGGGAAAAGCGGAATGAATTTATGGAGATCAATCCAACCGGGCAAGTACCAGTGTTAATAGATAATAACTTTGTAATAGCGGATAGTAATGCCATTTGTGAATATATAGAAGAGACTTACAATAGCGACGTCAAATTACTTGGTTCATCCACTATTATTAAGTCTAAAATACGCGCTCTAATCAATTGGTTCGATAACAAATTTTACAATGAAGTTACTAAGTATATTATGAATGAAAAAGTAATTACTAACCGCAGCCCTGACTCTAGATTTCTTCATGCAGCTCAGCATAACCTGCCTTGCCATATGGAATACACCGAACACTTAATTAACAAGAACGTTTGGCTTGCAACTGATAAGTTCACTTTAGCTGATATTACTTTAGCATCGCATATTTCCGTAATGGATTATGTAAGTAGTTTTCCATGGGAAAAAAGTAAAATTTTAAAAGAATGGTACTCCATTGTTAAATCAAAGCCTTGTTTTCGTGAGATATTATTAGAGAGGATTTCTGGTTTAATCCCTCCTAAACATTATGCTGACCTTGATTTTTAACTTATGTTAGCTTTAAAGCTACAGTCATTCCTTCATCAGTTGGAATCAATATAGAGAAATATTTTTTTTCATCTGATAATCTATTATTAAACTCCCTCATGGCATGCCATGATTTTTCTGATACTTCTTTTGGAGGCGATTCTAAAAATACTGTGTTAAACAGTAGAGTGTTATCTGCAACGATTAGCCCATCTTGTTTAATGTATGACTCTGCCCAATCTAAATACTTAGGATAACTACTTTTGTCAGCATCAATAAATATCATGTCAAATGGTGCTTTTGCTGATAATTCATTAATTTTTTCCAGTGCATCGCCTTCTATTAGAGTAATTTTATCACTTAGATTAAAAGCACTAAAATTTTTTTTTGCTATTCTTGAGTGTTGAGGATTATTTTCTATTGTATATATATGACCGTCTTTTAGTAGAGCTTTTGCCATGCAAATCGACGAGTAACCGTATAACGTGCCAATCTCAACAATACTTTTGATTTTTTGGATTTTTATAAATAAACTTAATAGCTTTCCTTCTTCAGGGCCAATTTGAATATGTTGCTTTTTTTCAAGAATACAATATTCTTCTATTTTTTTATATTCTTTTGCAAATAGATTTCTTATGTATGACAATTTTATACTAAAATTATTACGCATATATTATAAATTAGGGAGACTTAATTCATACACAATTTATAAATATAATAATATAGTTTAAAATAATAAAAACATTTATTTTAAGTTATTATTTCATATTATAAAATTTTAAGTGACAAAAATTATTATATATCGTACTATAGTTAACTAGTATAATAAACAGTCGATTATTATGCTAGAATTAAAGGGATTGTTTATGCGCATTTCTCTTTTTAAAATATAATTTTTATAATCAATTAGAGGGGGTTATATGTCTTATACTATTGCTGGTGAAGTTGAAACGTTAAACAAAAAATCTAACAAGAATGAAGGGGTTATGTTACTACATAATCCAGCTTATCGTGAAAAGTATAAAGAACGTTTTGATGAAGCTCAGAGAAGAGTTATGGATATGGTTCAGTTTTATGATGGGACAATAGTATTAATAGAGAATAAAATCGCTATGTATTACTACACTTGGCACAGTAAAAAAAGAGAGTTTGAGCGTAAAAAACAACAAACAGTAGTGAAAAACAATGACTCAGCATAGAGTCTTTTATATGGTAAGCTACAGTGGTATTACTTCACTATAGCTTTTCCATATAATTTATCTATCACATTAGTGAAATATTTCAGCTCTTTATACCCTCCATGTTTAACTTTATTATGCTCTATATATGATTTATCATCGTTAAGCTTGATGAAAAATATTGGAGTGGCTGTGATACCAAGTTTATTAATTGCCAGTGATTTATCATTTACGATTTTATCCATTATTTTCTTATCATTAATGCATTGGTTAAATGCATCTTGCTTTAAGTTGCTTAGTGCAGCAATTCTTTGTAGTAAAGTCAAATCACTTAAATTGTAGTAATTCCACGAATCTATTGAGTTAAAAACAGCTTTGTTAAAATTAAAGTAGTCTTCTTGTTTTTCGTAGCAATGACTTAGCATTGCAGCCTTTAGCCCTCTGTAATCCAAAGGAAAATGACGAAATATATATAACATCTTACCTGTGTCTATATATTTCTCTTTAATTTTAGGAAAAACATTCCTATGAAAAAGAGAGCAGTGATAACAAGTTAATGAAGCATATTCTATCATTAGAATTGGTGCTTTTGGATCTCCTAATAATTTATCATTAGGTAATGGCGATAATAGCTCATTTGATGTTATTTCATTGGGTTTTTTTTGAATGTATTGGTTATCGGATAAATCTTGCTTAACAACTGCATAAGAATTAACACTTATGAAAATTAATAAAAACAATAGTCTAAAAATCATTACAATATAAACACTTAACTTACTAAAAAAAATTATACATTTATATTAATAATGTCAAGATAACTTTTGTTTAGCAAGGCTTTCAGCCCTATCTTTAAATGCAGCAATTATTTTACTTTGTGTATACTTATATACTGAGTTTAATAAAGTGGAAAATGAGTTGGACTTAAACTTAAACTCTATATAAAACTTTACCATAGTTTTATTTTCATCTATGGGAATGAATTGCCATTCATTGTATAGATGTTTAAATATTCCATTTGATGATACAGCTTTTATCCAACCTTCATTTGTTCCACTTGGAGAAAGAGAAGTAACTTCTGATGTATATCTACCTTTAATTCCATGAAAAGCTGCGAGGAGATCCACAACCATTTGGTTGTTAATTTTTTCTTTTATATAAACGGCTTTGCACCAAGGAACAAAATCAGGATACCTTTCAACATCAATTACAATTTGGAATACTTCATTAGGCAAACATAGGAAAACACCCTGTTCTTTGTATTGATGAAGCATAAATGTTAAACCAATCAAAATAGGATCCGTATCTACCGTCAGCCTTAGTAGATTCCTGAGACTAAAGTTAAGGTGGGCATCGCGTATCAATTTCAACGAAATTAACAGAGGCAATTCCCTTGACTAGAAATTATCGCTCGGGAAATTTAACTTAACTCATAACGCATAGAACAGACCCTTAATTAATTGTAGATGATTTATACAAGGTGTGTCTATAGATATATTAAAGCTAGCGATTATTATTTAATCTTTATTAAACTTTGCATTCTAAGTATCATAGCTAATAAATATATCTTATGAACATTACTAAAGTTTTAACTATCATTGTTTTTATTGTAATTTCTTCAAGTGCTTACACTAATTGTACAGATCACAAAATTTTTGTGCATACTATGAAGCAACAAGTGGATGGTATATCTACAAAGGAGAATAAAAAAAACCGGGAATGTGTGCAAAAAAAGCTTCAGGAGGTCATTCAAAACAATGTTAACCTCAAAGGAATATCGCAATTCGTCATAGGAAAACATTGGGCTTTAGTTAAACAAAAAGAAAAAGAAGATTTTTTAAGAGAGTATGAAGTGTATCTTACGCGTTTGTGCGTTAAAATTTTATATAAATACATGCATGATAGTGAAATGATCATAATGAGTACAAAAGCAGTTGACGATGAAACTTGCTTAATTGGTACAAGATTTTCTTACGGTGATGAAGAATTTACAAATATTGATTTTAAAGTTACTAAAAATAACAGTTCTTTCTTGATAAGTGATGTTGTAATGAGTGGAATAAGTATTGCTATTAATCAACGTTATCAATTTAGTGAAAAAATCGACACGCATGGCATAGCAAGCGTTATAGCTGAATTAAAATGCAATAACAATCCATGATATATATGCCTCATTGGCCTAAGCCACTTGGTAGCAGGCCGAATGATTTTTCTCTTGATCGCATAAAAGGCTTTCTTAGCAAACTAGATAACCCCGAGAAAAAAGTGCCTCCCGTAATTCATATAGCTGGAACTAATGGGAAAGGCTCAACACTAGCATTTATAAGATATATAATGCAAGCAGCAGGGTATAAGGTACACGCATACACTTCTCCACATTTAGTGAGTTTTAATGAGAGGATAGTGATAGCCGGCAGCTATATCGACGATAATGAATTATATAGCTTATTAGAAGAATGTCGTGCAGTAATTGCAGAACAACCTATCACTCTGTTTGAAGCTGCAACTATTGCAGCTTTTTTAGCTTTTTCTCGTCATAAAGCCGATATAACTTTAGTTGAAGTGGGTATGGGTGGAAGGCTTGATGCAACAAATGTTATAGATAATCCGATTTTAACAATAATTACTTCCATTGCACTTGATCATACGGAATATCTTGGCCCTACTGTAGAAATTATAGCAGGTGAAAAGGCTGGAATAATGAAACCTAATGTTCCTTGCGTAATAGCACCGCAAGAAAAATCTATAGTGAACACGCTAGAACACCACGCAATAAATAAGAAATCTCCCTTGTATAGAGGAGGTCTTGAATGGAATTGCAAAAAAAAGAACAACAAAATGGTTTTTCAATCAGCTATTCAATCAATAGAATTTCCTTTGCCATCTTTAAAGGGTGATCATCAGGTGATTAATGCAGGCAATGCTATTGCAGCATGTAGTATTTTAAGTGGAAAGTATGAATTTGATATTGGAGAAGAGGATATCACTTCAGGTTTACAGTGCACTTATTGGCCTGCACGGCTAGAGTCTATAAAAGAAGGTAATTTAATTTTCCTACTACCGAAAGATTGGCAATTATTTTTAGATGGTGCACACAATAATGATGGTGCTAGAGTACTATCTCAGTGGGTAAAAGATAATTTTGCTGAAGGTATTTATATGGTTTTTGGTGTTACTAGTAACAGAAATGTGGAAGAGTTCTTAGAGCACTTAAAGCCATATATCAAGCTACTATGTGCGGTTTGTGTTAAGTCTGAACCTAAAGCAACAAATACAAATTTGATTAGGGAAAAAGCCAATAACATAGGAATAAAAGCAGTTGAATGTGAATCAATTGGCGATGCAATATCAAATCACATATTAAAAGCCTCTACCCAAAACGTCAAAACCATACTAATCTGTGGCTCATTGTTCCTAGCTAGAGACTTCGCTATGGAGAATAGCTAACTTTGATGATATTAACTGACCGATGGGGAAATAACTTTGATTGCTCATAGTACTGCTTGGCTTTTCGTTATCGACTTCTATAAACTGATCATCACCTTTAAATTGCTCCTCAATTGAATTTATAGCTGTCTTTTTGAGAATATAATTACTTGCAGCATTTAAAATAGGTGAAGTAACAATTAAAAGCGTGAATGGTAATGAAAGTAATAAGCCGGATAACATCATAGAGTTAGTTATACCAAAGCCGTTGGCAACTAAATCTAATCCCATACCGAAAAACATTAAAGATGTACAGATTGTGTTGCTCAAAATAACTGAATTTTTTAGCCACTTTAATTTAGTCCTATCACTCTTTGAAAAATTTTCGCATTCTTGGTCAAAGTTAAACAATAATAAAATATTAGTCTGATGATTAAACTCTTTCACATTTCTAGTATAAATGCTCTTAACAGCTAGATTTAAAATAGATCCTGCTAACAAGGGAGCAAGAAAACCTACTGCTATTGGTACATTAGAAGAAATACCATTAATTATTAAAAATGCAATTGATGTGAAGGATACTAAAAGAACTCCTAAGAGATTTGAATAAGAAGAATATTTTACATAAGCAGTTACATTATTGTTAATTGACTGCTGCTTATTATAGAGTTTATTTCTGCACTTATCATCTAAGTATTTTTGCAATTCTTCATAACTGCGACTCCACAACTTACCGCGTAATTCTTTTATTAAATTATTTCTTTTATTGAGACCTTTCTCCAATGGCTCTATTATAAATTCTTCAAAAAATGGCCTATTTAATGCAATAACCTTAAATTTCTCCTCCGCTTCTTTATTGTTTGGGTTTTTATCTGAGTGATATTTTAACGATAATTTACGGTATTGTTGACTAAGCTTTTTCTTAATATTCTTAATGTCAGAATTTACCACATCCTCCTTTTGAATATTAAATGTTAAAAACAACTGCTTTAAAGCGTGGTACTCATTTTCATTCAAAACATTTCTAGCCACATTACACCTACAAATTAACTAACTATTAATGTTCTATAATATACATATTTCCAAACTATGTCAATTATTTCATAAATATCTTTGGTAAAAATTATTTCTGTTATGACTAGCATGATAAGTGTATGAAGCGACTAAAATTGTCATTACAGCGCTTAGTGTACGACAGTGCTCCAACATTTAGGGTTGCAGTTTTCATGGCAGATCTGAGTAGCTGACCCATCTAAGAGGTGTCATTCAAGTAGCTGACACTGGAATGGCTTTGTTGCATCGCACCTTATACGGTAGTATAGCATTTCTCATAATAGTCCGAATAGGTCATAGGAAGGCAGAATCAACAGCACGACGAAAGGATTCGAATAGAGGAATGTTTTTCCTGGCTCTGTTTTTTATAGCAAACCAATGATGCTCAATTTTGTTAAAATCTGGAGAATAAGGCGGCAGATACAAAATTTCTGCACCGACTCCTTTAGCGAGCTTGATAAGCTTATCAGACTTATGAAAAGTAGCATTATCAAGAATGACAGTTTGTCCAGGTTCTAAGATCGGTGCCAAAAATTGCTCAAACCATCCATTAAAAATATCCATATTACAGTGGCCTTCAAATGTTAATGGAGCAACTATCTTTCTTCTACTTAAGGCTGCAACCATGCTGATTCGTTGAGTTTTTTTTCCAGATTTTAGGGCATAAAATCGCTGTCCTTTCTGGCAATACCCATATGGATAGTCCTCCGTGTTATCAATCCCAGACTCATCTATATACACTAAGTTTTCTGGTTCTTTTGTTGCTATAATTTTTAAGAATTCAGCACGTTTTTCTTCGTTCCTTTCCTTGTATCCATATGTCTTTTTTTGCGCGTAAATCCAATTTTTCTGAGAGCTCGGTGGATCGTTTGGATACTAACGTTGCCCCAAAGTTTAGCCATTTCCGACAGAGTTTTTCTACCGTGTTTTTTAGCAAATTCGATAAACTTATTCCAGTCGATAATTTTCTGATTGTAACCTCCATTACCGAGTTTTTTTGACTGAAAGTCGCCTGTTTCTTTTTTTCTTTGCTGCCACTCCCACAAAGTAGTTCGTCCAATTTTAAATCTTGCTGCCACTGCTTCTCTGCTTTCCCCTTCGTCTAGTGCTTCCATTGCTTTTTTTCTTAAATCATAACTATATGCTGCCGGCATCCAACCTCCTTATCGCCATCTATCCTTAATCTTATCATATCCGGACTTCTGTGGAAAGAGCTATACTTAAGAAATAGTGACCTTACCCAGAAAAAGTGGAGAGAAAGAAAAGAGTTTTTTTGGGTAAAATAAAATTTTGGAGGATTAGAAATGGTAAGAGAATATACGGCAGAATTCAAATTGGAAGCTGTTAAACTGGCAAATGAACAAAGAAAGGCAGGTCAAACAATTACAAAAATAGCAAAGGATTTAGGAATAAAGGGTGGTTTATTAGGAAAATGGATAAAGAAACACAACGAAAAAAAGTCAGCGGCAAATGCATTTCCAGGTAGAGGTAACATGGCTCCTTACGACAAAGAGAGGTTTGATTTACAAAGCAAGAGTAACAAGGGAAAGAGACATTTAAAAAAAAGCCCTGGCCAGTCAAAAAGAGTAAAATATTTTTTCATAAAAGAGCATAGTAAACACTATAAAGTGCAGGAATTATGTAGGGTTTTCTGCTAGTGGCTACTATAAGTGGACCACAAGAAAAATAAGCAGTAGAGAATCAGCAAATAAAGAGCTACTCGAAGCTATTCAAAAAATATATCAAGCTTCTAAATTTAGATATGGAGCTCCTAAAATTCATGCTGAATTGAAGGCTTTGGGTAAAAGTTGCAATTTGAAAACGGTGCAAAGTATTATGCAGAAAAATGACATCAGGGCTATACTGAGAAGAAAGTTTAAAATTAAAAAACAACAAACAGATAATAGAGCTGTAGCTCCCAATATACTAGATCAAAACTTTATTGTTGATCAACCAAATAAAGTATGGGATTACTTACATCAAAACCAAGGAGGGATGGCTATATTTGGCAGCAATAATTCTCACGTATGGTAGTTAATGAGTAGTGCAATAAATAAACAATTGGTTATGAACTCTTTATTAATGGCCATTAATAGGCGTAAACCTGTTAAAAATCTACTGCTGCACAGTGACCAAGGTTCACAATATACTGCGCAAGGGTATCAATATCTCTTAGCTTCTAAGAAACTCCCTCTATTAGTTTATCTTGTTTTACCAAGATATAGCCAAATTCCTTTGCTCTTTTGATCAAATTTTTCACAGTTCTATCTTTATAGCGTGTTTCATAGTATTCCATTCCTTTTTCCACATATTCCTGCCCGTATTTGAGCATACTATAAAATATGCATGCTATTTTTCTTGCAGTAGCTGTTATTGCTTTTGGCGCTCCTAATCGTTTTTTTAATCTCCTGTAGTATGCACCCAATGAACTTTTACTATTTCCTACAGAATTAGCAGCCATTCGAAATGCATTCGCAGCACGATTAATGACTTTACGCGTTCTTGTGCTAAACACTTTTTCTCCTGTAATTTTATTGGCAGGGCTGAGTCCTAACCACGATGAAAAGTGCTTTTCTGTTGACCATTTATTATGGTTTATACCAGTTTCTGAAATTATGGTCTGTATACTTAGCACATCAAGTCCTGGAACTTTAGTAAAATCCATACCAGTTACTCGGTGCAGTTCTGCAAAGCAAAACCCGGCTTACTTTTGCTATACTTATTCTTTTCCTTACTCAGCTGTTTACTTTCGTAAGACTTTGTTTCAAACGTTTTATAATAGGCCTCAATATTTCTATCACACTCTGCTATTTTTTCTTGGTAAATATTATATAGTTCAAATTCTTGCCTTAGCGTGAATAGGTGCTCCTCCCTATAGTCACCAGATAACGCTTTTGCAATAGTGGATTTATTGTTTTTAATATTTGGACTCCTGAACTCAGCCAGTTTGTCAGGGTTCCTTTCACCTTCTACAATTGCTTTAATGATGTGCATTCCAGTAACACCAGTAATATCACTTATAACTTTATGTAACTGAATATTCATTTGAATTAATGCCTTCTGCATACGTAGAACATGCGTAGATGCACTTTCAGTGAGAGTCTTACGTTGCCTAACATAACTACGCAGTATACATATTTGATTGTCTGGTCTAAATGACCCCTGAAGTAATCCGTAACTGTGCAGTTGTTGAAGCCATTGACAGTCTTGAACATCTGACTTCCTTCCAGGTACGTTCTTTACATGTTTTGCATTTACCAATTTTACTTCGAACCCAGATGATTCAAGTATTTGAAACAAAGGGATCCAGTATACTCCAGTAGATTCCATAGCTACAGTCGTAACTTTACACTTTTTTAACCACCGTGCTAAATTATGAAGATCTTCAGTAAAACAGCCAAATTTTTGAACACGTTGTTCATCTCTTCCTTCTGGTACACATGCGTAATGTACAGCTGAACCAATATCAATCCCCGCTGTATCAGGATTGACTATCTTTAATTTACTTTTTGCTTTTTTCATGGTAACCTTCTCTTTATAATTTACAATAGTGAAGCGCTTCAGCTTGGAATGGTTAAATAATACACTCTTCTAACCGAGGTAGTCTAAGGACTCCATCAATGGTTTAACCGTTTCCTCCAAAACCACGCTGCAAAACGGGCACTTAAGGCACCATTGCATAGTTCGGTTATAACTGCAGGAGCGCTTCTTGTAAATTATACCTAACTATTACTGAAAATCTAGATAGGGAGTTTTTTGTCTGGTTTAACAGACTTCATCCGTTCGGCGCTGTAAAGAATATAGATGAGTAATAAAGGCTGTTGTTACGACAATTCTGTTGCAGAAAGCTTCTTTAGCTCATTGAAAAGAGAAATACTTATTGATACTTCACAACACTCTGCTCAACAAACTAGAACTGCAATATTTGAATACATAGAAATTTTTTATAACAAACAACGTCACTATTAACTATTGCATTCCAGAACAATTTGATGCATCATTCTTTTTGTAAAAAACATTCCACACTTTCTCTCCACTTTTTCTGGGTAAGGTCATATGTGTACATCCCCATCATGAATGCTATTTTCGGTAAAATCTCTTACAACGCTCAAAAGCAGAAAAACAAAAACTTGATTTTCTCAGCTAAATAGTGGACCATCAAAAGCACGCATAAATATCTACAATGAAAGAAAAAACTTTCACAATCATCGATGGCTATGGTTTTCTTTTCAGAGCTTACTATGTACTACCTCACTTAATTACCACAACAGGAATGCCAATAGGTGGTGTATATGGCTTTCTGAATATGGTTCTTAAGTACATTGCCCATTCGGACTACTTAACTATAGCACTTGATGCAGGGAAAAAGAATTTTAGGCACAATTTATATCCTGAGTACAAAGCGAACAGAGTAACGCCTCCTGAGGATCTAACTCCACAGTTCACCATACTGAGGGAAGCGGTAGAAGCTTTTAACCTCAGCTATGAAGAGATTGAAGGTTATGAAGCAGATGATATAATTGCAACACTAGCTGCAAAATACGCCAACCACCAAGACTTTAAAGTGGTAGTCGTTTCATCAGATAAAGATTTATTTCAACTCTTGAACCACAATATTTTAATATTCGACCCCATTAAAAATATATATATAGATGAAAAACAAGTAATAGAAAAATTTGGCGTAAACTCACACAAGCTTCTTGATTTATTTTCTCTAACTGGTGATGCATCTGACAACATTCCAGGCGTTCCGGGAATAGGTCCGAAGACTGCAGCTAAATTACTGGATGAATTTGATTCATTGAATAATATTATAGAGAACATTGATAATATCGAGCAAACGAGGATTCGTAATATTTTCACCGAACATAAGGAAAAAGCTCTAATTTCAAGAGAACTTTTATCACTATGCGAAAAAGTAGACCTTCAACATGATATTGCAAAATATGAAGTCCATTCTCCAAATATGGAAAAACTATTATCCTTTTTAAAGAAGTATGAATTCAATTCCTTAATAGGGAAAGTGGAAAAGCTTTTTTCCTATAATGGGTCTAGCACAAAAGAGAAAATAGAATATAGTAGTGAAGAGTTAGAGAAATTTTTGGAGCATTGTAGATATGAAGGCAAAATTGCAATTCATTACCACCTTGAAAACAATGTATTAAGTCTATCTTATAGCGAAAGTAATATTTTTTATATAGAGCAAGACAGCATACAAGATGCACTCATTATAATTAACTTAACTTTGCTCTCAAATGGAGTGCTTAAAATAATACATAACATTAAAGAGATCAGGAAAATCTTCCCTACAGTAGAGAAGATGCTAGATTCAGTTGATGATTTGATGATAATGTCGTATAGCTTGGATACAGGAAAGCATGATCACAGTATTCCAAACATAGTTGCGCATAATTTGAGTGAAAATGCAGAAATTTTCTCGGCAAAAACTTTAATAGCAATTCATGAAAAGCTAAAGCAAAGGTTATTTCAGGAAAAATTGCTCACAATTTACGAGCGCTTCGATAAGCCACTTATGAAAGTAATATTTGATATGGAGAAAAATGGGATATTACTGAACATACAAAAATTACAGGAGCTGTCCGATAAATTTCAGCAGGTAATTGCCGTGCTTGAAGATGAGATATATAATTTGGCAGGAGAAAGATTTAATATTGCTTCGCCAAAACAATTAAGTGATGTTTTATTCAACAAAATGGGGCTTAATAAAAAGAAAAAGTCAAAAAAATCTGGATCGTATAGCACCAATTATGAAGTTCTAGAGGCACTCGAAGAAGAAGGGGTAGAAATCGCAAGTAAAATCTTAAATTGGCGACATTTAAGTAAATTAAAAGGCACCTACACTGATGCATTAATAAAGCAAGTTGATCCACTTGATGGTAGAATACACACAAGCTTTTCAACGACTGCAACTGCAACTGGAAGGCTGAGCTCCAGCAATCCTAATTTACAGAATATTCCTATCAGAAGCGAAGAGGGAAATCTCATCAGACAAGCATTTATTGCGCCAAAAGGGCATAAGATAATTTCTGCTGACTATTCACAAATAGAATTAAGACTCCTGGCACACGTTGCAAACGTTGCAGCATTTAAAGAAGCTTTTGCAAACGGACAAGATATTCATGAGATCACCGCAAGGCAAGTTTTTGGAGTGCAAGAAATAGATGAGCAATTAAGACGCAAAGCAAAATCCATCAATTTTGGAATTATATATGGCATTAGCCCATTTGGTCTTGCAAAGCGGCTTGGAATTACCATTGCGGAAGCTGCTGAATACATTAATTACTATTTTTCCTGTTACCCAGAAATAAAGGCCTATATGGAAAAAGCAGTGTCTATCGCAAGATTGCATTGTTATGTAGAAACTTTGTTTGGCAGGAGATGCTTTGTAAGAGACATAAACAATACAATTCCTTATATAAGACAATTTGCAGAAAGGGCAGCAATAAACGCACCACTGCAAGGAACCGCTGCTGATATAATAAAACGTGCGACAATTCAGCTTTTTGACCAATTGAAAGTAGGTAAAATAATCCTCCAGGTTCACGATGAACTACTGGTTGAAGTAGAAGACGAAAAGGTGCAAGAAACAGCAAAACTTATAAAAGATATAATGGAAAATGCAATAGAAATTTCTATACCACTTGAAGTAGAAATAAAAATTGGCGACAACTGGGGTCTAAATTCCCTTAATTATGACTTAAACATCGTGAATTCTAGGAGTATAAATCATTTGAACTAATACGAAAAATATGTTAGAATAGAACATAGCAAATGCAAATAGGTCAGCCATGATAGGCCCACAAGTAAAAAGTTCAAAACCTCCAAAGTTACCTACTCAGGTAACTAACAAAGATGAGAAAGTTTTTAAATTTGAAAAAGAGAAACATCAGTTAATCTATCGTACTTTCCTAGATATTTTTAAAAATCCAGAAAAACTAGAAGAGCAAACGAAACAGGAAATAGAAAAGAAGGAACAGGAAATAGAAAAGAAGAAACAGAAATTGAAAGAAAAACAAAAATTACAGAGTGATCTGAAGTCATTAAAGGAACGGTTACCTCGATTACAGGATGAAAATGAAAAGAAAATTTTTACTTTTGTATTTGAGAATAGTGGAAAGATATTCAACAATGTCAATCCAGAAGATATAAAATCACTCAGTGAAGAGAATTTTTCTCAGTTTTTACTTTCCGTATTTGAGAAAATTAGAGAGAAAAAATTAGCTAATGAGGAGAATCTCAAGAATGGTAAAATAAAAGAAGTAGTAGATGACTGTGTAGCTGATATACGCGGTACAGAAGCTAAAGATTCATCCATAAAGTTCGTATTGGAAATGCCGCTGCTGCTAATTGGAGGGATCAAAATAGACCCGAAAAATATTTCTGGCTCCTTTATGGATGGGGTGAAAGAAAAAATACCATTCTTAGGTAAAGACAAAAAAGAGGAAGATGAACCACCACTTAGTGATGAAGAGATGGTAACAACGTTCTTAAGCAAGATCTTTTTTCCTGTCCTTCTTTCCACTATTCCAATGTTAATTTTTGGTCCTACTACACTCGGAGTAGTTCTTACTGCTATCGGCACAATATTTGCCATAAAAGGAGGAGTGGAGGTTCTTTTTTCAAATAACAAAAAAGGTACTTTGTATGACCCTAGCTCACAAGATAAAGATGATACAGAAAAGAGAGCAAAACTGAATGGAAAAATTCTCGAGGGCATTGATGATATTTTAAAAACCCCAGTTACAGAAGTTGAGAAAGGCACCTCTGTTTCTGAACAAATTTCCCAAGGAAAAGAAAAGAGTGAACAACAGCCTGTTCCTGAGCAAATTTCCCAGGTAGGAAACGAAAAAAGTGAGCAGCACGATCAATCTTGGACAGGAAAGGAAAACAAACGAAGGGAAAAACCACAGAGCAGCAAAGGTAAGACTACTCAGGTTTGCTAAAAGTGAATTGTGTAAGAGATCTGCTATTATTCTATAGCACATACAACAGGAGTATGGTCAGACGGATTTTCTAGCTTACGCAATCTATCATCTATGTAGCATGTTTCCAATTTATCTACAGCTTGTGGTGATAACAGCATATAATCTATTCGCATTCCTTGATTATTTCTGAGTGAATTGCCTTGATAATGCCACCAAGTGAATTGTTGCAAATTTGGGTGAGATATTCTAAACGCATCTTTAAACCCAAGATTCAAGATCGCTCTTAACTTCTCACGTTCTTTTATATGAAAGCACACTTGGCCATTCAATAAGTTTGAATCAAAGACATCAATTTCATCCGGTGCAACATTATAATCGCCAGCTATAATAGTTAACTCTTCATTCTTTAACAAAGTGCTCATCCTTTCATATAGATTATCAAAAAACTTGAGTTTATATTCAAATGCTTGAGAGTCCGGGCTTTGACCGTTTGGAACGTATACACTTCCCACCCTTACCTTCTGATTATTGTGCTTTATTATGCACTCTATATAACGCGCTTCTTGATAACCTTCTACGATATCAATCTTAAACTTCTCCAGTATCGGATATTTAGATAAAACACAAACGCCATTTCTTGCAACTTGTCCATAGACAGCACATTCATATCCCAGCTTCTCTATCTCTGCATAAGGAAATTGCTCTTCCATACATTTTATCTCTTGCAGCAAAATTATATCTATCTGACTATCAACTATAAAACTACAAAGTTGGTTAACTCTTTTACGTATGGAGTTTACATTCCAAGTTGCAATCTTTAGCATCAACAATCCTTATTAATTATATCAATTAAACTCTCCCCAGTAGGCAACCTCGATGTTATAATTTTTTTCCATTTGATTAACTTTAAACTATCAGCAATGTTTTTACTCATGGTATATGCAACTGCATTATTCATCACATGAGATAACCCACTTTTTAGAACTAATGAACAAAATATCCTTGCTGTCTGTGAGGAAAAAAAAGCAACACTATCAATTTTACCATCCAATAGTAAATTTTTACACCTATTAGTTAGATTCCTTTTTATAATTGTTTTATAGAGTACAACTTCTCTTACGTTAAAATCTTCTTCAGATAATCTCTTTTTTAGGTCACATGATACTTCTTGTCCCCTTATATACAAGAACTTTATTGCGTTTGAATAATGAGCTTTTATGAATGATATCAGACCATCAACGTTGCTGTCTGCTGAGATTATATCAGAAAATCCCAAATTTTTTGCAGCCTGCATGGTTGAATTACCAACTGTAATAATCGGAAAGTCATCCTCTTTGCATATTTGACTAAGAGCCTTTACACTGTTTTTACTTGTAGATATCACAACGTCAAATTCGTACGCAGATATATCAGGATTTAAGTACTTTATTGTGAATACTGGTTCTATAAAAACTTTGTATCCATACTTTCTCAATATATTTCTTGTATTGAACGAGTCCAATAAAGGCCTCGTTAATAAAATAGACTTCATTCTGATTTATTTCACTACTAGTAAAATAGTACCCTTTATACACAAATTACTGAATAAAAACTTTTATTTTGATAGCTTGAGCAATTATTCAAGTAATTGATGTGGAAGTAGGAGTACTAAGCGCTCCTACCCCAATAAGCCCACAATTTCTGCTTACACTTTTTTGACGCTAATTACATCGAACTCTTTTGAATGGCTTCCTTCAGTGGAATTATATAGCTAATATTCCTGTATAAGTTAAATAAGTTAATACTTAAGCTTGTACTCTTGCAGTATTTGAAGAGAGATTCTCAAGGACGTTTTTTGTCTGTGGTTCACTAATCATAGTTTGAACGATATTAGCTGCCATAATAACACAGCCTAGAATAAAAAAAGGCGTAGAAACAAAATAAATAACAGAAGACTCAAAAAGCGACATAGATGCAATACCTCCTATTAGAAATGAAGCACTGGATGCTATATCAAGATAGATCTTTGTTAACTTTTTTTGTCCTGGAGTGTTTTTTATGCCAGATTTCTTATTAAGATTCTGTTGTCGGGAATGATCATTTAGTGACCATATATTTAAAGCAAACGAAAGTGCACTGAATATAGTGCCGGCAATACTAAAATACAGACTTAAGACAGGAATATTCAAGACCAATGCCGCTATGTATCCAATGAAAGAGATAGTAGATAGTGTAGTAACTAAGCGTTTCGAGTAAGTTCGTACCTTCTTTCTGTAGGCTAACTTATCTTTTTCACCATACATAGCATAAATATTACCTAATATGTTATATTATAACATTAATTAATTCAATAAGCAATATGGAAGCTAAGAGTGCCCGAGAGAAGACTTGAACTTCCACAACTTAAAAAGTTACTAGCACCTGAAGCTAGCGCGTCTACCAATTCCGCCACCCGGGCTTTTTATAGTTTACTATGTTAAAGTTAAATAATATACTTAAACAATTTTTAGTTCAAAGGTAATGCCAAATCTAGATCAAATATTTTTTGCTCAAAACAATGTTAACATTAATAACGTATATAAAATAGTCAATAACGCTTTGAGCAATAGCGATGGTGGTGAGCTGTTTCTAGAATTTTGCCAGTCGGAGTCCCTGGTTTTTGAGGATAACATATTAAAACACATGGACTTGAATACTAGGAGGGGATTTGGTTTAAGGTCTTTTTGTGAAGATAGTACATCTTTCGTTTGTTCTTCTGAGATCAGCGAAAAAGAAATTAGTAATGCTGCTTCTATGGTAAAAAGCTCAGTGTCTTTAAACAAGACAAATTCAATAAATTTAAACGAAGAGACAAAAAGCCTATATTCGAGGATTAACCCTATAAATGAAATGGATCTGAATTCAAAGATTAAGCTACTCAATGAGGTTAATGAGTATGTAAGGTCCAAAAATAACTGCATGAAGCAAGTAAAAATAACTCTAAGTGGAGAATGGCAAGTTGTACAAATAATAAAGGGTGATCACAGATTAAGCGATATCAGGCCTCTGGTACGTTTTAATGTGCTAGTCATTGTAGAAAAAGATGGCCGTACCGAAAGAGGTTCTGCAGGGCATGGTGGAAGGGACTCTTATAGTAAGTTTATTTCTGAGAAAAAGTGGAAAGAAGTTGCAAACCAAGCGTTAGAACAAGCACTGGTAAATCTTGAAGCAATTCCAACTCCAGCCGGAGAAATGACAGTCGTTTTAGGTCCAGGCTGGCCAGGAATATTGTTACACGAAGCCGTGGGTCATGGACTTGAGGGCGACTTCAATCGCAAAAAAGTCTCAGCATTTTCAAATTCTGTGGGTAAACAAGTAGCAGCTAGTGACATCACAGTAGTTGATGACGGAACTCTGCCCAATTTGCGCGGCTCTATCAGCGTAGACGATGAAGGCACTCCACCCAGTTATAATATATTGATAGAGGATGGGATCCTAAAAGGATACATGCAGGATCATATGAACGCTAAACTCATGGGTGTAAGCCCAACTGGTAATGGTAGAAGAGAAAGTTATAAAGAAGTTATTATGCCGCGCATGACAAACACCTATATGTTGCCCGGAAAGTATACACCGAAGGAAATAATATCTAGCGTAAAGAAAGGTCTATATGCAGTAAATTTCGGTGGTGGGCAGGTTGATATAACGTCAGGAAAATTTGTTTTTTCATCTTCGGAAGCTTACCTAATAGAAAATGGCAAAATTACACAGCCAGTAAAAGGAGCAACACTAATTGGTGACGGTCCAACAGTGTTGAAAAAAGTATCTATGGTTGGTAATGACTTAAAGTTAGATCCTGGTGTTGGCACATGCTCGAAAGATGGACAAAATGTGCCCGTTGGAGTTGGTCAGCCGACACTCAAAGTCGACGCAATAACTGTTGGTGGAACTGAGATATAGATAAGGGCTAAAACGGATTCCAGCGCACGGCGCACAGCTGTACAAACATTATGATTTGGAAGCAATTGCCACCAATAGGGTGTCATCCCAGTGTCTGGGCACTGCCTTTGTGTTTGAGGCAAAACTGGCTATAACATTTAACACACTGCTTTCGCAAATAAATGTTCGTACAGTTATGTGTCAGCTACTTGGATGACACTTTTGTACTTGATGCAAGATTATATCTTGAAAAAATTAAGTTTTAATGCTATAAAATAATTGTAAATTTTGTCTCCGTGGTAGCTTTATGAATGTTGAAAGTAAAAAAATACACGATGCTAAAATAAAATTACCAATATTTCTTGATTATCAATCTACTACTAAAGTAGATCCCCGTGTTTTAGAGGTGATGATACCTTACTTTGGTGAGTTCAGCAATGCACACTCTCGCAGCCATTCATTTGGTTGGACTGCTGAAGAAGCAGTGGAAAAAGCAAGGAAACACATCGCTGATCTGGTGAACGCAGATAGCAAAGAAATTATCTTTACCTCAGGTGCAACTGAGTCAAATAATACAGCAATCAAGGGCGTTGCTCACTTTTATAAAAATAAAGGAAATCATATAATCACTGTCTGCACGGAGCATAAGTGTGTTCTGGATTCTTGTCGGCATCTGGAAAATGAAGGCTTTAAAGTTACATATTTGCCTGTTAAGCAAAACGGAATTATAGATTTATCAAAGCTTGAGGAAGCAATTACTGATCAAACAATCCTGGTTTCAGTGATGATGGTAAATAATGAAATCGGAGTAATTCAGCCTGTCAAAGAAATTGGTGTAATATGTAGAAAGCATAATATATTTTTCCACACAGATGCAGCTCAAAGCTTTGGAAAAGTTCCAATTGATGTTAATGAGATGTGCATTGATCTTATGAGTCTCTCTAGCCACAAAATTTATGGACCTATGGGAATAGGCGCATTATATGTACGTAGAAAGAATCCTCGTGTTAGGCTGATACCACTAATTAGTGGTGGTGGACAGGAAAGAGGCATGCGTTCTGGAACAGTTCCAACACCTCTTGCAGTTGGTTTTGGTGAAGCGGCACGTATTGCTAGAGAAGAAATGAAAAAAGAAACAACTAGAGTGGAAGAATTAAGGGATATTTTGTATAACAAGATAAAAGAAGCGTTTCCTGATATCGTTTTAAATGGTGATTATGAAAATAGAATTCCTGGCAACCTAAACTTGAGCTTTCCTTATGTTGAGGGTGAGTCTCTCATCATGGCAATCAAGGATTTAGCAGTAAGTTCTGGTTCTGCGTGCACGTCTGCGTCTCTTGAGCCTTCCTATGTCGTACGGTCGCTAAATAATGGCCATGACCTTGAGCATTCATCAATTAGATTTGGCCTAGGCCGATTTACAACTAAAGAAGAAGTTTTGTATGCAGCAGATCTTGTTGCTAAAAATGTTGGCCGACTGAGAGAAATGAGCCCACTTTGGGAGATGGTACAAGAAGGAGTAGATTTGAACACCGTGAAATGGGACTCTCATTAAATGTATCCGTTCCAACTGCAAATGCACTTTGAAATTACTCTGTACCGTTCACACTTAATTCTTCAATCTCACTAATAGAAAGGCCAGTAAACTTGACAATAGTGTTGACATCAACATTATTAGCCAGCATTGCTTTTGCGACTTCAATTTTCCCTTCCTCTTTACCAATTTTGATGCCTCTTTCTTCGCCAATTTGGATGCCTTTTTCAGTAGCAAGGTCAAGTCTGTATTCAAGAATGGCTTCTTCTTTCCGTAGATCCATTATTCTTTCCTCGTAAGCTACTAAATCTTTTTCATTCCAGCTAAACCTGTCTAATTCATCGTAGGCTAACTTTATTATTGGTGCTTTTTCTGCTATTTTCCTTAAGTCTTCTTCCGTAGTTTCATCTGCATATTTGAAGAAAAATAACCAACGATCCACTATGCTTTCTAGCTGTTCTTCCTTATTCTTAGGAAATTTAGGTAGTTCAATAAATACAAATTGAAAATCTTTTAAGTCATGCTCATTGGTTTTCTCATCTCTTATAGTGTGGCTGGATATATAATCAAGCTTATCAGGAAATAAATTACAATTAGAGATAGCAATAAAGAAAACCTTCTTTAAATCAATGTACTTACCAGATTTATCAGCTTGCCTTGAGTAAGCCTTAGCAGCATATAGTTGAGCTCGTTTTTCGAAGCCTTTATCGCGAGTGAGCTGGTCAGGTAAGGAAGCAGTATTACTACTACCCCCTCCCTTAGAAACGCAGCATGCAGGTTTCCCAACACTACGCTTGAGCCCCTTATCTAAGTTCTTCTTTTCTAGAACCGGCTTGTCCTTCATGATTCCTCAGGAAACATCATTCTTAATGGTGACACCAACAGTAGAGAACCTTCTCTTGAGAAAGAGCTTGCTAACATTCTTGTTCGTTTCACTCTCTCATCAAAATACTTTTTCCATTTTAAGTCAAGGGGATTTGCATCCGCTCTGATTTTAACATGTCGTCTGATAGGTATATCAATCAGCTTAAGCAGTCTTAAATACCGTATCTCTTTTGGTTTGTTCTTGCATAGGGGTGCAGCAAAAACCCATTGGCGTTGACCCATTACTTTGAAGTAACGATTCTTTATCCAACGTAATCCTTTACGAGGATGTCTTTTCTTTGCCCATTTCCATAAACTATGCCAAATTTCATTGTCGATCTTTCTAAACGCTTTTTTAGCACACACATGGTGATAGTAATTTCCCCATCCTCTCAGTAGAGAGCTGAGTGACTTAATTACTATAGCCTGAGTGTTCGCTATATTTGCTTTTATCAATGTACGTGCTTTATTAAGAAGTCTTTTAATACTTTCTTTCGAAGGTTTAATAATTAACTTCTTATTATATCTACGTACATTACAACCAAGAAAGTCAAACCCTGTTGTGATAGATGTAATCTTTGTCTTCTCTTCTGACAGAATTAAACCTCGCTCATGAAGAAAAGATGATACTAAAGGCTTAACTTCCTTTTCCAGTACTTCATGTGTGAAACCTGAAATAATAAAGTCGTCTGCGTATCTGATTACATTCACTCCACTTCTGATTTTGTTTCTTTTTCTACTGCCGAGTTTACCAAATCGACTTTCCAATAACTTTTCAAGTCCGTTTAAGGCTAAATTGGCTAGTATTGGAGAAATTATACCACCTTGCGGGGTACCTGCAGTTGTGGGATACAGAGTTTTTGATTCTAGGAAGCCAGCTTTTAACCAACTATGCAGAATTTTTTTCTCCATAGGAATATGCTTCATAAGCCATTCATGATTAATGTTGTCAAAGCATCCTTTGATATCACCTTCAAGTATCCATTGTAGTTGATTACGACTTGCCAGTAACAAATGACAAGCTACTGTAGCATCTGCACAGGATCTTTTAGGTCTAAAGCCATAGGAGTGACGATCACTGATCGTTTCAGCTATCGGTTCCAGAGCAAACAGATATAATGCTTGCATGGCTCTATCTTTTATCGTGGGTATTCCAAGAGGTCTTCTTTTGCCATTAGATTTACTGATATAAATCCGTTTTAGCGGAGAAGGTTTATATCCTCTTTGCTTTAACTGCTTTATTCCTTGAAATTTAGCATTGCAAGTTGACCATAGTTGACGATCTACACCCGCTGTGTTTTTTCCTTGGTTTTCAGTTACTCTCTTAACAGCCAAAGCTTTTCCGCTAAAAGAGCGTGTGAGAAGATGTTGTAAAGTTTTTACCTTACCCCATCTTCCTTCTTGGACAGCCTTAACAATACGTCTTTGTAGCCTCACAATAACTTTCTGGCATTTCTTCCATGGCAACTGCTTCCATGCTTCAAAGCTTTTGGTAGATGCACTTACAGGTTTACTTGTAATCATCTGCTTTCCTACCTTAAGTGGTTAACAAAGTTTCTTGTCACGAGGGACCAAACGGAAGTCTGCTCGTTTTCACGCGAATTAATGTTACAAATTCTATCCATTTCGTTACAAAATGGCATTCGCTTTCTCCATTCTCCTTTACCTGCACTTCCATCAGCATTCCTTGCGGTTTGCTTGCCATGTAGGCGAAAATACAGGCTTACCCTGTTTCTCCAGTCATACAATAGTGGGTTAGGTGGCTTCTCTATACCGGTGGAGTTATTATTTGCGTACATCTAGAAATGAAAAATGTAACTTATCCACATTACCTTTTGGTCAGAGCTTATCAGCATCTTTAGCTCTTTCATCGTATCGGTACTTATAAAGCTTCACTTACGTTCACCATACCACTAGCCTAGCCCTCCAACCACATGATGCTTGCAGTTTATGCCCCTCTCACGATTGAGCATCTTCTTTTTCAAGAGGAGGTTCATTGTCCGCATCGCTTGGCACCAACCGGTTGCCCGATTCGCACTGATGCGTAGACTCAGACGGCAAAACATCTGGTTTAATAAGTTTTAGAATCCTTTCAGTTTCTTTCTGAATGAATTCCTCTCCTTTTAAACAATATGACCGAAGACTTTCAGGTCGCACCATTTCTGCTATATATCTATTTCCGTGAGAATCCTTGCAGAGAACATCAACAATACTTTGTTTATCAGAGGCAACTTCGGGATCCATAATAGTGCTAAGAAACTCAACTTCTTGTATTGCATTTATCTCAGTAAACCCTAAAATATCGTTCAAAAAGTGGATCAGGATATTCTTATTTTTTTCCGTTCCAAAGATTTTTTTGAAACACAAATCATTGCGAGGATCGAGAAATTTTGAAAGAGCCATGGCAAAAATGCTTGAAAATATTAATAATTATACACTATTATTAACAATTATTCAACCATATTTTTGAAGATAGCTAGTTTCTGTATTTATTTTAAATTGAAGAAAGCTCAAATGAAAGATCGTGCTTTGCTAAAAATCACAGAATGCAGTCTGGTTACAAATAAACTATTTTGACAGTTAATGGGGTCTAGTTTTGATGTATGGACTATCCAAAGAAAAGGGTGGTATCATAACTTCAAAAACTTTTATGCTTTCTTCATTCAGAAATTCATACTTACCCTGCATTATTCCTGACGGTACATTTAAGTAGGTTCCACTTGTGTATTTAAATACCTCTCCAGATTTTATCACAGGCTGTTCTCCGATAACACCAACTCCGGCAATTTCATTTACTTTGCCCTTATAATCTATTATTTGCCAATGACGACTTAACAATTGAATAGTTGATTGGCTTTTGTTTTTTATCTTAACGTTATACATCCATACATAGCAATTTTCATAAGGAATGGATTGCTCTTCAATGTAAATTGGTAAAACTGTAACTTCAACAAAGTTGGTAGTCAATGTGTATTCTAGAATCATTATAGAATATTCATGATAAAAAGATAACATTCTAATTATATACTTTTTTCATAGATTTTTCAAGTATACTTTAATTAGGAAATATCAATTTATAGTATGAATGAACCAGATGCGCTGAGCAAAAAAGTAATAGGAATAATAGGTGGTGGACAATTAGGTAAAATGACTGCTATCGCTGCAACAAAACTTGGACAGAAAACACATGTTTTTGCCAGTGCTAAAGACGATCCGGCTTGCTCTGTTGCTGATGATTTCACAATAGCAGATTTCTCTGATAAGAAAGCTCTTGAATCTTTTGCACAGAGTGTGGATTTAGTTACTATTGAGTCTGAAAATATTCCATGTAGTGCAATTGATATCGATGTAAATTTTTATCCGGGTAAAAAAGCGTTACACATTTCGCAGAACAGACTGAGAGAAAAGGATTTTATTAAAAACTTGGGTATAAAAACTGCTAACTATAAGAGTATACAAAATTATAATGAGCTACTGAAAAGCAGTAGAGCTTTTGGCTATCCAATAAGGCTGAAAACAACAGAAATGGGTTACGATGGAAAAGGACAATATGTGCTTGAGAATGATTCTGAAGTGAAGCAATTTGCTTCCTTTGATTGGAATACAGAGTACATTCTTGAAGCAAGTGTTGATTTACTGAAAGAGGTTTCAATAGTCGTTGCAAGAGATAAAAACTGTAAAGTAGCTTTTTTTCCTATAGCAGAAAATTACCACGTTGATGGAATACTTGATACTTCAACAGTGCCAGCTAAAATAGATAGCAAATTAACTCAAGAGGTACAACGAGCTGCAAAGAAAATAGCAAATGCGCTTGATGTAATAGGAATTCTGGCTATTGAATTTTTTGTTACTAAAGATAACGAATTGTTAGTTAATGAACTAGCTCCCAGACCTCACAATTCTTGCCACTGGAGCTTGGATGCATGTAACGTTAGTCAATTTGAACAGCTAGTTAGGATAATATGCGGGCTACCTATGCAGGAAGTAGTATTACGCTTTCCTTGTATGACAAAAAATATAATAGGTAATGATATATATGATTCTCATAAGTATTTGAGCAACGAAAAAGCTAGTTTAACCATATATGGGAAAAAAGAGGTTAGAGATAAGCGTAAAATGGGACATGTCAATATAGATTTAAGTTAACAGTTTTTCTACGTCATACCGCCACAACTGTACGAACATTGTGATATGAGAATAATCTCCGCCAGGAAGGGTGTCATCCCAGTGCCCAGACACTGGGATCCAGTTTTCCATATAATCTCATCGAAAACGTTGTAACCATCAACTATGTTTTTTAAAATTTTTTGAATTTAGTCTCATTTGTTGATAATTTTGTATTTTTATTCAATTGAAAAATGTATTTTGGTAACAAAGATCCTAGTTTATACAGAAAGAAATTTATATCAAACAGCAACCACTGCTTAGATTTTATGGTTAACGAATATGTGCTTTAAATGTGTGTAGACGCACATATCCGTTAACCTATTTTCTATGCAGATTTTTTTTTATTTCATATTAATTGCTTCTTTAAGTCTTGCATTGGCAATTACTATGATTTTTCGCATTAGAGCTGTTATAGCTACCATCTTCTTTTTACCTCTACCAATAAGATCAGAATAAAAAGCACCAAGTGCAGATTTAGATCTTGCAGCAGCCATAGCAGCTGTGAAAAGCTTTGCACGAACATTGCTTCTACCACCTGTTATCCTTCGGTAACCAATAGTTTTACCGCTTTCTTTTGGATGTGGAGCAACTCCAGCAAGACTTGCAACTTCTTTTTTGTTTAGGTGGCCAAGTTCTGGCATTAGACACACAAAAACTTGTGATAACTTGAGACCTATTCCTGGCACTGTTCTCAAGATTTTTTGACGCTTTTGTAACTCTGGATTTTTATCAATAATTCTTTGTATGGCATCGTTGAACTCATTTATCTGACTGGTAAAAAAGTCTATTGTTTTTTGGCAACTTTCCTTTATATAGTCGTTTTCAGGTGCTGCAAGCCTACATTTCTCTTGAGTTCTCATTTGCGTAATGTCATCACGACGTTGACAGAGTGCAACTAAGGCGGTTTGTTCTTTTGACATAGGCACAAATAGAGATAGAGCACTATAGCGTTCAAAACCATATTGAGCAAGGGCTCTTGCATCTGATTGATCTGTCTTTGCTAAAGTTCCATGTGATATGATAAAACTTTTTACTTTACGAGTATTAGCTCGATGTACAGCAACATTCTTATCAACAAGAAAATGTGCTAAGCCAAGCTCATATTTTCCAGTGTTTTCTAAAGTTACTAGAGAATTAGGTAGGATATCTGAAAATTTTTGAAACAACTGTTGCCAACCAGTAGCATCATTGTCAAACTTGATAGCGCTCCTTTGGTTATAAGCTGCAGCAACATTTTTAAATTTTCCGATATCAATGCCAATGAAATTTTGATAAGATGTAATCATAATAAATAACCTCGATAGTTTAGAGGTTGTCCGGAAACAAGTAAAAGGCTATAATATCTGAAATTTTAGTACGGGGTAAAGATGAGAAAAAAGTATCCAACAGATCTAAGCGAAAGGGAATGGGCAAGAATAGAAAAACACTTCAGAGTATCATACAAGAAAGGAGGAAGGCCGCAAAAGTATAGCAAAAAAGAAATATTAGAAGCAATTTTCTATGTATTGCGTACAGGGTGTCAATGGCGGTATTTACCAAATGATTTTCCGCTATGGAAGACTGTGTATGAGCAGTTCAGGCAATGGAAGAAGCAGGGAATTTTTGAGAAAATGAATTATGAAATTACAAAATATAGTAGAAGAAAAATAGGAAGGAATGAGCAGCCGAGTGCCTGTATAGTAGATAGTCAATCTGTAAAGACTACAGAAAAGGAGGGATCAAAGGCTATGATGGAAGTAAAAAAGTAAAGGGTAGAAAAAGGCATATAATTACAGACACTCAGGGTTTTATACTAGGTTGTTACGTAGGCGCTGCTAACGAAAATGATAGAGATGGTATTAAAATAGCATTAAACAATATGAGAACAAAATATACTAAAGTTAAAAAAATGTGGGCTGACATGGGATACCAAGGAAGAAATTTAAAGAATCACATAAAGGAAGAATATGACATAGATATTGAAATTGTTAAAAGGCCTCCATGTAGATTTTGGGTGCACAAAGATACGCCACCTGAGCTACTACCAACAAGAGAACAAGGGTTTAAAGTACAGCCAAGAAGATGGGTTGTAGAAAGGGTTGATGTTGATCTTTGGTTGCGTTCTTATAATCAAACAAGACCTCACTCAGCGAATACTTCTACACCTATACAAACATTTTTTGACAGTAAACATATTTGCTTTTCAGAAAAACATTGGTAGGATTAGACAAGAGTCTTATATTAATTTTTACTACATCAATTCTTCTGTGTCAGATAAAATCTTGTCTTTTAAAGAAGATATTACATATTATTTCTGAAATCCAGTCGAGTTACTAACAACCGATACCTCATTAAGATAATTATTGGGTAACGATTTAAACTTCTTTGCAACATTCATAATTCTTGAACCTACCGCATTTGGATCTACATTTTTAATCTCTGCAATAAGTGCTTCTTCAACATCCATAGTTCTGTTCTCAGACACTTGCTTAGAAAATTCGGCAACCTGACTACTAAATTTTCCAGTACTCTTTACTCTTTTTATTCTATCATCAGCATTTAATAACTTCCTTTTTTTCCCTGTAAATTCTTCTTTATCCAATGAATCCTTGTGAGCAATTTCTACACTTTCTCTTTCCCTTGCTTTCTTATTTAACGAATACCCAGATGATGAGACCTCTCCACCCCCCTGTTCTTTTCTTGGATACGCATGCACACCACTAGACTCCTCTAGTATACCAATTGATGTTTGGAAATCCACTTCATTTAATCTTTCCATAACCAACAAAGCTTTCTCCTTGCAGGATCTTCCTTTAGCATGCTCACCTAAAATGTTATAAACTTTTTCAAGCATTAATAGCACTCTGTGTACAGTAGAAGCCTGATATTCGTCAGAATAATCAACTAAACTAATAACTTCCGAGCTCTGACTAACGTAGCTAAATACTTGCTCATATTTTTTAAAATATAAGCAAGTATCAATAAAGCCTTCTAGCGCTTCAGCTACTATTGTATGATATTTTGCATCATTGATACTAACTGAACCTTTTAAAGTCTTTAATACAATATCAAGATTACAATATTGCATATCATAATCCTCTAAATCTCTATAACCAATACCGAGTCTTAATCTTATTTTTAACATTGTATCAAGATCGCTAGTAGAAAGTTTTTCATAATAACTCAAGGCTTTCTCAAGACAATCGACTTCTTCATAATAATTGTCAGTATCCCTATGAGTACTAGCAATTCTGCACAAAAGGTCAATCAATTTGTGATAGGCAAAATCACCACCCGGATTAAAAGAAACAAAATTAGCAGAGGCAGTTTTAAGCGCAATCATCTCATAATAAATATTATTTTGTTCTTCATAATGTTGAGCTATTTCTAATAGTAAATCAGTTGCTTGGTATTTACTCAAAAAAGAATTTTGCTCAAAAACAAAGCTAGTAAGTTTATCAGAAAACTCTTTTTCTGCTATAGAATACTCCAGTTTATTCTCAAGATCACAACATTCCATGAGATATCTAGATGTTGAAAGAGAAGAATCGTGCTTGTCTAAAAAAATGGACATAGCTCCTTTAACTAGAACCTTCTTTGTATGTGGGTTACTCCCAACCCTAGCAACAGCTAACAGAACCTTGGCGAATGACAATTCATCCTTATGATAATAACATTCGTAAACTGTAGACAGTAAATCCTCGTTTAAAATGAAACTAGTTTTTTCCACATAAGAGCCCAAAGTATGACAAGCATCAACCAGTTTTACAAAAGCTCCAGATACTTCATGACCATAAGGAGAACCCTGATTTCTATAAAGCTCTCTAAAAATCTCTATGCTCTTCTCAAGACTATTGATTTCTGAAACATTTTTTCCCAAATTTCGCTGAGCATCAGCAAGATTTAATAGTGCATAAGCTGTTTCAGAAGCACAACCAGGATAATTTTTTACAATTTCTATACCTTTTTCAAGATATAAGATCTTTCCAATATCGTCTTGTAAAAATCCAGTAGCATTACCAAGTTTTATAAGTACTTCAGCCACCTTCACCTGAGTTGCATCAAGTCGGGATTCAACCCCCAAGAGCTTTGTAAGCACTGATACTTCATTGTCTGCTACTTTCAGGTCGGAATATGCTTCAACCAATAACCATAATAAAGGCTGTACATAACATCTTTCTACATCTGATGCACTTTCAGGATCCTTTGCTGCCCAACTCTCTACACGAAACAAAAACTCCTCTAAGTGTAGTGACAACTGTTCCTTCGTATCATAGTCTTCCGCACCTTTAATACCAACAGGGAAAAGACTTTTTAGTAATTCATAAGTCTTTTTGATAACCTCTTTCGTTCTTTTCTGATCATCTAATTGTAATCGGATTACTTCTTGAACCAATTTTTGAACATTTAGTGTGCTTTGTTCTTGTTTACCGTTCACCATAGAATATCTTGTAAGCAAACGAATAGCTAACTCCAACTTATTCTCATCACCTCCCGCTAAATTTAAAAACATTCTCCTATCGATACTCAGAGGTTCAAGATAAGACACAATGTCCAAAATCTCTAAAGCCAGACATCCATGTTCTTTATTACTTGATATCATATCAAGTGTAACCTTCCACGTCGTAAAAGTTGTACTAGTATAAGTATTATCAACACCCATAAACACATCAGAACCAAGCAGTTCCTTTTTCTTTTTGTTATATTGATTCAAATAATTACTAAGACCAAACCTACCTGGGCTTTGATCTAGAATATGTGACACTGCTTGTCGTAGAGCTAAGGGAAAAGATTCCATTATACTTACCAATTTTTCTATTTCTTCGTCTTGAGAATCATCCTTTATCTCCAGTCCTTTTTTTACAAATTGCAACGCATCATCTGATAACAACCCTTTTAGTTCTATACATCCTATTCCTTCCAATTCTCGATCACGAGAAGTAATTAAAATATAAGGCTTGTTATCACTAGATTTTAGAGAGTACAATGGTAAAAACTCCTTTAGACACTTAACATTCCAAGCATTATCAAAAATAAAGAGACTTTTCCTATCTGCAAAAAAACTATATACTTCTTTCACAATATCTCCTGCAGTCTTTTTCTTTCCATCTCTGCAATCAAGATTAATCCCCAACCTATTATCTCTAGCTAATCCAAGAAAAGACTGCACAAGCTCTGCCTTGCCCCCAGCATTTATCCATATTACATTTTCGTCGTAATCCCTGAAATATTTTTGCGCATACTTCCTAGCTAACTCAGTTTTGCCTATGCCACCCAACCCAACAATAGACACCATTTGTGATATCACTGACGTTTTTTCTGAACTTTGTATCCTACTATGTAAATCACTTAATTCTTTTTCTCTTCCAGTAAATAATGCCACTGGACCTTTTACTTCAAACCAAATCGGCTTTGAATTTCCTTTCTTCACTGCCTTTAAAATGGCTTTCTCATATTCAGCATATTCTAAAGCTGATTGAGTTCCACCAGTTCCACTTGAGTTATCTGAAGAAACTCTGGTGTCACCTCGACGAAGTGACAAACAACGTAGCATTGCCATTGGACTATTATCACTACTAGAACCTTCTGATTGTCTACTTTCCCCACCTCCTGGACCTTGTCCACCTCCTGGACCTTGTCCACCTCCTGGACCTTGTCCACCTCCTGGACCTTGTCCACCTCCTGGACCTTGTCCACCTCCTGGACCTTGTCCACCTCCTGGACCTTGTCCACCTCCTGGACCTTGATTTATAATCAAATCCTTTATACTATTTATTTCACTTTTAAGAGAAGCAATATCACCTTTCTGAGCTATTCCTTCGATTTTGATTTGTTCTAGTATTTCCTGAGCTTTCTCTTCTAAATTTATTCCTCCTAAAGTATATTGATACTCATCTTCTTGGACAGTTGAATTGCGACCCACGTAGACTGTTTTTCCCTTTTTCGTTATAGCGTCAACCCCTTCTTCCTCAAAGCTTAAAGGATGTCTGTAGCCGTATCGATCGCCAGAAGTTCTGCAAAATTGTAAATACACAGAGTTTGATTCTTCCTTTATAATTATACCCGTTTGATTGTATACTCCATTAGAAGACGTATGTTGTCCATTGTGCCTAAAGCTAATTGAAGACTCATCTAATCCTTCAATGTCACCTAAAAGAACACCTTCTATTATCGAATCAACCGATAAATCCTCCAATTTTTCACAAGCATAGTATATTGCTCTAAAGACAGCACATAATGATAGCTTTGACAGGGCTGGAGTATTAAGTCCACTACCTGTCAATTCCATAAATTGCTTTTCAAAACTTTGGAAAATTCTCATTCCAGCTTCCAATAAGATTAGATCGGAAGCAATCTTAGCTTTGGATTCAAAAATTTCAACAATTTTCTCAGCTTTTCTTTTTCTCCTAGACAGACTACTAATAACCGTACTAGTAAAGTTTCTGGCAAATAATGTCGCTGAAGGTGCAGCTCCTAAAAAGGAACCGGTAACTGCACAACCTGCCATCGCCCCAGCGAATGAAACCGGAAATTCTTTTAAGACTTTTTTAGCAAATCCCCCTTTTGACATCTGGTGAGATTTAGCTGATTCGAATAAGACGTAAGCATTACTCATAAAAGATTCTGCAAAAAAAAATAATTTCCTCCCTACCTCCATGGGCGGTTGATGAACAAAAACTACTTCAGCACTTTCCCTTGAAGTGCCTGGTTGATCGCTTCTTCTCGAACTAATCATAATTCCCCCACATAAATCTAAGTGTTTTAATTGTACAAGTCAAAATTAGAAATGCAAATATTTTATTTTTAAATCAGTATTATAGCTCTTTTTACAATAATCCGAACAGACCGTAATATGCTACTGGCCTGCTATAGCCATAAACACATATCTTATCGCATTCGGACTATTATAAGAAAGGCTATACTAATAGAGAAAGAAGAAAATGACTTTTGCCAATCTTTGGAGTACCACCTATGACCAAAAGACCACCTGGTGTCAAAATTCTTGGGCCTATTATATCTTTTGGCATTGGTGATTTATCGTTTAAGTAATGGTTTACAGAAAATGCTTTTTCTTCGTTTTGTTTTTCTTGTAATATGGAACTTCTTTCATCTTTACCGTTCAACCATGTTTCAGCAGAATCTATATTACCTTTAACTAAAGTCCAAAGGTCTATTATATTTCCTTTCTTTTCTTCGATCAGGTTGTACCAATTTCCTGCATTTTCTCCTTCCATTTCAACTATTATCTTATTTCCATTTCTACTGCCAATATAGAATTTATCTTGGTAAGATTTGCCTTCAGGTAACAAATAAGATAAACAATCTTTGATGTTATTAATTAATAATGATTTTATTTTCAAAGCATTTTTAGATGAAAAATCCATAAAATTCTCCTTGTTTATTCCAAATTTGTTCAACATATTTTTTAGACGTTTAAAGTCAAGATTAGCCAGCTCACAAACAGTTTCAAAAGATCGTGAGCGAATCCATTGACAAGCCTCTTTTTTAAGTTTAGGGTTTTTTCCTGCTGCATCCTGAATAGCTCTAGTAATAACAGCAGCCCACAACTTTCCTTCGTCATACTTCAAAATGGCAACCAATCATCTTGAAAACTTTTTTGTAATTCTGGAGTAATAACTGTAGTAATCCTATTTCTATCTCCGTATGTATTATTAGTTTCAACGCCTACTTTTACTGTAAACTCTAAATCGTTGAAATCAGCTATAGAGTTTATTCTTCTAGCGGTAACTGCTTTCTCTGAAGTGTCATTTGCATGAATATTTCTGGATGATTCCAAAATACTACGCAGCATAGAACGTCCAGATTCTCCCCAGATGTCTTCTTCACCTTCTGCTTTGCCATTTTTGATACCTATAATCTGAAAAATCTTGCGTTTTGCATATGGGCCTTCAGTGACGGTAAATTCTACATTTAAATAGATACTGCCAGTAGTGTAGTTTTTAGTGAACCAATTTTCATAACCTCCAGGCTTTATTGCCATTTTTACCTTGACTATTGTACCTTTCGGTATTAAACTGTTCTGCAGTTTTGCATTATTAAAATCAGTTAAAAAATCTTGTAGCATACGCTCTCCTATAAGTTGACTTTAAAGTGAAAGTTAGCTATTCCATTAGCTGCCAATGACCATTTATCTTATCGACAAGTTTGTTTGGCACGCGTTCACCATTGCGAAGCTCAAATACTATCTGGCGTGCACTGCTTTCTTCATCATGAGCAAACATCACCATACCAGTACTGTAAAATCCACGTAAAGATCCAGCACCACTTAGGCCTTGAAATGGATCTTCTTCGAGCATCTTTTTCGATAATTTTTTTGTATGATGAGTGAGTACAATACAAGCATCTGGATTGACAGCACTGCGTAGCTTCTCAAGAGTCTTTTGCAGAAAGAACAGCATAGCACTATTATCATTTTCATTCCCATATTCACTGCTAAAGATGTTACGTAATGGATCTATGGCCAAAACATCAGGTTTAAAGCGTTCATTTACAATCTCCTTAATTTCACTTATTTCATCATGATTAAATGATAAGTGCACTTTTGGCGTAATGATTAAGTTGTTAGCAGCTACATTCAAAAGTTCATTATCAAGTTGTTGCAAACGTTCTTTCATATATTCATATTCAATTTCAGTTTGCATGTAGAAAATTTTTAAAGGTCTATTTGAAGCCATACCAAGAAAAGAAACACCTGCAGCCATATGAACGAGCCATGAAATCAAAAAGTCGCTTTTGCCGATTTTAGGTGGGCCACCCAGTACCAATAAGCCTCTTTTTGTTAAAATTCTTGGTGAGATTATATCCTCTGGTGTTGGCGATCGATCGTCCAAGTATTCTTTCACACTGAAAAAAGGAATTTTTTGACCAATAGTTAAAAAGTTTTGTAGCATATAATAACCTCCTATATGTTGGGCGTGACAGGTTGAATTGCAAAAGCTTTAGTTTTAATTTTTGTAAGAAGTTTTCCTAGATGCGGTTCTTCAACCATATTAAGGCAACCACTTCGATCTTTAGCAGGATATCCCCAAGAATTAATCGTCTGACAGACAAATGAACGAACCTCTGTACCATCCTCTTTCTTGATTCCAACCATACTAATTACTTCGTCAACTATCCCAGGAATTTCACTTGCAGTTTTAGCTCCTTCACATTGAGGTAGCCAAGTCGAGCGATTGAAATCATCGAGGTATTGTCCAAGAGTTCCAACTGTAATGATGTCTTTATTTGGAATATGTTGAAACTGATTGAGCCAAGCCATCATCTCTTGAGCAAGTAACCCGTAAGCAGCTCTCATATCTTGTTTTCCTGATCTTTCAGAAAAAGCTTCAGGTTGCATTTTTGCCCATAATAGACATAAACGAGAGGCTACTGTAATACTATCGATAAAAACACATCGATACTTGAGAAACTCTGAAGAAAGCTCTTTGTATTTACTGGATACATGCTCATAGTGTCTTTGGCTATACGCTGAGTCAGATTTTAACGCAGGATTAGGACCACCTATGAGACATGCAATATCTCTTGCCTCATTCCAAGTACGAATACTTACAGAATCCCCTTGCCAATCTTGAACAGCAAGTAAACCTGCCTCAAAATCAAGACAAAGTGTTGGTTCATTTATGGTCTTTAAGAGACTAGTTTTACCTATACCATAAGGACCAAAGATGACCATTTTTATACCTGTTTGAACTTTTAGCCGTTCATTGCTGTTCATTATTTTCATTTTTCTCCCAGTACCTAAATATATATGTACGATGACCTAGGCAATTCGTCCGCAATTTGCAAAAAAAAATTTTTGAGCAAATATAATCGAGAGCCTATAACTTCTCTAAAACTGAGAATTTATTGCGTATTCGTTCTAGTGTGCGATAGATAGTTGTCTTTGGTATTTTGGTTATTACAGAAACTTCAGTAATAGTAAATACCTTAAGTAATTGACATAAATTACTATCTTTTTCAGACAAAGTTGAAATTATATTATTTATATCAGTGCGAATTATCGCTTCGATTTCCGAGTTCCTATGATCTGGAATATCGTCGTTTATATCATCAAAAGTTATATTACGTTTTAGACATAACTGATTGCGTAACATATTGCGAGCACAATAATTAGCTAATCTAGCAACGAAAGTACTAAAACTACTTCTTTTCTCATCGTGCCGGTTAAGATATTGCCAAACCTGACAAAAAAGCTCTTGTTCTATATCTTCGAGACTTTCGTTAATAAAACAGCTTTTGGATTTAAGGCGCGAAGCTTGAAATCTCACATGTTTAACAATTGTAGAATCGATTCCTTGATAAGAATTCTTCATAAAAACTCCAAAAGTTTCATGAATAGAGATTTTTACCAAGACTTTGTATGACTAATTTATTATAAAAAAGTAGTAATAATTTTTTTATCTAAAAGAATAAAATCTTTAAAAATTAAAATAAGATTTAAACGTTTTGATACACTACTGAAGCTACTTTTTCATAGGTAAAAAACTACCAATTTCGTACCTAATTTCTGAATTACTAATTAGTATTTCAGAAAGCAGTAATCGTTAAGTTATTGATAATATTGTCTTTTTTATGTTCTATTCCTAAAAGCCGTTTCTAAAGTTAAGTGGCTAAAATCGGCCAGTGAAGAGGATTTACGGATTACTGAAGTCTTATATATATTATATATATATTTAAATACAGGTAAAATATAATATATGATAATATAATAATATAAATATTGGCGTAATATAAGTTATGTAAAATAGTTATTAAGATAAGTAAAAACTCAAATGGCAGGATATGAAATTTTTTTTAATTTTTTTTCAAAATTGCGGACGAATTTGCGAGTCATCGTACATATATATTATACAGGGCATTGAACTTTAATTACACAAAGGAGTTTTTGTACGTCAATCTTAACGCTAGATCTCGGCAAGCAAACAGGCTGGGCAATTCTAACAGATGGAATAATTGAAAGTGGGAGCAAAAGCTTTCATGGTAGTCGTTTCAGCGGAGGTGGAATGTGTTTCTTAAACTTTTGCAATTGGCTCAATTCTTTGAAAGACATTTCTGCAGTGTACTTTGAGGAGGTGAGAAGACATTTAGGAACTGATGCAGCCCATTGCTACGGTGGGTTTCTTGCAGTGCTGTCTGCTTGGTGTGAAGAGAACAATATTCCCTACCAAGGTGTTAATGTTAAAACTATAAAACGCTTTATAGCAGGCAAAGGCAATGCAAGTAAGAGTGAAGTTATTGAAGCGATACGTGAAAAAAGTTTTTCACCTAGAGATGATAATGAGGCCGATGCTTTGGCATTAATGTTCTATATTAGTAAAGATATTAATAAGACGAAAAATCCATAAAAAGTGGGTCCTTTCAGCCAGAATGGCGGATTTGGTGGGTTCAACCCCAGGCCTTCTTTAGCGTCAGAGATATTTTGAATATTAACTTTTTAATTATTAAGGATTTAAATTATATGAATTTAGCAATCCACTACTATCCTGTTGAAAACCTCGTCGAATATAAGCGTAATCCTCGTAAAAATGATGATGTAGTAAATAGAATGTGTGCTTCAATCAGGGAATTTGGCTTTCGTATACCAATAGTTGCAAAAAGCGATGGAACTGTGGTTGATGGTCATTTAAGACTTAAAGCAGCAAGAAAACTTGGTATGGAGAGTATTCCAGTGGTCTTAAGTGATAATTTAAATGAACCACAAACTAAAGCTTTTCGGTTACTGGCAAATCAATCAGCTATAGCTCTTTCCACAGAAGTCCGGATATGATAAGATTAAGGATAGATGGCGATAAGGAGGTTGGATGCCGGCAGCATATAGTTATGATTTAAGAAAAAAAGCAATGGAAGCACTAGACGAAGGGGAAAGCAGAGAAGCAGTGGCAGCAAGATTTAAAATTGGACGAACTACTTTGTGGGAGTGGCAGCAAAGAAAAAAAGAAACAGGCGACTTTCAGTCAAAAAAACTCGGTAATGGAGGTTACAATCAGAAAATTATCGACTGGAATAAGTTTATCGAATTTGCTAAAAAACACGGTAGAAAAACTCTGTCGGAAATGGCTAAACTTTGGGGCAACGTTAGTATCCAAACGATCCACCGAGCTCTCAGAAAAATTGGATTTACGCGCAAAAAAAGACATATGGATACAAGGAAAGGAACGAAGAAAAACGTGCTGAATTCTTAAAAATTATAGCAACAAAAGAACCAGAAAACTTAGTGTATATAGATGAGTCTGGGATTGATAACACGGAGGACTATCCATATGGGTATTGCCAGAAAGGACAGCAATTTTATGCCCTAAAATCTGGAAAAAAAACTCAACGAATCAGCATGGTTGCAGCCTTAAGTAGAAGAAAGATAGTTGCTCCATTAACATTTGAAGGCCACTGTAATATGGATATTTTTAATGGATGGTTTGAGCAATTTTTGGCACCGATCTTAGAACCTGGACAAACTGTCATTCTTGATAATGCTACTTTTCATAAGTCTGATAAGCTTATCAAGCTCGCTAAAGGAGTCGGTGCAGAAATTTTGTATCTGCCGCCTTATTCTCCAGATTTTAACAAAATTGAGCATCATTGGTTTGCTATAAAAAACAGAGCCAGGAAAAACATTCCTCTATTCGAATCCTTTCGTCGTGCTGTTGATTCTGCCTTCCTATGACCTATTCGGACTATTATGAGAAATGCTATATTTAAAAATTCCGACACCTGATGTTTAGCAACAGCTTGAATAAATTTCTTATTAAATCTTGAATCGTTATATAGATCTTCTAAATTTTCATCGTAGTGTTTTGCTTCATTTACAGCAAGCTTTATTATCTCTTCTATACCACTTAGAAGTTTCCTATACAATTTGTCGTATCTATTGCCTAGCACGTGTGCAGCGAATGTTTGTTCAATGTATTTTGTTATGTAATTTTGCAGCGTATTATCTATCGTGCTTATATTCATCAGCCTGCTTTAATATTATATTAACTATTTTACACATAAAAAGGTTAATATTGAATTAATAGAATACTTCTGAAGTCAAATTTTACTGAAAATTATGGTATTTAAGATATAATTGTCAGCATGAAATAAAAACATAAATAAAATGGATCTTGTAACAAAAGTGAAGCTCAAGATAAAGATGAATAAGGGTAAAATCATAAATATACTTATCATTTGTGGTGTAATTTTTTTCATATACCTTATTCATGAGCCAGTTGTAGATATGGTAGAAAAAATTATAAGTAAAATAAAAGGTCTCTTTTAAAAATAGAAAAAGTGAACTTTTTCCATCATCCAAACTTGAACCTGGAAAATTTAGTTAATGCATAAACTACTTATGTTGGCTATGAGTTCAACTGTATAAAATTCCGGTAAATTAAAATAAGTATTCATAAAAATATTGTTTTCTATAAACAGAGTATCTATAATGCTAGCTTTGGGGTAAAGTATTGCAGAGGAATTTTTTAATCTGGTTGTTGGCGTCACTGTTTTATGCATACCAATATATATTACGCGTAATTCCAAATATTATAATTCCTGAATTGGTAGTAAGGTTTAATATAGGAACAACAGAAATAGGACAATTTTGTGGACTGTATTATGTAGGTTATGTGTTAGCACATATTCCTGTAGGTATTCTTTTAGATAGATTTGGTTCTAAAGTTGTTATACCGATTTGTATTGCATTAACATCTTTAGGTGCTTTACCTTTAGTCAGTTCTAATGATTGGAGTTATTCTATTATTGGAAGAATAATTACTGGTATTGGATCCTCTGCTTCAGTACTTGGACTCTTTAAAATAATAAGAATCTATTACCATAGAGAAAAATTTGCCATGATGTTCAGCATATCGGTTATTATTGGCATTTCAGGTGGTGTATTTGCCACCAAACCATTACATGTCTTACTTGATAAGTTTGGGTGGGATTATTTATTTACTGTGTATATAATGCTTGGATTATTGCTTGCTTTAACTACCTTTATATCTATACCTAAAGTTGGCACCTCAGACGAAGAATTAAATATTAAAAATTTAAGCAAAGTTATATTTAATAAAGATATTTTATTGAAAGCCCAGAACAGATAAAATCTGTAAAACCAAAAAGGAACTCCCTCTTTACTTTATGTTCTTTGGGTATAGTGTTATGAAGAAGCGCTTCTGCAGCTATAACCGAAACAATCAATGGTGCTATAAATGCCCGTTTGAAAGCATGGTTTTGGGGGAAATGGTAAAACCATTGATGGAGTTCTTTTTGGGCTACCTCGTTTAGAAGATTGTATAACCTAACCGTCCCAAGCTGAAGTGCTTCTTATCATAATAATATAGGAGGGATTTTATATGGCAGAAGCAAAAAGTAAATTAAAAACAATAAACCTTGATGCAGCAGGGATTGATATTGGCTCGACTGTACATTATGTATGTGTACCTGAAGGAAGAGATGAACAACGTATCCAAAAATTTGGGTGCTTTACAGTAGATCTACACAACTTAGCAAAGTGGTTAAAAAAGTGTCAGGTTAGAACTGTAGCCATGGAGTCAACTGGAGTATATTGGATTCCCTTATTTCAAATATTAGAATCACATAAATTTGAAGTAAAATTAGTAAATGCGCGACATGTCAAAAATGTGCCTGGTAGAAAGTCTGATGTTCAAGATTGTCAATGGCTGCAACAATTGCACAGCTATGGACTGCTTCAAGGATCATTTAGACCGGATAATCAAATGTGTGTACTGCGTAGTTACGTTAGACAACGTGCTAATCTAATTGAAAATGCAGCTAAACATACTCAACGTATGCAAAAAGCGCTAATTCAAATGAATATTCAATTACACAAGGTTATTAGTCATATTACTGGGATAACTGGTATGAAAATCATTGAAGCTATAATTGAAGGCGAAAGAGATCCTGAGAAATTGGCTAAATTCAGGGATGCACGAATAAAAAATGATCAGTCTACTATAGCAAAAGCGTTAGCTGGTGATTATAGAGAGGAACACTTGTTTGTGCTAAAACAAGAATATGCAGCATATACTTTTTTTCAAGAGCAAATAACGGGATGTGATAAAAGTATAGAAAATTACTATAAAACATTTGAAACAAAGTCGAATGAGAACAGGGCATTGAATAAGACACGAAAGAGAAAACAGAAGAATAGTCCAGATTTTGCCGTAGATGAAGATTTATATCGAATAACGGGGATGGATTTTACTAGAGTTCCAGGACTTGATGTATTAAGTATACAGGCTGTCATTTCAGAAACAGGTATAAATCACAATAAATGGAGGACAGAAAAGCATTTTTCTTCCTGGCTCGGATTAAGTCCTGCTAATAAAATTACAGGAGGGAAAATTATTGGAACAAGAACTCGTAAAGTTGTTAATCGTGCTGCAACTGCCTTGCGACTTGCTGCTCATTGTGTATCAAGAAGCAACACTGCACTTGGTGCATACTGCAGGAGGTTAAAGAAGCGACTAGGGATACCAAAAGCGATCACTGCTACAGCAAGGAAATTAGCATGTATTTTTTATAATATGCTAAAATATGGACAAGAATATGTAGAAAAAGGAATGAACTATTATGAAACACTCTACAAAGAGAGAGTAGTCAAAAATTTGACTAAAAAAGCAAAGGAATTTGGTTATATACTAATGAAAGAGGAGCCGATAGATGAAGAAGGTTCTTAGGAGTTTCTTAGAAGGTTTGTTTGGCGGTTTTATGGTTGGACCATTAGAAGGCTTTGCAGATGCGTGGTCCGCAACATTCTTGCATGAGATGTACGCTATAGATAGACACATTGCATATAGCATTTCAAAATGGATACTAGTAGGCTTTGGCTTTGGGCATTTATTACTTCCTTACATATTAGCAAAAAATCCAACCAAGCACTATGAAATAATAATTTCTTGTGCTATGGCCATGATAATTGTGTTCTTATTACTTTTTATATGCAATATTAGTGAACTCCTGGCATGTATATTACTATTCATTATTGGTCTTGCTTCTGCATACCAAATTGTTTTTACTGCTAAAGTTGTAAGTTGTGTAAAAAACGAAGCAGTAGCAAGTGCAGGATCTGTAGGTAATTCCATAGTTATGAGTTTTGGTTATTTTTTTCACGTCATTATTGCAAATATAATGAATTTTTATTGGAACGGTGAAATTATCGATGGAAAGCCATTTTATGGAACTGATGTAATGGTTAAGTCTATGTTAATAATACCTATATGCCTACTAATAGGAATGATAGGCTTTTGGTTACTTAAAGTTATAAGCTGTAAAAAGAGCTAAGCAGATTTAGATGATTAATATAGTATTGTTTTTTATAACTAAAGTATCTATAATCCTAAATTTTAGCTGAGATTCATGTTGCAGAGGAATTTTTTAATCTGGTTGTTGACGTCACTGTTTTATGCATACCAATATATATTACGCGTAATTCCAAACATAATTGCGCCTGAATTAATAACAAAATTTAACATAAGTATTGCAGATGTTGGCCAGTTTGGTGGGTTATACTATGTAGGCTATACGCTAGCTCATATACCTATTGGTCTTTTCCTTGATAGATTTGGACCAAAGTTTGTTTTACCTGCTTGTACCGTTTTGACATTTACCGGAACACTACCGCTTATATGCTTTGATGAGTGGAGTTATTCAATAATTGGAAGAATAATTGTGGGAATTGGGTCATCCGCTTCGGCAATTGGAATCTTTAAAGTTGCAAGCATGTATTTTGCGCAAGAAAAATCAGCAAGAATGGCCAGCTTATCTATAATTATAGGAATTTTGGGAGGGATATGTGGCGGGTTACCTTTAGACTTCTTACTCGATAAATTTGGCTGGAATTATGTTATCTATACATTCTCAGCATTTGGGTGTTTACTTGCTCTGTTGCTGTTCTTAGTAACGCCTGAAAGCAATGCTCAACAGGAAAAAGTTAGCATTAGAGACTTAAAAAACATACTTTTCAACAAGCATATTATTCTAATTAGCTTTTTTGGTGGACTCATGGTCGGTCCAATGCAAGGTTTTGCCGATGGTTGGGTGAAAGCATTCTTTTTTGAAGTATATAAAATGAATGAAGACTTGGCATCTTCTCTCTCTTCCGTAATATTGATAGGAATGTTAACAGGATCATTCTCTTTGGCTTATTTATTGGAAAAATATAAAAATAAGCATTATGAAGTAATAATTGCATGCTCATTTGCAATGATCGCTAGTTTTCTTTTGCTTTTTACTCAGATTGGTGGCTTGTATGTTGTATTACCTACGCTTTTTATTATTGGCTTCACATCTGGATATCAGGTGGTTACCATTTACAAAGCGATAAGTTATGTAAATAATAACTTAGTAGGCCTGGCTACAGCTGTGTCAAACATGATAGTTATGGTTTTTGGCTATTTTTTTCACACTGGGATCGCAAAAATAATAGATTTGTGTTGGGATAGGACAGTGATACAAGGAAATCCTGTGTATAGTGCTGAATTGCTGATAAAAGCAACATCTATTATTCCTGTATGTTTGCTGATAGCTGTTTTTGGGCTCTTATGGTTAAAAAAGCAGGATAAGCAGTCTTAAAATTGCTTGTGCATCTTAAAATTAAAGCGAGGTTTGATCTATGATGAGTGTTTTAAAAAAAATCTGTGGCTCTAAAAATAGTTTAAAGTCTTTTGATAACGAGGTTTATCAGTCTATAGAAAAAGAATTACAACGCCAAAAATCACAATTGCAATTAATTGCATCAGAAAATTTTGCAAGCAAAGCGGTAATGGAGGCACAAGGCTCTTTTCTGACTAATAAATACGCAGAAGGTTATCCAGGTAAAAGATATTACTGTGGTTGTGAGCATGTGGACAAAATTGAAAGTCTGGCTATAGAAAGACTTTGTAAGTTGTTTGGTGTTAAATTTGCAAACGTTCAACCTCATTCTGGTTCTCAGGCAAACCAGGCGGTATTTGCTTCACTGCTTACTCCAGGCGATACAATACTTGGATTATCACTGAGTTGCGGTGGGCATCTAACTCATGGTGCGGCACCAAGCCTTTCTGGTAAATGGTTTAAGTCAATTCAATATACAGTGAATAAAGACACTTACTTGCTGGATATGGATGAGATAGAAAAGCTGGCGCTGGAGCATAAACCGAAATTGATCATAGCTGGTGCTTCTGCTTATCCAAGAAAAATGGACTTCAAACGCTTTCGCGAGATTGCAGATAAAGTTGGTGCTTATTTGCTTGCAGACATTGCTCACTATGCAGGGCTTATTGCAGCGGGCGAATATCCATCCCCTGCTGAATATGCACATGTTATGACTTCCACGACTCACAAAACTTTGCGTGGTCCTCGTGGTGGAATAGTGATGACCAATGATGAAGCATTACACAAAAAAATTCAATCCGCAGTTTTTCCAGGATTGCAGGGCGGGCCACTTATGCATGTGATAGCTGCAAAAGCTGTTGCATTTAAAGAAGCATTAGCACCAGAGTTTAAGACTTATAGCAAGAAAGTCGTGGAAAATGCGAAAGTGCTGGCTCAAGAATTGCAAAAGCATGGACTTGACATTATAACCGGTGGCACTGACTCTCATATAGTGCTAGTTGACTTAAGATCGCAGAAATTAACTGGAAAAGACGTTGTAGATAGCCTTGAGAGAGCCGGTATTACCTGTAATAAAAACTCTGTACCATTTGATACAGCAAAGCCGACCATCACTTCAGGGCTCCGTTTTGGCACCGCTGCTGAGACAACACGCGGACTTGAGGCAGAAAATTTTAAAGAGATAGCTGGTCTAATAAATGAAGTAATTCAAGGATTAATCAGCGGAAATAGCTCAAGTGTCGAAAAAGCAGTAAAAGCTAAAGTTGAAAGGATTTGTAGTAATTTTCCTATTTATTAATTTATGTGGTGTCATCCAAGTAGCTGGTAGAAACGAAAAAACTTACTTGACACCCTTCGCCAGCCCTCTTATCATGAAACTGAAGGTATTCATTTATCTTCAATCTGTGCAGATTAAACGACAACAGTATTACGTAATTGGCGTCTTATTTTTAATTTTTTGCACTATGCGCACCCTACTTCTTCACAACATTTCTGGGTTTTTACCTATATAAGCTGAAACGCGCTTATAAAGCGTTTAAGACAGTATAGCACGCCAATTTGCAGGGTTAGAGAGTGACAACTAGCTAATACGGGATTTCTTTTGCCTTTTTTTCTGCTTAGTAAATTTCTTAAACATTTAAACTAAGATGAGTTGCATTTAAAAGCAGCTAAATTGCAGTGTTTAAGACTTAAAAAACGCCAATACTGAAAATATAGCCTTTCTTATAATAGTCCGAATGCGATAAGATATGTGTTTATGGCTATAGCAGGCCAGTAGCATATTACGGTCTGTTCGGATTATTGTAAAAAGAGCTATAGACAATGACTGGGGCTTCTTTTGCCTTTTTTTCGTTTGGTAAATTTCTTAATGTTTGTAGCTAACATGAACAAACATTTGAGAGTATAGCATTTCTCATAATAGTCCGAATAGGTCATAGGAAGGCAGAATCAACAGCACGACGAAAGGATTCGAATAGAGGAATGTTTTTCCTGGCTCTGTTTTTTATAGCAAACCAATGATGCTCAATTTTGTTAAAATCTGGAGAATAAGGCGGCAGATACAAAATTTCTGCACCGACTCCTTTAGCGAGCTTGATAAGCTTATCAGACTTATGAAAAGTAGCATTATCAAGAATGACAGTTTGTCCAGGTTCTAAGATCGGTGCCAAAAATTGCTCAAACCATCCATTAAAAATATCCATATTACAGTGGCCTTCAAATGTTAATGGAGCAACTATCTTTCTTCTACTTAAGGCTGCAACCATGCTGATTCGTTGAGTTTTTTTTCCAGATTTTAGGGCATAAAATCGCTGTCCTTTCTGGCAATACCCATATGGATAGTCCTCCGTGTTATCAATCCCAGACTCATCTATATACACTAAGTTTTCTGGTTCTTTTGTTGCTATAATTTTTAAGAATTCAGCACGTTTTTCTTCGTTCCTTTCCTTGTATCCATATGTCTTTTTTTGCGCGTAAATCCAATTTTTCTGAGAGCTCGGTGGATCGTTTGGATACTAACGTTGCCCCAAAGTTTAGCCATTTCCGACAGAGTTTTTCTACCGTGTTTTTTAGCAAATTCGATAAACTTATTCCAGTCGATAATTTTCTGATTGTAACCTCCATTACCGAGTTTTTTTGACTGAAAGTCGCCTGTTTCTTTTTTTCTTTGCTGCCACTCCCACAAAGTAGTTCGTCCAATTTTAAATCTTGCTGCCACTGCTTCTCTGCTTTCCCCTTCGTCTAGTGCTTCCATTGCTTTTTTTCTTAAATCATAACTATATGCTGCCGGCATCCAACCTCCTTATCGCCATCTATCCTTAATCTTATCATATCCGGACTTCTGTGGAAAGAGCTATAACTTCTGCTAGTAGGGTGTCATCCCAGTGCCCAGACACTGGGATCCAGGAATTTTATTAAGTTAGTAAGCATAAAAGTAGCCGTTTTATGTTAAAATACAACATTTTAATGATTATGAAAAGGCTGGATTCCAGCGGGCTTTGTTGCATCGCTAGCTATGATGGATTAAAGATAAAAAAGATGGAGAATATCAGTAGCTTATTATTCTGGTATTTATAATAAGAACGGTCAGTGAATACCTAAATTTGAGTAAAAGAAATTTCACTACCACTCACTAATCTGGCTAAAATTCAAGAATTTCAATGCTTTAGCTATTTTCAATAGAATTAAATTTATTAATATAAATAATAAATTACTATTCTTAAATTTGATCAGATTGATTGCAAAAAAACAAGATTTTCAATAGGTTGCTTATAATTCTAACTATAGTTAGCCTTTCATAAGTAGCGATGCAACAAAGCCATTCCAGCGTCACGCGCTGGAATGACATTGTAGGGTGTTATCCGAGTCCTTTTTCCGTCATCAGAGGACCATATGACGTCATCCAAGTAGCGTGACTACTTGGATCTAAGCTGTATAGCCTTTCTTATAATAGTCCGAATGCGATAAGATATGTGTTTATGGCTATAGCAGGCCAGTAGCATATTACGGTCTGTTCGGATTATTGTAAAAAGAGCTATAAAGTTAAGTTTTCTGGATCCCAGTGGGCTTTGTTGCATCGCTAGCTATGATGGATTAAAGATAAAAAAGGTGGAGAATATCAGTAGCTTATTATTCTGGTATTTATAACAAGAACGGTCAGTGAATACCTAAATTTGAGTAAAAGAAATTTCACTACCACTCACTAATCCGGCTAAAATTCAAGAATTTCAATGCTTTAGCTATTTTCAATAGAATTAAATTTATTAATATAAATAATAAATTACTATTCTTAAATTTGATCAGATTGATTGCAAAAAAACAAGATTTTCAATATGTTGCTTATAATCCTAATTATAGTTAGCCTTTCATAAGTAGCGATGCAACAAAGCCATCCCAGTGTCTGGGCACTGGGATGACACCGAAGGGGCTACTCGGATGACAAACCCTGTCATTCCAGGGCGTGACGCTGGTTTCCATCCAAGACGGCAGTGCTTGACACTGGAATGACAAGAAGAGGGCACTGCCCTCCTTGTATGTATTAGATATAGGCCGAGTTGTGGTCGTGATAAATGTGATCGCTTGCGCAATCGAACATTTTCACAAAACCATTCTCTAGATAAAGATTATATTCGTGATGTTGATCTGATAATACAATATTATCTTGCTCCCCTGAATTGAAATGACTTGAATCTGACAGCAATTCGTAATTTGGATTATCTATTTTACTAATGCTGTTTATTATAGCTCTTTCCACAGAAGTCCGGATATGATAAGATTAAGGATAGATGGCGATAAGGAGGTTGGATGCCGGCAGCATATAGTTATGATTTAAGAAAAAAAGCAATGGAAGCACTAGACGAAGGGGAAAGCAGAGAAGCAGTGGCAGCAAGATTTAAAATTGGACGAACTACTTTGTGGGAGTGGCAGCAAAGAAAAAAAGAAACAGGCGACTTTCAGTCAAAAAAACTCGGTAATGGAGGTTACAATCAGAAAATTATCGACTGGAATAAGTTTATCGAATTTGCTAAAAAACACGGTAGAAAAACTCTGTCGGAAATGGCTAAACTTTGGGGCAACGTTAGTATCCAAACGATCCACCGAGCTCTCAGAAAAATTGGATTTACGCGCAAAAAAAGACATATGGATACAAGGAAAGGAACGAAGAAAAACGTGCTGAATTCTTAAAAATTATAGCAACAAAAGAACCAGAAAACTTAGTGTATATAGATGAGTCTGGGATTGATAACACGGAGGACTATCCATATGGGTATTGCCAGAAAGGACAGCGATTTTATGCCCTAAAATCTGGAAAAAAAACTCAACGAATCAGCATGGTTGCAGCCTTAAGTAGAAGAAAGATAGTTGCTCCATTAACATTTGAAGGCCACTGTAATATGGATATTTTTAATGGATGGTTTGAGCAATTTTTGGCACCGATCTTAGAACCTGGACAAACTGTCATTCTTGATAATGCTACTTTTCATAAGTCTGATAAGCTTATCAAGCTCGCTAAAGGAGTCGGTGCAGAAATTTTGTATCTGCCGCCTTATTCTCCAGATTTTAACAAAATTGAGCATCATTGGTTTGCTATAAAAAACAGAGCCAGGAAAAACATTCCTCTATTCGAATCCTTTCGTCGTGCTGTTGATTCTGCCTTCCTATGACCTATTCGGACTATTATGAGAAATGCTATACTTTGCCATTACCACTTGATATAGCTAAACTATAACTATCACCATCCTTCATTATCTTGATGGACACCTTATCTTCAGGTAACACTATAAGCTTCTTTGTGCCACTATCGTGGATTACGAATTTGCCTTTTTCAAAATAGTATTTGTCTTCCGGCAAAGCACCAACCTTATAATCTGATGTGTGCAGTTTGTTCCAAAAATCTAACACAGATTGCTTTTCTGCTCCTTCCGCTCTATCATACAAGGCTTTCACATCATTATAATTTATCGTTACATTTGCCTTATGCTTCCCTTCTGAGTCCTGCTCGTAGCTCTTTTCTATTTTGAGAATTGTGTCTTTTAATACTACCTGTTCTTGCTCTTTCTCCTCCACTGAAGCTGACCTTTTTGCCCTTGTTGGAATTTGTGGCTGATCAGACTGCATTTCACTATTGTCGTTTGATGCAGTTTTCTCTTCAGCAGCTTGTGCAACAACATTAGTAGTACTATGAACTTCTGTCTTAGTTTCACTTAGAGGTTGTCCGGAAACAAGTAAAAGGCTATAATATCTGAAATTTTAGTACGGGGTAAAGATGAGAAAAAAGTATCCAACAGATCTAAGCGAAAGGGAATGGGCAAGAATAGAAAAACACTTCAGAGTATCATACAAGAAAGGAGGAAGGCCGCAAAAGTATAGCAAAAAAGAAATATTAGAAGCAATTTTCTATGTATTGCGTACAGGGTGTCAATGGCGGTATTTACCAAATGATTTTCCGCTATGGAAGACTGTGTATGAGCAGTTCAGGCAATGGAAGAAGCAGGGAATTTTTGAGAAAATGAATTATGAAATTACAAAATATAGTAGAAGAAAAATAGGAAGGAATGAGCAGCCGAGTGCCTGTATAGTAGATAGTCAATCTGTAAAGACTACAGAAAAGGGGGGATCAAAGGCTATGATGGAAGTAAAAAAGTAAAGGGTAGAAAAAGGCATATAATTACAGACACTCAGGGTTTTATACTAGGTTGTTACGTAGGCGCTGCTAACGAAAATGATAGAGATGGTATTAAAATAGCATTAAACAATATGAGAACAAAATATACTAAAGTTAAAAAAATGTGGGCTGACATGGGATACCAAGGAAGAAATTTAAAGAATCACATAAAGGAAGAATATGACATAGATATTGAAATTGTTAAAAGGCCTCCATGTAGATTTTGGGTGCACAAAGATACGCCACCTGAGCTACTACCAACAAGAGAACAAGGGTTTAAAGTACAGCCAAGAAGATGGGTTGTAGAAAGGACTTTTGCTTGGGTTAATAGGAATAGAAGGCTATCGAAGGAGTATGATTTACTCACAACATCCACTGAGAATTTCATATACCTAGCTATGAGTAGGGTTATGTTAAAGAGGGAATATGCTTGAATTTACTAGTTTCCGGACAACCTCTTATAGCCTTTCTTATAATAGTCCGAATGCGATAAGATATGTGTTTATGGCTATAGCAGGCCAGTAGCATATTACGGTCTGTTCGGATTATTGTAAAAAGAGCTATAATAGTCCGAATGCGATAAGATATGTGTTTATGGCTATAGCAGGCCAGTAGCATATTACGGTCTGTTCGGATTATTGTAAAAAGAGCTATATATAGGGGGTATAATCATGGGCATAATAGATAATTTTTTAATTAAATCTGTCAAAAACAATGACATAAAAGGTGTTAAACTGACTCTAATTCTCTATGATGCATTAAATAGTTTTAGAAAATTCTTTTCAAAGACTATGTCTCTCAAGAATACAGGATCATTTGATATAAATAATAATCAAGCTTTAAATCAGGCTTTAGGACATGCTACAGATCACAAAATAATGGAATTGCTGATTAATCGTGGAGCTGATATCCACTCAATAGATGAGAATGGAAAGAATGTTATAATTCGTGTTATTGAGAGTTTAGCAGAATCAAAAAATCTAAAATTGGATAGTGAGAAAAACTTACCAGCAGAGATAATTCTTCACCCCACAGTTTCCTTTTTACTAGGAAAAGGCGCAGAGTATTATTCTACAGATGATTTGAATGTTGAAGCTATACAACAAAAACCTCCTAGAACCTCTGAATATGAGCCAATAACTATGTACGCTGAGGTGAACAACAATGTAATACCACCTCAAAAACCTTCTAGAACTTTTGAGTATAAGCCAAAGAGCACTAATTATGATGCTTTGCCTTCAAAAGAGCCAATTTACGCTGAGGTGTATGATGCTAAGGTTAGTAACTCATTAGGGGAGAATGGTTATTTGAGTGTATCAGAAGAATCTATTTATGCTGAAATATATGATTCACATAAAAAATCCACTGAAAATTTATCATTGGAAGATAGTGGTTATTTGAGTATATCAGAAGAACCTATTTATTGCACTATAGATGATCTTTCAGAACAAAAAAGCCTACTAGCCTAAAACAGAAAGAGCCAGAACAGTCGTCAGAACCTATTTATGCTAGGGTAGATTTGTCCAAGAAAAGAGCAGAAAGAAAAGCAAAAGACATAAAAGCTAATTCTGGAACTTGCCATGGGTTAGTGCAAGATAAAGTGAATGATTGGCAAGTGAAGCTAAATGAGCTAAGTGCTAATAAGTCGATAAGTCAGCAACAGACTAATGATCAAAAAATTAAGACCAAGGCTGGCTTTAGTGTAGAAGAAATAAGGCAGAAATATGAGCGTAGAGATTCTGGCTATGATTCCGATACAAAAGTTGAACAACAATTAGAATTAGCTCCTAAATCTGAGATAGGTTCAGTGAGTATTGAGCGTGGAGTAATAGGAGGCTGTCGATATAAGATTACTGATATATCCCTCTAACTATGTGATTCAAAATAATTGAATTGACTTTATATATGTAATCGATATAACCTAGTTAGATTCAAGTTGACTCTTTCGTCTAGTGGTTAGGACACCACCCTTTCACGGTGGTAACACGGGTTCAAATCCCGTAAGAGTCACTCAAGTAGAATATAATTAAAGTTTTGAATGGGAAAAATTAGGCTCTATGTTGAAGAAGCTTTATCACAAGGCGTGAGTTTAGCACTTAATCCACAACAAAGTCACTATATTTGCAATGTAATGCGGCTTAAGAAGTATGATAATCTCTCTCTTTTTAATGGAAAAGATGGAGAATGGTTAGGAGAAGTAGTTAATATATCGCGTAAATTGACAGAAGTTACACCCAAAGAATGCACTAAACAACAGCAATATGAGGAAAATTTATACCTGTATTGTGCCATGGTAAAAAGTGCTGCTTTGAACAACATAGTAAGACAGGCAACTGAAATGGGAGTAATCTGCATTCAATTTATTTCAACAGAACGTACAGTGGTAAAAAATATTAACCTAAGTAGAGCAAAATTACAAGCAATCGAAGCAGCGGAACAATCAGGTAGGATAAGTATACCAGAGATTTTGCCTCCTATTAACTTTTGTGAGTTACCTGATTCCCAAAGTAAAAATTTTGTTTTGTGTGATGAAACAGGTAAAGCTGACAAAGTGCTGAAAGGCAAAAAAAATGTTGCTATTATTGTTGGTCCTGAAGGTGGTTTTTCATCTTATGAACTTGATCTTGCCGATAAGTTTTGTCAAAAATTGAGTCTAGGAAAAAGAATTTTAAGGGTCGATACTGCTGTAGTTGCTGCACTCACTTTCACCAATTGGTGTAGCTAGATTTTTAAATATGGCTAAGGTTTGGGTCATAAAGAAATCTGGTTCAGTGTTGCGCGCACAAAAACCCTGTAGACTTTCTACGAAGCAGTCTGTTGTTAAAGAGGAGCTAATAAAAAACATATTCTAAGATAATATTAAATCTCATATTATATTTTTTCTAAAGTAAACAAATGAATCTTGCATTTTGCCTGAGTTATTGATACTCTGAGTAAAGAAGTCGGGGCGTAGCGCAGCCTGGTAGCGCATTTGGTTTGGGACCAAAGGGTCGGGAGTTCAAATCTCTCCGCCCCGATGTTAGTATAATTGTAAGAACGCTGTAACATAAGAGCAATCTCCATCAGTAAGCAAGTAGCTGACACTGGAATGACATTATTTACCATGTAAATTATGGCATATTACATTTTAACGCTCAAGTTTATAAAATAATTGACAATGTTAATTTTCTAATTTATAAATAGATTTTGAAATGATTACCGAAGGAGGTATAGAGTTTGATAGAAGTATCAGTCCATTATGGTGATGTAGACAGAGCTCTTCCAGTATTGAAAAAAACAATTCAAAAGGAAGGAAGAGGGTTGAAAATGAAAAAACAATATCATGAAAAAAAATCAGAAAAAAGAGCTAAAAAGAAAGCTGAAGCTAAAAAAAAGAGGTACCAACAAGAGTGCAGAAGGCAACGTTATGGTTGGTAGTTTGTACTCAAGTTAATAGTTTATCATTGGTTATTTTATGAATATTCACGAATATCAAGCGAAAGAAGTTTTGCATAAATTTAATGTCCCAGTGCCAAAAGGTTTTGTTGCTACATCTGCAGAAGAAGTAAAGACTCAAGTAAGTCAATTAAAATCTGACGTGTTTGTAGTTAAAGCTCAAATTCATGCAGGTGGTAGGGGTAAAGCCGGTGGCGTAAAGCTAGCAAAGTCAGTTGAAGAAGCTCAACAGTTTGTAAAGGACATGATTGGTATGACTTTAGTTACTCATCAAACAGGGCCAAGCGGGCAGCAAGTAAGAAAAGTGTACGTTGAAGAAGGCTCAAGCATTAAGAAAGAGTATTATTTAAGCCTGGTAATCGACCCGAAGCTCAGTAGGCCAATATTCATATTTTCCTCAGAAGGTGGAATGGACATCGAAGAAGTGGCAAAAAATTCTCCTGCAAAAATTGTGAAATTTGATATTGATCCTGCTACAAGTTTTGATAGCAGCAAGTTAAGCAGCAGTTTTCATTTGAGTCCAGAACAAATAGAAAAGATATCGAACATTGCAAAAAAAATATATGATGCGTTTATTGCAACTGATGCGAGCCAAATTGAAATTAATCCACTGGTTGAAACAAATTCTGGAGATTTTATTGCGCTCGATGCAAAAATTAATTTCGATGATAATGCTTTATATCGTCACCCAGAAATTATGGAACTTCGTGATTATGATGAGGAAGTGAAAGAAGAGATAGAGGCTTCAAAGTATGGGCTCAGTTACATCAAAATGGATGGCAGTATTGGTTGCATGGTAAATGGTGCAGGTCTTGCTATGGCAACAATGGATATAATAAAATACTACGGAGCAGAGCCTGCTAACTTTTTGGATGTTGGTGGTGGAGCGAGTAAAGAAACTGTAACTGAAGCATTTAAAATCATATTGTCTGATAGCAACGTAAAAGGAATTCTGGTTAACATATTTGGTGGTATAATGCGTTGCGATATTATCGCAAGTGGAATTGTTGCGGCTGCAAAAGAAATGAGCATTAAAGTTCCTCTAGTGGTTAGATTATCAGGTACTAATTTTGAAGAAGGAAAAAAAATTTTAGAAGAGTCAGGATTAAATATTATTGCTGCAGATGAGCTAGATGAAGCTGCGCAAAAGATAGTAAAAGAGGTAAAATAAAGCATGTCCGTTTTAGTAAACAAAGATACAAGATTAATATGCCAGGGTTTTACTGGTGCACAAGGCACATTTCATTCAGAGCAAGCAATTGATTACGGAACGAAAATGGTGGGAGGTGTAACTCCTGGAAAGGGTGGGAGCACTCACCTTAATTTACCGGTTTTTAATACTGTAGCAGAAGCCAAAGAAAAAACCGGTGCAAATGCTACAGTTATATATGTACCTGCTAAATTTGCTGCTGCTGCAATACTTGAAGCAATAGATGCAAAAATAGAATTGATAATTTGTATTACAGAGGGCATTCCTATACTTGATATGGTGAAAGTTAAGCGTGCGCTTATCGGCTCAAAAAGTCGATTGATTGGTCCCAACTGTCCGGGAATTATTATACCTGAAGAATGCAAAATAGGAATTATGCCTGGCCATATCCATAAGCGTGGACACATAGGAATTATGTCTCGCTCCGGAACTTTAACTTACGAGGCAGTAGCACAAACAACCGCTGTTGGTCTTGGTCAATCCACGTGTATCGGAATTGGGGGGGATCCAATTCATGGTATGACATTTGTCGACTGTATGGAGCTCTTTTTAAAAGATGACGATACTCATGGTATTGTAGTTATTGGTGAAATAGGTGGAAACGAAGAAGAAGATGTATCACATTTTGTGAAAACAGAAAAAACTAAAAAGCCAATCGTTGGTTTTGTAGCAGGCCAAACGGCACCTCCAGGAAGACGTATGGGACACGCTGGAGCAATCATCTCCTCCAGCGGTGGAAGTGCTGGTGCAAAACTAGAAGTTATGCGGAGTGCCGGAATTGCAATTGCTGAAACCCCTGCAGTAATTGGTAAGAAGGTATTGGAAGTAATGCATCACTAGAATTAGGGTCACAAAAACCCTATATCACCGGTCATGAATACGTTATTTGCCCATTCGATTAATAACTTGCCTCCTGGTAAATTTACTGAAGTCTGTTGGGCAACCAGATATCCACGTAGTGTGGATGCAACAAGTGCTGCACAGGCTGCACTACCGCATGATGCAGTAATGCCTGTACCTCTTTCCCAAACTCTTAAAGCTATTTCTCCAGACTTTTCAACTTGTGCAATACTAATATTAATTTTCTGAGGAAATAATACGTGACTTTCCAACTTTGATCCTAAACTTTGCAATGGTATTTCATTTACGTTATCAACAAAAAAAACTATGTGAGGATTACCAATATTTACTGCAACAGGATCTTTTAGCATTTCAAGCTCTATAGGTAAGTGAAGAGTGTCACACTCAGTAGACAAGGGAATTTCATGCCATTTTAGCAAAGGTTTGCCCATGTTAACCTTTATGGATTTATCACCCACTTTAAAACACTCTAAAATGCGTTTGTTTACCAGCTCAATAGTGATATACTCAGTACCTTTTTCTGACATTATCAAATATCCAACACAGCGTGCTGCGTTTCCGCACATTTCAGCTCGACTGCCATCAGCATTATAGATATGCATAAAACAGTCTGCAGCATTAGACATTGTTATAATTATCACTTGATCACAACTGCTTTGATCAGCAATTTGTCTATGGTTCCAGTCTAAATTGTTTGTTGAACGTGAGTCTATGATAACGAAGTTGTTACCAGTGCCGTGCATTTTGATAAAATTTTCAGGACCTTGGCCACTCATCATAAAAAAACATTTCTTCTATTGGTCTCCTTTTTTTCTTACTTGTTTCAGCGCCCTCTTCTTCGTAACCAACCGCTATCACTGACATTACGTTAAAGTCATTGGGTATATTGAACTCTTTCACTATTTTATCTCTATCAAATCCACCCATTTGATGGGCCATTAAGTTCATAACTGCAGCTTGTAACATAAGTCCATAATTCGCTGCACCAGTATCGTGATTAGCCCAAAAATTTTCACCTTTATCAGATTTGCGGAAATTCTTAGCGCTTAAAGATATGATTAACACTTGTGCATCTTTTGCCCACTTTTGATTAGATTCATCAAGGCAATTTAGCAGCTTTTCCCATGCGCTTTGATTGTTCTGTTTGTTGCATATTACGTATCTCCAGGGTTCATCACCAAAACATGAGGGAGTCAGCCTTACAGCTTCCATTAAAATATCCATGTCTTCCTGAGATATTGCTCTTGTAGGATCGTATGAACGTCCGCTGTGTCTTGCTTTCATCAACGATAATAGATCTTGTTTACTCATCATTTTTAATTTAATAGTGCATAAATAATTCATTGTAGCACAATATAAGCAAAATTTAAATTGCAAAACCTCTCATAAACATATATTACATTTAATAAGTTATTTTTATTGGGAAGGTATGTTTATAACACAATCTAGCAGCAGATCAACACTGGCTGAAATATTGTCTTGCGTTTTACTTTTATTCTTGATGGCTCAAATAAGTATACCATTGCAGCCTGTGCCTATCACATTGCAAACTTTAGGAGTAATGCTTATTGGGCTTAAATTTAACCGCAGAACAGCATTCTATTCTGTGCTTACATATCTATCACTTGGTGCAGCAGGATTGCCTGTTCTTGCAAATTTTTCTGGTGGTTATCACGCTCTCCTTGGACCAACAGGTGGATATTTAATTGGCTTTTTAGCTGCTGTTATGGTAATGAGCAAAGTAAATGAATTACTGAACTCTAAGTATAAATCATTTGTATGTAATTCTTTAAGTTGTCTGGCTGGTACAGTTGTAATCTTTATTTGTGGTGTTAGTTGGCTTGCTGTTTACTTGGGTCTGGAACAAGCAATAATGGTGGGTGTTTTACCATTTATCCTTCCTGGTTTGATAAAAATTTTTCTACTTGTAGCAGCTTTGCAATATTTGAAAAAATGATAAAATTTCGCCCTCATCATTTTATGTGCACCCTCGCGTTTCGGGGATATGGGTATTCTCAGGGTTTTGTAGAAAATTATAAAAGGATAGCAAGCAAAGTAATTAGTACTCAAATCGAAGTAGTTGGTAACCTTGATAATATCTGTAGTGCTTGTCCAAATCAGACTAAACAAGGTAAATGCACCACACAAGCTAAAGTTTTAGAGCTAGATAGAAGGCATATGGAAGTTTTAGGAATTAAAATTGGCGAGACTTTGACCTGGAGTGAAGCGGTAGAAAAGATTAGGGAGAAAATGTCTTTAGAGAAATTCGAGTACGCATGTGAGGGGTGCAACTGGCAGCCATATGGAATATGTAAAAATGCCCTTTTAAATCTACAAAGGTAGTTGACAAAATGTTAAGATAAATTGAAGCATTTTTGTGGAAATAAAGCGAAATATGGAAGACAAAAGATAAATGCATTCTGAAAGGCTACACAGCATGTTCGTCCCGCTAATTAATAATATCTTTATTATTGTATGAGATAGGTAATTTAGCATTTATGAATTTGTAATGTGTTGCATATAGCTCAAAGAAATAAGGTTTACTGGTTACACGCTGCAGCCAATGCCACAACACTAGGACCTATGTTTATCTGCATGTTAATTTGCGTTGTGATTTTATGGAGGTCTTCTGTTACCTATGCTAGTGAAAATTTGGAGATACAGAAGGCCTTTGATAGTGTTGTCAAGCATATAAAAGCTGATAAAAAATATAAAGATCTTGATGTTATTGAGAGAAAAAGTGATAAATTTAACATCAAAATTGCGCAGAATTCTGGCAAGAGTTTTGACATATACTCTACTTTAAAAAAAGCAAAAGATTCCTTTGAATCAGGAGATAATGAAACAGCTATTTCTCTCCTTAATCAGATCATTGCAAAGTTTCCTTATCATAAAAATGCTTTAATTGGATTGGGAAATATTTATTACGCTAATAAAGAATACAAAAAAGCTGTAGAGATTTACACAAGACTGTTAAAAGAACACCCTAGTAACCCTTACATATTAAAAAATTTTCTGACGATAATCTCACAATATGATCCTGATCTGGCGTTGAGTGAAATGTTAAAATTGTATGATATACATAAAAATTATGCTCCTTTATTAGCAAATTTAGGTCTGATCTATATGAAAAAGGAGGATTATGTAAAAGGTAAAGAGTATATGATAACTGCTATTTCCCTCGATGAAAACAATATTTTTTATACTTATAATTTAGCTGTTATTCTAGATAAACTTTCAGATTTTCAAAATGCTACAATATTCTACTTAAAGTTGTTAAACATGGCTACAACTTCGAAAGATGTGAGTGAAAAAATACCTTTATACAAAGTGACAGCAAGACTAAAATTTATAAAACTTCACAGCACGCACCCAAAGATTTCATAAAAGCTTATAGCTTACCTAAAGCTAATTTATCGCTATTTTTGTTTACAATAATAATATTGAGCTATAGAATTAGATCTAAAGGGGCAATTAGCTCAGCTGGTAGAGCATCTCGTTTACACCGAGGAGGTCGGCAGTTCAAGTCTGTCATTGCCCATTTGCTTAACTGAATGTTAGTATTATTAATTACTTCAATTAAAGTATAGAAAATGCAGGATAATATAGTACCAATCTCAATAGTAAAAGAGCTGGAAGATTCTTATCTTTCCTACGCAATGAGCGTTATCATAAGCAGGGCTATACCTGACGTGCGGGATGGATTTAAACCTGTTCATAGGCGTATATTATATGCAATGTCGAGAGCTGGATTCGATGCCGGTAAGCCATATAAAAAAGCGGCTCGTATAGTTGGGGACGTAATGGGGAAATATCACCCACATGGTGATGCAGCTATTTACGATTCCTTGGTTAGGATGGCTCAAGATTTCTCTCTTCTTTTACCGCTTATTGATGGGCAAGGTAACTTTGGTTCGATAGATGGAGATCCACCAGCTTCAATGCGATACACAGAAGCAAGACTTCAAAAAGTGTCACACTTTTTACTGAATGATATTGATGAAGATACAGTTGATTTTAGGCCAAACTACGATGGAAATGAAACAGAGCCTGTTGTGCTGCCTGCAGAGTTTCCGAATCTATTGGTAAACGGTGCAAGTGGTGTTGCAGTTGGTATGGCAACCAATATTCCTTCTCACAACCTTGGAGAAATAATAGATGCTTGTATATTATATGTAGATAATCCTGAAGTTACTTTGGATGAGTTACTTGAAGTGATGCCAGGGCCGGATTTTCCAACTGGGGGAACAATTCTTGGAAGGTCTGGAATAAGATCAGCATTTGCAACTGGTCGTGGATCAATTGTTGTGCAAGGCAAGACTCATATAGAAGATCTGCCACAAGATAGGCAAGCAATAGTGATTGATGAAATACCTTACCAGGTAAATAAAGTAAAATTAATTGAGAAGATAGGTGAGCTTGTAAAAGAAAAAAGAATTGATGGTATAACAGAAATTAGGGATGAGTCCGATAAGTCTGGTATTAGAGTAGTAATTGACCTCAAAAGAAATGCTGAAGCAAGTTTTATACTTAATCAAATATTGGGGCTAACTCCACTAAGAAGTAGTTTTAGTGTTAACACTTTAGTGCTCAATAACAACAGGCCTGCTTTGATGTCATTGAAAGAAATCATAGAGGCCTTTATTGATTTTAGAAAAGAAGTGTTAATCAGGAGAACAGAATTTCGTCTAAGAAAAACGAGAGAAAAAGCTCATATATATATAGGGCTCTACATTGCGGTCCTCAGCATAGATGAAGTGATAAAAATCATCCGCGGTGCAAAAGATCCTGCGGAAGCAAGTAGAGAACTTTTAAATAAAGAATGGAAAACTTCGAATGAAATCAACACTATTATCGAGTTGATTTCAGATAGCGCAAGTTTTTTGAAAGATGGAGTGTATAGATTAACTGAGCTACAAATTAAAGCTATCCTTGATATGAAACTGCAGCGTTTAACAGGCCTTGAAAAAGACAAATTAGAAGCTGAGCTAAGTTCAATGATCAACCTGATAAAAGAATATATCGCTTTTCTTGGCTCAGGAGAGAAGTTGATGAAAGAAATAAAAAACAATCTACAAGAAATAAAGAACAGATTTGCTGTGCCGCGAAAAACTTCAATAGAAGAGTCAGACGCGGACATTGAAGCTGAAGATCTAATTCCACAAGAGGATATGGTGATAACCGTAACTATGAATGGTTATATCAAGCGTGTAAAACTTTCTCACTACAGAACTCAGCGTCGTGGTGGAAAAGGAAAGCTAGGACAGGGATTAAAAGAAGAGGATGTAATCACAGAATTATTTGTTGGAAATACCCATACTAGCTTTTTATTCTTTTCTAACATTGGTCGAGTTTATAGATTAAAAGTTTATAAGTTACCTCTTGCAGAGCCAACCGCACGTGGAAGAGCACTTGTTAACATATTTCCGCTTAGCGATGGTGAAACTATAACTAATATCATGCCATTGCCAAGTGAAAATGACGAAAATCAAAACATAGTTTTTGCTACTGCCTATGGAAACATAAGGCGTAACTCCTTAGCGGACTTTCACTATATTCCAAGCAATGGAAAAATAGCAATAAAGCTCGATGAAGGAGACAAATTAGTATCGGTTAAGGTATGTAATGAAATTGACCATGTTTTACTTTCAACAACGCTTGGAAAAAGTATCAGATTTGTTGTAAGTGATGTGCGTCAATTTAAGAGTCGCAATTCAGATGGCGTAAGAGGTATCAAACTTGTAAAGAATGACAGCGTGATATCCATGACCATATTAAATGGGATAGGTGTAGCAACAGAAACAAAAGAACTTTACTTAAAAGTTCCACTTGCAAAAAGACTGGGGACTGCAATTAATAACTCCATTGATTCTAAATTGGAAAAGACTTTGAATGATTTAGGAATAGATGACGAATTATTCTTAAAACTTGCAGTGAATGAGGAGTTTATATTAACTATTACTGAAAATGGCTTTGGTAAAAGAACTTCTGCGTATGAGTATAGAGTAACTAACAGGGGTGGTGTTGGTATCACCAATATTCTTACTACTAGCAGAAACGGTAATGTTGTTGCTAGTTTTCCAGTTGAGCAGGGTGATAATATAATGCTTATTACAGATAAAGGAAAGTTAATTCGCATTTCGGTCAATGAGATTAGAATTGCAGGACGCAGCACTCAAGGAGTCACTCTGTTTAAAACAGAAAGTAGAGAAAAAGTGGTGTCAGTAGCGAAAATTGAAGATCCTGATTCCACTGAAGATAGTATTTTTGAAGTTGAAAACTCTATCGCTTCTTAACCGTAGTATAGGTTAAACAAAAAGCGCAAGTTTTTGTTGATTAATACGCAGTATTTAAATTAAAATATATACTTATGGCTAAGTAAAGATCAATGGACAAAAAATTAACTAAAAATAAAAAACCACTGGCAGACAAAGAGGATAAAAAAACACCTCCTGTTAAAGATCTTACTAAAAATAAGAGTAGGAGAGATTTTATAACATTAACTACATGCGCTATGGCAGGTATAGGAGCTGCAAGCGGACTTTGGCCACTGGTTAAATCTATGAATCCTTCTGCTGAAGTTCTAGCAACTTCCACAGTGGAGGTGAATTTGTCTGGAATTCAGGAAGGACACGGAGTAAAAGTAAAGTGGCAAGGTAAACCAGTATTCATTCGTAGACGCACAAAGCAAGAAATTGAGGCTGCAAGAGCTGTGAATGTGAAGAGCTTGAGGGATCCTCAATTAGATGAGCAGAGAGTATACGAAGGAAAAGACGAATGGTTAATTATGCTTGGAATATGTACACATCTTGGGTGTGTACCGGTTGACCACGCTACAAGAGATGGTAATGGTTGGTTCTGTCCTTGCCACGGTTCATATTATGATACATCAGGTCGAGTAATTGGGGGTCCTGCACCGAAAAATATGGCTGTACCTGATTATTTTTTTCCCAGTGAGAATGTTGTGGTAATTGGCAAGAAGGCTTAACGAATATAAATAAACTCGTTAAAAAAAACTCACAGGATCAACATCTATTATCACTGCAATACTCGAATTCAAGTTACAATTTTTAATCCAATATTTCAGCTTTTTTTGTATGGATAGACTATGCTTATTGTGTATTTTTAATAATACCCTATACCGATACTTATTATTTAAAAAATTTATCGCTGCTGGTGATGGGCCAAGAATTTCAAATTCCTTTTTGTCTACACCTACATTTTTTTCCTGGATACAAATAGTTGAGCTACTTGAATGACAGAGAAGAGATTTTACTATTTCATTCGCTGCTTTTTGTGTTGCAATCTGATTCTTACCACAGATTATAAGCGCTATTAATCTGCTAAATGGTGGCATTTTGGCTTCGCGTCTTGACTTAAGTTCGATTTCATAAAATGAGTCTCTTTTTTGATGCAGCAATGCTTTTATTATTGAACTTTCAGGATTATTGGTTTGCACTATTACCATTCCTTTTTCATTAAACCTTCCTGATCTGCCTGCAACTTGGTGCAATAATTGATACGTCTTTTCCGCTGCTCTCAAATCAGAATTTTCGAGACTCAAATCTGCATTCATTACTCCAACCAAAGTTAATTTGGGAAAATTGTGCCCTTTAGCAATTATTTGTGTGCCGATTATAATGTTCACCTCTTCTTTCAATATCAAATCAATTACGTTACTAACCGACTTCTGATCGCTGCTTATCATCGCAGTTTTTGCGTTTGGTATTAATTTCACCATTTCTTCAAGCAACCTTTCAATTCCTATGCCGTAGAGGGACAATGGCTGTTCACTTTGGCAATTAGAGCATTTTTCTGGAAGTTTCAATTGATAAGAGCAGTGGTGGCACAAAAGAGCATTTTTTTTCTTGTGATATGTAAGCCAAACAGCACAATTTAAGCAGGAAATTTTATATCCACACTTTTTACAAATTGCCAGTTGTGCATACCCTCTGCGGTTTAGAAAAAGCATAACCTGCTGTTTTTTCTCTATGGTTTGTTTGATGCTTTCAAAAAGCTCAGAGGAGATCCATTGCTTGTTGTTCCTCATATCTACTACTTTAATGAGTGGCAATTCTGCACCACCAAATCGTTTAGTTAGCTTTACATGATTGTAATTCCCGTTTTTAACATGATGAATCGTTTCAAGCAGTGGAGTAGCTGATGATAAAATAATCGGAATATTTTCAAATTTGGCTAAGATTATCGCCATATCTCGAGCATTATATATAATTCCCTGTTCTTGTTTAAAAGATGAGTCGTGCTCTTCATCAACGATAATCAATTTTAGGTTTTTATAAGGCAAAAAAAGCGCTGACCGTGCACCAATAATTATCTGCGCATTTCCATTTGCTATATTGAGCCAATTATTCCGGCGAGTTTTTGGAGTGAGCCCTGAGTGCCATTCAACTAAGTTTTTTGATATCTGACCGCGAACACGATTTACCAATTGTGAAGTTAAAACAATTTCAGGTAGGAGGATTAAAATTTGTGTACTACCTTCTCCTGATGTCATTTCAACATATTCTGGTGTCATACTAGTACGTGGCAAAGACGGTATGCTAAATGTTACAGTGGGTTTTGCCTTGAGTATAAAGGTTTCATTCCAGTGCTTGACACTGGAATCCAGGAATTTTGATTGTAAATTAGGTATTGGTTTTAAGTTAAAATAAACATTTGTAATGAGGTTATATGAAAAACTGGATCCCAGTGTCAGGCTACTCGGATGACACCCTCTTGGTAGACCCAAATCACAATGTTCGTACAGTTGTGTCTCTGGGCACTGGGATGGTAAAGTCTGAGCAGCATTTGGAACGGCAGTGTAATTCTTAATCAATTGTGCAATCACAGAGAGATAAACTTCCGTTTTTCCAGATCCTGTCTCACCGTCAAGCAAAGTCACTGAATACTCGTTCAAATTGCTGATTATTTTATCACTAGCTATCTGCTGTTCAGGGCTTAATTGGCAACTTATTTCACTTGTTTCCTGCTTTTGTTCAACACAAACCAATTTATCTATGTGATTTACTTTTAACACTCCTCCCATTATCACTTTGGCAAGCATACCAATAGGTATTAAATTGTATTGTGCAACCCACTCTGCAAATGCAATCAATTTTGGTCTAATATTTGGTAAATCGATTTTTTGCTCAATAAATTTTAATTCTCGGTTACTTTTATCACTGTATTTCCAAACTATTCCGATTAAGCGTTTTTTGCCAAATGGCACCACTACGTAATCTCCAAGTAAAATCTCAGTATTTTCCTCAATTGCATATGAAAATAACTGATCAATTGGAAGTGGTAGTAATACGTCAACTGTTTTTGCCATAGTGATTGAGTTTAACATTGTTTTAAAGAGCTTGTAACTTTATTAAGCTTGGCAATATAGATGAATCGGTACAGAGAAAATCTTAACGTTTAACACATTTTTCATAGTACAGACCGTATGATTGATAAATAAAATGATTTATAGAATTTGTGGAGGCTACCAATGGTCAACGACAAGATTACTTTGAACTTTGAAATAGAAAAAGGCGAACCTATAGATCGATACTACTTTTCTGCACATATAAAGCTTACAGATGAAAGCAAAAATCTTTTGCGCGAGAAGCTTGGCAGTACAATTCAATTCGATAATCTAGATGATCACTTCAATCTTAACCATGAGAATTTTTATATCTACTACAACAAATATAGTGAGCACAATGGTAGAAGTGAGCTACACGTTAGGGATGATAACGGTAAATATTTAACCTCCAATCTTCCACTTAATTACTATGGATTCTCAATGGAACTATCACCTGACGGAGCGTCAATTGCAGATTATGGTTTTTATCCTCTGTATGCAATCTATAACCCAAATCACTATGATAAAGCAAAGGAAAAAGTATTTGATGATCACGGTGAATTGTCACCAATTGCATCAAATGTGTTAGATAATTTTTTAAGCAACACAAATAGCTTAACCACACAAGATATATTACAAAATGTATTCTCACAACTGCAGAAGAAAGCTGATGAAGAAGCAGAAAGATTGGCAAGAGAGAGAGAAGCAGAAAGACAAAGGGAGGAAGAGTTAAATGAAAAGAACGAGGAGTTAAAAGAACTTGTAGAAAAGGATGAGATTAAAATATTCAAAGTGGTAAAAGGTAATGATTTAGGTAATGGGCATTCAGCAGTAGTTTTACAACTTGATGGGGAAGAAGGTGACAAGATACCTCTCGACTCTAGTAAATACTACATAGCAGAGTATAGACACCACCCAGAATGGGAAGGCGATGAATATTTAAATTTTGTTAGCCCTGATAGTGATATGCTGGTTAATTATGAAAACTTATTTTTTGTGCTCAATCAAAGCTCCTACTCAGACTTTGAAAGTGGGTTTTATTCAGAAAACAGAACCGATCCCCATAATTATGCTAAATATTCAAAGGAACCATATTTGAGTGGTGACCAGCTATCTGAAAAATTATCTAATGAATTGGAGGAAGATAGCAATCAGATAGGTACTGAATTTACAATTGATGATGAGCAAGTAGACGAAGAAGTTGTGGTAGAGAGTGAAGCCAAGTCTGGGGAGAAAGGAACGGTTGGTGAGGATAACGCAAAAAATATAGCCTTTCTTATAATAGTCCGAATGCGATAAGATATGTGTTTATGGCTATAGCAGGCCAGTAGCATATTACGGTCTGTTCGGATTATTGTAAAAAGAGCTATACTATACAGGAAGAAGAATCTAACTATATAGATCAAATGCAAGCGGATGATAGCAGCAGTTATAAACCAGCTTTGCAAAGCAATCGTGATGATTATGCTGATACGAAAAAAGCTCTGCAGGAAAAATTGCATGGAGATGAAATACACAAGCAAAGTAATGAGAAAGCTCAAAAAGATATAGAAGTAAAAAAAGTAACTGTGGAAACTGACAGTAGCAGTAATAAGACTGAAAAACAAACAAAACCAACAGAAGATGAACAAGAAACTGTTATGGCAAGTGTGATAGAAAATATGGATAAAAATTCTGATATTGAAGCAGAAACTTCTAACAGTGTTGCAAATTCACAACATCCCTTAAAAATAAAGACAGGAAGTCCTCTTGAAGTGGGAAAGTATAAGGTGGAGCTGCAAGTGACATATGATGATGTAAAGAATTTTTATGATACCGTACGTGGTAAATATCATGCTGGCGATGGATATAACTACGAACAAGTAATGGTTTTATATAATGAAATTGTTAGGCCCGCTCACAATCATCATTACGAGCTGTTTACTCTTGATGAAGCACATGTTGCTAATGATCACCTGTTTATCAAGGGTCAGGATTTTGGAACTCTAAATGATTTTAATGAGATGTTCTATAAAAGTGATGAGTTAATGTGATGTAAAAAGCAAGATTCAATCTGGTGAACGAGAGTTAACTGACAGAGGAGATTGACACGTATGCCTTTATCTTTAAGATTGTTTATCAAGTATAGACATCAGCTCGCCCCATTCTCTTTTACCAATATTACTTTCTTCTCTAGTAACGTTTTCCCCTTTAATTAATTTGCGAATTATTTCTAGACCAGTTCTTGAAATACAGGCTGATTCTAGGCAATATTCAACAAAGGCATTGTAGGCCAGTGGAACCCATTTTTTTATTATATCCAGCATAACTTCTGCATAAACTCTGATTTCATATTGGGCATGCTTATCAGCTCTGAGCTTCAAAAAATGAAGGAGATTATGCAGATCTATTTTCCAATAAAATTGCGTGTAGTAATTAAGCATTAGGTTAGTTCTGGCAATTTCTCTTGCAAGCCCCTGCTCAATAAATTTTTCATAATGAGAATATACTAAATTAGAGTCATTTATTAGAGAATCTATTATTTCCTTTGAGGTATCTGGATCAAAAGCTTCCCCGCTACCTTGTTTATTATTGTCAGATTGTTTTGCAACTTGTTCTGGTTTAGGTGTATAAAATTCATTATCAAGTATTGAATACCTTGCTGAATATTCATTCACATTTGCAGTTCTATGCCTTATCCATTGCCTTGCAACAAAAATTGGAAGTTTCACGTGAAACTTAATTTCACACATTTCAAATGGAGTTGTATGATGATGTCTCATTAAATACTTTATAAGTGCTTCATCCTGACTTATCTGTTTTGTTCCCTTGCCATAAGAAACACGAGCAGCTTGAACTATAGCGCTATCAGAGCCCATATAATCCACTACTCGAATAAATCCATGGTCTAATACCTTATGTTCTTCATATAAGATTGCATCTATTTCTTTTACTATAGTTCGTTTGGTTGCTTCATTCATAAAATATCCTCAAGACGAAATGGAGATATCAGCTCCACATGAATTGAGTTTTTCATGCATTGCTTCATATCCTCTCCATAAATGATGTGAATTGTTTATTATAGTTTCTCCACCGGCTACCAAAGAAGCAAGCACCAAGGCTGCTGTTGATCTTAAGTCAGTAGCATATAGATTAGCTCCAGATAAGCTTTTTATTCCACTTATAGTAGCTTTGCTTTTCTCGATGCTGATATTAGCACCTAACTTTCTCAATTCATCTGCATGTGTAAATCTGTTTTCAAAAATGTTCTCTTCAATTACTGATATCCCATCAGCGATGCACATTGCAGACATCAGTTGTGGTTGCATATCACTGGGAAAATTGGGATATGGATCTGTCGCAACGTTAGCAGACTTAATAGAGCCATTTTTTCTGGAAATAACAATGCCTCCATCATACAGTTCAACCATAGCTCCTATAGTCTCCAACTCATTTGTAATACACCTTATATCAGATAGATTTATTCCTTCCAACTCCAACTTACCACCGGTTATTATAGCAGCTAGTGCATAGGTGCCTGCTTCTATGCGATCTGGTATTATTTTATGAACACATCCATTTAGTGCTTCAACTCCTGTTATTATGACCTTTGTATTATCAATTTCAATATCAGCACCCATTTTCTTCAGAAAATCTATTAAATCAAGAACTTCCGGCTCAGTTGCAGCATTGTTTATTGTTGTCACTCCTTCTGCAAATGTTGCTGCCATTATTACATTTTCTGTTGCGCCAACACTTATTTTCTCAAATGTGATTTCTTTTCCTTGTAGCTTTCCTTTCACTGTTGCAATTATATTATAGCCGTCAATTTCAATTTTAGCTCCCATTTCTTCTAATGCTTTAATATGCATATCAACGGGACGCTTTCCAATGTTGCATCCACCAGGAAATGCTGTTCTCGCTTTGCCAAATCTGCTAAGCATTGGACCCAATATTAGAAAAGAAGTTCTTAGCTTACTTGCGGTTTTATATGGCATCACGTGATTGTTGATATTGCTGCAGTCAATTTTCAAAGTATGGTTCGCTTTATAATTTTTATTGTGCATAAAGTTCACTTCTGCTCCAAGACTTTCAAGCAACTTAGACATTAGATGCACATCAATTAAATCAGGTACATTATGCAAAATTACCGGGGAGCTACTTAATAGACTTGCTGCCATTATTGGTAAAACAGCATTTTTTGAGCCATTAATCTTGATTTTTCCGACCAAAGGTTTGTAGTTATTTCTTATTAATATCTTGTGCATTTAATTAGATATAAAGTATAATTCATTAGTTTATTGAAGTCTTACTAAGTATAATAGATTGACCGTAAAAGGCAAAATTTGCTTTTTCTTCCTCATCATCCCAGTGTCATGCTACCTGCATGACACCTGATGCGAATTGCCCCCGAAATTTTATACTATGAATTACTCAAATGACGCTCTCGAGCTTTATCAAACCAAATAACACCAATTGCAACAATGAAATAACCAGCTGCTCCTAATGTAAGGCGAATTACTGCATCGAAAGTTGACAGAGGAGGAGACGGCATTAGAATGCTCAAAACACTATACACAAGATTATTTGTTGCATGAGCAATAGTTACTGGCCAAATCGAGTTGTCTTTTTCAAACAACCAGGTAAACATTATAGACATTGCACAAATATAAAGGGTATAAGCACAAATAGTCGGGAATGTAAAGCCATCCTTCCACAAAGCTGAGCCAGCAACCACATAAGTTGGTATGTGCCATACTGACCAAATAATACCGACAATAATTGCTCTGATATAAAAATTTGATATTTTGCTTTTAAGATTTTTCAAAAGATAGCCACGCCAACCGATCTCTTCACCAAGAGACATAATGATCCACATCACAAAGGTTGATAATAAAACAAATAACATCACTAATGGACTCAAAACTGCACTCAAATCCTTTACACGGTCTAACGTAAAAGACTCTCGGAAAAATGAAAAACCGCAATAAATTGACAAAAGACCATTGGAAATTAGCATACTTACCAGAATAAGTATAAACCCTAATAGACAGTTTTTTGGCGAACTAAGTTTAAAAAGATCCCTTACCTTCTGTTTATTATAAATGGTTAGCAAAATTGCAACTGAAGCCGGAACAAATGTTGTTAATAATGTTATGTCTTTGAAAGGTAAGCACCAAGCTATAATGCACGTCAAAAAATATGTAATTACAACAAATAATGTACAATTAGAGGTTGTCGGGAAACTAGTAAATTCAAGCATATTCCCTCTTTAACATAACCCTACTCATAGCTAGGTATATGAAATTCTCAGTGGATGTTGTGAGTAAATCATACTCCTTCGATAGCCTTCTATTCCTATTAACCCAAGCAAAAGTCCTTTCTACAACCCATCTTCTTGGCTGTACTTTAAACCCTTGTTCTCTTGTTGGTAGTAGCTCAGGTGGCGTATCTTTGTGCACCCAAAATCTACATGGAGGCCTTTTAACAATTTCAATATCTATGTCATATTCTTCCTTTATGTGATTCTTTAAATTTCTTCCTTGGTATCCCATGTCAGCCCACATTTTTTTAACTTTAGTATATTTTGTTCTCATATTGTTTAATGCTATTTTAATACCATCTCTATCATTTTCGTTAGCAGCGCCTACGTAACAACCTAGTATAAAACCCTGAGTGTCTGTAATTATATGCCTTTTTCTACCCTTTACTTTTTTACTTCCATCATAGCCTTTGATCCCCCCTTTTCTGTAGTCTTTACAGATTGACTATCTACTATACAGGCACTCGGCTGCTCATTCCTTCCTATTTTTCTTCTACTATATTTTGTAATTTCATAATTCATTTTCTCAAAAATTCCCTGCTTCTTCCATTGCCTGAACTGCTCATACACAGTCTTCCATAGCGGAAAATCATTTGGTAAATACCGCCATTGACACCCTGTACACAATACATAGAAAATTGCTTCTAATATTTCTTTTTTGCTATACTTTTGCGGCCTTCCTCCTTTCTTGTATGATACTCTGAAGTGTTTTTCTATTCTTGCCCATTCCCTTTCGCTTAGATCTGTTGGATACTTTTTTCTCATCTTTACCCCGTACTAAAATTTCAGATATTATAGCCTTTTACTTGTTTCCGGACAACCTCTAATTGTATGGTCCCAGAGTGTGATGGTGTGGATTTAGTATAAATAATTCTGGAGACTGTGTCCACTGATAACATATAAATTCATAAGGAGTAAGACCCTTAAGAGTTTTGAGTCTCTTTGCATAATTATAAGCCATAACAAAGTTATAAAGGTGTTCTTTAAGTTGCTGGTGCGATTGATAGTAATACTTCTTAACTGTAGCATCCTTTAAAGTTTTATTCATACGCTCGACTTGCCCATTCGTCCAAGGATGGCTAACTTTTGTCAAACGATGTTCAATAACATTCTCTTCGCAAACTCTATCAAATATATGTTGGAAAGCATACTTATGACGCTTCTGGTTTGTAAATTGTATACCGTTATCTGTCAAAATAGTATGGATTTTATACGGTAAAATTCTAATCAAATTACGTAAGAACTCAGCAGCTATGGGTTTTGTAGCACTGTTACACAACTCAACATAGGTAAATTTGGATGTCCTATCAATAGCAACAAACAAATGTAATTTGCCCTCCTCAGTTCTAACTTCAGCAATATCAATATGAAAGTAACCGATAGGATATTGTTTGAATTTCTTTTTTGACTTAACTTCTCCATCAACAGTTGGTAATCTGCTAATGTTGTGTCTTTGTAAACAACGATGCAAGCTAGAGCGAGTCAAATGCGGAATTGTAGACTGCAGAGCGTAAAGGCAATCATCTAGTGGCAGTAGTGTATACTTGCGAAATGTAACTATTATAGCTTCCTCTTCTAGCGTTAAAACAGTTGATCTTGGATGCTTTGGACCCATATCAGCATCTTTCGTAAATGAACGTTTTCTCCACTTAATAATAGTTTTTGGATTAAGGTTATAATGCTTGGAGAGTTTTGCTATGCTCTCTTTTCTATTTTGTATTGCTCTACGAATCGTCTGTGTTGTTTTGGCGCACCCATGTAATATCTGTCCCATAATGACTCCTTAAATGATGATGATAGTATACCATCACTCTCTGGGACCATACATCTAATAGTGGTTAAATTCATGCATACGCCCATCAATTCCTTTTCTGCATTATTGATCTTTATTCATAAATTGTCAATAAAATACTTCTTCAGGGATGAATAGAATATTTTTTCTTTTTGAATTGCTATTGATAGTTTAATTTTTATATGTATTCCCTTTCACAACCGTTTGTCATCCCAGTGTCACGTGCTGGGATGACAGTAGGAGAGCTGCTTGCATGACAAGAGGAGGGTACTGGAATGACAAGAGGAAGACACTGGGGTGACATCAACTAAACTTGTCCAAATATGAGCGATGCATTAGTGCCACCAAAACCAAACGAATTAGAAAGTGCATATTGAATTTTATGCTCCTGAGCTTTAAACGGTACAAAATTTAAATCACATCCTTCTGAAGGCTTGTGTAAATTTAAGGTTGGCGGAATAATTCCATTATTTAACGCAAGAATACTGAATATTGCTTCAACGCTCCCTGCAGCACCAAGTAAATGTCCTATAGAAGATTTAGTTGAAGAAACAGGTATTTTATAAACGTAGTCACCGAATAACTGTTTCATTGCTATTACTTCAATTTTATCTCCAAGTGGCGTTGAAGTTCCATGTGCATTGATATACCCTACTTGATTGGGATTAATTTGTGCGCTCTTTAAAGCAAGCTGCATTGCCTTAAATGCGCCTCTTCCTTCTGGATGTGGTGCTGTAATGTGGTGCGCATCTCCTGTGAGTCCGTACCCAACCAGTTCAGCATGTATTTTTGCCCCCCTTTTTTTCGCATGTTCGTATTCCTCCAGCACCAATATACCTGCTCCTTCACCCATAACAAAACCATCGCGTTCTTCATCCCATGGCCTTGAAGCTTCTTCCGGTTTATCGTTAAATTTAGTTGATAACGCCTTCATAGATGCAAAACCTGCAATTCCAACTCTACACAGTGCACTTTCTGCTCCACCTGCAATCATAACATCCGCTTCACCAAGTTTTATAGTTCTTGCTGAGTTTATGATTGCATGCGCACCTGTTGCACATGCGGTTACTGCTGAATCGTTTGGACCTGTAAATTCGTATTTAATAGAAATATGGCCAGATATCAAATTTATTAGACTTGCAGGGACAAAAAATGGACTGACACGTCTGGGCCCTTTTTCCTGTATGGTAATAACATTTTCCTGAATTGACGGAAGACCACCTATACCAGAGCCAATAGTCACACCAACACGTTCCCGATTGATATTTTGGCTTTCCAAAATTAATGAATCATCTACTGCCTGAATAGCTGCTGCAATACCGTAATGGATAAAACGATCTGTCCTTTTTGAGTCTTTCTCAGAAATATAATCTAGTGGATTGAAATGGTGCTCAATGTTGTCTGATTGCAACGGCACCTGCCCTGCAATTTTGCAAGCAAGATCAGAAGAGTCAAATCTATCCGTATTGATTGCTTTTATGCCAGACTCACTTTTTATTAGCCTTGACCAAGTGTTGTCAACATCTGCCGCTAGTGGAGTGATTAAACCAACACCAGTGACTACTACTCTTCTGCTCATTTAACACCAACTATTAGCCTTTTTTATTATTAATGTACTCAACTATTTGCTCCATAGTTTCCATTTTTTGTGCGTCTTCATCTGGAATTTCTATTCCAAACTCTTCTTCTGCTGCCATGATGATTTCAACTGCATCTAAGCTGTCTGTACCATGCTCCGAAAGCTTTGAAGAGCTGTTGAATTTCTCTACATCCTTACTAATATGCTCTAGTATAATCTTTTTCACTTTTTCTTCTATGTCTTCTCTAGTGCTCTTTGCTAGTTCGCTATTCACATTTCTTACCAAAAAAATAACCTATTCTTTGATGTTATAAAAAATTTTTATGTTTGCAATATCTTTTATAACTGGTAAACTACAGTAAAGTTTTCTACTGCCCTAGCTGGCTAGCGTTACGTGCTAAACAATTAACAATTCAAAAATGCTAGACGAAACAACAAAAAATTTGCTTATTGTAGAAGTAAATAAACTCTTACCCGAAAATAGCGAGAATAAGCTTATATCAGCTATGCGTTATATACTCCTTGCTCCTGCAAAACATATACGCTCCTTTTTAGTCGTAGCTTCATCGCGAGTGTTTAACGCGGAAGCTAAAAAAGTAATATCAGTTGCTGCAGCAATTGAATTTGTTCATGCTTACTCTCTAATTCACGATGATTTACCGTGCATGGACAACAGTGATACTCGCAGAAGCCAGCTAAGCTGCCATAAAAAATTTGATGAAGCAACAGCAGTGCTTGCCGGAGATGCACTACTTACTCTGGCTTTTGAGGTATTATCTTCGTTAAATGAGAAACGCTGTGAGATCATAAAAGTTCTTTCTCAGGCAATAGGAATTAGGGGAATGGTGGGAGGACAGGCTTTAGATATTAACAGTGAGCATATAGATTTTAGCCCCCAACCCTCTGTCATTCAAGTAGCGGACACTGGGATCCAGAAGGCTTTGCCTACAAGCATTTCATGCAAAAAGCCATGCGATAGTGGAGCTGAACATGAAATGGATTCCAGTGTCAGCTACTTGCATGACACCCTTTCTACCTTAAAACTACAACATTCGTACGGCTGTATGTATGACGCTGGAATGACGTCGGGCCAAGCTGATAAAATAAAAGAAATTCATTTGATGAAAACCGCAAAACTATTTGCAGCTTCATGTGAAATAGGTGCTATAATAGGGGGTGCTACAGACAAGCAACGTAAAGCGTTATATAACTATGGAATAAATCTAGGGCTTATCTTTCAAGCTAAGGATGATATTGAAGACTACGAACAAGATAAAACAAATAATCTTATGTCTGTGCTTGGTAAAAGTGAAGTAGAGGACTATATAGACGGCCTCTTTAAACAAGGCTTGGATAATTTGAGTGCGCTTTCAGGGGATACTAATTATTTATATGATTTATTGAATCAAGTAAAGAAAGATGGTTAGAAAAATTATATTACAAATGCTTATTTCCGTAGTAATGATTCTCACTTTAACTTCTGCTTTTGTGTTTACTATTGTCTATATAAACAAAGGTAAACCGGAAAAAAAGGACAAGCTTTATGAGATAAATGCCACGCATGGTGGTTTGATACAGACGATAGCACATTACCTAGTGAAGCCAATACTTGAATCAGCACTTGACCGCTATATTGAAAAGCATGGGCTGACAGAATATTTAGAAGAAATAACGCAGCAAAAGGAAGAAGATTCAATAAATTTTTATGAAATTACTGAAGGCAGTGGCAGCAAGGCTTTTTGTGGCCTGGAAGTCCTATTGCAAATATATAAAATTTCTAATAATAACTCAGCAACACTCCCTAGCAAAGTTTCTGATGTTACTTTGAAAATAGGTCAAGATGACCTAAAAGAAGTGAGTTTAGGGGTAATAGGTATGAAAGAAGGCGGAGAGCGTGTAGTTACTATTGCCAATGAGAACAAAATGAATTTTAATTCTTATTACGTCAAACTGATCGAAGTAAAGGATAAATATCCCGACTCAGTAAATAATCTGATGGTTTTTAATGACTTAATTAACAAGACTGGAAAACAAGTAAGGTGCGGTGATGAGATATCGGTTAAATATAGCGTAAAGGAGCATAATGGGGAATATATAGTCAAAGATCAAACAGTGCAATTTAGGGTTGGCGATAAAAAAATACCACTTGCTATAGAGCTTGGAGTTGTGGGAATGAGAGCTGGTAATAAAAGAACTATTCTTTCTCCGCCTGACCTTTTGACTATTACTGACGATATGTTAATAAAAGACATAGATTATGATGAAGAAAATATCTCAATAATTGACTTAAGCTTAGATGTTAAGCAAGAGGTCGCAGCACACCATTCTACTGTTGAAAAACAGCCTAAAGAATATAGCTGAAATTTTAGGTCTACTGGCTAATCTTCTGAACACTCTCTATACTACTTAAAGTAGGCTTTTCGTTTTTCCTAAAGTATAAACTTAGATAAATCAAGCTGCTTCGAAATTGACTCAAGTTTATCTTTTACATACTTGCTGTCTATAATGAATTTTTCGCTATTTTTCTCAGAAGCAATGAAACTTATTTCATCTAAAAGCTTCTCCATGACAGTGTGAAGCCTTCTTGCGCCTATATTTTCCACTTGCCTATTAACTGTAAACGCTATTTCAGCTATGGTTTTTATACCATCATCAGTGAACTCAAGTGTCACATTTTCTGTTTTCATTAAAGCTATGTACTGCTTTAACAAACTAGATTCTGGTTCCTTTAATATTCTTATTAAATCCTCTTGAGTAAGTGCCTTAAGTTCTACCCTGATCGGTAATCTGCCCTGCAATTCCGGTAAGAGGTCAGATGGTTTAGACTGATGAAAAGCACCAGATGCAATAAATAATATATAGTCTGTTTTTACATGGCCATACTTAGTTGTAACAGTTGTTCCTTCAAGTAATGGTAACAGATCGCGTTGCACTCCTTCTCTGTTTACTTCACCTTTTACTTCTGTACGCGCTGCAATTTTGTCTATTTCATCCAAAAATACTATACCGTCATTACTAACAAGATCAATGGCTTCTTTGATTATCTTATCTTCATCCATTAGCCTTTCACTTTCTTCATTAATTAATATTTCACGCGCTTCTTTTACCTTCACCGTAATAGTTTTTGTTTTTTTGCTCCCGTTAAACATCTTGCCCATTATTTCTGTTACATTCATCACACCAACTTGCCCACCTGGCATGCCTGGTATATCGAAAGTAGGTAACATACTCTTGCTCTCTCTGACGTTAATAGAAACTTCTCCGTCCTCAAACTCTTTATTCCTCAACCTTTCTCTAAAAATTTTTTTACTCTCTTCGGTTGCATTTTCGCCTACCATAGAGTTTACTATTGTTTTCTCAGCTAAAATTAAAGCCTTTTTAGCTAAGGCTTTACGGGCTTTCTCTTTAACTAAAACTATTGCTGCATCAACTAAATCGCGTATTATCGAATCAACGTCACGTCCAACGTACCCTATTTCAGTAAACTTCGTTGCCTCAATTTTTATGAACGGTGCACCGGCAAGTTTTGCTAAGCGACGAGCTATTTCAGTTTTACCAACCCCTGTATGACCGATCATCAATATATTCTTAGGTATGATTTCATCACGCAATGGAAATGGAACCTGATTGCGACGCCAACGATTTCTGAGCGCAATAGCAACAGCACGCTTTGCATCATCCTGTCCGATTATGAATCTGTCCAATTCTTTAACTATCTTCTGTGGTGGCAGGTCATCTAACAAAACTTGAGTGCTGTCATTAACTTGAACATCGCTGTCATTTGAATCAAAACCACTCTTAGTATCTTTATAGAGGTTATCTTTTTCATCGTAGGTGTCACTACTACAAGACCGCCCTTCTGAAAGGGTTATGGGCTGATTGGAAAAATTGGTGCATAAAGTTTTTTGCTTGGAAGACATATCACTCCTCTATCTTTTCAATAACTACATTATGATTTGTATAAACACATATATCGCCAGCTATCTTCATAGCCTTTTTCGCAATTTCCTCTATTGATATTCCTTTAATGTCAATTAAAGCTCTTGCTGCAGATAGAGCAAAATTTCCCCCAGAGCCAATAGCTGCGACTCCATCTTCAGGTTCAAGAACATCACCTGTTCCCGTAATTACTAATGAAATAGATTTATCTGCAACGATCATCATAGCTTCTAATTTCCTCAGATATTTATCCATTCTCCAGTCTTTTGCAAGTTCAACACATGCTCTCATTAATTGCCCTGGGTGCTTGTCAAGTTTAGATTCTAATCTTTCAAAAAGAGTAAATGCGTCGGCTGTTGCCCCGGCAAATCCAGCAATTACGGAATCACCAGAAAGACGCCTAACTTTTTTTGCTCCAGATTTTATAACAGTGTGGCCCAGTGAAACTTGTCCGTCACCTATTACTACTACACTTTTATCTTTTCTAATTGATAATATAGTAGTGCCATACATTTTATTGTTATCGTGTTGAATCATTTTTCTATCACTTTAAATAAGAATCTCATTATACTTTAATCTTTAGTCAAATTTACTAAATATGTTCAACTATAGCTTATAATATAATACCTTCCTTATAACATTTAAAGTGCAGATGCAAAACATAATTCACCCAGATTTGGAAAAAAGTATAAATAATTGGTTCGAAGCAAAATTTAATGGCCTTACATCGCCATTTTATAGCTCTATAGATCTTAGAAACTCTGGCTATAAAATCGTTCCAGTAGACGCTAATTTATTTCCTGCGGGGTTCAATAACTTAAGTGAAGAATCAAGAACAATGGCAGCAAGATTGATAAAAAGCTACTTTAAAAGACATCAATACAAAAAGGTTCTTATAATACCGGAAAATTATACACGCAATAAAATGTATATAGAAAACGTATTTGTTATAGAGAAAGTACTACAACTCGCAGGTTTTGAAACTAGAATTGGCCTTTTACATAATGAAGTATACAATTTAATAGAACAGTATGAAACTGTTGTGAAAGAAAACTCTCTGCTAAAGACAACTTCAGGATTTGTGCCTGATGTTATTATACTGAACCGTGATATGACGAGCCACATTCCAGACACGCTAAAAGACGTAAAGCAAGATATAGTACCAAGCCCACTATACGGTTGGCATAGCAGACAGAAATTTAAGTATTTTGAAATCTATCAAGAATTAGCGTCTGAGTTTTGTAGCGAATTTAAAATGGACCCATGGCTAATTTCTGTGCTTACAGAAAGCTGTGATGGAGTCGATTTTGATGATGATTCATCACTAAAAGCAATAGCGGCTAAAGTTGACCAAATATTATCTCTAGTGCAAAAAAAATACGAAGAATATAAAATAAAAACACAACCTTACGTTTTTATCAAAGCAAGCAATGGCACATATGGGATGGGCATTATAACAGCAACAAGTGGAGAGGAAATATTAAACCTCAATAAAAAAAAGCGTCATAAAATGAAAAAGATAAAAGAAGGAATAGCAATCAATAGCGTTATTATACAAGAAGGTGTACCAACCATTGACATGTTTAAAAGCAGTTCTGCAGAACCGCTAATATACTATATAGGAGATACTTCAACATGTTACTTATACCGATGTAATAGCAGAAAAGATGTATATTCTAGCTTGAATGCCACTGACTGTGAGTTTCATGATGTTAGCCAGGTTGTGGAAGGTAAAATTCTATCACTTTGGAGTATTGTTAGCAAATTAGCAGTACTAGCGTTGGCAGTAGAAATAAAATCTTTTCATCCCTAATTCTTATACCTCTACAGTGCTGTCATTAGAATGACCGTTTATATTATGAACATCATCAAGTTCAGTGGAAGGATCATCATTGACAGGTTGATTAAACAACTTATCAAGTTGAACTGCAAGAAATACTGCACTATATATTATGCTGACTGTTACGCTTAAGTTGAAATTATAGATTATACCACTACCCAAGTTTATTGGTATAGTTGGAGTTTCTATCCTTCTTAATATGAAGTTTAATAAACCTAACGACAAAGTTAATGTGCTGATAATAAGGTCCTTCTTACACTTAGCAGACTTTTCAGGATCCTTATTATCCAGATATTTCTTGCATGTATAATAATAGCTTATAGGTTCTGAAATGAACAAAAATAGGATCGTTGATGTTGAACTAATATAACTTGTTACATCTGCATTACCTCTAGCCAAAAAATGGATGACTTTCAACATCATCAATGCTTCTATGGTGCTGCTTGCAAGGTTAGCCGATTTACCCAAAATTTTTGCTAATTCTTTTTTACCCTTAGGGTCTTTATAATCTTTTACCAAATCCCGTAAGATAAATGCAGAATGGGCAATGTATAGGGTAGATGTCGGAAATTTCACCCATCGGGCAACATTCTTTATAAAGGAGATATTGGATCTATTATTGTCAATGAACTCGCAGCAAAATTGCAGTGAAATCTTACACAATAGGGCTGTTAAACCTGTTGTGATGCAGATTACCTTTCTGATATCATGATTATAAGCATCATGTACCTTTTGTGCGGGCGTGTTAGATTTCTTTTTTAGCTTGTTTAGCATAAAATAGTTAATAAAATAATAACTTTCTGTTATTCTATCACATAAAATCCTAAAAGAAAAGCCCTATGAATCAGGACTTTAAGGGAGATTTATGCACAAATCGGCTAAGCATTTTATAAACAAGGGATCGGTACTGAGAGTTGGCACACGAAAGTAATATCCATCCTTGATAATTGCTTTATATTCTATATCAAGTTCAACTAGAGTTTCTGAATGCTCAGAAACAAAAGATATAGGTGATAGAACTACAGGTACACCATCAGCTTTTGCGCGTAATAGCTCACTTTCAGTGCTTGGCTCTAGCCATTTTACAGGACCAATCTTACTCTGATAACATATTGACCAATCTAAGTTATTGATAGCTAACTTTTCTACTATTAACTCTACGCTTCTTTCTACCTGTGAAGCGTAAGGGTCGCCCTTTTTAATGATACTAAGAGGTAAGCTATGGGCTGAAAATAGGACTCTTGGTTTACCGATTTTGCTAGCCAATTTATAGTACTTAGCTATCAGATTAGCGTGAGCTTCAATAAAATCTTGGTTATCATAATAACGGTGAATCATTTTTGTATTGCATTTTAGGCCATACCGTTTAGCATTTTTTTGCCAATTCTCGATGGATGACAGAGTTGTGGTAGTTGAATATTTTGGATACAGTGGCAGCAGAATTACTTCGTCAGGATCAAACTGTTTTACACTTTCAATAACTTCGTCAGCAAATGGACGCCAATAGCGCATGCAGATGAATACCTTGTGTACATGGTTTCTATTTTCGTTTAATTTTAGTTCTAAAGCATTAGCTTGCATTTTTGTATTCTCTAGAATTGGCGATTTACCTCCAATTTCCTCGTATATTTTTCGTGCAGTATTTTCTCGTTTCGCAGATATAAACTTTGCTAAAAGAAACCGAAAGGGATTCGGTAGATTGATTATTCTCCTGTCATAAAAAAGGTTGAATAAAAAAGGACGGACCGCATTTAGTGAATCAGGCCCGCCAAGATTAAATAAGATAACTGCCTTTTTCACCTACGCACTACTACAACAAGTTACTTCTGGGGTGCCTATAAAATTAGCTACACACTCATCAAATTTAGTTATAGGCACTAAATTTCTTACACTGGCATACAATAAGTGGCCTGATCTCTTCAGGTTACTCTTGGTGGATGTGAAGTTCCAATCGAAAAATGTATCGACAAAAAGACTTGGTACCGTTTCAAGAAGTTCAACAGCAGCTAAAGATAGCATTATATAACTTTGCAGGACCTTCAAAAGAACCTTTAGAGGGAAAAGTAAAACTTTAACGAAAAGAGAGGTGCTACTCGTTTCATCCGGTGGTTGCTCTGAGTTAGGCGAATTATACTCGATGTGTTTTCTACTTTTATCGAAAATAGGGTAGATTATAGTATCTTTCTCAAATTCCTTATTCACTGTTTCTTTTGGGCAACCTGTTTGTTTTTCTAATAATTTTTCACGTAGATTAAAAGTTCTGACAATAAAACATGTGGCAATCATTAAGACAGCACAAGCAAGTGCACATTGTAAAAGACTTAAACCACCTACTATAGCCGGCAGTGCAAAACAAACAAGCGGTGCTATGATTATCATTTCAAGCAATGGAATAGTATTCCTTTTCATTGCAAAGGCAGCACCTTTTTTTAATTCTGTATTATGATGTGAACTATATTCCAAATAACTTAAAAAGGCCAAATTAAAAGTTAAAAATCCTTTTGTTCCACAAAAAAGTGATGACTTAAAGTTACTTACTAATTTTTTAGTAGTAGATTTAGCTTGTTTTTTAGTGGTAGGCTCAGCTTGTTTAGTAGTGTTATTTTTACAACATTCACCCATACAATACCTCCTTGATGGTTTATTCTTAACTATAAATAAAAAACTACTTTTATCAAATCAAAATTTGCAATAAAATGAATCCATAAATATACAATCTTATATAAGGAAATAATATGGCAATTGAGAAGACACTTTCAATCTTAAAACCTGATGCAGTAAAAAATAATATTACAGGCAATATAAATTCCTACATCGAACAATCTGGGCTGAAAATCACAGCACAAAAAATGATGTTACTAACAAAAAAACAAGCAGAGCTGTTTTATGAAATTCATAAAGATAGGCCTTTTTTTGGGGAATTAGTAGAGTTTATGACCTCTGGTTCTGTGGTAGTTCAAGTTTTAGTTGGTGAAAATGCAGTAAGTAAATACAGACAAATCATGGGAGCTACCAATCCAAAGCAGGCAGATAAAGACACAATCAGGGGTGATTTTGCTGATGATATTAGTGAAAATAGAGTCCACGGCTCGGATAGTCTAGAAAATGCTCGTAAGGAGATAGCTTTCTTTTTTGCTGAATGTGAGTTGGTGTAGTTAACTCAGATTGGCGTCATCCAAGTAGCTGACAACATAGAAACGAAAAAACTTACTTGGCACCCTTCGCCAGCGCCCTTATCATGATAGTGAAGCTATTGTATTTGCTTTCGCCAATCTGCAGATTAAAAGGTAAGGATTACTTAATGTATCGGCGTCTTATGTTCAATTTTTTGCAGTATATAGATACTGTATGTCTTTACAAAACTTCATCTACATCTAGATTTTTATCTAAATAAGCTGAACGCGCTTATAAAGCGTTACAAGACATCAAAAAATGCCAATACTCGACAGAGATAGTAAAAGACTAGCTAACTCGGGGATTCTTTGTCTTTTTTTCTGCTTAGTAAATTTCTTAAACATTTGCAGCGTAGGTTAGTTGCAATTAAAAGCGGCTGAATCTCGCTTGTCAAGCGTTTAAAACATAAAAAACGCCAATATTTTAAAGCGGATAATAACCCCAGGGCTTCTTTTGCCTTTTTTTTCATTTGGTAAATTTCTTAATATTTATAGCTAAAGTAATTTAAAAGTCCGTGAAGGGTGTCATGCCAGTGCTTGACACTGGCATCCAGTTTTCCATATAATCTCATCAAAAATGTTTATTTTCTAGCTACTTTTATACTTATCAACCCAGTATGCTTACTTACAATTAAAATTTCTGGATCCCAGTGTCTGGGCACTGGGATGACAGCTAGCCTGACAACCGTCATCCCGCTACGTGTTAGCGGCTAAGAGATACCGCGAATGAATCGCGGTATGACGGTTCGCGGCAGTATGACGTAGAGCTCACGTTAGCTATACTTTTATGCTTACAAACTTAATAAAATTCCTGGATCCCAGTGTCTGGGCACTGGGATGACAAAAAAGGAGGCACTAGGATGACAAAGGAGAGCTACTCGGATGATACCTTTTTTCTACTTAGTTTGGATTATGCAAGAAGTCTATTATAATCAGGCTTTAAGTGTGCGGAAGTAATTTTTTGCGTTAGAGTAAAAAATTTTTTCTATAGCTAATCAAAGTGGGATCAAGAGAAACTTACCACTTTCTTTACAAAGGGTTTGATGTTACCATTTGACTGCCTATTCTGAATTTATTGAATGAACGTTAACATAAAGAATCTAGTTCATGCTTTCTCTAAATTGCCAAGTTTAGGGCCATCATCATCACGCAGGTTAGTTATACATTTACTCCAAAACAAAGAAAAAGTTATGCTACCGCTTGCATCTTTGATTAAAGAGCTAGCAGATCTTATAATAGAGTGTGAAGTTTGCGGAAATCTAGATACTAAGTCACCTTGTTCTATTTGTACTAACCCAAAACGTGACACTAAGTTACTGTGTGTAGTAGAAGAATTGGGTGATCTATGGGCGTTTGAAAAAGGAAATATATATTCAGGTTTATACCATGTTTTGGGTGGCAGATTGTCTGCGATAAATGGCATAGGTCCAAAAGAACTCAACCTTGATACTATTCTGGAAAGAGTGACAAAATCTAAAGTTGAAGAGATAATTATTGCAATTAATCCGACATTAGAGGGTCAAGTTACTGCACAATATATAATTGAATTGCTAAAAAATTTGGATGTGAAAATATCACGTCTTGCTTGCGGCATACCAATGGGCGGAGAAATTGACTATCTTGATGAAGGAACGCTGAGGATAGCACTTACTTCAAGACAAGAATATGAGTTAAATATAAAATAAGACATGTGCTTAAAAAAACTTATATCGCTAATAACATTCAAAAAGAAAGGAATAGCGCCACCACTTAAAGTGGTGGCTTGGAAAAATGACCGCCTAAACTATAAGCAATTTACGAATAAGTTCAGCACTATAGTAAAAACGATTGATCAGTCTTTTACAATAATATCTTTGGAAGGATATAGTGGATGGGGCAAGACGTTTTTTTTGAAAGAATGGGTAAAAGAGTTAAAACAGCAAAATGAAATTGCAGCTTATTATAGCGCATGGGATATCAATGCATTGGACCAACCACTTCCTTCTTTTTTAAATTTTCTATTTGAAGATTTATTTGCATCGTATGAAGTAAAAAGAAGCGTTATACAACAGTTCAAGAACATAAACCAAGAGCTATTTTCTCTAAACACACTAGGAAAGCTGATCAGTAAATCTCCACTTGCTATGCTTTCAGTATTTCTTGATGCTGCAAAAGAGGCTGATAAAAAAGACATAGGTTTTGTCTTGAGTGAATTAAGTCTTCTCCAAAGAAGAAAAGAGAGTACTAGAGATTTTAAAACACAGTTAGCGGATGTGGTTAATAAAATCAGAAAAGACAAAAACATTTATATAATGGTGGATAATCTTGATGTGTGCCGTCCTAAATTCGTTGTCGATTTTTTGGAATCTATAAAGTATATGCTTGATGTGGAGGGGCTGGTTTTCATTATTCCTGTAAGTAAAGATAAGAGTAATGTACAAAGAGCAATCAGCACAATACTTGGACCAAATTTTGACCTAAAATCTTTTACTGATCTCTCTTTACATTTGCCAAAACAACCGATAGAAAAATTTACAAAAGAACTATTTGAAAATATTAAATTACCGAAAAAATCAAAAAGTTTAATTATAGATAGTTTTATATTTTATGCAGAAAGTCTATTGCTATCGCTGAAAACAATAGAATACTGCGTGAAAAAAATAAAACTATGTCTTCTGAATTATATAAAGGAAGAATTACCTGATCCGAATTTGTTTTCATTTTTGGTAATACTGCAATCGATAAATATTGATATATATGAGGAATTAGGTTTTTCATATCAAACAGCATTGGAAAAAATTGAAAGTGAATATAAATCTTTAGTTCTAAATGGTCAAGAAGAATGGGAAAAACTTAAAACCTCTCTAGAAACTGCTTTTGCAGAGAAGGAGTCAAAAATTAACAAAGCTATAAAGGACATAATATTTTAAAAAGATACCCTACCTTTGCATATACAAGGATAGGGTAACATTTGATTAACGCCCTTTTACTATGTCACTACCTTGTTCAAACTTTCTGATTAATTCGCTTACATTGACATTAGATAATTTTTTGCCTGCAGATTTGTCATTATGTGAAGCATCAGGTTTATGAAGGTCCTCCTTACTGTTACTCCTAGTAATATTACATCTAACAATGTTTGAATTATTAGACTTATCGCTTATATCTGAAATATTACTTTTTTCACTGTACGAAGACGAGTTGCTCGACATATTGTCTAAACTAAAACGCTTTTTACCTTGATAGATTGGATTCCAATCAAGAGGATTATAAGCTTTAGCTTTTTTATCAAGAGTACTGCTACTAACATCACTGATACCACTATCCCCTGAATCACGGCGTTGTTTGTTAGGAGTGCTATGAATGTTGTCTTCCATGAGTTTTTGCATTGTTGAGCCAAATGTTCTTCCAAGATTGCTACTTACTGTTTTATTACTATCATTTGCTTGGGAATGAGATGCATTTCGCTCAAAAATCGCTTTTATTCCAGCAAATTTAGCTTGGGAAGATTTCGGAGGAACAGGTGGGGCAACCATGCCTTTTGAGTTAATCTTTCCTTCATTTTTAGGAAAAATTTTTGAATTATTTTTTTCTACTGTAGTATTCATTTTTTTACCTCTAAGCCTATTAACTAGTAGAATTATAAACTTAGAGGTATTAATTTTGTAATAACGATGCTAATAAGTTACCGCAGTTTCAATAAACATCACCAGAGGATTCTCTATATAATGCTTAAAGGCATTTAAAAACTTTGCTCCGAGTGCCCCATCAACTGCTCTATGGTCAACAGAGAGCGTTACTGTCATTATTTCTGCTATTTCTATTTTCTCATTCATAACAATTGGTTGTTTTTTAGATGCACCAACTGCCATAATGCAAGATTGCGGCGGATTGATTATAGCACTGAAGGCTTTTATACCAAACATCCCTAAGTTGGAGATAGTAAACCCTCCTCCTTGAAACTCTTCAGGTTTCAATTTTCCAGATCTTGCTCTGCTTACTAAATCTTTCACTTCTTTTGATATAGATAAAATACCCTTTTTATCAGCATTTTTTACTATAGGAGTAATTAGCCCATCTTCAAGTGCCACAGCGATTGAAATATCTATATTTGAATATCTCAGTATTTTATTATCTATCCACGAAGAATTTATATCAGGAAATTTCTTCATGCTGAAAGCTGCAGCTTTTATGATTAGATCATTAATTGTTACTTTATTGTTTTCATCTGCTGAGTTAATCTCGTTTTTTAACGATATTAACTTATCAACCTGGCAGTCTACAGTTAAATAAAAATGTGGAACATTCTGTTTTGATTCAGTCAGGCGCTGTGCTATCACTTGGCGCATGTTGCTTACTTCAACTATGGTATCTTTCTCAGGACTTTCAGTATGTATACCACTGCCTAAAAACTCCAACACATCAGCCTTAATTATGCGACCATATGGTCCTGTACCTTTTAATTGCTGCACATTAACCCCTTCATTTTGAGCTATTTTCTTAGCTAATGGGCTTATTTTTGTTCTACCTTCTGCATAACCCTCTGTCATCTGAGTAGCTGACACTGGGATCCATTCTTCTTTTCTAGATCCCAGTGTCAAGCACTGGGATGACATTGAGGGGTTGGATTCCAGCGTCACGCGCTGGAATGACACCGAAGAATGACTTATTGGCTTTCCGTTTAAATCTTGGTGTTCTAATTTTTGATTATCAACAGCACTTTTTGTCACTTCCTTTTTAACTGCACTATTGATGGAAGTTGAAGTATAGTTGTTAAGTGCACTTTCATCTTCTCCTTCTTCCAGCATTAAAGCTATTGGTTGATTTACAGGCACGCCACTTGTTCCTTCTGTTACTAAAATTTTTGCTAAAACTCCTTCATCTATAGATTCAAACTCCATTATGGCTTTATCAGTCTCTATCTCAGCAATTACGTCGCCTACTTCAACTTTGTCTTGTTCTTTTTTATGCCACTTTACAATTTTTCCTCCAGTTTTGCTCATTGTCGGTGAAAGAGCAGGCATTAATATTTCTATAGGCATTGATTTTGCATTTAAAGATCTATTCAATTTTTAATTTACTCTTTATCTTATGTCAACCTAATCGTGAATTATGATGAATAAGTCTGTTACACTATCCCTCACGTTATCCCAGTGCGTGACACTGGGATCTTGGTTCAGTACTATTATCCTATTGTTTTTATTATTTAGCCATAGCTTGTTTGCTAATAACTTTGTTTCAACCAAATCAAATAAGATCAACATGAGAACGGGGCCAGGGTTTCACTATCCTGTAAAATGGATATACACTTGCAAAAATCTGCCCCTGAAAGTGATAGAAGAGTTTGAGAGTTGGAAAAAGGTCTGCGATATAGATGAAGACTGCGGATGGATAAAAGGCAATCTTCTTAGTGATAAGCGCTACGCGATTGTAAAAGAAGATACTTATGGATATCAAAAACAGAGTGTAGACAGCAAGATTACTATGAAAATAGACAAGTTTGTTGTGATGAAGATAGAAAAATGCAACGAAGAATGGTGCCTTCTTTCCACCCCAAAACGCAAAGCATGGGTACAAAAAAAACATATATATGGGGTTGATTAGGTTGACAAAAGATCTAAATTAACACTAGTTTCTGGGCCTTCTGTAGCATGCTCTTCAGATGAAGCAGAGGGTTCTTGAGGCTCTGGAGACTGTACAGGGCTATCACAGAAACTCCTTAACATCTCCTCAGCGGATGAATCTAAAATTTGTACAATAGACTTTTCACTCTGCTCTTTTAGCGATTGATCCACTCTAGAAATCAACTCAGAAAACTCGCTACCTGATTTTTCAGCTTCACTTTTTATTTTACTTTCTATGCTTGCAATATTACCTTGGTCAATTTCTTCTTTTGTTATGTTGAATGACTTTGCAACATCTTGATATCCAATCTTGCAATTTCCACAACCAATTATGCAAAAAGTAATAGAATCAGATATTTCGCTTGCAGCCCAATTATGTATAGTGTAAGCCAAATAATTGTCATGGTATTTAATGCTAAATTGTTGTTCTATTAACTCAGAAATTTTATTCTTTAGAGACATAAAGCACCCTCCTCTTACATTCGTTATACCTTTTTGTTAAGATACAGCAATTACACCATTTACTACATGCTTTACTTTAATTAATTATTAAAACAAGAGCATCATTTCCAGAGCTATATCTTTTTACCTTGATAATTCTTTTTTGACTTCCTCTTTAATTATCCCACTTATATTCACGTTAAGATCCCCTACCCAAAAATCAGTCATAGTTTCAAGATCGTATAGATCCTCTATTACTTTTTTAATAGCAGCATTTATTTCTTCTTCGTCAAATTCCTTTATAATAGGTCTAATCCTCACATACCCTGGAGAGCCTTTACCATAAATTCCTTTGCTTTTATTAATGCAGCCACCTGCACCAGATCTACTGCTTCTCAAACCACTTCCACACTCTACTGTTTCATACTTGATTTCACCATTTTCTATACATGCTATTTGATTGTCTTGTGTAGACTTCAGTTTATCTGCCTTTACAATTTTCTCCTCTAGCTTTAAATCTTGCTTATGAATTACTGTTTCCTCATAACCCTTACCACCGTATGTTCTATACTCACCTCCACCTGCAACAGTAATCAGTTGCTGGCAATGTTGCTTCTGCGAATTGCACATTTCTATGAAAACAGGTCCCCCGTCCTTATCTGAGAAGTTACTTTCCTGGTTACCCCCTCCCTCTGTGACTTGCACCTTAATTATAGGATAATTAGGATCGATTTTCAGTTTAGCTTTAATATAATCTCCTGGCATCCCTACTCTGCTTTCAGTAGAATGGCATTTTTGATTGTCACAGCCACTACCTTGTATATGACCTGCTTCACCACTTCCCCACGCTTCTATTTTAATACGATCAAATTTTATTGATAAGTCATCTGTATAAACATCTTTATTTTTATGATCATAGGATTTTTCATTATTTTTTTCAAGATCTGGTTTCTTATTTTTCAGATGTTCCTTGATTATCTCTTTTAATTTTTCTTTTAATTTCTTTTTGAGACCTTCTAAATCGAACCTACACAATTTATCAGCGTAAAAAACCTCTGTTCTGTTTGCTTTAATCAGTTGATCTTTTAATTGTGTACACTTTCGTACTTCATTTTTTTCATCTCTTAATACTTTACCATCCTTATCTTTACAATCCACTTCCTCATACCTTAAGTAGAATGGCTTATCATCTTCATTTTTATTCAAATATTGTTTTGAACGGCTACACTTTCCATCAAAGCAGATGCAACCATCATCACCTTGCTCACATCCTTCTTTATGCTCTACATCCGTCAATTTGTATACTACTTTCAGTCCTTCACCAGATTTTAATTTTTCGTCTATTTTGCTATCTTTCTTCACACAATAACTGCATTCTTCCTTCTTCTGCTCATTTTCATCAGGGAAGAAAACATACTCTTGCTTATTAAATATTATTTTATCCAACCTCTCTTGAGTTTCTTTCAAAGGATAAACTATTTCCTTGCTTGGAAGATAATAGAACTGATTTGATTCCTTGGAGTAAACAGCATTGTATTTAGTATATCTTGTTCCCATTAATTTTAGTGGTATTATTTTATTTTCTCTTTTAAGAACAAACTCCTCTGGTTCTGGCTGCCATCCAGAAAGACAAAGCATTTTACTGTTAGAATTTCCTTTATACTTTACTTCTATTTCCGGCTGCCCAGAGTTATTAAATTCACATTGAATAGATTTGTCTTTTAACTTTTTCTCAAAATCATTAAAATTATAAAAACTTCCGCCTTTAGAACATTTAATTTGCACATCAGGAACATAGCCATATTCTTTCAGAACTTTAAATTGTTGCGGATTACTTTCTAATATACCTTCTATAATATTATCAATATTACTATCAGTTGTTTTTGCTACTATTGCTGGTTTTACTACTTTTAAAGATAGGGGGCCAATGTTTATAGGATGGTTGAGGTCAGTATTAACATTAAAAGTACAGGAACCATTACTATAGGTTCCATGTGCTTTAGCACAAGTGCTCTCACTCATCTTCATTTCTACTTTCAATGTATTTGCATTTACTATCTCCACTATCTCAGGTTCTGGAGCAGGTGGTGCAGGAAAACAGCGGATGAACTGTGGATTGTTTTCATCTATACTTTGAGTTCCAAGGTATTCAGCGCAGAGCTTATCTTTTTCTCTATAAGTTTTGAAGTAGTACGTGATGCCATCTTTGTCTAAAATAGAGCGCCACTCAGCTTTATTTTCTCCATACCCTTTAGGGAAATCTAATTTTTCTCCAATCTCTCCGTCTCTTCCTTTCAGATCACCAATGATTACCTTAACCTTAGGATTAAAGTAATCATTGTCTTTATCTGTTATAGGAACAATTCTAACTTGTGGAAGCGACATTGCAAGTTGTTCACAAAATGGAGGGGGGCCAGGTGCAAGTGGAACAGGAGCACATTTTACTGCCGTTTGGTAGCAGGTATCACAGACTTTTTCCATCTCCCCAGGACGGAAAATATTCTCACCCGAAAATACTCTAGAACCCCATGAAGAAATTCCTGACATACAAGCCCCTTTTTGACTGCAAGCACATATTTTAGGAGAGTTAGCGAATCTTCTTTTTTCCTCATCAGTAACACCGTCTGCCCATTCCCATTTAAGACCCCGAGCAATTTCTCCTCCAGCTTTTGTTTTATCTCCTTCCCAGTCGATAAAAGCTGCAGCAGAAACTCCAGCTCCTGTACCTTGCGTTCCATATATCTGGCGGCAGGATTCCCCACTTTGTAAGTCATAACAATAACTTTGTCCATCATAAGCACATACTCTAATTTTGGGATTAAAGTAACCATCAACTCCTTGATCTTTTATTGCTTGCACCTTAATTTCCTTTACCCAATCTCCACCAACTATTGCTTCCCACCAAGTATTACTTTCTACAAATGTTGGACAATCAGCATATCCTTGATACGAAAGACCAAGTATCAAAAAAAATATCAATAAGAAATTAAGCCTTACACTTCTCATAAAATACCGGTAACCACTCATTAACTTCTTCTCCTTTTTCTTTTATTGCCTCATACATATACTTTATAGTCTCTTTGTTAGCTGAAAGTACATGTATTTCTTGCATATCCTTCAAATCCAGATTTAAGGTTACTAATCCTTTGTACTGTTTTATCAAAAATAAACCTTCCTGTGTTGGCGTCTGCAGAATTATATTCAGCTCCTCTTTCGACAGAGAAAATGCCTTCATGTATAATCTATTTGCATTGACGTTCGGCATCAAGATTCTTGTATCAACATGTTTATCTAAATATTGAGTAAATTTGCTAGCAAATGCGAGATTTAAATTCTCAGTACTTAGGATTACTACAACATTTAGTTCCGTCATTCTTTGCATCCAGTTATCAAACTCTTTCTCTGTAGGAAAAATATTACTTATCTCCCATGCTTCATCCAAAACAAGTATTGCAGGCGAGCCATCACATTTTGCCTCAAAAGAATATAAAAAATAGTAAAGTATCACGGACATACATTCCTTTTGTTTTGTAAGGTTTGCGGTGTTGAGAGATATAATTTTTGTTTCCCAGTCAATATCTGATTCATCACCATCTTGAAATAAGTAAGCAAAGTCACCATCGTCACACCATCTACTTATCTTACCCCCAAGGAGCAAGAGCACCTCAGAAATTTGTGAAATAGAACGTGATTCCTTGGGTATAGCAAATATAGAATCCACAATTTTTCTTATCTTTTCTTCTACGTCCACCAAGCTCGTATCGGCTACCATTCTTCTGATCAGTTCAACCAACATATTGCGATTGGAAGCACTATCTTCAATGTTTAGTGGATTAAATTTTAGGCTTTTGTCCTTATATTTTGGATCGATTATGTAATATTTACCACTCACTGCTTTAGTAAAAATTATTGATTTTCCAGTGTTATCCAATATGACAATTCTTGGGTTAAACTTTCTTGATTCTGATAATAGAAAATTAATGAGTGAAGTTCTGCCTGAATTTGGAGCTCCGAGTATCGTAGTATGGCCATTATTTCTTTTTCCATGAAAATTAAAGAAGTAAGGATTTCCTTTTTTTGAGAAAAAAATCATTACCGCTTCTTTCCACCTTCTTCCTTTTAATGTACCTGACGTAAAATCGTGCAGCATAGCAAAGCTGCAAGCGTATTTTGTTAAGATATTTTTCGGTTGCGTAATAAAAGCAAAATTGCCTGGAAGTTGTGCCCAAAAATGACTTTCCATATGTAAATCAGTTCTAAACATCATGAAGCCAACTAATGACATTATAGAAGATAAATCACTAATACTTTCAGCTAACTTATTCCTATCATCTGCAAATATTGTAAAAATAATTTTCTGTTGGCAGAAGTCTATACTAGAGGTCTTTTCAAGCTCTATTATTTCTTCAATTCCTGAGCTTTTAAGTAAGGTATTATCCTCACTAATTTGCAGCATGTTGATTTGTTTTTTAAATTCTTTTATTGCTTTGTTATTACTAGTAAATATCATTATTTCTGTAATGATAAATTCAGATTCAAGCTGCAAGCATCTATCTATATTACCTAAGGAGATTTCCCGGTATTCTTTTATGCTGAAAATAGAGCCAAATTTCTGTTGATTTTCAAATATTGTTTGAAACGTATTGAAACCAAAAGCTATTTTAAAATTTCTAATATATTGCGACAGGTCCCTTTCATGTATTGGATAATCTTTGTGCGTTAATGTAACAATATAGTGGAGAAATTCTATCATTTCAGAATATATTTTACCTTCACTAAACCTTAGACTCAGTTTTTTAGCTCCAAAAGGTCCTAAATCATCTTGAATTACGTCAGTTATCTTTTGCAACTCCTGATGGCTTTCTTGTAAAGACAACTTATGCTTATTCTTTATTCTATTGAAAAAAAACGAATTATTAGTATGCTTGCCAAAATCGCTAAACAATATTACAATGTATAGTTCATTTATATACTGTAATTTACTATCAGTTAGTTTATTAAACCACGTTGAATGTAGGTTGTCAGAGAAGTCTTCAGTTTTATTCCATTTCAAGCTCAGTTTATTGCGCTTTCTAACGGTATGAATCCAAACGGTAAAACACAGGCTATTAATATTTTTTGATATGCTTTTTCTAATTTCAGTTCTGAGGTCGCTGTAGTTATCAACAGAAGAATAATCTTCTAACTTGATTATTTTTAACAATTCTCCCTGTTTTGTTAGTATGGTTTCTTCATCGTAATGACAAGCATAAGGAACAAAATCTAAATCAATGCTTTCTAGTAATGCTAAGTTGTTCTTTTTTTTAAGCTTAGAGTTAACTGTTGGTACTTTTAACTGCATATGCGTATTCAATAAAGATAATTAAAAAAGATAAAAATACTATCTTAATTTTTATCTTTTTTTTCGCTATCGGATTGTAATTTTATATCTTTTGCAAAGTTAAATTTTTCTTTTAAGTAGTCTGTTGCCTTTTCTGTACTACCGAACATCAGGACCAGTACACCAAACATTATCATAAAAAAGATTAGACCTCTGAACACTACTGCAAGTATCACTGCAGCTATACACAACCCTATGATTGTTGAAGGACTCATATTTTCTACAGTATCTTTAACTGAAAATGAAGAAATAAAATTTTTTACCGTTTCTTGTATACCCTTTAATTCATCACTCGCCGAACTTGCTTCGCTAGAATATGATGCAAAAATGAAACTTAATAAGGCTATAAAAACCAAAACTTTATTCAATTGAATGCGCATCAACTAAACACCTTTTAGACATCCCTCAAATATAACAACTTTTATATCAATAGGCAAGAACTGAATTCACTTATCCACTACAAGTAACACATATTTAATTTTTACCGCTGCGAACATGCTGTAAGCTCTTATCATCAACAAGAGGACTCACATTAATGGATGTTAATTTACTTGATAGGAAGTTTGAATGCAATTCAGCTACTGCTGCTATAGCAAGCACTGCAACCATAGCAAGTAGTCCTGCTCCTATCAATCCTGATGTCATTGCTCCTGCAACAATGCACCCTATTGTGGAGAGAGCACAACCTGCTACAAGTGCAACGTGAAGATTTCTGTTATTGGGTTGGTTTTTAAGTAGGATATCTTTCTTAACTTGATCTGGATTTGCTTGACCATCTGAGTTTTCATTTTCTTGCATTTTTGGCTCTTTTTTTACAGTCTGCTCTGGCTGCACTTGAGTCTCGTTTTCTTTTGGGGATTCCAAATTTGATTCTAATAACTCAGTTTTTTCTCCACCCTCTGGTTGTAAGCCATTATCTCCTTCAACAGAGCTCAATGTTGAGTTTAAACTTTCCTCAGATGAAGTGCTTGTTACTAAAGTTAAACTGCTCCTTCTGCTACTTACTGGTGATTTCAAACTTTCTTTACTCGTTCTAGGTGAGTCTATTCCACTATCTGAGTCATTGCCACTACTGAGTTTAGAAGTTTTCTTCTCCTCTATTTCTTTCACAACCTTGCTATATTTTTCAAACACTTCCTCTGCAACATCTGAATTACTAAGTATTTTATTATCACCACTTTTTTTCTCAGCTACATTCAAGGGTGTTTCTTGTGTGTTGTTTTGCTCTTCAATATGTTTTAGCTGCATTTGATCTTCAATATTTTCTTCAACAGCATTTGGTATTGAGCTTACACTGCTGCTCCTGTTAGTAATATCCAAAATTGTTTTTACTATTTTTCCTCTTATTGTTTGTGGTCTTTGTGATTGTTCTCTTTCATTGTTAAATACTGTAGGTACAGCTAGTTCTTCTGATTTTATTACTTCATCTTTCAATGCAGGAAGAAAGTTTTCGATATAATACTTATAATGTTTTTGATATTCCTCTTGTTTTTCTGGTGATTTTTCTAATTGTTCTCTCAGCGATTTTTCTAATTCAGTTAATACCTCAGGACTAGCTCCTTCCTTGAACAACTCTATGCATTTTTTGATAGTTCCATCTCCCTTTTGTGGGCTTCCATATTTATGATTTTCTTTTGTTACCTTTTTGTATATAGTGTCGTGCAATTGTTGGTTAATATCTTTTTTAGAACTTAGCATAGACTCCTCCATACATAACAAAATGTATAGATACCTCTTTAGCGTTAATTTTACATTAAAACTGGGCAATTATGCCATATTATAAATAATTGCGGCAACTTGCTTATTGGAAGGTCGCTTAACTATTTGCTTTCTGGGCTTTCTACTTCTACAGATTTGCTATTAATATGATTCTTTGCTTGTTGAACTAACATATCCACTACTTCTTTTACAGGCTTTTCCTTATCAACCATGCCAACACTTTGGCCAGCCATTAAAGATCCCGTTTCAACATCTCCATCAATTACTGCTCTTCTTAAAGCTCCAGCCCAGAATTTTTCTATTTCAAGCTGCCCATCTTCTTTTGAGATCTGTCCCTTTTGGTATTCATCAATAACTTCTTTTTGACGCTTCATAAAGTCATCGCTTGCTTTGTTGGCTATAGCTCTTACTGGAATTACAGGAAAATCAGCACTTATCTGTACAGAAGGTATTGCATTACGTGCGGCTGATTTAATAAACACTTCCTTAAAATTTTTGTGGGCAATTGACTCATTAGTGCAGACAAATAATGTGCCTATTTGACAGCCACTTGCTCCTATTTCTAAGTAATTAACTATCACTTCGCCTCTACCTATTCCACCTGCAACAAACACTGGTATTTGTTCATTTTCAAAATGAGGCAATATCTCTTGTGCAAGAACAGAAGTGCTCACTGGACCTATATGTCCACCTGCTTCCATTCCTTCTATTATTAACGCATCTACTCCCATTTTCACTAACCTTTTCGCAAGGCTTAATGCTGGTGCAAAGCACATAACTTCAATGCCTGCACCCTTGATTTTTTCTATATTAGGCTTTGTTGGCAGTCCACCGGCAAGCACTATATGGCTCACTTTCGTTTCAATACACACATCTATCAACTCACTCAACTTTGGGTGCATAGTAATTAGGTTTACACCAAATGGCTTGTTAGTTAATTTTTGTGTCTCTATGATTTCTTTTTCCAGTAAGTCTGGGAACATTGCACCACATGCAATCACACCAAAACCACCAGCGTTTGAGATTGCCGAAACCAAATTTCTCTCTGAAACCCAGCTCATAGCACCACCCATTATAGCAAACTCACTGCCAAGAAAATCTGTTCCTTTTTTCCAGAGGCTACTTAACATATAACCTATATCATGCGTTTAAAAATGTTTTGTTTATCTATAAATGTGTGCTTCAAAGCGCCAAGTATATGTAAGATTATAAAGAGTACCATAAAATATGCAAGCATCGAATGTAGCTCGTTAGCCGTGTTAGCTAGATCTTTGTTTTGATTAATCAACAAAGGGATATGAAAAAAATATTTGATCTGTTTGCGAGAAGCAGAAGACATGACATAGCCAGATAGTGGCATTAGCACCATCAAAGAATATAAACCAAAGTGTACTGCTTTACTTATATTGATTACAAACCGAGAAAAATTTGCTGGAAGTGGTGGAACATAAGTAAAGACGCGAAAAAATATGCGTACTATGATTAATCCAAGAATAGTGATACCGCAAGCCTTATGAATAGCGTATATGTTGAACTTAATTTCATTGCTAAGTGGCAGGCTTTTCATATAAAGTCCAGAACAAAGCATACCGATAATAAAAACAGCCATCAACCAATGGATAACCCTTAAACCTAGGCTATATTTATCGTCTTCCATTTTGATTACCCTAAAGTAGCATTTATATAATAGAAAAACTATTTTTCAATCAAAATTATTAAAGCAATTTAGATTTACCGACAATGTAGCTATACAAATTCGACCCAGCCGAGAGTCAAGTAGCAGGCACTGGCATCTAAGTCATAGAAACGGATCAAATGCAAAACTTGCTTGACAAGCCTTGCCAGTCCCCTTATCATGAAACTGAAGCTATTTATTTATCTTCTCTGTACAGATTAAATGACAAAAAAACTCAACGTATCTGGTGTCTCATGTTTAATTTTTTGCACTATGTGCACTCTATGTCTTTATCAAATTTCTAGGTTTTTACCTATACAAGCTGAAATACGCTTATAAAGCATTTAAAACATCAAAAAACGCCAACTTAAAAAATGGATAGTGAATAATTAGCTACCCTAGGGTTTCTTTTGCCTTTTTTTCTGTTTAGTAAATTTCTTAAACATTTATGACTAAAGGTTAGTTGCATTAAAAAGCAGCTAAATCGCGGTTATTAAGCGTTTAGAATAAAAAAACGCCATACTTGAAAGTATAATGTAAGTAATTAGCCAACCACGGGGCTTCTTTTGCCTTTTTTTCTGTTTAGTAAATTTCTTAAATATTTATGGCTAAACGACAATCGTCATCCCTGTAAAGGTCAAGTATCCCGCTACGTGTTAGCGGCTAAGAGATACCCGGCGGTATGACGGTTCGTGATGGCATGACGATAAGGTTCCAGTGTCAAGCGTTTGGCGTGCAAATTTCCTTAAACGTTCGTATAACTCAAAACTTTACTTTAGGTCAAACTGCTGTATAGTGGCTTTATAGCTTTAGTTTTACAATGAATATACCCAGTATAGAAAATTGTGATCTTCACAATAAAACCGTCTTACTCAGAGTTGACTTCAATGTTCCTATAAAAGATGGAGAAATTCGTGATGTCACTCGTATTTTGAGAGCATTGCCTACTATTCAGTATTTAGTGAATGCGAGTGCAAAGATTATTATTATATCACATTTCGGACGCCCAAAGGCCAGAGACAATAATCTGTCGCTAAAAAATGTAATTGACACTTTATCGCAGTTACTAAATAAAAAAGTGAAATTTATTGACGATTGCGTTGGTGAAAAAGTACAAAGAGCAGTAAGTGTTATGGATGCAGGAGATATAATATTACTAGAGAATCTAAGATTTTATGAAGGGGAAAAGGAGAATGATGCAAACTTTGCCAGACAATTAGCATCTCTAGTGGATATATATGTAAATGATGCATTTTCTTGCTCTCACAGAGCTCACGCTTCTATTTCACGCATTACAGAATTTTTACCTTCCTATGCAGGATTTTGCTTGCAAGATGAGCTAAAGTATCTTGAAAAAGCTGTATCGTTTAAAGCTAAACCTATTACTGCGATAGTTGGGGGAGCTAAAATATCAACTAAAATAAAAGTGCTTATGAAGCTAACAGAAAAGGTTAATTACCTAGTTCTAGGTGGTGCAATAGCCAATAATTTTTTGTCATTTAGCAAAGTAAATATAGGGAAATCTTTCTTTCAAAATGGTGTTGACGACCTTCTACATAATATTGTTGAAACAGCAAATAAAAACAATTGCAAAATAGTTGTGCCAGAAGACGTTCTGGTTGCAGTAAACTCTGATTACAGCACTAGTATTTCAAGAAGAACTGAGTCCATTTTGGACGGTGATATAATTTTGGATATCGGACCACAAACTTTGAGTACAATAAGCAGTATAATAGCAAGCAGTAAGACTCTGCTGTGGAATGGACCTATTGGTGTTTTTGAACATTCAGCTTTTGCAAGCGGTACAATAGGGGTAATGAAAATCGTAAGTGACTTAACGCACAAAGGAAAGTTAACCAGCATAATAGGGGGAGGCGATAGTCTATCTGCAATAAGCGCTGCAGGCCTTACCGATAAGGATTTTACATATGTTTCCACTGGTGGAGGAGCATTTTTAGATTGGTTAAGTGGCGATGAAATGCCGGGAGTTGCTGCTCTGCAAAAACGATTAGATTAAAACTTTTTTAAATTATTTCTTATAGGCTAGCTTTTTTGTGAACGTGATTATGTCGAAGACAGTTAAACTAATTTTGTGTTTAATAATACCAATAATAGGATTTATTTTTTATATTAAGGATCATTATTTTCACACCGGCTATGTAGAAGAAAATGTTGAAGTCAATTTTGAACCATTTTTCAGTTCACAACCAGCCACCGTTTCAGAATTAACTGACTTCGATAGAGGAGTGTTGAAAGCCCAGAACAGATAAAATCTGTAAAACCAAAAAGAAACTCCCTCTTTACTTTATGTTCTTTGGGTATAGTGTTATGAAGAAGCGCTTCTGCAGCTATAACCGAAACAATCAATGGTGCTATAAATGCCCGTTTGAAAGCATGGTTTTGGGGGAAATGGTAAAACCATTGATGGAGTTCTTTTTGGGCTACCTCGTTTAGAAGATTGTATAACCTAACCGTCCCAAGCTGAAGTGCTTCTTATCATAATAATATAGGAGGGATTTTATATGGCAGAAGCAAAAAGTAAATTAAAAACAATAAACCTTGATGCAGCAGGGATTGATATTGGCTCGACTGTACATTATGTATGTGTACCTGAAGGAAGAGATGAACAACGTATCCAAAAATTTGGGTGCTTTACAGTAGATCTACACAACTTAGCAAAGTGGTTAAAAAAGTGTCAGGTTAGAACTGTAGCCATGGAGTCAACTGGAGTATATTGGATTCCCTTATTTCAAATATTAGAATCACATAAATTTGAAGTAAAATTAGTAAATGCGCGACATGTCAAAAATGTGCCTGGTAGAAAGTCTGATGTTCAAGATTGTCAATGGCTGCAACAATTGCACAGCTATGGACTGCTTCAAGGATCATTTAGACCGGATAATCAAATGTGTGTACTGCGTAGTTACGTTAGACAACGTGCTAATCTAATTGAAAATGCAGCTAAACATACTCAACGTATGCAAAAAGCGCTAATTCAAATGAATATTCAATTACACAAGGTTATTAGTCATATTACTGGGATAACTGGTATGAAAATCATTGAAGCTATAATTGAAGGCGAAAGAGATCCTGAGAAATTGGCTAAATTCAGGGATGCACGAATAAAAAATGATCAGTCTACTATAGCAAAAGCGTTAGCTGGTGATTATAGAGAGGAACACTTGTTTGTGCTAAAACAAGAATATGCAGCATATACTTTTTTTCAAGAGCAAATAACGGGATGTGATAAAAGTATAGAAAATTACTATAAAACATTTGAAACAAAGTCGAATGAGAACAGGGCATTGAATAAGACACGAAAGAGAAAACAGAAGAATAGTCCAGATTTTGCCGTAGATGAAGATTTATAGCCTTTCTTATAATAGTCCGAATGCGATAAGATATGTGTTTATGGCTATAGCAGGCCAGTAGCATATTACGGTCTGTTCGGATTATTGTAAAAAGAGCTATATATCGAATAACGGGGATGGATTTTACTAGAGTTCCAGGACTTGATGTATTAAGTATACAGGCTGTCATTTCAGAAACAGGTATAAATCACAATAAATGGAGGACAGAAAAGCATTTTTCTTCCTGGCTCGGATTAAGTCCTGCTAATAAAATTACAGGAGGGAAAATTATTGGAACAAGAACTCGTAAAGTTGTTAATCGTGCTGCAACTGCCTTGCGACTTGCTGCTCATTGTGTATCAAGAAGCAACACTGCACTTGGTGCATACTGCAGGAGGTTAAAGAAGCGACTAGGGATACCAAAAGCGATCACTGCTACAGCAAGGAAATTAGCATGTATTTTTTATAATATGCTAAAATATGGACAAGAATATGTAGAAAAAGGAATGAACTATTATGAAACACTCTACAAAGAGAGAGTAGTCAAAAATTTGACTAAAAAAGCAAAGGAATTTGGTTATATACTAATGAAAGAGGAGCCGATAGATGAAGAAGGTTCTTAGGAGTTTCTTAGAAGTTTGTGGAGATTGGGGAGCACATCCAGATAAAGAAGATTTCAAAATTTTACTTAGTTGTCCGCAGCATCAAGAAGTAGTGAAAGGAATATATAAGTGATTACGCCAGATGCGGATTTGGAGTTACTTAAAGATGAACTGGCTAACATTTGGTTTACAAATAGTGGAAGTGAAAAAGAAACTATAGGAACAAATGGGTGTCATGCAAGTAGCTGACACTGGCATCCAGTTCTTTCGCGCAGTTCCATCAAAAACGTTGTAAAGCGCTTTCGTGTTTACCAACTTAGTGCCCAATCTGGACCCAGACTGGGATGACAAGAAAGGAAGCACTGGGATGACACCATCATAAAGTGAACCAGTGTCAGCTACTTGCATGACACCCATTTGTTGTAAACTCACTTTTTCTTGATTTTTTGGTTTATCTTATCTACCTACTTTGCTACTCTGCTGAACGGATACCCTTTCTTAGGTATATTTTCAAACTCACCAATTAAAGTTTTTATATCTTGCGGTAAATCAGAGACAAATTCCATGTATTCCTTACTTTTTGGGTGGTATAAGCCCAGTGTATAAGCATGTAGTGCTTGTCTATTGAAATTACGAATGAAACTAGAGTTTTTAGCATATTTTGTGCTTTTACTACTATTTTTTCCATAAACTTGATCACCAACTATGGAATGTCCTATGTGGCTCATGTGGACTCGAATTTGGTGTGTTCTGCCTGTCTCTAAAGTGCATTTAACGAGGCTTACTTGTCCTATAACTTTTTGCACTAAATAGTGAGTGATTGCTAATTTGCCTGTGATTTTTGTTACACACATCATTTCTTTATTACCGCGTTTGGGAGCAATGTTAGTTTTTATCGTGCCTTGCTGAGAAGATAATATTCCCCAAACTATTGCTAAATATTCTCGCTTTACTTTACGATTTGATAACAATTCAGACAAAAAACTATGGGCTGCTTCATTTTTTGCAATTACCATTAGCCCACTAGTATCTTTATCGAGTCTATGAACAATTCCTGGTCTTACATCAAGGTGAGCGATAACTGCGTTCAAAAGCGTATCATTGTTTGTCCCAGCACCTGGGTGCACTGTTAATCCACTTTGTTTACTCAGAACTATAATGTCCTCATCTTCATAGACGATATCAAGTTTTATGTCATAATTAGGCTCAATTGATGTGGATATGTCAGGTTGAACGAGATGCACCACATACTCTTCATCTGGTTTTACTATGTGGTCATTATTAATTATCGGTGTGCCAAGTAATTTCACCTGCTCATTTTGTATCAATCTTTGCGCTTTGCTGCGTGATATGTTGCATTTTTCAGCTATATAGGTGTCTAACCTTAATTTCTCTTTATCATTATTAACACTTAAGGTTACTTCTAAGTGGTCTATAACAACTACCCCGCGCGAGCTACTGCAAATGCTGCTTGAATATTTTGATCTACAAAATCAACTTTTGTACTAGGAAGATCATCTTGTTTTTTAATATGGCAAATTGTTTGAGAGCCATCTTTCCAGTGAATTATTATTTTGTTATCAAAATCCCGTAATGTTGCCTCAACCTTTTTTTCTTTATTATCTTTTTCTTCCAGCTTAATAGATTCTAATAAATAATATAGAAAGTCACTTGGTTTGCCGTTGATTTTTTCTTTCCATTCATCTGTTTTTTCTTGTTCAGATTTTTTTTGCTCTAACTTTTCCTTCTTTTGCTGCAGCTTATTTTGTTCTGCTTCCAGCTCTAACTTTCTAACTGTGTCACGTAGTTCTTTGACTTTATTTTCTAACACTAATAATTTATTAGTATTATTTCCATTGTTAGCTTCTAAATCAGGCGTACTTGGTTGAGCTTGCTTCTTTTTTATTTCTTCTAATTCATTCCTTACTACGTTTAATTGCTTCTTCAATTCCGTTTTTTCCTTTTCTGTATCCTCTTTTAACTTTTTTAGCATGCTAAGGAACTCGTTATTATTAGACTGCGTAGTTGATTGAAGCCAGCCTACAAAGCGGCTTGGTTCAAATCGTTCAATCTTATCTTCAGCAATTTTAATAGCATTCTCTAACCTAGAAAAAGTACCTTCAATATCTAGTGAATGTGCTTTTTTTGTCAATTCTTTAGTGTTGTTTAAAACTTCTGAAATTTCTGCATGTAGCCAATCTAAATCTTTTTTGATGTCTTCTCTGATTTTTTTTAGGTGATCAAGCGTTTCTTTAATGTTAATATTTGCAGGCTTTAAAAGACTATTATCAAGTAAATCGCAAGCTTTTTTAAGGTTACTGTCAAATGAGTTGCAAAGCGGACTAAGTAGTTTTTTCATTAGAGATATTAGTTCATTTTCCCTTTTACCAAGCTTATTTTCTACTACTGATACAACCATGCCCTTTCCAGACCAGTATGGAAATAGAAGACCTAAAGAACTGTGTTTTCTAATAGTATGATTTTCATGATCCACGCTATTACTTATTAGATTGCTAGGTGTTGATATGATGCATAAAAGAATAGCGACTAATAAAGCTATTAATATTATTGGAGCATTAATGGATTGTGATATTGCTGAAACTACTATAATAGTACCAAATACATATGATCCAGTAAACAAGAGAATCCTATTTCTATTTTCTGCTTCTATATCTTCTAGTATTTCTCTCTGCGTCTTAGAAATTGGTAAAACTATTGAAAGCTTTTCCCCCTTTTTATCTAAATTTGTTACAATTTCAATTTTTTTAGCTTCTTGAGCAATCTGGCTGTACTGTTCATCAACTTGATAGTTTCCTATTTTTTTATCTATTTCATTCTCTTTTATTTTTTGTGTATTTATAAAGTTTATAACAGCAGTAAATAAGAGAACTATAAGAGGAATAAAGGCAAGAGGTGCTGGCGTGAACGCAAACCCAGCAATACTTACTGTAACAGGCTGAATAGAAAAGGCAGTAAATGCTATAAGAGTAGCAATGGTACTTGCTATCGATATAGTACCAGAATACTTTCTTATAGAGCTCAAAATTCTACTGGGCTGGTCAGAAAGTTTTCTAAATCCTAAAAAATCAAAATAGTCTTTGAAAGGATCTTGAGTGTCTGTAACCATAACATTTTTCTAGTTTAAACTTATTTAGGTATACATTAACCAAACCTTAAAATCAAGTTTCTTAATTTTTCAACATGTGCCAAGGCCTATTGGAGCGCACTGTATTAATCTTTACGTAACGATTTGTTAACCAAACAGAATGTGTGCCATACGTTTCTAGATCAGCATGTTTAATAATTTTAGCGTTGCAAGCTGAATAGTCGAATTCACTTAATTGAATTATCAGATCAACACTATTACAGTTTCTCAAGATATCTTCTTTTTTATAAGCAAGCAGTACTGATTTATTATTTCCTTTATTATATATACAGCCATACTTTAGTCTTTTATCTGGATTGCTATATTTTGTATGATTCAAAATTTGGTTCTGTCCGTTTTGCTTTGCCCACGTTTTGATAACAAAATTTCTGCTTTTTCTAGTGAGAGAATATAGTAAGTTATCACTCTCCTTTGCAGCAACATTATCAGCATTTATTAGGATGTCGGGGGTTTTATATGCAGCGCTAAAGCAAATACCTAGTACAATAAAAAAAAATCCCAAAAAACGCCAATTTCTTTCCCACAAGCACAGCCACAATAACCCAAATGTTATTATAATAATTGATGAGGCAGGAAAAGTACGAATGGGAATAACCAAATACTGAAGACTAGCGATAGCGTTTGTTATATACAAAATGCTGTCAATTGGGCGCTCTATAAATGGCGCTATAATCCATTCAATACCTAAAGGAATCAATAAGACATAAATTATTCCAAGTGGAATAATAATTAATGTAACTATTGGTATAGCAACTAAATTTGTGATAATGCCACTAATTGAAAAATAATTAAAATTATATATCGTATACGGAACAGTTGCTAAACTTGCTATTACTGAGCTGATCATTATCGACACAAAATATTTCATTATTTTTATTTTGAATAATTTATTAGCATTAATTTGATAACTGGCAACCAGTGCCAAAACAGCAGAAAATGACATCTGAAAGCCTGGCTTTAAAATTGCTTCAGGTTCTATGATAAGTATCACTGCAGCAGCAAACGCAATTGCTATTAACCCTCGATATTTTCTCTCTATCATTATTGCAACGAGTACTAAAATCACCATAATGTAGGCACGCTGAGCAGAAATTTGCATACCGGTAATCAATAAATAAAACGTGGTTGGCAAGATATAGCTCTTTTTACAATAATCCGAACAGACCGTAATATGCTACTGGCCTGCTATAGCCATAAACACATATCTTATCGCATTCGGACTATTATAAGAAAGGCTATAGTAAGGAATGCAGATATTTTCTTGGTGTTATACTTAAGAGTCAAAGTTTCAGATATTGCGAATAAATTACGAAACACTACAAAAAACAGACCAGCAACAAATGATAAATGCAAACCAGATATGGCAAACAAATGTGCTATACCTGAATCTCGTATCGCGTCCATAGTTTTTTGATCTATGCCATCTTTTTTACCGATCAGTAATGCAGAGATTATATCCGCATGTGGTTTTTTGATATTTTGCTGCAGGTTTTCATAAATGTATTGACGGAAAGATTCTATATACTCTAGAAATTGCCTTGCTTCAGCCTTTTTGTGTAGGGCTATTTTGCTTGTTGCAAAACCTGTTGCACTTATTTTCTGGTAATATGCTATTCTTGCAAAATCGTATGCATACTCCGAAGGTGCAATCTTTAGAGGGAAGAGTTTTGCTGATAATTTTACTTGATCGCCTATTTTAATGCCTTTTTCCACTTTGGTTCTAACTGATATTCTGATGTTATCTAGAGCTCTATCCGGTGTCATTCCAGCGCGTGACGCTGGAATCCATATCTTTTTTTTCTGGATCCCAGTAGGCTTTGTTGCATCGCTACTTATGAAAGGCTAACTATAATTAGGATTATAAGCAACTTATTGAAAATCTTGTTTTTTTGCAATCAATCTGATCAAATTTAAGAATAGTAATTTGTTATTTATATTAATAAATTTAATTCTATTGAAAATAGCTAAAGCATTGAAATTCTTGAATTTTAGCCAGATTAGTGAGTGGTAGTGAAATTTCTTTTACTCAAATTTAGGTATTCACTGACCGTTCTTGTTATAAATACCAGAATAATAAGCTACTGATATTCTCCACCTTTTTTATCTTTAATCCATCATAGCTAGCGATGCAACAAAGCCATCCCAGTATCAAGTACTGGGATGACAAAAGGGGGCACTGGGATGACAAAAGGGGGCGCTGGGATGACAGGAGAGGATTTTGAGATAGTAGGGGATTTTTCAACAGAAAGCAGAAATTGTTTATATGAGCCCCTGTCGTTAATATCCTTCACTGTGGCAACGATATTTTTTACATACCTCTCTTTATCAAGAATTTGAGTATCAACTAAAGCTGTTCTTAATTTACTGGCTGTAAATCCTATGAGCACTGCAATTAAAGCAATGCATAATATTGCGTACTTTCTGTATAATATTGCAATCAAAATTAGTGTGGGTAAAAGCAAAAGAAAAATAGATATGCAGCTTGGTTCAAAACTTAGGGAAAAATATGTTAAAATTCCTGCACACTGAAGAACAGGAAACCACAGTATCAAGTTATATTGTTCATTGCGCAGATTGTTACGTATATATAGCTCTTTTTACAATAATCCGAACAGACCGTAATATGCTACTGGCCTGCTATAGCCATAAACACATATCTTATCGCATTCGGACTATTATAAGAAAGGCTATAACTAACTATTATGTCAAGAAAAGTTAATAAGTGTGTCGATATTTGCATGTGGTGAAATTTTATTTTTCTTTTTTCATTATTTGTATATATAATAACTAAATAAGCAACGACGCGGGATGGAGCAGCTCGGTAGCTCGTCAGGCTCATAACCTGAAGGTCGTAGGTTCAAATCCTACTCCCGCAACCATTTTTAAGGATATAGTTGTTCCACTTTCCAATCGCTTCCCTCAACAAGAGTGTATCTAAATCTAATATGCTTCCTATATTCACCTTCTTGCCAAAATTCAATTACTTTTGGGATTACGCAAAATCCCACCCAAAAATCAGGACGAGAAACTTGTGTATTGTGAAATTCTTTTTCCTTCAATTTTATAGCTTGCTCAAAATCTTGCCAATCTTTCAGAATGCTCGATTGTTTTGAGCACCATGCGCTAATTTGACTACCCAGCGCTCGAGAAGAGAAGTATTTGTCAGTTCTTTCATCGTTTAGAAGTTTAACCTCTCCTTCAATTCGCACTTGCCTAGCAAATTCTATCCAATGAAACACTAACGCAGCTTTGGGGTTCTCAGTCAATTCTTTCCCTTTTTTACTGTTTACGTTAGTGAAAAACACAAAACCTTCTTTGCTATATTCCTTTAGTAATACCACTCTTGCAGATGGAATACAGTCTTTGCTACAAGTTGCTAGCGTCATTGCAGTTGGTTGTTCACACGGAGAATTAAGTACTGCTTTGTACCACTTTGAAAACAAATCAAATGGATCTTTTTCAAGTGAAAATATCATATCAAAAAATAAAATCTTAATTCTGGCACGCGTTGCAAAAATAAGTGCTACGGCCATTTTGTCGTATAAGTGTTATGATATTATTGCAAATCTTGCAAGGTTTTTGAACTTTACCATATACGTAAAAGTTATTTTGAAAGTATCCAGCAGATCCAGATGGCTGTGCATAATCTTTCAGTGTTGAACCACCTGCAGCAATTGCATCACTCAGAGTATTTTTTATTTCAGCAGCAAGTTTTTCGCACTCTCTATAGGTCAAGTTTTTTGCTGACCTGAGTGGTGATATACGGGCTCTAAACAAGCTCTCAGAAGCATATATGTTGCCTACGCCAACTATTGATTTATTGTCCATTAACGCTGATTTGATATTCACTTTTTTGTTTTTCAGCAACTCCTGTAAATAGTCTCCACTGAATTCATCCGTGAGGGGCTCTATTCCAAAATCGCTAAAAAAATCCGTTTCTTGTTCTTTATTTAAAACGATAACTAATCCAAATCTTCTTGGGTCATTAAAAATTATTGAAGTATTGTCAGAAAATAAAAATACCACGTGATCATGCTTATTCCGCATTTGATCGTGGTCAGCATATATAAGCTTTCCGCTCATGCCAAGATGTATGATTACAGCCACACTACCATCTGTATTCCAGATGGTATACTTACCTCTACGCTTGATGTTGCGTATGACTTTGCCCTTTAGCATATCATCAATATTTTTTGTTATTGGGGCACGTAAATTCCAATTATTCACTATAACATTACTGATTTGCTTGTTTTTAATTTTATCAAGCAAAAAATTAGAGATTACTTCCACTTCCGGTAGTTCTGGCATGATACCTCCTTCAAAACTTAAGTTTCTGATGGTAATTTTGTCGTTCTCAAATACATTCGAGTATTCTGCGGTGCTTTCTCCTAAAAATTCCTCACCACAAACGAGTTTTGAAAGGGTTCTCTGTCTACTCTGTTGCTGCTTTTTTCTTTTCAAAATATTTTGCTTTAAAGCTTTCGCTAATCTTTTTTTCTCCTCTTCTTTTTCCTTATTCTTTTTTGTGTTATTCATTATCATAATATATAAACTTGCCGTTGTAGCTCAGGTGGTAGAGTACGTCATTGGTAATGACGAGGTCCCAAGTTCGAGTCTTGGTAACGGCACACTGATTATACTTATAATATTGCATAACTTGTAAGCAAGGCTTAGAAGAAAGTTACAGAGGTAAGTTGTCATGCTTTTTCCATATCCTTTCTACCTTCTTGTTTTTGAGTAGCTCTAATGCTTTACAAAAGTGATACCTTGTTTTACTTGGCACTATAATGTCATCAATGTATCCATATGATGCAGCAAAAAATGGGTTAGCAAATTTTTCTTTATATTCTTTAATTAACGTTTGCTGATCTTTTTCGTGTCGAAATATAATCTCAACTGCACTTTCAGGGCCCATCACAGCTATTTCAGCAGTTGGCCAGGCATAATTTATATCACCTTTTAGATGTTTCGAATTCATAACAATGTATGCACCACCATACGCTTTTCTAGTGATAAGGCTAATTTTCGGCAAGGTCGCTTCAGCGTAAGCGTAAAGCAGTTTCGCTCCGTGTTGTATTATATTATTGTATTCTTGATTTGTACCCGGCAAAAATCCTGGAACATCAATAAGTGTGATGATCGGAATGTTAAATGCGTCACAAAACCTTACAAACCTCGCAGCTTTTCTTGAAGAATCAATATCCAAACATCCTGCAAGGTGCATAGGTTGATTTGCAACAATACCGACAGTATTTCCTCCAATTCTACCAAAACCAGTTATGATATTACGAGCAAAATCAGGTTTCAGTTCAAAGAAATTCCTTTCATCACAAACTTTTTCAATGAGTTCATACATATCATAAGGAGTATTAGGATTGGTAGGAATTAGAGTGTTTAAGGATTCATCAATGTCGTCAACATCATTACAGATTGGTGCAGATTTTGGTGATTCTTGATTATTTGCTGGTAAGAAAGTAAAGAATTCACGCATTTTTAGCAGCATTTCAACATCATTATTGAATGCAAAATCCGCTACTCCTGTTTTGCTTGTATGAATTTTTGCTCCACCGAGGTCTTCGAAACTTACATCTTCGTAGGTAACCTTTTTTACTACATCTGGCCCGGTTATAAACATATATGAACTGTTTTTCACCATGAAAGTAAAGTCAGTTAATGCTGGGGAATAAACTGCACCTCCTGCACATGGGCCCATAATTAAAGAAATTTGTGGTATAACACCCGATGCACTTACGTTTCTTTGAAAAATTTCTCCATAACCAGCAAGAGAATTTACTCCTTCCTGAATTCTGGCTCCACCAGAATCATTTAGTCCGATAATTGGAACTCTGGCATTAATTGCCATATCCATAATTTTGCATATTTTTTTTGCATGTGACGCACCAAGTGAACCACCAAAGACAGTAAAATCCTGAGAATAAACAAAAACTTTTCTGCCATAAATAGTACCATGACCAATCACTACCCCATCACCTAAAAAATTAGCATTTTGCATGCCAAAATCATTTGCATGATGTTTTACGAATTTATCGTATTCTGCAAAAGAACTTTCATCGAGCAATATACTGAGCCTTTCTCTAGCAGTTAATTTCCCTTTTTCATGTTGTTTGGTAATCCTGTCAGAACCGCCTCCTTTTTCAGCTTCTAGTGCTTTGGTTTTTAGATTTTCTAGTATTTTAAAGTCTTGCATACAATAAAGTAGTTTTCAAATTAGTTGTAGACTTTATTAAGTTTACAAACCCTACTAACTATACACATACACTATTGCTATATGCAACAATGTATGTATGATAATTGTTAATGCTCTGGTGATTCATGGTCACTACTTTGAAAATGTTGCGATGTGTCAACACTTTTCATATTAGAAAGAGGTGGACTAACTGCACTGCTTTTCGTTTGTGCAAAACTTTTAGCAGCTTCAACAACCTTGCTTATACGAGGTTCTTTTTCTAGCTCTTTTAGGTACTTTGAGAAGATTTCACAACTTTTGTCATCCATATGTACCATTATTTTACCAAAACTTTCAGCTTTTTCAGAAGATAAAATCATTTCGATCTTTTCATCGCCTACCCTAAAGGTCATTTTTACTTTGCCTTGCATATCATGATATTGCCAGCTTTTTATTCAGATTAGATTATCTCCTTCTCCTATTCGCAATGCACCATATTCTAAGTCCTTAAATTCCGGGGAGTTCATAAATTTTGCAGGAGTGATCACACTTTTTTCTGGACACTGTACATAATAAAATTTATTATCTCTTTCTACTACAATTCCTTTTTTTTTGTCATTTTCAATACTATCACTTACAATTTGTTTTAGACGTGACAAATATTCGCCGCGTTCTTTCAGTATATCTTCTGGCAATAATCTCCGAACTTCTTGGCTCACATCAGTGCCTGTTGAAACTAGATTAAACATTTCTAACATAAGAGGCCGTAGTTTTTCTTTTCCAGTCTCAGTAACATTTTTATCTTGCTCCATGAGGTGGTATAAGATCAGTATCGAATAATCTATTATTGATGACTTTTTTCTCCTTGGAATACATCAACACTAAACATGACCTTGTGCTTTTTTGCATCGTCTATAGATTTTTGAAGTCTCTTTGCTATGTTTTCGATAGCTTCATCATTAGGTAAGTGTTCAGGCAATGGCATCAACTTAAGGAAAAATATCAGCGATAGTGTATAAAATTTCTCTCCAAATTTTTTATCATTAAATTATCCAAAGAGTGCAAGGGACAGCACTTTTGTTTCTGTTTTATTTCAACAAAGAAGTCTAAAATGTGTCCTTTTTAGGTGAAATATGCAAAAAGGAAAAAACCTTATTCTACAAATTAAAAATATAATATACTCGAAAACTTTTCAGAAAATCCATTGTGTTGAGTTTTACACGAACAAGAAAACTTCCTTTTTCGACAGTATTTTCTATGATTTTAAAGTTAGTTAAAAAAAGTTTGGGAATAGAATGTGAACTTATGGAGCCATTGACATGTACCCTCAAAGCAAGCTTTTTCTAAAGCAAGATATAAGATTTGCCATACAGGCTTTCAAGAATTTAAGCATCCAAACAGCCTATCAGGATGAACCTGAGTTGGAGAGGCTATAGACTTATTGCAGCAGATGGTTCTGGTATGAGATTACCCAGCTCTGGGGAAATTGTATCCGAGTTTGAACCAAATGGAACAACAGGCACCATTGGCAATTTGTTTGTTGATTTGTGTACTTCATTGATTTGCAGTGCTCGTCTTGCAGCTTGGAATATAGGTGAACAAACGTTGGCGGCAGAGCAATTACCCGAAGTTATCACTCAAATGCGTTTATTAAATCAAGAGAAATTATTATTTATCTATGATCGTCTTCAGTAAAATTCATTCAGCAGCATTATAATTTGGAAGTAGATTTTATTTTTCGCTTGCAAAAAAGAAATTATAGTAAGCTATGGGAACGCTGGCGAATTAGATTTTGATTTTATATTAGAAAATGAAAAGCTAAAAAATAAAATGAAAGGACAGAAAGTAAGAGTTATAGTGCTGACATTAGCCAACTGAGAAACAGAGTTTTTGACCGAGACTTTGGAGCAAAGCTTATGTGTTAAGGTGGCACATAGAGGAGTGCTATAAACGACTCAAAGTAGGAGCAGAGTTAGAGAATTTTTCTGGAGAGGCTGTATTACAAGAATTTTGGGCAAACTTGGTCATGTGCAATATATTATCGCTTCATATGTGTGATGCACAAGGGCCTTGGAACCCAGATCAAATTACTGATACCAATTCCCACTGCACAATAAACGGATAGATAACAATGGAAAAAAAGCCATACTATTGCCTTTCTTTCTCACTCCACAATTAAATAACTCTACAATATCGCTTATTTGATTCACTAATAATGAGAATTGGTATGAGTATCGTTTAAATTTTTCAGTTTTATTTGGTGTAATGAGGCAGAAACTCTATCAGGTATAGCTCTTTTTACAATAATCCGAACAGACCGTAATATGCTACTGGCCTGCTATAGCCATAAACACATATCTTATCGCATTCGGACTATTATAAGAAAGGCTATACTTATTGCGCCAAAAAACTTTCAAGCCCTTTTTAAGTATACGCGCTAAAGTTAAAATCCGACCGGGACAGCCGCAATAAAGTAGATAAGCCTAAACGCCATCATGTCTTTAGGAGAGTTTGCTAATGAAAGTTCTTAAGTTGACGCCATTGGCTGAACGGATACGGAATGACACCATCCTTTCTTCTGGATTCCAGACTGGAATGACACCTCTGGACACTTCCGTCGTAAAGGAACCAGTGTCAGCTACTCGGATGACACCTTTTTTCTACTTAGTTTGGGTTATGCAAGAAGTCTAATGAAGTGAAAATAAATTTATTTACCAAAATAGAGTTGCCTTGGTCTACAGATCTTAGTTTCTTTATCATTTATCATTTCATACCACTGAGTAACCCAACCAGTGGTTCTTGCAAGTGCAAAAATAGGCGTGAACATATTTGAGGGGATATCAATAGCATTCATTATTATACCTGAGTAAAAATCAACATTTGGATATAACTTACGCACGATAAAATATTCATCCTTTAAAGCTATTTCTTCAAGTTTTTTTGCAATTTTAAGCAGTTCATTATTTTGTTCTAGTTTACTTAGAACCTCATGGCAAGCGCCTTCCAATATACGCGCGCGCGGATCATAATTTTCATAAACACGATGTCCAAATCCCATCAATTTAAATGGATCTTTATCATCTTTAGCTTTTTCGATGAATTTATCTATATCTCCACTTTGCTCTATCTCTTTTAGCATATTTATAACTGCCTCATTAGCTCCACCATGTGCTGGTCCCCAAAGTGTAGCAACTCCTGCAGAGAGGCTTGCAAACAGATTAGAACCAGCCGATCCCACCAATCTGACAGCCGCCGTAGAAGCATTCTGTTCATGATCAGCATGGAGAGTAAATATTTTATCCAGAGCTTTTGCAAAAAGGGCGCTTTTATCATTATCAACAGCATCGCCAAATATCATCTTTAAGAAATTTTCACTGTAACTTAATTCATTGTTAGCATTTATGAATTCCTGATTGTTGATATGCCTATAAATCATTGCAATAATTGTGGAAACTTGCGCTATTGCAGAAATTCCAAAATCTAGGTCTTCACCATTGACATTGTTGCCATGCTTTTCATGATAAGATGCTGACAAACTTGCAAAACATGCAACTAAGATTGACATAGGGTGAGCAGTTTTTGGAAATGCTTTAATTACATTTGTAACTTGCTCTGATACTTTGGATGATTCTTGTATTTTGAGAAGAAATTTTTTGTGTTGCTCTGAACTGGGTAATTCACCATAGAGCAATAAATAAATCACAGCAGTAAAATTATTATTCTCTGCCAAATCAGCTATATTATGTCCCCTATATTTAAGAACTCCTTCATCTCCATCAATGAATGTAATTGTAGAAGAGCATGAAGCTGTAGAAACAAACCCTGGATCGTAAGTGAATAATCCTGTCATCTTATATAAATCCTTGATATTTAACACATCAGGACCTGTTGTTCCGCTTAATACAGGTAGCTCGATTTTTAATCCATTACTTAGTTCTAATAGCACTTTTTTATCCATCACTTAAGCTACTTAAATTTTATACAGAATATACAAACTGAGGAGTATATATTAATACAGTTAACTTTACATTAACCGTATTAAGCGGTCATCAATGCTTTTACTTTTGCATTTAAGCGACTTATTTTACGCGCAGCAGTATTCCTATGAATAACACCTTTATTCACACACTTGTGTAAATTAGATTCAGCATTCCGAAATGCCAGAACAACATTTTCTTTGTCGCCAGACTTGATTATATCAACCAATTTTCTAATAGAGGTGCGAGTTTTACTTTTCCGCATCTTATTTATTAAAGTGCGCTTTGCTATTACCTTTATCATTTTTTTAGCACTCTTATGATTTGCCATATATTAATACCTAAAATACTGTACTTTTCTTTTAATTATAAAGTTTTTTTGTTAATTTGCAATATCAGTTTTTCCTATGGTTAATCTACTGCTTCTCTCTTCAATAATTTTTTCTAAACTTTGCAAGAATTCATTTTTGTTTAACCCAGGATATATTGGGGGCAATATTTCTATTACTGCCTTTCCGGGATTCTTTCTCAGAGAAAGTATGCTTTTTGGCCAAAACAAACCAGTATTTAAAGCAACCGGTAACACAGGAACAGATAATACGCTATATAAAGCAGCAATACCTGGTTGATATTTTATATTTTGGTTTATAGTTGTTCTTGTACCTTCAGGAAATATTATTATGCTTCTATTTTCTTTTATACGCATTTTTGCTAGTTTGATTATATGGCGTATAGAACTGATACCATCTGAACGGTTAATAAAAATCATTTTCAGCGCTATAAGATGCAAACCAATGAATGGAATCCATTTCAATTCACGTTTTAAAATAAAAACCGCTTTTCTAAATAGTAGTATAAAAATAAATGTTTCAAATGGAGATTGGTGTTTAGATGCAATGATAAAAGGTTGCTTAGGGATGTTTTCCATTCCCCTCACTTCATATTTAATGCCACATAATAAACGCAGCATGAATAATACAACTCTCACCGAACAGACGAGGAAAATGGTTATTACACACTCAGAAAAGAAAATTACAGGGAGAGTAATGAAAGTATAGAATACCTCCCATAATATAAGAAAGAAATTAAACAATAAACTTGAAATCACAAACTCACATAAATTTATTTAAATTTAACTTTATTACAAATTAAAAACAATAAATTTAATTATTGATCATCTGAGTAATAGGATGCGAATCAGCTAATTTGTCCTTTAACTTTTCGTTAGCAATATGAGTATATATTTGTGTTGTAGAAAGGTTAGTATGGCCAAGAACTTTCTGTATCAACACAATATTTGCTCCGCTATTTAGTAGATGGGTAGCAAAAGAATGCCTAATCACGTGTGGAAAGATCTTATTTTCATCAATATTGCATTTTCTTGCCAACTCCTTCATTAATTGACCGACCCTCTGCCTTGTAATTGGTTTATTAGGTTTATCACCTGGGAATAGCCAATCGGATTCCTTTTCTTTAGAGATCAGATTATCACGAACTGATAAATAATTTCTAAGGCTCTGCAATGCTTGTTCATTAAAAAGAATTTGCCTCTCTCTACCACTTTTTCCTTTTATTATTATATAGCATTCTTTGTTATTACTGTTTATTAAATGTGACACTTCACATAATTTCATACTAATTAGTTCAGAAACACGCATTCCAGAAGAGTAAAGGATATCTAAAATCGCACATAGCCTTTTACTGCTTATCTCTTTATTCGATTCGCTTGCTGATTTTCTCACTGTGTCCATTAGCAAAAATATTTCTTCGACACTTAAATACTTAGGCAAAGGACGAGAAACTTTTGGATTCTTTAATTCAGCATCATTAGCCGGCGCTGGATTAAAATCTATTATTCCGTCATTAAATAGACACTTGTAAAAATTTTTCATAGCGGATATTTTTCTTGATGTAGAGCTACTTTTATATTTTTTTTGTGTACATAAAGATTTCACATAATCTTTAATATTGGTTTTGTTTACACCAACCAAGGTAGTGCCGCTTTCCAATAAAAATTCTTCAAACTGGTGTAAATCCGAACGATAACTTTCCAGAGTATTTTGTGCAGCGGACCTCTCTGAAGCTAAAGCATCTATGTAATATGTTATGTAAAGATTTTCTTTTTTATTTTGCGACTGTTTATTTTTCATTATCAGTTCCTATATTTATTTCTTTGGCTATAATGTGATTAGAAGTGTTCCCTGTGTTTCTTATGAGAAAATATGAGACAAATAAAGCATTTATCAATAGAGTGAACATCACAAACTTTTGCTTTAACCTTTTTCTTAAATTTAATCTTACTCTTATCATAGTTAAATTATAACGTTAAATCTATAAAAAACACCTTATAAAGTGAGCTCTACTATAAATATAGAATACTTCTTAGCTGTATCTATCTATATTTATTATAACATAACATTTATTATAATTCTAACATAGACAGGTGGAGATTTCAATTACGTGAGTGTTATGGGTGTTAATAAATTTTTAATATACACAATGAGTATTTTACAAAAGAAGAAATCAAATGGCATCTTTTTTTAATAAAGTGCTAATAAAAGGAACGGTCACATTTGACCCTATAGATTCATTATCTATCTTTTCTATAATTTTATCAATGCTATAGAAAGAACGTTCTATTCTTGCTAAAATATAATTAATCACTTTTAAATCAATTTTTAACTGTTTATCTGAAAATCGTTTTATTAGCATAATTCTTAATAATTCCTCGCTTGCAGGCAAAATTTTTACGCTGATAGTTGATAATATTCGAGAACTTAAATCTCTTAATTTGAAGTTAAGCTTTTTTGGTGAAATTGAAGAAGTGATTAGCAGCCTCTTGTCGTTTTCTTTCATGTAATTGTAACAATGTAATAACATTGCTTCATCTTTAATGTTTTGTACGTCTTCTAAAATAAAAGCATCGCTATACCTAATCTCGCTTACGAAGTTATTCACATTGATAAAGATTGCATCGTTTATTGATTGCCAAATATGAGCAAGATGAGTTTTACCGGAGCTTTTAGGTCCAAAAAGAATCAGACATTTCCAAGATAAATCATTAACTACCGAATTATATACGTGCTTATTTTCATCTAAGATGATGTAATTTTGCCGACTATAATCAGCTCGATTATTGTCAAATAAATTTAATTGCACGTTAAGCCTCTTACGTAACCTCTTTCTGGTAGTAATTTTTGCGCAAAAATTTACTTACGCTCCTCAAATGTGTCAGGTATTCTGGGCTCATTTCTCCTCTTACCATAAATTGATTATGCAAAAGGTCTGTTAGCCGTTTTTATAAAGCTCACTTTTAAAATATTTATTGATTGCATATTCTACTGATACATTGAACATTGCTATTATTGGAATAAAAAGTAATATACCTGTAAATCCAAAATATGAAGCGCATATAGTAATTCCCAGAATAATTACAGTTGGATGTATATGAACTTTTTTTCCTATTAATAAAGGAACTAATATGTTTGAATCTATTAATTGTCCAACACCAAATAATAGCAAAACGGCAGCACTTTCAAACCATCCACTAAATTGAGTGATAGCGCTCAAAAACCCAATAATGGTATATAATAATGGCCCTACGTAAGGTATGAACGTTAACATTCCTGATAAAATTCCAATAACAATAGAGTGTTCCAATCCGATTATGCTCAGGCTCACAGAGTAAAAGACCATCATGACAATACATACATTTACCTGCCCCTTTAGATAATTAGATATAATGAAATCCACTTTGGAAAAATAATCTGCAATTTTTCCTCTGTAAGGAATAGGGATTAATTTATTAGCTTTTTCTATAATTAAAGGCCAATCACGTAATATATAGAAAAACACTACAGGAGTAATCACCATTAATGATACCGTGTTAAAGCTTGAACTTAACACTTGGATTATAAAGTTACTAGCAATATCAAGAGCATTCATGAAATAAGATACATAGTTGCTGTAATTTTCTGCTAGATTTTTAGATAAATGATCAAATAAGCTATCCTCGATTTTCATATTAAGAAATTCTAATACAGAGGGGATTACTTTAAACTTTAATGAAGGCACTTTACTCACTAAGAAATTTAATATTGAAGTAATTTGAACATATATAATAGGTAAAACAAATGTTATGACTAGTATAAAAGCTATTAATAAAATAAGTATTATAAAAATTACAGAACATGAACGTGGTATTCTATACTTTTCAAACTTGACTACTAGCGGATTAAACAAATATGCAATAATAATAGATATTAAACATGGAAAAATCATAGGACGCATCAGGAATAACATCCCTATTATAAAAAGCAGTATGAAACAAATAGTTATATGACGTTTTTGCATGTGTTTAGCATAGCTAATTTACTGAAAAATATGCAATTTATTTTTCCTATGTTGAAAGTATTTTACGATTTGTAATACTATCATTTTTTACTAAAATTTAGTTGTTTAATCCGCAGGCAAAGATAGATTTTGAGCTCTCTAAATATCTCTTTTGCTATTATAATTATGCTAGTTAATAGGGGAAGTAACTTTTATATGATGTCAGAAATTTTATTTTTCGGAAAGAATCTTGGATAGAGAGAAAAGCTTCTACAAAAAGAAATATGTGCGCTAAGAAATACAAAATAGCAGCATTAATAGTTGCAGCGGGAGTAGGCAGTAGATGCAATTCTACGATTCCTAAGCAATATATAAAACTGGCAGGTAAATCTGTTTTATTTCATACAATTAAAAGATTTCTGGCTAACCAATATATAGATTACATAAGAATAGCAATTAATAGAGACCATGAAAGTTTCTATGAGAAAGCTATATCACTAATTACAGACACTAAATTACTAAGCCCTGTATACGGAGGAGAAAACAGGCAAAGTTCAGTTAAACTAGGGCTTGAAAGCTTACAAAAAATTAACCCAGATTTTGTAGTTATACACGATGCTTGTAGGCCTTTTGTGTCAGATGTTCTGATAGATAACTTGGTTGAATCTATGATTAATGATCAATATACAGGAGTAGTTCCAGCAATAGAAGTTGAAGACACTATGTCATTGGTGAGTAATAGTTTTATTGAATCTACGATTTCAAGAGGAAAGCTCAGAGCCATACAAACCCCTCAAATTTTTAATTTCAAAGAATTATTATCATGCCATCAATCAGTCAAAGAATTTACTGACGATTCATCACTAATGGTAGAGCACAAAAAACATGTTGCGATTATTAAAGGTGAGAAAAGCAATTTTAAGTTAACCACAAAAGAGGATATCAATATGGCAAAGCTTCTTTTTGAAGAGCCAAAATTTCGTGTCGGAGCCGGTTATGATATACATAAGTTCATTAAAGTTCAAAATGGTGCTGAAAGCTTTATAAAAATTTGCGGTGTGAAAATTGAACACAACATGGCAATAGAAGCGCACTCTGATGGTGATGTTGCAATACATGCAATCGTTGATGCAATACTCGGAGCACTGGGATGTGGCGACATAGGAGAGCACTTTCCTCCTAGTTCCTCTGAATGGAAAGATTGCAATTCATCTCACTTTCTTGACTTTGCTGCTAAAAAAGCAAAAGAAAAAGGGTACAGCGTGTCTAATTTAGATATTACTATAGTTTGTGAAGAGCCTCAAATATCGCCTTACAAAGTAGAAATGAAGAAATTCATATCAAAAGCATTAGAAATTGATGATGAATTTGTAAATATCAAAGCAACCACTGCAGAGAAATTAGGTTATATTGGAAGAAATGAAGGAATAGCAGTGCATGCTTCTGTGTTATTGCATACAAACTTTTATTGGAAATAGAAACGAAAAAACTTACTTGACATCCTTCGCCAGCCCCCTTATCATGAAACTGAAGCTATTTATTTATCTTCTCTGTACAGATTAAGTGACAAAAAAACTCACGTATCTGGCGTCCCATGTTTAATTTTTTGCACTATGTGCACCTTATGTCTTTATAAAATTTCTAGGTTTTTACCTAATATAAGCTGAAATGCGCTTATAAAGCATTTAAAACATCAAAAAACGCCGATTTAAAAAATGGATAGTGAATAACTAGCTACCCTAGGGTTTCTTTTGCCTTTTTTTCTGTTTAGTAAATTTCTTAATGTTTATAATTTAGATTAGTTGCGGCTTAAAAGCAACTAAATCGCGGTTATTAAGCGTTTAGAATAAAAAAACGCCATACTTGAAAGTATAATGTAAGTAATTAGCCAACCACGGGGCTTCTTTTGCCTTTTTTTTCGTTTGGTAAACTTCTTAAACATTTATGGCTAAACGACAACCGTCATCCCGCTACGTGTTAGCGGGATCTAGAGATACCGCGGCGGCATGACGTAGGACTGCTGTCATTCAAGTAGCTGACGCTGGTTTCCATCCAAGAGGGTATCATCCCAGTGCCCAGACACTGGGATCCAGAAAAGTTTGCTTGTAAGCAAGCAAACTAGCATAGAAAGTTGTAAGTTAAAAATGTGATATAAAAGAGATAAGAGGGAAAGATAACCCTACTCACTATAGGAATAGGGCTATCACGGGCGTGTGCGACCGAATGAAAGTTGGTATTACAACCGTAGCCATCAAGGTAAACTAGCCCCATCTCTCGATACGTTTGAATAGTTGCATGGGACATATGTATGCACCCGTTTACAATCTTAAATTAATTAGAGGTTGTCGGGAAACTAGTAAATTCAAGCATATTCCCTCTTTAACATAACCCTACTCATAGCTAGGTATATGAAATTCTCAGTGGATGTTGTGAGTAAATCATACTCCTTCGATAGCCTTCTATTCCTATTAACCCAAGCAAAAGTCCTTTCTACAACCCATCTTCTTGGCTGTACTTTAAACCCTTGTTCTCTTGTTGGTAGTAGCTCAGGTGGCGTATCTTTGTGCACCCAAAATCTACATGGAGGCCTTTTAACAATTTCAATATCTATGTCATATTCTTCCTTTATGTGATTCTTTAAATTTCTTCCTTGGTATCCCATGTCAGCCCACATTTTTTTAACTTTAGTATATTTTGTTCTCATATTGTTTAATGCTATTTTAATACCATCTCTATCATTTTCGTTAGCAGCGCCTACGTAACAACCTAGTATAAAACCCTGAGTGTCTGTAATTATATGCCTTTTTCTACCCTTTACTTTTTTACTTCCATCATAGCCTTTGATCCCCCCTTTTCTGTAGTCTTTACAGATTGACTATCTACTATACAGGCACTCGGCTGCTCATTCCTTCCTATTTTTCTTCTACTATATTTTGTAATTTCATAATTCATTTTCTCAAAAATTCCCTGCTTCTTCCATTGCCTGAACTGCTCATACACAGTCTTCCATAGCGGAAAATCATTTGGTAAATACCGCCATTGACACCCTGTACGCAATACATAGAAAATTGCTTCTAATATTTCTTTTTTGCTATACTTTTGCGGCCTTCCTCCTTTCTTGTATGATACTCTGAAGTGTTTTTCTATTCTTGCCCATTCCCTTTCGCTTAGATCTGTTGGATACTTTTTTCTCATCTTTACCACGTACTAAAATTTCAGATATTATAGCCTTTTACTTGTTTCCGGACAACCTCTTAGAGGTTGTCCGGAAACTAGTAAATTCAAGCATATTCCCTCTTTAACATAACCCTACTCATAGCTAGGTATATGAAATTCTCAGTGGATGTTGTGAGTAAATCATACTCCTTCGATAGCCTTCTATTCCTATTAACCCAAGCAAAAGTCCTTTCTACAACCCATCTTCTTGGCTGTACTTTAAACCCTTGTTCTCTTGTTGGTAGTAGCTCAGGTGGCGTATCTTTGTGCACCCAAAATCTACATGGAGGCCTTTTAACAATTTCAATATCTATGTCATATTCTTCCTTTATGTGATTCTTTAAATTTCTTCCTTGGTATCCCATGTCAGCCCACATTTTTTTAACTTTAGTATATTTTGTTCTCATATTGTTTAATGCTATTTTAATACCATCTCTATCATTTTCGTTAGCAGCGCCTACGTAACAACCTAGTATAAAACCCTGAGTGTCTGTAATTATATGCCTTTTTCTACCCTTTACTTTTTTACTTCCATCATAGCCTTTGATCCCCCCTTTTCTGTAGTCTTTACAGATTGACTATCTACTATACAGGCACTCGGCTGCTCATTCCTTCCTATTTTTCTTCTACTATATTTTGTAATTTCATAATTCATTTTCTCAAAAATTCCCTGCTTCTTCCATTGCCTGAACTGCTCATACACAGTCTTCCATAGCGGAAAATCATTTGGTAAATACCGCCATTGACACCCTGTACGCAATACATAGAAAATTGCTTCTAATATTTCTTTTTTGCTATACTTTTGCGGCCTTCCTCCTTTCTTGTATGATACTCTGAAGTGTTTTTCTATTCTTGCCCATTCCCTTTCGCTTAGATCTGTTGGATACTTTTTTCTCATCTTTACCCCGTACTAAAATTTCAGATATTATAGCCTTTTACTTGTTTCCGGACAACCTCTTATAGCATTTCTCATAATAGTCCGAATAGGTCATAGGAAGGCAGAATCAACAGCACGACGAAAGGATTCGAATAGAGGAATGTTTTTCCTGGCTCTGTTTTTTATAGCAAACCAATGATGCTCAATTTTGTTAAAATCTGGAGAATAAGGCGGCAGATACAAAATTTCTGCACCGACTCCTTTAGCGAGCTTGATAAGCTTATCAGACTTATGAAAAGTAGCATTATCAAGAATGACAGTTTGTCCAGGTTCTAAGATCGGTGCCAAAAATTGCTCAAACCATCCATTAAAAATATCCATATTACAGTGGCCTTCAAATGTTAATGGAGCAACTATCTTTCTTCTACTTAAGGCTGCAACCATGCTGATTCGTTGAGTTTTTTTTCCAGATTTTAGGGCATAAAATCGCTGTCCTTTCTGGCAATACCCATATGGATAGTCCTCCGTGTTATCAATCCCAGACTCATCTATATACACTAAGTTTTCTGGTTCTTTTGTTGCTATAATTTTTAAGAATTCAGCACGTTTTTCTTCGTTCCTTTCCTTGTATCCATATGTCTTTTTTTGCGCGTAAATCCAATTTTTCTGAGAGCTCGGTGGATCGTTTGGATACTAACGTTGCCCCAAAGTTTAGCCATTTCCGACAGAGTTTTTCTACCGTGTTTTTTAGCAAATTCGATAAACTTATTCCAGTCGATAATTTTCTGATTGTAACCTCCATTACCGAGTTTTTTTGACTGAAAGTCGCCTGTTTCTTTTTTTCTTTGCTGCCACTCCCACAAAGTAGTTCGTCCAATTTTAAATCTTGCTGCCACTGCTTCTCTGCTTTCCCCTTCGTCTAGTGCTTCCATTGCTTTTTTTCTTAAATCATAACTATATGCTGCCGGCATCCAACCTCCTTATCGCCATCTATCCTTAATCTTATCATATCCGGACTTCTGTGGAAAGAGCTATACTTATCCGAAAAGAAAAGAAATTGTTGCAGAATTTTACAATGAACATCACATTAACGAAAGTGATTTAAAGACTCTGGAAAAGGGGAAAGATTTAGTAAATAAAATAAATAACATTAACTTACTGCAACAAAATGAAAAAAATGAGGAATTCAATATTAGAAAGACACTTGCTCAATCAATAAAAATGCCTTCCATAGAAAAACACAAGTTAGAACATTCAAAATAACCTTGGCGAAGTATGGCAAAATATACAACTTATGGATAGTCTATTTCATTTTAACTCCTGGCACGCTTTAGTAATACTATCACATCCAATTTCTAATTGTTCCTGAGAGGTTGCATAAGAAATTCTGATAAAATTTTCTAGACCAAATGCAATTCCTGGAACCACAGCAACCAAATGATCTCCCAGTAAGTATTCAGTAAAATCTAAATCATTATTTATTATCTTACCACTTTTTGTGCTTTTACTGAGCAATCCTTCACATGAGACAAATAAATAAAACGCACCTTGTGGAACAGACGCTGATAATCCCGGGGCAGAATTTAGCTCTTTCACCATAAAATCTCTACGACTCTTAAAAATCCTTGTTCTTTCTTTCAAAAAACTATGATCACCGTTTAATGCTGCTGCTGCTGCTGCTTGTGCTATCGAATTTGGATTAGAAGTGCTTTGAGACTGCAGCGTAGAGATAGCTTTTACCACATCACTTCTACCTGCAATATACCCTATTCTCCAGCCTGTCATTGCATAGGCTTTTGATACTCCATTGACTACAAAAACTCTATCATAAAGCTTCGGCTCAACCTGAGCGATAGTAAAAAACTTTTCGTCGTATATTATATGCTCATAAATATCATCTGTAACGACATTCATATGTGGATATTCAAGCAATATTTGTGCTATGTCTTTCAATTCATCACATGTGTACACAGCTCCTGCAGGGTTGTTCGGTGAGTTAAGAATTAACCATTTAGTTTTTTTAGTTATCCTGCTTTTCAATAATTCCGCTGTCAGTTTAAAATTTTGTTTGCATTCTACTACAACTGGCAAGCCGCCAAAAAGACTTACCATATCAACATATGAAACCCAATAAGGAGCTGGAATAATAACTTCATCTCCAGAGTTAATTGTTGCCATGAACAAATTGAATAACACCTGCTTAGCACCTGTACCAACACAGATTTGGTTAAGCGTGTACTCGAGGTTATTATCCTTTCTTAACTTATTAATTATTGCTTCTTTCAGCTCACGCGTTCCATCAACAGCAGTATATTTAGTCTTACCTTCACTTATTGCTTGAATAGCTGCTTTTTTTATATGATCTGGAGTATCAAAATCCGGTTCTCCTGCAGCTAAAACACAGATCTTTTTTCCTTCATTTTTCAACTTATTTGCCTTATCAGTTACAGCAATCGTAGGTGATGGTTTTATTAGGGACATTCTTTTTGCAAGGTCTGACATATCTTACTGAAGCTAAATTCAAATGATAAACCCCGTACAACAAAAAAGCTAGAATTTTGTGTATTGTATTAGTAGCTTTTTACCAGGTTTACCAATGCAGCAATATTTTCAACTGGAGTATCAGGGAGTACTCCATGTCCGAGATTAAATATGAAGGGTAAATCTCTAAAGCAATCTATTATACGTTTTGCTTCTTTGATTGCTTCCGTTTTATTATAGGCTAAAAGATTAGGATCAAGGTTTCCTTGTAGAGGGATGTTTAGATTCGCTTTCGCCCATTTTATTGGAACATTATAATCTATACTTACTGCAGATACACCTGTTTGTTCGCAGTAATCTTTATAAAGATTTCCAGCAGACCTTGGAAAACCTATTATTGGAAAATCAGAAAATCTATCCTTTATTGCCAAGATAATTCTCTTTGTTGGTTCGATAACATATTCTTTAAACAATGGTTCCGATAACGCACCAGCATTACTGTCAAATAGCTGAATAACATCTGCTCCAAATTCTATCTGTTTAATTAGATAAATAATCGTTACTTCCGTTATTCGTTCAATTATTTCCTTCAAACACGAAGGATAAAAATTTAATACTTTGGAAAAAGTTTTGCTGCTCCCACCTTCTATGATGTATGAGGCTACTGTCCATGGTCCACCAGCAAATCCTATGAGAGATTTTTCTTTTGGTAATTGGCTTCTGACTTTTTTTATAGCGTTTAGAATTGGTAAGGTTTTAGTTTCAATTTCTTGTGGACCCTTCAATTCCTTAGGACTTTCCACGGGTTTTATTATTGGACCTACACCGCGTACGAAATTCACGTCACAACCCAAAACATCAGCTATTATTAAAATGTCTGAAAAAATTATCGCCGCATCCATGTCAAATCTTGTCACCGGCTGTAACGTCAATTCTGTCACTAAATCTGTGTTGTAGCATATCTCCATAAAATTATTCATATTTTCTACTGCTTTGCGGTACTCAGGAAGAGACCTGCCAGCCTGACGCATTAGCCAGATAGGCACTCTTCCACCCGGCTCATTTCTCTTAATAATTTTCGCTATTGTTGTTTTGCCGCTTTCCA